>NZ_JAKENF010000009.1 GCF_021491355.1 Alitabrizicola rongguiensis | reverse complement strand
GCCCAGCGCTTTCAGCTTGCTGGTACCGATCAACCTCCTACTGAATCTCCTAGCGCCCCAGCCAACATTCCCCGATGCCGTAGAGATAAACCAAACCAACGGTTTGGCTGGACTGCGCGGTCTTGAATTGCGGGCGGAATGCCCCAAGGGGTGCCCCAGTTAAGGGCTAGGCTGCATTCCTGCGTCTTGGCGGGTGATCGTGAACGACGAGCGACGCGGGCGCCCTCGAAGGGAATGAGTGCACGGCTAACTTCGTACGGATTCTTCCGGACGCACCTATCCTTCAGTAATCTCCACTCTTGGAGGTCGGGCACAGATCACTTCCACACAGGTATCTAGGGCCGCTACTAGGAAATGCTGAAGCTGCCTGTCAGGCCAAATGGATCGGGCACGAAACTCTTCTAGGAAAGCGCCCTCCTTCAGGACGTAGAATGTCCCTATCTCAGCCTGCTGAGCCGAAAGAAGTCCCCAATAGTGCGCGATATCACTTTCGTCTTGCACTCGGAAGGTCTCGGGACGCTCGAATACAGCCTTGGCGACTTGTCCCTCGCGCTCCAGTTCCAGACAAAGGTTCCAATCCGTCGAATGACCGATCCTCACTTCAAAAATCGTCCAGGGCCGCCGCAGGCTGTCTGTGGACGGAAGCAATTCTCGGTCAATGAGGTGGAACCGAATGGTCATCCAAGCAAATCTAGCTGGCCTCAGGTTCCACTTCCAGTCGTTGCGCAGAGGGCCATCGCTCGCCTCAACGCTCCCACGTGCGTGTAATCGACGATAAAGCTAGACATCGCCAACTCATGGCTGACGCAATGCCTTGAGGACAGCAATTCATCTCTGTGTGGGAAAGTCCTGCCACGCGATCAAGAGCGTGCGTCCCTCCTGCCTGGGATCGTCCGCTAGGGCGACATGAGTTAAATCACAAATCAGGTGTCCAGCTCGCGACATCCACGAAAACATCGACTGAAGTTCGGACCAGGAGATGTCCTTTCTTTTGCCCTTCAGCCTGACGGTCAGATGGGCTTCGGGGTCGGAGGCGGAGACCTGGCCAGTTATGCCGATCAACCCGTGGCAGACCTGGTTGCGGACATCTAGGGCATGTTTCAGCCGAGCTACTAAGCGCTGGCACAGCAGAGAAAGTGGTTCCTCTCCAGATCCCCTCGACATCACGTACCGTTCCCACACGTCGATCGACCGGCGTATCCCGTGAGCATCCTTCGCCACTTCATCCGGCAAGGACTGGATCGCTTCAGCCAGCGCCATTTCGATCCGTGACCAAAGAAGGACCAGTGAGCCGATCGCCCCTTTCATCTGGCTGAATGTCACGATCTGAGGCTGTTCTGGCGCGGTCACTAGAGGTTCTCCTTCCTAGAAATTAGCTAGCCGAATCCGTACTTTCATGGAACAGTTCACGGTGTTGTGAGTACATGAGGTTCAAATGCGATTCTTGGCAATGATTGCGGCAACACTAGTTGCCAGCCACGCACAGGCAGCGGTCGTTACATACGACTATCAAGGACAAGATCTGGACGAGTGGGAGTGGACTTCCTGCATAGCTCCAGGTGAAGAGCTTCCTTGGGAGCCGTGCACCAAGACGCCAATTCCAGACTCGGCGTTCTGGGGATCGGTCACGTTCGATCTCGACCACATCCCAGGCGGTTCACTTGCGAACTCCACGATCTCTTTCTACGCGTCAGAGGTTTGGGAAAGCGATAATCAGTGGTCGATGAAGTATGAGTTTTCGGGACCGGGCGGTTCAGACAGTCTGGAGTGGGTGGGCGATGAAGCGACACCATCTGACTTTTCGAAAGTCGCCGCGCTCGTCCGCTCCACGGGATGGGTCTTTGCCGCGCTTCACCCTTGGCTAGCAGAGGGTCGGCTCTGGATGACTTTTGACAACGAAGCGAACGTGATCGACTGGGAGTTTTCTAGATGGGAAGGCAGCCCAGACACTGACTGGATGTCGACCACCGGTGGCGACGGCTACACCGATCACTATAGCTCGGGGCCGGGCACTTGGACCAAGAGCGTCGATCCATCACCAGTGCCACTTCCGGCAGCGGCCATTTCGCTCGTCACCGGAATAGCCTCTCTCGCTGGCCTAAGAACACTACGGCGTCGCCAAGATCGGACCGCCTAAGGTCTGGCTGTATTTGCTGGTGGCGAACGGGAGTCTCGGGAGTCCCAAGCCCCATCCGCCGCCAGCTATGCCACGGGTTAAAGCAGGCCGAAGTCCACCCCGTACGCGGCCGCTTCCCAGTCGTCATGCTTGTTATCCGCCCGCGACCCGAGCTCCAGATGTTCCGGGTTGATGCAGAGCGGGTTATGACACCGATGACGAACGACGGTATCAAATCCGATCGCCGTCTCGTTCAAGACGCAGTAGATGAACCGGTAGGCCGCCACCTGCCGCCCATGGAAGCGAACCTTCTTCCGAGCGGTCGTGCAAGAGACGATGCATCCGGTCTCCAGTCTGGCCCCAGCGTCGAGCAGTGAGTTGGCCCGTTTCCGGGCCTCCTCGATGTGTTCTGCGAGTATCAGGGCGAACCAGTCTTCGCCGTCGTCAGTCAGGATGAAGTCAGACATCGAAGCCTAAGTTTAGCGCTGGGCCGTCTGCCAGCTGCAGGTGTGTCTCGAGTGCGACCGACTTCCCGCCCGGACCGGTAAGGTTGCCGCGGTAGACAGCGCAGTCGGGATGAACCCAGAGCTTCCGGGTGTAGTCCACCCCGCCCCACTTCACGTCAAGCCGGTTCCAACCCAGCTCGGCCATGACATGGCGTAACTGGTTCGCGTTCGCCCGCAGCTGGACCTGAGCGACCTCTGCCAGGCTCGTCTCAGATATGGCGAACAGTCCCTTCTTGGCCAGATGCTCGCGGAGCTGTTCGGTGGTGACCTGAGCCGCTGCCTGGTGAATACGCTTCATGACGTCGGTGGCGTCCCGATCGACGTTCAGGGTCTTCGCGCTGAAGCCGTCCGGTAATTGGCGAGCGACTAAGGCATTATAGAGCCTCGCCACGTTATCTGGCGACTGGAGGAACGCCAGAACCTGGCCCACGAGCTTGGCGAACTCGTCACTTCTGGCTCCAGCGGCGTGGCCATCGTGGTCAAACTCGACGACGTAGTAGCGACGATCCTCGGCCTCGATCCAGAGCGGAAGGTGGTTCGTGGTGAGCAGGAAGCAGCAGTACTGGGTAACCCGCTCTGCCTCCTTGCCTTTAAATTCCGCAAGGGTCGTATTCTCGGTGATGTAGGTCTTCAGAGCGTTGCTCTGGCTCGAATCCTGCCGAAGCTTCAGCTCCTCCGAGATCACCAGCTTGCTCTGGAGCGCGGTCATGTTGAACCGGCTGACGAGCTGGTCGATGTTATTCTGCGTTACCGAGTTCTCGGGACCGAACAGAGCGGTTACGATCTGGGCGAAGGTGGACTTCCCAGAGCCCTTCGTCTTCGAGTACAGGAACGGTGCCCAGGTTGGCTTATCTGCCTCGTTCTGGAGACACCAGGCCAGCCAGTTCAGAACCATGTCCCGCTCGATCTGCCGGGGGAACACCCAGTCGACGAACCGACCGACTATCCCGTAGTCAGCGCCCTGTACGCCGAGGCGACGGTAGGCTGGCTGGGTCCAGGTGTTGACGACGGCCAGCCCCTGCTGAACGACGATCCGCTTAAGGTTGCCGGGGAGGCAGACCTTGCGACCGCCCCAGACGGCAACGATCTGCTCCTCGTCGGTGTGGGTCTGTTCCAGGGCTCGGGTAAACACAGCCTTCAGGAGCTCGTTGCTCAGCGGCACGTCGGGGAACTCCTTCCGGAACCGCTGGAGGGCCACGATCTTGACGTCGGGCTTCGAGATCGCCGCCGACAGGTTATCGATGGCGTAGTACTTGCCGTCTCGACGGACGAACCAGCTGCAGAGGGCGACGGTCAGGGTACGGCGATGGGCTTCTAATGCGGCTTCATCTTCGCCGCGAATTGGTACGATGTTCATGTAAAAATTCTCAATAAAATATGGAAAATACTGGAGAGCCCCCACCCGCACGGGTGTTTTCCGGTTGCTTCTCCTATAGCGTACCCTGGTCGACACCGGCCCGTTCTGACCCTGCGGACCATCGGCAGCCCCCCTGTGGCAGCGCACCCGCAGCCGGTCTCCCACGACCCCCGAACCACCCGTAGCGGCTCTGCCCGCCATGAAGTTAGTGGACTGGCATCTGCCGATATCGTCCGCCGACCGCCCGGCCCCCGGAAAAAAGAAAAGGGCCAGAGGTTCTCCCCGGCGACACCCACGAAGGGCATCGCCGAGGAGGTTGCTAATGAGGCAGTCGGCCAGTCAGCAGGTAGTCAGCCAGCACCTGCCGGAAGTGGTCAGCGTCCCGGAACCCCTGAGCCTGAGCAGCCCGGTCTTCCGCTTCCCTTCTGCTCAGCCCACCCTCGAACTCCAGGATGGCTGCCCGCTCCTCGAAGGCATCGATGTCAGGCACCCCCGTCATCGCGCCACCGGCAGACCGACCTTCTCGATGATCTCCCGCTTCTGCTCGTCGCTGATCCCGGCCGAGTAAATGCCGTAGGTCATCCGGTTCTCCGACCGAGCAGACTGGTGGCCGACGATCGAGGCGGTGAAATGCTCCGGAACCCCTGCCCGCTCGCACTGGGTCACGAACCACTTCCGGGTCGAGTGGAAGACCGCACCGGGTCGGACGATGCCCAGACTGGTCCTCAGGGCTATGAACCGCTTCGTCACCATGTTGACGGTCAGGCGAGGAAACAGCCGCCCCTGCGCCGGTAGCCGAGCCAGGATCGGCGTCAGGTCCGAGTGCAGCGGAATGAACCGTTCCGCCGCATCGGTCTTCAGCGTCCGGACCGCGTTCGGGCGGACCCACACGAACCAGCCCAGATTGCCCTTCCAGACCAGATTGTCCCGAACCAGCCCCGCCGCTTCCCCGGACCGCATCCCGGTCAGCAGACAGAACCGCAGCAGGTCCCCGATCACCGGATCGTCGGCAGCGACCAGTCGCCGGACCTCCTCGTCGGTCAGTGCCGAGTAGCTTCGGTTCTTCCCCTTGGCCTCCACCCTGACCGTCTTGAACGGGTTCGAGGTGACGTGCCCCTCGTAGACGGCCCAGTCCAGGAAGTGCGACACCTGCCCCACCGTCCGCCGCTGCGTCCGGGCGCTGATCGTCTCCGCGCCACTGATGGCGATCAGCTGGTCCAGCCCGTAGCTCCTGTACCGGTAGGACTTGCCCGAGTGGACCCCAAGCCGAGCCACCTTCCGGGTAAAGTCGAGCGCGTCCTCACGGTTGATCGAACCGACGGTCCGGGAGCCGTAGGCCGAGAGAAACAGGTTGACCGAGAACCGAACGACCTTGAAGCCCCCGGGCCGCAGCTCGTCTGACCGCTTGTTCAGGTAGGTCTGTCCCAGTTCCTTGACCGTCTTCCGCCCCACGATCACCACCGGCGAGAAGACCACCGGGGCGACCTTCTCCAGGACGGGCTTCTCCACCACGTGCCCTGCCCTGGCCTTGGTCACGATCTCCTCGAACTTGGCGTTGATCTCAGTCGCCCGCTTCTTGGCCACACGAGCGTCACCCGTCCGGAGCGACTGCTTCAGGGCCTGCCCGAGCACTGGTTGCAGTTCTCGGGGGTAGTTTCGTCGGTAAAGGTAGGTCTGTTGCTTCAGGTAGGCGTACGGAATTCGTACGGACATGCGTCCTCCTTCTGGGGGCATTCGCCCCAGTTCTGGTTGGTCTGTCGATTTTCTGATTGGTTTCGGCTGGTTACTGGGTATCCGAGGATCCCAGCGACCGCTCGACGACCCGGACGATCATCGACCGGTCAGGCTCGCCGTACTCTCCGGCCAACGGTCCCGTGACGGCTTTCCCGGTGACGAAGTCGTCGTGGACCTCCTCCACCTCGAACAGGTGCTCCGGGACGTCATCGAAGGCGGCGATGACCACGGTGTCCCCCGGCCTCATCGCACCAGCCCCGCTTTCAGCACCTCGCGGAGGATCGTCACGGCCAGTTCATGGCTAATCCTCGAGGCCGTCCAGAGGACGAGGAACAGAACCAACCAGCTCCGTCGTAAAACAAGAAAGCCCCCGGCGATGCCGAGGGCGGTCATGGTCTTCATCTTAAGCTCCCTATCTGCTTCTTTATTTAGATACGGGAGGTTGCGCGGTTTTCTCTGCGCGCGACGACGAAGTTCCCCATTGCGAACCTGCGGGAAACGGGCGAGATTTCCACTGAACCCGCAATTCAAGGGTGCATCTGAGGATTGCTAGAATGTTAAATGATGTCGAGTATCGTGAAGCAACTCGGAAACGCGATTGGAAGAAGATATTCGAAATCAACAAAGTGGCGATGGATTCGTTCGGCACGAAAAAGGAATTCCTCGCCCTTGGTGGCCTGATCGAAGAAGACGAGACCGTCTATGCGTTTGCCTCTGGGATCGTCAGCAAGTCGGAAACCTCAAACACGAGCGATTTCGGAGCGAACACTTGGCTTGTCGCACTGACCTCCGAGAGGTTTCTCTTCGTTGATTGCGCCCTCCTAAGCAACTCCGTTGATACGCAGACCGTGAGACTCAATCGGGTGCAAGCTGTTTCCGCTTCCCAAGGATGGGTGCTCGGAAAGATAATGGTAGATATCGGTAGCAGAACAATCACTGTCGATAACTGCCAGAAGGCTCACGCTAAGATTGTTGCGGAATTGGCGAACCGTCTCCTGCGAGAGCGTGACCACGATCCAGTAGTAACCTCCCTCAATGATCCTGCAAAGCGAACAGATCTTACATCAAGTCCCACGGCGCAAACCGGTCTAGATGCCTTGGAGCGACTGGCCGCATTAAGGACCTCAGGAGCTTTGACTGACGAAGAGTTCTCGGCAGCAAAGGCGCGTATCCTCGCTGCGCTTTAAGTCACCGCCCCACCCGTCGCCCCACCTCGCCCAGCCTTCCCAGCGAACTGGTACCGACCAACCTCAGACCTGGAATCCTAGCGCCCCAGCCAACTTTCCTTTCGAGACATGGAAATCATCCAGACCAAGGGGTTGGCTGGACCCTGTGGTCCTGGATCACGGGCAGATCGC
>NZ_JAKENF010000008.1 GCF_021491355.1 Alitabrizicola rongguiensis | reverse complement strand
CGTCTCGGCCACGACATCGCCCGCGCTGTCGACGTAATAGCTGTCGTTCCCGTCCCCGCCGACCATCGTGTCGTTGCCGCCACCGCCGTTGAGGATGTCGGCGCCCGACCCGCTGGCAAGTACGTCGCTGCCGCCGCTCCCTTTCAGACTGTTGGCAAATCCATTCCCCGTCAGACGATCGGCACCGGCTCCGCCGACGGCATTCTCGATGACCACGCCATGTGCGATCGTGTAGCCACCGCGAATGGGGGCGGCGTAGGAGACATAGCCGCCGCCGCCGACCTCGCCCTTCAAGGTAGCAGCACGAAGGTCTATCGTGACGGAGCGTGAACCGTCATAACGAATTGTATCGGTGCCGCCTGTGTCCCAGATGCATTGGAATGCGGTGCCAGTCCAATTCTGATCAGGCAAGACGTAGGTCGAGTCGCCTAGGTTTGAGTTTGGATTTGGCCCGTATTTTTCCTGAAGCACAGCAAGATCAATGGCCATCATTGTGCCTTCGTAGCCGTAATCATTGATCCAGATCGTGTAATCTCCACCGCTGTTGGTGAGGTACGACGAGCCATAGGGTCCACCTGGCCATCCCTCGTCATAATTCATCACCGAATAGACGCCCTGACACAGGCCACCGATTCCATAGGACCCAACCGGCTGTGTGACGCCCGTCAGGATGGTCGATGTCCCCCCGTCGTCATGCATATGAGCCAAACCAAGCGCATGCCCGATCTCCTCAAGAACAACGGCATAGGTGAATCCACCCTTGTTGAGCATGCTCTGCCCCGTTTCGTAATCGGCCCAGCGCAGGAAGTCGTAATCAAGGCCGACATAGCCGGCATAGGGCTCTCCTGGGGGCACACCGAAACCAAGATAACCTCCCGATGACAGATCAAAACTACCCAAGCGCAACTCGGCTCCGTCCGGGGAACCGACTACGTTGAATTCGACATTTGCGAATTTTGATATCCCAGACAGGACAGAAAGGAGCTGGTTTCTCTGAAAATCGGTCCATCCAAGCGCAGGCCCATCGCCAGTGTAACCGTCAATGTAGGTCCCTGCAGGAGCGAAATAGACATCGATCGTCGATGTCTCTATCTTGGTTCCCCAGTCGATCGCAGTCAGCGGATTGCTCGATATTGCCAGAGCTTGGGTTGTCGGTTGCGTTACCGCACTCAGGTCATCAGGACCCGTTCCGCATACCCGCGTTACCCCTTGAAGTGAGACATTCGGGAACAAGTCGATTGTTCCAACCGAGTTGCTAGCCATTTGTTCCCCTCCCCAAGCGAACAACAAGCCGAAGCATCTCCGTTTTTTTGATTGACCTGCCTCGCTAACAGTCACTCGCAAATGCCGGGAAAACGGAAGTGCACAATTCCAAAATATAGATCTGATTGTTTGTTGTACCAACCGGAGCTTGCTGAGACAAAATGTAGCGAACACGAGGCAGCCTGAGGGCGAAGGCTCGCAAGCGGGTTCCGTCAAAAGGACTTTGCTTTCGTCGGACCGGGCGCCGATGAGCTTCTGACGGTCCTGTCAGAGCAACGTGGCTTGAGGCGGGCTGGCGAGCGCCCCTTTGGCCGACCTATCGGGTGCGGGGCCTCGGGACGATCTAAGGCTGGACTTCGACCGTCGGGCGGACCGGAGTTCCGGAGCGATCAGCTTAGTTCTGCGGCGGTTCGTTGAAGCGTTCACTGGGGCCGCGTCGAGCACCCCTCAGTTCTAAAGGCGTTGCCGAGGAGCGGTGCAGTGGGCATCCTGCTGTCAAACAGCACTCCCACGGGAAATGAACCGCACCGGGTTTGCCGGAGGCTCCAACGCCTGAGTAGGATGGAGCATGATGAGCAAGACGACGAACAAGTTTTCCAGTGAAGTGCGTGAACGCGCGGTGAGGCTCGTCTTCGACAACGAGTGTCAGCATGGGTCGCGCTGGCAGGCGATCGTGTCAATTGCGGCGAAGATCGGCTGTTCTGTCCATACGCTGAACGAGTGGGTCAAGAAGGCCGAGGTCGACAGCGGCAAGTGCGCGGGCATCCCGACCGAGATGGCCGAGAAGTTGAAGGCGTTGGAACGCGAGAACCGCGAGCTGCGCCAGGCGAACGAGATCCTTCGCAAGGTGTCAGCGTATTTTGCGATGGCGGAGCTCGACCGCCGGTCGAAGTGATGGTGGATTTCATTGGAGCGCACAGGAATGCGCATGGGGTCAAGCCGATCTGCGACGTGCTGCCGATCGCCCCTTCCACCTAGTATGATCATCTGGCGAAGCGGGCTGATCCAACTCGCCTGTCGGACCGTGCCCGCACTGATGAGGCCCTGCGGCCTGAGATCCGAAGTGTTTTCGAGGAGAACTGGCGTGTCTACGGCATCCGCAAGGTCTGGCATCAATTGCGCCGCGAGGGCTTCAACGGCGCCCGCTACACAGTCGCAGGGTTGATGAAGGACATGGGTATTCAAGGCATTATCCGGGGCAAGCCGCACAGGACGACGATCCCCGACAAGAAGGCGCCCTGTCCGCTGGACACGGTGAACCGCTAGTTCCGGGTGCCGGCACCCAACCTGCTCTGGGTCAGCGACTTCACCTATGTCGCCACCTTGAAGGGCTTCGTCTATGTCGCCTTTGTAATCGACGCCTATGCCCGCAGGATCGTCGGCTGGCGTGTCAGCACCTCGGCGCATGCGGGGTTTGTCCTCGATGCCTTGGAACAGGCGGTGCATGAGCGCCGCCCTGGGAAGGACATGGGGCTGGTCCACCATAGCGACAGGGCCTCGCAATACCTGTCCATTCGTTACACTGGGCGATTGGCGGAAGCAGGGATTGAGCCCTCGGTGGGCAGCATCGGCGACAGCTACGACAACGGCTTGGCCGCGACGATCAACAGGCTGTTCAAGGCCGAGGTCATCCACCGCCGGGGGCCTTGGCGCTGCTTAAAAGCCGTGGAATACGCGACGCTCGGATGGGTGGACTGGTTCAACAACCGCCACCTCCTCGAGCCGATCGGGAAGGTCCCGCCAACTGAAGCCGAGGCCAACTTCTATGCCGCTCCGGAAACCGAACCCATAGCCGCGTAACTGACACAAATCAGGCTCCGGTAAACCCGGTGCGGTTCACTACAGCCGTGCCATCTGCGCGTCCGTCAGCCAGCAAAGGTTGCTCATCGTCCAGTCTCCTTGCCGAGCCTGAATCATCCCGCAAGCGCAACTTCAATGAGTCCTGACCCTACCAGCTGCTCTCCTCATTTTCCGGGCAAGCCCAGTTGAGCGAAAGCGGTTGGTTCGGACAACACGTCCGCGAGTGTGACTTCGTCGAACACCGCAAGAAATGCCCTTGCGGCCCGTTTCGCTACCAGCGGCAACTTGCAGCAAGGCAGGATGATACAGCTGCCGCCGCCTACCTGGCATTCGAACAGTCCGAAATCTGTCTCAGTCAAGCGCAGGACGTCGCCAAGGTTGATTTCCTTGGGGTCTTTGCCCAAGCGAAAGCCACCAGTCCGGCCTTTGGTTCCGATGAGATATCCGGCCCGTGACAACTCCATCACCACCTTCTTCAGGTGGGATTGGGAGATGTCATAGAAGTTCGCGGCATCCTCGATGGTTATGCGGTCTTCCTGCCTGTTCGCGGCAAGCAGCAGCACTCTCAGCGCGTAATCGGTGAACTTTGTAAGGCGCATTTGCTCGACCTTCTGGGCTTGCAGACGTGTGGATAGCGCCCAACGGCAGCGCGGTGCAATGAGACGAATGGGCGCGCTCAAAAAGGACATTTTATTTGACCCAAATCAAGGAACGTCCGGAAAGGCTTGCGTAGGTCTGTCGGCATGATCGCTCGCATCGCCCAATTCTCCCTCTGCCTTTGCCTCAGCGTCGCCTTGGCAATGCTTGGGATGTCTTCGGCCAAGGCCGAGATACGCATGGGCGTCGCGATCCTGGGCCTCACCGCGATGGTCATCTGTTCTGATGGCGATTCCGAAATGATCTTCGTGGACAATGACGGCAATCCAGCAACTCCGCCGGATCACGGTGCGTGTTCAAGATGTCCTGATTGCCTGTCAGCGGGCGCGGTGTTCCTGAGCGCGGATCGGCCGGACATCACGTTCGCTACCGTGATCCGTACCACAGCCTTGGCGGAAATGGGGACAAGGCTCCCAGCTCTTCACGTGGTTGCGATTCCGATGGCGCGCGGCCCCCCAGTCTGGAAACTTTCCCATGTCGCGTAGCCGTTTCCCCTCCATTCGCAGTCGTCTTGCCATGCCGGCAGGGCTTGCAGTCGCCCTGATTGCCTGGTTCCTCGTTGCCTGCCCCGCACTGGCAGAGGCGGGCTCGTTCCTGGCCAAGTATCTGCCCGAGGTGGCTGCGGGTGAATTCGTTCCCGGTGCGGACGGGTTTGGCCGGATCCGCGACGACGTCGCGGCGGCGCCGGTCCTGAAGGCAGGCGAAACCATTGGCTGGGTATTCGTCACCTCCGATTATGTCGGCACCACCGGTTATTCCGGCAAGCCGATCCACACGATGGTGGCCATCGATCTGGACGCGAAGATTTCGGGTGTCCGGCTTCTTAAGCATTCCGAGCCAATTGTCCTGATCGGCATACCGGAAGCCAAGATCAAGGCACTGGTGAAGAGCTTCGTTGGCGTCGATCTGGCGGCTGAAGCCTTGTCGGGTGGCAAGTCGCATGATGTCGACATCATCTCCGGCGCAACTGTTACGGTGATGGTGATCGATGACTCGATCATCCGGTCGGGCATCAAGGTCGCCCGTGCCCTTTCGCTTGGCGGTCTTGCGCCCGAAGTCGCCACCTCTCCCACGGTCGAGGTCAATCCCGATGCGGCCGCCCCGGCCTCATGGACCGCGATGGAGGGCGACGGAACCGTGCGGCGCCTGTCGCTGGATGTGGGTAAGGTGAATGCGGCCTTTAGGGCCCTGAACGACCCGCGTTCCGACGCGAAGGCGCTGACCGATCCGCCCGAGACCACCTTCATCGACATGCAGGCTGCACTGGTTTCCGTGCCGGGCATCGGCAAGGCGCTGCTGGGGCCAGATGAATACGGCAATCTCGCGGGCTGGCTCAAACCGGGTGACAGCGCCCTGATGATCGCGGGGCGCGGGCAGTATTCCTTCAAGGGCTCGGGCTATGTGCGTGGCGGTATCTTCGACCGTATCGTCCTGATCCAGGATGATGTGTCGGTGCGGTTCCATGACCGCGATCACCGGCGGCTGAATGCCCTGGCCGCAGAGGGCGCCCCCAGTTTCTCGGAGCTTGATCTCTTCCGGATCCCGGCGGACAGCGGGTTCGATCCGGCCAAGCCCTTCCGCCTGCAGCTTCTGGTGCAACGGCAGGTCGCCGCGATCGACAAGGTCTTTACCAGCTTTGACCTGGGTTACCAGCTTCCGGCCCAATACCTGCGACCTGTGGCCGTCGCGGCATCGAAAACGTCCGCCGCGACCGAAGCCGCAACCGGTGTCGCTGCGCAGGACGAGGGGACGGCGCAGCAGAACCTCTGGAAGCGGATCTGGCGCGACAAGCGGGCCGAGATTGCCGGACTGTCGGCCATGCTTCTGGTCCTGACAGGGACCTTCTTCTTCCAGGGCTGGATGACGCGCAACGATCGCGTGTTCTTCTGGTTCCGCATCGGCTTCCTGTCGGTGACGCTGGTGTTCCTTGGCTGGTATGCCAACGCGCAGCTTTCCGTCGTGAACCTGATGGCGCTGTTCGGGGCGTTGGTCACGGGGTTCTCCTGGCAGGCCTTCCTGCTCGACCCGCTGACTTTCATCCTGTGGTTCTCGCTGGCGGCAGCGCTGATCTTCTGGGGGCGCGGGGCCTATTGCGGCTGGCTTTGCCCCTTCGGTGCGCTGCAGGAACTGCTGAACCGCCTCGCCAAGGCCCTGCACATTCCGCAATGGACGCTGCCCTGGGGCCTGCACGAGCGGCTCTGGCCAGTGAAATATATAATCTTTCTTGGACTGTTCGGCGCTTCGCTGATGTCGATCGAACAGGCCGAGCATCTGGCGGAAGTCGAACCGTTCAAGACCGCCATCGTGCTGAAATTCGTGCGGGCCTGGCCTTTCGTTGCCTACGCGCTGGCTCTTCTGGCCGCGGGGCTGTTCGTCGAACGCTTCTACTGCCGCTACCTCTGCCCGCTTGGCGCAGCGCTCGCGATTCCGGCGCGGATGCGGATGTTCGACTGGCTCAAGCGCTACCATGAGTGCGGCAATCCCTGCCAGACCTGCGGCAACGAATGCATGGTCCAGGCCATCCATCCGACGGGCGAGATCAACCCGAACGAATGCCTGAACTGCCTGCATTGCCAGGTCCTCTACCAAAGCCACAAGACCTGCCCGGTCGTGATCCGCAAGGACAAGCGGCGCGCATCGGTGGGCGACGCAGCACCGGTGCTGCGTAACCCGGAGAGCCTGAAGAACCATCCAAACCAGAAAGGAAAAGCCAATGTCTGATACGGAACAGAAGGGACTGAGCCGTCGCGGCCTTCTTGGTGCGACAGTTGGCGGGGCGGCGCTTGCCGGCGCCTTCGGCGGATCGCGCCTGGCGCTGCTTGGCGGCGGTGCCGGACTGTCGGCGCTGGCTGCCGGTGCGGCGCAAGCCGCGGGGCAGGCAGAATTCAACGTGCCTCCGGGCCAGCTCGATGAGTATTACGGCTTCTGGTCGTCAGGCCAGACGGGCGAGATGAGGATCCTCGGCATCCCGTCGATGCGTGAACTTATGCGGGTTCCGGTATTCAACCGCTGCTCGGCCACCGGCTGGGGACGTACCAACGAATCCCGCCGGATCATGCAAGAAACGATGACCGAGAAGACGAAGAACTACCTCGCCGCAAACGGTCAGGTTGTTCACGAAAACGGCGATCTTCACCACGTCCACATGTCCTTCACCGAGGGCAAGTATGACGGCCGCTTCCTGTTCATGAACGACAAGGCCAACACGCGCGTCGCGCGGGTGCGTTGCGATGTCATGAAATGCGACAAGATGCTCGAGATCCCGAACGCCAAGGCCATCCACGGGATGCGGCCGCAGAAATGGCCGGCCTCGAACTATCTGTTCTGCAACGGCGAGGATGAGGCGCCGCTGGTCAACGACGGCACCACGATGGATGACGTCTCGACCTACGTGAACGTCTTCACCGCAGTCGATACCGAGACGATGCGCGTCGCGTGGCAGGTGCTGGTGTCGGGTAACCTCGACAACACCGACGCCGACTATGAGGGCAAATGGGCCTTCTCGACCTCGTACAACTCAGAAATGGGGATGACCCAGGCCGACATGACGGCGGCCGACATGGACCATGTCGTGGTCTTCAACATCGCCGAGATCGAAAAGGGCATCGCGGCGGGCGATTTCCAGGAACTGAACGGCTGCAAGGTCATCGACGGCCGCAAGGGCAAGAACAAGAACTACACCCGTTACATCCCGGTCGCCAACAACCCGCATGGCTGCAACATGGCGCCGGACAAGAAGCACCTTTGCATCGGCGGCAAGCTGTCTCCGACGGTGACGGTGATCGACGTGACGAAGCTCGACACGATCTTTGCCACCGACGCCGATCCGCGCAGCGTCGTCGTGGCCGAGCCCGAGCTGGGCCTTGGCCCGCTGCACACCGCCTTCGACGGCAAGGGCAACGCCTTCACCTCGCTCTTTCTCGACAGCCAGGTGGTGAAGTGGAACATCGACAAGGCGATTGCCGCCTATAACGGCGAGAAGGTGGATCCGATCCTCGACAAGGTGGACGTGCAGTACCAGCCCGGTCACCTCAAGACGTCGATGGGGGAAACGCTCGAAGCAGATGGAAAATGGCTCGTGTGCCTTTGCAAGTTTTCCAAGGATCGCTTCATCAACGTCGGCCCGTTGAAACCCGAGAACGACCAGCTGATCGACATCTCGGGTGACAAGATGGTGGTCGTGCATGACGGTCCGAACTTCGCCGAGCCCCATGATGCCATCGCCGTACATGCGTCCAAGATGACGAACATCCGTTCGGTCTGGGATCGCAACGATCCGATGTGGGCGGAAGTACGCAAGCAGGCCGAGGCGGACAAGATCAACCTGGACGACTGGCAGGACACGGTCATCCGCGACGGCAACAAGGTCCGGGTCTACATGTCGTCACAGGCGCCGACCTTTGCCCTGGAAAGCTTCACGGTGAAACAGGGCGACGAGGTTACGGTGATCGTCACAAACCTCGACGACATCGACGACCTGACCCATGGCTTCACGCTTGGCAATCATGGCATCGCCATGGAAATCGGCCCGCAGGCAACCGCTTCGGTGACCTTCATTGCGGCAAATCCTGGCGTCTACTGGTACTATTGCCAGTGGTTCTGCCATGCGCTGCACATGGAGATGCGCGGTCGGATGTTCGTCGAACCGAAGGCCTCCTGACCGATGCGCCCGGCTCTTGCCCTGATCGCTCTGCTGCTTGCCACCGACCTTGCGTCGGCGGCGGAAGTCATCGTCGCGCCAGGGCCGGGATCTCTTGCAACCGCCATCGCCGGGGCGTCCCCCGGCGATGTGCTACGCCTCGGCGCCGGGTCCTATGACGGCGGTGTGGTGATCGACAAACCCCTGACCATCGACGGCCAGCCCGGAAGCCTCATCGACGGACACAATACAGGCAGCGTCATCACGGCGACTGGCACCGATATCATCCTGCGCGGCCTGACCATCACCCGTTCGGGCGGTCGCAACGAACAGATCGACGCGGGCGTCAAGATCGTCAAGGGCGCAGCCCGCGTGACTGTCGAGGGCAACCACCTGATCGACAACATGCATGGCGTTGACGTTCATGGCGCCACAGACTGCGTTGTACGGGACAATGTGATCGAGGGGCGCCAGTCGCCGCGCATGCTGGATCGCGGCAATGGCGTCTATGTCTGGCATTCGCCGGGTCTGATCATCGAGGGCAATGACATCCGTTGGGGCCGGGACGGGATCTTTTCCAACACCTCTTCCAAGGACATCTATCGCAACAACCTGTTCCGCGACCTGCGCTTCGCCGTCCACTACATGTACACGAAGGACAGCGAGGTATCCGGCAACATCTCGATCGGGAACCACCTTGGCTTTGCCATCATGTTCTCGAACAACGTCGAACTCGTCGGCAACATGAGCCTTGGCGACCGCGACCATGGCGTGATGCTGAACGCCGCCAACAGTGGCGATTTCGTGGGCAACCTGGTGCGGGGCGGAACGAAGAAATGCCTGTTCATCTACGATGCGAACAAGAACCTGATCGCCGGTAACCGGTTCGAGGGTTGCGGCATCGGCATCCATTTCACCGCGGGGTCCGAGCGCAACGCGCTGACAGGGAATGCCTTCATCGGCAACCAGAACCAGGTGAAGTACGTCGGCACCCGCGACATTGAATGGAGCCTGGAAGGCCGGGGCAACTTCTGGTCCGACCTCGCCGCCTTCGACCTGAACGGGGACGGGCTTGCCGACAGCGCCTTTCGCCCGAACGACTTGATGGACCATGTCCTGTGGTCGCAGCCTGCCGCGCGCCTGCTGATGGGCGCGCCTGCCGTCCAGCTTATCCGCTGGAGCCAATCCAGCTTTCCCGCGACGCTTCCGGGCGGCGTGGTGGACAGCCACCCCCTTATGTCACCGCCCGTCATCGCCGTGTCCGACAGGATCGCGACGATGGAAGCGGCAGCCGCCGGTCGCTGGACTGGCGCAGTCATTAATGAAACCGATGCCGATCCTGACAGTCTCGTCTCTCAGTAAATCCTATCCGGGCCTCAAGGCCCTGTCCGATGTGTCGCTGACCGTCGGTTCCGGCGAACGTGTGGCGCTGCTTGGTCACAACGGCGCGGGCAAGTCGACGCTGATGAAGATCGTGCTCGGACTGATCCCCTATGACGGGGGCACGGTGACGGTCCACGATGCGGCACCCGGTTCGACCGAAGCCCGGAATCATGTGGCCTATCTGCCCGAGAATGTCGCCTTTCATCCGGCCCTGACCGGGCTTGAGCAGCTTTGTCACTACCTTGCCCTGCGGGGCGAACCGGCATCCAAGGCCATGCCACTCTTGAGCCGCGTCGGTCTGGAAGCAGCGGCGAAGCGGCGGATCGGCACCTATTCCAAAGGCATGCGGCAAAGGGTCGGGCTGGCGCAGGCGCTGATCGGCCATCCGCGCCTGCTGATCCTCGATGAGCCGACCTCGGGACTGGACCCCGTATCCCGGCGCGAATTCTATGCTTTGCTCGACGGCCTTGCAGCCGAGGGGGCGGGTATCCTGCTGTCCTCACACGCCCTGACCGAGGTCGAGGCGCGGACGGATCGGATCGTCATCCTCTCGCGGGGCATAGCCGTTGCCGAAGGGACCCTGACCGAGTTGCGCCGGCGGGCGGCGCTGCAGATCTCGGTGCAGATCGTTCCGGCTGCGGGGGCCGAGGCGGCGATTGCCGCGGTCTTTCCGCAGGCTGAACATCGTGCCGGGTCGCTGCATCTTGCCTGCCAACAGGACGAGAAACTGGCCTTGCTCGCCCGGATCGCATCCCTTGGTGACAAGGTCGCGGATGTCGAGGTTCAGCCCCCCAGTCTTGAGGACATCTACAGCCATTTCAGCAGGGGGGCAGCCGCATGAAGCGCATTCTTTCCACCGCCCGAACCGAGGCCCTGATCGCCGCGCGCAACCGTTGGGTCGCCATTTCGATCGCCATGATGGCACTGTTTTCGCTTGTTCTGGCCGCTGCCGGATCTGCGCCGACCGGCACGCTCGGGGCTGACCGGCTTTCGGTGATCGTGGCGAGCCTGACCAGCCTTGCCGTCTATCTGGTCCCGCTGATCGCTCTTCTGATGGCGTTTGACGCCATCGCCGGCGAAGTTGAACGGGGGACTCTGCCGCTGTTACTGACTTACCCGGTCTCTCGCGCTGAAATTCTTCTTGGCAAGCTCCTGGCGCATCTGGCGATCCTGGCGCTTGCCGTTGCCTCCGGCTACGGAATCGCGGCCTTTGCCGCGCTCTTTTCCGATACCGATGCGGCCGAGGGTCTCCCGGCTCTCTGGCGGCTATTCTGGTCGTCGGTCCTTATGGGAGCGACGTTCCTTGGGGCTGGCTATGCGCTGTCGGCGCTTTCCCGTCGGCCCTCCGGAGCTGCGGGTCTGGCGGTCGGCCTGTGGCTTGTGGCCGTCGTGCTTTACGACCTGGCCCTGCTCGCCGGTATCGTGGCGAGCGGCGACGGGGTCTTCACGCGCCACATCTTTCCGGTCGCCCTGCTGGCGAGCCCGGCCGATGCATTCCGGCTATACAACCTTGCCGCCTCGCAGGCGACGGCTGCAGCCGCCGGCACCGCCGGGGCGGCAAACAGCATTCCAGTCTGGCAATCGCTGCTGTCGATCCTGCTTTGGCCCATCGCGACGGTTGGGCTTGCCATCGCCGCTTTCCGCAAGGTGACGCCATGAAACGTCTGTTGCTTGCGCTCGTCCTGGTTCTGTCAGCCTGTCGCGAGGACGAGGCAAAGCCCGATCCCGTCGCCCTGACACCCGAGGCGACCGGATACTTCTGCCAGATGAACCTGATGGAGCATGCGGGACCAAAGGCACAGGCGCATCTCGACGGTCTGCCCGGAATGCCGCTGTTCTTCAGCCAGGTGCGCGATGTGGTCGCTTTCGATCGGATGCCCGAACGCGACAATCGGATCGTCGCGATCTATGTCAATGACATGGGGGTTGCCCCGAGTTGGGAAGACCCCGGGACAACCAACTGGGTTGATGCCGAGAAGGCGGTCTACGTCGTCGGCTCGACACGGATGGGCGCAATGGAGGCGCCGGAATTCGTGCCTTTTGCCGACCCGGCACGCGCCGCGGCTTTCGCGGCGCAATATGGCGGCAAGGTTATGGCCCTTGCCGAGATTCCCGACAGCGCGGTTTTCCCCGTTGAAGGCAGCGCCGGCGGCGACGATGCCGACTATGCGGCGCGCTTGCGTGCCCTTGCCCCCAAGACAGGAGATTGACATGCCTCTGACCCGCCGTCGTTTCCTGGTCATCGCGGCAGGGCTGCCGCTTGTTTCCGCGAAGCGCGGTTACTCGGCGACCGATGAGTTGTACGAATGGCGCGGCGTGGCGCTTGGCGCCGATGCGGTGATCCGCCTTATCCATCCGCAGGCGCCAGACCTGGTCTCTGCCGCGGTCGCCGAGATCCGCCGGCTCGAGCAAGTCTTCAGCCTCTACGATGCGCAATCGGCTCTATGTCAACTGAATCGTGACAGGAGGCTAACCGCCCCCCCGGTCGAGTTGCTTGCGGTTCTAGCCCTGTCCGGACAGGTGCATGCGGCCTCTGACGGGGCGTTTGATCCGACTGTGCAGCCGCTCTGGCAGGAATATGCTAAAGCCTGGGCCAAGGGAGCGGCGCCTTCGGACGATGTGCTGATAGATGCACAGGAATTGGTTGGATTCGCGCGTGTCTCTTACTCTGAAGAGGAAATTCTGCTGCAACCGGGAATGGCACTTACCCTGAACGGCATCGCTCAAGGGCAGATCGCCGATCGAGTGGTGGCACTTCTTGGGACCGCAGGCGTGCAGAACGTTCTTGTCGATGCAGGAGAAATTGCCACGCTTGGCCGGGCGCCAGATGGAGGGGAGTGGCCCGTCAAAATAGCCGGATCAAGACGAGTCGGTTTGTCGAACCGCGCCCTCGCGACCTCTGCCCCGCTTGGAACGGCCTTCGATCCAGAAGGCCGTGTCAGTCATATTCTGGACCCGCGCAGCGGCAAGCCTGCTGCGCGGATTTGGCGCCAGATAAGCATAAGTGCAGGAAGCGCTGCTGTTGCCGACGCGCTTTCAACCGCTGCGTGCTTGCTGCCGGACGACACCTCAATCCGGCATTTGCTTTCCAAATTCGATCACGCGGTGCTGGTCGATTTGCAGTCTGCTTGATCTCGGTGACCAATTTCGGCCCTGCCGAATGTGGACGCTCCATTTGTGCAAAGATTGATTTGAGCTGCAGTTGATCTCGCGAGCTGCGGTCATGTGTCCGGCCTGATGGCTCAGCGCAAATGGCCGCTGTCCTTGATGAAGTAAGCTTATCGGGTCCCGATCAGAAGAACATGCACCGTCAGAAGAAGGTAGGCTGAGACCAATGAGCCACCCGCTTAGTCCGGATGGATACCCAACCCCGCCCCCTTCCTCTGCTTCTTTACCAGCACAGAGATCATCCGCTTGGCGCTCACGATAAATGTCCGTTTGCCGCTTTCGCTTCGCAATGTCCGAGTGCCTCCTCCACGCGCGGGACATTGACATCAGCCACGAGACGGTGCGGTTCTGGTCGAACCAGTTCGGCCTGATGTTCACTGCGGGAATCTGACAGCAGCGAGTCGAAGGGATCAAACAAGTCATCGCGTTGGCACTTCGACGGGAACTCGCTGATGTGATGTGGTCCTGACTTCAGACCTATGCGTTCGAACAGAGTGAAGATACAATATATTTCAGATGTTTATAGGTAGAGAAGGTTCGACGGCAGGCCCCTCCACTCCGCCACTTGCCCCCACGAGAGTGCCTTCCCTATCCGGTTGCGTCCGGATTTCTTGCGTTGTTTGCGAAGGTTGCGCGGGAGGGGCTGAGGACCGGGTCTTCCGACCATGGAAGCGAGGCTTCACTCCCTAGTCCCTAGATGACCGCCTCTACCAGTCTTAGTCCTGCCCTCTTGGTCGGTCAGTTGCCACTCTGCCTGTGCGGGGTACCCGGCAGAGCGGCGGCGTCGGTGTCGGCGTAGACCTGGCTGGCGGTCACATGACAAAGCGGATCGATTGGAGAACAGCATCCGGGACGTCACGAGGTTTGGTGTTCGTGCCACCTTGATCCGGCCTCTCAGATAACTGCCTTTGAGACCAGCTTTGTCATTTCTTTGCAGGCTGGTCCGGGCCGCCAGTGATCCGGTAGTCCGAGAAACTGAAACGAATCTGCATTCTTCTGCCGGCACAGGCGGAGGAGTGTTGACATCCAACTGGAATATCAGATACCAAATGGCAGAATTCCATCGATGCGGCCCTGGGGAGGAGATCGCGTGAACTCGATGATCACTCTGCGCGGGCTGAACAAAAGCTTTGGGGCGACCCATGCCGTAAAGGATGTCTCCTTCACCCTCGAGGCAGGCGAGGTGCACGCGCTGGTGGGCGAGAACGGTGCAGGCAAATCGACCCTGATGAACATGATGGCGGGTGTCCTGACGCCGGATTCCGGGCACATTCTGTTGCAAGACACGCCCCGCGCCCTGACGTCGACCCTGATGGCGGCGCGGGCGGGGATCGCGACTGTGTTTCAGGAACTCAGCCTTGTCGACGGGCTGAGCGTAGCCGAAAACATCTGCGCGGGCCATGCGCCGGTGCAGTTCGGGCTGATCGACAGTGGGGCGATGGCGCGGCGGGCAACGGACCTGCTGCATCGGCTTGGCACGGACCTGCCTGTCTGGCGACCGGTGGGCTCGCTTCTGGCCGGGCAGCGCCAACTCGTGGAAATCGCCAAGGCGATCGGCCAACTCTATCATCCCGAAGCCGCCGTCCCGCGGCCGGTCCGCGCGCTGATCCTGGACGAGCCGACCTCAGCGCTTACGGCGGATGAGAAGCTGCGCCTGTTCGCCGCGGTTCGGGAGCTTCGGTTGCAGGGTGTGGGGATCATCTACATCAGCCACCACCTGTCCGAGGTCGTGGCGTTGGCCGACCGGATCACCGTTCTGCGCGATGGCGCTACGGTCTGGACGCGCCCCGCGGCGGGCCTGACAACCGAGGATTTGGTCAGTGCAATGGTGGGACGCGAAGTGCTGCGCGCCCCGCGGGATGAGGCCGTGCCGGGGCCGGAGATGGCCCGGCTCGAGGGAGTGACGCGGGCGGGGCAGGTGCGGGACTTGACCCTGTCGATCCGCGGCGGCGAGGTTCTGGGCGTGGCCGGTCTAGATGGATCGGGGCGCGAGACAGTTGCACGGCTGCTGGCGGGCGTCGAACTGCCCGAGCAGGGGCGGATCACCTTGGCCGGTGCGGCCCATCCGGGAACGTTGCGCCGGGCGATGAGTGCCGGCGTGGCCTACGTTCCGGACGACCGAAAGACGCTCGGGCTGTTCCTCGATCTGTCGATTGCCGCGAATGCGGTGGTGACCGACCTGACCCAGGTCGCCCGAGCCGGGATGATGCGAGAGGCGCTCATCCACGTGGCAGGCGTGGAACTGATCGCGGATCAGGGTGTCAAGGCAGCAGGGCCGGATATGTCGGTGCGGTCGCTTTCGGGCGGCAACCAACAGAAGGTGCTGCTTGGCAAATGGCTGCGCCGTGCTCCGCGTTTGCTGGTTGTGGAAGAGCCGACAAAGGGCGTCGACATCGGCGCCAAGCAGGACATCCACATGCGCATTGCCGCGCTGGCGCGAGAAGGTGCGGCAGTCGTGATCGTATCTTCCGATCTCCCCGAAATCCTGGAGCTTTCCGACCGGATCGCCGTGATGCACAGGGGGCGCTTGACCGGGATCGTCGACGCACGGTCGGCAACCGAAGAATCCGTCATGGCGCTCGCTTCGGGTCTGGTGGAGGACGCCGCGTGAACGGTGAGGCTGTTACAGAATGACCGATACGACATTTCCCACCGCGCGCCGGCTGGCGACGATGCGAGAGGCGGCGCTCCTGGCGATGATCGTCGTGCTGGTCGTGGCGATGAGCTTCGCGTCGCCGTACTTCCTGTCAGTCGCGAATTTCCAGGCAGTGATTGCGGGCATGGTTCCGACGGCGATCATCGTCGTCGGCATGACGATCCTTCTGGTTTCGGGATCGTTCGACCTTTCAGTCGGATCGGTGATGGCGCTGGCAAGCACCGTGGTGGCGCTGTTGCTCCTTTCGGGAGTGTCGATTCCGCTCGCCATTCTCGGAGCCTGCGCCATCGGACTGGCAATCGGCGCGGTGAACGGGTTGATCGTCACCGTGCTCAAGGTAAATCCGCTGATTGCGACGCTGGGCACCATGCTGATGGCGCGGGGGGCGGCCCTAGTCTTTACCGAAGGCTTCTCCCTGTCCAGCCTGCCTCAGGGGTTCGCCATGTTCGGCAAGGCGCAGATCCTCGGCTTGCCGCTTATGGCCTGGATCATGCTCTTGATTGTCCTGCTGGGAGACCTTGGCTTACGCCGGACCCGGTACCTGCGGCAGGTCTATTTCATCGGCGGGAACGAGCGCGCCGCAGCCCTGTCAGGCATTCCGGTGTCGCGGGTGCGGGTGGTCTGCTTCATGCTGTCGGGCCTGTTGGCGGCCTTCGCGGGGATTCTGCTGGCTTCGCGTCTCATGAGCGGCACACCAACCGCCGGGAACGCGCTGGAACTGCAGGCTCTGGCAGCCGCAGTGATCGGCGGGGCAAGCCTGCGCGGCGGCGAGGGAACGGTGCTGGGCGCCTTCCTCGGCGTCGTGTTTGTGGCCCTGATCTCGAATGCGATGACCATGCTGGCTGTATCGATTTACTGGCAGATGGTCGTGACCGGCCTTGTGCTGATCGTCGCGGTGGCGGTCGACATGCTGACACGTAGCAAGACCTGAAGGCATCCCAACAACATGGAGGACGAGAGATGAAATCCGCAGATTTGAATCGCCGGCACATGCTTGCGGCGATGGCTACCCTTGGCGTCGGAGCAAGCTTGCCGCTGACCGCGGGGCCCGCCGCCGCTCAGGAGCGCGACGCCGAGTTCGTGTTCCTGTCGGTCGTCACTCAGGTGCCGTTCTGGGCCGACCACCGCGCGGGGCTCGAGGCGGCAGCAGCAGACCTGGGTGTCAAGACCACGTTCACCGGGCCGCTCGATTTCGATACTGCGGGCCAGGCTCGGCAACTGGACGAGATCATTGCCCGCAAGCCCGCCGGCCTTATGATCTTCCCGGGCGACGCAGCCGCTCTCGCACCTGGGATCGACCGCGCGATCGAGGCCGGCATCCCGGTTGCCTGCATCATCGGTGACGTTCCAGGATCGAAGCGCAGCGTCTTTCTGGGCATCTCGAACCAAGACGCGGGCCGGATCGGCGGCGAGATGCTCGCCGAAGCGATTGGCGGCAAGGGCAAGGTGCTGCTCGGCACCTTCCCGGCCCCCTCCACTCTGGAACGAGTGGAGGGCTACAAGGCCGTGTTCGCTGAGAAGTACCCCGAAATCGAGGTTGTCGACGTCGTCAATGACAAGGCGGATCCGTCCTATGCGCCGACCGCATATGCGCAAGCGCTGCTGGCACATCCCGACGTGGTCGGGATCGGCGGCACAGACGGCGACAGCGGCAAAGGCGCGGCGCTGGCGGTGATCGAGCAGGGCAAGGTCGGGGCGGTCAAGATCGTGGCCATGGACCGCAACCCCGATATGCTGCCCTATATCGCCGATGGCACGATCCACGGGGCGGTCGCGCAGAAAAGCTGGCTCGAAAGCTATCTGGCGGTCCACCTTCTGGACTGGCTCGGCCAGTCGAAGATCCGCATCGTTGCCGATCCCGTAGCCGCCGGGATCAACCCGCTGCCCGATACGGTATCGACCGGAGTGATGCGCGTGACCAAGGACAACGTCGCCGCCTTCATGGCGACGTGATGCCCGGCGCCCCTGGGGCCATGCACGGCCCGGGGATGCCGAACGAGAAGGCAGTTTCGATGCGTATCCTTGTCACCGGCGCAGCCGGTCACCTGGGTGGAAAGCTTGTCCGTCACCTCGCGCAGACTGGGCACGAGGTGGCGGGGATTGACCTTGTGTCGCGACCGGGTCCGCAGCCCGTGCATCGGGCTGACCTGTGCCGGCTGGACGCCGATCTGCGGCGGCATTTTGAGGGGCAGGACACGGTCGTGCACCTTGCCGCCGACCGCTCGCCGGACGCCGGCTGGGAAACGGTGCTGCCGCACAATATCGACGCCGTGCTGAACCTCTTCGAAACAGCGCGCGGGGCAGGTGTGGCGCGCGTGGTCTTCGCAAGTTCCAACTGGGTACTGGGCGGATACCGGTTCCGAAGCGGTCGTCTTGATGCGGACACACCACCCGACCCTGTGAATCCCTACGGCATGTCCAAACTGATGGGCGAGCGTATTGGCGCGCATTACGCCGCGAACCACGGCATGACCGTGGTTTGTACACGGATCGGCTGGACGCAATGGACCCATGACAACCTGCCGGGGCCGCACATGGCGATGGGCACTTGGGGACAGGAGATGTGGCTGAGCGATCGCGACTTCCTCGATGGGATGACTGCCGCCGCCACCGCACCGGTACAGGGCTTCGCTGTCGTCAATCTGATGTCGGACAATCCGGGAATGCGCTGGTCACTTGACGGGACGCGCCATGTGTTGCGTTTCAGCCCGCGCGACGGAGCGCCTGCCCGCCGCACGCTCCGCGTCCGACTGACTGAGGCCGGGGCGCGGTTTACGCGGCGGACTCTTCCCGATCTGCTCGGGCGGCTGTCGGGACGGGATTGGTAGTCACAATGCCGCTGGCGCGGACAGAGTTGATCGGATGCCTGGAGGACCATGGTTTCCATGTGGTCCTCCTCGACCTTGGCCAAGGCCTGACTTTGGTGGCGACGACTGCCGGGGGACGGATTTTCGGACCCTATCTGGACGATCTCGATATTCTGGGCTGGACACCGGCCCTGACGGAGTTCGACGCCGCGCTTGGCTCGGGACAGTGGAACATCGGCGGCGAGCGTATCTGGCTGGCGCCGGAAAGGATGTTCAACTTCACGGATCCTCAGGCGATGCTCGAAACATATCGCGTCGATCCGGCGTTGGACCCGGGAACCTGGCAGCTTCAAGCTGAGGCGGACGGCATGGTGCTGTCGGCCCGGATGATCGTGAACCGCACCGATGGCGGCGCGGACATGGACCTGATGATATCCCGCCGTGTCGTGCCTCTGGCTGTTTCCGGGGCGTCCGGCATCGGGCCGATCCGTGGCGGATACCGGCAGTCGATCACGGTCGAAGGTGATCCGGAAGGACCGCCGGTCGTCCCTTGGCTGATCCGGCAGGTTCCCCTCGGTGGCCAAGCCCGCCTTTCGGCCAAAGGGAGTGGGGCCGGTCAGTGCGTGTTCGGGGACCCGCCGCCCGAGGCGCTGAGTCCAATGGACGGCCAGTGGTGCGTACCCTTCGGACCCCGCGGGTTCTTCAAGACCACCTATGCCAGGCAATCCCTCGGTCACGGCGGGCTATCGTACGCGATGGCTGGTTCGTCCATGGCCTCGGTCCTTGAGTTTCGCCCATCGCTTGCAGCACCGCGAGATTACCCCGAAACCCTGCCGCGGGATCCTGGCGGCCCTGGGCAAGCCGCTGCCCTGTTCCGCGACGACGGTCGCTTTGGGACCTATGGCGAACTTGAGATGTACGGCCACCGTTCTGGACCTGCGGAAGGACGCCTTGCAGTCGATGCGCAGGTTCTGCACGGCGAAACCGCCGCGGTTTGCGGAATGGGAACCGTTCAGGCGAGCGATATATCCTCGATCCCGATCTCGTAGGTTTCCTGGGTGCGGCCAATATGGTCGCCGAGAACCTTGACCACCCAGGCGAGATCGCGCGCACGCACGGCGCTGACGATCTGTTGGTGCTCGTCCATCGACATCTGGGTGTGCTGCGGCTTGTTCGCGAGATGAGTCCGCAGGGCCGCAATCTTGCCGACATAGAGCCCATACGCCTTCTGCAGGTAGCTATTGCCGCAATGCGTGAAGAAGGCGAGGTGAAAGTCGGTGTCGAGGCTGAGATAGGCTCGCACGTCTCCGCCCGATAGCGCGTTGCGCATCCGGGTCTCGATGGCCTCGAGATCATGAAGGAGACCCGCGGGATCAGCCGCAAACGACAACTCCAGTGCGGCCGCCTCTAGCACCTTGCGGAACGCACAGATTTCGCGCACTTCCCGCGCGCTGAGCGTGAATACCCGCACGCCGGATTGCGGAACGATCGTCACCAGTCCCTCGTTGCGAAGCTGCGCCAGCGCCTCTCGCACCGGAGTCTTCGACACCTTCAGTTCTGCCGAAATGCCACGCTCAGATATCGCTGCGCCAAGGGGCACGTCGCCCCGAATGATCATCGTGCGGATATGCTCGGTCACGACCGATGAGAGCGAGGGTGGACGTTCGAAGTCAGACATCTGTGCAACCTGTGAAGCGCATTTCGACAATGGGATTTGGTGCACCAGTTGTCAAAGCCCAATCGGTCGTGAATCTCGCTTGACTGGTATTTCAGATAGCAGATATGCTCCGAGGGCTCGCCGAGCCTTGGGAGGGGTGTCGTGCTCGCTGAACTGGTTCTCGATTGCGCAAATCTGCACGGCGAAGGCGTTCAGTGGAACCCGGCGGATGGCCGACTTTGGTGGACGGACATCCATGGCCAGCGCCTTTGGTGGTACGATCCTGCTGCAGATGCGACGGGACAGCAGGAAATGCCTGGACGGCTTTGTGCATTTGCGCCGCGGCGGCAGGGCGGATGGATCATGGCCTTTGCCGACCGCGTCGAGCTCTGGTCGGCCGGGTCGAATCCGAAGGCGGTGTTAGCGGAGTTTGAACCCGAGAATCCCGCTACTCGCCTCAATGACGGGCGGACTGACAGGCAGGGACGCTTTGTTGTTGGAGGCATGAACGAGGGGACGGGGGCCGCGGATTCGACTGTGATCCGGGTGAATTCCGACCTTGGCGTCGAGACCCTGATCCGCGGGGTCAGTTGCGCCAACGGAACCTGCTTTTCGCCCGACGGTCGAACGATGTTCTTTGCCGATACACCGGACCGGAAGATTGTAGCCTATCCTTATGGCGACAGCCTTGGGCAGGCGGCGCTTGTCTACGACTTCGCGGTTGAGCCGGGGTTGCCCGACGGCTCCTGCGTCGATGCAGAAGGTGGCGTTTGGAACGCCGAGTGGGACGGCGGACAGGTGATCCGCGTCGATGGCTCGGGACGCGTAACTCATCGCATCCACCTTCCGGTGCCGAAAGCCACCTGCTGCGCCTTCGGCGGGGCCGACCTGTCAACGCTCTACATCACCACC
The DNA here is from genome assembly GCF_021491355.1 of Alitabrizicola rongguiensis. Lineage (GTDB taxonomy): Bacteria > Pseudomonadota > Alphaproteobacteria > Rhodobacterales > Rhodobacteraceae > Aliitabrizicola > Aliitabrizicola rongguiensis. The sequence goes on along the minus strand of NZ_JAKENF010000008.1, from coordinate 24,124 downwards.
TCACGCCTTGGCATGACCGGAGGCGATATCGCCAAGGCTCCACTGTCCGGGGGGCTGTTCGCCGCAAGACCCGGTGTTCGCGGGTTGGTGGACATCCCATTTGCCGGCTGACCATTGACCATTTCCAAGGGAGGAAAACGATGAAACGCATCAAGATGACATCCGCTGCGCTTGCCCTGTTGTCCATGTTTGGCAGCGCGGCACTGGCGCAGGACTATCCGGCCCCGGTGCCGCTGAAAGAGGGAGCCCAGGCGCCGATCGAGGCAATCAAGAAGGCCGATGGACCCTTGCGCATTGCCTACATGCCGCCGGCAACCGAGTTCAACTATTACATCGCCATCGGCGAAGGCATCAAAGCCGTCACCGCGGCGAAGGGAGTCGAAGTCTTCATGCTCGCGCCCCAATCGGGTGCCGACATCAACGGCCAGATGGGCATGATCCAGGACGTGCTGACGCAGGACGTGGACGCGATCATCTTCGGCACCCATGACGAAGGCGCAGCTGCGCCGCTGCTCAAGCAAGCGGTCGAGAAGGGCGTCGCTGTTGTCATGATCAACTCCGACATCCCGAACTTCCCGACTCCGATCCATGGCGTCGTGGGCTATGCGCAGCGCGCCGGCACACACAAGATCGCCGACTGGGCGGTGGCCAAGGTCGGCGATGCTCCGATCAAGGTCGGCGTGATCGAGGGCCAGCCCGGCTATCATTCGACCGAACGGGTCGGTGGCTTCCTTGATGGAATCAAGGGACATCCGAACTTCGAGGTGGTCGCTTCGGTCGACGGAAAATGGAACGTCGAGGGGGGCAACACCGCAGCAATGGACTTGTTGCAGGCTCATCCGGAGATTGGGCTGATTTTCGCAGCGAACGACTATATGGCAATTGGCGCGTCGCTGGCCGCCAAGGCGCTTGGCCGGACCGACCTCATCATACTGGGCAACGACGGCGATACTTCGGGACTGGAAGAGATCGCGGCTGGCAACTTTACTGCAACGGTGAACACGGTACCTTTCCTCATGGGCCAGGCTGCCGCGAATGCTACGCTGGACGCACTGGACCACAAGTTCGCGGGCGGCTGGGTGGAGATCCCGACGGAGATCGTCGATGCGAACAACGTGATCTCGGTGCTGCAGCAGCCCGAGAAACTGTATCCGCAGCCGTCCAAGAAATACTGAATGCTCCCGTGGCGCGCGCTGTGCCGTGCGCGCCGATCCTCGGCCGCCCGCAAGGCGGGCGGCCGTCTTTGCCAGGAACCGCCATGACGCAATCGTCCGATGAACCGCTCTGGGATGTGGTCGAGGTCAGCAAGGCCTATCCCGGCGTCCAAGCCAATGACCGGGTCTCGATCCGGCTGATGGCCGGCCGGATCCATGGTCTTCTGGGTGAGAACGGCTGTGGAAAATCGACGCTGATCCGGCTGCTTTCGGGCGTTGATCGCCCAGACTCTGGCGAGATACGCCTCAGCGGCAAAGCGGTCACGCTGGACAGCCCGACAGGCGCGCGGGCTCTGGGCGTCGCGACCGTTTTTCAGGAATTCTCCATCGTCCCCAGCCTTACGGTCGCCGAGAACGTTTTCCTCGGACGCTGGCCACGCCGCGCGTTCGGGCTGATAGACTGGGACACGATGCGTCGCAGATCGCGCGAGGTGTTGGCCGAACTGGACATCGCTCTGGATCCGGACGCGATCACGTCCACCCTGTCGGTCGCACAGCAGCAGCTGATCGAGATCGCAAAGGCGGTTGCGGCCGACTCGCGGCTCATCATCCTCGACGAACCGACAACGGCACTGGGACTTGAAGAGATCGCGCAGTTGCACACCCTTCTTCGGCGGATGCGCGCCAAGGGGCATGCCATCCTCTACGTCTCGCACCGGCTGGACGAGGTGACAGCGCTGGTCGACGAGGTGACGATCATGCGCGGTGGGCGCGTTGTCAGCGCAGCAGGAAACACGGCGGTCCAGGTCGATGCGATTGTAAGCGCCATGATTGGAGGCGACGTAAAGGATCACTACCCCAAGGAACGCAACTCCCGGCCCGAACTGGTGCTGGAGGTCAAGGGCATCAGCAGCGAGGCCGGTGTAGACGATGTGTCCTTCTCGCTTCACAGGGGCGAGGTTCTCGGCCTCGGCGGTGTTCTCGGGTCGGGGCGGACCGAGATCGCCCGCGCGCTATTCGGGCTGGACCCACTGACGGCGGGACAGATCCGCATCGACGGCCGCCCCGTGCGCATCAGGACGCCGGCGGACGCAATCCGCGCGGGCCTGGCCTTGGTCACCGAGAACCGAAAAACCGACGGACTGTTCTTCAACTTCGATGGTCGCGCCAACATCTCAAGCGCCAGCCTGCCGCGCTTCTCCACCTTCGGGTTTCTGAATCTCCGCGGCGAAGTGGCAGAGACCACCGCGCTGGCACGGCAGCTGGAGCTGTCGCGCGGGGCCGAAGACAAGTCCGTCCTGCATTTGTCGGGAGGCAACCAGCAAAAGGTCGTCATCGCCCGCTGGCTCCTGTCGAATGCGCGCGTCCTCATTCTCGACGAGCCCACCCAAGGTATCGACATCGGCGCGAAGCTGGCTGTCTACCGGCTGATCAACCGCCTGACGGCAGCGGGCTGTGCGGTGATGCTCATCAGTTCGGATCACGAGGAACTGCTCGCCATGAGCGACCGCATTGCGGTGGTGCAGCATGGAAGAGTCACGGATATCCGCGCGCCCAAGGACCTGACGCATGCTGATCTTGTCCGGGCGGCCACGACCAAAGACACGCCCGAGGGAAGGACAGCCGCATGAAACGATTTCTCGATGCCCAACTGCTTGGGCCGCTCGCAGCGATGGGGCTCGTCACGCTCGTGGTCGCCTTGAGCACTGACCGATTCCTTGACCCGGGCAACCTTTCAAACCTTGCACTGCAGGTGTCTATCGTCTCCCTGGTCGCAATCGGCGCGACCATCGTGATCTTTGCCGGCGGGATTGACCTCAGCTCGGGGTCAATGGTCGCGCTTCTGACCATGGTTCTGGCCACGCTGGTGAAGACGGCGGGTTTGCCACTTTGGCCGACGCTTCTCGGGGTTCTCGTGTTGGGCACTCTGCTTGGCGCATTGAACGGCGTCCTTACGGCCTTCCTGCGGATCCCGTCCTTTATTGTTACGCTGGCCGGCCTGATCGCCTACCGGGGCCTCGCGCTGATGTTCAACGCGGGCTCGCCCATCTTCTCGCTCGATCCTAACCTCGAGCCGATCTTCTACGGCAGCTTCCTGGGTATTCCCCTGCCTTTCTACTACGTCGTGCTATTCTACGGGGCGGCCACGGTGATGATGATCAACACCCGGCTAGGCCGAGAGATCTATGCCGTTGGCGGCAACCCTGCTGCGGCAAAGCTCTCGGGGATCAACGTCCGTCGAGTGCAAACCTGGGCCTTCTGTATCGCCGGTTTCATGACGGCGGTGGGTGCGATCCTGATGTCGGCGCGGCTGAACTCGGGGTCGCCCAATTATGGTCAGACGCTGGAGCTGCAGGCCATCGCCGCGGCGGTCGTCGGCGGAGCAAGCCTTGCGGGCGGGCGGGGCAATATCCTGTCCACGCTGGTCGGGGCCCTTACGATCGTGATCGTCCAGAATGGCCTCAATCTCAACGCTGCACCCTCGGCCGTACAGAACGTGATCCTGGGCCTCATCATCCTCGTGGCCGTTGGCGTCGACATGTGGCGCTCAGAGATCGCCCGCAGCATCGGCGGGCTTCTGCGGGGCCGCATGTCCAAGGCTGAGGAGGTGCGTCGTGGAACTTGATCTGAAAGGCAAGCGCATTCTGGTGACTGGGTCCGCCCTCGGAATCGGCCGAGCGACCGCCGCGTGCTTCTTGGCGGAAGGCGCCGAGGTCATCCTCAACGGATTGACCGAGGCGGAGGTTGCCGCCGCGCGCGAAGCCCTGTCGCCGCTCGGCACCGTCAGCGGGCTGGCCGCCGACCTTGGCACGGCTGAAGGGGCGGATGCGCTGCTGGCGTTCGCCGGAACGCCGGACGTCCTGGTCAATAACGTGGGCATCTTCTCGGTCAAGCCTTTCGCAGAGATCACCGATGCTGACTGGATGCACCATTTCAACATCAACCTGATGTCGGCGGTGCGCCTGACCCGGGGCGTCCTTCCCGCGATGCTGGCGCGCGGGACAGGAGCCATTGTCAACCTCGCCTCGGAGGCGGGCGTGAAGCCCTTGCCGCAGATGATCCATTACTCGGTCACCAAGACCGCGATGATCGGGCTGACACGAGGGTTGGCCGAGCTGACCAAGGGTACAGCGGTCACGGTGAACGCCGTGCTACCCGGCCCGACCTGGACCGAGGGTGTCGAGGCCTATTTCGACGGGCTGGCTCGCGAAACGGGCCGCCCGGTCGACACGATCATCGAAAGCTACTTCCGAGAAGGCGAGCCAACATCGCTCATCCAGCGCTTCGTGAAGCCCGAAGAGGTGGCGCGCATGATCGCCTTCATCGCATCTTCTCCCGCCTCGAACGGTGCCGCCTATCGCATCGAGGGCGGCATCATCCGCAGCATTCTCTGACCTGAAGGACCCAAGACCATGGCAGCTGTCACCTTTTCGCACATTGGCATCACCGTTCCCGACCTGGACCGAGCCGTGGAGTTCTACTCCAAGTGCTTTGATTTCTACGTCATCATGCCGCCAACCACGATCCATCACGATGACAGCGCCATCGGCCAGATGTGCGATGACGTCTTCGGCGAGGGCTGGGGATCGTTCCGCATCGCTCATCTTTCGACCGGCGATGGCATAGGGATCGAGTTGTTCGAGTTTCCCAAGACTGTCGAGGAGACCCGCCCCTTCGAATACTGGCGCAAGGGCCTGTTCCACTTCTGCCTGCAGGACGAAAAACTGGAAGAGCGGGTCAAGCTGATCGAGAGGATGGGCGGGCGGCAGCGGATGCAACAGGTCCGCTACTACTACCCCGGGCAAAAGCCCTACCGGATGGTGTATGTCGAGGATCCCTTCGGCAATGTCTTCGAACTCTACAGCCATTCCTACGAGCTGACCTACTCGGCCGGCGCCTATGTCTGACGGGGGGAGAGGATGACCTCGAAACCGAAGGTTGTGATCACCGATTACGACTATGGCAATATCGACATCGAGCGCGAGATCCTGGAAGCCGCCGGGGCCGAGGTCGTAGCACTGCAGGCCAAGAGCGAAGATGATCTTCTGACAGCCGCCCGCGACTGCTCGGCTATCATGAATCAGTATGCGCGGGTTGGGGCGAAAACCATTGCAGCGATGGAACGCTGCAAGGTGATCGCCAGATATGGTGTCGGGGTGGACATCGTCGATGTGGCCGCCGCGACGGCGAAGGGCATCCTCGTCACCAATGTGCGCGACTATTGCACCGAGGAGGTGGCCGATCACGCGGTCAGCCTGTGGCTGGCCCTGGCGCGTGGGCTGTTCCCGTATGACCGGGCGACGCACAGGGGAGAGTGGCGCTGGCAGTCGGCGGCTCCGCTCCATCGGTTACGGGGCCAGACGATGGGCATAGTGTCATTCGGCAAGATCGGCCAGGCAATTGCGGCGCGGGCCCGCGGGTTCGGTGTGGAGATCGTGGTCTACGACCCTTACCTCTCGGCGACCCTCGCCAGCAGCCTCGGCGTGCGCCAGGTGGACAAGGCTGAACTGCTCGCCCAGTCGGACATCCTCATGATGCAGGTTCCGATGACGCCCGAAACCTGGCACTTCCTCGGCGAAACCGAGTTCCGTGCCATGAAGCCTGGCGCCTTGGTGATCAATACCGGCCGCGGCCCGACCATCGACAACAAGGCACTTTACCGTGCTCTGAGCGAAGGCTGGATCGCCGGCGCCGGACTTGATGACCCTGAGGAGGAACCAGCCAAGCGCGCCTCCTGGACGCCGGCAGACAACCCGATTTTCAGCCTGCCGAATGTCATCGTGACCCCGCACGCCGCCTACTACTCGGAGGAGTCGATCCGTTCGGCCCGTGAGATTGCGGCCAGCGAGGTTGCGCGTGTCCTGACCGGACAATCCCCGAAAAATCCTGTCAACGCGGAAGCGCTTGGCTTGTCTGCCTGAGGAAACCGATGCTCAAAGAATTCCGAGACTTCGACCGCCGCCCCGATCTGCTGGCGGAGTTCGACAAGGTGCTGCCCTGCTATTCCGCGGCTGCGGTCTTTGCCGATGTACAGTACCGTACCGGCGTGATGGACAGCGCCATCAAGCCCGCCTTTCGCGCCAAGATCACGGGCCAGGCCATCACCGTGCAACTGTCCAAGGGCGATCTGGTTGACCCCTTGAAGGCGCTGGAGATGGGACAGCCGGGGGATGTGATTGTCGTAGACGCGGGGGGCGACCCCAATACATCTGTCTGCGGCGGGCTGATGGGCGGTCTTGCCCAGAACCGCGGCATCCGCGGCATGATCATCGACGGCGCCGGCCGGGACACGGACGAACTCGAGGATATCGGCTGGCCGATCTGGACCCGTGCCATCACCCCGCGAGGCACCCACACGATGTTTTCGGGCCGCAAGGAGGAGTTGTCGATCAACGTGCCTATTGCCTGCGGCGGTGTCGTGGTGAACCCGGGCGACTTCATCGTTGCCGATCTTATGGGGGTGGTGGTGATCCCACTTGCCCGGGCGGCAGAGGTTGTCCGTCTGGCGGCAGAGCAAGCCGATCGTGAGGAGAAGACGCGGGCCTGGGTCAAGCAGGGCAAGACCGTTGAAGACCTACTGGCGGAATTCGGCCGGATCTGAGCGATGTCCGATACGGCCTTGATTGCGATCGATTGGGGTACGACGTCATTCCGTGCCTGGAAGATCTCTGCTGCAGGAGAGGCGGTCGGAGAGATCATCACTTCCTCAGGAATCCTGTCCGTCAAGGATGGCGCATATGACGCCGTGTTCGAGGGCCTGCTTGGCGAATGGCTTGACGCGAATCCCGGCGTCCCGGTGATAGCGTCGGGCATGATAACCAGCAGGACTGGCTGGGTAGAAACAACCTATGCGCCGCTGCCGACCGGCGTACATGCGCTCGCCGGAGAACTTCGCGCACATGTCACCTCGCGGGGGCGGGTCATACACTTCGTAACCGGAACAGCCGTGAACCCCGCGGACGGGTTGCCCGATGTCATGCGCGGCGAGGAAACCGAAGTGATCGGCCATCTGGCTGCCTCCGAGGACAAAGACGCACTGATCGTTCTTCCCGGCACTCACAGCAAATGGGTGCATGCCGAGAAAGGCGTGATTACCGGCTTTGAGACCTTCATGACCGGCGAACTTTATGCCGTGCTCCTCGGTCACTCGATCCTGGGACGACTAATGGCGGATGGCCCCTCTCGCCCGGAGAGCTTTCGCGACGGAGTCGAGGTGGCCCGGACAAGCGGATCTATCCTTGGGAAGCTCTTCTCGGCGCGGTCGAAAGTGCTTTTCAACCGTCTGCGGCCCGACGAGGTTGCCGAGTACCTTTCTGGCATGCTGATCGGCGAGGAAGTGAGAACGGGGCTGACACGCTATGGCGTGGAACGGCCGATCACTGTTGTCGGTCGCGGCGACCTTGCCGAGCGATATCTTGTCGCTTTGACTCTGTGCGGCGCGCGAGCGAGGACTGCAGAGCCCGGCATGGCGCGGCATGGGCTTTACCGGATTGCCCAGCACGCCGGTTTGGTCGCGTGATGAGACACGGCCGCTCGACCCGGAGCGTTAAGCCTCTGGCAACCATAAGGGACCGACATAGCGCGCGTTCCGATGGCCTGCGGCGGTGCGGGCGTGTAACCATGAGCGCTTTGTTGTGGCTGAAGTTAAGGGTGATCTTTGCGTGTCCTTGGAAAAGGGCAAAGAAGTTCCTCGCTTTGCCTTTCAACGCGCCGAGCACGAGGAGAGGAGCGTGTTGAGGTCAAAGAGGCGTCGACGATAGAGCCTCTGTTGGCCTGTTTTGGCCGGATTGCTGCGCGGCCTTTGCAAGACCCTGAACCGGTTTCCTGCCGGCAACCGCAGTCATCACCAACTATTCCCGCAGAAGCCCTTTTCGTTGATAGGCTTCGGCTGCCTCGCGAATGTAGGCGCCCGTCTCTGGGGCATCGTAGCGGGCGATGACCTCCTGGGACAAGGCCAGCAACTCGTCATAACGCGAGCGTTTCGGGCGCAGCATGTCGTACATTTCCAGAAGCTTCGGTCCCGGAATGTTGGTGAGTTCCGCCGCCCGGCGAAAGTTGCGCGCGAGTTGGTGGTAGCCTTCTTTCGCGGCACGGTTTGCTTGAGCTTCGAGGGTGCTCCGCCGTATCGTCACATCCTCGGGCGAGATAGCGTCTGTCCGCAAGGCATCGAGCGTGATGTCCTCGGCCGCAATTTTCGACTGCGATCTGCGCGGATCATCTGGGTCGTGAAGGTGTTCAGACGACAAGTTGCATCTCCATCTCTTCGGCGGGCGCATCCGACGTGACGGCGGCGATCTCGCGCTTGTGCATCAGCATCGCATGGACGATCAGGCGCAGGCGGGACATGTTGTCGACGCGGACCGGAACCGGCATCGGTGGCTTGCCAATCGCGTGGCTGGCCGCGTTGGCGCCGATCTGGACATAAGCCTCGCGCGACAGAAGTGGCGCCTGAGAGAAGAGTTCCAGATTGTCGAGCGGGGCAAGCCCCTTGCGCTGAATCACGGTCGTCCCCTTCGACTGGATGCCGATGCCGATGCCCGAGCCGGACAGCTGCGTTGCCTCCCAGCCGATCATGCCGCAATCCGCGCTGTCGCGGATGCGCACGATCCGCGGCGCGAGCCCCATACTGCGGATACCTTCCGACAAGGCGGCCAGGACCTCTCCATGCGACAGTCCGCAGAGCGTATGGTCCAGTCCTTCGGCAAAAGCAGGCCCGATCCCGATAACGACTTCGCCGTCAGCCCCGATGCCGGCCCGTCCGCAAGCTTTCAGAACCACTCCTGGCGAGCCCGAAGTGATCGGCACCATCTGGATCGCGGATTTCTCCTGCGGTATGGCGCGCAGCCGGTCCCAAACTTCACCTTCGACGCGGTAGCCCGTACCAGGCCCGAGATAATCGTTGCGGTCGGTGAAGGCGCTTCGCGCAGCGAAGTCAGCGTCCAGAACTGCGGCTGGCTGCAGATAGTCGCCCACCACCCGGACACGCTGCATGGCAAGGACGTTGCGCGCGATGTCCTCGAAGCCTGCCTCGTCCAACGCCTTTGCCACGTCGAGCGCTGTCAACGGCCCGTCGAGGAAGGACTGGGCGGCGGCAATGTCGGCAACCAGGTCCCGCTCCGGCATGTCGTCGGAATGATAGGCCATGGCGGCCGCCTCGATTTCGTCGTCCCGGATCTCGGGGAAACCAAGAGCCCTGAACACCGCCTGCATGGCCTGTCCCGCTCGAAGACGGATTGCGACCGCCTGTTCCTCGGTGATCGGCAGGATCCCAGCGTTCACCCGCATGTCACGCTGGATCACCATCCAGTCGTCCAGATCCTCGGCATCGAAGTTGCCGCCGCCGAACATGTTGTCGCGCCGTGGCATTGACGAATAGCCCGAGGTGACGAAATCCGTACCGGGCAGGAACTGGAGCATAAGCTTCGCAGTCTTGCGCATGTCGGAATGGGACGACATGGCGTCATTTCCGGATGCAACCTCGAGACCGAGCGCGGCCGCAATCAGGTTTTCTGCAAGGATCGCCCGAACGCCTTCGGGCAGGGCGCCGGTCAGGGCGACGCACGAGATGGCTCCGTTCTGGATGCCCTGCGCCCCCGCGCCCTTGGCGAGCAGGAGACAGCGCGCCTCCAGATAGAGCATGGACTTGCCGTTCTCATAGCCCATCAGGGTCTCCGAGCCGGTCCCCGACGTAAAGCGGATCTTTATCCCGCGGGACGCATAGGCAGAGGCAAGGAAGCCTTTCGACCAAGGGGTATCGTCACCGTCGCGCAAGGCTTCGTCCGTGCCATAGACCGAGAGCGTCTCGGCATAGGTGGTGAGTCCCTTGAGCCCCAGCCGCAGGTTCAGCGCCTCTTCCACTGCGCATTGGGTTAGAACACCTCCCCTGCCGGTCTGCGACCCGACAAGCAATGCCAGTGCGTTGAAGGGCGCCATCCGGGCAACGCGACAGGTGGTCTCCAGCTCGTCAAAGCCCCGCAGCGCGGCTTCGGCCGCATCGGCGGCCATGAGAACGGGGTTCTCGCGCCAGTTCGTAACATGGGCCTGGTTGCCGGGCGTGCGCCGGGCCCGCATCTTCTGCAGCGCCATCATCATCTCGACGACGTTCATGTGCGACATGATCTGGCAGAGCTTAGCCGGCGTGCATCCGGACAGGAGCCGGACGAGCGCGTCACGCGGGGTGACGATGTCTACCAGCTTGCGAGCAAGGTCCAGCGACGGAATTGCCATCGCCTCTTCGGCAATCGAGCGGTCGATTGCGTGGGCAGCGATGTATCGGTCCACCGTGTCGAAATCAGTTTCCTCGATACCATCCATCTCGACGACTCGTCCCTTCACCACCGTTATGCTTGGCGCGGGATCGTTCGGGCTGTTCATGGCGACCAGACCAAGCGCGGGATCCTCACAGACGAAGGTATCAAGGTTCACGGGCCGCCGGGCGCGTACCTCGAAGCGCTTGGAGCGCAACATGATGAATTTCTCCTCCTAGAAAGGTAACAGGTCACACGACTTTTCGATATGATGGATATACTTATTACGCCTATTTTCAAGTCAACAGAGTCTTTGACACGCAATCTGACATGTTACATGCTTGACTTCGAATCAACATGACCAACTGGGAGGAGGTCAGTCATGAAGAAGGTGTTCGCGTCAGCGAGCTTAATTGCGCTTTTCTCTGGCGGAGCGGCATTCGCACAGGAATGCACTGATCCAGTGCCGATCACGTGGTCAACGATTGCCGGCTTCTACACCGACGCGATGGCAAGCTTCGTCAAGAGCTTCGAGGAAAAGAACTGTGCAAAGGTAACTGTCGTAAACATCGACAACTCGCAGCTTTACAACAAGCAGGTCATCGAAATGGTCGGCCAGACCGGCGCATACGATGTCGTGACGCTTGAAACCGCAGAGAAGGCAGAGTTCGCCGAGAACGGCTTCATTCTGCCCATGACCGACTTCTTCAAGGACAAGCAGGACCTTCTGAACGATGTGTCGCCGACGCTTCGCGCGATGACCGTTGAATACAAGGGCAACGTGTGGGGCCTTCCCTACTACACCTATTCGGCGGGGATGTTCATCCGTCAGGACCTCTTCGACGATCCGACCGAGCAAGCCGCCTTCAAGGCCAAATACGGCTACGACCTTGCTCCTCCCACGACCTGGGAACAGCACCGGGATCAGGCCGAGTTCTTTACTCGCAAGAAAGGTGATCTGCTCAAGGGGCAGCCGCTTGAAAAGGATTTCTATGGGGTCGGCCTCATGGCCGGTCCGTTCCCGGAGATTCAGGACGAGATGTCTGCCATGATTTGGGGCATGGGCTCGGACTGGCTGAACGCCGACGGCAAGGTTCCGGTCGACGACGTCGAGAAAGCAATGAACGAGTACCTCGCCCTGATGCCGTTCGCTCCGCCGGCGGCGCTGACCGTCACCTATGACGGGGTGATGAACCAGATGAAGGACTGCCAGATCGCCATGACGGCGGGCTTCTTCCTTGATCAGTGGCCGAATGCGGTGAAGACCGAGGAAAGCTGCCCCGGCGCCAAGATGGCGGCAATCGAGGCACCGCTGAAGAAGGCCTATGTCGGTGGGTTCCTGCTGGCCGTGTCTTCCAGTTCGGCAAATCCCGATATGGCCATGAAGTTCGTGGCCCATATCGGCGGACCGGAAATCCAGAAGCAGTTCGCCGAGCTTGGTGGCGCGTCGACACTGACTTCGGTTCTGACCGACCCGGAATTCGCGACGCCCGAGAAGCGCGCGACGAACGGCCAATATGCGACCTTGAACCAGGTCTTCGACTCGATGGCCGGGTTCTCGTCGAACCTCTTCAAGACGCCTTTCGGCGCCAAGATCTACAACACGATGCAGATCCCGCTCCAATCTGCAGCGTCCGGTCAGATTACGGCCCGTCAGGCGGCGGAACAACTTGCCGCGGATGTCGAAAAGATCTGCGGGGGGCCGTGCCCGATCGCAAACTGATCTAACAGATCAGGTTTCCGGGGGCGAAATGAACGCCCCCGGCAGTCGGAACCGCAAATCCAAGGAATTCAGATGACCACCACCTGGGAGTCTCCCGGCTCAGATGTCGTGCCGAAGCCTGGCCGCGCCGGGATGTCCGACCGCATGTTCTCGATCCTGCTGATCGCGCCCGCGATGCTTGTCACGCTGGTGTTTGCCATCCTTCCTCTTGTCCAGGCTCTCGACGTCTCGTTCCGGATGGGTGATCTGTCGCGCGGAAAGCTCGGGGACTACGTGGGCCTTGAGAATTATCGCGTCGTGTTCGCGGACCCGGCCTTCTGGTCGGCGGGTCTGACAACGCTCAAGTTCACGATCGTTGCGGTCGGATTGCAGATGATCCTCGGGGTGGGGATCGCCTTTCTTCTGCACTCGGCGACATTCGGCAAAGGGTTGACGCGATCGCTTCTGATCCTGCCACTTGCGACTTCGGCCGCCGTAACGGGCCTGTTCTGGCGGTACCTCTATGATACGCAGTTCGGAGTCATCAACTGGGTGCTCGGATCCTTCGGCCTGCCTGAACCGAACTGGCTGGGCGACTATACGATCGCGCTGTGGTCTGTCGTCCTGTTCGACATCTGGCAATGGACTCCGTTCGTGGCGCTCATCGCGCTTGCCGGTCTTCAGGCGCTGCCGAAAGAGCCTTTCGAGGCAGCGGAGCTTGATGGCGCATCGCGTTGGCGCGTTCTGACCACCCTTACATTCCCGCTGCTGAAGCCCGTGCTCTTCCTGGTCCTCGTCTTGCGGACGATCGACTGTGTCCGTCTTTACGATGCGGTGGCCGTTCTGACGCGCGGCGGTCCAGGTACTGCTACCGAAACCATGACCTTCTACCTTTACCGCACCGGTCTGAAGCTCTTCCGGATGGACTATGCCTCGACCATGGCGGTCTTCTTCCTCTACGTGATGCTGGTCGCCGCTGTCTTTGCCCTGACGCCGCTGCTCAAGCAGTTCACCGACCGCGCGAAGGAATCCTGACATGCTGCGTAGAAAGTCATCCTGGCCGGTCGAGGTGCTGCGCTACGGCACAATCCTGCTGGTGATACTGTTCTTCTTCTTCCCGATCTTCTGGATGGTGCTCACCAGCTTCAAGCCGGAATCGGCCATCATGGTATCGCCCCCTCAGTTCTTCTTCACACCCACGCTTGACAACTATGCCCATGCGTTGGTCGACAAGAACTTCCTCTTCTACGTCAAGAATACGCTGATCATCTCGGTGATCTCGACCCTTATCGTCGTGGCCTTCGGATCCTTGGCCGCCTACAGTTTTGCCCGGTTCAACGTGGGCGACGGCCATATCCTGTTCTTCATCCTGTCCACCAAGATGATGCCGGCAATCGCGGTCATCCTGCCTTACTTCCTGATCTTCCGCGATCTCGGTAAGACCGCGATCGGAAAGTCGCTGCACCTCGGTCTGGACCAGCACGGTGCCCTCATCGTGTCTTACGTGATGTTCAACCTGCCCTTCGCAATCTGGTTACTTGTGAGCTTCTTCCAGGACATCCCGCGCGAGTTAGAGCATTCGGCGCGGCTGGATGGCCTTTCGAGGCTGCAGGTCCTGCGCAAGGTGACTTTCCCGCTGGCCGCGCCAGGGATCGCCGTGACCGCCGTTTTCACGCTGATCTTCTGCTGGAACGAGTTCCTGTTTGCCTACATCCTGACCCGCAAGGCCGCATCGACCGTCACTGTCGGTGTCGAAAGCTTCTTCACCCTGCAGGGGATCCTCTGGGGGCCGGTTGCGGCGGCAGCGACGATTGCGGTCGCACCCATGCTCGTCTTCGTCCTCGTCATGCAGCGCTACATGGTGCGCGGTCTGACCTTCGGCGCGGTAAGGGGGTAGGCGATGAATTTCTCTCAGGCTTGGGACGCCGGCTTCAAGACGCTTCTGATCTATGTCGGAACCGTGTTCTTCTGGCTGATCTTCGTCGAGGCACATTTCGCGGACCTCGGCACCTCGGTCCTCGTCATGAACATCGTCGCAATCGCGCTCGGCATCTCGTTTTTCCTTTACCGCCGACAGGTCTGCCGCGCCGAACGGGCCGCGGCCGAGGACGAGGTGGCGGCCCTGATTGCGGAGGATGCGTGATGTACGCCCTGATCGACGTGCACAAGCGCTATGGCCTGCGGACTGTTGCCCTGCGCAAACTCAATCTCGAGATCCGGCATCGCGAGTTCTTCGTCCTTTACGGCCCCGCAGGTGCTGGCAAGTCGACGATCCTCAACCTGATTGCGGGTCTGACGAAACCAACCTCAGGCGACATAAGCCGTGACGGTGTCTCAATCGCCCATTTGCCGCCGGAACGACGCGGCGCGGCGATGGCGTTCGAGAACTATGCTCTCTACTCGCATCTCTCCGTGGCCGAGAACCTGGCGTTTCCGCTTCGGGCCGCAGGACTGGATCGGTCTGAAATCGAGTCTCGCGTGAAGCGCATCGCGTCTGTGCTTGGGATACCGCATGTTCTCGACCGTCGGCCGGGTTTCCTATCGGGTGGTCAGAGACAGCGCGTCGCGCTTGGCCGTGCCATTATCCGGCCGGCCGACATCTACCTTCTTGATGAACCGATCGGCCACCTCGATGCCAAGTTGCGTCACAGGATGCGGGCGGAACTGAAGGCGCTAGCGGTCGAGATGAACGCGACAGTCGTCTTCACGACGACGTCCAGCAAGGAAGCGCTCGCTCTTGGGGATCGGGTCGGTATCCTGAATTCCGGACGCCTCGAGCAGGTTGGCACGCCGGCCGAACTCTACAATTCTCCGGCAAACACGTTCGTAGCCTCCTTTGTGGGCGACCCGCCAATGAGCTTTCTCTCTGTAACGGCAAGACGGTCCAGTGACGGTGTGAAGCTTTACAACGGCGACGGGCAGGCGATCGCCAGTGCGCCATTCGATGTGCTGGGCAGGACTGCGCTGAAAGCAGGGCTGAGGTCAAATGCCATCCAGCTCGTCGATGCCCAGACCTCTGGTGCGCTCAAGGGCAGTGTGCAAGTCGTCGAGCATCTGGGGCATTCCAACATCGCCGTGATCGCTGCGGGTGGCGATAGCATCCAGGTTTCCCTGCCTGCGGACCGGCGGCTCAAACCTGGCGAGCCTGTCGGAATGATAATCGATCCGCGCCAGATCCATCTGTTTGCAGATGAGCGCGCACTTGTCGGGGAACACGTCTGAAATGGCTCGAATAACTGCGCAGAACCTCATCAAGCGCTACGGTGCGTTTCAGGCCGTTCATGGCATCAACTTCGACATTGCGGACGGCGAGTTTGTTGCAATCCTTGGCCCCTCGGGCTGCGGAAAATCCTCGACCATGAGGATGATCGCGGGGCTGGAGTCGATTTCGGACGGCGCCATCCTTTTCGACGGCAGGCCGGTCAACGACTTGCGCGCAAGGGATCGCAACGTCGCAATGTCGTTCGAGAACTACGCCCTTTATGCGCCGATCACTGTCTACGAGAACATAGCCTTTCCCTTGCGGTCCGCGGGGATGGATGCCGCCAGCATTGACCGCGCCGTGCGTTCCGTTGCGGAGAAGATGGAACTGGGCCAGTTGCTGTCTCTGAAGCCAGGGGCACTTTCCTCGGGGCAGGCGCAGCGCGTCGGCCTGGCTCGGGCCCTGGTCCGAAAGCCGGCCGTCTTTCTGCTGGACGAGCCGATCAGCCATCTCGACACGCGCCAGCGCTACCGGATGCGCAGGTTCATCAAGTCGATCCACCAGGAATTCGGCCATACGATGATCTACGTGACGCACGATCAGGAAGAGGCTTTGGCTCTTGCCGACCGCGTGATGGTGATGTCGGACGGACTGATCCAGCAACTCGCAGCGCCCGACGAGGTCTATACCCGTCCTGCGAACGCATTCGTCGCGGGGTTTGTCGGGGAGCCGCCGATCAACTTTCTCGATTTCACGGATGCCGATGACCGGGGCCTGACGATCGAGGGCAACCGCGTCGCTCTGACGGAAAAGCTTTGCGGACTGGTCCGCCAGATCGGTCCGCGCGGCATCGCCGCAATTCGTCCTCACTTCCTCAGACTTGGGGGCGGATCGCCCGTTCAATTGCGGGGACAGGGCTTCATCACCGAGGAGCTGCAGGACCACAACGAGATCTTCGTTGATGTGGGACGAACTCGGATAGCGCTTGTCACCCCCCCGGGTCAGAAGGTGCATCGCGGCGAGGACGTGACCGTCTCGGTCGATCCTGACCACCTTCTTCTTTTCCCGGCGGGCAACAAGGTCAGGGAGCATTCCGATGACATATGACTATGTGATTGCAGGGGGCGGTTCGTCCGGATCGCTGGTCGCGGGCAAACTGGCTGAGGCAGGAGCCAAGGTTCTGGTTCTGGAAGCGGGAGGCTCGGATCGAAATCCGCTGATCCAGATGCCTGCGGGCTTCGTCAAGCTGCTCGGCGTCGAAAAGTACATGTGGTTCTACCAATCCGAAGTGCAGCAGCGACTGGGCGGGCGTCAGCCCGTCGTGCCGACGGGGCGTGTGATCGGAGGTGGGTCCTCGGTCAATGCGATGGTCTACATCCGCGGACAGGCGGGGGACTACCTTCCGTGGGTCGAAGCCACGGGTGACGATGGCTGGGGGTGGCCGGAACTGCTCAAGCGGTTCAAGGCGATGGAGGGCAACAACCGCTTCAACAACGAACTGCACGGCACGGACGGCCCATGGTCTGTGTCAGACCCCATCCATATCTGCGAACTGAGCCGAGCCTACGTCATGGCCGCTCAGGCAGCGGGTCTGCCGTTTACCCCGGATTTCAACGGTCCCCGGCAATCAGGGACTGGCTTCTTCCAGCTGACCACAAAAGATGGCCGTCGGGTTTCTGCCGCCGACGCCTTCTTGCATCCGGCAATGAAGACCGGGCGAATTTCGGTCCTGACAGGGTGCCTTGTTCACCGCCTGCTGATCGAGAACGGCCGCGCCGTGGGCGTCGAGTATTCCCGTGACAACAAGATCGAGACCGCGCGTGCGGCAAAAGAGGTCGTGATGTGCGCCGGAGCCATCGCCACGCCCAAGATCCTGATGCTGTCGGGGATCGGCCCGCATTTCCATCTCAAGGAGATGGGCATCAAGACGATTGTCGATCACGAAGGCATCGGCAAGAACCTTCAGGACCATACAGAGGTTCCGGTCCTGGCGTTCTGCAATGGTCCCTATGGCTATTTCGGGCAGGATCGAGGCTGGAACCAGATCCGGAATGGTCTGCAATACATGATGTTCCGTACCGGTCCGGTCGCCTCGAATGGCGTCGAGGCATGCTCGTTCTTTGACCCTGACGATCTGTCAAACGAAGCCAAGATCCAGCAGTTCTGCGTTCCTTCGGTCTATCTTGAGCCTGGAACGACCGACCTCAAACCCTCTTGGGGCATTACGCTTAACTCCTGTGTGCTGCGTCCCGGTTCGAAAGGATCGGTGCGCCTCAACTCCGCGGACCCACGCCAGCAGCCGCTTGTCGATCCAAACTACTTCGAGGACCCAGAGGATCTGCGTCTGTCGATCGGAGGCGTCCGGCAGGCGCGCCGCATCCTTGCGCAAGAGCCCATACGCCGGATGATCGACCGGGAGATATTCCCGGGTCCAGAGAAGGATACCGACGAAGCGCTCGCAGAACATGCAAAGCGATTTGTGAAAACCGTTTATCATCCGGTGGGAACTGTCCGAATGGGGCGTGACAATGATCCTCTTGCCGTCGTCACGCCGGATCTGAGGTTGAAGGGGGTCGATGGTTTGCGGGTCGCGGATGCGTCGGTCATGCCCACGATCATCAGCGGAAACACCAACTCGACGACCTTGGTCATTGCCGATCGCGCCGTATCTTTCATGCTGAGTGCAAATGGGAAATAGGGGCCCGAACCCATGAACAGGGAAATCGCCAGGATCGAGAAGCCACGACCGGTGTCAGAGCTCGTGCTGGAGCGGCTGCGCCAGGACATCATCGAGAACCGCTTCATGCTTGGTGAGAAGATATCCGAGGGCAATCTGTCCGAACTCTACGGCGTGACGAAAGCGCCGATCAGATGGGCCTACAGCCGTCTGGAAGGAGAAGGACTGATCGAGATCCGACCGCAAAGTGGAACATTCGTGTTCCGGCCGACGGTCGACGAATTGCGCGCCTTGTGCGAACTGAGAAGCGCACTCGAGGTCGCCGCAGTCGAGCTTGCCTTCGAGCGTGACCGGGCGGGTCTGGCCGAAGATATTCGGAGGACCTGTGTCGAGATGCGCGAGGCCCTCAGGACGCGGGCTCAGGATGCCTATCAGATCCTGGATAGCCAGTTTCATCTGTCGATCATCGGCAGGGCAAAGTCTTCGCTTCTGGAGCAGACCTATATCAGCCAAGTAAATGGCCGCTTCGCTGCACTGCGCTACCGCTTCTCGAAAGAAGAAGCACATAATGCGAATTCGATGTCCGAGCATGAGGCTCTGCGCGATGCGATAGCTGCAGGAGACCGGGACCAGACCGTTGCTCTGTTGCGTGCCCACATCGCTTATACAGAGCGTTACTACTCCAGAATAGTGACCTGAGGCGGGGCGAGAGGCGATGCCTGTATCCGACACGGTTTCCACCCCGCTGATGCCCTATCAGCTGCCGTTTCCGGCCGACGCACTTGCTGAGATCGTGGTGCCGGATGCGGTGCCGAAGGACGAACGCCTGTGGGTTCCGCAAGCCGAGAACGTATGGTTCCGACCGCTCTGCCTCAACCGGTCCCAGGGCTACTGGATGAACTTCTTGCGCGTTCGCCGGTCCGGCATCCTGTCGCGCCATCGACACCCGAATGCCGTTCATGGCTGGGTGCTGAAGGGTCGCTGGCATTACCTCGAGCATGACTGGGTTGCAGAGGAGGGAAGCTACATTTTCGAGCCCCCCGGCGAAACCCACACGCTGGTAGTTCCGGAGGGGGTGGAAGAGATGATCACCTACTTTCAGGTCAATGGCATCATGTCCTACGTCGATCCATGGGGAAGGCCGCTTGGCTACGAGGACGTCTTCACCACGATCGAGATGTGCCGGAGCCACTACGCGTCGGTGGGTCTCGGCGCCGAATTCACCAATCAGTTTATCCGATAGGAGAGAAACATGCCAAAGCTGCGCATGATGCACACCATGCTCCGCGTTCAGGATCTCGACGCTTCCATCCGGTTCTACACCGAACTCCTGGGTATGTACCTGATCAAGAAGCTGGATTTTCCTGAAGGAAAGTTCACGCTGGCCTTCGTCGGTTACGGGCCGGAGGAGGACAATACCGTGCTCGAGCTGACCTACAACTACGATCACGGCCCTTATGAGATCGGGACAGGCTACGGCCACATCGCACTTGAAACGTCGGACATCTATGCGACGGCCGAGACTTTGCGGGCGGGCGGTGCGCAGATCGTGCGCGAGCCGGGCCCCATGAAGCACGGCAAGACCCACATCGCCTTCCTGAAGGATCCGGATGGTTACCTGGTCGAGCTTGTCCAACCCGACTGGCTTGAAGCAAGGACCTGACCTAACCGAAACCCGACATGAATTCCTCTGCAGCGCCTGCGAAACGCACCAAGCGCCTTTCGCATGGTGATCAGTAATGTCTCGAACTTGGTGGAGTATCCAAGATGACGCGATATGAACAAACCTTTCGGAACGATCTCTTCGCCGGGAGAACCGTGCTGGTAACCGGTGCGGCAAGTGGTATCGGCGCTGCGATTGCAATGGCTTTTCGCGATCATGGTGCTCGCGTGATCGGCACGGCGAGTTCAGCCGAGAAGGCCACCCGGCTGCAAGTGGAAGGGATCGAGGGACATGTCTGCGATGTCAGATCCGACGAACAATCGGAAGCCCTGCTAAACTCGCTTGAGGCTCTCGATGTGCTGGTCTGCGGCGCGGGAATAGCGCGCCGAGTAGACGAATACCAATGGCCGGTCTTTCGCGACGTGATGGAGGTGAACCTATTCGGTACGGCCCGGTTCGCCCTGCACGCGCGGACCCTGCTGGCGACCAGCCGAGGTTCGATCATCACGATTTCATCGATGCTGTCGACCTTCGGAGACAGGTTGGTCCCGGCCTATGCCGCTTCCAAGGGCGGCGTGACGCAGTTGACCAAGTCACTGGCCATCGCCTTCGCGGAACAGGGAATACGAGTCAATGCAATCGCTCCGGGCTGGATCATCACGAACATGACGCAGGAACTGGTCGACGATCCGGTATCCGGACCGTCGATCGCCAACCGGACTGCCGCCGGGCGATGGGGCATGCCGCAAGAGGTCGCGAACGGAGCGTTGTTCCTCGCATCGCCCGCCGCTTCCTACATCACCGGTGCGACGCTGACGATCGATGGCGGCTACAGCATCATCTGAGCCAGAAGGACAAGGAAAGACATGAAGGCAATTCTCTGTACCATTCCAAAGGATGACCTCTCCACTACGTCGCTTGCCGAAGTGCAGGTGCCAGTCCCTGCCGCAGGCGAAGTCCGCGTCAAGGTCGCAGCGGCCTCATTGAACCCGGTCGATTGGAAACTGTGCGCAGGGGTTGCGCCATGGTGGAGCGAGCCGCATGTTGTCGGACTGGACGCCGCAGGCACGATCGATGCGATCGGTGAGGGCGTCACCGGCTGGATGATCGGGGATCGTGTCGTCTGGCACGGCAACCTGAACCGGCAGGGCGTCTTCGCCGACTATGCCACCACCGTCGCACATGTCTTGACCCGTGTTCCCGAAGCGGTACCGTTCGAGGCGGCTGCGGCAATTCCCTGTGCCGGTCTGACGGCGTTTCAGGCCTTGGTCCGCAAGATCAGACTGAGCGCCGACCAGACTATCGTGATCCAGGGGGCATCGGGCGGCGTTGGTGGCTTCGCCGTCCAGATCGCCCGCCGGATCGGGGCGAGAGTCATCGCGCTTGCACGTCCTGAAAAGGCCGAACGGGTTGTCGCACTCGGTGCCGACGTCGTCCTCGACTACCGTGATCCGGATCTCGCGCTAAAGGTCCGCGCGGCGAATGACGGTTTCGGGGCAGATGCCATGCTTGAAGTGTCAAATCCGCGCGATGCGCGCAAATCGCTGTCTCTCCTGCGCTACAACGGCCATCTGGCTTGCATCGATCCGCTTGCAGATCTTAGCCAGACGCCACCCTACACCTATGCCGCCTCCATTCATGAAGTGGCGCTCGGCGGTGCCTATGGCGCAGGCGATCTTCGCACACAGAGGGACTTTGCGGCGATGGGCGAGGTCCTTGTCGGATGGCTGGCCGACGGAACGCTGGACCCCATGATCGAACATCGGATCGGTCTTTCGGAAGTGCCGGAATATCTGGCCCGCCTGCGTCGCCGCGAGTTCGACGGAAAGGCAGTAGTGAGGATCAGCTGATGCGACGCAAGGCGGTCGTGATCCTGCCGGGCTATGCGGATCACTCCATAGAGCGTGCGGGCCTCGCACCTTTCGGACTGTCAGTCGATGAACTCGACTGGAACGGCGACCGCGCTGCAATGGCTGATGGGGTTCGTGATGCTGAGATCGTCTTTGTCCGAGACGTGCCGCTCGATGCGTCCGTGATCGCGGCGATGGAGCGGTGCCGCGGGATTGTCCGCTACGGTGTCGGGGTCGACACGATCGATCTCGTCGCTGCCCGATCTCGCGGGATTGTGGTAACGCGGGTTCCGAACTACGGCGCAGAGGTCGAAGTCGCCGACCACACGCTCGCGCTCTTTCTCGCGGTGCGCCGCCGGATCGTTTCAAGGGATCGGGACGTCAGAAAGGGGGCATGGCTTGTCGGCCAGGCCGAACCGATTGCCCGGATTGCGGGGTCCACTGCCGGTATGATCGGCTTTGGTCGGATCGGTCAGGCCGTCGCTCACCGACTGCGCAGCTTCGGCGTGCGACGATTTCTCGTGCATGATCCCTATCTCAAGCCTGAAGGCTTGCCTGCGGATGCAACACTGGTCGATCTGGCGAGGCTTGCGCAGGAAAGCGACCTTGTCACGCTTCATGCGCCAGCAACGGCAGAGAACCGCCACATCATCGATGCGGCATTCCTCGCGCGGGTCAAACCGGGGGCAATCCTCGTCAACACCGGTCGCGGGCCACTCATCAACGAACAGGATCTGGCTGCGGCCCTGAAAGACGGACGGCTGCTTGGGGCGGGGATCGATGTGTTCGAAACCGAACCTCCGCTCCGGTCGCCCCTTCTTGCCGCACCGAACGTTGTCCTCTCAGACCATGCCGCCTGGTACTCCGAGGCGACCGTCGAGAACCTTCAGCGCGGCGCACTCGAACAGGCGGTCCAGATACTTGAGACCGGCACAGCAAGCGAACGCGTCAACTGAACGCGGATCAGGGAGGAATGAATGTCTGTCACCCACTTCCAGATGTATATCGACGGTACGTTCACTGACGGAGAGTCGCGCGACACGGTCGCGGTCGAGAACCCGGCCACGGAGGAGATCTTTGCGACGGTTCCGGCCGGCACCATCGCAGATGCCGATCGCGCGATCGCAGCAGCCCGGCGCGCTCAGCCCGAATGGTCCCGTCGTCCGGCGATCGAGCGCGGACGCATGGTTCGGCGTCTGGCGTCAGCCATTCTGGACAGTCGCGAGCATCTCGCCCGTATCGTGGTTGCAGAGCAGGGAAAGCCGATCTCGCAGGCCCGCGGTGAAATCGACGCCACTGCGATGTTCCTTGAATATGCGGGTGAACAGGCCCGACGCATCCAGGGCGAGATCCTGCCGTCAGATCATCGCGAGGAAGATGTCTGGATCCGACGGGTCCCCTACGGTGTCGTCGCAGCTTTGACCGCGTGGAACTACCCCTCTGCCCTGGCCGGACGCAAGCTTGGGCCAGCGCTGACTGCTGGAAATAGCGTGGTCCTCAAAGGCCATGAGATCACACCTCTTTCGGGTCTCGAGATCGCGCGAATTGCCCATGATCTCGGCTTCCCTCCCGGCGTCATCAATGTGATTACCGGCGGGGGGCGCAGTGTCGGGCAGCATCTCGTGGAAAGCCGCGACACGGATCTGGTCACGATGACGGGCTCGGTTCGGGCGGGGCGGGAGATCTTTGCCGCCGCGGCGCCCGGACTGAAGCCGATCCGACTCGAACTCGGCGGCAAGGCCCCCTTCATTGTCCTTGAGGATGCAGATCTCGATCGCGCCGTCGATGCGGCCATCGTTTCACGCTTCACCAATTGCGGGCAGATCTGCACCTGTGCCGAGCGGATATATGTCCACCGCTCGCTGGCCGATGCCTTCATCAGCGCGTTCGTCGCCCGTGCAAAGGCACTCAGGCTCGCCGACCCGATGTCTGACCCCGACATGGGGCCGAAGGTCAGCCGCCCTGAACTGGAAAAGATCGAGAACATAGTGAGCCGCGCGGTAGCAGGAGGAGCCGAGATCCTGACTGGCGGCAATCGTCCTGGCGGCGACCTTTTCGGTCGCGGACATTGGTATCTTCCCACGGTGATGCTGGCTCCGGCCGACAGCCTGCTTGTCCGGGAAGAGATCTTTGGCCCGATCGCACCCATTCGCGTGATCGATGGGTTCGAGGAGGCGTTGGCCGAGGCAAATGCCAGCGACTATGGTCTCTCCGCTTATGTCTTTACCCGAAACCTGCGAAGGGTCATGCAGTCCGCGCGGGATCTGGCCTTCGGCGAGATCTATGTCAACCGCGGCTGCGGGGAACTGGTCCAGGGCTTTCACTGCGGCTGGAAGAATTCGGGACTCGGCGGCGAGGACGGCCAGCATGGCTTCGAAGGCTATTTGCGCCGCAAGACCATGTATGTCTCGTGGTCCGATTGATGCTCGTCGTTTCAAATCCGCTCTCAGGTCAGATGCACGTCCCGAGTGAGGCACAATCGCGCAGGCTTGCCTGCTCGCCTCCGGATGCTGGAGACAGCGCTTTCCTTGGCGCAGGGTGTGAGCTTCGACATTGGCTGAGCGCCGTCTGAAGGACTGAACTGATGGACCGCGCGGAGATTGTGCACGAGAACTTCCGCCGTCGGGT
>NZ_JAKENF010000007.1 GCF_021491355.1 Alitabrizicola rongguiensis | reverse complement strand
GAGATAGCCCGAGATCACGAAGAAGATGTCGACGCCGATATAGCCGCCCCCCACTTGGGCAAGACCGGCGTGATAGAGAATGACCGAGGTAACGGCGATGGCCCGAAGCCCGTCGATCTCTCGCCGATACGTCAAGGACATGGCATCTCCCCAGATGCTGTTTTGCCCCCCGGAAGACCCTACAGGACCCCAGGGGCCGAGTCTTCACGCAACGCCTTCGGTCCCCTTTTCCCCTGAGTCATCCCTGCCATCCTCACTGGCCCCGACCAGCCAGCAGGCTCGGCTTCAGGACCTCTGCCAGCTCAAGCGCCTGCCTGCGGGTCATGTGGGTCGCATCGACAAATCGCGGCATTCCATTCCGTGACAGAAAGCAGATGTCACCGTCGCAGAAGCTGGGTTCGAGATCGATGTAGGAGGTGAACTCGCCCCGGGCGGCGTCCAGCGTCTCGAGGAAGAAGGCCGGGTGCCAGACCGCCCGATCGATCCGGATATCGGACCTGTCGCCGTAGAGCAGGCCCTTGGCCACGGCATCCGGAAGCGAGAAGTCGGCGCGGGGAGGCGATCCGATGATATGGACATCCCCGACGGATTGGCTCAGCCCATGCAGGGTCGCGAAGACCTGCTTCCTGAGGAAGGCCTCAGCCTCCTCAGGATCCGCCCCGCAGGGCGCGCGGGAAAACGCGCACAGATTGGCAGGCCTCACCGCGCGCCAGGCACTGGCCAGATAGACGGTGCGCACGCCCTGTTCCCTCACGACCCCGATCATCCTGTCCTGAAGCTCTTCGCACCTGCCCGCGCGCGGCGGATAGGATCCGCCCAACCCGAGAAGGGCGGGACAGCCCTGGGTGGCCAGGAACAGCCCCCGGCGGTTGACCTGCTCCGCGGCACGGCCGAGCCCCGTCGCAATGGCCCCCGCCAGGGAATCTCCGATCAGGATGAAATCGGCCTTCGGCTGCGCGGCGTCCCCCAGCCCGCAATCCTCGAAGGCGAGCCCGTGCAGCCGGCCATCAAGGCAGGCCTGATAGATCCCCCTGTCCTCCTTCTCGGCAAGCACGGCAAAGGTCTCGGGCGGCAATCGCGAGGGCAGGCCATCGGTGCGCCAGAGACCGGTGCCGATCGCCGCGACGATCAGCGAGGCCAGCGCCATGGAGGCGAACAGCGGCCTCCGCCGCGGCAAGAGGGGGGCTCGGCCACGGAAGGGCTGCTCGACGAAGCGCCAGCTCAGCGCGGCGAGCAGGAAGGTGGCCAGGATCAGCGCGGCCATGAGTTCCGCCGGAACAGGGCCTATCGTGCGGATCCGCGCGAAGGCGAAGAGCGGCTGGTGCCAGAGATAGGCCGAGTAGCTGACGAGGCCGATCCCGACCATCGGCTTCAACCCGAGAAGCTTTCCAGTCCAGGTGCCGGAGGTTGCGAACAGGATGACCAGGGCCGTTCCGGCCACGGGGACGACCGCGTATCGGCCGGGGAAGGGCGTTTCGGCCGTATAGAGAAAGATCGGCACGACCAGCATCGCCAACCCGAGCGCCGCCAGCCCCTGATGGCCGCGGAGCGGATGGCGGAAATGCCAGAGGGCGCAGAGCGAACCGGCGAGGAGTTCCCAGGCCCGGCTCGGCAGCAGGTAGAAATTGGCGGTCGGCGCATGGCGCGAGGCCCAGTCGCTGACGGCAAGGCTCACCAGCGCCGTCGCCCAGACGAGGAGGGTAAAGCGCCTGGCCCCGAACCGCCAGAGCAGGGCCACCACCAGGGGGAAGAAGACGTAGAACTGCTCCTCGACCGCCAGGCTCCAGGTGTGGAGCATCGGCTTCTCCTCGGCCGCCGGGGCGAAATAGTCGCTCTGACGCCAGAAGAGGATGTTCGAGGCGAAGACCATGACCGCGACCAGGCTCTTGCCGTAATCGCGCAACTGCTCCGGCAGCATCCAGGCCCAGGCGAAGGGCAGGGTGGCGAGGATCACGGTGAGGAGCGCCGGCAGGATCCGCCGGACCCGCCGTTCGTAGAAGCGGACGATGGAGACATGCCCCGCTTCGGCCTCGGACACCAGGATCGTGGTGATGAGATAGCCCGAGATCACGAAGAAGATGTCGACGCCGATATAGCCGCCCCCCACTTGGGCAAGACCGGCGTGATAGAGAATGACCGAGGTAACGGCGATCGCGCGCAGGCCGTCAATCTCTCGACGATAGGACAAGGACATAGCATCTCCCCGATGCTGTCTGCCCCCCAAGACCTCTTTAGGCGAACATGGGCCTCAAGTCATCATCCAACACCCCTCATCCCGCTCTTCGTCGGGTCAGTCGGTGACAGGTGATGAATAGGCATCACAGCAGGCCGCCAGGACGGCGACCTCCTGGGACAGATCGCGGGATGGGCATGGCGCTAAGCGCCTAGCTGCGCGGGTCGGAAATGACGGCAGGCGCCTGCCGCGAGCACGCCTCGTCCCATGATAGGTCATCTCTGCGAAACCAACGCCGCCATCGCGGATGCAGTGTTGAGCAGGGACGAACAGCTGCCGAGTTTTCGTGACATGATACCGGACATGACTTACGCTAAAATCCGGGATTTGAGGTCAAGATATGTCACTGATCATTGTTACCGGCAGCGGTGGACTTGTCGGTTCGGAGTCGGCTCGTTTTTTTCATGAAAAGGGTTGGGATGTCGTCGGCATTGACAACGATATGCGCAGCCAATTCTTCGGCGCGGATGCAAGCACAAGCTCCAATCGGCAAAAGCTGGAACGTGATCTGAAGAGATATACCCATGTTTCCGTCGATATTCGGGATGGGGCTGCGATAGAGGCGCTGTTTGCGCGGTATGGGACCTTTGTCGATGCCGTCATCCATGCGGCCGCACAGCCGTCTCACGATTGGGCGGCCCGCGACCCCCAGGTCGATTTCGGCGTAAACGCCGTCGGAACGCTGAACATGCTGGAGGCCGCGCGCAGGCACTGCCCGAATGCCCCCTTCGTCTTCACCAGCACGAACAAGGTCTACGGCGACACCCCGAACCGGCTGCCTCTCGTTGAAAACGAAACGCGATGGGTCGTCGATCCTTCGCACCCATACTCGGCCTTGGGCATAGATGAATCGATGAGTGTGGATCAGACCCTGCACAGCGTATTCGGAGCGTCCAAGACTGCGGCCGATATCATGGTCCAGGAATATGGCCGCTATTTCGGCATGCCGACGGCCGCATTTCGCGGAGGCTGCCTGACCGGCCCTGCCCATGCCGGGGCGGAACTTCACGGCTTTCTCGCCTATCTCGTCCGCGCGGTGGTCGACGGTTTGCCCTACCGGATCTTCGGCCACAAGGCGAAGCAGGTCCGCGACAATCTTCACGCCCACGATCTGGTCGAGGCCTTCTGGGAGTTTGTCCAGGCCCCACGCTCTGGCGAAGTCTACAATATCGGCGGGGGAATCTGGTCCAACTGTTCCATGATCGAAGCAATTGGCTTCGCGGAATCCTACGTCGGCAAAAAGCTCGACTGGACCTACCTCGATGAGGCTCGCATTGGCGATCATATCTTCTGGATCAGCGATGTCTCAAAGTTCAGGGCACATTTTCCTGCCTGGAGCGTGAAGCACGACGTCCCAGCCATTATTCGCGAGATTGCCGATGCATGTCTCGCGCGGCGGTAATTCTGCGACGCGATTTGGCAGTCCGATGCTGTCTTCACGCCATGGGGCGCTTCTCCAGTTCGTTCTCTACCTTTTTGTCGGCGGCATATCCTTCCTCGTTGATCTTGCCGTCTTCATCGCGCTGCTTCCGCATGGCTACGTGCTGGCTCTGATCCCGGGCTTCCTGGCCGGGACGATCACGAATTATATCCTGTCCCGACTGGTGGCCTTCCGGGGGGGGCGGCGCCGGTTCGTGACCGAATTCGCGATGTTGGCCACGGTGGCGGCGACCGGTGCGGGAATGACCATACTCCTGGTCCTTGGCATGGTGCATTTGGGCCTGTCCCCCTTGGTGGCAAAGATCGTCGCAACACCGCTCATCCTGGCGTGGAATTTCTTGCTGCGCCGGCATTTTGTCTTTTCACCGCAGTTGCCGAGGAAGGTGCAGAACTTCATCGGCGACGAAGAGGGATCGGTGCCCAGGGGAGATGGAGCCAGTGTCTGAATCGTTCCGGGCCCGGATGCCAGTGCGCATCACGTCCAATGACACGCTTGCGGGTCGAGAGGAGTTCAGGGATCGGTATCGGGTCGAGCGGGATCCGATCGGGGAAGAGCGCCTGCTTTGGCGGGCACAGGCCGTGCGCCATCTCGTTCACCTCACGCCTGGCCAGAAGATCCTTCATTTCGGATGCGGCGATCTGGCATTCACGCGGAAGCTCGCGGCTGTAACACGTGGCGAAAACCCGATCGTGGCCCTGTCGTTCCGGGACAACCCACCCCATGGGGACGAGGCGCCGCTCCCGGACTCCGTCGATATCCTTCGCGTCGCAGGGGATGGCATCGATATCGATGGCGGAGAATTCGACTGCGCCGTCGGGCTCGACATGCTGGACGCCAAGGATGTCGCCGCCACTCTGGACCTTGTTCACAGGTTGCTCGTGCCCGGCGGCCAGGTGGTGTTCTTCGAGAGCAATCCGTGGAATCCCTGGCTGAAACTCCGGCGGCTGACCAGCCGGATCTTCGGGAAGCGGGACAGCCGCGAATTGCTGAGCCGGACTGTCCTCTACGAACTGTTTTCCGAAGTCGGTTTCATCCGGGTGTTCTCGGTCTTTACCGACTTCGTCTATGCCCCTCTCACCCCTTGGATGATCCGCGCCCTGCGCAACATATCGATCATCGCCGAGAATACCCCGGTGGTGCAACTGTTCGCCGGGACGATCCTGCTTCATGCCCAGAAGCCGCCGCGGCGTCAGATGGTGGCGAGCCCGATGCTTTGCGACCATGCGGCACTCAAGGGCAAGGTTTCGATCGTGGTTCCGTGCCACAACGAGGAAATGAATATCGGTCCGCTGATCGACCGGCTGCTCGAGCTTTACGGAGACTACATCCACGAGATCATCCCCGTGGATGACAATAGCCGCGACAGGACGGCAGAGGTCATTGCTGGCTACGCGGCTCGGGATCCCCGTATTCGTCCGGTCTATCGAAGCCCGCCGAACGGTGTGGGACGCGCGATCACGGACGGGATGAATGCCGCAACCGGGGACTGGATCCTGTCCATGGACTGCGACTTCCAGCACCTTCTGCCAGAGGTGCGCGACCTGTTTGACGCCGCGGCGTCGGGGGCCGATGTCGCGGTCGGAAGCCGCTTCTCGCGTCACAGCATCCTGCTCAACTACCCGATCATGAAGATCATTTCGAACCGCGGATTTCACCTGCTCGCGGCGATCCTGATGTGGCGTCAGTTCCGGGATGTCACGAACAACCTCAAGCTTTTCCGGCGTGACGTCGCCAAGCGCCTCGTGCTGACCTCGCCAGGGTTCTCGATCAACGCAGAGACCGGATTACAGCCGATCCTGATGGGATACTCCGTGGCCGAAGTGCCTATTTCCTGGATCAACCGGTCGTTCGACATGGGCTCTTCGACCTTCAAGCTCCTGAAGGTCGGCAAGGGATACGCCTCGGTGCTCGTGGACATATTGCGGGCCCGTTGGTTCGGGGCAGGGCCCTACGCACCGGTGCGGGATATCGCCCGCAGGTCAGAGGGCCGAAAGTGAAGCAGGAGGAAACGGCACAGCTCGCTGTCCATCTGGTCACAGGCATCCTGTTCGGCATGCTGATCATCAGCATGATCGCCTGGGTACCCAATATCGGCATGCACGAGGACTATTTCATGGTCCCGGCAATGACAGGGAACGAACCGGATCTCCTTTCATGGCTCTGGTCCCAGAACAATGAACATCGGCTGCCTGTCCAGAGGCTGATCTATATTTGCGCGCTCTGGCTGACCGGGGATTTCCGCTCGGGCATGGTGATCAGCCAGGGCCTCATGGTGTGGCTTTCCCTTCTCCTCGTTCAGGCAATGGTCAAGGCAAGGGGTGGCATCCGGTTGTCTGATGTCATCTTCCCTCTCGCCCTGCTCAACCTCGGCCATTGGGAAAACCTGCTCTGGGGCTGGCAGATCCAGTTCGTCTGGTCGATTTTCCTGACGGGACTTCTGCTCTTCGTGATCCTGCGCCAAGGACCGACACTGGCATTTCGCGACAGCCTGATTGCAGCGGTCAGTCTTTGCCTGCTGCCGCTTTCCGGGGCGAATGGAATAGTCACGGCCTGTTCCATGGTTCCCTGGGCAATCCTGACGGGCATTTACGAGGTCAGGAACAACGGCCCGAAAGCCCGCCGGACCGGTCGCGTCATGTTCGCGGGCGCGCTGCTTGCCGTGCTTTCGTCTGCCCTATACTTCGTCGGCTATGTCAAACCGTCGTGGTCCCCGCCACTGGCCAACTGGCCGCAGTTTGTTCATGCCGCGAATGCCTACTTTGCCATGGCGTTCGGTGCAGGATCGATCTTTTTCCAGCGTCCCCTCGCCGTCCTGGCCGTCCTGGTCTGCCTTGGCGGCGGGGCGGCATCGCTGGTCGCGTTCCTGCGCAACTGGCGGGCAACGGGCGGGCGCGCATTCGGACTCGCCTCATTCATCGCGGCCGGTCTGGCCTTGGGCGTGCTGATCGCGGCAGCGCGCGGCACCTATCCCTACCGGATGCCGGACCGCTACGCGATCTTTTCAGTGATGCCTCTCCTCGCGGCGTTTTGTGCCTTGGAACTCTTCGGTCCCGTGCCGATGCGACGCTTCATGATGAATACTGCCGCGATCTTCTTTCTCGTCTTTCTGCCCTGGAACATACAGGCCGGGTTCGCGTGGCGCGACTGGTGGGTGCAGGGCATGACCAGGGTCGAAGCGGATATCGCGGCAAACATGACCATCGAGGAGGTGGCGCACAGGAACTTTCCGTTCCTGCTGCACGGCCAGGAAGAAACCCTGAGGAACGCGATCACCCAGCTTCAAAGAGCCGGCATCGGGCCATTTGCGCTGTTGAGGCCTGCAGAGCAGGGTGGTTGATCGGTCCTGCTTGCTGTCCCTATGCCCCGCTAAAGTATGATAAGCAATATTATGTAAAAATCGTTAGACCAGCGGCCGCTTCAGACTGGTGATTTCGCTCATGCGCTTGCCGTCGCTCTTGCGCGACAGCGAGGCTGTGTGGAGCAAAAGACCGTCCTCCATCTCGCGGGCGTGCAGACGGAAAACCAGGGTCTCGGTCGGCTCGGAATTGGCGAAATAGAGGATGTCCTTGCTGACCGTGCTGTGTCCAAGCAGGAAGCCCTTGCCCTCGAACCGCTCGAAGCAGAGGTCAAAGACCGTCGGATAGGCGGCGAAATACAAAAGCCCCACGCCGTTGATGTCATGCGGCGGCAGGATCTCGTAATCGCATTCGAAGATCGCCGGACCCGGATCGGCGGCGCGACGGGTGCGGTATTCGGCGCCGAACTCCGGCAGTGTGTCCAGCGAGGGCAGCGCCTCGGGGTTGGGGATCAGCGGCGTGCCCTTGATGAGCGAGGTATTCTCGCCCCGCTCGCCATATTTGGCGAAGGTCGACATGGTCCGCGCCCGGCAGGTGGCCTGGGGTCCGTTGACGTGATGAAGCCCGAAGAACATCCCCGCGCCATAGCGTTCGAGCGAGGAGGAAATGTCGAACAGGTCATTCTCGCGGAAGCCGCGCAGGCTGGGCGTCGCCTCGAGCAGGATCCGGGTGAAGGTGGCATAGAGACGATCCCCGGTCTCGTCGGCGATCCCGCTTGAGGGGCTTTGCAGGAAGGCGGTGATCATTGCCCAGTGGATGTCGCCCAATTCCTTGAACAGCCAGGATTCGCCCAGGCCCGACAGCGCCATCTGCGGCATGTTCAGCATGTAATGCCGCTGCGCCTTGCCCGAGGCCACCTGGGCCGGGGCCAGCCGGACCTGTGCGGACGGGACCGCCTCCGCCGCGCGGACAGGGGCCGCGGCCTTGGCGCCGCCCGCCAGGCTCGGCAGGCGCGCAATGTCGGAAACAGAGCCTATTCCGGCCCATTCGCGGTCTGGAATGCCGACGCCAAGCCGCGCCTCGATCGCCATGCGCAGCGAGATCAGGTCGAAACTGTCGATACCGGCCTCGTCCAGCGGCAGGTCAAGGCGCGCCGGATCTATCTTCACCTCATCCGCGATCAGCCGCAGCAGATCCCGGTCGGCCACCGCGCCCTGGGCGATGACATGCACGTCGCCCGTGCGGATCGTCCGCTGGCCGATGACGCGGGCCGGGTTGCCCGCCACGATCGCCCCGGCGGGAATGCTGTCGCGCACGACCGCCCCCGCCCCCACGATCGCCCCGTCGCCGATCGACGCACCGGCCAGAACCACTGCGCCATAGCCCAGCCAGACATCGCGGCCGATGGTGATATCGGCCTCGTCCATCGCCTGGTCATTGATCGGGCTGCCGTCGTTGAAGCGGTAATTCGCCGCCGTCAGCATCACGCCCGGCGCAATCAGCGCGTCGTCGCCCAGGATGATCCGTCCGCGCCCGGGGCCGGCCCAGACGAAGGAGCCCGCGCCGATATGGACGCGGTTGCCGATCTCGATGTTGCGGCCATTGGCGAAGCTCGCCGTCGGGCTGATATGGAGCCCGGATCCCCGCCGCGCCTGCCGCAGTTCGGTGACATGGGTGGTGTTGTAGAAGTTCACGATCTTGGCCATGTGACCGATCGCCCGCGGATCGAAGATCGACCCCAGAAGCCGCAGGAAGCGCTGACCGCGGGTCAGGCGCGGCTTATGGGCCTTGGGGGTGGTCATGCGCACTCTCCGGGTCGGGTCTTGTTGTGTCGGATCACGGGACGGCTGGGGCCGCTGCCGCCATGCTTCACCAAAGCCGACGCCAAGGGCAAGCCTTGCAATGCTGCACGTGCATTCATCCGCAGGGCCC
This sequence comes from Alitabrizicola rongguiensis, assembly GCF_021491355.1. Classification (GTDB taxonomy): domain Bacteria; phylum Pseudomonadota; class Alphaproteobacteria; order Rhodobacterales; family Rhodobacteraceae; genus Aliitabrizicola; species Aliitabrizicola rongguiensis. The sequence goes on along the minus strand of NZ_JAKENF010000007.1, from coordinate 48,930 downwards.
TATTGCGAAACGAAGGTCTGGGTCGGAATGACATACTTGATGACATCCAGCGTCGGCAGCAGTGTCGCCGAGCCCGATCCGCAGGAGTCAAAGGAATGGGCGCCGGCAAACTGCACCTCTGCGCCGGAATGGATGGCCAGCCCCCGGTGCAGGGCCGGCTGCCCCTCCGGCAGGCCTCCGATCCGCACCGACCCCGCGACCACGAAACTGGCGTTCGAGGCGGTGAAGCCGGCCGGAACCGTCATCGAGCCAAGCGCCATGATCACCGACTGGCGGCTGGCACGGCAGGCCAGCGCCTCGTCGCCGGCCACCGCGCCCTCCGCGGCGGTCAGCACCGCATCAAGCCCGGTCCGGGTCGAGATCAGCAGGGCGTCGCGAATCTCGGCCGTGGGCGTGAAATGGAAGGCGCAATTCGACAGAAGCACCGATCCTGCGATCACGACGCGGTCGGTGCCCTCCGGCGCCCTGTCCGCAGCCGTCTCGGCCACGGTCTTGGCAAGGGTGCCATCGACCCCCTCCTCGCCCACCATGGCCATCTCTTCGGCGCTCATGCTGTCGGGGGCCATCAGCGCCGCCTCCTCCTCTTCGGCCGAAAGGCCGATGCGCAGCACCGCGCCCTCCTCGGTTCCGCAGGTGACATTGTAGACCAGCCCGGCCGGCAGGCTGCGGGCGCGCTGGAACAGCGTGGCCGAAAGCGGCACGACATCGCCGGTCTTCAGCTTGGTCGTGTCGACCCCCAGTTCGTCGAGCGCCGCAAGATCGCCGGCCAGCGGATGGGCGGCGAAGAACTCCGTCTCGGCGGCGGACTGCTTCTTGGGGTCGCCCAAACTATCGGCAAGTTCCTGAATGAACGCCGCCGTCTCGGGCATGACCAGATTCACCGAGGCTGCGGCCGCATCGTAGCCCGGGCTCGAGGAATCATCGCAGAAGCCGACACATCTGCCCATGTCGGGCATGCTCAGCCCCGCATCGGCGGCAAAGGAGGAGGGCTGCTGCAGCGCCACGAACTTCTGACTGTGCAGGCAGACCTCCTTGCCGACCATCGACTTGCCCGACAACGTCACCTGCCCATGGGCAAAGACCCCCTCGCTGCTCTGGCAGCGCTCGGTCGGCACCACGGCCGAGACGCTTTCTACCGCGATGTTCCAGTCATCCTGCCCGATCAGGCGCAGGAGGAAGGTCGGCACGGGGTTGCGGACCCGCTCATTGCGCTCCAGCCGGACGGAAATCGCGTTGATCGGGCCGCTCAGCATCTCGCGGTTCGAGGCAAGGTCGTAATGGAAGGGCCGGATATCCTCGATGGCGTCGTAAAGGACGCGGCCGTATTTTTCCTTCGGCGTGTTCAGCTCGATCGCGGTGTTCGCCGCGACCATGGCCCCGGCCGCCGTGCCGCCGCGGGCCAGGATCCCTGCCCCGGCATGGGCCGCGACATCGGCGGACAGGCGCAATATCTCGCGCTGGCGCCAGGCATTGCTGTAATCGACGGCCATTCCCGCCAGCATCAGGCAGATGGTGATGCCGAACAGGGCAAAGACCGTGCCCGCCCCGGCCTCTTCGCGACCGAACCGGCGCGCGGCCCCGAGGCTGGCCTTCGGGCCAGCCATCAGATGGGCTCGAGCGTCTGCGTCACCTGGGCGGAAACCGTGCTGCCAAGCGCCAGCCCCAGCACACCGAAGGGCGCAAGCTTCTGGGCATCGCCGGTGATCGTGACGGTGACGGTCGAGGCGATCTTGTCGACCCGGACCGAGACATCGGGCGTGTAATCGCCGAAGCGGGCCTGGCGCCGTGCATAGCGCTCGGCCTCACCGGTATCGAGCCCGTGGCGCGAGACGATGCGCGCGGTATCGCGCGAGACCGTCCAGAAGTTCGACTGCCGGGTAAAGGCCAGAGAGGCATCCGCGGTGACCAGGATCAGCGCCAGGAACAGTGGCAGCCACAGCACGAATTCAACCGTGACACTGCCTTCGCTGCCATTCAGGAACCGGCCCAGCCAGCCCCGTTTCCGATCGGTTTTCCCCATCCTTCAGCCCGCCTTCCAGCCTGTATCTGCCCCCGATTCCAGCACATGTCCGGGATCGCATGAGACAAGCGGTAGACATTTCCAATGGCGGAAATTGGGCGCAAATCCGGCGGATTATCCTTGTTTTGTCGCATTATCCCCCAATAGGGAGCATTCTGTTGCAAGGCCGTTACGATTCCCCACCGACTTGTAATTATCGAACCGTGAGGGCTTCTTTTGCGATCCAAACCGGCTAGTAAGAAGATGGGGGATCGGACGGCGGGGCTTTTCTGCCCCCACCGTCATGTCCGAAGGAGCTGGACCATGAAATACGTGATCGCCCTTCTGGGCTTCCTGATGGCCGTCACCTCGGCCTCGGCCCAGACCGGCTATACGCTGAAGCCCGGTGATGTGCTGCGCATCGAGGTGCTCGAGGATCCGTCGCTGAACCGCGAGACGCTCGTGCTGCCCGACGGCACCATCGCGCTGCCGCTGGTGGGCCTTGTCCAGGCGGGGGGGCGCGGACTCGATGCCGTGCAGGCCGAGATCACCCAGAAACTGACCCCGAACTTCGCCGCGGCGCCGACCGTCTATGTGGGCATCGCCGAACTCGCGGCCCCGAAAGCCGCGGGTGGTCCGGCCGCCGAGGCGCCCGGCGTGAACATCTTCCTGATGGGCGAATTCTCCAATCCCGGAAAGCTCAAGGTCGAGCCGGGCACGACGCTCCTTCAGGTTCTGGCGCAATCGGGGGGCATGACGAATTTCGCCGCCAAGAAGCGCATCCAGCTTCGGCGCGGGACATCCGTCTACAATTTCGATTATACTCAGGTCGAGAAGGCCGGGACGGCAGCAGGTTTCGATACCGTCGTCACAGAGGGAGACGTGATCGTTATTCCGACACGACGACTGTTCGAATAGAATCAAGTCCAAGAATAAAAACAATAAATCGAGGTGCAGGTGGGTAAGAAGTCAGCAACGCGCGTCCTTCTTCTGGGCGCTCTTTCCTTGCCGGTGATCGCACAGGCACAGGATCAGATCGATGCGTTGCGGATGCGGCTCGGGATTTCGGAACGCCTGGAGACGGGCCGCAACCTGCAGCTCGACTATCCCGAACTCGGATCGAGCACCATCTCGACCACGACGCTGTCCTTCGGCATCACCAAGGACAGCGAGATCGAGAAGCTGAATTTCGGCGTGTCGGGCGCGCTGCAGATTCAGAACACCCCCGATACCAACGGAACCGAATGGGATTTCGCCGATCCGCGCTTCAACCTCACCTATAGCCGCAACGGCGAAAATGCCGACCTGTCGGTCTTCGCCAACTACGTCCAGAGCAGTATCGACACGCTGACGCTGCAGGATTTCATCGACGAAAACGGTGACATCCTTCTGCCCGAGGACTTCCAGAACCTGCAGGGCAACGGCACGCGCACGAGCTACGGGGCGGGCATCGTGCTCCAGACCAACGAAGGCGATCCGCTGCGCTTCAACCTGTCGGCCGGCACCAGCGGCATCGACTATTCAGGGCAGGTCGATCCCGATCTCTACAACTACAACCGGGCCTATGCCGGCGTGAAAGCCTTCCTGCGCCTGTCCGACGTGGCCCGCGCCACCGCCTCGCTGCGCTATTCGACCTATGATGCACAGGATTCGGTCGAGACCTATCGCACGACCACCCTCGGCACGGTCGGCTTCGAATACGATGTCTCGGCCCGGGCCACGGTCAACGGCTCGATCGGTCTGACCCATATCAACACCGAAGAAATCGGCTCGCCCGACGACACGGTGGACAAGCCCGTCGGCAATCTCGGCTACACGCTCGACATGCCGAACGGCGCGATCACCGCCGATCTTGCCTTCCTGACCGATGCCGAGGGCGCGCAGCGGACGGATCTGGTCTTCGGCCGCTCGCTGGAGCTGCCCGATGGCAGCCTGTCCTTCACGTTCGGCCTCACCGACCCCGAATTCGGCAATGTCGAGCCGATCGGCAGCCTGAACTGGCGGCGCAAACTGCCGACCGGCACGCTGTCGGCGCAGTTGGCGCGCAAGGTCACGACCTGGAACACCGACGAAACCAGCCTCTCCTCGCTGGTGGCGCTGAACTACCGGCAGAGCATCAACCAGGTCTCGGGCTTCGGCCTGACCGCCACCTATGCCCAGGCGGACGGCACGCAATCCTCGGATGCGAGCTGGCGCAGCGGCCTGACGGCGAGCTACTACTACCAGTTGACGCCCGACTGGAACCTCGACACCGGCGTCAGCTACCGCACCTACAAGGAAGACGGCATGGGCGGCACCGCCACCTCGCCGCTGTTCTACATCACCATCGCCCGGAGCTTCGACTTTACCCCCTGAGCCGGGCCGCCACTGCCGAAGCTGGCCATGGATGGAGTTGTCGTGCCGCCCGAATTGCGCTTTCGCCGGCAGTTCCTGCTGACCGATGCCCCGCTTCCGGCCCCGCCTGCTCCCCTGCAGCAGGCGAGCTTGGGCGCTTGGCATCTCTACCGCCATCCCAACCTGCCGCTGACTGTCCTCGAAGGCGAAACCGGTCCGCAACTGGCCCTTCTGGGCTTTGTCCTCGATCCCGACCGCCCCGAAGCGAGCGACCGCGACATCCTGTCCGATCTCGCGGCAGGCGGCCTCGACCCTGCGGCCCTCGCTCGCGGGCTGCACCGCCTGTCCGGCCGCTTCGTGCTCCTGGTCTTCGGTGCGGACGGGCTCTCGGTCTTCCACGATCCCTGCGGCTTGCGCACGGTCTATTACCGCCAGAACAAGGGACATCTGGCGATCGGATCGTCCCCGCCGATCCTCGGGCTGGTGGCGCCGCTCACCCCCGGGGCGCGTGCCCGCGACTACTGGGCCTCGGATTACGTGCGCAACAAGCGCGAGCACTGGCTGCCCTGCGGCACCGGCCTTTACGAGGATGTCCATCAGCTGGTGCCGAACCACTATCTGCGCACCGCCGATCTGGCACAGATCCGCTACTGGCCCTTTGCGACCCTGCAGCCGCGCACCCTACCCGAGGCGGCCGACAGGATCGCCCGGATCCTGAGCCAGTCGATCGCCGGCATGGCCCGCCGCGGCCCCCTCGCCTTCCCGCTCACCGCCGGTCTCGATTCCCGCACGCTGCTGGCCGCCACGAAGGGCGAGGCGGCGGGGATGTATTTCTACACGCTGCGCTACCGCAAGCTCGACGAGCAATCGGCCGATATCCAGGTTCCGCGCCGCCTGCTCGGCAAGCTCGGCCTCACCCACCACCTGATCGACTGCCGCGCCGAAGCCCCCGCCGATTTCGCCTCCATCTACGAGAGCAACACCGCCCCGAGCCACATGGACGACTGGGGCCAGATCGCCCATGGCATGCTGAAGGGCCTGCCGCAGGACCGGGTCGCGATCAAGGGCAACTGTTCCGAGATCGGGCGCTGCTATTACTATCCCTCCGGCGTGCCCGAAGCTGACGCTGACACGGATTTCTTCCTGCGCCGCTATTCCGGCTGGGACAGGCTGCCCTTCCTGCGCGAGGCGGTGGAAAACTGGCTGGCGAAGGCGGTGCAGGCGGCCGAAACGTCGGGCATCAACCTGTTCGACCTCTTCTACTGGGAGAACCGACTGGGCGGCTGGCAGGCACAGAGCCAACTCGAATGGGACATTGCGCAGGAGGTCTTCACCCCCTTCAACAACCGGGAGGCACTGGAGGCAATGCTGGCCACCGATCCCCGTCACCGGATCGGCCTCGACCACGAGATCTATCGCGAGATAGCCCTGCGCCTCTGGCCCGAGGTGCTGTCCGAACCGATCAATCCAAAGCCACCCGAACCTGCCGGTCTCTCGTTCAAGCGGCTGGTGCGGGCTCTGAAGCGCCGGGTCCGGGGCAGTTTCTGACGACGCCGCTGCGTCGACAAGCTGTTTCCTGGCGCCCCATGCCTCGAAATTTCACGCAGAGATGATTAATTTAGGCCGCAATTCCGTGTAGTTTCCTCCCGAGCCATCCGGGGGGAGGCGGCGACCATATTTTCACGCGCCTTTGTCTTGCGCATTCACAGGGTAACGCATGTCCGTCTCCGCCCCCTCGTCGAAGACCCTCGGCCTTGCCTCGCGCGTTGCGCTGAACCCGGCCGGCCTGTTCTGGCTGGCGCTGTTGATCGTCTCGGCCCTGCCTGTCTACTGGATCGGCTTCATCTCGCTCGGCAAGGCCTGGGCGACGCCGGAATACAGCCATGGGCCGCTGATCCCGCTGATCTCGCTCTACCTGTTCCTGCGCGAACTGCGGATGACGCCCCCTGCCCCGCCCGGCACGCCGGCGGATCGCCGGCCGGGGATCCTGCTCATCCTCTTCGCGCTGGTCTTCGGCATCTTCGGCAACCTTGTCCAGATCCCCGACATCGTCACCTATGCCCTGATCCTCTGGGTCGGCGGCGTGATGCTGACCGGATTCGGCTGGGCGCAGGGCAAGCGGCATTTCCTGCCGGTCGTGCATCTCGTCTTCATGCTGCCCCTGCCCCAGTTCGTCTACTGGAAGCTCTCGATCTTCCTGCAAGGCATCTCGTCGGAGCTCGGCGTCTGGTTCGTGCAGCTGGCAGGCGTTCCGGTCTTCCTCGAAGGAAATGTCATCGACCTGGGCATCTACAAGCTGCAGGTGGCCGAGGCCTGTTCGGGGCTGCGCTACCTCTTCCCGATCCTGAGTTTCTCCTACCTGTTCTCGATCCTCTATCGCGGTCCGATGTGGCACAAGGCGGTGCTGCTTCTGTCGGCCGCGCCCCTGACCGTGCTGATGAACTCGGTCCGGATCGGCGTGATCGGGATTCTGGTCAACAGCTATGGCATCGAACAGGCCGAGGGCTTCCTGCACTTCTTCGAAGGCTGGGTGATCTTCCTTCTCTGCGTCGCGATCCTGTTCGTCATGGCAATGGGCCTGCAGCGGCTGACCCCCAACCCGAAATCGCTGGCCGACACGATCGACCTCGACTTCCAGGGCTTTGGCCCCCAGGCGGCGCGCGTCCTCGGCATCACCGCCTCGAAGGGGCTGATTGCCGCCGCCGTGCTCTCGACCGCCGTCGCCGCCGCCTATGTGCTGGTGCCGCGCCCCGAGCGGGTGGAGCCGACGCGCGAGGCCTTCATGCTGTTCCCGCGCGACCTTGGCCCCTGGTCGGGTGCCTCGAGCGAGCTTGCCCCGGACGTGGCCCGGGTCCTGGCGGCGGATGACTACATCAACGCCTCCTATGCCGCGCCGGGTGAGACCGGCTATGTCAACTTCTTCGTCGCCTATTACGACAAGCTGACCGAGGGCCAGGGCATCCACTCGCCCGAGGTCTGCCTGCCCATGGGCGGATGGGAGGTCTTCTCGATCGAGCCCTACAAGGTCGACATCCCCGGCACCGCCTATGGCAGCTTCGACGTCAACCGCGCGGTGATCCAGAAGGGCCTGTCCAAGCAGATCGTCTATTACTGGTTCGAACAGCGCGGCAAGCGCATGACCAACGACTACAAGGCCAAGGCTTCGGTCGTCTGGGACAGCCTGACCATGGGCCGCGCCGACGGCGCGCTGGTGCGTTTCGTCACGCCCCTTGGCCAGGGCGAAACCGAGGCCGATGCCGATGCCCGCATGCAGCGCTTCATGGAACTGGCGCTGAAGAAACTGCCGGATTACGTGCCGAACTGAGAACCGCGCACGGCGTTTCGCGCGCGAAACCTCACGAACAACCGGGCAGGAGCCGGCCGATCTGGGCGACCATGACCGGCAGCGCGATCTCCGCCACGGCCGCGTCGGTCGGATGCAGGCCGTCGGGCAGAAGCTCTGCCCCCCGCCCCGCGGCCAGGGCGGCCGCCCAGAGCGGCGCCAGGTCGATCAGACCTAGTCCCTGCCCTGCCGCCAGATCGCGATACTGGGCATGATACGCCCCAAGCCAGGGCCGCATGAGCCCGCGCAAACCTTCCGCGCGGCTCATGGTCATCAGCATCAAGGGAAGGGCCGGCCGCCCGTCCTCAAGCGCGCCGATCAGCGCCAGATGGCTATCGCGCGCCCGGACCAGCGACACGCCGTCGCGCAGATCGGCATCGTTGATGGCAAACTCGATCAGGACAAGGTCGGGCGCCAGCGCAAGCACCGCCGCCGCCTGCTCCCGCCCCCAATTCGACCCTGCACCTGCCTTTGCGACCCGCTCGACCGTCACCGGCCGCCCCGCACAGTCTGACAGCGCCTGTGCCAGCTGGTCGGGCCAGTCGCCCCGCGCCGTCAGGCTGGTGCCAAGCGCCACGATGCGGAAGGGCCCCTCGCCGGGAACGGCAGCCTGATCGGGTATCCGATGCGCCGGCGCGGACGGCTCGCCAGCATAAAGCCCCGCAGCGCGGCCTGCGGCCCAAAGCACGCCTGCGAGGAGAACCAGAAGCAGAAGAAGCAGGACCGCCCGCAAAGGCCTACTCGGCCGCCCGGACCAGGACGGCATCCTTGCGCGGCTTGTTGGCCGGGTCGATCCGGCCATAGGTCAGAAGTTCGACCCCGCTGTAGATCACCTTGGCCGGATTGCCGGCGACGATGGTGTTGGACGGCACCGATTTCGTGACCACCGAGCCCGCGCCGACGATGCAGCTGTCGCCGATCGTGACCCCCGGCAGGATCAGCGACCGCCCGCCGATGAAGCAGTTCTTCCCGATCCGCGTATGGCGGCGGATGTTGCGGGTCATGTCATGGGTCAGGATGCGCGCCTCGAAGGCGATATAGGTATGGGCGCCGACATGGATGCCCTTGGGATGGGTCAGGTCGAACTTCGCCGACAGCGACATGTCGACGGTCGGGTCGATGTCGAGCTTCCAGACCTTGCGCAGCCAGGTCCGCTTCGCCCAGACCAGAACCTTGCGCAACCTGGTGAAATCCTTGAGACGCATTGCGACCCGGTTCCTTTTTCCTTTCCGGCGAACATGATCGCCCGCCCCTGCCCCATTTGCAACCGCATCACCAGAATTTGCCGTAGCGCCGCGGAATCACGCCGCTGTATCCTGCCGGGGCTTTAAGGCAGGAGAACGGCGTGCGGGCAGGCAAGGAGGAGCAGCATCGGGGATGGCGGGCACCCCCGGTCCTGATCTGGCTTGCGGTTCTTCTCGCCTTGCCCGAACTCGTTCTGCAGGCCGCCGATCTGGGGCTGTTCGGCTCGGCGCGCTGGCGTCCGCTCGCCTACCAGAACTTCGCCTTCTGGGTGGGGCTTCTCCATGACTGGCGCCCCAACTACGCGATCCAGCCCTATTCGATGTTCGTGACCTATTCGGTCCTGCACGGCGGATTCGGCCATCTGATCGGCAACCTGGCGGCCCTGTTCGTGCTGGGCCCGATCGTGATCGACCAGGCGGGCGCACGCGGGTTCCTGGCCGTCTGGCTCCTGTCGGTCCTCGGCGGGGCCGTGGCCTTCGGCCTGCTGTCATCGAGCGCCCAACCCATGGTCGGCGCCTCGGGGGCGCTCTTCGGGCTGGCGGGCGCCTGGCTCGCCTGGGACGGGCAGGAGGCGCGGCGCGCCCGCACCTCCCTCTGGCCAGTAGCGAACCGGGTGGCGGGGCTTGTCCTGCTCAACCTCGCGCTCTGGGTGCTGCAGGGGGGCCGTCTCGCCTGGGAGACCCATCTCGGCGGATTTGTCACGGGATGGATCTGGGCGATGTGGATCGCCCCGTCATCCCGCAAAACCTTGTCAAATCTGCCTGAATAGAGCCTTTTTTACGCGGTCCGGTTCCGGCGCAGGCCAAGGAGCAAAGCCAGCGAGCCCGCCATCAGCCAGAGCCCCGCGGGAAGCGGCACCGCCACGGCTTCGGCCTGGCTCAAGGCGGCCCCCTGCCCGCCGCTCTGCTCCAACGCAACCGCTGTGGCAAAGGCCGGGGCCGCCGTTCGCGCCAGGATCGCCTCGGTAGCATTTCCGATGGCATTTTGGGGGGCCATCATGACCGCCGTCTCCGGGACCAGCAGTTGGCTCGGCGTGGCGGCGGTCTTGATGACGGCCACCGCGGTTCCCGATGCCACGGCCGAGAGGATGGGCTTCAGGGTCGCAGAAGGATTGGCGATCACCCCGTTCCCGCTTGAGACCACCTTGTTGGCCCTGTCAGGGAGACCGAGATATTTCATCGCCGTGTTGCCGCTGACGGTCACATTGCTGGACGGCGGGCCCTTCTTCTTGTCGAAAATCCCGATCCAGGGGTAACCCACCTTGTTGCCCTTGGCATTGACCACCGTATTGCCGGTGATCTGCACGTTCCGACCGCCATAGACGGCGATGCCATGATAGGCGGTGACCGCGACATCGTTGCCGGTGATCTTGAGGTTCTCATACCAGCCGTCAAACAGGCCGATTCCCTGCAACTGGGCGCGATAGGGACTTTTCTTCGCCGACGACCATTCGACGATCGTGTTGTCGGCGATGACCAGTCCCTTCACCGGCTTGCCGTTCTGCGCCCAGGACTGAATGGCATCGGGATGGTTCTTGTTGATCCGCACCGCATCAGTGATGAGGTTGCCGCGCACGGTGCTGTTGTTGCCGAGGACCCGGATCCCGTCCATCGAGAAACCGCGCACCGCGTTGCCGGCGACCGTGGCGCCGTTGCCCAGCATGACGACGCCGAAACCCAGACCGGTAAAGGTGCTGTTCTTCAGCGTTACCCCCGCGCCGCGGGCCTGGAAGCCCTTGAGCGCATGTCCCTCCCATTGCGCCTTGGTCCAGCCGGCATAGCCCGCCGCAGTCGAGGCGCTGCGCACGTCAAGCCCATCGAAGGTGACATTGGTCGCAAAACCGGCATCGACCCGCGTCGCCCCGGCCTTGGCGGGATTGGACGGCCAGACACTAAGATTGCGGAAAACCATGTTTCCGGAGGTGCCGGTGATCGCGATGCGCTCGAGATGGGCCTTGCGCGGGTTCTCGGCCTGGATGGTGACCGCCCTGGCAAACTTGCGGTCCTTGATCGCCAGCGTGCCGTGATCGCCGTCGAGAAGCACGATCGTGTCCCCCGGCTTGGCCTTGGCCAGCGCTGCAGCGGGGCTTTTCCAGGGGCGCGCCCTGCTGCCGTCAGCGACGGCCTTGGCGGCGACGGCGCCTTTGGGGGCGACATAGAGGGTGGCCGCTCCTCCTGGCAAAGCGAGCAGGAACGACAGCCCTGCGGCGAGCAGGGTTGGGGACAGACGCATGGGAACTCCTTGGGCGCGGGACACGTGACGGGGTAAGCCGTCACCAGTGGTCCGTCGCCTATGCGACATCCCGATGGGTGCAGACCACCCTCCAGCCGCAATTTCGCAACAGATTGTGGTCCTGGTCCCGATTTGCGCGAGGGCTTGCCGATGCAGGGCGGCGATTCTCGGGGGTTGTCAGCGAAACCCCGCGCAGGGCGGCCCCGACTCCGCCCGAGTTTTCAGCATTGGCAGGTTCCCGCCCACCCTTCCCGGCCAAGATGGATTCGGGGCCGGAGACAGGGGCTCAGGCGGCCCCGAACAGGCGCTTCAACCGACGCCGGAGACGCGCGGCAAGCCCCTTCGGCCGTCTCGGGCGGTAGAGGACGCCGCGATCGGCGCGGGTAACCATGCAGTCCAGCACGGCCCGCGCCGGGTTCCGGGCAATGCCATGGGCCGGGTAGTAATGCAGGTCGAAGTTGCAGGAGGTGTTCAGTTCGATGACCTTCGCGACGCCAGAGTCGAAATCGGCAATCAGGTCAACGCCCGAGACACCCAGGCCGGGGATGGCGAGGGCCGCCTGCTCGGCGATGCGCCGGATCGAGTCCGGCAGCCTGTCCGTCACATCCACCGCCTCGCCGCCCTGATGGATATTCGCCCGCCCGGACAGGAACCAGACCTGCCCTGCGGCCAGGACGACCTCGCCCTGCGCCGAAACCTGCAACGGATGGGCTCGGTGCGAGGGAATCTTCCGCCGTGCTTCGTTCTTTCGGTCTGCAAGCTCCGTCACCGTGCTCTGCCCGTCGCCGACGACATGGGCGTGCACCCGGGTCACGGCGCAGACGAACCGCCCCTCGACAACGATCGCCCGCACGTCGAGCCCGTCGACCCGCTCTTCCAGGATGATCGGCAGCGAGGGGTCGGACAGGTTTGCGCGCGCCTGATCCCAGGCCTGCCGGAAGGCGTCGGCATCGGCGACGCCGACGGTGATCCCCTCGCCGCCATAGCTGTCGCTCGGCTTGACGACGAGGCGGTCGCCCTGCCCTTCCGACCAGTGGCGCAAGGCCGCGTCATAGCCTGTATCAGGCGGGAAATACTGCGAGCGCGGGGTCGGCACGCCCGCGGCCTTCAGCAGGTCGAGCGCGCGCGTCTTGTCCTTGCAGATCGCCACCGCCGCGTCGCTGGTCAGGTCCGGGACCATGCCCCGCATCTCGCCGATCAGCCGCCCGCCCCGATAGAAGCCGGCCTCCTTCGGATCGGGGCGCCGCATCTCGAGCCCGAGGTCCCGGCAGGCGCGGGCATAGCCGTCGAAATGGCTGCCCCGTTCGATCGCATAGGCATTCGGCGGATCGCGGGAAACCTCTGCGGCAAATTCCTCGAGCGTCACGATGCTCTCCCACTGGCAACGAACAATGTGCCGCCAGATTACCCGGAACGGGCGATCCGGCCAAATATCCGGTCATAGGCCGCCAGCAGATGCGGCACCGAGCTGTCCCAGGACAGGCTCTGCAACACGCGTTTGCGCCCCTCCTGCCCCATCCGGCGGCCCTCCTCGGGGTGGTCGATCAGCCAGGCGAGTTTCGCCGCGAAATCCTTCGGGTCATTGGCCCTGGCATAGACCGAGGCATCGCCGGCCGAGGTGCGGCCTTCCTTGAGATCAAACTGCACCGAGGGCTTCTCGAGCGTCATGTATTCCATGATCTTGTTCATGGTGGAGATGTCGTTCATCGCGTTCTTCGGATCCGGCGCGACGCCGATATCGGCGGTGTTGAGCACGCGCAGCAGATCCTCGCCGTAAAGCGGACCGGTGAAGGTGAAGAAGTCGCCCAGACCGCGGTTCGCCACATCCTTTTCCACCTCGGGCAGGTGGGGGCCGAAGCCGACGATGGCGAAATGCACGTCCCTGTAGCCCATCTGGCGGATCAGGTGGTCGGCGGCCTCGACCAGAAGGTCCATCCCCTCCTGCTGGCCGATGACGCCGACATAGCCGATCAGGGTCTTTGTCCCCTTCTTCAGCTCGGGCACCGGCGGGCGCAGCTCGAACTTCTCGATCCGCGGGGCGGAACGGACGACAAAGACATCCTCCGGCGCCATATGGCCGCGGCGGATGGCGATGTCGCGGAAGCTTTCATTGGTGGCGATCGAAACCGAAGCCGTGGCGAAGGTCATCCGCTCCCAAAGCAGCATGACGCGGTAGAGGAGGCCCTTCTTGCCGAACTTGGCCTCGAACAGCTCGGGGCTCACGTCGTGATGGTCGAAGAGGTAGCGCACGCCCGACAGGCGATAGCGCAGGCCGAGAAGGAAGATCAGGTCGGGCGGGTTGCAGCCGTGGATGACGTCGAAACCCTGCTCGCGCCGCACCTTCTTCGCCAGCCGGAACATGTGCCACAGGGCCGAACTGTATTCCCGCGCATAGGCCACCGCACCGGAATGCGCCTCGGGCGGCTCGGGATAGCGGTAGATATGGACGCCCTCGATCTCCTCATAGAGCTTGTCCCAGCCGCGCCCCGTCGGACAGATCACGCTCACATGGTAGCCATGCGCGGTCAGGGTCGTCGCTTCCAGCCAGACCCGGCGATCAAGCGGCACGGGCAGGTTTTCCACCACGATCAGGACGCGGCGCGCAGGTAGGGCAGGGGAGGCAGGCATCAGGACTCTCAGGCTTCGGCGGCAATTCGGCTGGTCAAATCGGACGGGGCGAATTGACCAGCCGACTGCGGCGAAGAAAAGGCGAAAAGCCCGACAAACCGGTGACAGGAGCGATCCGGCACGCGCTTTGCCCGAAGCTGTGGCAGGGACACGCCTGTTTCGCGCGCGAAACGCTCAGCCTTGCGACTTCAGCCAGTCCTCCAGCCGGGCCTGCAGGGCCTCGTCGAGCTTCGGACCCGAAAGCGTCAGCCTGCGGTTCCTGGGCGAGCCGGCAAGCTGCAGCCAGAGGCCGGGGGCGATCTGGCGCGGACCAGTTTCCGAAGGCGGCGCATCGGGGCGCAGGGCGCGGGTGAGAAGGCCCTGCTCTTCGGCGGGGGTCGTGGCCTCGGCCTGCGTCAGAAGGGCCTGAATCCGCGATGTTAGGGTCTCATCCGCCTCGATCGCCTGCGCAAGCGCCAGCCCCAGCCGCTCGGGGATCGCGGCAGGGAAGCGCAGCACCGGGTCCAAGGCCCGGTAGAGGGTAACGAAGCTGCCGATCTTCGACCGCTTGGCGCGGCTCGCCGACTGGAAGAGATGGCGGAGTGCCGTCTGCACGTCCGGATAGACCCCCATCTCGGCGGCACGGGCGGCGATGCGGGCGCGTTCGTAATGGCCGAGATTGGCGCGGATCTCGTTTTCCTCGACCATCGCCAGATAGGCCTCGGAGGAGCTTTCGGGGCGGCGGAGCAGGGCCTGGACGGTGGCGAAGCGCGCCTCGCCGGTTTCCGCCCGGAGGTGGCGCAGCGCCGCCAGCCGCCGCCAGCCCGAGATCAGGCCATAGCGGCCGGCGCCCAGATCGACGACCTCGATCGGCACCTGCTGGCCGCGGGCGCGGAGCGACTCGATCAGCGCCGCCATGTCCTCGTCATCCTGCACCAGCCGGTCGCGGACGAGGTGATCGGACTCGATGGCCCCGAGCGGCAGGCTCAGCACCATCCGCCCTTCGGCGCGGGCGGCCTCCAGCTCGTCGGCAATCTCGCGCGCGGCGTTCAGCGCTGCCGCCTCGGCGGCGACATGGGCGATCGGCGCGGCCGAGAGGGGCGGGCTGGGCGAGAGCCGCATCGAGAAGGGCGAGCCCATCGCTTTCGTCTCTAATCCGGCGGAAAGGTAGGTTTCCTGCGGTGGGGTCAGGCGTTTGCGCTTGGCCATGGGGACCTCCCGGTGCGGAATGGGGAAAAGGGCTGCATCAGAGACTGTTTTACGGCACTCACAGGAGCTTTCCTTCCGCCTTCAGCTCGTCGCGCCGCCAGCAGCCGAGCAGCAGCTTCTTGAAGGCGGCATAGGTCTCGTCGAAGGTTTCGCGGCCGCGCATGTAGGTCTCCCGGTTGAAGTCGCGGTAGTCGGCTTCATAGATGCCCGAGATCCTTTCGCCCGCCTGACCGATGAGCGCGGTGAAATCCTGTCGGAACGGGGTCAGCGCCCGGCCGAGATAGGCCTGCATCAGCCCCGCCAGTTCCGCCTGCTGGCCCGCGTCATAGCGAGTGATGACCGCGCGCACCGCATCCCATTCGAAGGCCAGCTCCTCGCGCCCCAAGGCCCGGGCGGCCAGGTTTTCGCCCTCCTCGATCGAGGAGAAGGTGGCGTGGAGCATGTCGAAGAAGCGGCCCGTCGAGTCGAACTCGAGGAAGGAGGCGCCGACCGGGACCAGAAGGATGTCCGAGGCCGCGAGGCCGTTGATCGTGAGATAGCCGAGCGCCGGGGGCGTATCGAGAAAGACGATGTCGTAGCTCTCCAGGAGCCCGTCATCGGCGAGGATGTCCGACAGCGCATCCCAGAGCTTCCAGCCACGCGCCGCCATCCTCCAGACCGGGATCTGGAACTCGGCCCAGTAGAGGTTCAGCTGCGCCCCGATCAGGTCAATGTTCGGCCAGTGGGTCTTCTGGATGAGGCTGTCCGCCTTGACCTTCAGCGCCTCGCTCAGCGTGTCGTCGAGGGGCAGGGGGGTCTCGTTGCGGTCAAGCCGCCGCTGGTTCTCGGCGCGCAGATGCGTGGCGTAGTGGCGGGCGATCAGCGGAAAGACCGTGCCCCATTCATCGGCGACCTTGCCGCCGAAGATCGAGGTCATCGAGCCCTGGCTGTCGAGATCGATCACCAGCACCCTGTAGCCGTCGAGCGCCGCCGACATGGCCAGATGCGCGCAGGTCGAGGTCTTGCCGACACCGCCCTTGAAGTTCGCGACCGCCACGATCTTGGCCGGCAGGTCCTTCGGCCGCCAGGGCAGGTATTCCTTGGCGCGCGAGCCTTCGGCGGCGAAATGTGCGCGCAGCCGCAGCACCTCGTCCAGGGTGAACCACTTCGCCCCGCTTTCGGTTTCGCTGCGGCCCTGCGGCAGGTCAGGGTTCTGCTTCAGCACCCGGCGGAAATGGGCGGGGGCGACCGGGATCAGGTAGCGGGTGATTTCCCAGGTCGAGAACTGGCGCAGCGTTTTTCGCCCTTCCTCGCCAAGGCCGCGGCTGGCAAGATCGGCGCGACCGCGGGCACAGGCATCGGCCAGCGCCGCAAAGTCCGATGTCGCCGTCGGCGCCCCGAGTTCGGAGAGCGCCGCTTCGGGCGAGATGTTGAAATAGGGCGGCTGCTCTTCCGCGTCCCTTGCCATGAAAATTGCCTCATGTGCGTTGTTTTTGGCAATCTACCACAAAACATGTCACATGGAAGAAAAGCCTGCACAAAACCCTTATTTTCTCAGCAATTCCTGTGGTTTCCACCGGGTTGGCCGGTGGTCATCCGGGACGTCGCGCATTTTTTTGTCTGTTATTGATGGGTTATTGAATCTGTTAAAGCCTGGTCTCTTTCGGGTAACACCTTGGAACTCTTCGGGCATTTCTGCTCTCGTGAAGTCTGGGTGACTCTGAACCCACGATAGGGCGACTCTGAACCCCCGCTCCAGTGACTCCGATCCCCCGAAAGCTATGCTGGACCGGGGCTGTGGATAACCTTACCGTGGGTGTCATCGAAACCACGAAACGAATCCCGCCGGTTTGGCCTTGGGCAAACACGAGAACGGGACGGTCGCGGGATCGGGCAGTGAACCGCAGGCGCCCGTCAGAGGTGCCGCAAAGAACAGGCAAGGCGATGACGACAGCTGTGGCAGGCGGGGGCGGTGGCCCCCTGATGCGTCTATCCGGGCTGTTGCCCGACCGTCATCCGACGGGCGATTTCTTCGTCTGCGACATTCTCGATGCGCTGCCGAAGGACGATATGGCGACGATGGAACACCCCGTCTTCTCGCTCGCCACAAGGCCTGACCTGCGGGTGCTGGCCTATGCCCATAACGGGGTCGAGATCACGGTGACGCCCTCGGTCAAGGGGCTGGCCACGATCCATGACAAGGACATCCTGATCTATTGCATCAGCCAGCTGATGGCGGCGCTGAACGCGGGCCGTCAGGTCAGCCGGACGGTGACGCTGCGCGCCCATGACCTGCTTGTGGCCACCAACCGCGAGACCAGCGGCGATGCCTACCGGCGCCTGCGCGAAAGCTTCGAGCGGTTGGCGGGCACGCGCATCACCACGAATCTTGCCACCGGCGGCGTCGAGGTCACCCGCGGCTTCGGCCTGATCGAGGCCTGGGAGATCGTGCGCAAGACCCGCGGCGGGCGGATGATCTCGGTCGCGGTGACGCTCTCGGACTGGCTCTTCCGCGCGGTGCTGTCGAGCTCGGTCCTGACGCTGAGCAGAGACTATTTCCGCCTCAGAAAGCCTCTGGAGCGGCGGATCTATGAGCTCGCCCGCAAGCATTGCGGGCGGCAGGAGAGTTGGCGCGTCTCGGTCGATACGCTGCTGAAGAAATCCGGCTCGGCCAGCCCCCGCCGGGTGTTCCGCGCCATGCTGCGCGAGATGATCGCCGAGGATCATCTGCCGGACTATGCGATCGCCGAAGAGCCGGGCGACATGATCCGCTTTACCAATCGCGCGGTGGTGGTGGAAGGGCCGGAGGCCGGCCCGCAACTGCCGCCGCTCTCGGTCGAGGCGTTGGACGAGGCCCGCCGCCTGGCGCCGGGCTGGGATGTCTACGCGCTCGAGGCCGACTGGCGCGGCTACTGGGTGGCGACGGGGCGGCCCAGGTTGCGCGCGGCCGAGAAGGCCTTCCTCGGCTATGTCTCGGCCAGGGCAGGGGGCAAGGACGCGCCCTGACGTTTCGCGCGCGAAACGCGGGTCAGTTTCCCCAGAGCCTGACCTTGGCCTCGAGCCCGATGAGGCTTGACAGGAGACTGTGGCTGCGGGTGCCGGGATGCTTGCGGTAGCCATAGGCGGCCATCACCTTGACCCCCTTCCGGCCAAGCTCGGTCTGCTTCATCTGGAAGGCAGCGCGGGTGACACCATAGAGCCGCTGCAGCATCAGCGGCATCAGCGGCTCGAAGGAGGTGCCTTTCATCTTCTCAAGGAGGCGGCT
This sequence comes from Alitabrizicola rongguiensis, assembly GCF_021491355.1. Lineage (GTDB taxonomy): Bacteria > Pseudomonadota > Alphaproteobacteria > Rhodobacterales > Rhodobacteraceae > Aliitabrizicola > Aliitabrizicola rongguiensis. The sequence continues at coordinate 30,717 of NZ_JAKENF010000007.1, read as the reverse complement.
GATGACGCGGATCCGCGCCTCGGTCGACTTGGGCGAGACATTGCGCGAGACCGAGCCGGGATTGACCATGTTGTAGATCGCGGCGCCGCGGTCGTTCATCATGATGACCGGGCGCTCGAACATCATCCGCAGGAACAGGTCGGTATCCTGCGCGCGGCTCAGGCTTTCGTCCCATCCGCCCATCTTCTCGACGAAGTCGATGCGCAGAAGAACCGCGACCGGGGCGAAATGCTTGCCCGTCATCCAGCCTTCGAAGAAGTCCTCGGGCGTGACCTGGCCGGAATAGACCCTGCGTTCCAGCCGGCGGCCATCGTCGAACTGGATGTGGTTGTGCGACAGGATGATGTCGGCCCCGGTGCGGCCTGCGACCTCGGCCGCGCCGGCGAGCGCGTCGCCTTCGAGGTAATCGTCGGCATCGAGGAACAGCACATGGGTTGCGCCCTTCGCCTTGGCGATCTCCATGCCGGCATTGCGGGCATGGCAGGCGCCGCGGTTGGGACCAGAGAGCAGGATCACCCGGTCGCCGAAGGCGCGCACCGCTTCGGCCGAGCCATCGGTGGAGCCATCGTCGGACACGACCAGGATGAGATCGTCGCAGCCGGCATCAAGCGCGGACTGGATGGCGCGACCGATCCAGTCCTGCGAGTTGTAGCAGGGGATCACGACCGAAAGGCGGGTCTTGCTGGCGTCTTTGTTCATATTCATCCGGAGAGAGTTCAGCGCCCGAACAGGCGCACCTTGGCCTCGAGGCCGACGAGTTTCGAGATCGCCCTGTGCCAGAACGGCCCCGGATTGCCGGTGAAGCCGATGGCGATCAGTTCGCGCTTGCCCATGCGGCCCAGTTCGAACTGCTTCAGCCGGTAGGCTTCCCAGGTCAGCTTGTAAAGCCGGATCGCCAGAAGCCGCCTCTGCGATTCCAGTGGCGTGCCGGGCAGGCGGTGGATCAGCTGGATCAGCACCCGCATCCGGCTTTCCGTGGCCTTGGGCGAGGCGCTGCGCGACACCGAGTTGGGGTTCACCCGTGCATGGATGGCGGCGCCGTGGTCGTTCTTCATGATGAGCGGGTTCTCGAACATGGCGCGCAGCGAGATGTCCTCGTCCTGGGCCCGGGCGAGCGTCTCGTCCCAGCCGCCGATCCGGTCGACGAAGGGCAGGCTCCACAGGATGGCCGAAGGGTTGAAATACTTGCCGCGCAGCCAGTCCTCGAAGAAGACGACAGGCTCGACCCGGCCGGAATAGAGAAAGCGTTCGTCGCGGCGGCCGTCATACTGGATCAGGTGCATGTCCGACAGCACGATGTCGGCACCGGTTTCCGCGGCTGTCCGGGCCGCGCCCAGCAGCATCGGCCCTTCCAGCCAGTCATCGGCATCGAGATAGAGGATATGGCTCGCCCCTCGCGCCCTGGCGATGTCGGTGCCGCGGTTGCGGGCATGGCAGGCGCCGCGGTTGGGGCCGGTCTGCAGGATCACCCGCTCGCCGAAGCCGCGCACGACCTCGGCCGAGCCATCGGTCGAGCCGTCATCGGCGACGATCAGGACGAGGTCGGGATAGTCCTGGTCGAGGACGGAGGAGATCGTCCGCCCGATCCAGTCGGCGGAATTGTAGCAGGGGATCACGACCGCAAGGCGCGGCAGGTCCTGACGTCCAAGGGCGGGCCTGTCGATCATCGAATGTGGAAAACCCTGAATAACTTCAATGCCTGCGGATCAGAATACATCGCGAGCTGGACCTGACAATCTCCGGGGGCGGCAACAGAGCCTTCTTGTGCCTCCGTGCGGCTGCACATGCGGCAGTCTGCCCTCCTCCTGTGCGATCTAGGGATGCCTGGCCTGTCCGAGCATGACCAGCACCGTTGTCATCGACCCTCCTGCCGTCAGGATCAGGGCGGCGACGAGGGGGGGCAGGCCAAGCATAAGAGCGGTGCCGGCACCGAGATAGCCGGCCAGACTTCCCAATATGACGGCTCCGAGAAACATCGCGATATACGTAACCCAAGACAATATGGGCCGAGTAGAGCATCGCATTCGGGCGGATTTGCGGCAGCCTGTCCCGGGGGGCCGCTCTGGGGGCGCTCATGCCTTCAGGCGGCGCAGGACCGACTTGGGTATCCTGCGCAGGCGCCGGCCGATCTTGCGCAGGGCCGCGCCTGTCTGCCAGTCGGATTGCAGCCAGTGAGAGAGGTCGCGGCCGGTCAGCTCCTGCAGGAGCAGGATCTCGTCGCGGTAATAGTCCCGCAGGGCGGCCCGGGTCGCCAGGTCAAGCTCGGGGGGAACCGCCATGGTGCGGGTCTTGCGTTCGCGGTTGTTGCGGCGGAAGTTGATCGTGCGCCGGTCGAGATCGTTTTCGAGGCCCAGGAAGTCCATCACCGACCGGACGAAGCGCAGGTTGTCGGCCTCGAGATCGTCGTAGAAGAACACGCCAAGGTCGGGGAAGACCGATTTCCAGTGCTTCAGGATGCTGCCGTAATGGCCGAGCTCCAGCATCTGGTAGTCGTTGCTCAGGGTGGTAATGGTCTTCACATAGGGCACGCGGCCCTTGTCGAGATGGTGGATATAGGCCGATTCATAGCGGTCCACCGGGTTGCGGAAGATCACGATTAGCTTCGGATTGCCCAGGGTGCTGCGGATGCTGGCCGCCATGTCATACCCGTTCGAGGGCAGCTGGAAATAGCCGGGCGTGCTTTCCATGACGAAGCGGGCGTCGGGGCGGTCAGGGAAATGCGTCAGATATTCCGCAAGGTCGCGCTGCGCTTCCGGCTTGAGGAAGAAGTTCAGCTCCTTCGGAGAGGAGCAGGCGAAATGGCGCGATTTCGCCAGGGCCGCGTGAAGCCAGGTCGTGCCGGCCTTCTGGCAGCCGATCACCAGCAGGTTGGGGTGGCGCAGGCCGCCCGAGACGGCATGAAATTGCGTATCCTTGAGGGACAGTGATGAAATTTGCACGCTCAGGCCCTATGGATGTCAAAATCTCCCGCGAGAGATGGTCTGTAAATCTGCGGTGCGACGTTACCAGTAGAATGCTTTTCTCCAAAGGTGCTTCTGTGAAACTGTTTGATGCCGCATCGTCGATGCTCATCCTTCGCGGAGTCGGGGCCGGTCGTGACGAGACCTGACCGGACCTTCATGCCGCTCTCCTCTCCCGTTGTGGAGAGCCGGCCGGGTCTGCCTGCGGCGGTCGTGGCTGCGGGTCGGGCTGACAGCCGCGCGCGGCCTGGCCTGGCCATCTGCTTTTTCGGGATCACCCGCTCGTTGCGCTACACGCTGCCCTCCATCACCGCCAATGTGCTGGAGCCGCTCCGCCGGCTTGGCGATGTCCGGGTCTATGCGCATTTCTACGAGCAGGCCGAAATCGACAACCCGCGATCGGGTGAGAAGGGCGCGCTCGATCCGACGGAATACCGGCTGCTCCGGGCCGACCGGCTGATGCTGGAGCGCCCCGATACCCTTCAACCCGGCTGGTTCGAGACGATCGCAGCCCATGGCGACTTCTGGCAGGATGGCAACCGCTCGCTGCGCAATCTTCTGCACCAGCTGCATTCCCTCGACATGGTGACCGGCATGGCGCTGGAGGACGGCATGAAGATCTGCGTCTTCTGTCGGCCGGACCTGCGGTATCACGACAGTCTCGCACCGGCGGTGAGGCGGGCGATCGCCGCCCCCGATGCGCTGGTCCAGCTGCCCAGCTGGCAATCCTGGTTCGCCATGAACGACCGTTTCGCGGTGGCCAAGGGCGCCCGGGCGATCGCCGCCTATGGCCAGCGGGGCCGGCTGGCGGTCGAGCTTTGCCAGACCCGCAACGAAGCGCTCCATGCCGAGAGCCTGGTGAAATATGCGATGATCCGGGCGGGCATAAGGGTCCGCCAGATCCCGGCCCGCGCCAGCCGGGTGCGCTTCGACGGCACCGAGGTCGAGGAGGATTTCCGCCACCCCCGCGCCATCCGCTTCCAGGAGCGCTTCGGAATCGACGTGGATCCGGTCCTGAGATGGCTGAGGCGATGAGTTTGCAGGCAGAACGCGGTCGTGACCGGGCCCTGGTCCTTCCGGGGCTGCATCGGGACGGCCGGTCATGCTAAGACAGGCCGGACGAGGACAGAATTTTTCCATGTGTGACCGTCCGGAGATCAGAGAGACGGCATTCCGAAGGCAGACGGGCATCTGATGACGACGACGCGAGTGATCTCCTCGCCCCGACGCGCCGGGGCAGAGCCAGCCGCTGCGCCGGGCCTCGCCGGACGCATCGAGGCCGCGACCGCGCCGGCGCTGGTCACGCTGTTCCTGGCGACCGTCATTATTCCTGTCTTCCTGTACGTTGGAGGGCTGACACTTACTCTGTCGCGCTTATTGCTTCTGGTGCTTGCAGTCCCGCTTTTCGTGCGGTTGGTCTCCGGAAAAGCAGGACGGCTGCTTATGGCAGACTACTTCTTCATGCTTTATGCATTCTGGATTTTGGTCAGCCTGACCTACAATCATGGCACTTCCCGTATCGCGCTCTCGGGCATCACCATCATTGAGCATTTTGGCGCCTATCTTCTCGGGCGCACCTTGATCCGCAACGTTACGGATTTTCGACATTACCTAAGGGTATTGTTCATCACGATGCTGATCCTGTTTCCCGCTGCCGTGATTGAACTGAACACCAACATTAACCTTTGGACTGATCTATGGGGTACGGTTTTTGACGTCGCTCGAAAGGGCGGATCCGCCTATGGGCGCATGGGACTCGAGCGCGTGCAGTCGGGATTCGAACACCCGATCCATTTCGGCATGTATTGCGCGCTTGGCGTCGCGAACTTCTTCTACCTCTACCGCAACCAGCTGGCCAAAGCCCTGCCGATGATGGGCTTTTCCACCTTCATGAGCTTCATGTCGCTGTCCTCGGGTCCGCTCCTGGCGATTGCGCTACAGGTGATCCTGATCCTCTGGGACCAGATTACCCGTGGGAAGTGGAAGCTTTTCGTCATCCTCTGCGTCATCGGCTACGTAACGATCGACGCTCTATCCAACCGGACGCCCGTCACCATCCTGATCTCGACCCTGACCTTCAACTCGGGTTCGGCCTGGACCAGGATTGGTATCTGGGAATTCGGGATGATAAATGTATGGCGCAGCCCTATCTTCGGCATAGGTTTGAATGACTGGATACGACCATTCTGGTTAACCAGTTCAGTAGACAACTTCTGGCTGCTCACCATGATGCGTCATGGTATCGTGGCGCTGGTCTTCCTGGGATGCGGGATCGTGCTGGGCCTGCGGGATATCGTCCGCACCAAGGGGCTCGACGAGGAGCAGACCCTCATCCGCACCGGCTATGTGATCTCGGTGGCAGCACTACTCTTCTCGCTCAGCACCGTGCATATCTGGGGCGCCGCCGGCTCGTATGTGATGTTCTATTTTGGCGCGGGGCTTTGGCTGTGCAGCGCAGGGAAAGAGGGCGCGCCGGAAAGCAATCCCGAAGCCGAAACTGGACAAGATATGCCACGCCGTGCGCACATGTCGGGACGGGCCATTCCTGCCGCACCTGATCCGGGCTTTCCACGCCCGGCACCGACGCCTCGAGAGGCCGGGAGGGAGCTCCCTCAGAGCCGTTTTGCCCATGTGCATCGCCGCGAGGACCGGAAAGGGTGACATTCCTGCGCCACATCCCACTCTCGGCATCGTCATCATGGGCTTGCCTTGACTATGCCAAGATACGTTTCGAGAAGGGATCCCGTCCCTGCATCGGCGGCCATGCCGCCCGTTCACGTCCAGAAGTTCCGCGCCAAGAAGCCAGATGCTAGCCACTTACCGAAAACTGTTCGACCTCTTGAACGCCCATGAGCGGCGCCGCTTCTACCTGCTTCTGGGGCTCATCATCCTCATGGCGCTGGTGGACACGATCGGCGTGGCCTCGATCATGCCGTTCCTGGCGGTGGTCGCCAATCCCGAGATGATCGAGAAGAACGCCCGGATCGCGGCGCTCTATCACTGGCTGGGCATGACGGATGTGAAGCAGTTCCTGATCGTGCTTGGCTGCCTTGTCTTCGGGATGCTGCTTTTCAGCTTGGTAGTGAAGGCTACGACACTGATCGCCACCTCGCGCTTTGCACAGATGCGCAACTATTCGATCAGCGGCCGGCTGCTGGCCGGCTATCTGCGCCAGCCCTATGCCTGGTTCCTGTCGAGGCACAGCGCGCAGCTGTCCCGCTCGATCCTGAGCGAGGTCAACACGGTTGTCTCCGGGTCGCTGATCCCGGCCATGCGCATCATCGCGCAGGCGATCACCCTGGTCTTCCTCGCGACTCTTCTCTTCTTGGTCAATCCGCTGGTGGCCGGTAGCGCGATCCTGATCTGCCTCGGTTCCTATGCCCTGATCTTCTTCGGCTTCCGCCGCCGGCTGCTGCGGCTCGGCCAGGTGCGGCTCGCGGCCAACAAGGCAAAATACAAGATCGCGCACGAGATCTTCGGGGCGACCAAGGACATCAAGCTTCTCGGTCTTGAGGAGCGCTCGCTGGTGCGCTTCCAGAAGCCGTCCTACGAGATCGCCCGCATCGGCAGCGTCACCAACGTGATCGGCGAGATGCCGCGTTACCTGCTCGAGACGATCGCCTTCGGCAGCATCCTGCTGCTGATCCTGATCCTTCTGGTCACCGGGGACGGTTCGCTCTCCAGCATCCTGCCGACGCTTGGCGTCTTTGCCTTCGCGGCGCTCAGGATGTTCCCGGCGGCGCAGCTTCTCTACTACTCGCTGACCGGGATGCGTTCGGGGGCCCCCACGCTTGACTCGGTGCATCGTGAATACATGCAGGTCATGGCGCTTGGCGCGCCGACGGCCGCCGAGACGAAGGGCCCGCGGATCCACCTCCACGACCGGCTGGAACTGCGCGATGTCCGGTTCAGCTATCCGGCGACGGACCGGGTGACGCTGGACGGGCTGTCGCTGGCCATCGAGGCCAACACGACCGTCGGCATCGTCGGTGGCACCGGGGCGGGCAAGACCACGGCGGTCGACATCATGCTGGGCCTGCTGACGCCGCAATCGGGCGAGGTCGTGGTCGATGGCACGGTGCTGACGGCGCAGAACATGCGGCGCTGGCAGGATGTGCTCGGCTATGTCCCGCAGCAGATCTTCCTTGTCGATGACAGCGTCGCGGCCAACATCGCCTTCGGCGAGCCGGACGCGAAATGGGACCGGGCCGCGATCGAGCAGGCGGCGCGGATCGCCAACCTGCACGACTTCATCATGAATGACCTGCCGCAGGGCTATGACACCCATGTCGGCGAGCGCGGCGTGCGCCTGTCGGGTGGGCAGCGCCAGCGCATCGGCATTGCCCGGGCGCTTTACCGCAATCCGGATGTGCTGATCCTCGACGAGGCGACCTCGGCGCTCGACAACCTGACGGAGCAGGCGGTGATGGAGGCGGTGCACAACCTGCGCCACGCCAAGACCGTCATCATGATCGCGCACCGCCTGACCACGGTGAAGAATTGCGACGTGATCTTCCTGCTCGAACACGGCCGCCTCGTGGCGCAGGGCACCTATGAGGAGCTCCGCGCCGGCAACGAGACCTTCCGCCGGATGACCGGAACCTGAGACGGAGGCCGGCCATGGACAGGGACAGCCAGAACCGGGTCGCGGTCGTCATCCCCTGCTACAATGCCGAGGCGACGCTGCCGCGCACGATTGACAGCGTGCTGGCCCAGCCCGGCCTCACGGCCGAGGTCATCGTCGTCGATGACGGCTCGTCCGATGGCAGCGTCGCTGCCGCGCAAGCCTTCGGCGATCGTATCACTGTCCTGACCGGCCAGAACGGCGGGGCCTGCCTTGCCCGCAACCGCGGCATGCGCGTAAGCTCGGCCGAGTTCGTGCTGTTCCTCGATGCTGATGACGAGATCGCGGGCGACCATCTGGCCGCAGGCGCAGGTATCGCCGAGGCGACAGGGGCGGACATCGTCTTTACCGCGATGATCCAGCGCAACGCGACCCGCATCCTCGAGGTGCGGGATTCATTGGCCGAACATCTGGATTGTGAATATTTATTCGCCAATTGGTTGCTCGGGATCCAGGTCAACCCCTCGGCCATCCTGTGGCGGCGCAGTTTTGTCGAGCGGATCGGGGGCTGGGACGAACGGGTGAAGCTGCAGCAGGACGGCGATCTGGTCATGCGCGCCTTCCTGAACCGGGCGCGGCTGGCCCATAACCCGCGCGGCTATGGCATCTATTACGTGCAGAACAATGACAGCCTCTCCTGGTCGAAGTCGGAGGCGAAGGAGCGCAACTATGTCGAGACGCTGGCCCGCCTTGTGGCGATGACCGAGGGCACGCCCTTTGCCGCGCATCGCCAAAGCCTGGAGCATGCGCTGTATCGCACCGCGCGGATGGCCTTTGCCCGCGGCTGGCAGGAGACCGGGCAGGCGGCGCTCGACGTGCTGGCGCGGATGGGTCCGATCCGGCATCGCGGCACGCTCAGGCACCGGGCTCTGGCCTCGGTCCTGGGTCTTGAACGCAAGGTGCGGCTGTGGGGGGCATGAAGGCTCCCCGTATCGTTGGCCCCCGTGTCGCGGTGATCGCGCCGGTCCTCGGGATACCGTCGGAGGTCTGGATCGCCCGGCAGGTGCAAGCTTTCCGCCAGATCACGCCGGTGCTGATGGGCTGGCGCACGGAAGCCGGGTGGCAGGCCCCGCCGGGGGTTGAGACGCGGATGATCCCCGGCCAGCCGGGGTCGGAAAAAAGCCTTTCCCAACGGATCATGCGGAAACTCGGCCTGGCCCGCGCCGAACGCCCGTCTGCGGCGCAGATCACCATGACGAGGGGCGCGATCGAGGCGGCGGGGGTGCAGGCGGTGCTCTGCCATTTCGCCTGGACGGCGATTGCCGTGGCCCCGGCCCTGCCGCCGGGGATGCCGCTGATCCTGCATGTCCATGGGCGGGATGTCTCGGCGCTGATGGCCTCGCCCGCCTATCGAAAGGCCCTGGCGCAGGTGCTGGCCCGGTCGCAGGCGCTGATCGCGGTCGGACAGCACCAGGTCGACCGGCTGCGCCCGCTCGGGCTTCCGGCGCGGACCCGCGTCATTCCCTGCGGCGCGCCGCTGGAGCTTTTCGCCGCCGGACCGATGCCGGTGCAGGCGACGGGAGGGCCCTTGCGCTTCATCTCGGTCGGGCGGATGTCGGCCGAGAAGGGGATGCGCGAAAGCCTTGCCGCCTTCGAGACGATCGCCGGGGAATTCCCGCAGGCGGAACTGGTGCTGATCGGCTTCGGGCCGGAGTATGACTCTATTGCCGCTGCGGCCGCCGCCAGCCCCCATGCGGATCGCATCCGCCTGACCGGACGGCTGGATCCGGAAGCGATCGCCAGGGAACTTTCCGCCGCGCAGGTCTATCTCCAGCACTCGCGCGAGGTGGGGGGCTGGGTCGAGGGGTTCGGCGTCACGCTGACCGAAGCCGGGGCGGCGGGCCTGCCGCTGCTCGCCAGCGCCTCGGGCGGGCTCGTCGACCAGATCGAGGAGGGGGTGAACGGGTTCCTCTTTCCGCAAGGCGATGTCGCGACGCAGGCGGCGCTGATGCGGCGGCTCGCGACCGATCCGGCCGAGCGGGCGCGTCTGGGCGAGGGGGCCCGGCGGCTGGCCGCGCGCTTCGACACGGCCCGGATGGCGGCGGAGCTGGAGGCGGAGATCCTCGCGGTGATCGGAAAGGCTGTGGCATGACGGAGCGCCCGCAGGTTTCAGTCGTGATCGCCGCCTGGAATGCTGCGCCTTTCCTGGCGCGTGCCGTGGAGTCGGCGCTGGCGGGGCAGGGGGTTGGTGCGGTCGAGGTCCTGATCGTCGACGATTGCTCGACCGATAACACGGTGGCGGTGGCCGAGGGGCTGGCGCGAGTGCATCCGCAGGTCCGTGTGCTGCGCAACGCGCGCAATTCAGGGCCGGCGCGGTCGCGCAATGCCGGGATCGCCGCGGCGCAAGGCGCGTGGATCGCGGTGCTCGATGCCGACGATGCCTTCGCCCCCGGCCGGCTTGCCCGGATGATCGCGGTGGCGGAGGCCGAGGGGTTCGAGGCCGTGGCCGACCTGCCGGTGCTTTACGATCTGGCGGCGGATCAGGCGGCGCCCGAGCAGCTTCCGGCCTCGGGCAGCCTGTCGCGCCTGACTTTGAGCGACCTTTTGCGTCCCGATCCCGAGACGGGTCTCGACCTCGGGCTGATGAAACCGGTCTATCACCGCTCGCTCGCCGAGCGCGGGCTGCTGCGCTATCCCGAAGGCATCCGTCATGGTGAGGATCACCGGCTTTACGTCGAGCTTCTGCGCCGGGGCGTGGGTTTCGGCCTGCTGCGCGAGGCGCATTACATCTTCTCGACCCGCATCGGCGCGATCAGCGGCGCCTATTCGCCGGGCAGCGTTACCAATGTCGATTACCGGGCGATTGCCCGGCAAAACGCGGGACTGGCCGAAGAGTTGCGGGCGACCGGGGAACTGACACCCGAGATCGAAGGCCTGCTGGCCGCGCGCCAGTCGCAGGCGCTGCGGCAGAACCGCATCTATGGCTGGACCACACTGCGCAAGCGCGACTGGCCGCGGCTCAAACGGTGGCTCGGGCAGGAGGGCAATGCCCGCGACCTGGGCTGGGTGATCCTGAAGAAACTCGCCGGGCAGCGTGGGCTGCCCGACTGACGGGTATGGCCGTCAGGGGCTGGTCGACCCCGACCCGCCCTGGATCGCCGCGCCCGAGGAGAGCTTTTCCAACTGGGCCTTGGCATCGGCGAATTGCGGCTGCGGGCTGTTGCCGGCGAGCTGGAGCGCCAGCTCGAATTGCCGTTTCGCATCCTCGGGCCGCTTCAGCGCAAGATAGGCCATGCCGAGATGATACTGGGTCAGCGCGTCCTGCGGCAGGCCCTTGGCGGCGGGCTCGAGACTGCTGAGCGCTTCTTCGTAATTGCCGCGGCGGTATTCGATCCAGCCATAGGTGTCCTGGAAGGCCGGAACCTGCAGACCGCGCAGACGCCGGGCGATGGCATAGGCACGCTCGAGGCTTTGCGGATCGTCATTGTAGGAGGCGATCAGGCTGGCAAGGTTGTTGGCCAGCACCGTGTTGCTGGAATCCTTGGCATAGAGCGCCTCGTAGATCGCGATCGCGCCGGGGATGTCATTGGCCTTTTCCAGCTCTCCGGCCTTCATCACCTGAAGCGTGGCCGAGTCCGGGTTGGCGGCAAGGGCGCTGTCGAGCGCGGCCGAAGCCTCGTCGGTCTTGCCCTGCCACATCAGGAGCGCATAGAGCCCGCGCACCGGCTGATCGGCTTGCGGAAATTTCGCGATCAGCGCCTGATAGGCGGCAATGGCATCGTCGGGCTTGTTCTCGAGCACGTAGAGCCCGGCATTCAGAAGCTGGAGCTGCGCATCGTCCGGCGTTTTGGCAAGCTGCTGGTCGAGATAGTCGCGCGCCGCCTGAAGATCGCCGCCGCGCACCTTGGTCTGGACGATGGTCGCCACGGCGGCGTTGTCGGCCTTGCCGCTGTCGATCAACCCCTGAAGGAAGCCGATCGTCTCGTCGGTCTTTTCCTGGCGCAGCATCAGGCCGGCCTCGAGATTGTCGGCGGCCTTGTTCGCCTCGGGCGTGCCGATCGCGCGAAGCTGGCCGATCAGGGTCGAGGCGCGGGGCCAGTCGCTCTGGCGCATGCGGATATCGGCCAGAAGCACCAGAAGGCCGACATTGCCCGGATTGATCCGGAGTGAGTCCTCGAGCGTGGCCGCGGCCGGATCGAGCCGGTTGTCGGCGATGAGGAAATTGGCATAGCGCAGGCTTTCCTGCACGCCGCCGCCCGACACCTCGACCGCGAGCGCATAGCGTTCGCCGGCCAGTTCGCGGCTGCCGTCGCGTTCATGGGCCTGGCCCATCAGCGTCAGGATCTCGGGGTCGCGCGGGCTCTGGTCAAGTGCGGTGCGGAGCGTCAGGATCGCATCGCCCGGCTTGTCATCCTCGATGAGCCAGACGGCGCGCATCTTCAGCGCCTCGACATTGGTGGGATCGTCGGTCAGCACCTCTTCCACGCGCGCGCGCGCGCCCACGGTATTTCCGGTGGTGACCAGCATCTGGGCGAGCGCCAGCTTCATGTTGCGGGTCTGGTCGGAGGAGGGCGCATCCTTCAGCAGCGTCTCCATCTCGGCGATGGCGGCGGCCTGATCGCCGCCCGCCTCGAAATCGAGCGTGGCGAGGCTCGCGCGGTAGAGGCGCTGGTTGGGGTCGTTGAGCGCGATCAGGCGGTTCAGCTCGGCCTTGGCCGCATCGGTGCCGCCGGTCTGGCGCAGGAACTGGACAAGCGTGATCCAGCCAGCCGTATCCTCGGGCTTCTTCTCGGCCTGCTGGCGCAGGATCGCTTCTGCCCCGGCATTGTCGCCCTGCTGGATATACCAGGCGATCAGCAGCTTGCGGACATCCTCGTTGTCGGGAAAGTCCTCATACATCGATTTCAGCTGTGCCCCGATGCCGTCCTGATCCTGGGCCAGGGCCAGGAGCCGGAGCTTCTGCATGTTGAGATCAAGCCGGTCGGGCGTGATCGCCAGCGCTGCGTCGATCTGGGCCAGGGCGCCGGCATCGTCCTGATGGTTGGTCAGGTAGTCGATCACCACCCGCCGCGCGATCAGGTCATTGGGGTTCTCGGCCAGCACCGCCTGGGCCTGTTCCTCGGCCGCCTTGGCATCGGCATCGTTCTTGTCGAGCAGCGCCTTGCGGTAGTTGAGGGCGGCGACGACGCCGCGCGTCTCGATATTGGCGGGATCGAGTTTTTCCGCCGCACGGCCATGACGTTCGGCCTCGTCCCACTGGCCATTCTCGACCGCCATCTCGGCCAAGGCGAGCCGGGCCTCGAGGGTGTCGGGATATTGTTCGATCAGCCGCAGATACTGGCTGTAGGAATCCTGCAGCTGCCCACGCTCGCGCTGGATGCGGGCATAGGCCAGCCGCGCCTCCTTGTGCTGGCCGTTCAACTTGAAGACGTTGCGGAATTCGACGAGGGCGCGGTCGACATCGCCGGCCTCGAGCAGCGCCATCCCTGACTGGTAGTATTTCTCGGCACGCTCCTCGGCGCTGTCGCAGGCCGAAAGGGCAAGAAGGGAGGCGAGAAGAAGCGGCTTGATGAAGGGCAGGGGACGCAAAGGGGAATACTCTTCCTTGAGGAGGTCGCTCTTATCATGCGCATGCTCAGCCGCCGGAGCAACAGCTCCGTCCCCTGCGGCCGATCACGCGTTAGTGGCCGGTTCCGCGCAGCACCACCCGGACGGTGGCGAAGAGGAGGCCAAGATCGGTTCCGAGCGACAGCTTGCGGTCATAGGTCGCATCGAAACGCGCCCGGTCCGCGAAGGAAGACTCGTTGCGTGCCGAAACCTGCCAGATGCCGGTGATGCCCGGACGCAGGGCGTAATAGGCCTGTCCCGGATAGAGCGGCGCCTGTTCCGGCAGCATCGGACGCGGGCCGACAAGGCTCATGTCGCCCTTCAGCACGTTCCAGAGCTGCGGCAGCTCGTCGGCCGAGCATTTGCGCATGATCCGGCCAATCCGGGTGATGCGCGGGTCCTTCTTGAGCTTCTGGCTGTGATCCCATTCGGCGCGGGCCGCAGGATCGGCAGCCAGATGCGCCTCGAGCTTGGCATCGGCGCCGGGAACCATGCTGCGCAGCTTCCACATGGTGAAGACGCGCCCGCCCTGGCCCACGCGCTTTTGCGCGTAGAAGGGCGAATGGCCATCCAGCGCAACGCAGATGGCCATCAGAAGGATCAGGGGGAGGGTGATGAAAGAGGTGGCGAGCACCGCGAGGACATCAAAGCCGCGCTTGAGACCACCGCGATAAATCCCCCGCCGTGTGCCGGGATGCGTCGTAAGGCCCGGAACACGGACCGACTGCACCTGCTCGACAAGGTCAGGATAATGAGCCGTCATTCAACTGTCTCGCACTCGTTCGAGAAAATTCTTGTGTAATCAGAAGTTTGCAAGCGATGCAGCGTTGAGGAATTGCGTTCGTCCTGGATGTTGAAAGGGCGCAGCATCAGATTTCGACTTAACACTTCTTTAGCCGGAATCGCAATGAAAATCCCGTAAACATTCCGGGTCGCGACAGGGACTCGCGGCCAAAACAAGCAATGGCTGACCGCAAATCACGAATGATTGTTTCCAGTTTCGCGGTAATTATGAAGCCAGGGTTTTTTTGTCCGCAACGGTGGGATGATCTTAATCAACCTGCTGTTAAGACTGCCGAGTTCGGGTGTCGGCGGGCTCGAATCGATGCTAGATTGGCGACAGCTTTTGCCCGAGACGGAAACTGGTTCACACAAGAGGCCATGGCCCCCGAAATGTCGCAAACCTGCCACGCGCTAGCCTTGCGGGATTGATGTCTTGAAGCGGAAACAATCCCGCGGCTCTCGCGGGTCCCGCTGTCCTAGGAGTTTCTTGATGCGCCTTCGTCCCTACCTGCTTGCGACCGGGCTGATCCTGTCGGCCGGTGCGCCCTCTCTCGCCGCTACCTACTATGTTGCCCCCCGCGATGCGACGCCTTGCGCTTCGCCGACCGGAGCGAAGAGCTGCCCGTTCTCCACTCCGGACGCGGCCATGTCCAAGGCCCAGGCCGGGGATACGATCCTGCTAATGGACGGGGATTACGACGGCTGGGAAATCTCAGCCGAGGCCCCCGCCACGCCGATCACCATCCGCTCGCAGAACGGCAAGAAGGCCCGGCTTGAGTGGATCCGTGTCACGAACGGGAGCCAGAACCTCATCCTCCAGAACCTGAGCCTGTGGCCGAGCAATCCCGATACGGCCGGAGCGACCAGGATCAGCGTGAGCGAGTCATCCCAGATCATCATTGACGGCATGGATGTCAGAAGCGCCGAGGATGCCGCAGACTATCCCACCTGGGATTCCGATACTTGGGCCAACCGGAACATCAAGGGTGTCCAGACCCGCTTCGGCTCCAATGTCACGATCCGCAACTCGTCCTTCATGGGCCTGGGATTTGCGGCCGTGCTGCTGCAAGACGGCGATGTCTTCGAGAACAACCAGATCCGCGGTTTCTCGATGGATGGCCTGCGTGTCCTGGGCGACGACACTGTCGTGCGCGGCAACCTTATCACCGACTGCGTCCGGATCAACGCCAACCATCCGGACGGGATGCAATCCTGGTCGCAGGGTGGCAAGCCTGTGAAGAACTTGGTGATCGAGGGCAACGCTATCATCGAATGGTCGAACCCGGTCGAGAGCGCCAATAGATGCCGCCTGCAGGGTATCGGTTTCTTCGACGGCTGGTATGACAACATTAGCATCGTTAACAACGTGATCTCATCGACAGCCTATCATGGCATCGCTATCGTTGGCGGCCGCGGCGTGACTATTGTCAACAACACGGTCGTCAACACTGACGGTGCAAAGGTAGGCTATCCATGGATCAGGGTTGCCCATAGGAAAGATGGGGCACTTTCGCGCGATGTGACGATAGTTAACAATATCGCGATGAAGGTTTCGACCGTCACCGGCATTGTCAACAAGGTTGTCTCAGACAACTCTGTCATCGTCTCTCCGTCAAAAGTGCTGACAGATATTACAAAGTTCGATTACCGCCCCAAACCTGACAGTGGCTTCATCGATACGGGGAATGAGAGTTTTGCCCCGCCGGTTGACCTGCGCAACTACAAGCGCCCTGCCGGAGATGGCCCGGATCGCGGAGCCTACGAGACGGGCAGCGCCCAGGTCTCGGGCAGCGAAGCAACGGCCGCGATGGCGCTGACCAACTGACAATCGCCGCCTCCCGATCCTGTCGGGAGGCGGTTCCTTTTCCCCGTTCGGGGGCCTGGACGCCGGCTTGAAGAATTTGGAGGGTGCCTTCCCTCGCAAAAAGACGATATTGCAACCTGCATTGCCCTGCCCTGAACCACTTTCGGACATGATAGATCGGTAGAAGTTCATGGCAGGCAAAGAAGGCAGGCTTGGCGCGCGCGAGATGGGCAGTTCCCTCGATATCTACAATGAGCATTTCGGGCTCAGGGAACGGCCGTTTTCGCTTCAGCCCGATCCTGACTTCATGTTCTGGTCGCCCATGCATCGCTGGACCTACACGATGCTGGAATATGGGCTTCTGACCAAGGCACCGATCACCCTCATCACCGGCGAGGTCGGTGCGGGCAAGACCACGCTCCTGCAATACCTGCTGCGCTCGCTCGGCGAGGATATCAAGGTGGGCCTCGTCTCGAACGCCCAGGGCGACCGGGGTGAGCTTCTGCGGTGGGTGCTGATGGCGCTCGGCTGGCCCGCCGATCCGAACACCTCCTATGTCGATCTCTTCGCGCAGTTCCAGGCGCGGCTGATCGAGGAATATGCCCAAGGGCGCAGGGTGCTCCTGATCTTCGACGAGGCGCAGAACCTCAACCGCTCGGCGCTCGAAGAACTACGGATGTTCACCAACATCAACACCAACAAGGATGAGCTCCTGCAGCTTCTGCTCGTCGGTCAGCCGGAATTGCGCGACATCGTGCTCCGGCCCGACATGACGCAGTTCGCTCAGCGGGTTTCGGCCCATTTCCACCTCAACGCGATGGACGAGGCGACGGTGCGCCATTACATCGCCCACCGTCTGAAGGTGGCCGGCGCCAAGACGGCGCTCTTCTCTATGGCGGCGAGCGAGCTGATTTATCAGGCAACGGGCGGGGTTCCGCGACTTGTGAACCAGCTCTGCGATCTTGCGCTGGTCTACGCCTTTACCGGCAATAACAAGCGTGTCATGCGAGTAACGGTCCAGCGGGTGCTGGACGACGGGGTCTTCTTCGGGGGAGGGGCCCGGCGAATAGAGAGACAGGCGGAATGAATTTCGATCTCAAGTTCTACTTCTCGCGCTTCCTCCGGCGCATCCATTATTTCGCGATCATCGCGGTAGCGGTTTCGGCCATCGGCATCACGCTGGCCTATATCCTGCCACCCTCCTACGAGGCGCAGGCGACGCTTCTGGTCGAAAGCCCGCAGATCCCCGGCGAACTGGCGGCCTCCACCGTTTCGGCGAAGGTAAGCGAGACGCTCAAGATCGTGCAGCAACAGCTCTCGACCCGAGCCAACCTGCTCGACATGGCGCGCCGGCTCAACATCTACAAGAACATGCCCGGCATGACCCCCGACCAGATCGTGACGGACATGCGCAACCGCATCCTGGTCAAGCGGTCGGGCAGTTTCGTGACGATCTCCTTCTCGGCGGCCTCGGCGCAGATGTCGGCGGAGGTGACGAATGACATCGTCACCCAGATCCTGCAGGCCAGCGTGGCGATGCGCAGCCAGGCCTCGGGCCAGACACTGGAATTCTTCGACCAGGAGGTCGCCCGGCTGAACGAGGACATGGCCCGGCAGAGCCAGAAGATCCTCGAGTTCAAGCTCGCCAACAAGGACGCGCTGCCCGACAGCCTGTCCTACCGCCGTGCCCGCCAGGATTCCCAGCAGGAGCGGCTGACGCAGCTTGACCGCGACCTGACCGACCTGAACGAACGGCGCTCAAAGCTGATCGATCTTTTCAACCGGACTGGCCAGGTCGGCGAGGTGAGCAACGAGCCGCGGAGCCCCGAGGAGAAGAAGCTGCAGGATCTTCAGCGCCAGCTCGCCACCGCGCTTCTGGTCTATGCGCCGGCGAACCCCAAGATCAAGGTGCTGCAGGCACAGATCACCCAGCTTGAAGGCGTGGTCGCCCAGCAGATGGGGGCGACGCAGGGCGAGGGGCAACCCTCGGCTTTCGATATCCAGCTCTCGGACCTCGACACGCAGATTGCCGCGAAGGTCGAGCAGAAGAAGCAGATCGAGGCCGAACTCGAACAGCTCAAGACCTCGATCGACGCGACGCCGGCCAATGCCATCGCGCTTGACGTGCTTGACCGCGACTACAAGTCGATCCAGCTGCAATACAGCCAGGCGCTCGAACGCCAGGCAACGGCCGCGACCGGCGACCGGATCGAGGCCATGTCGAAAGGCCAGCGGATCACCGTGATCGAACAGGCGACCGTGCCGGGAGCCCCGACCAGTCCGAACCGGCCGCTGATCGCCGCGGCCTCTGTCGGCGCGGGCATGGGCCTCGGCCTGGCGGTCGTGCTGCTGCTCGAACTGCTCAACCGCTCGATCCAGCGACCGAGCGACCTGTCTTCGCGTCTCGGCATCCAGCCCTTCGGCGCCGTGCCCTATATCCGCACCGCGCGCGAGACGACGGTCCGGCGCACGGTCATCTCGCTCGGATTGCTGCTGGGGCTCATCGGCATTCCCGCAACGCTTTATGCGATCCATGTCTTCTATCTGCCGCTCGATCTGCTGATCGCGAGACTGATGGACAAGTCCGGCATGGCGGGCTTTGTGGCCACGCTCGGCTCGGCAACCTGAGGAAGGAGACAGAAGATGGAACGCATCCAGTCCGCCATCAGCAAGGCCCGCGCCGCCCGCGAGGGCAAGGTTCCCGGAACCGCCGCCGCGCCGCAAGCCGCGACCCAGCCCGGCAGCCCATCTCCCGCAGCCGCGACCGGGACGGCCCCTGCCGCCTGGGACGCCCTCTCGGAAGTAGTGATCCCGTCCAAGGTGCTGGCCAAGCACCGGATCGTGACCAACATTCCCGGCCCGGCCGCGACGGCCTTCGACGTCATCCGCACGCGGGTGCTTCAGCAGATGCGCGCCCAGGGGTGGAAACGCCTGGCGATCACCTCACCCGACCCGGCCTGCGGCAAGACGATGATGTGCCTCAACCTGGCCTTCAGCCTGGCCCGCCAGCCGGAACTGCGCACCGTGGTGGTCGAGCTTGACCTGCGCCGCCCGTCGATGGAGCGGACGCTCGAGCTGCAGACCCGCCACCAGTTCTCCAAGACGCTCGACGGCGGGGCGGATGTGGCAGATCATCTGGCCCGGGTGCGCGGCCTCAACCTGGCGATCGCCACCAACCATGCCGCGGTGCGGAACTCGGCCGAACTCTTGCACGCGCCGACGGCTGAAACCACTTTGGCCGAGATCGAGCGGCGCTATGCCCCCGACCTGCTGATCGTCGATCTGCCGCCGACACAGGTGGGCGATGACGTGATGGCTTTTGCCCGGCGGGTGGATTGCGTGCTGATCGTTGCGGCAGCAGGGGCGACATCGATCGCCGAGGTCGATCATTGCGAGCGCGAACTGGCGGCGCAGACCAATGTCCTGGGCGTGGTGCTGAACAAGTGCCGCTATCTCGACAAGCACCAGAGCTACGACGCCTATTCCTACTGACCACCGACAGGCTGCGGGAGAGACCCTCTCGCATCGCCGGAGGGCAGAAAAGCAAAAGGGCCGGGAAAATCCCGGCCCTTCGCTTTTGTCGAGATCCGGAAGGATCAGGCCTTGCGACGACGCACGGCAGCCAGACCGCCCAGACCAGCGAGCAGCATCAGGCCAGCGGCCGGAACCGGAACCGCGGCGATGTTGCCGAATTCGAAGGCGTTGCGATCGAAGGGATCGACCTGCGAGGAGAACTGCACGCCGTCGAACTTCACGCCGGTGATCGAGATCCACGAGGTCGGGCCTTCGGTGGTGACCGAACCGCTCGCGGTGCCGCCAAGCGTGCTGCCGTTGATGCGCAGCACTTCGACACCGCCCAGGGTCAGAACGAGGTCGTTATAGACGTCCGGCGAACCCCAGAGCATGCTGAAGGCGGTGCGGATCGACTTGAACGCCAGGATGGCCGGCGAGTTGACCGGATAGTCCTCGTCGTTCTCACGGCCTTCGACGAACCAGTAGCCGGTCGTGTCATCGCCATAGGGCGACTTTGCAACCGAGCCGCCGACCTTCGGGTCGGAGTCCGACTTGATGACGCCGTAGCCCAGATAGGGCGCCGAGACGACGGAGGTGCCGCCCGGCAGGCTGAGCGAGCCAGATTTGAGGCTGGCGATGTCCGGCGAGCTATCGATGGTGACGGTCGCAGCCTGGGCGCCAAGCGCCGCAACTGCACTGATGCCCGCGGCAAGAGCGATCGATTTAATCATTCCCATGTTGTTCACACTGTTCCAAATGGTTGCGTTGGCCTGGTTATCCCGAAGCTCGGGTCCCGCCTCATTCTTAACATATTGTCGCCATCAGTCCTAACAGAAAACGGCATTTCGAAGGCGCATTCTGCAGCACAGCAAAGATGTGCCTCCAGCCCCGCGCACCACCACCACAGGTTGTGTCTGTAGCCGTGGACGAATTATCGCGCTCCCCCAGCAGATTTTGTCGCGGCTGCGTAAACAATGCGGCAGAAATGCGGCAGAAATTTTCTGACGTTTTTTCGAGACCTTCCATGACGGGCGAGAAGGACCACTTCCCTTTTCCCGCCAGGGGCACGCCGTTTCTCGCCGATCACGACCTGTTGATTCGGCGCCCGGCGCGGGGGGGGCCACCTGCCGCCAGAAGCGTGGTGACTTGATCTGAAAGTCGCTTTCCCGTAAGGAGATTAAGGGGGATGCGAGAGGTTTTGCTGCGTTGCGGCAACTCGATCTGGAATGCACGCGATGCCACAGCCCGACCCCATCCCGATGCCGGTTTCCCCGCCTGTCCGCCCGGTCGTTTCGATCCTCGTCATCAGCTACAACACCCGCGAGATGACGCTGGACTGCCTGCGCTCGGTCAGGGAACAGACCTCGGTTCCCCATGAACTGATCGTCCTCGACAACGCCTCTTCCGATGGCTCTGCCGCCGCGATCGCCGCCGAATTTCCCGATGTCATGCTTCTGGCAGAGCAGGTGAACCACGGTTTTGCCAAGGCCAACAACATCGCCGCGACACACGCGAAGGGCGAATATCTGCTGCTCCTGAACCCCGACACCGTGGTGCTGGACGGGGCGCTGGACAAGCTCCTCGCCTTCGCGCGAAAGACCCCGGAGGCCCGCATCTGGGGCGGGCGCACCGTCTTTGCCGATGGCAGCCTCAACGCCGCCTCCTGTTGGCGGCGGATGACACTCTGGTCGGTGATCTGCGGCACGACCGGGCTGAGCGCCGTGTTCCGCAACACGCCCTTCTTCAACCCCGAAGGCTATGGCGGCTGGGACCGCTCGACCGAGCGGCAGGTCGATATCGTGACGGGCTGCCTCTTCCTGATCTCGCGCGCCGACTGGGACGCGCTTGGCGGCTTCGATCCGGTCTTCTTCATGTATGGGGAAGAGGCCGACCTCTGCCTGCGGGCCGAGGCGCAGATCGGCGCCAAGCCCCGCGTCACGCCCGAGGCGGTCATCATCCATTACAACGGCGCCTCGCAGCAGGTCCGCAGCGACAAGATGGTGCGGCTCCTGCGCGCCAAGCATGACCTGATCCAGCGCCACTTCCCGGCCTGGCAACGCCCGATCGCCTCGGCGCTCTTCGCGCTGCAGCCCGCGGTGCGCAGCCGCGCCTTCGCGCTGATGTCGCGGCTCGGCCTGCGCAAGGGGGCAGGGGAACAGGCCCGGGTCTGGGGCGAGATCTGGGACCGGCGCGCCGAATGGCGAATGGGGCATGTCTGAACCCATGCGGATCTCGGTCGTCATCCCGCATCTGAACCAGCCCGCCGCGCTGGAGCGCTGCCTGCGCTCGGTCTGGGAGGGGACACGCCGCCCCGACGAGGTGACCGTCGTCGATAACGGGTCCGGCGAGATGCCCGAGGCGGTCTGCGCCGCCTTTCCGGGCACGAAGCTACTTCAGGAGCGCACGCCCGGCCCGGGGCCGGCGCGCAACCTTGGCGCTGCGGTCAGCAGCGGCGATGTCATCGCCTTCATCGATGCCGATTGCGTCGCCGATCGTGGTTGGGTCGCCGCCGTGGCCGAGACCTTTTACGATCCCACGGTGCAGATCGCCGGCGGCGACGTGCGGGTCGGTGTGGCCGACCCCGCGCATATGACCGAGGTCGAGGCCTATGAAAGCATCTTCGGCTACCAGATCGAGCGCTACATTCGCGACATGGGATTCACCGTGACCTGCAACCTGGCGCTGCGCCCGCCCGTGCTGCAGGCGGTCGGCCCCTTTGCCGGCATCAAGATCGCCGAGGATCGCGACTGGGGCCAGCGGGCCACCGCCCTTGGCTATCGCATCCGCTATGTGCCCGAAATGCGCATCTTCCACCCGGCGCGCAGCGA
The DNA here is from genome assembly GCF_021491355.1 of Alitabrizicola rongguiensis. Taxonomy (GTDB): domain Bacteria; phylum Pseudomonadota; class Alphaproteobacteria; order Rhodobacterales; family Rhodobacteraceae; genus Aliitabrizicola; species Aliitabrizicola rongguiensis. The sequence goes on along the minus strand of NZ_JAKENF010000007.1, from coordinate 8,658 downwards.
CTTCGCCCAGCTGACCAAGAAATGGGACCGGCATATGGGCCATGACTTCGCCGAGGCCCGCGAACAGCCGCGCGGCAGATTGCGTTTCCTGATCAAGACTTTGGCCATGGCGCCCTCGATCCTAGCGGAACTGCCGAAGGTGCTGGCCTCGGATAGGGTCTCGGGCGCCGGCAACCGCTGGCGCGCCTTCCTCGGCCTGGCCCGGATCCGGCTTTACCGGGCGGGCAGGATGGCCTGGCTGGTGATGGGCGGCGACCCTGCAAGGCTTTCGGGGGCCTGGAACCGCTCCTGATCCTCGGGCGCGGGATCCGGCACCGGGAAGATATCGCGGAACCTCTCGCCGGGCTTCAACAGCCCCGCCTTGTGCCATACCGCCTCGAGCCGGGCGGCCTGCCCGGGGGGCAACCCGCGGATGCGGGCACGATGAACGCCGAGCATCGTCTCTTCCCCCGCCTCGGCCCGGGCCAGCAGGCGGTCGACCTCTGCGGCCGGGGTCGAACGGAAAATCGTGCCCGAGGCGAAGAGCCCTTCGGCGAAAAGTGCCTCTCTCGGCGCGATGAAATGCTCGGCCGCGGCGTGGATCAGGAAGAATTCGGTCGCAGCGCTGCGCCGCTTGAGGAAGAACAGCTCGACCGGCCCGACCCGTGCCTCGATCGCGGCCAGCACCTGGCGGAACATGTCCGCCGGCAGCACGCAGGGCGTGACCGTCGGGGGCAGGAGTGTTCCCTGCACTGGCGGCGTCAGACCAAGCGCGGCGTAAGAAGCGCGGATCCAGCGCCAGCGCTCCTCACCCTCGTGCCGCTGCAGCCGCGACCGCGGGCGACCATCGGCCGCGACCAGATCCGCCACGACGACCGGTTTGAGGAAATGGTTCTTGGCATCGAGGATCAGCACCATGGGTGCCGTGACGGCCCGCGCCGCCGCCAGCTTCAGCGCCTGCTGCACGACCCAGCCGCGATTGCCTTTCCACCCGCCCTCCCGCCGTCGCCCCGGCAGGCGCAAGGCGATCTGGTGCAGACGGTCGATCCCGCGCGCCCGGGTGGTGAGCAGATCGGCCGGGCGCAGGAGGCAAAGCCTGTCGGCATGAGGGCCGTATTCGGGGCGCAGCGCCTCGATTGCCCGCAAGCAGGCCGCCTCATCCGCATCGTTCACCACGACAAGGATGCGGTTGACCAGATCCGGCGGGAAGAAGGCGGCAAGCGACCGGGCCTGCAGGCGCAACAGGTCGATTTCACCCGAGAAGCAGATCGTGAGAATGTCGAAGGACGGCTTCTGCATCTGACAACCCGGAACCAGTCACGACAGGGGTCGGTTCGACCTCCTCAAGACTTCGCACGGTGTTGCTTAATAGGAAGTTAATAGCTTCCGTCAGATTTGATTATCCCGACAATGTCGCCAATATAGGCAGTTTCCTAGGATCATGCCGTCCGTGCGAACAATCCCTGTCCCGCCAGCCAGGCCGACAGCAGCCAGAGCCTGGCATCGAAGGGAGAGAGCTTCCGCGCCTCGGCCAGCGCCGCCCGCGCGCCCGTAATGTCGCCCAGCCGGCGCCGCTCGCCGGCGATCGAGCGGTAATGTCGGGACAGCAGGGCAGGCCGCTCCTTCAGCAGGTCGAGGTTCTTGGCCACCACCCGCTCGCGGGCGAAGGCGCGCTTCTGCCGCGACTTCGTGATGCTGTTGTCCGAGAAATACTGCCGCACCAGCGGCTCGTCGACGAAGGCGAAGGGACCAAGCCGGGCCAGCCGCAGTACGCAGTCCCAGTCGACCAGCGCCGGCAGGCTTTCGTCGAAGCCGCCCACCTGTTCCAGCAGGTCGCGCCGGGCCACCAGCGTCTGGGTGCTGATGAGGCTCTCGCCCAGAAGCGTATCGAGGATATCGCCCTCGCGCGGACCGACTTCCGGCCCCGGATGGTAGCGTTCCGACCCGCCCGCGCTGCCCGCCTCGGCAGTTCCGACGATGACCATGCCGCAATAGGCGCCGACGCAATCCGGCCCCGCGGCGGCAATGCGCGCCATCTGCTTTTCCAGCTTCTCGGGCAGCCATTCGTCGTCGCTGTCCTGAAAGGCGACCCATCTGCCCCGGGCCTCGCGGATGCCGGTGTTGCGGGCGGCGCTGACCCCGCGGTTCTGCGGATGGACAACCAGCCGGAAGCGCGGATCGGTGATCCCCGCCAGCGCCTCGGCCGTGCCGTCCGAAGACCCGTCATCCACGACGATCAGCTCGAAATCGCGGAAGGTCTGCCCCAGCACGCTTTCCACCGCCGCGCGGATCGAGGGCGCCCGGTTGAAGGCGGGAATGACAGCAGTGACGAAAGCGGCAGGATAGATCATCGAGGTTCGAAGCCTTGACCATTGTGGACATAAGACAAATCATGCTCTGTCAAGACCAAACCAAAATTATCCGCATCGAGACAACTTCTATCGTCACATCCAAGACCATGCTCGGAACAAAAATGCAACGAATTACATGGATAGACAACGCAAAGGCCATACTGATTTTCTTGGTTGTTCTTGGCCATTTTCATTACGTCTATGGTCCAATCTACGGCAAGAGCATTATCTATGCATTTCATGTTCCAGCTTTTCTCTTCATTACGGGTTTCCTTCTGCCAAATGATTTCCGCTTTATCGGCATTCAGGGCCTCCTCAGACGCTGGATTGGACCATACCTGCGCGCCTACGTATTTTTTAGCTTAATAGCTATTACGATTTGGTGGGTTGGCTCTATCGTGGCCCATCGTAGCCTGATATCTCCCTTGCCAGCGGTTTGGGGCTCATTTTATGGGGTGGCAGGACAGAAGAATGGACTTGTGCATCAGAACCAACCACTGTGGTATTTCCCTTACCTAGTATCTTCAATGATAGGAACTTGGTTAGCGGTCTACATATCGTCACGCTTAGGAACTATCTTTGGCTGGGTAGTAATCCTTGCTTACGCTTCCGTGGCTTTTCTCTATCACGGACCTAGGTTACCTTGGGACATCGAGATCGCCGGCACAGGAAGCGCCATGATATTTTTTGGATATCAGTTTCGCCAGCACTACGAATCGCTAGCGTCCTTTGTTGAAGCGCCGCGCGCAGCTATAGCAACCTCCATCGTAACCATTTTACTTCTTGTCGGAATCTCCATCCTAAATGGCCCTACAAACATAAATGGAGCGGAATTTGGCAAGAATGGTCTACTCTTTCTTCTCGCAGCGCTCTCTGGATCGGTTGCAACCATGTCTCTTGCTGCGCAGATTCCGGCCACCCGCCTAGCGCGGAGCATTTCGTTCAATACGTTGACTATCTTTGCCTTGCACATCTACTTGGTGCGCGTTGCTTCTGCTCTGCCTCAACCTTCAGATGAAATCGCCAAACAGATAGCGATCTGGTTCTCAGCTGCCGCTATCGTCCTGTTATGTCTGCCAATCGCATTACTGCTGCAGCCAGTGCTTCGACGTTGGGTCTTCTTTCATTCCTGACCTCACCTTTGGAACGCACTGCTTGCAGCCAGGACTTCACCTCATACCCGAGAACCGGCTGTCTGACCGGAGACTGCGCCGTCCTAGCACTCCTGTAACAAGCCTCGTCGCACCGCGGTCAACACACTCGAAGATCTTTTTAGAGGCAAGCGCAGCAATGAATGATAATATAATTGCAAAAATCATTCTTATAGGCTGCGGCATTTTCAGTCCATCGAGGCTATATATAACTACTTCGTGCAAGAGATAGACGAAAAGCGTTACTCCTGCAAGCTGCTGAATTTTTCGAGACCAACCTATTGGAATCTCTACTGTTGGATTTATTGCTAACAGTATTACTGTTAAGGTTAGAAATAATGCAGGGGCAGTTCCATCTGAGATTTTTGTAAAGATAAGCAAAGTTGTTATGGCTAAAATGCATGTGATTGCTGTTTGCAGATTTCCTTTCGCCTTTTGTATCATCCAACCAATGACGAAGATTGGCAGACATTCCACCAGGCCGCGAGTTGGGTAATGCAACAATGGGAAAATCGCAATATTATCTTTGTCAATCATGCCAGGTAGCAAGGTGAGAGCGGATGTGAGAGCAAGAAGCGGTAGCATTGCAAGCATAGCCATTCGCCATGGTGACCTCCCCAATTCCCTTCGAATAGGCCCTATTAGGGAGGTTAGCATTAGTATTGCAACAATCTGAACATAAAGGCTTACAAACCAGTAGACAGTCAGTAATGATCCTTTTGGCCAAAGTTCATAGTTTCCATATAGTAGGATGCTGCTGTTCGGCACCTCTTTGCGAAACATTCCATAGGCCAGTAGCAACATGAAGTATAACGGAACGATGGGGTATAGCATCCTCCATGCAAGACGCAGTGCTTTGCCCTCTATGATCAAGTGAAATTGGAAGCGAGCTGCGGAATAGCCCATTATAGCGATTAGCATCCATACTCCACCGTAAAGCGGATAGTCTGTTGCATGCTGGCCAACCACCAGACAGATTGCGAGAAGCCTTAGCACAACATCGATGCCGATGGGTGTCCGCTGCGCTGACGAAGGGCTGATGGGATCAAGAGCCTCAAGTTGTTCAAGACTCATGGTCTCCCAGCCGTTCGGTGCGTGGCCAAGCCGATGCTCTAGCGCCATCTGCATCTGCAGATAACTGAGCGAGTCACCACCGAGGGTCGCGAAGCTGTCCTTTGGGGTGACTGCCGGGCTGCGTGTTGCTGCCCTTAGCGCCTCGGCAATGGTTTCACCTTTCTGCGCTTGCTTTTGATTTCCAGCTTCAGCCAATACCTCTGATGCGATTAGTCGGAGTGTCTTGTGGTCGGTTTTTCCCGATGTGAGTAAAGGTGGCTCCTTCAGGTATCCTGTATGGATCACAGCTAGCGGCAGTTCGTATTTGGCGGCCACAGCTTCTCGAGCTGCCGTGCCTTGTCCATTTTTCTCGTGTAGAATCACAAGGTTGTCGTCGACAGTAACTGCATGCGCAGGGATACCACTGTCACACAAGAAGGCTTCGATTTGGTCTAGGCTAAGTCTCAGTCCGAATAACTTCACGAAGCGTTTGAGCCGTCCAACAATGCGAAAAAGGCCAGCATTTGTGAGCTCTGCGATGTCGCCAGTTCGGAGCTGATCAACTTCCGGATTGCGAGCAAGATCCTCTCGTGTTTCGGCATAGCCCATCATCACGTTGGGCCCTTCATAGATGAGTTCGCCGGGAATGCCGGGGCGGGTGATTTCTACCCCGGCCTCATCTTCCAGCCTCAGGTGACCTCCCGGGATAGCACGCCCAATTGTGTCGGCGGCGCCGGGCAGCGCTTCTGGTGGAACATAGGAAATGCGGGGGGCGGCTTCGGTCTGACCATACATCAGAACAAGGTCCCAGCCCGCCTTGATGCCCATCGCGTGAAAGCGGCGCACAGTCTCGGTCGGAAGCTTTCCGCCAGCTTGTGTAATATAGCGCAGCTTAGGCAAATCTCTCTCTGAGAAGCCATTGCGATCAAGGAGATCAAACTGGTGTGGCACCAGAGCTAGGCTTGTAGCATCGTGGTGGCTGAACTCCCTCCAGAAGGCCGGATCAACCACAGATCGCTCGGTAAGGATCAGAGCCGCCCCTGACGCTAGATAGGAATTCAGAACGGAAAGGCCGTAGGAATAGAACATGGGCAATGTCGTCATTGCCCGATCAGTTACGGTTATAGCTAGATACTCGGCAATCGATCGCGCATTGCTGTCGATGTTCCGCGCCGAAAGTCTGACGAGCTTCGGATCACCCGTGCTGCCAGAGGTAGACAGGAGAAGGCGTAAGTCTGGGTGCGGATCAGCCGCCACAGCGGGCGCGGCGTTTTCGCTGGCGACCAGCGTTCCTAGGTGCTCGGCTATACGTATTTCTGGCTGCCAGCGATGCTGAAGTGCAGAACTGGTAGCCAGTTGCCCCGGCTCAAGGGCGAGCACCGGCAACTCCGCTTGCAATGCCCCCAGATAGGCGGCAACTGCTTCTACCCTCGTTGAGAATTCGAGTGCCACTATTGGCCGCCGACCGGCAGCCATTTCCAAAAGTTGTTTCTTCCAGTCTTCTGCCAATGTCGCCAGCATTCCATAGCTGACGGCTGGATGTCCCGGGACGATGAGCGCAGGTGCTTCCCTCGGGACATTCTGAAGATCCCAGAACACATTCATCGACATATGATCGTCCAGTCAGTTCGTCGCAAATTGTCGTCAGAGTGTTATTGCCTTACACCCCAAGTCGATGGGCAGGCTCATGCCGCGCCGCAGAATGACACGCCAATACCAAGGGGGCAACGTCCGTCTGATAGCCTGACATGACGATGCTTGCGCTCCTCTCTGCGCGGCATATACACACCCTCTTGGACAAATTTTTGGCACCACCACCGATCATACTAGGCTTACAGATATAGTCTTTCTGCTGCTTCAGCAGTCCGTGCTTGAAGTGGGATTGAACGCGCAGGACAGGAGCAGGACCACCTTGCTGGCAGCAGTGCGTAACCCGAAACTGGCCGAGGTGGCCCGCGGGCGTGACAACAACCTCAACCTCATCCGGGCGCTCGCCGCGACGGCGGTGCTGGTGTCGCATGCCTATCCGCTCAGCCTCGGACCGGGAGCAGCCGAGCCGCTGGAGGGGTTCTTCGGCAAGTCGCTCGGCTCGCTGGCGGTCGACGTCTTCTTCGTGATCTCGGGCTACCTGATCGCAGCGAGCTTCGCCCGGTCGGAAAGCCTTGCGCAATTCGTCGCCGCCCGTGGCCTGCGCCTGTTTCCGGGCCTTCTGGTCTCGCTCCTGCTCGTCGCGCTGGTGATGGGGCCGGCCGTCACCTCGCTGCCGCTGGCAGAGTATTTCCGCGACCGGGAGTTCCTGGAATTCGTGCCGAAGAACATGCTTCTCGTCTCGCCGGCCTACGAGCTTCCCGGCGTGTTCGAGACCAATCCCTATCCGGCGGTCGAAGGCTCGATCTGGACCCTGTTCTATGAAGTGGCCTGCTATGGGGGCATCTTCCTGATCGGCATCGCCGGGGCCTTCCGCGACCGGCGGCGGCTGTTCGTCTTCCTTGCGGGCTTCTACCTCGCCTGGGCAGCCTATCACTTCGCGGGCCTCGACCTTCATCCGAAACTCGACAGCCTGCACCGCCTCTCGCTGCCCTTCGCGATCGGGACGACCTTCTATGCCATCCGCGACCGCATGCCCCTGTCGCTGCCGATCCTGGCGGCTCTGGCGCTCCTGACCTGGCTTGCCCATGGCACGACCGCCTTCCCGCCGGTCCTGGCTCTGGCGATCGGTTACGGCACCTTCTGGCTGGCCTTCATCCCGCGCGGCGCGATCCTCGGCTACAACCGCATCGGCGATTACAGCTACGGGATCTATGTCTATGCCTTCCCGCTACAGGGCCTGGTCATCTGGCTCTGGGGGCCGATGGGCCCGGGGCTGAACATCGCCCTCGCCCTGCCGCTGACCCTGATCTGCGCCGTCCTGTCCTGGCATCTCATCGAAGCGCCAGCGCTCGAGATGCGGCGGCGGTTCGGGGCGGCTCGGGCGAGGGGATAAGGGTCATGTATCAGGGTGGCCGCCCTTAAGGGGGGGCCAGTTCCCGCCGGTCAGACTCGATGCAACAATTCACAACCTTTTATGGAGCCAGTAGATATCAATTACAAAATGATTTCCGAGATTTGCACCCTATCATCCCATCATTGGCATATCCTGATCTTCGAGGCTCCGTGACGCTCTTCCGTTCAGGCGCGAGCCCGCGAAGCGGAAGTTCCGGCTACCACTCATGCCCCGTCACAGCCTCCACTCCAAGCAGCGGCAAGATCGCTTTCGCCACGATCCCGGCCCCTGCGACGGACATATGGTGACTGTCGAAGTAGAACGACAACCCATCCTTTCCGGCGAAGCAGGTCGTGTCGTCACAGACAAGCGGCGTTGTGTCCAGAACCACATGCCTCGCCAGATTGGGTGCCATCACCTTGTCGAAGACCGCCCTGCGGGCCATCCATTCCTGCCGTGATCGGCCGGGAAGGATGGTGGCGTCGCCGGCACCCGAATAGGTGATGATCTTGTGAATGTCGCTTGGCAAGGTTGGCATCTGCGTGACGTAGATAACATGCTTGGCGCTCGCCAACCGATCGAGGATCGCACCGAGCGCATCCGTGATCGCCGCCTCCTCGACGGGGTGATCCCCCCCCACCCATGTTGCAACGCTATAGCTCACCACCACATGCGTGATGGCCGGGTCTGCCAGAATGGACGCAACCGCTTCTTCTGTCCAAGGCCGGCAATAGTCAGGGTCAGAGGGGGCCCCAAAGGCCGGGGGACAACCGGAAATCGTTTGCTGCTCGACCCCGATGCCAAGGGGGCGCAGCGCTTCGGCCAGGGCATAGGAGAGTTCGACCCCGTGGCTGTTTCCGAGGACGACGACCTTCGGTGGCAAGCCGAACAGATGGCAGGCTTCCCTGGGTGATCGATAGTCTGGTCCTGCGGTATGGCACGCCTCACGAAACGGACTGCTCGCCGCCGTCTCCAGATACTGCGCCTGCATCTGGCTCGGCGCGAAGCGTGCCGGAAAGCCATCCCGCACCACACCCATGCCGCCGATCGCCGCGACGATCAGCGAGGCCAGCGCCATGGAGGCGAACAGCGGCCTCCGCCGCGGCAAGAGGGGGGCTCGGCCACGGAAGGGCTGCTCGAC
>NZ_JAKENF010000006.1 GCF_021491355.1 Alitabrizicola rongguiensis | reverse complement strand
CTTCGCCACCCGGACCCGCTTCGCCGGCCAACCCAACCGTAGCGCCAAGACCCGTCATGCACTAAGACTGAACCCGGACCACTCGATCGGGGCAGGCCAGCCCGTCAAAATAGCTGGATCAAGACGAGTCGGTTTGTCGAACCGCGCCCTTGCGACCTCTGCCCCGCTCGGAACGGTCTTCGATCCAGACGGCCGTGTCAGTCATATCCTAGACCCGCGCAGCGGTAAGCCTGCAGCGCGGGTTTGGCGCCAAATAAGCATAACTGCAGGTAGCGCTGCTGTTGCCGATGCACTTTCGACCGCTGCATGCTTGCTCCCGAACGACACCACTATCCGGAACTTAGTTTCCAATTTCGATCACGCCACTCTGGTCGATTTGCAGCCTGCTTGATCTCGGTGACCAATTTCGGCCCTGTCAGATGTGGCCGGCCCCATTTGCGCAAGGATGGTTCAGTCAGAGCAACTTGTCTTGAGGCGGGCTGGCGAGCGCCCTACCCTGCCCGTACGACCAAGCCCTCCCCTTTTCGATACTTGAAGTCCAGCCCAGAGGTCATCCGTTTGGCAGTGATGCTCTAGATCCGCCTCCCGCCATCACTGCGAAACGTCGAAGATCTACCCAATGAGCGCAGCTCCCCGTTTTGTCGGAGGAACTCGGCCCTACGAAGTGACCGCCCGCCCATGCTGCCCTTGTTTTCGAGGATCAGCCCACCGCACGTTCACGATGGAGCCTTTGGCAAACCCGGCGCGGTTCAACTAGGCGCTAAACTGACAGCTCCCTCCAGCTTCTCGGCACATCAGCAAGCGCGGAAAGCCAAAGTTCAAGCGCCCGCATGGCCTGAGGTTATCTGGTCTGAATCACACTGGTCTGTCTCACTGAAGTCCTTGAACTCTAGCGCAAGGTATTCTCGAAGGTCTGAGACAATGGTTTCGCCGGAAGGGCTCCAGGGCCGATCGGTTACGCAGGCGACCGCCGCCGTCACGAAGTCCACCAGCGGCCCACAACGTTGCTTGCGTACGGAGTCGGTGCTGTAGGTGAGTTTTCGTCCGCTCTCCTGCCATGCGCAGAACAGTGTGCGCATGACCATTTTTCGGCGACGGTCCTGCATTTGCCCCTTCTGGGTATAACCGACCACTAGAGCAACGTCGGTAACTTTGCTGACGGCGCGCAGCTGCTGAAGGTCTTCCTCTGACCGTCGGTGCGTTTCTGCCATCGTTATCTTCAGTTTCTCCAGCCGAGCTGCCCCCTCCCTGTCCAGCGCTAACCCTGTATACAGCCGGGTCAACCGGGCGACCGCCTGCCTCAACTTCCTTTCGGCCACCTTGGCCTCGGTCAGTGCCTTGTCCAATTCCCTGGCCGCGCGATCCGTCGCAACCTTCTGGCTCATGTGGACCACCGAGGGATTGGCTATTGGATCAAGCGCGAATGCCAGCCCAATCGACAGAGATTTCAGTACGGCGCGTTCGAGACCAAAACGAGTGGCAAGTTCTTCGATCTGATCGTCCGTCAGCGCCCCACCTCTTCCATAATCTTTGAGGCGCCACGGCGCGGCAGTTTTGACCCGATCGGCATCAATAAAGATCAAGCCATCTTCTGGGCTGAACCAGTTCATTGTTCCGTCAGTCGCTCCCTCTGAAGTGCATCACTGTGGCACGGCACGCGCATGATGATAGCACATATAGTGACCCAAAAAAGACCGGCCGCAAGATAGTGTATTTGGCGATCCAAGTTTTCTCGAGGAGCACACTTGGACGCGGATTCTCGAGTGGGCGAATGTCCTGCCATGACTCAGGAGTCCGCCCAAGCCTCAGGGAAGCACCGCACGCCCAGCTCGCTGGATGATGCGGTCCTCTCGCTTGTCCGCCTGTTGGCTCGGCAAGCGGCGCGGGAAGCGTTTGGCTCCACAACCAAGGAGAACCCCCGCGATGACCAAGACCAAGACCCTGCCGGATGACGGCGGCGCAGAGCTGCTGACGGTCAAGGAGATCGCGGCTATGGACCGCTGTTCGGAGAAGACGGTGCGCCGGGCGATCGACGCGGGTCTGCTGCAAGCGATCCGGATTGGTCCCGGAGGACGGCTCCTGCGGGTCAGCCGCGCTGCCCATCAGGCCTATCGCTTGGGCCTGCGGCCGTAGGCGCGGCGACCACCAATGTCCATTATTGTCAATGCTTTACGCATCTTTCGGGAAGAGGCCATCGAGGTATTGCTTCCAGATTTCGTGCTATCCTCTTCCCGAATGTCCACGCCTGTCACCGCCTGACCACCCGAGTGCATCCCTGTCCCAACCTGTGGAGATTTCCATGAAGACGATCCATCCCAACCAGATCGAGATGGCCTTGTTCCCCCAGGGCACTCGGACCTTCGCCTCGGTCATTCGCGACATCGAGGCAGACCATGACCTTGACGATGTGCGGAAGCGAGACCTGATCTCCGGTCTCCGCCGCGTGGCGAAGGCGCTCGGTCGTCCGCCGGAAGAGATGCTCGCCGAGCCCAGGTGGCTTCAAGTGCGGTTGGTCCAGGTCGCGCCTGCAGCTTTGGGCTTGACCGAGAAGAGCTGGCAAAACGTGGTCAGCGATGCCCGTGCGGCCCTGGCGCGAGTCGGGATCGTGAAGAGGCGGTTGAGGTACATGGATCAGTTGCAGGGAGGGTGGCTGGAACTGTGGCAGGCGGTCCTTGGCTCCGGCAATCATACGCTCATTGCCGGACTTGGACGGTTCATCCATTTCTTGAGCAATCTCGGCCTCGCACCGACTGAGGTGACCCAGGCCCATGCCAATGCCTTCCTGGACGGTCTCCGCAAGGAAGAGATTGCCAAGAATCCGGACGCAAGCTGGCGCTATGCGATCAACGCCTGGAACCGGGCGACGAGCCTGATCGATCCCTGGCCGAAGCTTGTTTTGACAGTTCCCAAGCGGCGCACAACCGTCAAATTGGCGGACGATGCCCTGCCTGCGGCCTTGCTGCTCGATCTCGACGAGCAGATGCGTCGTGCGATGCACCCCGACCCCTTTTTGGACGACGTTGCGATGCGGCCGCTTGCACCTTCAACCGCCAAGCAGCGGACGAACATGCTCAAGCGCTTTGCCTCGGAGCTGCTGATCGACGGCGTGCCGCCAGAGGAGATCAGCTCCGTATCTGCGCTGTGCGCACCGGTCATGGCGAAGCGCGGTCTCCAGGCCATGTTTGCTCGGAACGGCAATCGCAAAGGAGCTGTCATTGCAGATATGGCGAACATCCTTGTCGCTTGTGCACGGCGCCTTGAACTCGACGACAAGGCGATTGCAGCTCTCCGCGATTTGTCGAAGCGGGCGGCAATGCCATCTCAGCGGGGCATGACCAAGAAGAACCGCGATCGCCTGCGGGTGTTGCGCGACGAGGCAGTCCTGCGCAGGCTCCTCACTCTACCCGACATGCTGTTCCGCAAGGGAGGCAAGCAGCACGACAAGGCGGCCGCTTTGGCCAAAGAAGACGCCCTGGCGATTGGAATCTTGTTGGTCTGCCCGCTCCGCATCGGCAACATTTCTGCCATCGACATCGATCGTCACCTTCAGCGTCCAGGTGATGGTCGGCTCTTCCTCGTTCTCGAAGAAGGCGAGGTGAAGAACCGGCAGCCGATCGAGTTCGAAGTGCCGCCTGACCTTCGGCGCATGATCGACCAGCATCTGGCAAACCGTTCCCCCTTGCTCTGTCCCCCTGGAACGCGGTGGTTGTTCCCGCGGCGTGATGGCACGGGACCGGTCGATACCAGCACATTGTCCACGCGCCTGAAGAAGCGGATTCTTGACGAGACCGGGATCGTCATGAACGCGCATCTGTTTCGGCATCTGGCGGCGATGGTCTGGCTCGACGCCAATCCAGGTGGCTACGAAGCGGCCCGCCGCTTGCTTGGCCATGCTGCGACGAGCCACACGATCAGTGTCTATTCCGGTCTCGAAGCAAGGTCGGCCGTCGAGGCGTTTGGTCAAGTGCTTGACCAGAAGCGTCGGAAGTAGGGATGCGGGTCTCGATGCCCCTTGCGGACTGGCCGATACTGGACCAGCTGATGTGGTCGAAGCTGGTTGTCCAGGCAGGTCCCCTCGATGACAGCGGTGCCTTCGCCGAATTGCGCGAGGCCAGTCTCGATATGTACGCGGAGGCTTACGGCAGATGGCTCGAGTGGCTTCGCAGGAGTGAGCCATCTGCGCTTGTGGAAGCGCCGACTGCGCGGCTCACCTTGCCTCGCATGCAGGCGTGGCTCGAAGCTTCGTCTCACCTGAAGGTCTCGAGCCGCTTCATCTTTCTCCGGGGAATGTTGCGCGTCCTTCGCGCGGCCTATCCCGATACGGATTGGTCACCCTATGCGCGCGTTGCCAGGTATTTCGAGCGGAAGGCAGGGGCTGGCAATCGGGTGCGGAAGTCAGGCCGCATTCTTTCGAGCAGCGTCCTCTTGGCAGCCGGGATCCGCCACGCAACCGAGGATGCAGAGAATGCTGCAACGCCGTTCGGTCGTGCCCAGATTCAGCGAGACGGTGCCATGGTCGCTTTCCTGGCAGCCCTACCGCTGCGTCATCGTGCCATGGCGGGCTTGCGTCTTGGCCACTCGGTCTTCGCCTCAGAAGGCTTGGTCACAGTGAGTCTTCCCGAGGACCTGACGAAGACAGGTGTGCCGTGGGAGGCAGGCCTCTTCCCCGCAGCCAGTGAGGTCCTGCACCTGTATCTTGAGCAAGGCCGACCGGCGCTGATGACGCGCGGTCGTCAGCATCACGACTTTCTCTGGGTCGGCAACCTGGGAGGCCCCATGGGCTATTCTTACATGGGCAAGAAGATCCCCGAGATCACCGAACGCTTGACGGGCGTGAAGATCCCACCGCATTTTTTCAGGGATGCCGCTGCGACGACGCTGGCGCGGGCGTCTCCCGCTGCGGCCAAGGTGATCAGCCCCGTCTTGGGGCATTCAGCGCCAGGCATCGCTGAGCGGCATTACATCCAGGCGGGCAGCATCGAAGTGAGCCGCGACTTCGCCAGGCTGCTCGAGACGCTCAAGGGGAAGTGATGACACGCGCTGTTCTCTACGCCCGGTATTCGTCCGATCTGCAGTCTGCGGCCTCGATCCCGGACCAGGTGCGGCTGTGTCAGAAGCTCTGCGCCGAGCAAGGCTGGACCGTGGTCGATGTCTTTGCCGACGAGGCAATGAGCGGCGCCTCACATCTGCGGCCGCAGTTTCAGGCGCTGCAGCAGGCGGCGATGAACGGTCAGGTCGATGTGATCGTTGCCGAAGCCCTCGACCGGTTGAGCCGCGACCAGGAGCACGTGGCCGCACTTTACAAGCGCATGCAGTTTCTCGGCGTCCGCATCGTCACCAAGGCCGAAGGCGAGATCAACGAGCTCCATATCGGTCTCGGCGGCACGATGTCGGCGCTATTCCTCAAGCAGTTGGCCCAGAAGACCCATCGGGGGCTCGAGGGCCGCGTCCGGTCCGGCAAGGCGGCTGGTGGTCTGAGCTACGGTTATCGGATGGTCCGCAGCCCCCTGCCCGACGGTAGCTTCACCCGCGGCGACCGGGCGATCGATCCCGGCGAGGCCGCGATCGTCACCCGGATCTTTCGCGACTATGCCGCCGGCAAAAGCGCGCGGACGATTGCGATCGAGTTGAACCGCGAAGGCATCGCCCCACCACGCGCCAGTGCGGGCACCACGTCGTCCACCTGGTCGTTCTCGACCATCTCCGGGAACTGGAAGCGCGGCACCGGGATCCTCAACAACGAGCTCTATATCGGCAAGCTTGTCTGGAACCGCCAGCGCTTCGTGAAGGATCCGTCGACCGGCAAGCGTCAGGCCCGCCCCAATCCACCGGAGGCCTGGATCACCGAGGACGTACCGCATCTGCGGATCATCGCCGACGATCTCTGGCATCGGGTGAAGCTGCGGCAGGGGGCGATCCGAGAGACGATCCTGACCAGTGACCGGGAGAATGCCTTCGGTCTCGGTCGTCGCCCCACCTACCTTTTCTCCGGCCTGCTGAAGTGCGGCTGCTGCGGTGCGGGCTACACGCTCATCAACAAGGTGAAGTATGGCTGCTCCGCCGCGCGCAATCGCGGGACCTGCGGGAACCGCGCCATCATCCATCGGGACGACGTCGAGGCCCGCGTCCTCAATGGACTCCGCGAGCGCCTGCTGCATCCGGATTTGCTGGCGGAGTTCATCGCCGAGTATCACCGCGAATGGAACCGGTTGAAGCAGGACGAGATGTCGGCGCGCACGACCACCGAGGGCGAACTCCGGTCGGTTCGCCAGAAGATCGAACAGATTGTCACCGCAATCACCGAGGGTATGTTCCATCCGTCGATGAAGGCGCGCATGGATGACCTCGAAGCGCGCCGCGCCACGCTCGAGGCGCAACTGGCCGAGCTTGGCGCCCCGGAGGAACCGATCCGCTTCCATCCCGGTCTGGCGGAGACCTACCGCAGGAAGGTTGCGGACCTCGCGTCTTCGCTCAATGCCGAAGGGACGCGGCCCGAGGCGATCGAGCACCTGCGGGCTCTGGTTTCGGAGATCCGGCTGCACCCTGATCCGTCAGCTCCGGGCGGCCATGTGCTTGAACTCTTTGGCGAGTTGGGGGCGATCCTTGCCTTGGGGGAGTCCCAAACGACGAAGCCCTCGCGTTTGCGAGGGCTTTCGTCGGATTCGGTGGTTGCGGGGGCAGGATTTGAACCTGCGGCCTTCAGGTTATGAGCCGTTACGAACACAACATGAACAATCGCTCAGGATCGCGAGTTATTGCGCGGTTTCCGCCAGTTGCTGGCCGGGCCTACATGGGCGGACTGCGCACGGATTGTCAGGATTGCGCAGCGGTTTTCCCCCTTGTGCTTCCACCATGCTTCCAACGGGTAGCGGAATGATTTTCCGGTAGCGAAGCGATCATTAGAGAACCAGCAAGTTCCCCGTCACTGACGCACGTCTACACGCTTCATTCTTGCCCGCACGATCTTGCCTTTCCTAGGGCAAATAAAGTGAAGAATAGCAGTGTCTGCCACGAGATCCCCCTTCTCAATCAGGAAACTGGGCGCACTGCGAAAGTCACTGTCCTGAACGTCAGCCTTTTCGAGCTTCACCTCACTAAACGTGTAGGTTCGTTCAGTGTTGGAAAACAGAGTTCGGAAAAATCCACCTACGCCATTGGTGATCTCCTTCAATCCTAGATGCAGTCGCCCACCATCACGGCGAAGACTGGTCAGTCTGAAGAACGTGTACTTCTTCGTCCAGTCCGTTCTGGTACTATTGGAGACTGACGAAGGCGCGTAGATTGTCTTGCTGTGCTGGACCGCAGCGCGGTCAGTGCAAGGATGCTTTGGCCAAGGCCATCCGACATCGTCGAAAAACACTCGACCACCATCTTCGCTTTGATAGAAGAACACGCTTGCGCCGCAAACGGGACACTTGGCGTTCGGGTTCAAATACGATCTTGGCTCGTCAAACTTTGCGTTCTCGGCAATCGCCTTAATGGAAGGTGCTACTCTACGACCCCGGTACTCATCATTGCATCCCCCACTCAAGTGAATTGGGATCGTTTGTCCATCAACAACTCGAAAAGTGATCTGACCACCGCATCGGTTACATTTTGGCAAAATTGATCCTCAACTCTGTGCGTTGAATGGCTCGCCGTCACCCATGATCATCAATCACCGCGCTCCATCCGTGCACTCCACGCCGCCTTCCCGGCACCACGACGGTCCACTCTGCTCTCCATGACCAGCGCTGATTGGACCACCATTTCCTTCCGCATCCTCGAAGAGAACTCACGGCCAACGCGGCGGGCCAAGAGTTCAAGTTCACCGACCATGTCCTGCCCGCGAGGAAGGCCCTCTACATAGCGGCGAAAGTGGCGCAGCTCCCCTTCGATGTGTTCTTTCGCGTCTTCATAGGCTCCGTCGCGGTTCATCTTTGCGGCCGTGGCAACGACATGCGCACTCCACGTCCGCGCAACAATCTCGGCAATCTCCGAATCCCGGGGCTGGTCCTTGTTCACCATGGTGTCCACGGCAACGAGGTTTACTGACACCGCGCTGGTCTCAAGCGTATTCCGATCAGCGACGACGCGCCCGGTCGCAACCATCCCGAACCTGAACTCCTCACCGCGCTGCGCTTTGGGACAAGTCACCTTGAAGACAGCGAAGCGCGCAACGTCATTCTGGATCGGGCCCGTGGAAACTACGACGCGACCGCCGCGGACCTCGGCGTCCCCCTTGCCTAGAACGTCGACGCGAACGCCGGGCGGCACGGTCAGCATGATCTCAGCGCCTTCGATGAGGGTGCCGAAGATGTCATCAAGCTCGCCCAGAAGGACCGAGGAAATTTCGCTTGTGAGTTCCGCGTCATGAAGACGGCCGCCCCCGTTCTCGGCAATGCCCCGCAGGAGCTGTTCATCATAACCGTCTCCGATGCCGAGTGCCGAAGTAAGAACACCTCGCAGCCTGAGTTCCCCGGCATGTTCACGCAGCTCGTTCTGATCGGAAATCCCTTCGTTGGCATGGCCATCACTCAGAATGATGATGCGGGGCGTCATCCGCGCGTCGTCTTCCGCAATCCTTGCCGCACATTCGACCCCGGCGAACCAACCGCCGGACAGATTGGTCATGCCACGCGTTTGCAGCCTGAAGACTTCGGCACGGATCCGGAGCAGGTTCTCCTTGGACACCGGAACTGCGTCGAGATGGACCTGCACATCCGAGGCGAAGGACACAAGCGTCAAGCGATCGCGCTCCGTCAGGCGTTCCGCGAGCCCCAGAGCAGCTGCCTTGGCCGCATCGAGCTTTCCGCCTCCCATCGAACCGCTGGCATCAATGACCAGAGCGATGTTAAGCGGGGTGTGCTCGGCTGGGCGGCGGTCATCCTTCAATTTAGCCTGGAGACGGGCGACAAGGTAGCGGACGGAATCGCCGCCCTCCCAAAAGAGTTTCCGGTCGAACGCGGCGGTAGCGGTGAAATTCACATCATTCATTTCTTGCTCTCCCGGTAAGAATGGCGCGGAACTGGTCCGCGAGTTGTTCAAAAAGGATCCGTTCGCGCGGCTCGAGATCGCCACGGACCGACAGTTCGAGATCGGGCGTGACGGATATGCGAGTCCAGATGGTGCCCCGTGATCGTCTTGGGGCGGGAGCCTCGAGCACCTTCTCGAGCTGAAGGATCAACCGCTCAATGTTCGCGAGGTCAGCAGTGCGTTCTTCGCTGTTCAGAACAGGATGCGGCTTGCGCAGAAGTGACGCCGCCGGTGGTTCAAACTGCGGCTTCACCATGAAAGAGGATTTCGGATGGACGTCTGTCGATCGCTGCGCCGGCAGTGGCTTGCTGCTGCGCGCCTGTATACGACCCAGGTAGTCGCGCGCTGAGCCCCGAGGTGCCAAGGTTGCCCCAGCTTCGAGCGCCCATTCACGGATCTGGTCCTCGGTCGCCATCATGAAACGGCGTCCGATTTCTGAGAGCGATAGCCCGTGAACGTCCTTTAGCGCCCGAACCGCCAGCGCCCGGTCCGCGTTGCTGGCAGGATAACGTGCGCCGCGCCCACCCTTGAAAGGCGGTGAAAGCAGGCCCTCGCTCACCCAGGACCGCAAAGTACGGGCCTCAACGCCGGTGCGTTCGCTCAGCTCTTCGAGTGTGAGTTCATTTTCTGACATGCGGATGATTTAGGCTGATTAATGCGACATGTCAATATGTCTCATTAATCCGGGTGCCATTGTCACGGACTAACTGGGCACCCCAAGCCTCTTTTACGGCGCGTGCGGAAGTCTCTCATCATCACGGCTTTCGGCAGCAGACCTTCATCCGTCCATCCGCGACCAGTAGCCAACCCGCGCTCTGATTCGTACGGACCATCCCTTCCGCTCACGACTGCGATGCGACCCCTGCGTGTGATTGCGCAGATTTTCCTTTTTATACGCGATATCAATGTGTTCGTTGACTATCCATCCGCGTTGCACACTGTGGAAGCCGGACAACCCGAAAGCCGATCTCCCATGCCCAAACTCACAAAGCGCATCGTCGACACCGCAGAGGTCCAGGCCGCCGAATACTTCGTTTGGGACAGTGACATCCCTGGCTTCGGACTTCGAGTGCTGCCAAGCGGGCGCAAAGGCTATGTCGTGCAATATCGCGCCGGACGCCGCTCGAGGCGGATTAGTCTCGGCCCCACCACCGTGCTGACCTGCGAACAGGCGCGCACCCGGGCCATTACCATCGTGGCCGCTGTGCGCAACGGACAGGACCCAGCCGCCGAACGGGACACAGGGCGGAAGGCCATCACCATCAAGGAGCTGGCCGAACGGTTCGACAAGGAACACATCGCCATCCGCGTAAAGGCCAGCACGGGAAAGGAGTATCGCCGGAACCTGCAGCGCTTCATCTTGCCCGCACTCGGGCCGCTGACGGTCACGGGGATCACGCGGGCGGATGTCGCCAAGTTCCACCACGACTTGCGGCACATCCCATATCAGGCCAATCGCTGCCTTGAGGTGGTCTCGAAGATGTTCAGCCTCGCCGAGATGTGGGGTCTGCGTCCGGACGGGACCAACCCGCGCAAGCACATACGGAAATACCCTGAGGAGAAACGTGAACGGTTCCTGCGCGCGGCGGAGCTGCGCCGGATCGGCGAGGTGCTGCGCGAAATGGAAGCGGAAGGGGTGGAACTGCCTTCGGCCATCCTTGCTGCGCGTCTGCTGATCCTGACCGGATGCCGCCTGAACGAGATCATGTCGCTGAAATGGTCCTACGTCGATCTCGACGTCCCTGCCCTGCGCCTGCCGGATTCCAAGACAGGGGCGAAGGTCGTCCACGTTGGCCAGCCGGTGGTGGATCTGCTGCGGGGCGCCCAGCGCATCGACGGCAATCCGTGGGTGATTACCGGCACGTTGCCCGGCAAGCCCCTGAGCGATCTGCAACCCTTCTGGCAACGCGTCCGTGCCCGCGCAGGGGTCAAGGACGTCCGCATCCACGACCTGCGCCACACCTTCGCGTCCACGGCCGTGGCGTCGGGTCAGGGCCTGCCGATGATCGGCAAGCTCCTTGGCCATACGCAGGTCCAGACCACGGCGCGATACGCCCATCTCGCGGCGGAACCAGTTCGGATGGCGGCCGATGCCGTCGCGCAGAACCTGCGGCAATCCTTGGGATAATTGCGCGCCAACCCTTCCCTTTTCGATTGATCCCCAAGCATCGCGCGGCTACGGTCGAAGAAAGCCCAGAAATTGGGCGCGCATAATTTCCATGCGCATCGACCGATGACGGGAGAGCGTGGTGAGCAACGACAGGTCGGAGCTTCGTTGGGGGGTCGAGCAAAGGCTCGAGTTCATCGAGTTCCGCCTGTTCTGGGAGGGGCATGTGAACCGCAGCGATGTGATGACGCAGTTCGGGCTGTCTGTGAACCAGGCGTCATCCGACCTGAGTCGCTACATCGGCCTCGCCCCTCACAACATGGACTACAACCGCAGCCTGCGGACCTATGTGCGCCAACCAGGCTTCAAGCCGGTGTTCGACAAGCTCGATGCCGGTCGGTACCTCGCCCAGCTGCGATCAGTCGCCGACGACATCCTCGATCACGACGACTGCTGGATTTCAGGCCTGCCCGCCTACGATTCCGCCCCCACCCCGGCGCGTGGCGTCGATCCCGCAACCCTTCGGTCCGTGGTCGACGCGATCCGCCGATCCGAGGCGATCGAGGTGCAGTATCAGTCCCTGTCCAATCCTGAGCCCCGGTGGCGCTGGATCGCGCCACATGCCATCGCGTTCGACGGCTTCCGCTGGCACACCCGCGCATTCTGCCTCACCGACGAGATGTTCAAGGATTTCCTGCTGTCCCGGATCCTCGACATCCGCGCATCGCGCGGGTCGGACGTTCTGGCCGAGAGCGATCAGGACTGGCACACCTTCGCAACGCTGGAAATCGGCCCCCATCCTGCCTTGTCCGATACGCAAGCCAAGGTGATCGCGCTCGACTACGGCATGAAGGGTGGCAAGGCTGAGATCAGCGTTCGACGGGCGTTGCTCTACTATGCGCTTCGTCGGCTTGGGCTCGATACCGATCCAGCCGCGAGGAAGCCCCAGGACCAGCAGATCGTGCTTTTGAACCGTGACGTGCTCGGTGATGCAGCGCGATCAGCGTTAAGCGCGGACCTGAATAAGCCAGCAACACACGAAATTTTTCGGTAGGGAGCTCTATGGCCATGAATATTGCCGGGAAAGGTCCGCTGGATACAGGCTGGGATGCAGATCAGCGCAGGGTGATCGAGGCAGATACGGATGCTCGGCTTGTCGTTGAAGCAGGTCCCGGAACTGGAAAGACAGCCGTCGCCTGCGCGCGCCTCGCCTACCTGATCAACGAAGAAGATATTGAGGCAAGCAACACCTGGATGATCAGCTTCACCAGGACAGCGGTGGCAGAAATCCGTGCACGGCTGCACTCCTACGTCGGCGATGCATCCTTTGCCATCCGGATCGCGACTATCGATTCGCATGCGTGGTCCATCCACTCCGGCCATGACCCGAACGCTAGGCTGACCGGGTCCTACGAAGAGAACATTGCCAGCGTCATTGCGCTGTTGAAGACTGATGAGGACGTGGCAGACGAGCTGGCGCAAATCGAACACGTCGTCATTGACGAGGCGCAAGACCTCGTCGGGCAGCGAGCGGACCTGATAGAGGCTCTGGTGAATCGGCTACCTTCGGCCTGCGGAGTCACGGTGTTCGCCGACGAGGCCCAAGCGATCTATGGCTTCTCCGACGACAGCATGGGACGTCGCAAGGTAGGAGCTTCAGAGCCCGGCAAGCCGCTGCTTGACCGTTTGCTGAGCGCGAACGCGCTGGGCTTTAGAACTCTCATCCTGAAGGAAATTTATCGCACATCGTCCCCTGGACTTCGCAAGATATTCTCCGAACTGCGGAGTGATGTTCTCGACAAGCAGAAACACCGCGACGGGTTGCACGGCCAGACAGCAGAGAAGATCCGGGCGCTGGCGGACCAACAGGGGCTGAAGTGGACGCAGATGAAAGTTGCGGACTTCACAAGCGACGACCTTCTGCTCTTCCGAACCCGTGCCGAGGTCCTGATGGCATCACAATTCTGCGACCTTCCACATCGGCTGCGTCTGTCAGGATATGGGGTAACGCTGCCGGCGTGGCTGGCGATCTGTTTCGCGGACTTTGTTGACCCGTTTATCGCCGAACGACGCTTTCTAGACCTCTGGGCAGCGCGCATCGAGAACAAGGCTGCGCCGCATTATGGTCCAGCTGAAGCTTGGCAGCACCTCATGCGCATTGCAGGCCGCAAGGACGGCTCTGTTGACATGCAGAGGCTGAGAAGGCGCCTAGGCCAGACCCGCCCTCCGGTCGAGCTGACTCTACCCGAATACGGCCTCCACGGACCGATCGTCGGGACGATACACGCGAGCAAGGGTCGCGAGGCCAGCAACGTCGTTCTGCTGCTGCCGAACGGCGCAGAGTTCGAGAGCATCGAGGACGAGAAAGAAGAGACGCGTGTGCTCTTTGTCGGCGCCACGCGTGCACGCGCATCCCTAATCGTCGGGGAGAGCAACTCCTTCAGAGCATCAACATTGCCATCAGGACGGGTTCATCGTTCGGCCAGAAACGGCAAATCGACGATGGTTGAGATCGGCCGCGATGGCGACATCATTGCGCGCGGTCTCGTTGGTCGAAGCGAATTCAGCAAAGCCGACGCCGCAGCGGGACAGGCATTTCTTGCCAAGGTCGCCGATATCGTAACCACCTATAAGCTGGAAGCCGATCCCAATCTCGATTGGCGATACAGAATTCGTGCTGGCAACGAGGGTCCATGCGTCGGCGCCCTGTCGCGCAACCTCACATACGACCTGTGGGAGATACTCGCGAACAAGAACCAGAAGAATAGCCACAAGCCACCGGGTTATGTGAACCATGTAAGAGGTCAGGGCTGTGCAACGGTCGTCCTGAGTCCAGACGACACTGAACTTGAGACACTGAATGAACCTTGGGCTTCCTCCGGTTTCGTCCTGACGCCGAGAATCGTCGCGTTCCCCCCTTTCTTCTTTTTCAGCCGGAGGTAGCACTCATTCAGGACCAGAACAAAGAGGATTCAGTTGGATGCCGTGCACACGTTGGTGACTCGGCTGAAACGGGTGATGAGTACCCAATGTTGGATGAGGGCACAGTAGTTGAAGCAAGCCATTTGCTTACGGCCTGGGACGCCGAGCAGATGCGCGTGATCACTGCGGACAGTGATGCTCGACTGATAGTCGAAGCAGGACCTGGCACGGGCAAGACAGCTGTCGCATGTGCTCGTCTTGCACACCTGATCACTAAAGAAGACATCGAGCCGAGTAACATCTTGATGATTAGCTTCACCAGAGCAGCCGCGGCGGAAATACGTGCACGCCTTCACTCGTACGTCGGTGAAGCATCCTATGCTATTCACAACGCGACAATCGACTCCCACGCGTGGGCGGTCCGATCTGGGCACGACCCCAGTGCCCGTCTGACACGTTCGTACGACGATAACATTGAGAGCGTAATCGCATTGCTAACGTCTGATGAGGATGTGGCTGACGAGTATTCCAGAGTCGAGCATGTCATAATTGATGAGGCCCAGGACATTGTCGGGGCCCGTGCCGAACTCATAGAATCAATGGTTGGGCATCTACCGACTGATTGTGGGGTGACAATTTTTGCTGACGAGGCTCAGGCGATCTATGGTTTCTCCAAGCGTAATTCCAAGCGCAACATTCGTTCCAATGACGGATCTTTGCTAGAGCGGGTACGCGCCGGAAGACTCGGGAATTTCTCAAGCCTGCCTCTCGGTCAAGTTCATCGCACATCTTCGGCTCAACTAAAGACAATCTATTCGGATTTGCGCACCGAGTTGATGAAGTCGGAGCATCAGGTTCTAGAGCTTCGAGATTGGGTGGCAAAAGCGATTGAGGATCTTTCTGCTGGTGATTTCGACGAATTCATCAAACAGCACCCTGCAGATGCTCCGCGAGACCTTCTTGTCCTGTTCCGAAATCGAGCGGATGTTCTAGACTTTTCTCAAGGTCAGGCGGATGCCCACAGTCTTCGCCTCTCAGATTATGATCCTGGGCTGCCTGCTTGGCTTGCCCTGTGCTTTTCGCATTTCTTGGAACCTTTCGTGTCTGAGGAAAAATTTCGTGAGCTCTGGTTTGCCAATGTTGAAGGCAAGGGCAAGGCCCGAGAAGATTGGTCATCCGCGTGGCTGTCGCTTCTGAAACTGGCGGGTCGTCATGATGGGGTGGTGGACATGCTGCAGTTGAGGCGGCGCTTGGCGGGGGCCCGCCCTCCAATCGAGTTAGCCCGGTCAGAGTTCGGCTTGCAGGGTTTCACGCTAAGCACGATCCACGCGAGCAAGGGACGTGAGGCGGATGTGGTAATCCTGATGATGCCCGAGGCCCGCAAGTCGCGGTTGGTAGAAGATGTCGTCGAAGAAGCCCGTGTTCTGTTTGTCGGTGCGACACGCGCCCGCAAGGAGCTTTATGTTGCGCCAAACAAGTCCTTGCGGACCGATCGGCTAAATTCTGGACGCCTGTTCTGTTCCAATCAAAACTATCGCGAACAACAGGTGTATATAGAAATTGGGCGGAATGGTGACATCGAGCCAAGGTTTCTTGTCGGTGCGACTGAGTTCAAGTCGGCTGAGGCTACAGCCGCTCAAGACTTTCTTGCCGCCGTCTCAAGCTCTGTCACTGCATACCATCTAGTCAAGCGATCAGGCAGCGATCTCAAATATGGGATTCACTTCGGCGAACCTGAAACGTGTGTTGGCGTCATGTCGGGCAGCTTCTCGAGAGACATTCAAGAAATATCATTCAAACCTGGCGGCGTTTCTTTTAGAATCCCGGACCAGATTGATTATGTGAAAGCGCAAGGCTGTTCATCCATTGTGCTGGCGCCAGAGGATGGTGATGCTGAGAGCTTGCATGAGCCGTGGGCGTCCTCTGGATTTCTGCTTGCACCTAAAATTGCAGGATTTCCGTCTTACAGAACTGATCGGGGCTGAGCTCATGCAAGACAAATCACTGGACAGAGATACCGTCGCCTGTAGGCTCGCCGAGGATCTGGTCGGACCCCGTGCCGAGGAAGAGGAACTGGCCGCGCGTCCTTCCGATGTCTACCTCACCGGCATCCTTTGGCCCCAGCGCACGGCGATGTCGGGCGAGGATGATGAACGCCTCGGGACCGCGGGCGCTGGCTCGGGCGATGAGACCGACGGCGAGAACGATGCAGTCAGGACTGGCTCGATCCAGAAGCCCTCCGTGGCAGGCATATCATTCAGCGTTGTTGCGTCCAGTGGTATCCCGCAAGTGCGGGTTACCTGCAGCTTCGCCACGTATCGGATCGAAAATCGCGACGACGTCGACATCTGGGTCCGCCAACCGCACAGGGCTGAGATTCCGGTTCTTGATCTGCCGCCCGGACCTACGCGTGAGATTGAGCTGGCGGAATACGGTGACGGGCTACCCAACGTCTCGCTCAGTGTCCGATGCATCAATGCAGGTGAGTCCGTTCTCGTCACTCTCTCGCTCGTGAATTCGATAGTCCCAGAACAGGGTAGAAACGAGATCGAGGCTGCATCGCTGTTCCAGACGGCACTTCGCGTCGAGCCTTGCGAGGGCACTTTGCTGGTGCCGAAGCCCCCCCGGCGCGCGGCGTCGCGGCATCAAGGGGGGGACGATGGAACCGCCGCCGTGAGTGACGAGGAAAGCGGAGCTCTGCTGTACAGGAACGTGGCCGAGTTCGCTGTCGGACATGTCTGCTCCGCCGAGTGGGAGTCCTTGGACCACGCAGCCGGAACCCGCCCAACTGCACGATGGGTCGGGACGACCTGGCTCCCTTCAGCGATCGTCGAGGGCGTCGATCCGAATGGCCACCCATTCTTTTCCGAGCTTGGGAAGGACAGCGTGGGTTTCGATCCGCTTTCGGCTGAGGCACTGGCCTCCGCCGATGCAGCAACCCTCAAGCAGGGATTGCAACTTTTCTGCGATGCCTATGACCGTTGGATAAATGTGCAGCGGAAGCGCCTCGACGATACTTCAGACGTGCGATCAGAACTGAGAGCCGTGGCTGAGGCGCATCTAGCGCAATGTGATCTGGCGCTTGGGCGCATGCGGGCATCGGTTGACCAGCTTGGCACTGATCCGCGTCTGCGCCGCGCTTTCCAGCTGGCAAACCTGGCCATGCATCTGCAGCATTCTTGGGACAACTCAAAGAGCCGCCACGGACCCCTGCGCTGGCGCCCATTCCAGCTGGGCTTCCTGCTCCTCAGTGCGCCATCCTCGGTCATCCGTGATCACATGCACCGGGGCGTCATGGACCTCCTCTGGTTTCCCACCGGTGGTGGCAAGACCGAGGCATACCTCGCGCTGATCGCGTGCATCGCCGTGTATCGTCGGCTCTCGGATGATCCGAGTGACCACAGTGGTGTCTGTGCCCTCATGCGCTACACGCTGCGACTTCTCACGACCCAGCAGTTCGCACGCTCTGCCGCGATGATCGTGGCTCTGGAGGCGATACGCTCTGGTCGCGAGTCTGCGCCCGACGGCCTGCCGCTTCAAGGTGACGAACCTTTCTCGATCGGCCTCTGGGTCGGAGGAGACGCTACTCCCAACAAGCGTGCCGACGCATGTGCCTTCTTCCGAGGGTCTTCGGAGGTGGCTTCGCCAAAACAGCTCGCCCGCTGTCCAGCCTGTGGTGAGAAACTGACCTGGTCGATGGCGAGCGCCACTTCACCCGTTGATGCCAAATGCACGAACAGCACGTGCAAGATGCACGGAATCCTGCCGGTCTTCACTGTGGACGAAGATGTCTACGACAGGCGGCCGACGTTGCTCATCGGAACGGCTGACAAGTTCGCTCAGATCGTTCGAGAAAAGCGAACCAACGGCCTGCTTGGGGTTTCGAGTGGCTCTCCGCCTGACCTCATCATCCAGGACGAGCTGCATCTGATCTCCGGTCCTCTGGGAACGATCGCGGGCGCATATGAGGCGGCATTCGACCTGATGTTCGCCGCTCGCGGACACCGGGCAAAGGTCATTGGCTCGACCGCCACGATCCGCAGAGCGTCGGAACAGGTGTTGGCCCTTTTCGATCGCGAAGCATTCCAGTTCCCACCGCCAGCGATAGATCACGACGATTCCGGTTTCGCGGTTCGTGATCGGCGGCCGAAGGCTGTGGGGAGACGCTATCTCGGTGTCACAACGGCCGGTCGATCGGCAAAGTTCACGTTGCAGGCAGTTGCGGGCTCCCTGCTGCAAACGGCGTACGGGGCATTCAGCGATGACGTTCGCCGAGACGCTTACTGGACGCTCGTCGGGTACTTCAACTCGCTTCGCGAGCTTGGAGGTGCGCTCGTCCTCATGCAGGACGACGTCACCGACAGCATAGCGCTCTATGCTGATGCTCGCGCCGAGGAGAGAAGACCCCTCAGCAACGTCGAGGAACTTACATCCCGGCGGACGCAGGAAGAAATCCGCGGAATGCTCGACGTGCTAGACATAAAGGTCGGTTTCCCTGGCGCTGTCGATGCCGTTCTCGCGACCAACATGGTCAGCGTCGGCGTGGACATTTCGCGGCTGGGACTGATGCTGGTCAACGGACAACCCAAGACCATCGCCGAGTACATCCAGTCGACCAGCCGCGTCGGGCGGGGAGACGTCAGCGGCCTTGTCGTCTCGGTTCTCAACAACGCGAAGGCGCGCGACCGTTCTCACTTCGAGACGTTCTGCAGCTGGCACCGCACGCTCTACAGGGATGTCGAGGCGACCAGCGTTACTCCCTTCGCGTCACGGGCTCGCGACAGGGCGCTGCATGCGGCACTGGTTGCCGCTGTGCGCCACCTTGTTCCCGACATGCTCGACTCTCCCAGCATGGACGACGACGCGGAAGATCTGGCGATGGACATCATCGACCTGCTCGTCGAGCGGGCGAAGCGGGTCGATCCGGAAGAGACTGAAGTCCGAAGAGAGCTTGAGCGCCGCCTCGACACATGGCGTGCAAGGTCCCCCACAGTTTACTGGAGTGACCACAAGGGAGGGAAATCCCTTCTCCAGAGTGCCGAGCGCGCTGCCGCTCGCCGGGCCGCCGGTCGCGACGCCGGTGCCGCCTGGCCCACCCTCAACTCCATGCGGACTGTGGAGGCTGGAACTCCCTTCAGGATGGCCCATGTCCTAAGGGCAAAGGATGATACGCATGAAGAATGACCTTCAGGATTTGCGTCGCAGCGCAGTCGTTTCGACATTTGGCCCCGGCTCGGTGGTGGATTTCAGGGCGGGTGGAGGAGCTGTTTCGGGTATCGCGGCGGGCCTAGAGGAATGGGATCGGTCCTTTCCCCCCGCAGGTCTGGCCCACCCTCAGGTCATCCGTGAGACGCGCTTGCAGAAGAAGCTGGGCGTGAAGGGCTTCAGGACGCCCCCTGTGACGCTCGAGCGGGGAAAGGATGACGAGCCGGATACCCGACGTCTCGTCGCCGTTCGCTTCCCGAAATGGCTGCAATGTCCCAGCTGCGATGTCATCAAGCCGGAACGGCGATGGAAGAACGATCCGGGCAAGGCCTATCGCTACTGCGCTACGTGCACGGAAAAATCCCATGGCGACAGCAAGGTCTTCGTCATCCCCGTCCGCTTCGTGATGGCCTGCAAGCATGGCCACGTCGACGAGTTCCCCTGGGACTGGTGGGTGGGGCACAAGCCGGATTGCACGGTTTCGAAGCGTGACAATGCGGAGCGTCATCCTGGCCTGATCCTGCGTTCCGAGAAACCCGGCCTTGCCGGCCTCATCCTCAGTTGCCCCAAGTGCGGCGCGCGTCGGTCGATGGACGGCGTTTTCTCGAAGAAGACTTGGGAACGTGGGCCGAAATGCCGGGGGCACAGACCTTGGCTGGCCGATGGCGATGAAACTTGCGGCAAGGAGCAGTACGCGGTGCAGCGAGGTGCGTCCAACCTGTACTTTGCCGTGACGGAGTCAGCCCTGAGCATCCCACCCTGGTCCGACCGTCTTCAGGAAGTTCTGGGCGACTGGTGGAGTTCCCTGACGAATCTCGATGACCTGTCCAAGCTTGAGGAATACATCGGATTCCTGGCTAAAGGTGACCTGGAGAGCATCCTGAAGGAGCTCGAGATGTCACCTGCCGAACTGGCAGAGGCGATCCGTGCGCGCCTCACCTCATACGGACAGATGCGGACCGACGACCTGCGTCCGGCAGAATACCGACAATTCGTCACGGAGCCTGGTCGGAGTCGGACCCCCGACATCGACTTCGAAACCCGAAGAGAAACGGTATCTCCTGATATAGCTCCGTGGATCTTCAGAGTTGTACGGGCTGTCCGCCTTCGTGAGGTGCGTGCCATCAAGGGATTCACCCGGATCAATCCGCCTGGGGATCCCGACTCACCCGAAGTGGCACGGCTCTCCAAGGCTCCGCTTGAGTGGCTGCCGGCGATTGAAGTTCGAGGCGAAGGCATCTTCCTCGCATTGAACGAGGAACGGCTGGCGACGTGGGAAGCCCGACCTGATGTCATCGCGCGCGTATCCGAGTGCGAGACGCGACACCAGGCGGACTGGAAGGAACGCTATGGCGACGATGCAAAGCCGCCGCAGGCGATTACCCCGCGCTACATGCTCTGTCACACCCTCGCGCACGCGCTCATGCGTCAACTGACGCTCGAGTGTGGATACTCCTCCGCGTCCCTTCAGGAGAGGATCTATGCCGGGACGGGCGATGAGCAGATGGCTGGGCTTCTGATCTATACCGCAACACCGGACTCCGATGGAACGCTCGGCGGGCTAGAAAGGCAGGGCAAGGCGGGGCGCATCGAGGGCATCCTGCAACGTGCCATCGACGCGATCGAGTGGTGCTCATCCGATCCGCTGTGCATCACGGATATGATGGGAGCGATCAACAGCTACTCCCATTCGGTCTGCCACGCATGCTGCCTTGCTCCCGAGACATCATGTGAGGCCTTCAACAGCTTCCTTGACCGCGCGCTGCTGACCGGGGACGGGACGGGTTCGGGGCTCGGATACTTCGAAGACATGCTTCGGAGAAGCTGATGGCGGTGCTCTGGCCAAGGAAGCTCCCCCGCTCGGTCCTCGATGATCCGAGACGTCGGGCTGAGGTTCGCGTTTACGATCGCCTCGCTGACGTCCTCGACGACAGTTTTCATGTCTTCTACTCGAGCCCTTGGCTGGGCACTGACAGTCTCGGTAACGAGAGGGACGGTGAATGCGATTTCCTGATCGCGCACCCCATCCATGGCATCCTCGCCATCGAGGTAAAGGGCGGGAAGGAAATCTCGTTCGATCCGAGAGACGGTCAGTGGCGCAGCACGGATCACGGCGGTTTCGTCCACAAGATCAAGGATCCGGTTGCACAGGCGCGAAGCGCAAAGCATGAGATCCTGAAGCGGCTCAACGAGTCAGCAAGATGGCCCAAGCGCTTCATTCATTCTGCCCATGGAGTGATCTTTCCCGGTACGGGCTCGCCTCCCGGCAACCTCGGAGCTGATCGCCCGGCCTCGATCTTCTGTTGTTCGCGCCAGTTGCAGCATGGTCTTCGCGGATGGTTGGACGACCGACTAAAGGCAGGGAAACGGCCAGACAATTGCGAGGCTCTGGGCCACGACGGCATCGCCGCGCTGGAAAGGCTGCTGGCGCATCCTTTCACGCTCAGCTTCCGCATCGGCGCTGCTCTTGCAGAAGCCGACACGGAGTTCCGCGTCCTTGAACCGTCCCAGTACCATATCCTCGACGTCATCGCCGATATCCCCCGGGCGCTCATCCGTGGAGGCGCAGGGACTGGCAAGACCGTGGTGGCAATCGAGGAAGCGATCAGGTCTGCCGCGGCTGGACGGAAGACCCTTCTGACCTGTCACAGTCGGCCGCTCGCGACGAACCTCGAGCGAAAGCTGAAGGGCGTCGAGAACCTCACGGTGGCCGGATTTCACGCTCTGTGTGGGCGCATCTCGCATCAGGCTGGTGTTCCGCCACCTTCTGATATCAGTGAGCGGGAACTTTATGAAACAGCGCTTTCCCACGCGCTCTACCGCGCGGTGGAGGTTCAGCCTGCACTCAGGTGGGACACGATTGTTGTCGATGAAGGCCAGGACTTCAGCGCCGACTGGTGGATCGCAATCGATGCCTGCCTGACCCATGGAGGACACCTGCGTGTGTTCATGGACAACAACCAGAGGGTCTACGAGAGCGCGGGGGTTAGCGTTCACGACCTGAGTGTCATTCCGGTTCGGCTTTCCCGGAACCTCCGAAACACAAAGAACATCCACAGTGCCGCTTCAGTGCATTATTCCGGTCCCGAGATAATCGCAGATGGACCCGATGGTCTCGAAGTATCCTGGATCACTGCCGAAAATGCTGATCAAAAAATCGAAGCGGCATACAGGGAGCTTAGACGGCTCGTGTTCAACGAGGAAGTTGCCCCTGGCGACATTGCCGTGCTTGTCAACGGACCAGCCGCCCGCACAAGTTTCGTCGAAAGAAGCAGCGGAACCAGCATCCCACTCACAGATGCAGAAACGATGGCGCTAGAGGATGTGGTGGTGGATACCGTGCGGCGGTTCAAGGGTCTGGAGCGCCCGGCAATAATCCTGATTGCCAGTGGCGATGAAATGGACCGCCGCGAACTGGCCTATGTCGCGTTCTCTCGCGCGCGGGCCTACCTTTGCATCGTGTCATCCCGAAGCGAGGCCAAGTGGCTGTCGGAAGGGTTGCCGGAGGACTGAGAGCGCAGGGTGAATGATTGCCAGGATCAGATCACTGCTTTCAGGACAAGCATGGCAATCTGCCTCGCAAGAAACGGCGGTACAGCATTGCCAACCTGGACATACTGCTGCGTGCGGTTGCCGAGGAACAGGTAATCGTCGGGAAAGGTCTGCAGACGAGCAGCTTCGCGCACTGTCAGGCTGCGACACTGAATGGGATCAGGGTGAATGAAGTAGTGACCATCCTTCGAGATATGGCTCGTGACAGTGGTCGAAGCCTCGTCCGCCAGCTGCACCCGAAAGCGGTCATTGAAGACACCGCTGTGCCAGTTGCGGTGGTCCGGGCTGAGCACCAAGGGAAAATCAGCGGCCTTCGGGCTGTAGCCACGGACAGACCCGAACACGGCCGCGAACAGGTAGCGGCCCAGATCCGACTTCATATGCCCGCGGGTCTCGTGCTGAGCTATCGCGCGCAGGTCTGGCCGTTCGAGCCATTGCACCAATTCATCGTTCGCGATGCCATAGCCTTCGGGAAGCCATGAGGCCGCGCGATCAGCTGGTGACGCAACTCGCATCCTGCTTGAAACGGACTGAAAGGCTTCGCGAAGCGCGCCGTCATCCTTGCCCTTGTAAATGCTGGCCAACAGTCTTGCGGCATCGGTGACTTCTCGCTGCCACGCAGTTGCGTCGTCGTAACCTCGGCTGATTCCGCTACGCAGGGGGGGCAAGAAGCCGATGACATCGCTGACCGTCCTGGTCCCTCCTGACACGGCGATCTCGGCACCCGTGGCCCGGTGCGCGAGATCAGAGCGGATCCCGACGATGATCACCCTGTGGCGGCGCTGTGGGACGCCGAACCCCTCGGCCCGGACGATGAAGTCGGATGGCTGCATCGCTTCCTTCAGGCCGGCCTGGCCATCCAGGATACGGATTGCCCGCAGCTCGTAGTGATGGTCCCGCCCAGTACCGAGCGAGGACAGGTCTTCCATCAGCATCTCGAAGACCAGTCGGCTCTCGACCGTCGACGAGAGTATGCCCTTGACGTTTTCCATCACGAAGGCGGCCGGACGGAGCTTGTCCAACACCCGAATATACTCTCGAAAGAGGTAGTGCCGCGCATCCTCCTCCGGGACATATCCGACCTTGCCTCTCGACCGAGCTCGCCCCACGAGGGAATAGGCCTGGCATGGCGGGCCGCCGATAAGGACCGTGTCGTCGTACTCGGCTTTCAGTTTCTCGACTGCCCCGTCGATTGCTGTCGCAGCAGCTTCCGTTCCAAGCTCGAGCGCACGCGCCTCTTCAACAGCATGCCGCCATGCACCTGGATCGACGGCTGACCAGTCCGGTTCAGATGTCAGCCCAGCATGGAAATCGATGAATTCTTTCGGCAAGACTCCATGACGCACGCGGTACTCGCGCAGGAACGCGCGCAGCGTCAGGGTCCGATGGGCCGACACCTCCTTCTCGACCGATATGCCGATCCGGAACGGCGCATGGCCGTCCTCGACCAGGGAAGCAAACCCTTCGCCAAGTCCGCCCGGGCCGGCAAACAGATCGACAATGCCGAAAGTGGAAGGCAAATCAGGCTCCTGACGAAATTCACCCAGCCGGTGTATACCAGGTTCAAGGACAAAAACCAGGACACAATGGCCGATATCGTCGATGAGCTGACCCGTTCCCGGATGATGTCCGGAATACGCGGAAAGAACACGAAGCCAGAGCTTGCTCTCAGGCGAGCCCTGCACGCGCGCGGCTTTCGCTTCCGGCTTCATTCCAGCGTCGTACCAGGACGGCCCGACCTCGTACTCCCAAAGTACCATGCCGTCGTCTTCGTGCACGGTTGCTTCTGGCATCGTCACGAGGGGTGTCGATACACAACCAGCCCTTCGACACGCCCCGAATTCTGGCAGGCGAAGTTCGCAGCGAACATTGCAAGAGACAGCACCGTCCGACGAGATCTTCTGGAGGCAGGCTGGCGCGTGGCGACGATCTGGGAGTGCGCTTTGCGGAAGCCTGAGCGGGTGAGCGAAGCGGTCAGCACGTTACAGAAATGGCTGCTGGGGAGCGAGGACGAGATCGAGATCGGTGGTGAAGCCTGAACCAGTTTTGCTGGAGAACAGTCAATTGCCGATGCCAATACGAAGCTGGGACTCCTCCTGCACCTCAGAAATCGGTCTCCACATAGACCCCGGCGCAGTCGTAGGCGACGGCGGCGGCTGTCGCGCCGGTGTTGAGAAAGAGGCGCGGCGACAGGAATTGCGTGTTCGCAGGCAGGTCGGCGGTGATCTCCTGCTCGAAGACCGCGCCGGAAACTTCGTCCACAACTCGCACCCAGACGGATGATCCGTTCGGCGGCGCGGCGATGAACAGGGTCAGAACGCCACCCGTGACGATGGCGAAACTCGCCCCCATGTCGGTCAGCGTCGGCGCGCCGGTCCCGTCGTTGCGAACCAGCTGCCAGTTGGCATGCGTGCCGCGCTGGAAGCCGATGCCGATGCAGTTGATGGCTGCGGCCACCGTAAGGGTGGTGGCCAGTGCGGCCGTCGATCCATAGAGGCCGAAGAATCCCATGCCCGTTGCCTGCAGGGTCGTGAGGGACAGGCGCGTGACGAAGGTCCAGCCACCAAGGCCTGCGGCATTGCCGCGCCAGCAGGCCCAGCCTGCGGATCGCTGGTCGGCCACCGAGTCCGCGACGGCCGCCGAGGTCAGACGCCAGCGGCGCATGGAAGCTGCCAGGTTCGTGGCGGCGAGCGTCGGGTGGGAGACCGTGCCGACCGAGGTGATGGGCAGGCCTTCGCTGGTGATCGTCGTGCCGGTCGAAGGCGCCCAGTTGGCGATCCGGTTCACCCCGAAGTGCGGCTGCAGGGGAAAGTCCCGGCCGGAGGGGCGCATGACGTCGATCCACGGCGCACCAGCCCGGCTGCGCGCGTAAATCGCGGCCTTTCCCGCAGGCGGCGGGGTCGGCGCGGCGGCCAGTCCCGGCAGGACCGTGGGTTGCGGCAGTTCCAACTGGCCGCTGGTGCGGTCGATGCGGATCGCGTCGAAGAAGGCCGTCCCGTCCGGGCTGACCTTGAAGCTGAAATCGTCATTGCCGAGCAACCCGATCAGCGCGCGGGCGGAGAAGCCGGTCTTGAATGCGAAGGCGGCGTCGTTCGCCGGGGCCGCCTTGTTCACGGTGGCTTCGATACCTGCGCCGGCGTTGTTCAGAAGAACGGCCGGGGTGTTCACCGACAGACGGTTGAAACTGTCGGCCGTCGCCCCGCCGAGGCCCAGAAGCTGCGCGGTGAGGTTCGCCTGCGGCATGCCGACCTGCGTCACGGCATTGGCGAAGGTAACGGTCGGCGTGTTGATGACGCTCGTCCCGCCAGCTCCGGCGGTAGCCGAGCCGATGTTCACGACCGTGGTCGATCCGGCGGCGCCACCCGTGCCGATGTTCACGGTCTTGGTGACGCCGGTGGTCGTAGCGCCGGTCCCCATGCCATAGGTCGCAGTGCCGGTTGCGGTCCCGATGGTCGCAGTTGCCCCGGATGTCGTCACCGTGCCCGAGGCGGTCAGCGTCCCCGAGAAGGTCTTGTTGCCGGTGAAGGTCTGGGTGCCTGCGAGGATCGCAAGTTCCGACGAGGTGTTCGGCAGTGTGAAGCTGCGCGTGGTGCCCGTTGTGATTCCCGCCAGCGAGAAGGTCGCCTTCTTCGTCGGATCGGCGTCGTTGACCAGGCTGAACACGGCGTCCGACACGTCGCGCGGCTCGCCCACCACCTCCCAAGCGCTGCCGGTCCAGACGAGGAACAGCCCCTCGGCCGCCGCCCAAACAAGCCAGCCGGTGCGCGGCACAAGCCGGATCCACGCACCGTCAACCCAGAAGGCCACGTTCAAGTCCCACCCAGCCCAGAGGCCGGTGGCGCCCGAGGCCACAAGATGCCGGTTCCCATCGACGGGGCTGGCGGGCGGGGCCGTCCGCGTGCGGTCGAGAACGGAAAGCTGCACCATGGCGTCGAGCAGGCGCAGGGCCTCGTTGTGCGTGGCATGCTTCTGCGCCTGAGCCGCCAGCAGGTAAGGCATACCCAGATGGGTCGTGGTGTCGGACATGGGAGCTCCCGTCAGAACTGGAGGGTCACAGACGCGGGCGTGCCGCGGCCGAGGCGGTTCGAGAGCTGGAAGATGCGGATCGCCAGCGTCTGGCCGGGCCCGAGCGGCGCGCCCCAATCGGCGCTCTGCTGGGCGGCCGTATAGAGGACGGCGGTCGTGGTGCCGGTCAGCGTGCGCTTGACGGCAGCCCCGTCGAGGATCTGCACATCGTAGCTTTCCAGGTCCTCGGCCAGCGGCACCTCGACCTGCTCCCAGGCATCGGCCACCATCGCGCGGGATCGCCGCGTCCAGCGGATGGTCAGATCGCCCGGGCTGCGGGCCGTCCGCCAGGGCTGTTCGACATGGACCGGCGCAAAGGGAACAAGCCCCCGGCCAGTGGGGGTGAAGCCCAGCGCGGTGTAGCTGTCATCCGTGACAGAACGCGCGGCCGGACCCACCCGCCAGTTCCACGGCAGTCCGAGATCGGCCTCGGCGATGGGCAGTGATGCCAACGTCGTATCCAGTACAACGACCCGCGCACCAGTCGGGACCGGATTGCCCATCGCATGTTCCGTTCCGCGCTGGCCGCGCAGGAGGCGGGTCAGTCGGTAGCGGCCGGGGGCGATGAGTTCAGCCGCGCCTGCCTGGACGATTTCCCAGACCCCGGCCTCCGTCTCCACGGCCAGCGCATTTGCCCCGCCGAACAGGGCAACGTCGGTCACGCTTTCCAGCGTTCCGGACAGAAGATCGACGACCAGCGCGTTGCCCAGATCGAAGCGGGAGGTGGGCCCCGGAAAGAAGTCGAAGGCCAGCGTACCGATCCGCGCGCGACTGCCGAAGGTCGTCAGCAGATTGAAGCCGTCCGTCGAGGCGCTGCGGAAGACCGCGATCTCGCCCGGCCAGGGGCTGGCATGGGCGGCGATCAGGGGACGATGGACGGACTGGTCCTCGCTGATCTGCGGCAGGTCCAGCATCACCACGTCTGGCGTGCCGAAGACGACGGGGCTGGCAAGGCTTGCGGGCCGGGGATCTCCGGGCGGCAGGTCATAGGCGGCGCGGTCCTGGCGGACAGCCTCGATGCCACGCCCATCGGAATCGGCGATGGACACCAGGCGCAACTCGATCTCGCGGCTGTCATGGACCAGCCGGATCACATCGGCGGGGTCTAGCGCCAGTCGCGAGGGCGGCAGACGGAAGGAGGCTGTCTCCCGGCCGATCCAGGCTTCCATCAGCGCGCGGCGGCAGCGGCGCTCGGCCTCCTCGGGCGGGATCGCCATGGGGAAGGACTCGGAGGCAATGCGGGTCGTGTCGACGGTGATGCGGCGTGCCTCGACCAGCGCGGCGTCATAGTCCTCATCCGCTCGCGCGGCCTGCCACTTCAGGGCCTGGGGCAGTTCGGTCTCCTGGCCACGGGTTAGCTCAAACGCCTCGCCTTCCCGGCTGGCCGCCAGATCATCCACCGTCAGGGTGAGGCTGGATGCCCGCCCGCGCATGACGAAGCGGATCACCCCCTCCGTTTCGATGGCGTCAAACCCGAAGTGGCGGGCCAGGGTGGAAATCGACGCGCGGGGGCTTTCCAGCGCGCCGATCACATAGCCTTCGACCGCGCCCCAGAGGCCGGAGACGTCGATGAGGTCTTCCGCCAGCCCAGCGCGCAGGCATAGGTGGCGCACGAGGGCGGCAAGCGACACCGCGCCCAACCGCCCCGTCAGCCAGTGCCCGAGCCGCCAGTTCGGCCCGTCCGTCCAGATGCCGGTCAGTTCGGGGAAGAAGGGATAGGGACGCGCGTCCCAGGTCCAGGCGGCGCATTCGGGGACATGCACCATCTGGCCGCCGTAGACGGACGACGTCGGGTTGTTCGCCCCTTCGCCCCACCAGAGGTAGCTCGCTTCGAGATAGGCCCGCTGGATCGCATCGTCGCGCCAGCCGCGCGAGAACCAGGGCGTGAAGCTCTCTGACGACTTCGGGTCGAAGAAGACGTTGGGCTGGTTCGTTCCCCTGTCGATGGCGGGACAGCCGAGTTCCGTGAACCAGATGGGTTTCGACTGCGGCACCCACGACGTCGGCGTGCCGCTCTCCACCCCGCCCGGCCGGTTGAAATGCGGGTTCGACCACCAGGCCCGCAGATCCTTGTAGCGGAACACCCAAGGCTTGCCCGCGGCGCCATCGGTGATGGGCGTGCGGATCTGGGCCGACCGGTCGGCGGCCGAGGCGTAGAACCAGTCGAAGCCTTCGCCACCGGCGATATTCGCTTGCAGATAGCCCCGGTCATGGATTGCGGGCCAGCCCTCGAGGGCATCGGCATGATCGAACCCGTCGCGCCAGTCCGACAGCGGCATGTAGTTGTCGATGCCGATGAAATCGATGTTGGCATCCGACCAGAGCGGATCGAGATGGAAATAGACATCGTCGCTGCCGTCGCTCGGCTGGTGGCCGAAGTATTCCGACCAGTCGGCGGCATAGCCGATCCTTGGACCCGCGCCGAGGATCGCGCGCACATCTGCCGCGAGGGATTTGAAGGCGGTGACGGCGGGATAGCTGCTGGCACCCGACCGGATTGTGGTGAGGCCGGGCATTTCGGAGCCGATCAGGAAGGCATCGACGCCCCCGGCCGCTTTGCACAGATGCGCGTAGTGCAGGATCATCCGGCGCAGCGACCATTCGCCGACCGGGCCGGTCCAGCTGACATTGGTGCCTGACACGCTGAAGTTCGCGGGCGCCGCCGTGCCGAACAGTGCCGAGACCTGCGTGGCAGCGGGGGCGGTCTTGTCCACCGACCCTGCAAAACCCGCAGCCGGGGAACAGGTGATCCGCCCCCGCCAGGGGAATGTCGGCTGGCCCAAGGCAGCGGCATTGGCGCTGTAGGGATTGGGCTTGGTGTTGCCGGGCGGCACGTCAAGCAGCAGGAAGGGATAGAAGGTCACCCGCAGCCCGCGTGCCTTCATCTCCTGAATGGCCTGAACTACCGCGAAATCCGCAGGCGTGCCGCCATAGACCGGACGATCCTCGGCATCTCGGCTGACCAGAAATGCGTCTGCACGGCTGACGCCATTCACGACCCAAGTCGAAGGTGTCGTGGTCTTGGTGTCCACCTCGACGCCCGGCCGCACCTTGCAGTTCCCGGCGCGCAGATCATCTCCAAACCAGGCGACGACGAGGCTGACGCTTTCGACAGCCGGGGCCATGGCCTGCAGCCGATCGAGGGCCACGACGATGTCGGCGGTGTCGGAGATCGCGTTCAGGTTCTCGGCGACGGTCATGCCGCCAGCGCCAGTGGATTTCTTGACCGGGGCGGTCGCATAGGTGAACTCGCCCGAGGCCGGGATCATGGTGACGGCCTTCACCAGCCCCTCGGCCGTGTCGGGATCAGCCAGTGGTCGGAAAACCTCGAACGACAGCTGCGGCAGGCGGTTGCCATAAGTGGAAAGCGGCAGCTCCTCGAAGACGACATAGGCGGTGCCGCGATAGGCCGGGGTGTTGGCGGCGCCCATCTTGGCCGCGATGAACGGGTCGGCCGTCTGGGTCTCGTTCCCCGGATACCAGCGCCAGGTGATCCCCGTCATGTCGAGCGGCTTGCCGTCGGCCCAGATGCGCCCGATGCCGGTGATCGGCCCTTCGCACAACGCGACGGCGAAGGACGCATAGTAAAGGTACTCGGTCGTCCGGACCTTGCCGCCGCCGCCGCCCTTGCCGCCGCCCTGCGTGGTGGTCTTCGTCTCCTCGCGGAAGTCCGTGGCCCAGACGATGTTGCCGCCAATGCGCATGCGGCCGTAAAGACGCGGGATGATGGCGCCCTCGGTGGCCGAGGTTATCCGCAGGCTATCGAGGCGTTGCCCTTCGATCTTCTGCGCCGGGGCCAGTGAGGACACGATCCAGCTGTCGACGACCGAGCCGATGGTCGAGCCGATGAAACCGCCGATGGCGGCCCCGGAAAAACCGAGGATCGCACCGCCGAAGGCCCCGCCGATGGCGGAACCGACGGCGCCGAGGACGAGCGTGGCCATGGGAAAATCTCAGCGTGCGGGGAAGAGGAAAGCGAAGGCGATGCGGCGTCGCCAGGCGGGCGTCAGCGGTTCCTCGATCACGCCCAACCGCTCATAGGCGTGCAGGAAGGTGTCGGGGCCGGTGAGGATCCCGACATGCTTTGCTATGGCGCGCGGCACCATGCGGAACAGGATCAGCGCACCGGGTAAGGCGTCGGCCGGTGCGATCTCCGGCATCATCGCCCGCGCCCCGTCGGTCAGCACCTCGCGCGGCCCGGTCTCGCCCCAGTCCCGGCTGTAGGGCGGGATCGGGAATGGCTCTGGCCCGACCACCTGGCGCCAGACGCCGCGCGCGAGGCCGAGGCAATCGCAGCCGACCCCGCGCAGGCTGGCCTGGTCGTGGTAGGGCGTGCCAAGCCACGACCGCGCGACGGCGATGACGCGGGCCGGATCGGCGGCCGGGACGGGCACGATCACAGCACCGCCCCCTCGTGGCCGCCATCCTTGGTGGCGTAGCGCATGACTGCGTCTTGGCCCGGGATGTGCGGGAAGCCCCGGAAGTTGGCGACATTGGCGAACTTCGTGCCGCAGGTGGCGATCCGCTTGTCGCAGCCCGCCCGGACCACGAGGGCATCCGTCGCCATGATCGGGCGCACCGGGGCTTCCAGCAAGGTCAGGATCGCCACGCCATCGACCAGATCGTGCGACAGCACCTCGATCCGCCGTCCGGCATTCGCGCCGCTGGTCCATTCGACCAGCCCGAAGGCGAACCAGCCCGCCGCGAAGGCGCCGAGGCCGGTTGTGGTGAAGGTCCGGTCCCGCAGCACATCGATGACCGCACCGGTCCCGTTGAAGGCCGGGGCCTCAAGATTCACCCCGCAGCGCGCATCGCCCAGCGCGGCATCGCAACTCGCCTGGAACGTCCGCCCGACCGTCTGGCCGAGGACATGGGCAAGGCTGCGCACCTCGGCCACAAAGGCGAGCCGCCCGCGCCGGATCTGGCCGATGGCCCCACGCCGCAGAAGCACGCGCTGCGCCGGGCTGGCCCAGTTCACCCGCCAGACCTCGACCGCCGCATTGTCCCACCGGCCGTCGAGGATGTCTGTCTCGGTGATCCGGTCGGAGGAGAGCACGCCTTGCGCGTCCTGCGCATCGACAGAGAGGTCTGAGCCCGAACGGACCTCGGATGCCGTCAGCCCGCTTTCCGGCTCGAACTCGGTTCCGTCGAAGGTGAGGGTCCGGTCATGATCCGTGAAACCGAAGGTCACGCCATCGGCGCGGGAGATACGCCAGCACCACGCGAGCGTCGTCGTGCCCTCGTCCAGATGGGCCTGCAGTGCGGGGTTCAGGAACTTCATGGCCGGTCTCCCCGTGCTGCAGCCGCGCAGAGGGCGGCGATCAGGATGCCGACGGCACCGCCCACGACCATGCCCGCGAGGAACTCAATCATCGCCGCGGAACCCGCGTTCGAGGCGGTCGCGCAGACCGATCAGGCCGAGGCCGAGGGCGATCAGCGCGGCAGGCGATGCATCGCCTGAGCCTGCCAGCGTTGCGACAAGGCGGGCAAGATCGGCGAGCGTGCCGGTGGCGGGCAGCAGGAGCGAGGCGGCGCCGGTGGCGAAGGCGAGCAGCCCTGCCCACCAGGTGAGCGAGGTCGGACGAATGTAGCGCATGGGATCAGGCCCTTCGGATCAGGGTGGTGAAGATGTCGGCCATCCGGGCGAGCCAGCCGGAAGGCGCTTCGGGCGCAGGCTCGGGAACAGTTGGGTGCGGCACGAGCGGCGGGCGCAGGAACGCCAAAGCCTCGGCCTCAGTCAGGCGACGAACGGGGCGCGAGAAATCGACGCGGCCCCCGCGGTCCACGGACCAGACCGGAATCGTGCCGCCGGGATAGCGGCCGTGGCGGAACAGGTCGCGCTCGGCCTCGCGGCGGGGAATGATCGAGGCCGGTCGCCGCCAGTTCAGAAACGCGTCGGCGGCTGCAACGCGATTGCCCGCGTTGAGTGCCTTCGTCAGCGTGGCCCTGGCGATGGCGCCCGTATTGTAGTGGAACGAGACCAGCGCATCGAACTCGTGCGGTTCCAGCGGCACCTTCACCGCGCGGCGCACCCCGGCCTCGTAGGCGGCAAGGTCGGCGCGGAAGAGCCGGAACGCCTCGCAGATCCCGACGTCGATGTCGGCAGGCATCCCGCGCGCCATGGTCGCCGGATCGGGCGGACCGGCGGCGGCCGTGTGGCCGATGCCAAAGGTCCAGACGGTCTTCACGTCGAGATAGGGTCCGGGCACGACGCCTTCGTGCCGGACGAGGGCCAGAAGGCCCCGGTCTGTCATGTGCATGGAATTACCTGAGAAGCGAGAGGACGAAGATCAGCGCGGCGATGGCGAGGCCCACGCCGAGGCGGTGGCGGAAGGCCTGACCGGGATCGCCCGGCTCGCAGCGAAGGGCGCGCGCGCGGCGGAGAAGGTCATTCATCGTCGGCCCCTCCCTTTGCGCCGCTGAGCCGGGCGAGGACGAGTTCGATGAAGGCGGGGCCGAAGACGCCGACGAGGTAGGCGGCCGAGCCCGCCGCCCCGCCCGCGGGGATCGCCTGCGGCGGCAGGGAGAGCCAGGCGGTGACGAGCGCCATCGAGAAGCTGCCCATTCCGGCCGCGATCAGGCCTCCGAGCAGAATGTGGCGCAGGGCGTCGCGCAGCCGCATCCGGGTGGTCAGCGCATTGGTGGCCCCGCCAAGCGCGCCCCAGGCGGCGAGGATCACCGCCGTCGAGGCCGCAAGCTCGCGCAGGACCGCCGCCAGAAATCCGGTCTCGTCGTTCATGTGCGGATCTCCAGGAGCGGGATCGAGGTGATCGACCCGAGCCGTTCGAGGTCGAGGGTGACGTCGAGGGCGTCGGTGTCGAAGCGGACGGGCACGTCGAATTCGAAGCCCCCGGTGATCGCGACGCCAGCGGCGGGGGCGGTGGTGAAGGTGATGAGGCCTGTCGCGGTCGAGACCGACCAACCGGAGGCTTGCGGCAGGCCGTTCAAGGCAATGGTGACCGTCCCGGCGACGGGCTTGGTGATGGCCCGCGACCAGGACTGCGCGCCGGATGTGTATCGCTTGGTCAGCTGGAACTGCGTGGCCGCGCCGTTGCCAGTGCCGATGGGTTGATCGTTGGGCCCCGGCGTCTGCGATGGCAGGCAGGATTTGAAATCGGCCCAGTCCTTGAAGCGGAAGCCGTGGAGGCGGCCGTTCCGCGCCTCGAAGAAGGCGACGACCGCCGCCAGATCGTCGGCGCGGCGGATGCCGTAGGCCACGTCGTAGCGGCGGCGCGAGTTGGCCCAGCTGGCGTTGCGCTCCTCGGCACCGCTCGCCAGTTCGACGATCTGGGTGCGCCGCTCGGGGCCGCCGCGCGCGCCACGGCTGATGTTGTCCGGAAACCGGACCTCGTGAAACGCCATCACATCCCCCTCCGGCCCAGCGACACGGCGCGGGCGATGTCGCTGGCGACCTGCGTACGGGACTGGCGGAAACTCTCGGCATCGCGGGCGTTGATCGTGACGTTGACGGTCGATGCGCCCGACTGGCCGAACCCTGCCGCCTCGCGCCGGGACAGGACACGCTCGCCCCTTTGCAGGATCGCGGGCACCTCGTCCGGGCGCAGACCGGCCCAGCCCCCATTGTGCATGCGCGGGGCATTGGCGAAGGCCATTGCCGAGACCATCCGTCCGGGACCGGATACGCCGACGACACCGCCCGTATGCAGGATGTTCGCGAAGAGCCCACCCGCCCCGCCCAGCGCGCCGGAAAGGGCGTTGGCAATCGGGCCGAGAATGAAGCGCCGGGCGGCCAGTTTCGCGAGGTCGGCGATCATCGACGTGACCAGATCGCGGAAGTCGAGCTTGCCGGTCTTCACGAAGTCGCCGATGGCATTCTCAGCCGAGGTGAAGGCCCCGACCAGCGCGCTGCCGACATCCCCGCCGATGTCGCGCGCCTTGGCGGCGTAGTCGGCGAGGGCTGCGGTGACGGCTTGCCAGCCGGTCAATGCGGTGTCTGCGCCCTGCGCCGCAGTTGCCCCGGCATCGCGCGCGGCACTTCCCGCGCCATCGGCTGCGGTGGCCGTGTCGTTCAGCCCGGCCGTCAGGGCATCGGCCGAAGCGGCTGCATCGGCGAGTGCGGTTTCAGCTTCGGTCCCCGTGCCAGTCACCGCATCCTTCAGCGCCTGCCAGCTGGCCAGCGGCCGACCGGCGGCATCGGCGAGCATCCCGGCC
Source organism: Alitabrizicola rongguiensis (assembly GCF_021491355.1). GTDB lineage: Bacteria > Pseudomonadota > Alphaproteobacteria > Rhodobacterales > Rhodobacteraceae > Aliitabrizicola > Aliitabrizicola rongguiensis. Next base: position 35,119 of record NZ_JAKENF010000006.1, on the reverse strand, counting down.
GCCTCGCGATAACCGTCGGCTCGCGCGCGGGCATCGTCGGCCATGGCACCGAGGCCAAGATCGGGTGGGTCGAGGTAGGTCCGCGACAGCGCGGCCGAGAAGGCATCTGCGGCGGCGGCACCGGCTGCGGTCGCGGCGCCCTCGAAGGGATTGCCGATGCGGCCGAGTTCGACCGGATCGAGGATGCCGATCCGTACCCCGCCTTCGCCGGTGGCCCACTCCGGCAGCAGCGCCAGCGCGGCGTTCAGGGTCTCGATGAAGCTGTTGATGCGCGTCACGACGCCATTCAGCATCGCTTCGACGCCCGAGATCAGCCCGTTTGCGGCCTGGAAGGCGAAATCGCCGATGGCCCCGGGCAGGCTGCCCCAGGTCGCCACGGCCGCGTCATAGGCTCCCTGGAAGATCGCCGCCGTCCGGTCGCCGAAGCTGACCACGCCTGCGATGGTTCCTTCGAGCGCCGAAAGACCGGCCGCCTTCAGCCCCTCCCAGCCAGCGGCCATCCGCGCCAATGCCGCGTCGAGCGACAGGCCGATCCGAGACCAGACCTCCGATGCAAGATCGCCCAGCAGGCGGAACGCTTCGCCCACGCCTCCGACCCGGGCCACGAGCTGTGAGAACTGGTAGACCAGCTCGCCCACCCCGACGATCAGGGCTCCGATCCCGGTGCGGATCAGCGCGCCGCGCAGGAAGACCAGTGCGGTGGCAAGGCCGCGCACCGACAGGGCTGCGGCCGCCATTCCCGCCACCCAGCGGCCTGCCATGACGGCGGCAAAGGCCGCGGCATAGGTAGCCAGCCGCCCAAGGTTGTCGAAAAGCGCCGTGATCGCCTGCCCGATGGGGCCGGTCGCGCGTGCCATATCGGCGAGCTTGGTGGCGATGGTTTCCAGCGCCGGGGCGACGGCGACCGTCAGGCGGTTCACGAGACCGGTCCAGATCAGGCTGAGCCGCGCGATGGCATCACCCGTGCGCTCGATCTGTGCGGCGTCGGCCGCGCCGACCGCCACCCCGAAGTCCTGCACGTCGCGGGCAGCATCGCGCAGCGTGGCGCTGTCGATCCGGAGGAACGCGAGCGCCGCCCGGTCGCCGAAAAGGTCCGAGGCGACAGCCGCCCGCTCGGCCTCAGGCACGAAGCGGGTCAGCGCGTCCTGGATCGTCACGATGCGCTGGTCGAGCGGCAAGGCCTGCAGTTCCGCCGCCGTCAGGTTCAGCCGCCGCAGCGCGCCGACCGCCGCGCCCGAGCCGCTGGCGACCTCCGACAGGCGCGTGGTCAGCTTCTTCGTCGCCTGCTCGATCTCGCCCATCGAGACGCCCGCCAGTTCCCCGGCCCAGGTCAGGGTCTGGATGCTTTCGACGGTCGTCCGCATCGATTGCGCCAGCTTGGCCTGCGCGTCGATGTTGGCGAGCCCCGAGCGCACCATCGCCGCGCCAGCCGCGGCCGCAGCAGCAGCGACCGCCGCCTGCGCGATCCCGGCCCGGCGCGCGAAGCTCGCCAGCCGCGTGTTCGCCAGTTCCATCTCCGAGGACAGGCGGCCGAAGCCACGGGATCCGGCCTCGCCAATGCCCTCCAGTTCGGCGCGCACCTGGCGGCCACCGACGGCGGCAAGCCGGACGGAGACGCGTTTCTCGGCCATGGGATCTGGGCTCCGGGTGGGATGGGGTCAGTCGCGGTTCGCCGCGATCTGTTCGTTGACGCGGCGGACCATCACCGCTTCGAGGGCGGGCAGCAGTTCGGCCATGGCAGGCGAGGAGATGCCGAGGGCCAAGCCCAGCGCCAGCGCCGCGCCCATGTCCCAGCCGATCACCGCGCCGGGGATGACGCGCATCTGCCCGCCAAGGCGCTGCGCCAGGTCCCAGACCTGCGCGCCTTCGAGCGTCAGCGGCTGGTTCAGCCGTGCGGGGCAGTCGGGACAGGATCCCGCGCAGGCCGCGCAGTAGCCCTCGCCCCCGCCGAAGGACCAGTCGGCAAGGGCGCAGAGCCGTTTTTTTCCGCGTCCAGCAGGAGAGCCTTGGCGACGTATGAAGTCTGGAACGCCTCGAAGGCGGGCCAGATGTCGAGAAGCGCGTCGATGGCCTCGGGGCTCGGATCGATGGGATTGCCATCCGCATCGCCGATCCCCTCCCATTCGAGGATCGCACGCCGCGCCAGCGCCTTGGCCATGGCGAGCGCGGCCTCCTCGGTCGCGGCCCCCTCGGGCAGGTCGGCAATCGCCGGATCACCGCGTGCAGCCACCATCAGCGCCGTGGTCAGTGGGCGGAGCCGGAGGCGCACGCCGGGGACGAGGTCGCACCACTGCGGCGCGTTCGAAAGGTCGAGGGTCAGCATGGAGGGCCTTCTCAATAGGTTGCGACGGTGTTGACGAGGACGGCGGTGCACATGCGGGCGGGGCTGGTGGCCTTGGCCGCCTGCCAGTCGAAAGTGGCCTGGATGCCCTGTGGGCCCGGGATTTCGATGCGCGGGCGCGGCAGGTAGACGGCATGCGCCGTGAAGGTGAAGCTGGCCTCGGCCCCGAGGCTCCAGGCGAAGATCAATTCGCAGGGCGTGCCGTCGATGGCCTGCGTGATCAGCGCGGTGTCGGCAAAGCGCACCTCCACCCGGCCGGTCAGCGCGGCCATGCCCGGGTCGGCCCCTTCGATGCGGCCGTCCGAGCGGATGGTCTCAATCCGGTCGAGACCGTTGGAATAGGTCACCTCGGCCGAGATGACGTTGCCGAGCGGCGTGCCATTGCGCGTGATCGCTCCGTTGAAGTGGCCGAACCGCTGCAGCGCCAGCGAGGTGGGAGTGCCTGCGGCCGTGGTGGCGGCAACATTCTCGCCCTGCGCCACCAGTCGCGCGGTGGCGGTCAGCAGCCCCGACCGCGCCATCTGCCACGACAACTGGTCGCAGACGCAGCCCGTGTACATCGCATAGCGCGGCACCTCGGGCATGGCCGTCTCGATGGCCATCGAGGGCAGCGTCCAGCTCCCGGACTGGAAGGTATGGGTTTTGGGCGTCGTACCAGAGGTGACAGGCGCACCGAAAGCCGCCTTCAGCCAGAGGCCGAAGTTCTCGACGTCGATCGGCACCACCACATCGCCGTCGGCGGTGACCGCATCCTTGATCGGGGCCAGCGGGTCGCGTCCCTGGCCCAGCAGTTCCGAGGCGATCAGCGGCTGCTCAGAGCCGAGCGTGGTGCTGGCGAAAGGCACCGTACGATAGCCCGTGGCGGGCGCGGTGCCATAGACAGATTCGAACGCAAGCGCCATCTGCGCCCGCGCCCCATGGGCTCGTGCCATCGTGTTCTCCTGTGGTGAAGGGGATCAGCCGAGCGGGTCAGCCGTGGAATAGTGAAGGACGACCGGGATCACCGCCGCCTTCAGGCTGGCGGCACCCTCCACGGCCAGATCGACCGGGCGCGGCGCTTCCGCCTCGACCCAGTCGCAGAGACCGCCCAGCGTGCGGTCGGCGGCAACCGCCGCGCCGATGCTGGCGCAGAGTGTGTCGAAGGCGGCGTCGCGGGTGGCCCCTTGCACGACCGCCTCGATCTCGGTCCGGTGCTGGTAGTGATAGCGCAGAGGCGAGAGCGTCACCTCGGGCTCGCCAGGTTCACCGTCGCGCAGGATCAGGAGGCCCGCCGTCGGCACGCGTTCGGGCAGCACATCACCGCGCAAAGCGGTTGCGGGCAGCGCCGAAAGCCGCGCGTGCAGCGCGGCGAGGATGGTTTCGCGAGAAGTTGGCATTCGGCGGCCCTTGGCTCAATTGTGACTTCTGCGACAGTCAGTGATGTGCTAAAGGTAATACCCATGAATACTCACCCGGAGCCGTACCCATGAGCGCCGTCCGCCCCATCGCCGTGAAGCTCGATCAGGATACCCGTGACCGCCTCAAACGGTTGGCGGATGCAAAGGACCGCTCGACACACTGGATGCTGCGCGAGGCCGTCGCGCAATTCATCGAGCGCGAGGAGAAGCGTGAGGCGTTCCGGCAAGCGGGGTTGCAGGCCTGGCATGAGTATCAGGCGACCGGCAAGCATGTCACACATGACGAAGCCGATGCTTGGCTTGCCAAGCTGGAAGCAGGCGAAGAGGCGGCTGCTCCTGAATGCCACAACTGATCTGGTCGCCCGCCGCGCTGCGGGATGTCGAACGGCTTTACCGCTTCCTTGCCGACAAGAACCCTGACGCTGCCCGACGCGCCGCCAAATCCATCCGCGAAGGCATGAACATCCTGCGCGATCAGCCCGGTGCCGGGCGGCCGGTCGAGGACATGGAACCGGAATTCCGCGAGTGGTTCATTACCTTTGGCGACAGTGGCTATGTGTCGCTCTATCGGCTCGACGGCGAGACGGCGGTCGTATTGGCCGTGCGCCATCAACGAGAGGCAGGCTACTGATGGGCGGATGGTGATCACACCTTGGCATCCACCCAGTTCGCGACGATCAACCCCGGCACCGCATCGTGCGCCCTCGCAGCATCCCGCGCGAGGTCCAGCCGCTTCGGCAGCTTGACCTGCGGCACCAGCAGGAAGATCGGCGCGGTGACGACACCCTGACCGGTTTTCGACCGCGAGGCCACGGCGCGGCCCTTCGTGTTCAGCCGCCCCTCGGCCACCAGCAGGCTCGGTCCCCGGCGGCGATAGATGAAGCGCAGCTTCAGCCCGGTGCGGCGTTCCCATTCGCCGGGGGTGATCCGGCCGCCGCGCGTCGATTTGCCAGCCGCTGGCATGGGGATCGCAAGCCAGAACCCGTTTTTCGAACGGATCAGCGGACCGCTATCGTGCGCGCCGACGATGACCGGGGCGTTAGACCAGACCACGGCAGCCGCGTTGAGGCTGGGCGTAGCCTTGGGGAACTGCTCCGACCGGATGGTGCGGGCAAGCCGGGCCCCGAGCCCCGCGCCGGTGATCTGCAGCCGCCAGGCGGCCTTCAGCCCTGTCCCGGCCTCGCGGATCGCCGCCGACACGGCCCGCTCGCCCGCCGCGACCTCGGCCGCCATCATCGCGACGATGTCGGGATCAATGTCGAGCTTCAGTTTCATGCGACCCTCAGATCGACGGTCCAGACCAGCCGCTCGCGGTCGCGAACGGGCTCGCCCTGGATGAGGAAGGCGTCGCCGTCGATCTCGATGCGGTCGCCGGGGCGCGGGGCTTGCACCTCGGCCACGCGCAGGTCGATGCGCGTGGTTTCGGACCAGAGCCGCGCGTCGCCGAAGTCGGTGATCGCATCGGCGCGCCGGGCAACGACGCGCACCAGCTTGGGCGCGCCGCCATCGGCGATGTAGACCGCGTCCCGGCCGATGTTCGGATCGGCGAAGAGCAAATCTACTGTGGATGCAAATGCGTTCACGGTTATGCTGCCCTCCATGACACTTGTTTCCATTTCCCAAAGCCCCGTTCGCACCCGAGCGCTTGTCGCCCTCAGAAGGGCACTGGCCCGTCAGCGTCCTGACGGGTTGATCGACGACAACGGCTATGCCGCAGATTTCAGGGGCAACCTGCTGCCGATGGTCGTGCCCGAGGACTTCGAGGCCGATCTCAGCGCGGGCGACGGCAACGAGCTTCAGACCAAATTCCGGGCGGCGCATTCCTCGTCTGCACTTGCCGTGAACTGCTTTGCACCCTTCCGCCGTCGCATCGGTGATCTGGCGATGCCAGGCGGCGCGGCCTTCGATCAACTCCAGTTCGAGCGGAAATGCCCGACTGGCCTGCGGGGCGGACGATCCCCGAACCTCGATGTTCTGCTTTCAGGCCCGACCGGGGTGGTCGGCATCGAGTCCAAACTGACCGAGTACCTTGTCAGACACCGCGCCGCCTTCTCGCCTGCCTATGCCGAGCAAATCCGCGACGGCAGGCGCGATCATGGTTATTTCCGCGAGATGATCCGTCTGATGTCCGCGCCCGACAGCTATGTCTGGCTGGATGCGGCCCAACTGATCAAGCACGCCTTCGGTCTGGCGCACACGTTCCGGGACGGCCCCACGACGCTCCTCTATCTGTTCTGGGAGCCGCAGAACCCCGATGCTTGCCCCGAGTTTGCGGCACATCGCGCCGAAATCGCTGCTTTCGCCGAACGGGTCGCGGGCGCGGGTCCGAGTTTCGTCGCCATGAGCTATCCGGAGCTCTGGGAAACCTGGGCGCAAACCGGGCCGGCTTGGCTGACGTCACATCTCGCGGAACTCCGGGCTCGGTATCTCGTCGCCATCTAGGCTCGATCAGAAGGCCCCGTTCAGGCGCACGCGACCGATGGTATCGCCTGCGCCGCCCGCCACCGCGACCACAGCCACGCCGATCAGGGTGTTCGAGGTGGTGGTCCTGGTCGCTTCCTTGGCGGTGTTGTCCCAATAGACCTTGTCGCCTGCGGCCCAGGCCTGCGATGCGACCTTCTTCAGATCGTAGACGCCGGTGAGCGCGGCCTCGACTGCCTCGCCAATGGCGGCGGTGCCAGCGGCGACGCCGAAGATGGAGCCAACAAGCAGGCCATCGCCGGAGGTGACGGCATAGGGCGCGGTCAGGGTGATGGTGTTGCCGGGCTGGACGTAGTTCTTCATGGGGATTTCCTTTCTGGTGGCAGTTGCGAGTGGTGCGAATTTTTCCTACCTTTGCGGCAGGAGGATCGGACATGGCCGGCAAGATCAGCATCTCGATCACCGACGAGCACGCCGCTCTGCTGCAGGAAGCGGTGGGCAGCGGTGCCTATGCCTCGTCGAGCGAGGTGGTCCGCGAGGCGCTGCGCGAATGGAGGGCCCGTCGGGTCGTGGGTGAACTCTGGGATGCCGGGATCGCCAGCGGCCGCGCCAAGCCGGGCACGACCATGGCCGATATCAAGCGCGAGGCCCGGAACCGCAGAAGCGCGTCCTGACACGCATGCCACGGATCTTCTTCACGCGGGCGGCCCGCGAAGACCTGATCGAGATCTGGACGCACATCGCCGAGGACGATCCGTCCGCAGCCGACCGCGTCCTCGACAGGCTGGACGAGGTCGCCAGCCACCTGGCTGACAACCCGCAGATGGGCCCAGCCCGGGACGATATCCGCCCCGGGCTGCGCTATCTGGTCAGCGGGTCCTACCTGCTGCTCTACCGGATCGACGGCGACGACATCGAGATCGTCCGCGCCGTGCACGGACGCCGCGACCTCTATGGCCTAATCTGACCTTATGCGCCCGGGTTCTTGTAGAGGCCGCGCCAGTCGATGGCCTTGGCGCCGAAGTCGAGGCGGCACTTGATCTCGACGCCGTCGACGTCGAAGCCGTTGCGGGTCTCGATGTAGGCGCCCTGCTGGCCCTCGAGATAGGCGTACTCGATGGTGTCGATCTGGTTCGGGCTCGCCGCCAGATACCAGGCGGTGGCACTGGCGGCGTCGAGACGCGGCTCGCTGATGGGCGACAGCGTCCGGATCGACTGCGGCACGACCTTGGCGCTGTCGGCGGGGACGAGGTTCTGGGCGACCAACTGCTCGGCCTTCAGTTCAAGGGCCGCGGGGACGATCAGGAAGGCGGGCCGGATGTTCAGCACCGTCTTCTTGTCGAGGCCGGTCTGCAGGGCCATCGCCGCCCGCGCCGCGCCGACACTGGCGACATCCAGCGCAGCACCGGTGCCTGCGAGGTTCTTGTGCGTGGTGTGGAACAGCGCGTTGCCGTCGGCCATCGCCGGGTTCGCGGTGATGATGCCCCAGACGACGTCCGACTCCAACTGCGCGATGGAGTTGCCGTACATCGCCGGGATCCGGGTAAAAGCGTCGAGGTCGTCGTTGATCAGCACCTGCCGGGTGATCGCGACGACCCGGCCATAGGTCTTGACCTTGTAGCTCTCCTTGCTCTCGCCGAGCGTGCCGCGCTTGAACTCACCGCTTTCGCCCACCTCAAGCAGTTGCGGGGCCTCGCCGAGCTGGACGCGGTGCATCGACTTGAAGTCGGTCGCCAGCACCTGACGGCAGAAGAGCGCGAAGGTGCGGGGATAGGCGTCATAGGCCTGCCGCAGCGTCTTGTTGGTGACGGCCGACAGGATCTCGGGGAAGTCCGAGGTCGAGTGCAGCGCCCGCGTCGCCACCTCATCACGCGAGAGGCCGCGCGTGTTGACCCCCGCATTACCGAGGCTTTCGCGGGCGAGTTCCAGCAGCGTCATCCCGCGATACTGGCGCGCGGCATCTTCCAGAGGGAACAGCGTCGGGCTGTAGCGGTGAAGAAGCGCGTTCGCCACGGCGTCGCGGCGGGTGATGCAATCATCCCGGCCGCCGAGCGGGATCGAGACATGCGGGAAGGTCCGGGTCTCGTCCGACTTCGCCGCGACCTGATCCAGGATCAGGCGACGGGACTCGTCGACGCTGACGCCGCGCTTGACCAGATCCTCGGCGAAGCCGCGCTCGAGGTTCAGCCGCCCGGCCAGATCGTAGATGGTCGAGACGCGGTCACGCTCTGCCTCGCGAGCGCGGGTCGCGATGGCCTCGCTGTCCGGCGCAGGTGCCGGTTCCGGCATGCGTGCGCTGGTCGGTTCGGGGTTCGCCGGGGCCACGACGGGCGGCTGGCGGGTCTCATGGCTGGCGGGGACATCCCCGGCCACATGGGTCGTGCTCTCAGGCATGGATGCCTCCTTTTGCATGCGGGTGTCGACGATCTCGACGGGATAGCTGGCTTGGTCGGCCGCACGCACCTGCGCGCGGGGATCGGCGGGTACGGTCACGAAGCTGACCTCAAGCGGGGTCCAGCGCTCGACGATGCGCTGCTCGACCTCGCCCTTCGCGGCGGGCTCGACCACTTTCACCCGCTCGATGGAATAGCCGACCGAGACGTTCCGGATGATGCCGTCGCTGATCAGGCCGAACATCCGGTCGGCGGCCTGGTCCAGCCCCTCGCGCGGGAAGCGGATGGTGGCCTTGCCCTCCTTGCCCTCGATCCAGGCACGTTCGACGACGCCCACCTGCGAATGCGAGGACCAGACCGAATGGCTGTCGAGCGCCGGGGCCCCGGCGTTGAGGCGCGTCAGGTCCACCGCCCGGTCGCTGACCTCGAGGATTTCATCGAAGGGCACGGAGGTGTCCCAGCCGGTCCAGCGCCGCCGCCGGACGGCTGCGCCGGTGGTGAAGACGACGTCGACCGATCTAGCCTCGGAATTGACGGTTGCGGGCAGGATGGGCGCGCGCCGCAGCTGCATTGGCAGGGCGAGCGGGGCCACCATCATCGTGTCGGGCATGGCCCTATTCCTTCTCTGGTTCGGATGCGGAGGCGGCCGGGTCACTGGTCGGGTCGCCAGCCTGCGCGCTGCCGGTCTTGGTGACGCGGCGCGGATCGCTGTCGAGCACGAGGCCGAGGCCATCGAGCTTGGCATTGGTCGCGGCGATTTCTGCCAGCACCGCGTCCGGGTTGTGGCCCTGCCGGGCAATGGCCTGCGCCAGCGTCATGGTGCCGGTCCGGATCGCCAGCAGGTCGGCCATCGCGTCCTTGTAGGGATCGACGGCATCGAACTTCGGCGGCGACCATTCCACCGGCACATCCGGAGTCGGGATCTGCCCTGCTGCCCATGCAGCCTCGGTGAACCAGCGCCAGACCGGCGCGCAGAGCATCGGGATGAAGAGCTGCCACTGGACCGCGTCGATCATGCGGCGGAACTCGACGAGACCCGCCCGGATCGAGGAATAGTTGACCTGGGACAGATCCCCGGTCAGCAATTCGTAAGGCACCCGGAACCCGGCTGAGATCGTGTGCAGGCTCGCGCGCTTGTATTCGCCATAGCCGCCGGTGGCAGCGGGCTGGTTGAACCGGATGTCCTTGCCGCCCCGCGCGTAGGCGATCAGCCCCGGCTCGAACTGCTCGACCCGGTTGCCGTCGGCATCGACCACGGAGGGCGCGATGCCCTGCTGCGCTTCGTCGTCGCCGAAGACGATCGCGGTGACGCAGGCCTCGGTCTTCTTGCGGACCAGTTCGGCCACTTCATAGTCGTCGAGATCGCGCAAGGACCGGATCACCGGCGCGCCCCAGGGAACCCCGCGGGCCTGCGTGCGCTGTTTTTCATAGACATGGGCGATCTCACTCGCCGGGACCGGGCGGCTCTGCAAGCCGTTCTGCAAGGCGCCATAGGCGTCGCCCGGATGCTCGGCGTGCAGCCAGTAGGCCCGCCGCTTGCCGACCGGATCGAACTCGATCCCCTGCACCAGCCGCCCCGCGCCGAGGGCGCCGGATTTCGTGGCGTCGAGGAAGTCAGCCTCCAGCACCTGCACTTGCAGCGGCACCGGCAGTCCGTCCGAGGATCGCCGAAGACGGCGGCGCACCAGAACCTCGCCCGCCTCAACCATTTCGCGGCAGATCAATGTCTGCAGGCCGTAGAAATCCAGCTGGCCGTCGGCATCGCACTCCGCTGTCCAGCGGGTGAACAGGGCGTCGACCTTTCGGTCCAGCTCGTCGTCGCCGCTGGCGGCACGGGGCATGATGCCGCTGCCCACGATGTTGTTCACCAGCACCGCAACGGCCTTGGCCGCATGCGGGTTGTTGCGCACCAGATCGCGCATCCGGTCGCGCAGCAGCGCCCCGGCGCCGCCGATCTCGGTGTCGGCCGAGGATCCCGGCGCACGCCAGCCCTCGGTGCGACGCCCGCGCGCCGCGCCATCATAGCCGCGCGTCAGGGTTTCGAAGGCCTGCCGCGCCAGCACGCGACGGGCGGCGGCCCGAGGGGCGACAGAGGCAATGGCCCTATCGAACCAGCTGGCCGACATCACCAGTCCCCGCGCGAGAAGCCCGCAAGCCCGGCGACCGGCAGCGGTCGCGTGGTACCCGCGATGGCGCGTTCGATGGTCCGGATGCGGCCCAGTAGATCCTCGGCCGAGCCATAGTCGACGGATTTTCCATCATAGCTGACCCGCGTCGTGCCGCTGGCATAGGCCCTGCGCAGCGCCGAGAGCTCGGTTTCCGTCCAGTCGGTCATCAGAACCACCCTCCGCGTCGGCCAAGCCAGTCCGACTGCCGCTTTCCCTGGGGTGCGAATTGCGGTCGGTGGACCCGCCCTGCGCCATCCGTTTCTGTTGGCGCCGCCCCGAGCTGATCCTCGAGGTCGTGCCATTTCTCGTCGGGCCAGCGGTCCGCACCCGCAATCCACGCGGCAGCGCGGGCGTAGACCCGGCAGTCCAGCGCCTCGTTGCGTTCGCGCAGCTTCTGCCATTCGAGTTTCGCGAAGCCGCGCTTGGTGCGGACCGTCACCAGCTGTTCGGCCACGACCTGCTTAAGCCATTCGCTTTCCACCCATGTCGGCAGGTGCACCGAGCCGGGCGGGAACACAGCCCCGTCGGCCATCTCCTCCTCGGTCGGGCGCGCCAGCCGCAGGAAGCGATAGGTCTCGGCCTTGAAGGTCGAGACCGCCACGGTCCAGAGGCGCGCCCCGCGCCGAAGGCGTTTGCCGCCCTCGGTTGCGTCGACGAAGGTCGGCCCCGACACCGGGCTCGAGCGGTTGAACCCCTCGACGCCCTTCACCGGCGACACCTGCGCGAAGCCTTGCGCCCGTGACCAGGAGTAGACGGCCGGGGCCTCATAGCCGGTGTCGATGGCAAGCCGCGCGATCCTGAGATGCGCGCCGCGTTCATGCGGCCAGCTTCTGTCCAGCATCGCCGTCAGTTCCGACCACGCGTCGTGCCGGTCGGGTCCGCCCTCGATCACCACGTGATCGACGAGCCAGCTCTCCAGCCCGCGACCCCAGGCCCAGACATCGACCTCGATCCGGTCCTTTTGCACGTCCGCCCCGGCGGTCAGGAACAACCCGCCCGCTGGCACCGTGCCCGGCTTCCACGCCTCGCGCCGGTCGTAAAGCCGCTGCCAGTCCGGCGCTTCGCCGCTTTCGACCCACGTCTCGCCGAGGATGGTGTTGCGGAACGCCTTGATCGCCTCATCCGACCCTTGGGCCGCGTCCCAGCCACGGGCGATGCGGGTCCAGCTGAGCCAGCCCACCGGCGAATAGAGCGCCGAGAGGTGGTAGCCGGCCGTGGTCGGATCGGCGGCCGTGGCGGTCGCCCGCCATTCGCCGCCCTCCAGCATCGCCGTCTTGTGGTGCTCCGCGATGGCCGCGTCGCAGCCTTCGCAATGATATTCCGCCGTTTCCGGCTTGCCTTTTTGCCAGCGCAGCCGGTCGAACTTCAGCCATTGCGAATGGCCACAGTGCGGGCACGGCACGAAGAACCGGCGCTGGTCGCTGGCCTCGAACTCCCGCTCGATCCGGCTTAGCCCCCGGATGGTGGGCGTCGAGACCAGGAACACCTTGCGCCGGTGGGCGAAGGTCAGCGACCGGGCCTCGGCCAGCGTCACCGGATCGCCTTCCTCATCGGCCGAGGCCGGATAAGCATCGACCTCGTCGAGGAAGATGTAGCGCGCCGGGGTCGAGCGCAGCCCGACCGCTGAGTTCGCCCCCGTCATGATCAGGATGCCGCCCGCGAACTCCTTCGACAGCATCGTGTTGCCCGCATCGCGGGATCGCGCGGGCTTCACCCGCTCCCGCAGCTCGGGGCTCTCGCCGATCAGCGGGTCGATCCGCTGGCGCGAGTTGCGTTTGGCCAGTTCGACCGTCGGCTGGACTGCCAGCATCGGACCCGGCGCCTGATGGATGGCGAAGCCGATCCAGTTGTTGCCCGCCTCGGTCGCGCCGACCTGCGCGGCCTTCATGAACACGATCCGCTGCGTGGGATCGCCCGGCGACAGCCGGTCCATGATCTCGCGCATATAGGGCGTGCGCCCTGTGCGATACCGCCCCGGTTCAGCCGATGCGCGACCTGACAGCATCCGATGCCGGTCCGCCCATTCCGAGACGGTCAGGTCAGGGTCGGGCCGCAACCCGTTGCCCCAGGCGCGCAGGATCTCGCCCGCGCCGTCGAAGTCCGTCAGTGCTTCATCATCACCGGAAATCGGGCCGGACCTCGCCAAGCTCGTCGAGGTGGGCACGGACATGTTTCTCCAGGACCTTCTGCATCGCGGCTGGCTCGACCCCCAGATCGGCCGCCATCAGCGCCGCCGCGCGTGCAGGCCAGTTCACCCAAGCGTCCCGCACCTCCCGCGCGAGGCGGAACACCAGCGACAGCGCGCGCGCCCGCTCGATCAACTCCCCCTTCAGCCTCGAGAGCCGGATCCGCCGCTCCTGCGCCTTCAGCACCTCGTTGGCGGTCTTCGCCTGCAGGAAGGTCGTGCCGCCACCGACCGCAGGGACCGCGAGGCCCTGTTCGCGCAGGGTGTCGCCGACGGCAGCCACTGCCGCCTCGGGGACGGGTTTCAGCTTAGGTTCGGGCGGCTTGCGGGTCTTGGACGGGTCAGTGGTTTCAGACCGACGCACATCGCTGGCGGCCGCGTTTATGCTGCCATCGGGATAGAGGACCAGCCGTTCGGCCGTCTTCGCCTTCTGGATCGCGCCCCGCGACAGCCCGACATGCGCGGCGTACTGGCGCTCGCTCATGCCCTGCATCGACGGCTCCGATTATCATTCAGTTTCATGTGCTTATCGAGTTGATAAGTGGCGCGGACGGAGCAAACGTCACTCCAACGAAACGATGCAACTCACTACGGAGCCACCAGAATGACCCGCCGCGCCACCGCCAACGAGAAAGCCCTCGACGCCTTCATCGCCGCCAAATGCGAGATCGACGCGATGCTGGCACGCCTCGCTGCCCTCAGCGCCGACCATTTCGAAACCAGCCCCGACGAGATCCATTGGGGGCACGTCGGCACCCTGAACCACTACCGCGCCAAGCTGCGCGAGATCACCGACAGCGCCTTCAAGGAGGGCGAACACGCCGAGTGACCAACCGCAACGCCAGAACTCTCGCCGTGCGCCCAGCGCGGCTTGGGGCCGTAGGAGGGCAGCGGCAGTCGCGGCCCCGAGAACGGAGACGACCCTATGCCTCAGATCCAGCTGACCGATACCCAAGCGGTCATCCTTTCGGCGGCCTGCGCGCGCGATGATGGCGCGGTCTTTCCCATCACCGCCAAGCTGAAGGGCGGCGCTGTCGGCAATGTCTGCAAGAGCCTTCTGAAGCTCGGGCTGATCGAGGAAATCCCCGCCACCGACCTCAACACCGTCTGGCGGCACGACGAGGCGCGCGGCCCGATCACCCTGCGCGCAACGCCGCTGGCACAGAGCATGCTCGGGATCACCGAGCACGATGCCACCACGACACCAGCCGAAAACGTCACCAGATCTTCCCCGCGCCGGAAGGGCACCAAGCAGGAAGCGCTGATTGAAATGTTGCGGGCACCGGACGGCGCCACAATCGAGGAGATCATGGCAGCGACGGACTGGCAGTCGCACACGGTTCGCGGCGCGATGGCCGGTGCTCTGAAGAAGAAGCTCGGGCTCGAGGTGACCTCGGAGAAGGTCGAGGGGCGCGGGCGGGTCTACAGGCTTCCCGCCGCCTGACCCAACGCCAGAAATGCTACGCCGCCGCCCCGACCGGGCGGCGGCCTGTATCTACGATGGCCTCGTCAGTGTCGCTGTGAGACCGACCAATGACACCTGCGCCAGCAGCCACTTTCCGGCTGCCATGCGCTTCTGGACATACACGCGATGCTCTTCGGGCGAGGGCGGGCACTTCCGCTTATGGCGCTGGCTGTTGCAGTACCAGCAGGCCGCAACGATGTTCTCATCCGTGTCGCTACCACCGTCGGAGCGGGCGTGTAGATGCTCGGCGGTGCAGCGTAGCGCCTTTGGGGTCCGCCTCGTTTGGTAGTTTCGTTGAGAAGTTGCGGCTTCCACAGCATCGTCCCACATCGGCATGCCGCAATAGTAGCAGCGGCCACCTTGGGCCATCATCTTCCTTTGACGGATACGTTTAACAGATCCCATGACACGGGTCCTTTCATTCGACTTCGTGAGAAGCGAATGCGCGACGCCCGTAACGGACGCTCCCCGGCTGGAAGCTCCTGCTCGCGCGAGGCCCGGTGATCCGTGGCTCCGCATGCCGGACCGCGAAACCTGCAGGACAAGACCTCAGGTCAGAGTAGCCGCTGGCTTACTCAATTCGGCCGAGGCCAAATTCGCAGCAGCGCCAGGATAAATGATCGTCCCGCATCACGTCAACGGAACCTTTCGAACAGCCGCCGCAGGACGTAGGACCGCGCGATGCTGACCACGGTGAACACCGCGCCCATCTTCAGGTTCTGGGCCAGCGTCGTGTGCAGCCCGAAGATAGGGAAGATCACGATCTGCGTGACCACGGCGACGCCATAGCCGACGATTACGTTGGCGACGGACTCGACCAGCGACATGAGGCGGGTCTGGCTCATGCCTCCACCTCATCCATCGGCCAGCAATTCAGCCGCCAGAGTTCGCAGCGCATGCGCCGCAACCAGGGGGACCACGCCATTGCCACAGAGGCGAAGCCGGTCCACCCGGTGGGCCAGCCCATCAGCGCCTCGACGAACAGCGGGTTCAAGGTCCGGCGCGCATCGCAGGTATCGCGCCCAGCCATCGGCGTCGTGAGGACCTGGCGGCCAAGCAGGCCGTTGACCGGCGTGTTCGCCAAGCTCGTCGCGCCGTCCTTGTGATCGCGCGCCGTCGGCGTCATCCACAGCCCCGCCGAATGCGTCAGGTCCGCTGTCCGGCGATTGCCCGCGCTCGGCTTGCAGCCATCGTTCGCCATCGGCGTCGGCCAGAGCGCGGCCGTCGTCGCGAGGTTCATGCCGTGCTGCCCCGCTTCCTGCGAGGGCGTCGGCTTCGTCTGCCGGTTCTCGTTCGCACTGGCACGGGGCGTCGGCCAGAGGCGCAGCAGTTCCGTCCGGTTCCCGCCACTCGACCGGGTGCCAGAGCAGGCGCGCGGGGTCGGCCAACTCGTCGCCTTCGCGGATGCCCAGGACGAAGAGCCGCTCGCGCCTGTGGTGCGCGCCGACTTCCGCCGCCGTGAACAGGCCTGCCGCAAGGCGGTAGCCCATGCCGACCAGTCCGCTGGCGACTTCGGGGAAGCCGAGGCGGAGATGATGGGCGACATTTTCGAGGAAGACGAAGGGCGGTTTGATTTCGCCGATGATGCGAGCGACATGCGGCCAGAGGTGGCGCGGGTCGTCGGCACCCCGGCGCTTGCCCGCGACGGAGAACGGCTGGCACGGATAGCCCGCAGTGACGATATCCACCGCGCCGCGCCAAGGGCGCCCGTCGAAGGTGGCAACATCGTCCCAGACAGGCGCGCGATCCAGGGACGCGTCCTCCATCCGCGCCACGAGCGTGGCTGCGGCGAAGGTTTCCCGTTCGACATGGCCCACAGCACGATATCCGGGGATGGCGATGGTGAGCCCGAGGTCAGGCCCGCCCGCGCCAGAGCACAGCGAGAGTCCGAACAGGCACGCGTCTCCGGCTCCGGAAGCGCGTCCGGAGGAAGGTAAAGCCAGGTCATGCATGTCACGCTGCGGTTTCGGTTTGGTTTTCAGGTGCGGCCGGGGCTTCGCCCAGCCGCTCGGTTCTGACCTGTGCAAAGGTCCGACCATCTCCGTCGAGGATCGCGTCGCGGCCGGTCTCGGCCTGCCAGCGCTCGACGGCGACATCGACATAGGCCGAGCTGATTTCCATCGCGAAGACGCGGCGGCCGTTGGCTTCGCCCGCCATGATTTGCGAGCCGGAGCCTGAGAACGGCTCGTAGCAAAGCCCACCGCGCGCAACATGCTGGCGCATCGGGATGCCGAAGGCGTCGAGCGGTTTCGGCGTCGGATGGTCGGGCCGGTCGTCCTTGGCGAAACTCGGCAGCGCCCATGTCGATGGCAGGGTTTCTTCCGCCACCTTGGGTGGGCGGTTCGGCCGACGCCACCCCATGAAACAGGGCTCGTGCTTCCAGAGGTAGTGGGACCGGGTCAGAACCCCGCGGTCCTTCACCCAGATGATCTGCTGATGGACGAAAGCGCCGGCCTTCTCCCAGCAAGCTTCCAGCATCGCTTGGCGGCGCGAGGCATGCCAGCAATACCACGCCGCATCCTCGGTGATCGCCTCGGCAACGGCCGCCGCGATAAACCCGTCGTAGAGCTCCGCCCCCTGCGAACTGTCGTCCCAGGTCGTGCCATAGGACTCAGACCAATCCTTGTTGCGGGTCGGATGGTTCGAGCCGTCGTAATCCACCAGATACGGCGGGTCGGTGGCGAACAGGATCGCGCGCTCGCCATTCATCAGGCGGCGCACGTCCGCCGCGCTGGTGCTGTCCCCGCACAGCAGGCGGTGATCGCCAAGGATCCAGAGATCGCCGGTGCGCGACTCCGGATTGCGCGGCGGCTCGGGGATCGTCACCGGCGGCACGGAGCCCCCGGCGCGACCTTCTTCCCCGTCCCCCTCCGGCACGAAGGCCAGCAGCTTGTCGAGTTCGCCGTCCGAGAAACCGACCAGCGACAGGTCGAAATCCTCGGCCAGCAGGTCGTTCAGTTCGGCCGACAGCAGCGCCTCGTCCCAGGTGCCGAGTTCCGTCAGCTTGTTGTCCGCGATCCGGTAGGCCCGACGCTGCGCCTCGGTCAGATGGCCCAGCAGGATGACCGGCGCTTCGGTCAGCCCGAGCTGCGTGGCGGCCAGCACGCGCCCGTGCCCCGCGATCAACTCTCCGTCTTCGGCCACGAGGCACGGCACGGTCCAGCCGAACTCGGCCATGCTGGCGGCGATCTTCGCGACCTGGTCCGGCCCGTGCGCCTTCGCATTGCGGGCGTATGGCTGCAGCCTGGCCAGCGGCCACGTCTCGATGCGGTCCGGGGCAAAGCTAAGCGTCATCTGCGGGTCATTCCTCGGATCAGGGTGGAAACCCCTGGCTTCCGGACTCCGGGGTCCAGACTGGACTCCGTGCGGGGTCCAACGGCCACCGGGGGTGTCTAGCTTCAAGGGTTTGATTTTGCGGTGTTTCAGGCGGGTTCAAGCGACGCTGGCTTTTGGGTGGCTTCCCAAAAATCCGGCCCTATCGCTGGCGATGTGCCGCGCTTCGCCCGCCAGCATACGAATATCGCCGGGAAGGAACCAAAGACCCGACATTGCTCCAAGGATTGGCGGACGGGAAGGTGATCTCGCTCCGACAAGAAAATAAGGTGCCGACGAGGAGTTGAAAAACTGATGACGATGCAAATCTACCAGCTATCTTGTTTATGCGTGGAGATGTCGAATGCCTGCAATTATCGTCCCGATTGTAATCCGTCTCGGGCTCTACGCGATCGCGATCTCTCAAGGGCCGCGGGCGCTGCGCGAGTTGTACGATACTGGAGCGCACATATGGGACGATGTGAAGCGTCGTCGATCAAGCGAGGTCTGAGAGGTCGGTCAGCATTTGCGACCATCTCTTTTGTGTCGCATTCGATGCCACCCCTGCCCCGCGCGCTCCTCTCCCGAGCATATCAACTTTCTAGCCCGGGAAAGGGCTTTCTGTCCCTTCGAAAACTGTCCGGCGGACAATTTTCTATCTGGCACGAGGGGTTACGCGCCACTGGCCAGTTCGATCACGCGCTGCTTCGACAGGTTGCGGTTGAACCGCCGCTTGTTGAGGGTGAGCGCGATCACCGCGAGGCCGAATTGCCAGTGCTGATGCGCGGCTGACCGGTGCAGCCCTGCGGACCAGCAGATCTCCTTCCACCGCTCGCCATGGGCTTTCATCCAGACGATGCGGCCGTCCATCGGCTCGAGGCAGGCAGTCCAGGTCAGCGTTTCCTCCATCCGGCTGATCGCCTGCGGCGAGGGCAGCACGCGCATGGGCTTCGGCTCCTGCCCGACCTTGTCGGCAAAGCTGTGCAGGACTGCAGGCCAGGTGCTGAAGTAGCCCTGCCTGCGGGGCTCGGGCAGACGCTTCAGGACGAAAGCGGCTTCGGCCAGCCGTTCTTCGACCAGCGCTGGGGTCCAGACGGTCATCGCTGCACCTCCCGCCCGCTGGTGGCCGGGCCATAGAGTTTTTCGCCAAGCTGGCGCACCAGTTCCCGTTCGGGCCAGGTCAGGCGGTGATCGTCGAGGGCGACGGCCAACACGCGCTGTTCGTGCCAGCCATCGCGTTTGACCTCATCGGGGTTCCGACGGCGACCGCCATAGCCTTTCGGTGCAAAACGCATCCCAGTCATTGCAGGCCCCCCTTGGTCTCGAGCGCCCAGAACAGGATCGCGATGGCATCAGCCTCGTTGTCATCGGCGGGACTGAACCCCCGCGCCCGGGCGGCGGCAATCATCGCCGCCTTGTCGGCGTTGCCCTTGCCGGTGGCGTGGCGCTTGATCGTGCCGACCGGGACACCCTCGTAGGGCACGCCGCGCAGTTCCGCCCATGCGGTCAGCGTGGCCATCAGCCCGCCATAGACATGGGCGGCATCGGTAGCCGCGTGGCGACGGACTTCTTCGAACCAGATGGATGCGATGGGCCCAGACAGACGGTCCAGCTCTGCGAGCCAGTTGGTGAACCGCAGATAGCGCATGCCACCGCCATCGAAGCGACCGGGACGGAATGAGACCGTGCCACTGATGATCAGCCCATCAAGACCGTGCAGCGCCCATCCTGTCGTGGTGCCGAGATCAAGGGCCAACAGGGTGCGGCCGGACCGGACGGAGGCCGGAAGATCGGGGATGGCCACATGGGGTCGGGTGGCGGGTGTCAGGTCAGCCATGGGGGGCTCCTCTTCTGGTTGGCTGCTCGGTGGAAGGCGACATCGGGTGAATGTTGCGGAAGGTCTGGGCTGCCGTTGCCGGATCGGGTGATCCGGCACTCGACAGGCCACGCGCGCGAAACCCCTGGGGGTGGGCGAGGGAGAACCCGCCTGCGGCGTTCTCCCCCACCCCCGTAGGGGGTGGTTTCACCCCCGAAACTTGAAAACCGTCTCAAGACACTGACAGGAAACAGGAATTCCAGTTTCGGGAGGTGGGTTTCGGTCGATCCTGCCGAAACTGGTTGCAGCGTAGCCGCTGCGGCATCCGCGCAATCCTGCAGGGGCAGTTTCGGAAGCGGGCCGAAACTGGTCACAACTGGACCCTGCGTGGTCCCGCGTAAGGATGACGAGGCAGTCTCGGCAGTGTGGCCAATCTGGTTCAAACTGGTCTCTGCGCAGTGCCGCGCAAAGCAGTTGTCGGGGGCGATCATGGCCGTTCCCCCTCCGGATAGACCCAGACATGCGGGTTTTCGACCTCGAGGAGCGCGCCGGTCTGGGGCGACTTGTAATGGGTGGGCAGCACCGCAACGCGTGCGGGGCTGACTTCGCCGGTCTCCGGATCGACCTCCTCGCCGTGCCCCACGGGCATGACCATTCCCTCGACGCAGAGGTATCCGAAACGCGAGCGTGAGGGCCCGAGGCCATAGGGGGCCGCGTTGCGGACAAACTTGATGCCACCCTTGGTGGCCTGCACGGCGATCCGGTCGCGGATGGCGTCCTTGCCGCCCAGACCACCCTTGTTCTCGAAGACCTCGGCGAACTGGTTGACGGTATAGAGCCGTCCCTCGGCCGCTTCCTCGAGCAGGATGGACAGGATCACCTCCTGCTTGCGGACGCGCTCTGCATCGTATTTCGCGCCAACCTCGGCGCGGACCAGGCGCTCGTTCATCGGGTTGATCTCGACCCATTGGCCGCCAACCTTGTCGATCAGCTTCGAGGGCAGCGCGGGACCATTTCGGAGCTCGATCTCGAGCTTTCGCTCCGGGGCGTCCTCATCCGGCCGGTGCAGGATCAGGCCGGAGGTGTAGAAGCCCCTGAGCGCGCTGGCCCCGGACAGGGCGAGGAACGGATCATCCTTCAGCTGCTGCTTCGACAGTTTTCGCGTGTGATGGACCAGGATCACCCCGCAGGCGGGGTTGATGTAATCCCGCAGCACCTCGACCCGGTCCTTGAGGAAGAACATCATTGCGGTGTTGTCGTTTTCGCCGCCACTACCCCCATGTGAATTGGCCGGCCCACCATCGAAGAGGTTGCGGATCGGGTCGATGCAGATGATGTCCGGGCCCGCATCCGGAAACGCCGCCTGGATGGCGCGCGCTACGCGCACGCTGCCCTCGGTATCGAGCAGCAGCTTCAGCTTCGGCGTTGCCACGAAGGTGTCGCGTGCGGCATCCAGAACCCTGGCGGGCAGCGCGATCTGGCCCAACCGCTCGCGCAGGTAGTGATACTGGATCTCGGCTTGCAGATAGAACACCCGCAGCGGGCGTGGCGGGGTGAAGCCGAGAAAGGGCTGACCGGCGGCCATGTGCACGAGCCAGCTGATGGTCAGATCGCTCTTGCCGACCTTCGGCGCACCGCCCAGCACCAACAAGCCACCCGGCGTCAGCACACGGGGCGCGATGATGTCCTCGGGCATCGGGCTGGTATCGTCCAGCAGCGCGCCGAGTGTGAAGGTGGGCATCTCGCTCGGCGCGGGGGCTGCGCTGTCGAGGCGGACCAGCGGCGGGCCGTTTTTCTGGACGTGCAGATCCCAGAGCCGCTCGGACTCGCGCTGCAGGCGCTCGATCGGCCAGGAGGGCCGCAACATGGCGGCGTTGTAGCCGCAGATCGCCTCCCAGCCTTCGTCCTTCGACATCCGGCCTTCGTGAACCAAACGGATGAAATGCCCGATCGCGGCCGATGCCCCCTCAAAACGGGACCAGTCGTCCTGCCCACCCTCGCGCACAGGGGTCACCAAGACATCGTCGAGGCGGGGCTTGTCCGGGGTGACACTTCCGCTGGCGACCATCCCGGCCCCCGGCAAGGGCGGCATTTCGGCCACGCGCTCTGCGAACTCGTCGAGATCGACCTCGACGGAATGGTGCTCGCGGATTTGCACCAGGCGCTGGTTGCCATGCTTGTGATAGACAGTGCCCGCCACCCTGATCGGCTGGTGCGCAGACCGGAAATGCGTGTCACCGCCGACCTTCAGGGCAATCTCGCCCCGCAGGCGGCAAAGACTGGCCAGCGCCGCCCCCTCGGCGGGTTCGGTCATCTTCCACCAGACATGGAGCTTGCTGGCACCTTCGGGCGTCCGCCCGCCGCTCTCGATGATCAGCGTGGGTTGACCCAGATGGCGCAGCAGATGGGCGAGCTTGGCGGGGATATCGCCCGCATCGAGATCGACGACCAGTGCCTGCATTTGCAGCACTTCGGCGGCTTTGGCCTGTCCTGCCCCGGCGACCGTGCCGGGGATCACAGAGACGGCGGCCCCTTCGCGCCAGGCCCAGTTGGCGAATGTGGCGAGCTTGCCCGGTGCCGTGGCGTCAGCGTCCATCCAGACGTTGTGCGGCCGGCCCTCCTTGCCCTGCCCCATATCGACAAAGCCTCGGACCGGGATCTGGCCCTCGCACCAGCCGAACACGACATCGAGGAACGTCGCGATCTGGACCGGGTCCGGCTCCACGCCAAACGGATCTTCGGCCGTCGTGGCGTCGTTGAAATCCTGCCACGGGCTGAAGTGGATGATCTTGTCGTCGCTCATTTGGGCAGCCCCCAGCAGCGCGCGGCCCATGGGCAGAAGCGGCATTCAAAGAAGTCACGATTGGTGGCGATGCGAGGCAAAAGCTCACCCGCATCGGTCGCCTGCAGGATCCGGACGCCCCGGTCGGACATGCGCTGCGCGAGCCCTGCGTCGAAGGGCACAAGCTCGTGGTGCAGTTCGGCGGTGTCCTTGTTGATCGCGGTGAACAGCGCCGGATTGGCCGAGATGCCGGGGACCGTCCCTTCCATGTAGGCCTGGTAGAGCGCCATCTGCGCGGCATAGACCGGCTTGGCGAGGGCGACCCCGTCCTTGACGCAGGCGCGCCAGTTCTTGGCGTTCATAGTCTTGCATTCCCAGAGCGTGGGAGTGCCGATGCCAAGCGGCGCTGGTGCTGCGGCGATGATCCCGTCGACGTGGCCTCGGATGCGCCCGCCCGCGACGGAAAAGCCGAACTGCTCGCCATCAGGGCGGTTGCCCTTGCGGGTGTAGAGGTCGAGCCCGGCCGCGCGCAGCCAGCGGATGGCCAGATCCTCGAGCTGATGGCCGATCTCGAAGATCCGCAACGTCTGACCGCCGAAGTCCGCACCGTCGTCCTTGGGCGCGCCCGCAAACTCGAACTGCAGGGCCCGTTCGCAGTCATGCCCCAGCCGGGATGCGCCGAGATAGATCCGAGGCGGCGTGGCCTTGCGCTCGGCGACCAACGCGGCATCGATGGCGGCGTTGACGCGTTCGGCGATGCCGGGGCGGTGATTGTAGTCCAGCATCAGAACGGCACCTCCGCCGTGGCGGCGATGCGCGACATCTCGGCGCCGTAGCCTTCCAGCACCTCTTCGATCAGCGCCGTGACGTCGGCCGCCGTGAGATCGCGAAGCCGCTTGTCCCAGCCGATCCGGTCCATCGTCTGGCCCAGACGCTTCATCACCAGCGCGATCGCTGCGCGCTCTTCCTCGGTCATTCCCTGCATGGTCAGTCCTTTGCGATGGCGGGCCGCGAACCATGCCTGGCAGGGCATCGAGCAGAACCAGCGATGCTTGCGGGGGCGTGGTTTGGCGGGGTTGAAGAAGCCGAAGCCTTGCGCGGGACGCAGGCAGACGGCGCAAGGTTGCAGACGCGGGTGCCCATGGCGCGCCGGTTCGCGCGGGGGCGCACTATGCGCGACATGGTTCACGCCGCCCTCCCGATGTCCGGGCTGGCACGGCCGACGAGCTGGCGGATTTCGCGCTTGTTGAATCCGAAGGTCATCAGCGCCGAGGCGCGATAGCGGGTCAGGCCATAGTCCTGTCGGAACTCGGTCGGCAGATACTGCAGCTGCTTTTCCGTCGCGGCCTGCTTCAGCCAGCTCTTCGATTTGAAGGCGCTCTCGTCGGTCTCGTATTCGTTCAGCCAGTCATCAGCCTGCGCGAGGCAGACTGTCCGCTCTCCCACGCCCAGCAGCCGGGGCGCGCGGCCCTTCGCGCCACCCACCGCGTGCCAGCGACCGTCGAGAAAGAAGATCCCGCCCCAGGCATTGAAGCCGTTGGCCATCAGCGCGGCATCATCGCCGAAGAGATCGACCCATGCGAAGCTTGACCGCTTCAGAAGGTCGATCTCGGACATGATGAAACCCGAAAGCGGGATGACATCCTGGCCTTCGCCGGGTTCCTCGACGTCGCGCGCGAACACCTCGCCGCAGAGCGGACATTCCATGGCGGCCAGCGGGATTTCCGCCTCACAGGCCGGGCAGGTTTTCGTCGGCGCGTCGCCGGACTCGGTCTTGCCGTCCAGATCGACATCCTGTTCCAGCGTGCCGTGGATCAGGCTCGACGTGCCGAAATCCAGCACGATGCAGTCGGTCTTCACGACACCGGGGTGTTCCTCGGGATCCACCGTGCGCAGTCCACGCCCGACCATCTGGATCATGGTCGACTTGTAGGAACTCGGCCGCAGCAGCACGACGCAGGAGGTGGGCGGATGGTCCCAGCCCTCGGTCAGCACGGCCACGTTGACGATGACGCGAATTTCGCCCGAGGCATAGGCGGCGAGGATTCGGCGACGCATGCCGGCATCAAGATCGCCATGAATGACGGCCGCCGAAACCCCAGCGTCGTTGAAGGCGGCAGCGACGTTTTCGGCATGGGCGACGGTGGAACAGAACACCACGGTCGGCCGCTCGCTCGCCTTTTCCTGCCAGTGCCGCACGACCTCATCCGTCACCGGCGCGCGGTTCATGATCTGCGCGACCTCGGTCATGTCGTAGTCGGCAGCGCTCTTGCGCACGGCACGCAGTTGTTCCTGCACACCGACGTCGATGACGAAGGTGCGGGGTGGGACAAGGTGGCCCGAGGCGATCAGCTCGCCCAGCCGCACCTGGTCGCCGACATTGTCGAAGATCTCGCGCAGACCCTTGCGGTCGCCCCGGTTAGGCGTGGCGGTGACGCCGAAGATCCGGCAGGCAGGATTGGCGCCCCGGACATGGTCGATGATCCGGCGATAGCTGTAGGCCACCGCGTGATGCGCCTCGTCGATGACCAGAAGGTCGAGCGCAGGCATCGCCGCCAGATTGGAGGGCCGCGAGAGGGTCGGCACCATGGCGAAGGTCGCCCGCCCTGCCCAGCTCTTGGCCTCGGCATCGACAACGGAGGTGGTGATGTCAGGCGCGACCCGGCTGAACTTCGCCCGGTTCTGTGCGGTCAGTTCGTCGCGATGCGCGAGGATGCAGGCCTTGGCATCACTGCCCTCGAGGGATTTGGCGACAACCGCCGACAGGGCGATGGTCTTGCCGAAGCCCGTCGAGGCGATGCTGAGGGTGTTGCCTTGATCGCAGAGCGCAGCGAGGCTGCGCTCCACGAAGAGGCTCTGTCGGGGGCGAAGGCGCATGGATCAGGCCCTCACTGCGCCCAGGAGGGACGACCGGGCACCGGCGACGCAGGTTGCGCCTGAACCGGCTGCTGCGGCGCGGGTTGCGCGGGCAGGTGGTAGCCGGGCGGTGCGGCGAGCCCCATGTGCTGGGCGTAATCCCGATGGTCCGGCGTCACAGCGCTGCGGATTTCGTTCTTGTCGTCGCCGGTGGCATCGGTGCCGACGTCGATCCGGGCCAGGAACTCGATCCCGTCCAGATCCCCGAGCCCGTTGATCCGCCGCGCCGCCTGCGCCTGCGGGGACTGGTCCTTGTCGGAAATCCCGCGCGCCGAGTTCAGCATGCCGCGGATCATGCTGCGGCCCATGTTGGCCCAGTCCGGTCCCTTCGGGCTGTAGAGGCCGATCAGCGTGAAGATCTTGCGCCGGGCATACTGCCCCTCGGTCACGGTGAACTCGCCGTTCAGGTACACGGCGCCAGTCGAGCCGCGGGTGGCATAGCCCCCGGTCCAGCCCTGCGAGGGATCGTCGAAACCGCCGGGACGGATCGTCAGGCGGACCTTGGCCAGCGTGCCCTTGGGGATGAGGTTGGTGTTGGACTGGGCGTCGTTGAAGTCGTTCCAGGAACCCATGGGGTGTCTCCTCTTGCGGATCAGGATTGCGGATGGGGGTGATCGGCCGCGCCATCAGCGGGCGGCGTGAAGGTCAGGCGACGGGGCGCGGGCGTGCCGGGGGCGCGGATCTTGTCCATCAGGCGGCCGAGATGCGGCTCTTCCACTTGGCCGAGGCGACCGGAACGATCCTTGGCCGGAAAGCCCCAGGGGTTGATGGTGTGGCAGACGAAGGCGCGGTAGGGATCACCACCATCGGCCTTCAACTCGGCCATGGTGATCACCTCGTCGACGATCCCCGGCAGCTCGAGCCCGGTCTTCGATCCGTCGATCTGCGGCTGGAAGACGCGCCGGTTGAAGTCGTCGAACTTCTCGTCGAGGATCCCCACGAACCAGACGTTGCGCCCCCGGGTATGCTGGAGGTGGGTCAGCCAGGCGATCATCTCGCGCCCGTGCAACCCGTACGCCCCACGCACGTCGGGCTTGCCGGTCTTCTCCGACACCGCTTCCGGCTGGCCCTTGCACCATTGGAAGCAGAGCCGCCCCGCCACGGTGATCGAGTCGACGAAGATGGTGTCGTAGCGGTCGAGCGCGGCCGGATCGCCGAACTTCTGGCAGACGGCAGCATGATGCGCGGGGCTGTAGGGCTGTTCGTCGCGCAGGGCCGGATTGGGCCCGCCGATGAACACCGCGAAATCCCGGCACTCGGCCCATGTGCGCGGCCGGATGCTGTCACCCGGCCAGCCCTCGATGGCGAGATCGCCCGCTTCGAGGTCGATGAACAGCGTGCGGGCCGGGTCGAGCGTCCAGAGAAGGCTGGTCTTGCCGATGCCGGACTTGCCGAAGATGCAGCCCTTGATGCCGCGCGGCTCGGCCAGCCGCTGGTCGGCGGTGATGATGGGCAGGCTCACGCGCGATCCTCCCGCTGCAGGATCTCGACCTTCAGCGTGCCGGTCTTGACGGTGCGGGCGGGCTCGAAGCCCTGGCGGATCGCCTCGGGCCAGGCGGCATAGGCGCGCTCGGGCACCTTGAAGTTGATCTCGACGTATTCGGCCGGATCTTCACCCGCAGCGCGGATGCGCTCGACCATTGCCGCGAGCTTGGCCTGGTCCCATTCGACGCGCTTCGGCAGATCGGCGACCACGGTGAAATCGCCATCGACAATGCGGACGGTACCGGTGTCCTTGGCCAGCAGGTGGCGGGCCTCGGCGGCGCGGGCGGAGTAGCGGACCTCGAGTGCCGTGGAAAAGCGCGCGGTGACGGCCTTCATCTCCTTGGCTGCCGCGTCGATCTCGCGCTGCAGGGCGGCCAGAAGTTCAACCGGAAGCTGGGCGATCTCGCCTGCGGGCAGGTTGATCAGCTGATCGATGCTGGGGGTGTTCTGCGGGAACGTCATGAGGGTCTCCGTGATGGGGGATAGGATCAGGCGGCTTCGAGAAGGCGCATGGAAAGGGCAGGACCGGCCTGGCGGGGTCTGGCCCGGGCGATGGCGATGTAGGCGAACTGGTCGGGGCCGATCCGGGCCTGCACCAGGTGGACAAGACCCTGCTCGGCGGCGCGCAGGGCGGCCGATGCCACCAGGCGCAGGGTGCGCTGCTGTTCAGCAGGCAGCTTCGAGATGACTGAGGTCGCGTCGACCGCGAGAAATCCGCGATGGTAGACCAGCGTCTCGCCGGGAGCGGCCTGCGCGATCCAGGCTGAAAGCCCGACCTCATCAAGGGCAGGTCCGGCCGCGCCAAAGATCGACACGACGCCTGTGGCGCGGAGGATGGAATTTCGGGCCATCATGCCGCGCCCCGATCCGCAGTGCTGCGCCGCTGGCGGGCCTGCTCATAGGCCAGCACATCCTCGAGCCGGTAGACCACACGGCCGCCGATCTTCAGGAAGGCCGGGCCCTCGCCGGTCCAGCGCCAGCGTTCAAGAGTGCGCGCCGAAATGCTCCAGCGTGCGGCAAGTTCGGTCTGGTTCAGGCAGGTTCTGGTCTGCATCGTCCTCTCCCGGTGTGTCGTTGGGAGGAAGATGCACGGCGCGATGCGGGGATGTCGTCGGGATCAGAGTGGGATACGGCGGGGGATCAGTCGGACCGTTTCAATCATGGGCTGAAACGCATGTCGGTGGGATCGCCATCCCCTTCCATCCCCCAGAGCATCCCACCACGGGGAGCAAGTAGGGACGCGCGGAGGGTCCGACTCAGAGGCCCGCGAGGCGATACGCCCCGCGGCCGTTCGACTCGATGAGGAGCGGCCAGTCCTTCTTGGACTTGAAGACGTCCGCCATCTTGAGGCTGCGCGACCCGGCCGACGAGAGCACCGCCTTGCCGCTCTGCCACGGATCGCCCTGCTTGGCCGCCGCATGCAGGATCCGCACGACCTGTGCCTGGATCGGACCCAGCCGGAACTCCCGGCCATGGCAGCGGACGCTCTGATAGTCGGCGGAGGCGTGAAACCCGCCAGCGGACTTCAAGCCGGAGGCACCGCCAAACCCTGTCGCCGCCTCGAAACGGTCACGTTCTTCGCGCCTTAGAACAAGATCGGGCTTGCGGATCGTCAGGCATTCACGCGAACCGTAGAAGCAGGCATAGTCCGCCTTCGCTGTCCGGAACCGGGTGATGCTGACCTCGCCAAGGCGGAAGAGCTGGAAGACGTCCTGAACGTGAAGGTCCAGCAGCCCGTTGAACAAGGACCGCACGGTGGGGATCGAGAAGCAGCGGCCATCGTCGGTTTCCTCGAAGTCGCCAAACTCGATGGGCAGGTTCAGGATGCGGACCGACAGCCGAAGCTGGTCGTTCTCGGCGAGATAGACCAGATCGACCTCGGGCATCGACCAGCGGGCGAGGACTTCCGGCAGGGTGAAATACGCCTTCTCGATCTCCATCCGTGCCCCCGATTCCCATGCAATCTGTTTGGCTTTTGTTCTAGCCGCTTGACGATCCAAATTCAATCCTGTCATATCCCACTCTATCCACAGCCCCTTGGGGAAAAGATGACCGAACATCACACCCTGGCCGACCGTCTGCGGGCTCGTTCCGACCAGCTCGGCCTGGCACCGGCCCATGTTGCGGAGATGGCCGGGGTCAACCGCTCCTTCGTCTATGACATCCTGCGCGGGCGCTCCTCGCGCCCCAGAATTGACCGGCTGGCCGACGTCGCCCGTGTGCTGAAGGTGGACCGCGAGTGGCTGATCCATGGGATCGGCGAGGTTGAGGGCCCCTCCCCCTTCACCGAGACCCCCGAAGATGCCTTCGTGGCGATCGCGCATGCGACACCTCGCCCCGCCATGGGTGGCGGCGCGGTGGTGACCGAGGATAGCGACACACCCGGCCGCGCCTACCACTTCCGCCAGTCGTGGATCCGCCACAAGCTGAAGGCCAGCCCGTCACAGCTCCGGATCATGCATGTCGAAGGCGACAGCATGGTCCCCACGCTGCAGGACGGGGATGCCGTGCTTGTCGACATGACGCGCCAGTTCCCCAGCCCCCCTGGCATCTTCGTCCTCGACGACGGCATGGGCCTGGTGGCCAAGCGCCTCGAGCACATCCCCAACAGCGACCCTCCTGCCGTGCGGGTGATCTCGGACAACACGCACTACCCCGCCTACGAGCGCACGGCTGACGAGATCCGCATCATCGGCCGCATCCGCTGGTTCGCGCGGGAGATATGAGGATGGAGGTGCCGTTCCCGCCCGGAGCCAGAAACGAAAAAGCGCCCGCGAGATCTCTCTCCGGGCGCACCTCTGCGATGATTGGAATCTGCGTCAAGGGGGGCAGGTTTGTCAACGCATTTTTCACCTCTCTTTCAATGCCTTGCATGAGACGTTCGCTCCTCATGCCTGCATCCAATACGCAAAGAGAACCGGACCGTAGCTTCAGACGCATGCAGCCTCTGAACCCTGCCGGATTTTCCGGCGGCACTAAAGTCTGAGTAGGATCGCGCCGCTAGCTGCTAGGCCGCACCGGACACACGTGGGCTTGCCCAAGCGCGGGAATTCGATGGCTGAGTCGCTTGGAACTCTGCAATACTTTGGAGACCAGTAACTTTCCGGATATCCGATGCGCATACTTCACACCGCTGACTGGCACATTGGCCAGACCCTGAATGGCTGGTCTCGCGACCATGAACACCGGGCGTTTCTGGATCGTTTGCATGATGTGATACTGGCGGAAGACGTGGACGCGCTGCTTGTAGCAGGTGATGTCTTCGACGGGATCAATCCTTCCGGCGAAGCGCAACGCCTTCTTTACGGGGCCATCGCACGCATGGTTCGGTCGCAACCGCATCTGCAGATCATCCTGACCGCGGGCAACCATGATCCTGCACAGCGCCTGGAAGCGCCCGAGGCGGTGTTGAATGAACTGGGCGTTCATGTCCTTGGCACCTTGCGGCGTGACGCTGGTGGGGTCGATCTTGACCGGCATTTGATCCCGCTACGGGATCGCCATGGGGCAATACGCGCTCATGTGCTGGCGGTTCCTTTCCTTCGCCAGGCCGATCTGCCGGGCCTGCACCTCGGTGCGGAGCAAGGTGACGAACCCGCCATCACGGTCGCCGTGCGCGCCCTGCACCGTGAGATGAGCGAGGCCGCTGTTGCCCGTGCCGGTGGATTGCCGCTTCTTGCGATGGGCCACCTCACCTGTTCAGGCGGACTCGCCTCGGAAGGGGCAGAGCGCCGCATCCTGATCGGCGGTGAACATGCGGTGCCGCCGGATGTTTTCCCGGCCGAGCTTGGCTATGTCGCACTTGGCCATCTGCACAGGCCGCAATCGCTGGATGGTGGGCGCGTGCGCTATTCAGGTTCAGCTTTTCCGCTGTCCGCCTCGGAAATTGCCTACGATCATGGCGTGACATTGATCGACCTGACAGACGGCATCGCGCATCGGCATGTGCCCATAGACCGCCCCGTCCAGATGTTTCGTCTCCCACCTTCGGGGCACGGAAAGCTGGAAGATGTGCTGGCAGGGCTCGTCAAGCTTGCCTTGGACCCAGACACCCCGCGTGACGAGCAACCCTTCGTATACTTGTCTCTGACGGCTGATCGTCCCGCAACGATGCTCGCTGCCGAAATCGAGACCCAGATGGAGCGGACGCCGGCCCGGCTCGCCGGTCTTTCGATCATTCGCAACGATCAACCAGCAGGAGAACGTCCGCCCGCGACGCTGGCAGAAACGTCACCCGAAGATCTGTTCCTGTCGGCCTTCGCCGAAGTGCATGGAACGCCCCCGGATCCACATCACCTTGCGGCCTTCCGCGATGCCCTGTCGGAGGCCTGATTCATGCGTATCCTGTCGATTTCCGGTCAGAACATCGCAAGCCTGTCGGACCGTTTCGAGATTGATTTCACTGCGGCCCCCCTGAATGGCGCAGGGCTTTTTGCCATCACGGGCGAGACTGGGGCGGGGAAATCCTCGATCCTCGATGCCATGTGCCTTGCACTTTATGGCGATGCGCCGCGCCTTGCCACGGGTGCGTCCAGCGACGAGGTGCCCGATCCTTCGGGCGATGCCATCAAGGCCAAGGATGCACGCGCCATCCTGCGGCGTGGCGCGGTTCAGGGTTGGGCAGAGGTGCGCTTCACCGCGCAGGACGGGAATGACTATATCGCCCGCTGGCAGTCCCGTCGCGCCCGCGACAAGGCGGACGGCAAATTGCAGAACGTCGCACGCTCTCTAGCTCGGGCATCAGATCAACAGGTGCTGGCCGGCCAGACCACGGCCGTGAATGAGCAGATCATCGCCCTGACCGGCCTGACCTATGAGGAGTTCCGGCGCACCGTTCTGCTAGCACAGGGGGATTTCGATGCCTTCCTGCGCGCCGACACCAATGAACGAGCAGGGCTTCTGGAAAAGGTCACCGGCACCAGCCTCTATCGTGCCGTTTCGACGCGCGTTTTTGAACGGACCGAGGCGGCTCGTCAGGCCCATGATGCGCTGGCCTTGCGTCGGGGAGAGCATCGGCTGCTGTCGGATGAAGAACAGGCCGCGCTGGCCGAAGAAAATGCGACCCTAGTGGCTGAGAACGCGGCAGCCATGGCAGAGCGAAGCAAGCTGCAGGCGGATATTGAGCGCCATGCCCGCCATGCCGATGCCGCCCGCCAGTTTGGGCTTGCCGAGGCGGCCGAAGCGGCGGCGTCGATGGCGAATGCTGCTGCGACCTCGGATCGGGAGCGGCTGGCGCAAATCGATCGATCGGAACCCCTGCGGTCCCTGTGGATCAAGGCCAAAGATGCCACTGTGCGAGTGGCAACCGCCGCCACTGGACTTGAGGCCAAGCGCGATGGGCGTTCCCGCGCGGAAGCCTTGGCGGAAGGCCTGCGCACGGCCGCAGCCGACGCCGAAGCTGCCCTTGCCACCAAGGAAGCTGAGTTCAAGATTCTGGGTCCGCAGTGGGATGAAGCGGCAACCTTGGATGCCCAAATCCAGTCGGCTGCAACAGAGGTGAAAACAGCACAATCGGTGGCAGAGGACGCAGCAGCCAAGGCCAAGATCGAAGCAGCGGCTCTGTCAGAGTTGCGCGCGGCGGTCATCAAGGCTGAGACTGATCTGACCAATGCGGATGCCGAGATTCTCAGACTGGCGGCAGCCTCACCTCTTGCTGATCGTTGGGAACAGGTGCGGGCCGACATTCTGGCCTATGGTGCAGCCATGGCCGAAGCGGCCAAGGCGGCGACCGGGGCCATTGATGCCGAAGCAAAGCGCCGAGGGTTGCAGGAAGAAACGGATGCCTTGACGTCAGCCATCACAGAGGCGAACGACAAGGACGCCATTTTGCAGGCACAGACGATGCAGCTTGCCAAGCAGATATCAGAGCTGGAACTTCAGCATCCGCCACAGGCTTCGCGTCAGCTTGCAGATCTCGCCGCAGCCCTGACCGCATTGCACCGCGCCGGGGGCGACCATGCCACGGCCAAGCGCGATCAGGCTGCGGCGCTCATCCAAGGACAGGCCGGTCAGGCAGGTGCGACGGCGGCAATGGCCGCCATCGCCACGGCAGCGGACGCGTTGATCCGGGCCGAAGCGCAGGTGGCGGCCCTTGTCGCGCCGTCGCAGCAGGCCGACCTTGCCCTCTCGGAGGCCGCGCGCACCTTGCGCCTGCATCTTGAACCCGGCGCGCCTTGTCCGGTCTGTGGCTCTGCCGAGCATCCGATCCATGCCGATGCGGCTTTGGCCAATCTGGCGACCAGGCTGCGCGCAGATATGGCAAGGGCCAGAAAGGATGAGCAGGAGGCCAGATCGGCGCAGATGGAGGCCGAACGTCAACGTGCCATTCACGAGGCGCAGATTGCACAGGCCGGGTCTGCACTTGCGGCAACAACGGCAGCCATTGAAAAAGCAAAGGACGACTGGGCAGCAGCACGAGCCAAAGCTTTGGCAATACCCGGTTGTCCGGTGGGCCTGTCCGAAACACCCGACGCAGATCTTGCCGGGGTCGAGGGCGCGCGGCTTCGCATCGGTGCCGCGCAAGAGGTTGAGGTCAAGGCGCAGGATACGCTCGCTCAATTCCGCAAAAGCCTGGCCGGGATCACGGACCAACGGGAGGCATTGCGGGCATATCTTGCGACCAAGGTTACAGAACGCGACACCGTAACGACTGCAAAAGCAGAAGCAGAGCGTATACTGGGGCTGGCACGTCAGGCTGAGCTAAACCACCGGGCGACTGCGGAACGGCACGCATCTGTAGTCAATCCTCTATTGCGCGCACTGAACGAGGGCGACAGAGCCCTTAATGATCCTGATCTCACTGGACGCCTGGAAAGTCTGGTCGAGCGCGTCACCAAAGCCCGACAATCTCAGAAATCGGCGAAGGATCTCTTGGCCGAGCTTGCGCCAAAAGTCGCTGCGCAGGCCACTAAGTCGGATGCGGCGGCTCAGATGGCAGATGGCGCGCGGCAAGCAGCCAACGCCAGACAGCTTGCTCTGGATGCACTGCGGCAGAAACGTGCCCTACTTTTGGGTGGCGAACCCACCTCGGCGCACAGGACTCGTTTCAACGACAGTCGGAAGGCCGCACTGGCCGCGCGGGAGGACGCACAGAAGATCTACACGGACGCCTTGAACAAGGCGGTTGCCGCCGTCACGGAACATCAGGCGGCAGAGGCGGAGTTCTCAGCCGCGGGGGCCGCTGCCGCTGCGGTTCAAGCAGAGTTGGCAAAGAAAAAATCAGACCTTGGTCTGGGGACAGAGGATCTTGAGGTGCTGTTTGCACTGGGGCGGGATGAAGTGCAGGCGCTGCGAGATCACCTTCGCGGACTTGACGATGCCTTGATCGCCGCACGCGCCGCCTTGACCCAACGCCGGCAAGACCTCTTCGATCTTCAGCAGGATCTCCCCGAGATGCCAGTCGATGACCTGCGTAAAGGGATCGATGCACTGGATGCGGCGATTACACTGCGCCAGCAGCGTCAGGGCGCCATTGAAAACCAGATCACCGTGGATGCCGCAAACCGCCAGAAACTGGCCGGGTTGGAGGCCGAGATCGCGAAGGCGCGGGCTCAACTTGACGTTTGGCAAGCGGTCAACGCTGCGATCGGCTCTAGGAATGGCGATCGTTTCGCCCGCTTCGCGCAATCCATCACCTTGGATGTGCTAGCCGACAACGCAAACCGCCATCTTGCCGACCTGAACCCACGCTACCGCCTGCGTCGCGCGGCTGACCTTGCGCTGCAAGTTGAAGATATCGACATGGGCGGTGAGGCAAGGGCGACCCGCAGCTTGTCAGGCGGGGAGCGCTTCCTTGTGTCATTGGCCCTCGCACTGGCCCTGTCCCGGATGGGCGGCAAAGCCGGTTTGGCCGCAACTTTGTTCATCGACGAAGGCTTCGGCTCTCTTGACGCTGCGAGCCTCGATATGGCGATCGACGCGCTGGAAGGTCTTCAGTCCCAGGGCAGACAAGTGGGCGTAATCAGCCACGTGGAGGCCATGAAAGACCGGATCCCGGTCCGTATCATGGTGACCAAGCAAGGCGGAGGGAAAAGCACCGTCAGGATTTCTGCGGACGGATCCAAGTGATGATATTAGGATCCTTGTTGGAAGCGTCAGCATTTTCAGCCACGTCAAATCGCCGACGCATTTGCTGCGCGTCCTGCTTACAGAACAATCGAAAGCTGCAGGGCAATCCCAGAAAACACTCGCAACTGCTCGACGTTTCAAAGGCATGTCGGTTTTCGCTGTGTTTCTAAGGACTTCGGCCCCTCTTGCTTCCACAGTGCTTCCACGGGTGGTGCAAACGCAAACGCCGCCCCGGAGGGCGGCGCATAAGTGTTTGATAACGCGTGTAAAAATGGTTGCGGGGGCAGGATTTGAACCTGCGGCCTTCAGGTTATGAGCCTGACGAGCTACCGGGCTGCTCCACCCCGCGCCGGTTGCGTCACGGTATCCGG
>NZ_JAKENF010000005.1 GCF_021491355.1 Alitabrizicola rongguiensis | reverse complement strand
ATCTCCTCAGGCTTGTGCTTCTTCTGGGGCATTCCTGCATCCTCCAAATGGCTCGAAAGCCATACCTCAGGGAGGACCACTTTTCAGGGGGCAGACCACTCCTTGCGGTAGAAGCTGCCGAGGTCGCGGCCGACCATCATCGAGACGAGGCGCGCCGCCGAAAGTTCGGCGCGGTCGACGGTCCCAATGTAGATGCCATCGCGCAGGACGCTGACGCGGTCCGCCAACGCATAGACCTCTTCCATGCGGTGGCTGATGTAGATGATCGCGATGCCGTGCGCCTTGAGGTTTGCGATCACGTCGAAGAGCCGCTCGGTTTCCCGGGTGGAGAGGGCTGTGGTCGGCTCATCCATCACGATGAGTTTCGCATCGCTTGTCAGCGCCCGGGCGATCTCGACCATCTGGCGCTCGCCAAGGGACAGCCGCCAGACCGGGGTCTGGGCCGAAAAGCCGACGCCGAGGCGATCAAGGATCGGCTGCGCACGGTCGGCCAACATCCCGCGGCGCACGAGCGACATGGCCCGCCCCTCGCGGCCGAGAAACATGTTCTCGGCCACCGTCAGGTTCGGCGCCAGCGACAGTTCCTGGTAGATCACCGCGATCCCGTCGCCACGACCGTGGCGCAGTTGGCCGGCGAACAGGATCTCTCCGCCCGGATCGGCGACATAGGCACCGGACAGGATTTTCATCAACGTCGACTTCCCCGCGCCGTTCTCGCCCATCAGAGCGTGCAATTCCCCGGGCTGGACGTCGAAACTCACATCCCGCAGCGCCCGCACAGCCCCGAAGGTCTTGGAGATGCTCCGCATCTGCAGGATCGGGGCCGTCATGCCTCGCCCCCGCGTTGGGCGATGATGTAGTCGACGCCGTGGTCTTCCAGCATGCGGGCATGTTCGTCGCTGAGCCCATCATCGGTAATCAGCCGCCCGATGCGGTTGAGCGGCAGGGTCACGGTCGGTGGCCGGGCGCTGAACTTGCGGCTGTCGACAAGCACGACGATCTCGTTGGCCAACCGGCTCATCTCGGCGGTGAAGCGCACCAGAAGTGGGTGCTGCTCGAGAATGCCATCCTCGCTGACGCCGAGCGCGCCGACGAAGAATTGCGAAGCATAGAAGGTGTAGCCCGAGCCACCCGTCTCATAGAGGATGCCCGGCTCGCGGTGCAGATCGCCGCCACCGACCGTCAACTGGCAGGTGCCATGCTCGCCGAGATAGCCCGCTAGCGGCAAAGAATTGGTGAAGACCCGGACATTGCGGTGTGCGATCTCGCAGCCGAAATGGAAGCAGGTCGAGCCGCCATGGACGATGATAAGGCTGCCGTCGCGGACGAGGCCTGCTGCCGTCCGGGCGATCGCGCGTTTCTGGGCAACAGCGATGTCGCGGTTCTCGACAAAGGGGAGTGCGGCTGCCCGTCGAGGCCCGCCGTCCAGTGCAGCGACTCCCCCATAGACCTTCCGGACGCGCCCGGCATCGTGGAGCTTTTCGATGTCCCGCCGGATCGTCGCGCCTGAGACGCCAATGGTCAGCTGAAGGTCGCGCACGGATGCAAAAGGCTGCTCATTCAGCAGCTGAACAATCCGGTCTTGCCGCTCGGAGTCGTTCAAGGGCCCCTCCCAAAGCCGATTATGCGAGCATATATGCTCATGATTCGTCGATATCTGCAAATCTTTTTGCTTATATGGCGTTTATCGCTCAGAGCTTTGCGCAACCTTGCGCACAGTTGAGCGGTTGGCAGACGCCTAAGAGCCCAGTGCATTCCGACGCGGCGGCGTGCCGGCGACCCTGCCATCCAGACAAAGGTTTGTTTCAGACCACTGCCTTCGAAGGCAGTTTCAAGTGAGCGGAACTATCTCGCAGTTCAGGGAAGCGATGCGTGTTGGGCGAAACCGCAGACCCCCTCGTGTCGGTCATATGGACTTGCCCGGAGAATGTGGAGAGCACCAACTGAGGACCCAGGAGGTGTTCTATGGGAAACGGGAACAGACCCACGCCGGAGTTTTGGCGTGAAGCGGTGCGGCTGGTGCTAACCAGCGGCCGGACGCGGAGAGAGATCACCGAGGATCTGGGGATCGGATTGTCGACTTTGACGCAATGGCTCAGTCGTGAACGGGATGCCGGTGAGCCAGCCGAGGCATCGGTCAATCTGCATGCCGAGTTGAAACGGTTGCGCCGTGAGAACGCAGTTCTGAAGCAGGAGCGCGACATCCTAAAGAAAGCCGCAGCCTTCTTCGCGAAAGACGCAAGTCGATGAGCTTCGCCTTCATCGAGGCGGAGAAGGCAAGCGTCCCCATTCACAGGATGTGCCGGGTGCTGGACGTCAGCCAGAGCGGGTTCTTCGCCTGGCACGACCGCCCGGCCTGCCAGCGCCGACGTCAGGACATGGTCCATCCCGCCCACATTCGCACGGTGTTCTCCCTGTCGAACGGCACCTGTGGCGGTCCGCGCATGCATCGCGACCTGATCGACGAAGGCCATCAGATCGGGCGTCATCGCACGGCACGGCTGATGCGCGAGAACGGCCTCGTGGCGAGGCAGAAACGGCGGTTCAAGCGGACCACGGACAGCGAGCACGCCTTGCCAGTTGCGCCGAACCTGATCGCCCAGGACTTCCAGGCCGAACAACCGGACCGGAAATGGGGAGCTGACATCTCCTACATCTGGACGGCAGAGGGCTGGCTCTATCCCGCCGTCGTGCTGGTCCTCTTCTCGCGGCGCGTCGTCGGTTGGGCCACGAACGATCGTCTGAAGCGTGACCTCGCGGTCGAAGCCCTGCGGCGTGCTCTCATAACTCGCAACCCCGCGCCGGGGCTAGTTCACCATTCCGACCGCGGGTCGAAATACCGCTCGGTCGACTATCAGGCGCTGCTCCGCAAACGCGGCATCCTGATCTCGATGAGCGGGCGCGGCAACTGCTACGACAACTCGATGGTGGAAACGTTCTTCAAAACCATCAAATCGAAGCTGATCTGGCCGGTCGCCTGGCAGACGCGCGCCCAGGCCGAAAACGCCATCGCCAGATACATCGACGGGTTCCATAACCCCGCCAGGCGGCATTCATCGCTCGGCTTCGAGAGCCCCATCGCCTTCGAACGAAAGGCCCGGGAAGTGAGCTAAACGCTCTCCACAAAAGCCGGGCAAGTCCAGCCTGAGTGCAGTATGCTTGCGAGGAATTCGCGGTGTCTCCATAACTGGAACCCGAGGACCTGTAAGCACCGCAGGCATCCCCGATTTCGGAGAAACCATTGCTGAGCACCCATACGACGCGTGAGACAGATCGTCCGATGACGCGGACGGAGCGTGTTCACGTCGCATTGCGAATGGCGATCCTGGAACAGCGCCTCGCCCCGGGCGCTCGCCTACCCGAAGACATGATCGGCGAGGCCTTTGGATCGTCCCGAACGATCGCGCGCGAGGCGCTCGGGCGCCTTGCCACTGAGGGGCTGGTGGAATTGAAGCCCAATCGAGGTGCGTTTGTCGCCAACCCGACGCTCGAAGAGGGACGAGGCATCTTCGTGATCCGCGCGGCGCTCGAACGTGCCATGGTCCGCCAACTTGCCGGGCGCATAGATGTGGAGACCGCACGAACTCTGCACCAAATGGTCGAAGATGAAACCCGGCTCGCCGAGAAAAGCGATGTCGAAGCGATCCGCCTCGCGGGCGAGTTCCACCTGTATCTCGCCCGCCTTTGCGGCAACCCGCTTCTCGAGCGTTACCTGACCGAGATCGTGTCGCGCTGCTCGCTGGTCATGGCGATCTACGGTCGCCCCCACTCGGCAGATTGCGGGGCGCGCGAACATCGCGAGATCGTCGAAGCAATCGTCGCCGGTGATTTTGTAGGCGCAGGCAATCTTATGGAGCGGCATGTCGAAGAGGTGGCCACCCGCGCACAATTGGGCACTCGCGCCGAAGTCGACGTC
Organism: Alitabrizicola rongguiensis; assembly: GCF_021491355.1. GTDB lineage: Bacteria > Pseudomonadota > Alphaproteobacteria > Rhodobacterales > Rhodobacteraceae > Aliitabrizicola > Aliitabrizicola rongguiensis. The sequence goes on along the minus strand of NZ_JAKENF010000005.1, from coordinate 262,153 downwards.
CGTAGCATTCTGGCTGAGGTGGCGGCACAGGTTCCCTGAAATGGTGAAAGGTGCATCGGCAAGGTGAAACAATAGACGCTTTAGGAAATCGTATACAATAAATTGTCTTATATTGCATACGATATTGACAGAATCGCATGCAATACTTCAGGGTCCCTTATGACCCCGGAGGCCCCATGCACGACGACCCTGCCGTCTCGATTGAACATGTAAGCAAGGCCTTTGGCCGCGGCGCCACGGCAGTGCATGTACTCCACGACGTCTCGGTCACGATCGGGAGGCGCGAGTTCTTTACGCTGCTCGGTCCCTCTGGCTGCGGAAAAACCACCCTCCTGCGCCTAATTGCCGGGTTCGAGACTGCCGACTCCGGCCTGATCCGGATCGACGGCGCTGACGTAACCGATGCTCCGCCATTCCGCAGGCCCGTGAACACCGTTTTCCAGAACTACGCCCTGTTCCCGCACATGACGGTAGAGCAGAACGTCGGCTTCGCCTTGGAGGAGCAGGGCCTGCCCCGCGATCAGATCCGCCGCCGGGCGGGCGAGGCGCTCGAGATGGTTCGTATGCAATCCTTTGCCCAACGCCGCCCCGCGGAACTGTCCGGCGGCCAGCAGCAGCGCGTGGCTCTTGCCCGTGCTCTGGCCCCACGCCCAAAGGTCCTTTTGCTGGACGAGCCGCTGTCAGCTCTCGACCTCAAGCTGCGGAAGGAAATGCAGATCGAACTGAAGCAGCTTCAGTCCGAGGCAGGCATCACCTTCATCTTCGTCACCCATGATCAGGAAGAGGCGCTGACCCTCTCTGACCGTGTAGCGGTAATGCAGTCTGGGCGCATCTTGCAGATGGGACCGCCGCGCAGCATCTACGAGGCGCCGACCCATCGCTTCGTGGCTGACTTCATCGGCGACATCAACCTGATCGAAGGGGAAGCCCTGGCCTCGGGCGGCATCCGGCTGCCCGGCGGGGCCACCCTGCCCGGTCCCGCCGCTGCACCGGGCCGCGTGACACTGGCAGTCCGCCCCGAACGCGCAAAGATCGTACCCGCTGGCAGCGGCGTGATCGATGCCACTCTCGTCCACTCGGCTTTCCTCGGCACCGCAATGCTGCACAAGCTTACCCTCCCCGATGGCGCGAGCTTCCTGATCCGCGAAGCCGACCTGTCCGCCCCGATGCCGGAGCGCGGCGGCACTGTGGGTCTGTCCTTGCCGGTCGAGGCCTTGCAGGTGTTGCAGGCATGACTTCTTCTGCGACAGTCCGTCGGGGCCTTCTCCTTCTGCCGGCACTTGCGATTATCCTGCTCCTGATCGGCCTGCCGCTTGGGTTGATGGGCTGGGTCTCGCTTCTGCAGAAAGGTGGCAGCAGCGGCGTCGACTGGTCCGCGCCCCCCAGCATCGGCAACTACCTGCGGCTTGTCTGGGAAGAGGATTTCGACGGTACGATGATCCTCAACCCAACCTACCTCGTGATCTTCCTCCGGTCGGTCGCTCAAGCGGCGGTCACGACATTTCTGTGCCTGTGCCTCGGACTGCCCGTAGCGCTCTGGATGGCGGGACTCAGCAAGACCGGTCGAAATGTGATGCTACTGCTCATCACCATCCCGTTCTGGACGAACCTTCTCGTTCGCAACTACGCCTGGCTCATCATCCTGCGCGAAGATGGGTGGACGGCCCGCGCGGTGAACGCCGTCTGGCCCTTCGGCCCGGTCCAACTGCTGTACAACGACGTCGCAGTGGCGATCGGCCTGACCTACTCCTTCCTGCCCTTCATGATCCTGCCGCTCTACTCGGTCTTCGAGAAGTTCGACTGGCGGCTGATCGAAGCGGCGCATGATCTGGGCGCGACGCGGCGCCGGGCGCTGAAGCGAGTCGTGTTGCCGCTGGTCATGCCGGGTATCGTCGCCGGATCGCTTCTGGTCTTTATCCCCTGCCTTGGCGCCTTCGTGACTCCCGCGCTTTTGGGTGGCGGCAAGACTGCAATGCTTGGCAACGTGATCCAGGCCCAGTTCGGCTCGGCGCGCAACTGGCCGTTCGGCGCGGCGGTGTCGGTCGTACTTCTTGCGATCATGCTGGTGGTGATGACCGCCATGGCGCTGTGGCGCAACCGGAGGGCAGCCGCATGAACCTGCGCCGCTTCCCTGCCACGCGCGAAGTTTCGATCGCGGTTCTCGCCTTCCTGTACATCCCGGTCGTCGTGCTGACCGCCTACAGCTTCAACGCGAACCGCACGGCGACGGTCTGGACCCATGCCTCGTTCGACTGGTATGCGCGGATTCTGACAAACCCGTCGATCCAGGCCGCAACCTGGAACTCGATCGTGCTGGCGACGGCAGCCTCCATCGCGGCGACGGGCATTGCGCTGATGGCGGCCCTGGCCACGCGCCGCGCCTTTCCCGGGCGCAGCACCACAGAATCCGTGCTGAACCTGCCGCTGATCCTGCCCGAGATCGTGGTGGCGGTCGCGACGCTCCTCCTCTTCGTCTCCCTCGGCATCAGTCTGGGCCTTGGCGCGATGATCCTTGCGCACACCGCCTTCTGCATCCCCTTCGCCTATCTGCCGATCCGCGCGCGGCTCGATGGCCTGAGCGGCAGCTACGAAGAGGCGGCGCAGGACCTTTACGCTAACCGGTTCCGCACCTTCCGCCGGGTGACGATGCCGCTCCTGTGGCCCGGTGTCATGGCCGGTTTCACCCTCGCCTTCGTCACCAGCCTCGACGACTTCCTGACCTCGTTCTTCCTGTCGGGGCCGGGCACGACCACCCTGCCCGTCTACATCTTCTCGGCCATCCGCGCCGGCATCACGCCCGAGATCAACGCGATCTCCACCGTGATGCTCCTGATCTCGATCCTGCTCGTCTCGCTTTCCTTCTTCCTCGGCCGCCTGCGCCGCTAACCCATCGGGAGATCTGCAATGCCGCTACGACATCTTCTTGCCGCAACCGCCCTCAGCCTGCTTTCCGCTGCGCCGCTTTTCGCGCAAGACGCGGAAAAGACGCTCTATTTCTACAACTGGACCGACTACTACCCGGTCGAGCTTCTGGCCAAGTTCGAGGCCGAGACCGGCATCAAGGTCATCCTCGACGGCTATGACAGCAACGAGACGCTGCTGGCCAAGCTGCAGGCCGGCGGGGCGACCTATGATGTGATCGTGCCGTCGGACTATGTCGTTTCCGGCATGATCGCCGACGGGCTTCTGATGAAACTGGACGCGCCCACGCTGTCGAACTTCGTGAACGTCAAGGAGGCCTTCACCAACCCCGACTTTGACCCCGGTCGCCAGTACACCGCGCCCTATCTCTGGGGGACGACAGGCATCGCCTATGACAGCGCGCAGGTTCCGGGCGGCGAGCTTGAGCAAAGCTGGAAGGTGTTCTTCGAACCGGCACCTGAATTGGAGGGCAAGATCGCCGCGCTCGACATCTCGAGCGAGCTGATCCTCGCTGCGAGCCTCTATCTCGGCATCCCGCAATGCACGGAAAGCAACGACGACGCGAAGCGCATCCTCGAGTTGCTGGAAGCGCAGAAGCCGAAGTTGAAGCTCTACTCGGCCGACAGCACGGTTGACCGGATGGCGTCGGGCGAGGTCGCGATGCACCAGCTCTGGAACGGCGCGACGGCGCGGGCCACGGCACAGCGCGGGACGATCCGCTACATCTATCCCAAGGAAGGGACGCCGATGTTCCGCGACAACTTCGCTATCCCCGCCAGTGCGCCGCATCCCGAGAACGCGAAGATCTTCATCAACTGGATGATGGCTCCGGAAAATGCAGCGGCCGTCTCGAACGCGATCGCCTATGCCAATGCGATCAAGTCCGACGAGTTCCTGAGCGATCAGTGGCGCGCGATGGACGCGATCAACATGCCGGATGACTATGCCTCGCGGCTGGTGCCGACGCAGGATTGCAGCCCCGCCGCGCGCGAGTTGCAGGACAAGATCTGGACGCGCCTGAAAGGCTGACCTGTCGCTGTGCGGTGGCTCCTGCCGCACAGCCAAACTTCGGGAGGGACCGATGACCACCACCACCTATGTCAACCTGCGCGACATCGACGGCCAGACCATCGGCATCCGGTGCGGCAATGGCCGGATCGAGGCAATCGGTCCGGCAGTCACCGACGCGCAGGCCGTCGACGGCAATGGCTGGCTGGTCCTTCCCGCTTTTGTTGAACCCCATGTCCATCTCGACAAGACGCTCTGGGGCGAAGATTGGGTGCCCGGCAGGCGCGCTGCGCGTCTGCGCGACTACATCGACAACGAGCGCCGTGTCCTGTCCGCCAATCCGACTCCTCCGGAGGTGCGGGCCACCCGCTTGCTGGAGCGGATGCTTGCCCAGGGCACGACGGCCGTGCGCAGCCATATCGATATTGCCCCCGATATCGGGCTTTCCCATGTCGAGGCGATGTTCCGCCTGCGCGAGGCCTGGTCGGACCGGGTCGACCTGCAATTCGTGGCCTTCCCGCAGCAGGGCCTCCTCTGCCGGCCCGGTACCGCCGACCTGATGCGCGAAGCGATCGCGATGGGTGTCGAAACGATCGGCGGCCTCGACCCGGCTGGGATCGACGGCGACCCTGACGGCCAGTTGCGCGTCATCTTCGATCTGGCGACCGCAACCGGGGCCGGGGTCGATATCCACCTGCATGACAAGGGCGAGCTTGGCGCCTGGCAGATCGGCCGGATCGCCGACTATACGGCGGCGTCGGGGCTGAAAGGCCGGGTGATGATCTCGCACGCCTATTGCCTCGGCATGATCCCGGACAGCCATCTCGACCGCCTGGGCGAACGGCTGACGCAGCAGGGCATCTCGTTGATGAGCTCGGTTCCCGCCGACATTGCCGTGCCGCCCATCGAGCGCCTGCACGAACTGGGTGTCACGGTCTGCGTGGGCTCCGACGGCATCCGTGATGCCTGGTCACCGCTTGGCAATGGCGACATGCTGGAGCGTGCGTTCCTCACCGCCTTCCGCTTCGACTGGAACACCGACGAGGATTTCCGCCGCGCCCTGTCCTGCGCGACGCACCAGGCGGCGAAGGCCATTGGCCTGCCCGATTACGGTCTTGCCGCCGGTAACCGCGCAGACTTCGTGCTGATCGACGCGATCACCCCCGGCGATGCTCTTGCCCGCAGGCCCGGGCACCGCAAGGTGATCCGGCGTGGCGTGCAGGTTGCCGGCTGACCGAGGGCGCCATGGAATTCGACTTCACGACGCTTCCCCCGCCCGACCGCTATCGCCTGCTGACGAACTTCGTCGGCCCACGTCCGATCGCGCTGGTCACCACCCGTTCGGCCGCCGGTCACGACAATGCGGCCCCCATGAGCTTCTTCAATGTCTTTGCCCATGAGCCACCGATCCTTGTTCTGGGGATCCAGGCACGCGGAAACGGAGACGAGAAGGACACCGTCTCCAATATCCGCCGCAGCGGGGAATTCGTGGTCAACATGGTGGATATGGCGCTCGCTGATGCCATGATCGTCTGTGGCGTCAACTTCGCCTCCGATGTCGATGAACTGGCCTTTGCGGGTTTGACGCCGCTGGCCAGCCGCAAGGTCGAGCCCGCGCGGATCGCCGAAAGCCCCTGCGCCTTCGAATGCCGGGTCGAGCGCCTGATCGACTATCCGAACCGCATTCTTGTCGTGGGCGAGGTGGTCCACATGCACGTCCAGGACCGCTGCCTCGACGAGGCTGGCCGCTATGTCAATCCGGCGACCTACCAGCCGATCGCCCGGCTGCATGCCGACAACTACATCACCTCGGACCGCCAGTTCGAACTCAAGAAGCCCGAGCATCTTTTGCCCTACGAGGCCGCCCAAACCACGCCCAAAGTGGCGCGCAAAGCCGTCTGACCCATGTCTGACCCGACGACGCCCCTCGCTGATCTTGCCCTTGGCCAACGCGCCCCCGGACGCACGGCGCTTGCCGCGCGCTGGATCGTCGCGCATGACGGGAGCGGGCATCGCCTGCTGGAGAACGGCGAGGTCGTGATCGACGGGTCCGACATCCTTTATGTCGGGCGCCGCTTTCCGGGTGCGGTCGCCCGTCGCATCGATCTGGGCGAGGTCTTGGTCTCGCCCGGCTTCATCGACCTCGACGCGTTGTCCGACCTCGACACGACGCTGCTGACCGTCGACTACGGCCCGGGCTGGGCCACCGGTCGGGTCTGGCCCGAGGACTATGTGCGGCGCGGCCCGGTCGAGATGTACAGCCTGGATGAGCTGGCCTTCCAGAAGCGTTTCGCCTTTGCCCAGTTGCTGCGCAATGGCATCACCACTGCCCTGCCCATCGCTTCGCTCTTCTATCGCGAATGGGGCGAAACCGTCGCCGAGTTCGACGCCGCCGCGCAAGCCGCGCAGGACCTTGGCCTGCGGGTCTATCTTGGCCCGGCCTATCGCTCGGGCGGCATGGTCTGCACCGCACCCGGCGTTCTGGAGCCCCGCTTCGATGAAGAGCGGGGGTTGGCGGGCCTGTCGGACGCGTTAGCCTTCGCCGACCGGATCGACGGTGCAGCGGATGGTCTGATCCGTGCGATGCTGGCCCCCGACCGTGTGGAAACCTGCACTCTGCCGCTCTTGCGCCGCACGATGGATGCCGCGCGGGAGCGGACACTGCCCGTCCGCCTGCACATGGCCCAGGGCCGCATGGAACGGGAGACCCTCCAGCGCCTGCATGGCACGACGGCGCCGCAATGGCTTGCGGCGAACGGCCTTCTGCACGACCGCCTGATCGCTCCACATGCGGTCGAGGCAGAGCCGCAAGACCTGACGCTTTACGCCGAGCATGGCGTCACCATCGCCCATTGCCCACTCGTCTATGCCCGCGACGGAGAGATGCTGCGCTCGTTCCGGCGCTGCCGGCAAATGGGCATCCGCATCGGCATGGGCACCGACACCGCCCCGCCGGACATGGTGCTGAACATGGCCGTGGCCCTGATGGTGGGCCGTGCCGCCGAGGGCAACGAGACCGGGCTCACCACTGCAGAGGTGTTCGAGGCTGCAACGACGGGTGGCGCAGACGCACTTGGGCGTGCGGATCTCGGACGGCTTGCCCCCGGAGCTAAGGCAGACATTGCGGTCTTCGACCTGATGGACCCCTGGTTTGCACCCACGGTCGATCCCGTCCAGTCGCTGATCTTCGGCGCGACGGGACGCGTTACGCGCGCGGTCTTCGTCGATGGTCGGCTCTCGATGCGCGACGGCGCGCTGGCAGGTTTCGACGCCCCTACGGCCCGTCAGCAGGCGCAGGCACAGTTCGACAGGATGCTTGCGCGCTATCCCGAGCGAACCTGGGCCCAGCCCGACTTGGCGACAATCTTCCCCCCTACCTTCCCGCTGCTTCGCTAAAGGAGCGCCGCAGGAGCATCAGAGGATACTGCGTCAAGGGTGGAGACCATCTTACGTCCCGACTGTGTCAGGCGAAATTTGCCTGCCTCGATCGGGTAGTTCGGCTTTCGTCTCGGTGCATTATGGGTCTTGGCGCTACGGTTGAGGCGCTGGTCGTTGCAGCCTGCAGGAACGGCCGAAAAGGGCGGAAAGCGACCGTTCGTTGATGGCCAAAGGTGCAGGGAAGGGCAGGAAGGCGCAGCCCTGTGCACTTCGGTGCAGAACCGTTACCGTTCCAGACCAATTCATGTCGCGCGTGCGGCTGAAATCACCTCTTGGTTGCAAAGGATCTGAGTGCTGTTGCGTCTAGAATCTCGATCTGCCCGTAGGCCACGCGCAGCCAGCCGAGAGCTTCGAAACGCTTCAGAACGCGGTTCACGACCTGACGGTCAGCGTTCGCCATTTCGCCAAGTTGCGCCTGGGTGAGGCGGAGGAGGGCCGCGCAGGGATCTCCTTCGTCGAACGGCGCGATCCGAAGCAGGGTCGCCGCAATCCGGCGGTCAGGCCGACGTATGAGGAGCGTCTCGATCACCCTCACTGCGATATCCATCCCGTATTCTGTCACAGACAGGATTGCGCGCTGGTGCGCGGGAGAACGCGCACCGATCTCCTGTGCATGCGCAAGCGGAACGTGGATCAACAGCGACGGCTCGACTAGGGAAAATGACAAAGTGCGCTCTTGCTCCCGCGTCAGAGGGCCGTAGCCGAACCAGACGCCGCAACGGGCCACATGCGCCAGCACCGTTTCTCCGGCTTCGGACGGCAGGTAGATCCCCACACCGCCCTTGACCACGCCATAGAGACCACCGGCGCTGTCACCGGCATGGAACACGAACTCTCCCGCGGGGTAGTGAATCAGACGTGAGACCTTCAGGACGGCACGTCGGAGATCTTCGCTCTGGTCGGCTAACCATCCGGACCGAGCAATCCGGCGTTCGGCATCTCCACGATCGATCACTCCCCCTTCCCCATGCCCGGCGACCCTCATCTGCAGTTCCTCTCAGTATTCGCCCGATGAGATAGGGCTATTTGTCTCAACTACGACAATCTCCTTCACAACAATCTGGAACAATAGATTTTGTAGGGATGACCAAATCCGAACCTGCTTCTGTCAAAACCTCCGGAACACGCGGACTGGAAGGGGCTGTTGGACCGGGTCGCGGTATTCTCTTGGGCGGTCATCACCGGACTGAAAGCAAAGTTGGGGGACTTGGAGATGACAAGGCTTGGGCGGCGCACGTTCATTCTGGCGGGTCTTCTCGGCGCCACCGCACTGACGCCAGCAACGCGGGTACTGGCGAAGACCGGATCCTTGCAAGATGTCGGCAGCCTCGCCGTTGCGCCACCGCAGGCCACCGTCTACACGGCCCGCGAGATCCTCACGCTTGACTCGGCGCGCCCATCAGCCGAAGCCGTTGCCGTTGTCCGCGGCCGAATCCTGTGGGTCGGCTCATTGGACGAGACGATTGCTGTCCTCGGCGACCAGCCATACGTGGTCGACCGGACGTTCGTCGACCATGTTATCGTCCCGGGCTTCGTGGCACAGCATGACCATCCGGTGCTCGCGGCGCTGACGATGTCATCCGTCATCCTTTCGATCGAGGATTGGGTCTTGCCCTCGGGAACGGTTCCGGCCGTCAAGGACAAGCAGGATTTCGTCAGTCGGCTGTCAGCCACCGTCGCCTCACGCAAGGACCCTGACGAACCCGTGCTGACGTGGGGCTACCACCCCGCGTTCTTCGGCCAGTTGACCGGGGCGGACCTCGACATGATCAGCACGACCACGCCGATTATTGTCTGGGCGAGGTCGTGTCATGAGATGATTTTCAACACTGCGGCCCTGCAGCGGGCAGGAATAACCAAGGAGGTCATCGAAGGCTTTTCTGAAACCGCGCAGCGACAGAGCGAAATCGGGGAACAGAGATTCTGGGAGCAGGGGCTTTTCGCGGTGCTACCCTACGCTGCGCCCCTCGTCGCCACGCCTGACAAACTTCAAGCGGGACTAGAGCTGACCCGCGACTACATGCACGCAAAGGGCATTACCATTGGGAACGAACCGGGCGGCATCCTGGCGAAGCCTGTGCAAGATGGCGTAAACGCCGTCTTTTCCAGCCCCGACATGCCCTTTCGTTGGTCGTTCATGCCGGATGGAAAAAGCCTGGTTGCGATGTATGACGATGATGCCCGGGTCATCACCGAGACCGAGAACCTTGCCTCGTGGTATGGCGGGATGACCAGCATGACGTCCAAACAGGTCAAGCTGTTTGCCGACGGCGCAATCTATTCCCAGCTCATGCAAGTGCGCGACCCATATCTCGACGGGCATGAGGGGGAATGGATGATGGACGATGACCTCTTCCAGCGTGCATTCCACGTCTACTGGGACGCCGGCTATCAGATTCATATCCATGTGAACGGTGACGCCGGGCTTGACCGCGTTCTAGATGCGCTGGAGTCCAATCTGCGGCGTAACCCGCGCTACGATCACCGGACGGTTCTGGTGCACTTCGCGGTCAGCGACCCGGATCAGGTCGCCCGGATCAAGGCGCTGGGCGCGATTGTCAGTGGCAATCCCTATTACGTTGCTGCATTGGCCGACCAGTATGGGAAAGTGGGCCTCGGCCCCGAACGAGCAGATGAAATGGTGCGTCTGGGAGATCTGGACCGGGCAGGAGTCGCATGGTCGCTGCATTCCGACATGCCGATGGCGCCTGGCGATCCGTTATTCCTGATGTGGTGCGCAGTGAACCGGCTCACGACCTCGGGCCGCGTCGCGGGACCTGAGCAACGTGTGACCGCAGAACAGGCATTGCGCGGAGTGACCATCGAAGCGGCCTATTCGCTGAAACTCGAGGACGAGATCGGGACGATCGCACCGGGCAAGCGCGCGAACTTCACGATCCTCGACGGGAACCCATTGACGGTGGACGCGATGGAAATCCGAAACATTGGTGTCTGGGGCACCGTAATGGAAGGGCGCCTATTGCCCGTTGGTAAGGCCGATCGGAAGGCGTCGATAGAGACGCCCGACGGACCGGCCGAACGCGCCTTCGCCGAAGCGACATTCCGACATGTGCTGAAGGTGGCGCATGGCTTGCACTGATCATCGTTAGGATGGTGAAGGTGCCGGCCTGAAAAGGACCGGCGCGGTCGCCCGGCGTTCGTGAGTCAAATACCAGCTATGGACCGATATCGGACTTCCGTGGTCAAATCAGAAATGACCTCAGCGGAATCATGCTCGTGGAAATGGGCCTGATTGACACCATTATGAACAGACCTCCCGGACGAGCGATCGCGAGAAGCCCGCGCAGCGGGCCGGGGCCATCCCCGCAGCGGCAAGACATTTTCATGGCCAGGCCTTCGGCGCATCCCAGAGCATAGAAATCATAAGGAGTTTGACAACCAAAGGTCACGCCAGAGCCTAGATACCAACGTCACTTCCGTCCGAAACCATTCTGCCTGAAGAACGGCAAGTCATGCTGCCAAGACGGGATCCCTGTCACATCATGTGGGTCGATGCCGGTATCCTGATTGTCCACCGCGGGGAATGACGCGAGTTTGCAACGCGAGACGTGCGCTGCTTCGACCTTGGCAAGCGCAGAGCGGGCCGCTCAGATGAGGGCCTGGTCTGGCTGGACAGGTAGGTGGAGTTGAGCCCGAACTCTGCCAAAGGCCATTACTCGCGGGCCTTCCTGCAAGTGGTCCGTTTTCAGACGGTCGCGACCCGCGCGGGCATTAAACTGGCGATCGGGCTTAGCCCGATTCATCCGATGCTGGCGCCGATGCGCATAATGAAGGCGTTACCCTTCGGAATAGATGGTGACTATGCGACCGCTGCCGACCGGGCGGTGCTGGCTGCGCGCATAGCGACCAGCCATTTCCGCATCGTGATAGCGGCAGTCTCGTTGTGCCAGCTTGACGGAAGAAGAGAAGACGCTGCCAACTGGGCGCGGGCCCCCATCTACTGAACATAAAGTCTCGAAAATGGGACGCGCCGGTGCATTGCCGCAGCCAGTCCGCAGCATGACGCTTTCCCCGGTCGATAAGCCAGCGTGGCGGTCGCATCAGTCGGCAGAACTGCCATCCAGCGCCGGCTTCAGTAGGCCGTCCAGCCGCCATCCGTTGGAAAGACACCGCCAGTGAAGTTCGATGCTTCATCCGACAGCAGGAACAGCATCATCGACACCTGTTCACCCACCGTGGCCGGCCTGTGCTGCGGATCGGTATAGGACAGGATGCTGTCCGTCTTGATCCGACCCATCGACGGCCCGCTGGCATGCTTTCTCGCCTCGGCAACGAGTTGGCCGGCGCGTTCGATCATGGGAGTATCCGTCGCCGCCATGTTGACCGAGTTCACGCGAATGCCGTAGGGCGCATAGTCGATGGCGGCGTTGCGGGTGAGCCCGTTGACGGCGTGCTTCGAAGCGACATAGGCGGGATTGCCGGCCAGCCCGGTCAGCCCCGCGATCGACCCCACATTGACGATGGCGCCACCCTTCTTCTGTTCGACCAGGAAGCGGAGTTGAGCCCGCAGCGTAAGGAAGGTGCCTAATGCATTGGTCCGAAACACCTTCTCCCAATAGTCCTGCGTCGCCTCATGGATCGGCGCGAAGGTCAGTGAGCGCTGCTTTTCATAGTCGACCGGATCGCCGGAATAGATTCCGTCAAGGACACCCGCGTTGTTGATGGCACCGCTCAACCCGCCGAAATTCTTCCTTGCAGCGTCAACTGCAGCCTCGCCCACGGCCGGGTCGCCAACATCGCCCTCGACGAAGACGCTCTTGCCACCCTCGGCGTTGATACCGGCACTCACGGCAGCACCAAGATCGCCGATCCAGTCCACGCCCACGACATTGGCCCCCTCGCGCGCCAGCCTTTTTGCCGCTGCCGCGCCCAGTCCACGGGCCGATCCTGTGACGATGAATGTGCGGCCGGCAAAACGGCTGGGAATGAAGTATTCGGGATCGGGCGGATTGATTGGCACCACGGCGTTGCCGCCGCCCGCTGCGCCGCCCGAAACTTGCGCCTCGGCCTGTTCGGTCGCGGCTGTCTGCGCCGCAAGCGTGCCAGCGACCAGCGTCACCCCCTTGAGTACATCGCGTCTGTCCATGTCTGTGCCTCCCATTTGGACCGGACCGCTGCCGGTTCCTTGTGTCAGTAAGTCGTGAAACCGCCGTCGGTTGCATAAGTCGCGCCGGTCAGGTTCGACGATTCCGGTGAGAGCAGGAACAGCATGACCGCCACCTGCTCGGCCGGCATCGACCCCATCTTCTGCTGGTTCGACCATTGCAGCAGGCTGTCGATCTTCAGCATACCGATCCCGGTTTCGCGATAGCCCGATTGCGCGCGTTGCTTGAGCAGGTCGAAGGCGCGCTCGTACATGGGCGTGATCGTCGTGCCCATGCAGACCGAATTCACCCGGATCCCGAAGGGCGCATAGTCGATCGCGGCGTTCTTGGTCAGCCCGTTCACGGCATGTTTGCTCGCCACGTAGGACGGGGTTCCGCCGAAACCGCGCAGGCCGGCAACCGACGCAACGTTCACGATGCTGCCGCCACGCCCCTGAGCCAGCATCTGCCGCAGCTCGGCGCGCATCGAGCGGAACGTCCCGGTGGCATTCACACGCATCACCACATCCCAGTAGGCATCCGACGCATCGCTGATGCGCGACATCGCTAGATCCTTCTGGGATGCGTAGTCGATCGGCTCACCGGGCGGGATCGCATCCATCACACCGGCATTGTTCAGACAGCAATCAAGCCCGCCGAAGGTGTCGACCGCGGCCTTGACCATCGCGTCGCAAACCGCAGTTTCGGAAATGTCGCCTTCGACGAAGACGGCCTTTCCACCCTCCTTGACGATCGCGTCGATCACCGCTCGGCCCTCCCCGCCGAGCCAGTCCACACCGACGACATTCGCGCCCTCGCGCGCGAGGCGGATTGCGGCGAGTTGGCCCATGCCGCGGGCGCAGCCGGTAACGATCGCCGTCTTGCCGGCAAACCTGCCGGGAATGAAGAAGTTTTCGGGAACCGGAACGATGTTCTGCCGCCCGGCGATTACCGGATCGGGCGGATCCCACGGTGTCGAGTACGGGCCCAGGTCAGCCGGGGCGGCCTCGGCGGGACCGGCTGCAGCCGCGATCGCTGCACCCGACGCCGCGACAAGACCGACTGATTTCAGGAATTCCCGGCGATCGAAGCCATCAGGGCCGAAGCTAGTGTCGTCCATGTGCGGTTTCCTTGCAAAAGGGGATCGGGGGGTCAGAACGAGTAGCGGACGAACAACATTGCCGCGAGCCAGTTGCTGGCATCGCCGCCGAGCGCGGCCTTGGTGCCTTCGCCGGGGACGGTGAAGCCAAGCGCACCGTGAACGTAGAGGTTTCGCGACTTATACCATTTCACCGTCACGTTGGCCTCGTAGCCGTAGGTGCTGTCGGTCAGGGTACTCAGCGCCGGGTTGCCACCGACGTTGTTCAGCGTATCGGCCCGAAAGACCCAGAGTTGCGGCACGACCTCGATCTTTGGCGTGACGCGGAGCCGCCCCTGGATGCGCTGTGCGATGACGTTGCTGTCCTGAACCACCTTGAAATGGCTCATGCCCTGGACCCATTGCTCGCCAGTGCCGCCCGACAGAAGCGGGTCCCAACGCTCATAGGTCGGCGTATCCGGATCGTCCCCCGAGAAATAGGCGATGCGGTAGCTGATTGCGGGGCTCCACTTGGCCTTGGCGAAGCTGTAGCCGACCTCGGCCCAACCCGCCCGCGCGTTCATGCCGAAGTTGCGGTTGGTCTGGAGGGCCGCTTCACCGCCGATGAACGGACCCGGCACCCCTTCGGGATTGGCCGTCCAGTTGAACCGGGCATCCCAAAGCTGCATCCCCTCTCTCGTACCGACCAGGCCGCCGGTCGGGGAATAGTAGGCAGCAGTCGATTGCGGCACCGTGAGGTAGGACATGCCAAGCATGAGCCCGTCCACCGGCGTGGTCTCGAGGTTCAGACCTGCGATCCTGGTGTCAGTGTCGAGGATCGGCAGTTCATCGGGGTCAAGATAGAAGGCCTGAAGCTTGGTCTGGTTGTAGGCAACCTCGCCCAAGACCAGAAGGTCGGACGCCCATCGCGCGTTCGCCTGAAGCGCCGCGCGGTTCCAGCCGTTGGCGGCCGTGTTGGCGATGAGAAAGCCGTTGGCCAGCGTGAACCGCTGCCGGCCCACGGAGAGGTTATAGGTCAGCCGATTGCCCTTGCTGTCGACATTGCCGCCGACGAGACCGACATAGGCATCTTCCCAATAGGTGTATCCGCGCGCCAGGTTGGTGAACAGTTCCTGCCCGCTGGAGCCCGACGTGATGACCGAGAAGTTGCCATACGCGTAAAGATTGTTGGTCAAGGGCGTGATGCCATAGATGCCGTATTGCAGGTAGCCCTCGGCCCAATCGCTCCATCCGGCGCCCGCCGGACCGTCGGCGAGGGGATTGCCCGCCAGCATCGGACCGGGCTGGCCGTACCAGGCGTTGTTGTTGCCGTACATCAACGTGAAGACATCGAGCTTGAACTTCAGCACCGTGCCGTTGCGATCGAGGAGAAGCGGGAAATCCGAGAACTTCCCGCTCGCTGCCATGCCGCGTCCACCGGGCGGCTGAACTCCGTCGCCGAGCTTGACCGTCACATTGACATCGACGCCGCCAAGCGCAGCGGGCAGCGGCTCGAAATCGATGCTGGCGATCTGCGGATTGCGCCGGACGATCTGCGTGATTGCCAGTGAAATTGCATCGTCGTTGTAGCGCTCGTCAGGGAACAGCAGGATACCGCGCCGCACCGCATCCTCGATCCGCTGGTTGAACGCGGCATCCTGGGTCGGGTTGGCGATGGTGATCTGCACCGACTCGATCCGGCGCTGCTCGAAGGGGCCGGAATTGGCCAAACCGACCTGGGCGAAGGCACCGGGCGCATCGGCAAGGACCAGAAGCACGGCCAGGCTCCAGACGGCAAGAACCGGTCCAAACCTCGTTCGGCGAAGGAGAGCGCACGCATGCTGAGTGGATCGCCGCAGGCTCACGACAGCTGTTCCTATCTGGTCTGAACAAACTAACGATCAAGAGCTGACTCTTGACAATCCACCCCCCGCCCATTTTGGGCAGCGGGCTATGGGGTCAGTCTGCAGTGCGCCGCGCACCGTCCTCCAATACCTGCGAGAGCAGCAGATAGAGTCGCGCAAGGCGGCGAAAGGACCTCTCTTCAAGGTCGGCGAGGGCCGTCTGCACTTCGGAGGAGTTCCTTTGCCCGGCGATTGACCAGCCCAGCCCCGGATGGTGGCTGATCCAGCCCTTGCGCTCAAATGACGCCAGCTTGCGCCGGACCGTCTCGCGCGGGATGCCGGTGACATCGGCGATGCGCATGGTTGTCATCGCCGTCCGGGCCGGATCGGGCTGTTCGGGATGTGTCGAGTTTCTTGCTTCTTCGAGTCGCCTCTGGCCGAGGACTGCAAGAAGCAGCATCGCCTCGAGATCGCCGTCGAAGGAGGCTGCACAGTCGACCATATGCTCCGTCAGGAACTGGACATAGTGATACTGGGTGTCGAGATAGGCGGCACGGAACCGGCCCATGACCTGTTCAACACGGGTCTCGTAGTCTGTGTTTCGGGCTGCCTGCACGGTGCCTCCGTTACTGATTGTGCCAACCCGCATTCGCGGATTGCGATGCTGGTCTCCCGCGACCGAGCAGGCCGCCTGCCCTGGCCGCACGGCCCTTGAGCACCCGTCGCCCTCATCGAGTTGCAGAGCTCTATGTAGCATGAGCTGATCGCGAACCAACGGAACCGAGACGCGTTCACAACTGGCTGCCAGCACCTGCCCGGTCACACTATCAGGTGTGAGACGCTGCAGCATAGGGGCGCAACAGCTGGGCAGAGCAGGCTCCACTCCCTTCACAGGTGGGGAATATTCTCGCGCAGGATGATGCGCGGTTCGATGTATCGCGGGGCCAGAAGCGGTGAGTTGACCGCAATCGATCCCAGGAGCTGGATAACCGCCTGTTCGCCCACCAGCCGCGCATTCTGGTCGATCACCACATCGATGAGATCCTCGACCAGCCAGAGCCGCGCGCTTTCCGTCAGGTCGTGCATGATGACGAAAGGCCGCTTGCCGTCTGTCCGCGTGCGGAGCGCATCGGCGATCCCCGCCCGACCGGCCCCGACGCAATAAACGCCGACCAGGTCGGGAGCGGTCCGCATGAGCTTGAGCATGCCCTGCCGCGACAGGTCGGCATCCTCTCCCGTCTCGACCGCCGGAAGGATCGAAAGCTGAGGAAACTGCTCTTCGATCAGGGCCCGAAATCCGAATTCGCGCTCGCGGTGGCCGTGGAAGGCGCGCGAGCCGAGAAACAGACCGATCGTCCCCCCCGCAGTGCAGGACAACCGCCCCATCAACAGCGCCGCGGTCCGACCGGCGACGAGGTTGTCCACGCCGACATAGGCGGCCCGCGGCGTCGATGGGACATCCGAGGCTATGGTGACAACCCGCACCCCTGCCTCGCTCAACTCGCGGATCGCATGGCGGGTCTTCGGATGGTCGATGGTGACAATGCCGACGCCGCTTGTCGAAAGCGAAATCTTCTCAAGCGCGGGCAGAAGCGAGTCCGGCCCAATCCCGTCGAGCGGGGTCACCTTGCAGGACGCCACCAACGGCAGAGAGCCCGCAGTCGCCATGATGCAGTCGACCAGTTCGTGCATGAAGCCGTTGCGGACGAAGGGGATCAGGAATTCCAGATGCGCGGGTCGCGACGGCATCGACACCGCGCCTTCGCTTGGCAGATAGCCGAGCTCCTTCGCTGCCTGGAACACGCGTTGGCGGTTCGCGGGGCTGACCCCGGCGCGGCGGTTCAGCACCCTGTCGACGGTGGCGGTCGACACCATCGCCAAGCGCGCGATGTCGGCAATCGTGCTTCGGCTCATGCGGCGCTCCCGGTTCGTCCCGAGCTGATGGACTTTGACCGGATTACATCAGCCCTGTGGCCCCTTGCAATCTGGACATAGGTTTTTCTGCAATTGCACAATGGGTTAGCGGAACGAATTCCGAGGGCCACCTGATGCGATCTGATGTGATCTGCCGTTGTCGCAGGTTTCGGAATGCCGAAAGTGGTGAGGAAAAGCGATGCGCCACATTATGAATATCGACTCATCCAGCCACTCTGCCGCCCTCGTCCCGCCTCGGGACTATTCCCTGACAGGCGAGTCCGCCCGCCACGCCATCGAGGCTGGTCTCGCGGCGGCCGAATGGTACCACACCGACGTCTCCCGCAAGGAGATGAAGGCGCTCATGCAGCGCAGCGACAGCCCGGCGATCCGCGACACGATCCTGTGGATTGCGTTGCACATCCTCCTCGCCGCGGGCGGCATCTGGTTCTGGGGCACATGGTGGGCGGTGCCGTTCTGGCTAGCCTATGGCGTCGTCTACGGCTCGGCCTGCGACTCTCGCTGGCATGAATGCGGCCACGGGACGGCCTTTCGGACCGGCTGGATGAACGACGTGGTCTATCACATTGCGTCCTTCCAGGTGATGCGCAATCCGATCAACTGGCGCTGGAGCCACGCGCGGCACCACACCGACACGATCATCGTCGGCCGTGATGCCGAGATCGCCTGGATGCATCCGATCAGCCTGATGCTGAAGGCGCTGGCCTATGTCGGGGTCGTCGACGCCTGGAAGTCGCTCGTCGGGATCGCGCGGAACGCGATGGGCATCCTGTCGCCCGATGAGAAGGACTATATCCCGGCCTCGGAATGGCCCAAGGCGATCTTCTGGGCCCGTGTCCACATGGCGATCTACGCCGCGACCCTTGCCGTGACGCTGTGGATGCTCGCGACCGGGATGGGCTGGAAATCGACGATCCCGCTCCTGCTGATCGGGCTGCCACGGCTTTACGGGTGCTGGCACATGGTGATGACCGGCCTCCTGCAGCATGGTGGTCTGGCCGAGGATGTCCTCGACCACCGCCTGAACTCGCGCACGGTCTACATGAACCCCATCAGCCGGTGGATCTACTGGAACATGAACTACCATGTGGAGCATCACATGTTCCCGATGGTGCCCTACCACGCCCTGCCCCGGCTGCATGAACTCATCAAGCACGACCTGCCGGTGCCCAACCCCTCGATCGCTCAGGCCTATGCCGAGATGTTCCGGGCTATCCTGCGGCAAAGGCATGAGGTCGGCTATTACCTGAGGCGAGAACTGCCCCCGACAGCGCGCCCATACAAGGACGTCCTGCACCAGTCTGTGCCGGAACGCAGTGCGTAACGGCATGGAAAGAGCCGCACAGCGACAGGGGGAGGCAAGATGACGGCAGTCGGCGCCTCTGTGGTTCGGACAAGACGGCTGCCGACCGTGGCCGATCTTCGCGCGCTCAAGGGCAAGCGCCAGTTGACCATGCTGCGCTACTTCTCGATCGACGAGGCCGCCGCAGCCGAAGAGGCCGGGATCGACATCGCATCGGTCCCGCCCGAGGTCCTGTTCCACCCGGACTATCGCAGGGTCGCCCCCTCGATCTTCTCGATGACCGGCAAGACCCATCTCGAGGCGGGCACGGCCGATGACTACCTGCGCTGGTGCGGAGATGCGGTGAACCGAGGGGCAGACGCAGTCTATTGCTCCGGCTCGCTCCGGACGGTCGAGCATCTTGCCCGCGAGCATATCCCCGTGGTCGGCCATGTCGGGCTGGTGCCTTCGCGCGCGACCTGGACCGGCGGGTTCCGCGCCGTCGGCAAGACGGCCGACGCGGCGCTGCGCCTGTATGACGAGGTGCGCGCCTACGAGGATGCCGGGGCCTTCGCGGTCGAGATCGAAGTGGTGCCGCCAGAGGTCGCAAGCGAGATCAGCCGGCGCGTGGGCATCCTCTTGTGGTCCATGGGCGCCGGCGCGGGCTGCGATGCGCAGTATCTCTTTGCCAACGACATTCTCGGTTACACCGACGGGCGCATTCCCCGCCATTCCAAGGTCTATCGCGACTTCCGTGCCGAATATGCCCGGCTTCAGGTCGAACGCATCGCGGCGTTCCGCGAATTCATCACGGATGTCGAGACAGGCGCCTATCCCGAGGACCGGCACCTCGTGGCCATGTCCGAAGGGGAATTCGACCAGTTCATCAACTGTCTGGAAAAGGGGGAAAGGCGGCAGGGCTAGGCCCTGCGCGAGAAAGGGTGCGCCGGCGAGGAGGGCCTGCGCATCGGACCAACCGGGCGGAATTCCCCCGGCTCTACGCGGCGCCGACACGGCGATCGCAGAACTTGAAACAAGGGAGGAGACAACGATGCTGAGACGTACATTCCTTTGCGCGACCGCAGTGCTTGCGCTGACTGCCGGTACAGCTCTGGCCGAGGGCAAGACCTTCTACTGGATCTCGCATGGTGGGCCAGCCGACCCGGTCTGGACCTATTTCCTGCAGGGCGCCGAGGCCTGGGCCAAGGAAACCGGCAATACCGTCAACACTTCGTTCCACTCGGGTGACGTGCCGAGCCAGCAGGAAGCCGTGCGCGCCGCGATCGCGGCGGGCGCAGCAGGCATCTGCTCGACCAGCCCCGACCCAGGCTCGATGGTCGATGTGGTGAAGGAAGCCCGCGCCGCAGGCATCCCGATCGTGAACTTCAACACGCCGGATCCGCAGGCGGACTGGAACGCCTATGTCGGCGGCGACCTCATCCACGTCGGACAGACCTGGGCGCAGTACCTTGTCGACAAGGGCTTCGTGAAGTCGGGTGACTTCGTCTGGATGCCGGTCGAAGTGCCAGGCGCCTCCTATGGTGTGGAAGAGGAAAAGGGCATCAAGTCGGTGTTCGAACCGCTCGGGATCACATGGGAGGTCACCGATGCCACGCTTGACCAAGCCGAGGTCATCAACCGCATGACCGATTACGTCACCGCCAACCGAGACAAGATCAAGGCGATGATCGGCCTGGGCGACATGGTGACGGGCTCGGTCAAGCGGGTCTGGGATCAGGCGGGCCTCAAGCCCGGCGACATCCCGGTCGTGGGCTGGGGCAACTCGCTCGACACCACGCAGGAGGTGATGGACGGCTACGTCGCTGCCGGCATGTGGCAGGACCCGCAGGCCACCTCCTACATGTGCCTCTCGGCGCTCTTGATGGAGACGAACGGTATCCCGATCGGCTTCGACATCATCACCGGCGCGCTCTACGAGAAGGACACGGCCCCCGTCTATCACAAGATCATGGGCGGCAACTGACTGCCACACCTCCGCCCGCGGTGCACAGGCATCGCGGGCGGGCCTTTCCCTCTACAGGATTTCCCGGGATGACCGAACCCAGCCCTACCCTGGCCCCTCCGGAGCACGCATCCGGCGCAGGTTTCACGCGAACGCTGATAAACAAGCCGGAAGTCGGCCCGCTGGTCCTGCTGGTTGTCATGCTGGTGGTCTTCACCGCCATCAACCCGGCCTTCATCTCTATCACGAATATCGGCAACGCCCTCACGTTCACCGTCGAGCTCGGCCTTATCGCGTTGGCGATGACACTGCTGATGACCGCAGGCGAGTTCGACCTGTCGGTCGGCTCGGTCTTCGGCTTTGCGCCAGTCGTGATGTGGACCCTGTTCAACGAGGCGGCACTCCCGCTGTCGGTGGCGTTCCTTGTTGCGATCCTGGTCGCGCTGCTGATCGGCCTCATCAACGGCCTGTTCGTGACGCGGATGCGGATCCCGTCCTTCCTCGTCACGCTCGGCATGCTTCTGGTCGTGCGCGGCACGGCGCTGTGGCTCACCGATGGCTTCCCGCAGCGGACCTGGAAGGCCGACGATCAGTGGCTGTCCGGGGTGCTTGTCGGGGAATTCCACGTGGGAAGCCTGCGGCTGTACATGAGCCTGATCTGGTTCATCCTGCTCGCGGTCATGTTCCACTACATCCTGACCCGCACCCGCTTCGGCAACTGGATCCAGGCCACCGGGGGCAACCCCATCGCCGCCCGGAACCGCGGCGTGCCGACCGGGCGCGTCAAGACCATCCTGTTCATGCTGTCGGCCGCCATGGCTGCCTTCGCCGGCATCATCTCGTCGATCCGCGTGTCGGCAGCCAACCCGAACTCGGGCACCGGCTACGAACTCGAGGTGATCGCCATGGTGGTGATCGGCGGCACGGCGCTGGCGGGCGGACGCGGCACCATCATCGGCACGGTTCTGGGCGTGCTGATCCTGCGGCTGATGCGCAACGGCATCGTCCTGATCGGCGTGCCGGGCCTGGCCTACAACATCTTCATCGGGGCGATCATCCTGGGGATGATGGCGCTTCATGCCGCGCTCGAGCGCCGGCACAATGCGGGAGACTGACATGGCCGAAACCGAAGCTCCGCTCGTCGAGATGCGGAACATTCAGAAGTACTACGGCCGCGTCCACGCCCTGCGCGACGTGAACCTAAGGATCAAGCGCGGCGAGATCGTCGGCCTCTTGGGCGACAACGGAGCGGGCAAGTCCACGCTCATCAAGGTGCTATCCGGGGCGGTGCCCTACACATCGGGCCAGATCTTCATCAACGGGCAGGAGGTCAACCTGCGCTCGACCAACGATGCGATCGCGGCAGGGATCGAGACGATCTACCAGGACTCGGCACTGATCCCGCAACTTTCCATCGCGCGGAACCTGTTCCTCGGTCGCGAGTTGCGCAAGGGGCCGGGTTTCATGGACCGTCTCGATCTCGACCGGATGAACGAGGTGGCGGCGAGCCTGCTCAAGCGGGTCGGCATCTCGAAGAAGATCCCGCCGACCACAGCCATCGGTTCGCTTTCAGGCGGCGAGCGGCAGGCGGTGGCCATCGCCCGCGCCATGTATTTCGATAGCGACCTCATCATCCTTGACGAGCCGACGAACAACCTCGGCGTGGCCGAAACGCAAGGCGTGCTGCGCTTTGTCCGTGAAGCGCGCGACACGGGGCATTCGTGCATCTTCATCGCCCACAACATCCACCACGTCTTTCAGGTCGTGGACCGGATGGTCGTGATGCGGCGCGGCGCGGTCGTGGCAGATGACCTCAGCCCCCGGACCTCATCGATCCAGGATGTCGAGGACATCATCACCGGCGAGCATGCCGCCTGATGCAGGGTGCGGCGGCTGGGATCAGCTTCGGCTTCGATGCCCGCACCGGGCTTCTCGATGGGTTCGAGGTCGAGGATCAGGGCGTAAGGATCGCGCCTCTGCATCGCGCCCCCTGGGTCGGGACGGGCGAAGTCATGCCGCCGGACGCCGCGCCCCTTATGGCGACGCTCGGCGGCGACTTCTTCTGCGCGCCCTTCGCGGCAAGCGACGAGGGCTCGCCCCTGCACGGCTGGCCCGCCAACACCCCCTGGACAGTCGTTGCGACGACTGCCGGCCTTGTGCGGGCGGTGCTCGACCATCCGGTAAAGGGCGCGACGCTGATCAAGGAACTCTCGGTCACCGACGGTCATCCCTTCGTCTACCAGCGCCACATCTTCATCGGGGGCACCGGCCGCCTGCCTGTGGCGAACCATGCCAACATCTCGCTGAAATCCGGCGGGCTGATCCGCACCTCGGCCAAGTCGTATTGGGAAACCCCGCAGAACCCGCAGGAAAGCGATCCGGCGCGCGGTCGGTCGGCGCTGGCCTACCCGGCCCGCTCGGTAGACCCCCGCACCTTTCCGGGGCTGGCAGACCCGGTGGACCTGACGCGCTATCCCTGGAATCCGCGCCATGAGGATTTCGTCGTGGGGATCGAGACCAGGGGCCATGCCCTCGGCTGGACGGCGGTGACGCGCCCTGCGGAGGGCGATCTTTACCTTTCGCTCCGCGATGCTCGGCGGTTGCCGATGACGATGCTGTGGCATTCGAACGGGGGGAGGGATTATCCGCCCTGGTCGGGGCGGCATTTCGGCTGTCTTGGCGTCGAGGAAGGCGCGGCGGACCACATGCTCGGGCTCTCGACCGAGGCCGACCTGTCGGGTCCGGGCGCGCTGACGCTGTCGCCCGAGGGTACCGTGGAGGCAAGGCACGTGATCGGCGCGATCGGCTGGCCCTCGGGCGAGCCGGTGGCCACGGTGACGCTGGACGGCGACGCGTTGACTGTCACCGGCGAAGGTGGTGCGCAGCGCAACGTGCCGATCCGGGGCGCGTTCCTCGGGCTTTGAACGTCAGTCCTGCTCAAGCCGGGTGCAGTCGCCGATCCGCACTTCCTGCCCGATGCGCCGCGACCGGATCGCCGCGAAGGAGAGCGCAAGGCTGCGAAGGTTCTCTGCGGCCCCGTTGGCAGGTTCGGTCCCGTCCTCGATAGCGACCAGAAGCGCGCCCATCGCCCCGCGGAAGCCGTCGTTGAACCATGTCCCGTCAGGCACCGGCTGCGCTCGCCCCTCGGCGGTGAACAGCGTCACCTGCTGGCTGCCCAGATCCGGGCCGTCGCTCATCAGGCTGCCCTTGGTGCCCGAGATGTAGGTGGTGTCGCGCGGCCCGAACGCCGCCCCGCCGTCGAAGACGAGCGACGCCTGCCCGCCCACCATCCGCACCAGCGCCTGTGCCATCAGCGGGACGGCCGCAGTTTGCCCCGCCGCCATCGCCGAGGTCGCATAGACGCTTTCCACCCGGTCGCCAGCCACGCTCGACAGGAAGTCGAACCAGTGGATGCCGAAGTCATACAGGATCAGGTCCTCGATCCGTTCGAAGGGCGTGCCCGCGATCCAGCCGTGGTTCCAGTGGATCGAGACATGGACGCTCTGCACCTCGCCGATCAGGCCCGCCCGGACCGCCTCGCGCATCCAGGCAAGGTGGGGCGCCCACCGTCCGTTCTGGTTCACAGCCAGCTTCAGGCCGCGATCCCGGGCCAGCCGCACCAGCCGCTCGCCATCCGCAAGGTCGAGCACGAAAGGCTTCTGCGACAGGACGTGCTTCCCGGCTTTGAGCGCGGCCTCGATGATCGGCACGCGGTCCTCGGGATGGGGCGTGATGTCGACCACATCGATGGCGGGATCGTCGAGCACCTCCTGATAGCGGTCGGTCACCCGGGCCTGCGGGTAGAAGTCCTGCGCCCGCGCCTCGGCCCGCGCCAGCGTCCGGTTGCAGATCGCGGCAACCTCCCACCCGGCGGTGCGATAGGCGTCGAGATGGCTCGCCACGATCCCTCCGGCCCCGATCACCCCGATCCGCGGCCGATAGCTGCGCGGCATGGGCGGGCGGTAGGGCAGATCAGGCGCGGCGATCGTCTCGACCGCCGCCGACTTCAGCGCGTAGGTATCGGGATCCGTTTCGCTCATGGCAAGAGTTCCAGCGTCCGCTTCTCTCGCGCCGAGAGCGCCGCCGTATCGACGATGCGCTGGCCGAGCAGCGACACCGCGGGATCGAGCGGCCCGGACAGCGCCTCGCCCCGCTCGATGCAGCCCAGCACATATTCGATGGCGTTCCGCCGCCCGGCCGGCAGAGGCTCGGCCGGAACGGCCGTGGGCTTCGGCTGTGTCCGGGTCTGCACCATCACATGGTCGGCATAGTCGTCGCTTTTGATGGTCCCGTCGGTTCCGACAAACACGAAGCCGCAATGCGGCTGCGGCTGGATCGTCCAGGGATCGGTGAAGGTCCCCCACCGCGTTTCCATCTTGGACAGGCCCCGGTCATAGCGGCAGACGGCGATGGCGTGCTGGTCCACCTCGATCCCCGGCGTTTGGTCGACCGTGCAGGTCACCTCGAGCGGCGCCCTGCCGTCCATGTACCAGGTGCCAAGCGTGGCCCCATAGCCGAGGTAGTCGAGCAGGCTTCCCCCGCCCGAGGCTTTCTTGTACCACCACGATCCGGGCTTCTGCCGTTCCACCTCTTCCGGCGAGACCTCGACCTTGTCCGCCAGATGATAAAGCGGCCCACGGTTTCCGTCGTAGAAATGCACCTCGATCAGCTCGCCGATGGTGCCGGCCTCGATCAGGCGCTTGGCGGTGACGTGGCTTTCGACCCAGGCCAGCGGCCAGTTGATCGCCAGGAGCTTTCCCGTCGGCTGCATCGCCGCGATCATCCGCCGCGCATCGGCGACCGAGGCGGCGAAAGGCTTTTCTACAAAGACGTTGGTCCGATAGGCGGCAAGCCGTTCCGTATAGCTCGCATGATCGGCGGTCGCGGCGCAGAGGATGGCAAGATCGGGCGTCGTGGCCGTCATGCAGGCGTCGAAATCGGTGAAGACCCGATCGGCCGGGATCGAGAAATTCGCGATCGCCCCGGCCATCCGGGCGGGATCGGGGTCGAAGATGCCGGCAATCTCGGCATCCGGATGCTCGGCCACCTTCCGCAGAAGGTCGCCCATGTGCATGTGGTCGAAACTGATGCCGACGACCTTGTGCCTTGCCATTTGCCTCTCTCCTCCGTTCGACCCGCATGGACGGATCGCTCTTTCGATACGGGCGAACTACTATCGGCCCTGCTCCGTCAGCCGGATGTAAAGCGCCGTCACTGCAAGGATGATGAGCCCGAACAGGATGCGCCGTCCGCCCTCGGGAATCTGCATGAGCGTCAGCATCGTCCCCAGCACCGTCAGGATCAGCGCCCCGATGATTGTGCCGCCGAAGCCGCCCCGCCCGCCGAAGATTGAGGTTCCGCCGACAACCGCTGCCGCAACCGAGGGCAGATCGAGCGGCAGCGCCAGCGACAGCGAGGGCGTCTTGACCACGCCGAGATAAAGCAGGCCCGTCAGCCCGGCGATCGCGCCGGACAGCGCATAGAGCGACAGGAGCACCTGCCAGCTCCGCACCCCGGACAGCCGCGCCGCCGCCTCATTGGAGCCAAGCGCGTAGAGAAGCCGCCCGAAGCCGGTGCGGCGCTGCATCCAGATCACCAGCGTGGCAAAGGGCAAGAACAGGAAGAGCCCGTTCGGCAGGCCGAGAGTCCGGCCGGTTCCGAGCCACACGAGGAAATCCGGGATCTTCGTTCCGGTGGCGATGACATAGCGCTGGTACACAAGCAGGCAGCCGCTGGCGATCAGCGCCGTGCCAAGGGTCATTATCAGCGGATGCACCCTACAGATCGCCACGCCGAAGCCATTGACCAGGCCGATGACGAGCGCGACCGAAAGGGCGATCAGGATCGCAGCCGGGGCGCCGACGAGTGGCGTCAGGGTTGCCGTCGCGAAGGCGCTGATGGTGGCCACCGTCCCGGCAGACAGGTCGATCCCGCCGGTCAGCATCGTCAGTGTCTGGCAGGCGGCGAGCATGGCCAGCGGAATGGCCACCTTGATCGTGTTGGCCAGCCAGCGGGAATTCACGACACCCGGCTGCAGGATCTGCAGCAACGCGACAAGCCCGACCAGCAGCAGGATCAGAGGCACCAGCGGGTTGTCTGCCATGAAGCGACCAATGCGCGCCAGCGGAGTGGGGCCGACATTCAACGCGGTCATTTCTGCATCCCCCTCACTGCCAGCAGGCCGCCGAACATCACCACGGCCACCGTTATGGTTCCTTCGATGATCGCCGTCACGTTGGGATCGACCGAGAGAAGGGTCAGGTCCATCCGTACCAGCCGCAGGATGAATACCGCCAGCACCGGGCCGACGATGCCCCCTCGACCGCCCCCCAGCACCACGCCGCCAAGCACAACAGCCGCGACTGATGCCATCAGATAGGGGCCGGGAATGGGCTCGCCGATCCCGGTGCCCATGGTGACTGAAAGCCCGCCGAGAGCGGCGAAGAGACCGGCCAGCGCATAGGCGACGATCCGCGTCAGCCCTACTGGAATGCCCGAGCGGAAGGCGGCAAGCTGATCGCTGCCGATGGCGTAGAGCATCAACCCAAGCCGGGAGCGACGGATCGGCACCCAGATCAGCGCGACCGCAATCACCAGGAACAGGACCGCTTTCGGCAGCCACTCGGTCAGGGCGGTCGGCAATCCGGGCAGCACGACCCCGCCCACGACCAGATCCCTGAGCCAGGGGGCTGCGCCGCCACCCGGTGCATTGAGGATCAGGAGCGCGACACCCTGCCAGACGAACAGCATGGCAAGGGTCACCACGATGTCCGGAACCCGCGTCAGCACGATCAGCGTGCCGTTGATCGCCCCCATGACGAGGCCCAGAACGAGCACGCCCAGAACCGCGATGGCGGCCTGCCCGTCGCTCGCGCCCTCCATCAGCACGGCTGCGGTCACGCTTGCCACCGCCATCATCGCCGCCATCGACAGGTCGATCCCGCCGGCGATGACGACGATGGTCATGCCGACCGTCGCGAAGGCGAAGGGCAGGACGGCGCGCGCCAGCGACTCGAGCCCCGAGGCGCCGAAATCGGGCTGGATCAGCTTGGTTGCGACCAAGAGCAACGCCAGGAGCGCGGCAAGACCGACCGTGCGGCTGTTCTTCGACAGGAACCGGGTCATGCCGGTTCCGTCCCGGCCCGGCTCAGGCCGTAGGCGGCGCGCATCAGGGTGGCCTCGTCGGCCTCGGCTGCCGGGATTACATCCACCACCCGTCCGTTGAAGATCACGACGACGCGGTCGCAGGCCTGCGGCACCTCGGACAACTCGGATGTGTAGAACAGCACGGCAGCCCCCTGCCCGGCCAGTTCGCGGACCAGCCCGTAGATCTGCCGCTTGGTGCGGACATCGATGCCCCGCGTCGGATCGAAGAGGAGGAGCGTGTTCACGCCCTTGGCGATCCAGCGGGCGATGGTCACCTTCTGCTGGTTGCCGCCTGACAGACGGCGCACTTCGCCCTGGGCCCGCGTGTCGATCTGCAACCGCTCGATCGCAGAGGTCACGCGTGCGGCCTCGTCCCTCACACGGATCGCGCCCCAGTCGCGAAGCCGCGCCAGAAGCGGCAGGGCGATGTTCTCGCGCACGGACCGCGACATCAGCAGCGCATGCGCCCGGTCACCCGGCACCAGCGTCAGGCCAGCCGCGATCGCATCGGCAGGATGACCGAAGGCGACCGGCCTGCCATCCACTTCAAGGCTGCCCGCGGCAGGACGACGGTTGCCGGCAAGCACATCGAACAGCTCGTCCTGCCCCTGCCCCTCGAGCGCAACGACGCCAAGCACTTCCCCCCGGTTCAGCTCGAAGGAAACATCGGCCAGCCGCGTTCCGGCCTTCAGACCGCGAAGGCGCAGGCGGGGAATGATGGCACTGTCGCCGGAGGCCGCTGCGCGGCTGCGGGTTTCGCTGGCCACCGGGGCAACCTTGCCGCCCAGCATCAGCTCGACAACCCGCTCTTCGATCCCCGGCTCGATCTTCAGGTTGCCGACCGTCGCCCCATCACGCAGGACGGTAGCGCGGTCGCAGATCGCCGCGATTTCGGCGAAACGGTGCGAGATATAGATGATCGACCGTCCGCCATCAGCCTGCTGGCGCACGACCCTCAACACCTTCTCGACCAGGTCGGTCGGCAGGGCAGCGGTCATCTCGTCAAGCATCAGCACATCGGGTTCCGCTGCCAGCGCCCGCGCAAGGTCGAGGATACGCAGGGTCGCCAGCGGCAGATCGCCGATCACGTCGTCAAGCCGAAGGTCGGAAATGCCCATTTCCGCCACCCAATGGCGGAACGCATCGACCGGCGTGCGCCCGAGGCGAAGGTTGTCGGCCACGTCGAGATCGGGGATCAGCGACGGTTCCTGATAAACGGGCACAAGCCCTGACCGTCTGGCGGCGGCGGGGGAGTTGAGGCGGGCTTCGGTTCCCCTGATGCGGACATGGCCGGTGTCCCGCCGCAGCGCGCCGGTCAGGATCTTGACCAGCGTCGATTTCCCGGCGCCGTTGGCGCCCATAAGGGCAACGATCTCACCCTTCCCCAGGCGCAGCGATGCATCGCGCAGGGCCTGAACTGCGCCGAACCGCTTCGACACGCCCTCGGCGTCCAGCACGGGCGCCGTCGTTTCACTTTCAGCCATGGGTCAACTGCACCGGGTCCTTCGAGGCGGAAGCTGGGTCTCCGGCATTGGCCGGAGACCCTTGGTCGTTACTCGCCGGGGCCTTTGCAGGCGATGATCTGGTCCATCGTGTAGGTCGTCCATCCGGGGATGGAGACGCTGACTGGCCATTCGGGGCTGAGGTTCGGGTTCTGGGCCGCTGCGATCTGGGCCTTGCCCTCTTCGGTGGTGTTGTCCCAAAGGACCGGATCGACGAGCACGGTCTTTTCAGCTGGAACCTTGCCATCGAGGATCTGGATCGCGAGGGCAACGCCTGCTCCACCGACCGAGCCGGGGTTGGTCACGGCCGCACCCTTCAGCCCCTCGACGCTCGACAACTGGCTGACGAAGCCCGCGTTGTCGGCGCCGACGATCGGCACCAAAGGCGCACCAGCCTCGGTGAAGGCATCGACGATCACGTTGTCGATCCCCGAGGTCCAGACGCCCTGAAACGGCACCCCGGCGGCAATGATGTCGTTGATCTGCTGCTTGCCCTGATCCTGCTGCCAGCCGGTGAAGACCTCTTGCGCGATCGTGATGTCCGGGTATTCGGCCATCGCCCGCTTGAAGCCCTTGTCACGGTCATTGTCCGCGCCTGCGCCTGCGGCGCCGCGCATGTAGACGACAGCGCCCTTGCCGCCCATCTGTTCGAACAGCCATTTGGCGCCGATATAGGCGTATTCTTCCTGGTTGTTCGACAGGATGTAGGCCGAGGGTTCCGTCACCGCCTGGTCGACCGCGACGACCACGATGCCCTTGTCGGTGGCCTCCTTGATCGCGGCATTGATGCCGTCGGCATTGGTCGGGTTCACGACGATCGCGTTCACCCCGGCCTGGATGAGGTTGCGGATATCCTCCAGTTGGCCGGCCGCGTCGGTGTTGCGGTGCGCAATGTTCAGCGAGTCGACCTTGCCCGAAGCCAGTGCCTCGGCCTTCATCGCGCAGATCATCTCTTCGCGCCAGCCGTTGCCCTGTACCGTGTTCGAAATTCCGATCTTGTAGCCTTCCGCCAGGGCCGCACTGCCGAGGCCAAGGGCCAGCGCCAGCGAAGCAGTTCCCAGAAGTCGTTTTTTCATGTGTCTTCCTCCCATTTAAAGCATTGTTCTTACGTTTATTTTTCGCCCCATTTACTTGACGAAGGGGCTAAGCACGTCTCGGGCGAGAAGGAAACCGCGCTGGACCTTCTCGCGGGTTCCTTCGAAGTTGCGGTCCTCATGCTCGATGATGACCGGGCCATCGTAGCCGGCGCGATAAAGGCCGGAAAAGAGCTCGGCCCAGTTCACATCCCCGAGCCCCGGCATGCGCGGAACCTGCCAGCCCATGCCGAGCGACATGATCCCATTCTCGTACAGACCCTCCCTGTCGATCATCAGATCCTTGGCATGGACATGGACCATCCGACTGCCGAACTCCCTGATGAAGCGTAGCGGGTCGATCATCTGCCAGACAAGATGGCTTGGATCGAAATTCATCCCGACCGCCTCGCCCCAACTGTCGAAGATACGCCGCCAGACCTTCGGCGAATAGGCGATGTTGTGGCCGCCCGGCCATTCGTCGTGCGAGAAGATCATCGGACAGTTCTCGAAGGCCAGCCGGATGCCATTCTCGCGGGCATGGGCGATGATCGGCGGGAAGATCTGGGCGGCCCGCTCCCAGTTCTGGTCTACCGTCAAGGTCCGGTCGCCACCGACGAAGGTGTTCACGACCCCGACCTTCATCATCGCGGCGGCCGAGATGACCTTCGTCAAATGGCCGATGACATTCTCGCGATGCGCCGCGTCGGCATGAAGCGGATTGGGGTAATAGCCCAGACCCGAGATCGTAAGCCCCTTCCCGGCAAGCTGCCCGACAATCTCGCTGGCCTGAGCTGGCGTCATGTCCTCGATCGGCAGATGGGACGTGCCGGCATAGCGCCGCTTTTCACCCCCTGCCGAAGGCCAGCAGGCAATCTCGATCGCCTCGAACCCGGCTCCGCTTGCCCAGTCTGCCACCTGCTGAAGCGGCAGCTCTGGAAATGGCGCCGTCAGGATTCCCAGTTTCATCGCCCTCGCTCCTTTCGTCTAGAGACTGTCCAGATCGACCCACCGTCCACTGCGGGCGCTTTTCAGGACCGCGTCGCAGAACAACATCTCACGGTGTCCATCCTCGAAACCGGCATAGGTCGCGTCCGGTCCGCGCGCCCCTAGGGCAACGTCGGAATAGACCTGCCGAAACAGCGCGCGGAACGTGTCGGCGAAGCCTTCGACATGGCCGCCCGGAAGGGCAGCTGCCGCAGCGCCGGCCACGTTCATAAGTGCAGCATCGCGCTGCAGTATCTGGTTCGGCGCATCGCGGTGGCCGATCCACAGGTGATCCGGCGTTTCCGAGTTCCAGGCCGCCGATGCGGCGGAACCGGCAATGTCCCAGACCAGCGAGTTCTTCCGGCCCGGGCTGACCTGACTTGTCGAAACCGTTCCCCGCGCGCCGTTCGCAAACCGCAGCAGGATCGTCGCCGCGTCGTCGGTCCTGATCTGCCTGGTCTGGGTGGCACCTGTGGCCGCGGCAAAGGTCTCGACCGGCCCCACCGGCTTCTGCCGTTCGGGCAGGAAGGTCGCCAGATCGGCCATGACCGAGACGACCTTCTGGCCGGTGATGAAGCTTGTCAGGTCCATCCAGTGGGTGCCGATGTCGCCGACCGAGCGCAACTCGCCCCCTTCTTCGGTTTCGAGCCGCCAGTTCCAGTCGGTCGGCTTGACCAGCCAGTCCTGATGGTAATGTCCGGTGACAAGCCGCACCTCGCCAAGGGCGCCATCGGCGACCATCCGGTGCGCATGCTGGTTCAGCGGGTAGAATCGGGTGTTGTAGCAGACGGCAGCGACCTTGCCGGTGATGCTCGCCGCCGCGACCATCTCCGCCGACTGCGCCGAGGTCATCGCCAGCGGTTTTTCGCAGACGACATGTCGCCCCGCCGCGAGGATTTGCATCACCTGGTCGAAATGCGCGACATTCGGCGAGGTCACATGAACCACGTCGACCGATGGGTCCTCCAGCAGTTCCGCGAGCGAGCGATAGGCCCGTGCGACCCCGAGCGCAGTTGCCCGATCCGCAGCGCGCTCCGGGCTCGACCCCAAGACGCCACGCACCGGAACGCCAAGACGGCGCAGTGCCTCAAGATGTACCGTGCCGATAAATCCGGTCCCGATGACCGCGGCGCCGATCCGGTGGAACTCGGTCATGGCGGGCAATCCCTGCTCTGGTGGTCAGGCAACCGAATACCCTCCGTCGATGGCAAGGCAGGTGCCGGTCATGAATGCGGCGGCGGGCGAGGCCAGGAACAGCACCGGTCCGGCAATGTCCTCGGGCTGACCCCACCGCCCCATCGGCGTTCGCAAGTTCACCGCCGCGACATGGGCCGGATCGGTGCGGCTTCGCGCCGATTGCTGCGTCACGATGAAGCCGGGGGCCACTGCGTTCACCCGGATGCCATCGGGCGCCCAGGCGATGGCAAGCGACTTGGTGAGTTGCTGCACCGCCGCCTTGCTTGCGCCGTAGGCGGGGTTCCTGGGGCTGCCGAAGGTCGCATACATCGAGGCGATGTTGATGAGCGACCCGTGGCTCGCCTTTAGATGGCCGTGGAAGGCTTCCGCTGTGCGGAAGGTGCCGTGAAGGTTCACATCGACGACGCGCTGGAAAAAGGCCGGGGCCATTTCCTCCCCTCGCGAGGTGATGGCCGCGCAATTGACCAGGACATCCAGTTTCGGCGTTGCCGCCGCCACGGCACGGACGGCGTCCAGATCGGTCACGTCCAGCTGGATATAGGGAAAGCGCCCGCTGTCCTCTGCTGCTGGTTC
Organism: Alitabrizicola rongguiensis; assembly: GCF_021491355.1. Taxonomy (GTDB): domain Bacteria; phylum Pseudomonadota; class Alphaproteobacteria; order Rhodobacterales; family Rhodobacteraceae; genus Aliitabrizicola; species Aliitabrizicola rongguiensis. The sequence goes on along the minus strand of NZ_JAKENF010000005.1, from coordinate 229,100 downwards.
CGGCTCGGCCCCCGTGATCGTTACGTCGGCCCCTGCCTCCTGGAACGATCGCGCGATAGCCGCCCCGATGCCGGCCCGGCTGGCGCCCACCACAAGAACCGACGTCTCCGAAAAGTCGAAGCTAGCCTTGGTCATCGCAGATTCTCCCCAATCCGATCTTTCGGGGAGCAGGGAAATTTTGCAACGGAATTTTCATTTTTCTGCAGATGAAAATTTCATTTCACTTGGGCGACAATGCGCCACCCAGCCGCCGCGCAAGACTGACGATGAGCGCCTGGCACACGATCATCGCCGGCACTTGCGACCTTAGGTGCCCAAGCCGGGCCTCGTTGACATAAAGGACGTGCTGGGCGAGCCCGACCACCGGGCTGAGTTCATTGTCGGTGATCGCCAGCACCTGCCGCCCGTTCCGCGCCGCCATGCGGGCGATCTCGACTGTCTCGGGCGTGTAGTCGTCGAAGGTCATCGCCAACAGCACGTCCGACGGACCTATCGCGCAGACCTGCTCGGCCCGCATCGCACCAAGATTGTCGAGCAGACTCACCCGCCGACCGATCTTCGCCATGCCGTAAAAGGCATAGGCGCCCAACCCGAAGGCCCCCCTGGCTGCAGCGACATGGATCATCTCGGCCGCGGCCAGAACATCGACGAATCGGGCCAGCACCTGCCGGTCCAGCGTCTCGTCGATGCGGAGCAGCGACTGCATGGCAGCCTGGACCATGCCGCCAAACACAAGGTCCGGGTGATCCAGATCGCTGTCCGCCAGCGACAACTCGCCCGGCGGAAGTCGGTTTCCGATGCGCGAGACGTAAGGAAGGCGCGGCCCAAGCAGGCGTTCCCGGAACACGGCCTGCAGTTCGGCGAAACCGCCAAACCCCAGTTCCTTGGCAAATCGGGTGATCGTCGCCGGCGGCACTTGGGCCTGGGCTGCCAGCTGGACGAGCGTGTTGATGGCGACTTCCTCGGGGTGGTTGAGGAAGAACTGCGCGACCTGCGCCAATCTGCGGCTGAGGCTGCCCGACCGGGCGGCGAGTTCCGCGCGAAGGGCCTCATAGTCCCGGGGCGGGCTCTGTCCAGTTGCGGTCGCGGACTGTTCCACCCTGCCCCCTAGCCGATTGCCCCGGCAACCTTCTGTTCGAAATCCACGATCGCCCCGGTCATGGGAACCGAGGCGGCCCCCAACAGGAACACGGCCAGGCGGGCGGTTTCCTCCTCGGTCACCAACCGGCCGAGCGGCAGGCGCGCCGCTTCTGCTGTCTCCCAGTCAGGTCCGCGCCCCAGCACCTCGGCCTGCATCTTCCGCTCGCTCTCGGTCGCGACCCAGCCAAGATTGATGCCGTTGACCCGGATGCGGTCGGCCATATGGGCATTGGCCGCGTTGCGGGTCAGCGTCATCAGCGCACCCTTGGTCGCCGCATAGATGGCAAGCTCAGGAATGCCGCAATACGCGTTCATCGACAGGATATTGACGATCGAGCCGCCCGCGCGCCGTCGGCGCATGTCGGCAATGGTCGCCTGCATCAGCAGGAACGCCGCCCGCGCATTCACGTCGAACAACAAGTCCCAGGTTTCGACCGTGCCATCGACGAACGAGCCACGCGTGGTCAGCCCGGCGGCATTCACCAGCCCGTCGATCCTGCCGAAGCGATCAAGGGCGGCCCCCGCGACCCTGCCCGCTGCGGCGGGATCCTCAAGATCGGCCTGAACGAAGGCAACATCGACGCCGCCCGGCAACTCACCGGTCTTGCGGGCAAGGTCCGGATCCCGGTCGGTCAGGACAAGCGCACCGACGCCCTCGCGCACCGCCTCGAGCGCGACAGCGCGCCCGATCCCGGCGGCCGCCCCGGTGATCACGACGACCTTGCCGGCAAGACCCATGTCCAAGCGCTGTCCTCCCTCGCCGCGCGGGTGTGGTCCGGACTGTTGCAGAGGACCGGCCAATTGGGAAGGCCACAGTCGACGATCCATCGGTCTGGCGCTTGCAGACAATTCATCGTCTGGCGCCGCCTCGCCTTCGCGCCCGATGAAAAAACAATCCCTGCGCGAATTCTTCATCTGTCCAGAGGAAGCGGCGGCTCGGGCAAGCAGCGACATTGGAGGGGAACCGAAGCGAAGGCCAAGGTTCGTGATTCCGGCCGGTGCGTCCGGTCCATCGTGCAATGTAACAAGGAGTTACCTGATGCTTTCGAAACTGACCTCGCTTTTCGCCCGCTTCTCCCGCGACGAAAAGGGCGTGACCCTCGTCGAATATGGCATTGCCCTGATCCTCGCGATTGCGGTCGGCACCATCGCCCTGACCAACCTCGGCAACGAGGTCTCGGGCCAAATGGACGATGCGCAAGCTGCAATGGGCGACAATGTCGCTGACGTCACTCCGTGACCTGCCTCTGATCGTTCCCTGATCCACGGTCCGCGCTCAGGGGGCGCGGACCGCTTCCCGAAAACCGATCCAACCGGAGCATCTCTCATGGGCATCCGTTCTCTCCTGGTCGCATTGGCTGGCGTGGCGATCGCGAGCGGTTCGGCCTATGCAACGCGCGAGTATCTGATGCCAGCGGCTGCCACCGCCGCCCCGGAAACCAAATCGCAACTGGCCAGCGTGGTCATCGCCAGTGCCGATATCGGTTATGGCCAGCCGATCCTGCCCCAATCCGTCACAACGATCGCCTGGCCGCGCGAGGCGCTGCCGCCGGGCGCCTATGTCGATCTTGCGACGCTTCTTCCCGCTTCGGGGCAGCAGCCCCGCCGCGCGACCCACGAAATCGCCAAGGGCGATATCCTGCTTGCCTCCAAGGTGTCGAACTTCGGCGAGAAGGTGACCATCGTTCAGGCTCTCGGTCCCAACCTGCGGGCCGTTGCGATCAGCGTCAACGCCGAGACCGCCGTGGGCGGCTTCGTCACCCCCGGCGATACGGTCGACATCGTCCTGACGCAGGGCGGCGACAAGGATATGCGGGCGATCACGATCCTGCAGAACATCCGCATCGTTGGTGTCGACCAGGATGCCGACATGAAGCGGGACCAGCCCGAGGTCGCCCGGACCGTGACGGTCGAGGTCACGCCCGAACAGGGCCAGGTGCTGGCACTGGCCCAGAACGCCGGCAAGCTGAGCCTGTCGCTTCGCAGCTTGAACGAGGCGCGCGACACCGAGCTTCCTGCCGTCAACCTCAGCGACATCCTTCAGGAGCCGCCGCCCCCCGCGCCCGTCGCCGCCGCAGTGGTGCCTGTGACGGAATCCGAACCGGTAAAGGTCACCCGCATCAAGGTGCGGCGCGCAAACGAGGTCGAGGTGGTCAGTCTCGATTGATCCGCCGTGGACCTGTGCCTGATTGCAGCCCCTAATTCCCTTTTTCCGGATAGTGTTCATGTGCGCGTCAAGGACCGTCAGCTTTGCCAAAGAAGAACAGGGGGCAATTCTTGTCTTCTGGGCCCTGGCGCTGGTGGTCCTTCTCGGTTTCGTCGCCCTGTCCTTCGACTTCGGTCGGATCTCCGCGACGAAATCGGAGCTGCAGAGCTTTGCCGATCACGTGGCGCTGGCCGCGGCAGGCGAACTGGACGGAAAGAGCGATGCTATCACCCGCGCGACAGCGGCTGCGGCGAACCTGATCGCCGATCGCCAGACGTTCGGGAGCGGCGGACATGACCTCGATGTCGTTGACTACACCCTGACATTTCTCTCGGCGCTGCCAGCAGATGATTCCACGGCGCCGACTGCAGTCACGACCGATCCGGCCGAGGCGATCTATGTCCAGGCCACCGTGGCACCACATGCCGTCGAGACGCCGTTTGCCGATGCCCTGTTTGGCTTGCGGGGCGGCGTAGCCCCCAATGCCAGCGTCGCGGCGACCGCCGTTGCCGGCTTCACGCAATTCGCCTGCGATATCACGCCATTGATGTTCTGCCTGCCGACCCCGGGCTACAAGGCCGACGAAAACGTGGGAGACCTGATCCGGCTCCGCTCTGGCGGCAACGGCGCGGCCTGGGGGCCAGGCGATTTCGGTTTCCTCGACCCCGACAAGAAGGAGGTCGACCCGAACGGCCCGTGCAAGGGGCTGAACGGCGGCAACCTCGATCGCTGCCTGATCGGAGCCGAGCGCAGCATCACCCGCTGCTTTGCGCAGCGCGGCGTCGACACCGAGCCCGGCCAGAAGGTCGGGATCGAGGATGCGGTCTTCAACGTGCGCTTCGACATCTACAAGGCCACGATGAACGGCAAGCGCACCGATGCGAACTATCGGCCCGCGCCGAACGTCATCAAGGGGATCGTGCCCAAGGGAGGCGGGTCGTGCATCGGCAACAGCGAGAAGGTTTCGCCAAACACCGTTGGCCTGCCGCGCGATGACTGCTTTACGACCGGCGCCTGCACGCGCTTCGGCAATGGCGTCTGGTCGACTGGCCGTGCCGCCTATGAGAGCAAGAACTATGGCACGACCCCTCCGAGTGTGCCGTCCGGCGCGACCCGCTACCAGTATTACCTGGCCGAGATCGCCAGGGCGGGCGGCGGGGCGTCGAGCACGCCGATCCTGACAGGGCGGGCTGAAACGGGCCGGCCAAGTTGCGCACCCGCCGCTTCCCCCGATCCGGAGCGCCGGGTGGTCATTGCAGCCGCAATCGACTGCACCGCCCATCCGATTGCCGGGAGGACGAGCAACGTCCCCGTCGAGGAGTTCTTCCGCCTCTTCATGACCGAGCCGGTCGGACAGGATGGCAGTTCGCCGCCGAAGATCGATCTGTGGGTCGAGGTCATCGGATCGGCAGGCGGCAACGGTGGCGCGGGCGGAACAGGAGGGATCGTCCATGACGTCGTCCAACTGTTCCGCTGAAAACTGCCGCCCCGGTGCTGGACGCGGGTTCGCAAGGGCCGAGGACGGGGCGATCCTCGTTGAATTCGCCCTGGTCCTGCCGATGTTGCTCCTGGTCTTTGCGGTCATCGTCGAAGGCAGCCGGATGATGTGGTCCTATCAGGCGGCCATCAGCGGTGTACGCGACGCGACGCGCTATCTTGCCCGCATTCTGCCCGCCGACATCTGTGCGAAGGGCGGCACCGTCACCGCCTACGAGACCAAGGTGACCCAGATCGTCGACAGCAGCCTTTCAGGCCTGCCGGTGCTCGTCGGCGGGGTCACCGTCGACAGCGTGACACCGGCCCTGCAATGCCATCCCGGCAGCTATCGCGGTGGGAACGTCGCCGTGGCCCAGGTTACGGCGACCGTCACAATGACCTTCCCGATGGGCTCGATCCTGACCCTCTTCGGGGGGTCCGAAGCCCCGCTGACCACAAGCGTGACGGACCAGTCCAGGGTGTTCGGGGCATGAGCGGGATTGCAAAGATCAGGGCACGGTTCCGCCCCGCCCAAACGCTGCTCAGCGATGAGACCGGCGCTGCGTTGCCCGAGCTTGCCCTTGTGCTGCCGGTCTTTCTCTTGCTGATCTTCGGCCTGATCGACTTCGGCCGGATGGGCTACGAGTTCGTGATGGCGAACAAGGCGACCGATCTGGCTGCGCGCCTTGCGGCGACCCTTCCCCCGGCCTGCCCCGGCGTTGCGACCGAGAACCTTCCCGGCGTCGTTCCGGTTGGCACGGTGGCGCCCCGCTTCGGAACCGGCTGCGCCTCTGCAGCGGCTGTCTGCGCGGCGCCGGCGACCGTGACCTGCACGGCAGCGATGGACACGTCGACGGCGAGCGTGATCTGGGACCGCGTCGAGCCCTTGATGCCAAGCTATTCCGCACCCGGAAACCTGACCTTCTCCTACAGCTACGATCCCAACCTCGGATTCCTCGGCGGCCCCTATGTTCCGGTCGTCACGGTAGAGATCACCGGTCTGGACTTCCAGTTCGCCTCGCCTCTCGGAGCGATGGCGACCCTTGCCGGCGGCAACTGGGAGGGATTTGCGGCCAGCATTCCGTTTCCAACCATCAGCGTGTCCCTGCCGGGCGAGGACCTCGCCCAGGGAGAGGCCGGATGACCAACAGGCACGACAAAGGATTTTCATCATGACCAATCCGGTTTCCATGCTCGTGATCAGCCGCGATGCCGCGTTGGTCAGGGACCTCGATCGATCGGGTCAGACGCGCGAAGGCCTGTCGGTGAGGGCAGAGCTCGGCAGCCTGACTCAACTGAACGGTCACGCAATCCGGATGGCGACGGGTCAGGACATGATCGTGGTGCAGACCGATGGCCGCGACCCCGAAGAGCTTGCCGCCATCCGGACGCTGACCGATGCCGTTTCGCCGGCCGCCGAAGTCGTCGCCCTGGCCGATGGCTCAGCCTCGCTTTCCGAGGTCCTTGCGCTGAACCAGGCGGGCGTCGGCCGCATCCTGCCGGTCCCCGCATCTGCCGAAGAGCTGCTGGACGAGATCGGCCGGCTCGGCCAACCGCGCCGCCAGCGCCGCCTTACCCTGAAGCCGGTCGAGGCGCGTCGTGGCCTTATCATTGCAACCGTTCCCGCACGCGGCGGTATCGGCGGAACCACGCTTTCGGTCAATCTGGCCGAACGACTTGCTGCCCCGAAGGGTCGCGGGAAGTCCGCGTCGCGCCCGCGGGTCGCGCTGGTCGACCTCGACCTGCAGTTCGGTTCGGTCGGATCCATGCTCGACCTGGCAGAAAGCGACGCGATCGCCCGGCTGGCAGGCGAGGGCACGGAGCCCGACGAGACCTTGCTGCGCCAGTCGATGCTCGACCATGACTCCGGTCTGCGTGTGCTGCCAGCGCCCGTGACTTTCGTTCCGCCCGATGCCCTGCGTCCCGAGCAGGTCGCCGCGATGCTCGACGCCCTGCGTTCCGAGTTCGACTATATCGTGGTCGACCTGCCGCATACCGTCGTCGGCTGGATGGAATCCGTGGTAGCCCGGGCGGATGCCCTGCTTCTGCTGATCGACACGGCAGTACCATCAGTCCGGCAGGCACGGCGGCTGATCGACCTTCTGTCCGCCGACAGGATGACGGTTCCGGTGAAGGTGATCGTCAACCGTGAACGCAAATCCCTGTTCGGTTCCGCGACCCGGCGCGAGGCCGAAAAGGCGCTCGAGCGCAAGGTCTGGGCCTGGCTTCCCCCCGATCCCCGGCATGCCCGGGCCGCAATAGACCAAGGGCGCCCCCTCCATTCGGTCGGCGGGCCGCTGGCAAGGTCCATCGCCAAGCTGGCCGCCAGCCTCGAGAAAGACCTCGCCCCATCGGCCGCCTCCGAAAGGACCTGATCCATGTTCAAGACATTCTCCTCGATCTCGTCCCAACGCCCAAACAACGTCGTCAACTTTGGCGCGACGGCAACGGAAGGTCAGGCAGAAGCGGCCCCGCCTCCTCAGGACGCCGCGCTGCAGGCGAGGCTCGAGTTGAAGAGCCACCTTCACGAAGTGCTGCTCGACCGGCTCAACCTCTCGGTCATCGACAAGGTCCAACCCGATGATCTCCGTCGCGAAGTGGCCGGGCTGGTCTCGAAGGTGCTGACCGACGAAGGCCGGGCCATGCGCACGGAAGAATTCCGCGAGCTGATCGACGAGATCCTCGACGAGGTTCTGGGCTTCGGCCCGCTGGAGCCGCTGCTTGCAGATCCGACGGTGAATGACATCCTCGTGAATTCTCACCGTACCGTCTATGTCGAGCGCTTCGGCATCCTTGAGAAGACCCGCGTCAGGTTCCGCGACGAACGCCACCTCCTGCGCATCATCGACAAGATCGTGTCGCAGGTCGGACGGCGGATCGACGAAAGCCAGCCCTGGGTCGATGCACGCCTGCCCGACGGCAGCAGGGTGAACGCGATCATCCGTCCGTGTTCGATCGACGGCCCCTCGCTCTCGATCCGGAAGTTCGCGCGCAATCCCCTGACCTTTGAACGTCTGATCGAGGTCGGCGCCATCACCCCACCCGCCGCCCGGTTCCTCCAATGCCTCGTCAAGGCACGCATGAACATCCTGATTTCGGGCGGCACCGGATCGGGCAAGACGACCATGCTGAATGCGCTCTCGTCCTATATCGGGGAAAGCGAGCGTATCGTGACGATCGAGGATGCCGCGGAGCTCCAGCTCCAGCAGGAACACGTGGTCAGGCTGGAAACCCGGCCCGGCAACCCCGGCGGCGCAGCACCTGTCACCCAACGGGACCTGGTGAGAAATGCGCTCCGGATGCGGCCGGACCGGATCGTGGTCGGCGAGGTTCGCGGGGCCGAAACCTTCGACATGCTGCAGGCCATGAACACGGGCCATGACGGGTCGATGACGACCGTCCATGCGAATACCGCGCGCGATGCGCTCGGGCGGATCGAGCAGATGGTGTCGATGATCGGCTTCGAGTTTCCGCTGGCGGCCCTGCGCGCCCAGATCGCCTCGGGCATCCATTTTGTCGTGCAGCTCAGCCGGCTGGGTGACGGCAAGCGCAAGCTCATGAGCATCTCGGAAATCACGGGGATGGAGGGCCAGATCGTGACGATGCAGGACATCTTCCTGTTCCGCAAACGCGGTCGCAACGAAACCGGCGACGTGCAGGGGGAACTGGTCGCGACGGGGATCCGCCCGCGCATGGCCAACCAGATCATCGCCGCCGGCATCGACCTTCCTGCCGACCTGTTCCGCGGCGAGGGAGGGATGTGATGGAAAACGGATCGATCTTCGGTCTTGATCTGCTTTTGATCGCAACGACCTTTGTGGGTGCCCTGCTGGCTTTCGAAGGCATCCGGCAGGCGCTGTCGCGGCAGGAGACGCCGCATGATGCGCGAAACCGGCGCATGCGGATGATCGCCAAGGGGGCAACCGGGCAAGACGTCCTGCGCCTGCTCAAGCCGCGCGCCGATACCTGGGCCCTGTCCAAGGTGCCCGGACTCGCATCGCTGCCGCTGGAACTGCGTCAAGCCGGCATCAGCATCAGCGCTGGCCGCCTTTCCACGATCGCGGTCGGGTCCTGCTTGCTCTTTGCAGGGGCATTGTCGCGCATGGTCCCCTTTACCTTTTCGATGCCCGTCGCGATCCTGCTGTTCGTCGTCCTGCCTCTCATCGGCCTGAAGATCGCCGTCGCCCGCCGTCTGGACCAGTTGACGCGGCAACTGCCCGAAGCGCTCGACCTGATGGCCCGGGGCCTGCGTGTCGGTCATCCGCTGAACGCGACGATGGCCTCGGTCGCGCGCGAGATGTCCGACCCGGTGGCGTCGGAATTCGGTGTGATGGTCGACCAGATCGCCTATGGCGACGATCTGGTCGATGCCTTCCGCGATCTGGCTGACAGGGTCGGCACCGAGGATGCGCGCTTTCTGGCTGTGAGCATCGCCATTCAGCACGGCACCGGAGGCGATCTGGCGCGGATGCTGGCGACACTGGCCCGCGTGATCCGCGATCGCCTGATCATGCGGCGCAAGATCAAGGCCATCTCGGCGGAAGGCCGGCTTTCTGCGCTGATCCTGTCACTGATCCCGCTGATCATCATTGCCGTAACGACAAGCCTGGTGCCGAGCTACTACGGCGATATCAGCGATGACCCCCTGTTCCGCCCAACGGCAATCCTGGTGCTGGGCCTTGTCATCGCGAATGCCCTCGTGATGCGCCAACTCGTCAATTTCCGCTTCTGAAGAGGCCTGCCATGTTCGAGAATCTGCCCTTCGCACCAGACCTGTCGCAGATCACGACTGCCGACATCGGCGTGTATGGCGTCGGACTGGGTGTGCTTGTCGCCTTCCTTGGCATCGCTGCCGCCCTGTCACCGCGCGATCGGGTGCTGCGCCGCCTGGCCGCGCAGGGCGCTCGAGCGCGCGATGGCGGCTTCGAGGCCGGCATTCTTCGGCCGATGTCGCAGGCCCCGAGCGGCCTGATGAAATCGCTGATCCCCGCTGACGAAAAGGAACGCACGCAGGTTCAGCGCCAGCTCGCGCTGGCCGGACGTCACGGTCCCCATGCAGTCCGGAACTACTACCTGCTGCGGCTGGGCCTCGGGATCGTGTTGCCCCTGGTGCTCCTCAGCACGATCGCGGCGGCCCAGGCGGGGCTGCTGACACTGCCCGAACCTCTTGCGACGCGCGTCAACGCGCTGACCAAGCTCCACCTTGTCCAGATCACCGCGATCCTGGTCTGGACCGGGTTCTTCGGGCCAGCCTACTGGCTGCGGGCCAGGGCCAATGCCCGGCGAGAGGCGATCCGCCTGGCCTTTCCCAACGCGCTCGACCTTCTGCAGATCTCGGTCGAAGCCGGGCTGGGCATCGACGCGGCGATGATCCGCGTCGGGAACGAACTGGCGGTAGCTGCGCCCGAACTGTCGCAAGAGTTCCTCATGACGCAGCGCGAGATTCAGGCAGGCCGCAACCGCGACCGTGCACTGCTGGACATGGCGGCCCGCACCCAGGTCGAAGAGGTCGGGTCATTCGTCAATGTCGTCCTTCAATCGATCCAGTTCGGCGCCGATATCTCGGGCGTTCTTATAACCTATGCCAACGAGATGCGCCTGCTCCGCGAATTGCGCGCGCAGGAAAAGGCAAATCGCCTTCCAGTCCAGATGTCGGCCGTAATGGCTTTCCTGATGCTGCCGGCACTGCTGATTCTAACGATTGGGCCGGTTGCCCTGCGATACATCCGTTTCTTTGCTGGATAGTTCACACAGGATGGCAATCTGAAAACTGGACAATTGGAAGGTCCGTGGGACCATTGAATAAGATCCGCAATCAATATTTCTGCCATAGGTTGAATTTTCATTCTCAACCGACTGAGATTGCGGCAAAATCTTGACACAAATTGGGCAATCATCATTCATGAATGTGACGTTTCTGCGTCAAGGTGTGGGGCGACATCTTCAGGGCCGTTGCTAGGGCGCGCCGGCCAAACGGTGATATTATGGTCAGTGACGGTGATATCGGGCCTTCTGTTCGCAGCGAAGTTGCTGCCGGCCTGCAACAAGCTCAGATTGTCTCGGCAATTGCCACCTGGTGCGAAGCATTGCATGGGTCGGCATCCATCGACGCAGCCTTCGCCGATCTGTGCGAAGGTCTCGGGGCGGAAGCGGGGCTTCTGATGCGCACGCGTCGTACCGACGGCCACCAGACCCGTATCGCACAACATGACCCGGGCGCCGAGCGGAGCTTTGGCCGCCCTTTGCGGCTAAGCCTCGCTGAATCCGTCTTCGGTCAGGCGCTCGACGGAGCGCGGGCCGGAACGATCTGGCACGAAGCCGACGCCCCAGAACCTTCGGATCCCTTTCTGCGCGAATTCCAGACCGCACGGGGTTTCCGCGAGTTCTGCGTGCTCGTCCTCGCCTCGGGGGCGACAGAGCGGGATGTCATCGAGCTTCACTTCCGCGATCCAAGGTCGGAAAGGGTCCATGCGACGCTGGCCGCCGTCTTGCCAACCGTCGCGCGCACCTGGGCCACGCGGCAGTTCGGCATCATTTCCCGCGACGTCGCGTTTCGCCGGCTGGATGCGGCTGCCCGCGGCGCTGCTGCACCGGCAGCGATCCTTGGTCCGATGAACCCTGCCCGGCTGAGCCGCTGCGAGTACCGGATCTGTCTTTGCCTGAGCCGCGGCCTATCGGTGCGCGGGGCCGCATCGGAACTCGGGATCACGGAAACGACTGTGCGATCGCATCTGCGCAGCATCTACGCCAAGACACAAACTGCCAGCCAGGCCGAGCTGTTGTTCAGGCTGATCGGTACCCGGGTCGTGGAAACCGGCAGCGCCACATTGCGCTATGCTTGACCCCTTCCCCCTAGCCACGGTTGGTCCGCTTTTCCTGCTGGCCCCGCTCCTGTGTGCAGTGGCCTATTTCGACTTGCGCTACATGCGGATTCCGAACTGGCTGAGCCTGCTGGCGCTGGCGACCTTCGCCCTTGCTTGCCTCATCGCCCCGCCCGAGGATCTGGGTCCGCGCCTTCTTGCCGGCGGCTCGGTCTTCCTGTTGGGATTTGCAGCCTTTGCCTTGGGGCTGATCGGCGGGGGTGACGTCAAGATCCTGTCCTGCCTGACACTCTTCATTCCGGCCTCGGGGCTTGCCGGCTTTGCACAACTCTTCGCGCTGTCGCTGGCCGTCGGCATAGTCGGCCTTACCTTGCTGCGCGCCATCCGCCCGCTGCGCCATATCGGCTGGCTCGGCCTGGCTGAGCAGCGCGGGTTTCCGATGGGAATTTCAATCGCCATGGCAGGACTGGCATATACCCTGATCGTTACGCTGCCGTCTCTCGCCTAGGTCCTGCCGGAACCTCCGGTCCCGGTGTCCGCACAGGACGAGCCATGGCTCGGCTTGCAATCGCGGCTCCCCGCCGCGCACAACCGGTATCGCGCATGATGCCGCCGCACGTTTCGCAATGCCGTCAAAGCGCGCTGCGCATCCGGTAGCCTGGCGCATGGTAAAGCCGGACAGAGGTGATCGGCTGCGCCTCGGTCCAGGTTGCCCGGTCGGTCACGAAAAGCGCCGCCCCTTCTTCCACGCCCAGGGCAACCGCCACGTCCGGCTCTGCGCCTTCCGCCGAAAAGGCAATGTCACCCGTTGCATAGGGGACGTGGCTCACAAGCCACTCATTCGCGCTGACCTGCGTGAAATCCGGCGCCTCGCCCACAAGCGCCGCGGGGTTCAGCCAGCGATCCTCGTAAGCCCAGGGCTGACCGTCGGCGAGGTGCAGCGTCCGAAGCCGCCGCAGGACAGTTCCCGCAGGAAGTCCAAGCCGCGCGACAACCGGCGGCGGCGCTGCTTCCATGCGATCCTCCAGCACTTGATGGCTGTAGGCCGCCCCCTTCCCTTCGACCTCCAGCCGGATCACCGCGATTTCCAGCAGCGCGCGGCGCGCCGGCAGCAGTGCCACGCGCGTGCCGGCCTTGCGCCGCCTCTCGATCACGCCGGTCGCGGCAAGTTCGCGCATCGCCCGGTTCACCGTCGCCCGAGCCACCCCGAATTCCTGAGCCAGCGTCTCCTCGCCCGGAATGGTGTCGCCCGGCGCCCAGAGGCGCGCGCGGATGCGGGCAGACACCTCGTCGCGGATCGACTCCCATCCCTGAGGTTGCATCAGAGTGCTTCCCGGAGATTGGCCATGGCATGGGCGTAAGCCGACGCGATCGCATCGCGGCGATGATGGCGACCGCCCGAGACAAGGTGTCGTCCCGCCGACCAGAGCTCGGCCACCGCGCCCTTTCCGAAGATGAAGGCATCGAGGATCGTGTCGCCCTCCCGCCCCGCAAGATCTGGGGCCGAAAGGTCGAGCGCGACGAGGTCCGCCCAAAGCCCCTCACGGATTTCCCCCGCCTCGCGACCCGCCGCCTGTGCGCCGCCCTGCGCCGCCCCCTCCCAGAGAACGCGACCTGTCGAGCGCTCTGGCACTGCCAGCACGGCGCGTCCCCGGTCGCGCAGGCGCTGCGAGTACTCGAACAGCCGCAACTCGCCGGACAGAGTGATGTCGACATTGCTGTCCGACCCCACGCCCCACCGGCCCCCGGCCTGGGTGAAGCGAACGCCATCGAAGATGCCGTCGCCAAGGTTTGCCTCGGTGATCGGGCACAGCCCCGCCACCGCCCCAGTCGCGGCGAGGCCCGTCGTCTCGTGGGGTTCCATCTGGGTGGCGTGGATCAGGCACCAGCGCGGATCGACATCCGTATTGGCCAACAGCCATTCGACTGGCCGCGCCCCATAGGCGGCCTTCACCTCCTCGACCTCGGCCACCTGTTCGGCCAGATGCAGGTGGATCGGCGCCTGCGGCGCAATCCCTGCCACCCAGTCGAGCGACCCGCGTGACACCGCCCTCAGCGAATGCGGCGCAACCCCCAGCCGCGTATCCCTTGGCAGATGCGCCAGCGCCTTCGCCGCCCCGTTCCACAGGTCCGCATAGCCATCGCGGTCATTGCCGAAGCGCAACTGGCCGCCGGCCAGCGCCCGTCCGTCGCAGCCGCCCTGATGATAGAGCACTGGCAGCAACGTCAGCCCCAGGCCGGACTCCGCCGCCGCAATGGCGATCCGCTCCGACATCTCGGCCCGGTTGGCATAGGCCACCCCACCCGGCGCATGGTGCAGGTAGTGGAACTCCGCCACCGCTGCATAACCCGCTTCGGCCATTTCCATCTGCACGAAGGCCGCGATCGCCTCGACATCCTCGGGCGTCAGCCGCTCGAGGAAGCGGTACATCAGGCTGCGCCAGGTCCAGAAGCTGTCCTGTCCGGCCGTCCGCGTCTCGGTAAGGCCGGCCATGGCGCGCTGAAAGGCATGGGAATGCAGGTTCACCGGCGCGGGCAGCAGGCAATCGACCACGATACCCCCTGCCGCCGAACCACTCACCACCGAGGCGATCCGCCCGCCGTCCAGCGCCACGGTCACATCCCGTGCCCAGCCTTCGGGTAGAAGGGCGGTCTTCGCATGGATCAGGGTCATCGGCATCCTCGCTTGACAGGGCTTATTATGTGCAGACATAATAGCGTCAATCTCAGACATAAGGCAAGCGGAATGGCGATTCTCCTAACAGGGGCGACGGCAGCGACGATGGAGGGCGGCTATGGCCTGATCCCCGATGCCGCGCTGGTGCTCGAGGGTGACCGGATCGAATGGATTGGCCCCGGGTCCGACCTGCCCGACGACTATGCCGGCTTTCCTGCCCGCGATCTTGGCGGACGCCTTGTGACCCCTTCCCTGATCGATTGCCACACCCACATCGTCTTTGGCGGCACCCGCGCGACCGAATTCGAGATGCGGCTGAACGGCGCCTCCTACGAAGAGATCGCCCGCGCCGGCGGAGGCATCCTGTCCACGGTGAAAGCCACCCGCGCCGCCTCCGAGGACGATCTGGTGGCCGCCGCCCTGCCGCGGCTCGACCAGATGCTGGCGGAAGGCGTAGCTACGGTCGAAGTGAAGTCAGGCTATGGCCTCGATGCCGAAACCGAGACCAAGATGCTCCGCGCCGCCCGCCGCCTTGGCCAGCTGCGCCCGGTGACCATCGTCACCACCTATCTCGGCGCCCATGCCGTGCCGCCCGACCACAAGGGCCGCGCCGATGCCTATCTCGACGAGGTGGCGATCCCGACGCTACGGCTGGCCCAAGCCGAAGGCCTGATCGACGCCGTCGACGCCTTCTGTGAGGGCATCGCCTTCTCGCCCGCCCAGGTGGAACGCCTGTTCACCGAGGCGCAGGCCCTCGGCCTGCGGGTGAAACTCCATGCCGAGCAACTCTCAAACCTCGGCGGCGCGGCGCTGGCCGCCCGCTTCAGTGCCCTCTCCGCCGACCACCTCGAATACCTTGACGAGGACGGCGTCATCGCCATGGCTGCCCATGGCACGGTCGCCGTGATCCTGCCCGGCGCGTTCTACACGCTGCGCGAGACGCAGCTGCCACCGATCGACCTGCTCAGACGGCACGGTGTCCCGATGGCAGTCGCCACCGACTGCAACCCCGGCACGGCGCCCATGAGTTCGCTTACGCTCGCCATGAACATGGCCTGCACCCTCTTCCGCATGACGCCCGAGGAGGCGCTACTCGGCGCCACCGCCCATGCCGCCCGTGCCCTCGGCCTCGCCGACCGGGGGCGCCTGGCCGCCGGCCTGCGCGCCGACCTCGCCATTTGGGACGCGAAGACCCCCGCCGAGCTTTCGTGGCGCATCGGCCCCACGCCCCTTCACGCCCGCATCTTCGGAGGCCAGATTGACCGCTGAAACCCTCATCCCCGGCGCGACCACGCTGGCCCAGCTCGAACGCATCTACCGGCAGGAGGTTGCAGCCCGCCTCGACGCCGGCGCGCGCGGCCCGGTCGAGTCCGCCGCGGCCCGCATCGCCGCCGCCGCCGCCGGAACCGAACCGGTCTATGGCGTGAACACCGGCTTCGGGAAGCTCGCCTCGCTGAAGATCGCGGCGAAAGACACCGCCACCCTCCAGCGCAACCTGATCCTTTCCCATTGCTGCGGCGTGGGCGAGCCGATGCCGCGCGCCGTCGCCCGGCTGATGATGGTGCTGAAGCTCCTGTCCCTCGGCCGCGGCGCCTCTGGCGTCCGGTGGGAGCTGATCGAGCTTCTGGAAGGCATGCTCGCCAATGGCGTCACCCCGATCATCCCTGCTCAAGGCTCGGTCGGCGCAAGCGGCGATCTCGCCCCCCTCGCCCACATGGCCGCGGTGATGATCGGCGAGGGCCATGCCGAGATCGGCGGAACCCACCTTCCCGGCGGCGAGGCCCTGGCCCTCGCCGGGCTGTCGCCGGTGATCCTCGGCCCGAAGGAAGGTCTCGCCCTCATCAACGGCACCCAGTTCTCCACCGCCTATGCGCTCGCGGGCCTATTCGACGCCTGGAATGCTGCGCGATCGGCCCTCGTCGTCTCGGCCCTCTCGACCGATGCGATCATGGGCTCGACCGCGCCCCTGGAACCGGAAATCCATGACCTGCGCGGCCATGCCGGCCAGATCGAAGCGGCGGCGGCAATGCGCGCGCTTCTCGACGGCTCGGTCATCCGCGAAAGCCACCGCGAGGGCGATACCCGAGTGCAGGACCCCTACTGCATCCGCTGCCAGCCGCAGGTCACCGGCGCGGCGATGGACGTGTTGCGCATGGCAGCCCGCACGCTCCAGACCGAGGCGAACGCCGCCACCGACAACCCGCTCGTCCTCACCTCGGGCGGCATCGTCTCGGGCGGCAACTTCCATGCCGAACCCGTTGGCTTCGCCGCCGACATGATCGCGCTTGCGATCAGCGAGATCGGCGCCATCGCGCAGCGCCGCGTGGCGCTGATGGTCGATCCGACGCTCAGCTTCGACCTGCCGCCCTTCCTGACCCCGAACCCGGGCCTGAACTCCGGCCTGATGATCGCCGAGGTCACGACCGCCGCCCTGATGAGCGAGAACAAGCACCTCGCCCATCCGACGGTGATCGACTCCACGCCGACCTCGGCCAACCAGGAGGATCACGTTTCGATGGCCGCCCATGGCGCGCGCCGCCTGACCCGGATGAACGCGAACCTCGCCCATATCCTCGGGGTCGAGGCACTCTGCGCCGCGCAGGGCATCGAGTTCCGCGCGCCGCTCGCCACCTCCGCCCCCCTCGCCCGCGTGATCGCCCGGCTTCGCCAAGACGTGGCGACGCTCGGCGAAGACCGCTACCTCGCCCCCGATCTCGAGGCCGCCGCG
Source organism: Alitabrizicola rongguiensis (assembly GCF_021491355.1). Classification (GTDB taxonomy): domain Bacteria; phylum Pseudomonadota; class Alphaproteobacteria; order Rhodobacterales; family Rhodobacteraceae; genus Aliitabrizicola; species Aliitabrizicola rongguiensis. Next base: position 212,052 of record NZ_JAKENF010000005.1, on the reverse strand, counting down.
ACGCTGATCGCCAGCGGCGCGCTGGCCGGGGCCGCCAAGACCGACCTGCCCCTTCTTCCGTTCTGAAAATATCCTGCGGGGGTCCGGGGGCGCAAAGCCCCCGGGGGCCTCCGCCAACCCGGAGCCCGATCATGACCAATCCCCGTCACAACATGCGCGACGTCTTCCCCGCGACCGGCACCGAGATCACCGCGAAAAGCTGGCTGACCGAGGCACCGATGCGGATGCTGATGAACAATCTCCACCCCGACGTCGCCGAGAACCCTCACGAGCTGGTTGTCTATGGCGGCATCGGCCGCGCCGCCCGCACCTGGGAGGATTTCGACCGCATCGTCGCCACGCTCAAGACGCTGAACGACGACGAGACGCTGCTCGTCCAGTCCGGCAAGCCCGTGGGCGTGTTCCGCACCCACAAGGACGCGCCGCGCGTGCTGATCGCCAACTCGAACCTCGTGCCGCACTGGGCGACCTGGGACCATTTCAACGAGTTGGACAAGAAGGGCCTCGCCATGTACGGTCAGATGACCGCCGGGTCCTGGATCTATATCGGCACGCAAGGCATCGTGCAGGGCACCTACGAGACCTTCGCCGAAGCCGGCCGCCAGCACTATGACGGCAACCTCAAGGGCAAGTGGATCCTGACCGGCGGCCTTGGCGGCATGGGCGGCGCGCAGCCGCTGGCCGCGGTCATGGCCGGGGCCTGCTGCCTCGCCGTCGAGGTCGACGAGACCCGCATCGATTTCCGCATCCGCACCCGCTACCTCGACGCCAAAGCGAAGACGCTGGACGAGGCGCTGGCGCTCATCGACGACTGGACGGCGAAGGGCGAGGCAAAGTCTGTCGGCCTGCTCGGCAATGCGGCCGAGATCTTCCCCGAACTGGTCAAGCGGATGAAATCCGGCGGTCATCGCCCCGACATCGTCACCGACCAGACCTCGGCCCATGACCCGCTGCACGGCTATTGCCCGGCGGGCTGGACGGTCGCGGAATGGCGGGCCAAGCAGGAAAGCGATCCGCACGCCGTAGAGAAGGCCGCGCGCGCCAGCATGAAGACCCATGTCGCGGCGATGGTCGACTTCTGGAATGCCGGCGTGCCGACGCTCGACTATGGCAACAACATCCGCCAGGTCGCCCAGGACGAGGGGCTGGAGAATGCCTTCGCCTTCCCGGGCTTCGTGCCGGCCTATATCCGCCCGCTCTTCTGCAAAGGCATCGGCCCCTTCCGCTGGTGTGCGCTGTCGGGCGATCCGTCGGACATCCACAAGACCGATGCGGCGATGAAGAAGCTCTTCCCCGAGAACCACCACCTGCACCGCTGGCTCGACATGGCGCAGGAGCGGATCGCCTTCCAGGGCCTGCCCGCGCGCATCTGCTGGATCGGCCTCGGCGACCGGCACCGGGCGGGGCTGATGTTCAACGAGATGGTGAAGTCGGGCGAGCTGAAGGCCCCGATCGTCATCGGCCGCGACCATCTCGACAGTGGATCGGTCGCCTCGCCCAACCGCGAGACCGAGGCGATGAAGGACGGCTCGGACGCCGTCTCCGACTGGCCGCTCCTGAACGCGCTCCTGAACACCGCAAGTGGTGCCACCTGGGTCTCGCTCCATCACGGCGGCGGCGTGGGCATGGGCTTCAGCCAGCATTCCGGCATGGTCGTGGTCGCCGACGGCACCGATGACGCCGCGCGGCGGCTGTCGAACGTGCTCTGGAACGACCCGGCGACCGGCGTCATGCGCCATGCCGATGCAGGCTATGACATCGCCAAGGACTGCGCCCGCGAACACGGCCTGCGCTTGCCGGGGATCCTCGGGAACTGAGGAGCCTTCGCCGGACCGGGAAACTCTCCGGTGGAGAGTTTCCCGGTCCGTTGCCGAAGGGCGCAAGTCCGCCGACAAGGGGCCTTCCAAACTGGAAGCGTTTCCCAATCCGGCCACGCCCGCCTCGGGACAAATCCGGCTGGGGATCGGGCGTCGCGCCCCCAAAAGCCCTACCCCAGCCGTTCCTCCAGAAACGCCGCCGCCTGCGCAATCGCCCGCCGGCCCTCGGCCAGCCGCTTCTGCCAGACCGGAAAGGCATGGATCATCCGCGGATAGACCTGCAGCGTCACCGCCACATGGGCAACACCCATCTTCCGCGCCAGCCGAAGCGAGTCGTCGAGCAGCGTTTCGTCCGACCCGACCTGGATCAAGGTCGGCGGCAGACCCGCCATATCGCCGAAGAGCGGCGACACCAGCGGATCGCGCGGGTCATGCCCCGCCAGATAGGCCTCGGCGAGGCTTTCCAGATAGGCCTTGTGGATCAGCGGATCGACCGCATCCTCCTCACTCATGCTCTCGCCGCTCATCGTAAGGTCCGTCCAGGGCGACAAGAGCCAGGCGCAGCCCGGCAGCGCCTCGCCCCGCGCCCGCAGCGTCATCATCAGCGCCAGCGACAGGCCCCCGCCGGCGCTGTCGCCCGCCACGCAGATGCGTTCAGCCGCGATCCCCTGCGCCCGCAGCCAGCCCCATGCGCCAAGAGCATCCTCCAGCGCGGCCGGATAGGGATGCTCCGGCGCGAGCCGGAAGCCGAGCGCCAGCGTCCGCACCCGCGCCGCTTTCGCGATGCCGCCGGCAACCGTGCGATGGCTGGCGATGGAGCCCGAGCAATAGCCGCCACCGTGCAGGTAAAGGACAACACGGTCGGCCCGGCTCTCCAGCGTGGCAGACCATTCCGCGGGTCGCCCTGCCGCCATGACGGCCGAGAAACTCACGCCCTCCGGCACCCCATCGGCGGTGCAGACCTCGTCCATCCGGGCGCGGCGTTCGTCCCACCCGACCGGGCGGGGCTTGGCGTGAAGCAGGGCGCGCAGTTCGTCGATATCCGCCATGCGCCCGCCCTTTCTTATTTGGTCGTCAAGACCGCCGAGACCGGCGCCAGCGCCACCTGCGAGGCGCGCCCCTCGACCGTCCAGGCAAGGATCGTCGCCACGGTCTCGGGCTTGGCCGAGCCGATGACGGTCACGCTGCCCTCCTGCGCCGCCTTGAAGGCGGCCCGGTCGAGATAGCGGCGGATGGTCGGCGCGGATTCGCCCTGCGCATCGAGCTTGCGGAAGATGCGCGCGGCCGGAACCTGATCCCGGCTGGCCACCTGCGCCGCGGAATCGAGACCCGCGTCATAGGTCAGGATACCGCGACCGCTTGCCCCGACGATCCCGACCACATCAGCAGAGAGCGTCCGGTCCGACTGGAACCCATTCTCGGGCAGGTCGAGGACAGCAACGGCCTGCGGCACAGCAGCATCATGGGCGGCGAAGGTCACCTCGAGATCCGATGCGGTTGCCCCTTTCGGAATTCCGGTTGCCAGCACCACCACCTCATGCCCCGCCTTGCGGTAGGTCTCGGCGATCTTGCCGCTGTCGGGGAGCATCGGATCCAGCGCGAAGGTCACCGGGATCGGCAGAGCGGCCAACGCGGCACGATCCAGCGTCGGGCTGCCGTCATCGACAAGGATGATGGCGAAGGCAGGTTTGCCGTCGAGATTGGCGAAGTCCACGGAATTGCGGGTAAGCGGTGTCTCGGGCGCCGCCGCCATGTCAGTCTCTTCCTCCGCCTTCGGCTCGACACCGATCTGCGGCAAGGCACCGACCTTCACTCCGGGCACCTCGTTTTCGAAACCGGTCTTCGGCTTGGCCGGCTCTGGCGCCTGGTCCGTGGTCTCGACCATATTCGCCCCGGACTCCGGCCCGTCCTGTCCGGGCGAGATGATGCGCGGCAAGGCGGCGTCACCTTGCCCGGCGTCCTCGGTTGCCGGGGCGGTCTTGGCCAGCGCCTCTTCCTCTGGGGTCAACGGCGGCGGCGGTGGCAGGTCGGCGGCTTCCGGGCTCGTCTCTGCTGCCGGTGCGGCCAGATCGGGGCTCGCACCGGGAGCCGCCGGGGGCGCCACCATTGCCAATTCCGGGGCACTGTCTTCGCCAACGGGGGCGGACGGCGCCGACGGCCCTTCCAGCGAAGGTTCGGGCAGGCCCGCGCTCGCGGTATCGGCGGCGGGCGGCGTGGGAACATCGGTCGTACCGACCACCGCCGGTACGTTTTCCTGGGCCGGAGCGTTGGATTGTTCAGGCAGTGCCGGGGTGATCTCGGCTGGTGGACGGTTGAATTCCGATCCGGAGGGTACCTCCAGACTGTCCTGCGCCGCGGCGGTCTCGACGTCCTGCGAACTGGCCTGTGGCGCCACAGGCTCCGTGGCGGTCGGGGTTTCCTCTGTCGAGACAGTCTGCCCGGTCGTCGCATCCTGTCCGGAACTGGCCTGCCCAGTCGCTTGAGCCTCGGCAGCGGGGGGCTCGGCTGCCGTAGGTTCGGGTGCTGCCGGCTCGACCGCCGAAGGTTCCGCAGGCGCCGGCTGGGTTGCGGCGACCGGCGTCCCCGGCATGGGCGCCATTTCGGACGAAACCACCAGACCGAGCGCACCCACGACGGCGCCCCAGATCACACCTGATGCGAAACCGCGCAACTGCTACCCCCTGTATTGCCACCCTGCCCCGTCCGCCCCGGAGGCCCCGATCCAGCATCTTCGGCCGGCATCTTTGCCTTGACGCCCCTCGGCGGCTCGGCCCATGTATAGCGCGACCCTGCGCGGGGATCATCCGAAAAAGCCGAAAGTGCCTGCGGCCATGCTGCTATTGATCGATAACTACGACAGTTTCACCTACAACCTCGTCCATTACCTGGGCGAACTGGGGGCCGAGGTGAAGGTCGTGCGCAACGATGCGCTCGACGTGCAGCAGGCGATGGCGCTGCGCCCGTCCTCGATCGTGCTGTCTCCCGGCCCCTGCGATCCGGCCCAGGCCGGCATCTGCCTGCCGCTGACCACGGCGGCGGCCGAGGCGCGCATCCCTCTGCTTGGCGTCTGCCTTGGCCACCAGACCATCGGCGAAGCCTTCGGCGGCCATGTCATCCGCTGCCACGAGATCGTACACGGCAAGATGGGGACCATGTATCACGAAGGCAAAGGCGTATTCCGCGGCCTGCCCTCGCCCTTCCTCGCCACCCGCTACCATTCGCTGATCGTCGAGCGCGAGACGCTGCCGGACTGCCTCGAGGTCACCGCCTGGCTCGAGGACGGCACGATCATGGGCCTGCGTCACAAGGACCGCCCGATCGAGGGCGTGCAGTTCCATCCCGAAAGCATCGCCTCGGAGCATGGCCACCAGTTGCTGCGCAACTTCCTCGAGATGGCGCGGGACGCGGTCCCGGCATGAGCGACCGCCTGAAACCGTTGATCGGGCTGGCGGCGACCCGGCCCCTGACCCGCGCCGAGGCCGAGACCGCCTTTGAAGCGCTTTTCGAGGGCGAGGCGACCCCGGCCCAGACCGGTGGCTTCCTGATGGCGCTGCGTGCCCGAGGCGAAACGGTCGAGGAATATGCCGCCGCCGCCACGGTCATGCGCGCGAAATGCCACAAGGTCCGGGCGCCGGACGGCGCGATGGACATCGTCGGAACCGGCGGCGATGGCAAGGGCACGCTGAACATCTCGACCGCGACCGCCTTCGTCGTGGCCGGCGCCGGCGTGGTGGTGGCCAAGCATGGCAACCGCAACCTGTCCTCCAAGTCCGGCGCGGCGGATGCGCTGACCGAGCTGGGCATCAATGTCATGGTCGGGCCGGACGTGGTCGAGCGGGCTCTGTCCGAGGCCGGGATCGGCTTCATGATGGCGCCGATGCACCATCCGGCGATGCGCCATGTCGGCCCGGTGCGCGCCGAGCTCGGCACGCGGACGATCTTCAACATCCTCGGGCCGCTGACCAACCCCGCCGGGGTGAAGCGGCAGCTGACCGGTACCTTCTCGCCCGCGCTGATCCGCCCGATGGCCGAAACGCTGTTGGCCCTTGGTGCCGAGCGGGCATGGCTCGTCCATGGCGGCGACGGGACGGACGAGATCTCGATCGCCCTGCCGACCCGGGTCGCGGCGCTGGAGAACGGCGCGATCCGCGAGTTCGACCTGCATCCTGAGGAAGCAGGCCTGCCCGCCCATCCATTCGAAGCCATTCTCGGGGGCACACCCGCCGAGAATGCCGCGGCGCTGCGGGCTTTGCTCGATGGCGCAACCGGGGCCTATCGGGACGCGGTCCTTCTGAATGCGGCGGCAGCTCTGATCGTTGCGGAGAAGGCGGCGACCCTGCGCGAGGGCGTGGAACTCGCACGCGAGAGCCTCGACAGCGGGGCTGCGCGGGCGAAAGTGGCCGCTGTGGCCCGGATAACAACTGCAGCCTGACCCTTGCGCCCACGATTTTTCTGCGAAAAATCAGGCCGAAGCTGAGTTACCGATTTTTCGCAGAAAAATCGTTTGGGGAAAAGACACTCGCATGGCGACCATTCTCGACAGGATCAAGGCCTACAAACTCGAAGATGTCTCCCGCCGGAAAGCGGAGAGGCCACTGGCCATGGTCGAAGAGGCGGCGCGCGATGCTGATCCCACGCGCGGCTTCGCCGCTGCCCTGCGCGACGCTGCGGGATCGGGATACGGCCTGATCGCCGAGATCAAGAAGGCAAGCCCCTCCAAGGGCCTGATCCGGGCCGACTTCGACCCGCCGGAGCTGGCCCGCGCCTATGAGCGGGGCGGGGCGTCCTGCCTTTCGGTCCTGACCGACGGTCCCTCCTTCCAGGGCGATGACAGCTACCTCGTCGCCGCCCGTTCGGCGACCCGCCTGCCCTGCCTGCGCAAGGACTTCCTCTACGATCCCTGGCAGGTGGTGGAATCGCGCGCCCTCGGCGCCGACTGCATCCTCATCATCATGGCTTCGCTCTCCGACGCGCAGGCCGCCGAACTCGAGGACGCAGCCGTCCACTGGAACATGGACGTGCTGATCGAGGTCCATGACGAGGCCGAACTCGAACGGGCGGCACGCCTGCGCTCGCCGCTGATCGGCATCAACAACCGCAACCTCCATACCTTCGAGGTCACGCTTGACACGACGCGGAAACTTGCGCGGCGCGTGCCCGAGGACCGGATGATCGTTTCGGAGAGCGGGCTTTACACCCCCGAGGATCTGGCGGACATGGCCCGTTACGGCGCCCGCTGCTTCCTGATCGGCGAAAGCCTGATGCGCCAGCCCGACGTCGAGGCCGCGACGCGGGCCATCCTCGCCAATCCGCGCACGGCCCAGGGCGGGCTCTGATGGGCGGCAAGGGCCTTACCCATTTCGATGCCGAGGGTCGAGCCCACATGGTCGATGTTTCGGAAAAGGCCGTGACCGACCGCATCGCGGTGGCGCGCGGCGCGGTGCGGATGTTGCCCGAGACGCTGGCGCTCATCACTGAAGGCCGCGCGAAAAAGGGCGATGTCCTCGGCGTTGCTAGGCTTGCCGGCATAATGGGGGCGAAGAGGACCGCCGACCTGATCCCGCTCTGCCACCCCCTGCCTCTCGCAAAGGTCGCCATCGACCTGACCCCGGATCCCGATCTTCCCGGCATCCGGATCGAGGCCACCGTCAAGACCACCGGCCAGACCGGGGTCGAGATGGAGGCGCTGACCGCCGTCAGCGTGGCCGCGCTGACCGTCTATGACATGGTCAAGGCCGTGGACAAGGCGATGGAGATCCTCGGCATCGAGGTGATCCTGAAAGATGGCGGTAAATCAGGTCGTTACGAGGCGAAGCGATGATTTCTGTCGAAGAGGCGCTGGCACGTGTGACCGCCCTCGCCCCGACATTGCCCTGCGAGACCGTCCCGCTTGCCGCCGCATCGGGACGCGTGATGGCCGAAGCCGCGATTGCCCGATTGACCCAGCCGCCTTTCGATGCCTCGGCAATGGATGGCTATGCGGTCGCCGACCCGGTGCACCCGGGCGACCGCCTTGCCGTGACCGGCATTTCGGCTGCCGGCCACGCCTTTGCCGGCCGGGTCGAGTCCGGCGAGGCCGTGCGCATCTTCACCGGCGCACCGGTGCCCGAAGGGGCGACCCGCGTCGTGATCCAGGAGGATGTGACAGCGGAAGGGTCCACGATCCTGCTTGGCCACGGCCTCGACGGCTCGACCAACATTCGCCCGGCGGGCCAGGATTTTCGTCTGGGCGACAGCCTGTCGCCCAGACGGCTGCGCCCTGCCGACCTTGCGCTTCTTGCCGCAATGAACATTGACCGCGTTGCCGTTCGCCGCCGACCGGTCGTCGCCCTGATCGCCACCGGTGACGAGCTGGTGATGCCGGGCGAGGCCCTACGCCCCGACCAGATCATCGCCTCGAACGGCTACGCGTTGAGAGCGATGGCCGAGGCCGAGGGTGCCGAGGTTCGCATGTTGCCCATCGCGCGCGACACTGAGGCCGACCTCGCCACCGTCTTCGGGCTGGCCGAGGGCGCCGACCTGATCGTCACCATCGGCGGCGCCTCGGTCGGGGATCATGATCTGGTCGGCAAGGTTGCGGGCGATCTTGGGCTGGAGCGGGCTTTCTACAAGGTCGCGATGCGGCCCGGCAAACCTCTGATGGCGGGGCGGCTCATGGGGGCGGCAATGCTAGGCCTGCCGGGCAATCCGGTCTCGTCCATCGTCTGCGGCCACCTGTTCATGCTGCCGCTGATCCGGGCGATGCTGGGCCTGCCGACGGCCCATCCCCTGCGACGCGCCACGCTTGGCGCCGAGGTCGGCGCAAACGGCAACCGGGCCCACTACATGCGGGCGCGTCTTTCCTCCGGCCCCGGCCTGCCGATCGTTACCCCGTTTGACCGGCAGGACTCGGCCCTTCTGTCGATCCTGTCGCAGGCCGACGCGCTCCTTGTCCGGCCCATCGGAGACGGCCCTCGCGGCCCCGGCATCGAGGTGAACTACCTGCCGATCTGACCCCATTCCACGGAATGTGTTGACACAAACCGGGAACACGGGCAGAACATGTCAGGAACCAATCTGCGCCGCCAGACCGAGGATCGCGCCCGATGCTGACCCGCAAGCAACTGGAACTTCTGGATTTCATCCGCACCCGCATGGATGCCGATGGCGTCCCTCCATCTTTCGACGAAATGAAGGAGGCGCTGGATCTCAAATCGAAATCCGGCATCCACCGTCTCATCACCGCCCTCGAGGAGCGCGGCTTCATCCGCCGCCTGCCCCACCGGGCCCGGGCGCTGGAAATCCTGAAGCTGCCAGAGGCAATGGAACGGCCCGGTTTCTCGCCCAAGGTCATTCAGGGCGACCGACCCGCCGCACCTCCCGTTCCGCCGAAGAACGCCATCCCGGTCGAGGCGATCCACGCGATGGAACTGCCGGTCATGGGGCGCATCGCCGCCGGCGTGCCGATCGAGGCGATCCAGCACATCTCGCACCATGTCGCCGTTCCGGGCTCGATGTTATCGGGGCGAGGCCAGCATTACGCGCTGGAGGTCAAGGGCGACTCGATGATCGAGGCCGGGATCAATGACGGCGACATCGTGGTGATCCGCGAACAGTCCACCGCCGAGAATGGCGACATCGTCGTGGCGCTGGTCGAGGAACAGGAAGCGACGCTGAAACGCTTCCGCCGCAAGGGCAACATGATCGCTCTTGAAGCCGCAAACCCTGCCTATGAGACGCGGATGTTCCCCGATCACCTGGTGCGCGTCCAGGGCCGGCTCGTCGGGCTGATCCGCAACTACTGAGGCGGCGGCAGTACGATCACCGGCTGCGCCTTGGCCTGTCCGGTCCAGGCGCGGGTGGCACGGTTTGCAGGGACAAGACGCAACGCGCCGTCGGGCTCCAGCCAGCCGGCGATCGCGCCGCTCAGGGCCAGTTCGGCCCGATCGATCACCGTGCACCCCTCTGGCAGGTCGGCAAGGTCGGCGGCAAGGATTACCAGATCGTTCTCGCGGCAGGCTGGCCCGAGCGTTGACAGCGCTCCCTTCCCTTTAAGCACGATCCCGCGCCACTGCCCAAGCCGGAAGCGGCGGCGCGCCGGCGGGCCGGTGAAACCCTCGCGGCGCGCCGCCTCTTCTTGATCGGCAAGATCGCCATCATTTTCGAGCCAGTCCGCCGCCGCGAACCCCGCCCCCGTTGCGGTCGACAGCGCCCTGCCCTGTGGCCCAAGGATGCCCGCCAGCCCGCCATCGGCACTGACGAGCAGATCCGCGCGCGGCACGATCCCCCACAGCAGGATCGCAGCCAGTATCGGGGCGATGCCTATCCACCGGGCGCGCCCCTGCCAGATCACGAGCCACAACGCCCCAAGCGCCATTGTCGGCAGAACCGCCGGCACGGGCGCAGGAATGCCCGTAACCGCCCCCTCCCACCCCGCGACCAGATGTGCGACGGCAAGAATCCAGCGCGCGCCAACCTCCATCGCCCAGAGACCGGGCGCGGCAAGGCCGAACGGGGCAAGCAGCGCGGCGATCACCGCGCCCGGCATGATCAGCATCCCCATCACCGGGACGGTCAGCAGGTTGGCGATCATCCCGTAGTCCGTGAAGCGGTTGAAATGCCCGGCCCCGAGCGGGGCTGTGGCCAAGCCCGCGATGACGGTGGACAGGACTGCGACCATCACGACCCGGCCCCACCTTGGCAGGGTCAGGAGCCGAGGCCAGGACCGCAACGCATCGAACCCCGCAACAAGCGCGATGGTCGCGGCAAAGGACATCTGGAACCCCGGCGCCAACAGGCTGTCTGGCTGCCAGAGAAGCAGCAACGTCGCTGCCAGCGCCACGGCGCGCAGCGTGAAGGCGCGCCGGTCGGCCAACACCGCCACCAGCATCACCGCCACCATGACAAAGGCACGCTCGGTTGCCACATTGGCTCCCGACAGCGCGAGGTAGAAAGCGGAAACGGCCAGAGCCACCACCGCTGCGACCTTCTTCGAATTCACCCGCAGGGCCACGGGTGGCACGAGGGCGATGCCATAGCGGACCAGCGCGAAGACAAAGCCTGTCAGGAAGGCCATGTTCATCCCCGAAATCGCCAGCAGATGCGACAGGTTCGATGCTCGAAGGTCCTCGACCGTCACCTGCGCAATCTCGGACCGATCGCCGGTGACCGCCCCGGACGCGAAGGCCCCGGCCTGACCGGGAATGCGCGCCATGATGGCACCGGACAGATGGGCGCGCAGGCGATTGACCCATTCCTCACCCGGTGCCGCAGGCTCTAGCGCGAGAAGCGGTGAGCGGCTGGACCCGACCGCACCCAGCCCTTCGAAATAGGCCATCCGGCGGAAATCGAAGCCACCCGGCTCGGCCGGGCCAGGGGGCGGCGACAGGTTCGCGGTCACGATCACTGTCAGGCCGGGCCGCGGCTCGGTTTGCGGGCCAGTCCAGCGCAGCGTCACGCGAACGGTCTGCGGTGTCCGGTCGGGATCGACCCGGGACAGCACCACCCGGTCAAGAGTGACGCGGGGAAAGTCGGAGTCGGACCGGTCGATCTCGACCACCCGGCCCTGGACAGGGCCATAGTAGCGGAACTCCAGGACTGGAGCGGCGACGAGGGTCAGTCGAAGCCCGCAGGCCAAGAGGCCAAGGCAAAGGCAGACGGCGGCCCAGAAAGGCACCTGTAGGAGCTCCGGGGCCCGGAATGCGGCCACGCCGAAGGCAAGCGTCAGGACGCCCAACACCGCATAGAAGATCGGGCCCGGCTCCCATCCAAGCTGGAACCACAGGCCGATCCCGCAGGAGATCAGGACCGGGGCAAAGGGGAACAACGTACCGCGCGCCGCCGCGAGCGCCGTGAATGGATGACCAAGACGCCCCATGCGGCCGGGTTCCCGTGCTTGTCACTTTTCGCGTGATTGCCTAGACAGGCGGCAATTCTGCCCAGTTCATGGTTTCCGAAAGGTTAACCCGGTCATGACCGACGCCACATCCGCGCGCGCCGACGGCGCCAAGATCGTCACGCGCTTTGCGCCCTCGCCCACCGGCTACCTTCATATCGGCGGCGGCCGTACGGCGCTCTTCAACTGGCTGTTCGCCCGGGGGCATGGCGGCACCTTCCTGCTGCGGATCGAGGATACCGATCGCGAACGCTCGACCCCCGAGGCTACGGCGGCGATCCTGCGCGGCCTGACCTGGCTTGGCCTGGACTGGGACGGCGAGGTCGTGAGCCAGTTCGAACGCCGGGACCGCCATGCGGAGGTCGCGCGCGAGATGCTGGCGCGCGGTTCGGCCTATCGCTGCTACTCGACGCCCGAAGAGATCGAGGCCTTCCGCGAAGCCGCCCGCGCCGAGGGCCGCTCGACGCTGTTCCAAAGCCCCTGGCGCGATGCCGATCCCGCGACCTGGCCCGACGGCCCCTATGCAATCCGCATGAAGGCGCCGCGCGAGGGCGAGACGCTGGTGCAGGACGTGGTCCAGGGCACGGTGAAGTTCCGCAACGACCAGCTTGACGACATGGTGGTGCTGCGCTCGGACGGGACGCCCACCTACATGCTGGCGGTGGTCGTCGACGATCACGACATGGGCGTGACCCATGTGATCCGTGGCGACGACCACCTGACGAACGCCGCGCGGCAGCAGATGGTCTATGACGCGATGGGCTGGCCGGTGCCGGTCTGGGCGCATATTCCGCTGATCCACGGACCGGACGGGAAGAAGCTGTCGAAGCGCCACGGCGCGGTCGGGGTCGAGGAATACCAGCGCATGGGTTACCCGGCCGCGGGGATGCGCAACTATCTCACCCGTCTGGGCTGGGCCCATGGTGACGCGGAGTTCTTCACCAGCGAACAGGCGAAAGAGTGGTTCGACCTGGAGGGAATCGGCCGTTCGCCGGCGCGACTCGATTTCAAGAAGCTCGAGAACATCTGCGGTCAGCACATCGCGGCGACGCCCGATGCTGCATTGCTGCAAGAACTTGAGGCATATCTGGCCTCGGTCGGCCAACCTGCACTGGATGAGCAGCAGCGTGACCGGCTGTCGAGGGGAATGTACGCCCTGAAAGACCGCGCGAAGACTTTCCCGGAACTCATTGAAAAAGCGCACTTTGCGCTGGTTTCGCGCCCGATTGTTCCGGACACGGCAGCGGCAGGCGCCCTGGATACGGTATCCCGTGGTATACTGAAATCATTGACGCCGCGACTGCGAAATGCTAGCTGGACAAAGGGCGATCTGGAAGCAATCCTGTCGGAAGAGGCCTCGGCCCATGGTCTCAGCTTCGGCAAGATGGCCGCGCCGCTTCGTGCCGCATTGGCAGGGCGGACGGTAACGCCAAGTGTCTACGACATGATGCTCGTCATCGGTCGGGACGAGACGATCGGGCGGCTGGAGGATGCCTCGGCCTGACTGGCCCTCGCTTCCCTGCTGCACGACCGGGCCGACTACCGCCGGTCTGCCGGCGGCCACGCCAGATAGGGATGCATGATGGCTGAACCGAACAAATCCGCGACGCTCTCCATCGGAGACAAGACCTACGCCCTCCCCATCCATTCGCCGTCCCTTGGCCCGGATGTCATCGATATCCGCAAGCTTTACGGCGAGGCGGACGTGTTCACCTACGATCCCGGCTTCACCTCGACCGCCGCCTGCGAAAGCGCGATCACCTATATCGACGGCGACAAGGGCGAGCTGCTGTATCGCGGCTACCCGATCGAGCAGCTTGCCGAGAAATCCCACTATCTCGAAGTCTGCTATCTGCTTCTCTACGGAGAGCTGCCGACCGAAGCGCAGATGCGCGATTTCGAAAGCCGCGTGACGCGCCACACCATGGTGCATGAGCAAATGCACTACTTCTTCCGCGGCTTCCGCCGCGACGCGCACCCCATGGCGACGATGGTGGGCGTGGTCGGGGCGATGAGCGCCTTCTACCACGACTCGACCGACATCAACGATCCCTGGCAGCGCGAGGTCGCCGCGATCCGCATGATCGCCAAACTGCCGACCATCGCCGCGATGGCCTACAAGTATTCGATCGGCCAGCCCTTCGTTTATCCGAAGAACAGCCTCGATTACGCCGGCAACTTCCTGCACATGTGCTTCGCCGTTCCCTGCGAGGACTATGTGGTCAACCCGATCCTGTCCAAGGCGATGGACCGGATCATGACTTTGCATGCCGATCACGAACAGAACGCCTCGACCTCGACCGTGCGTCTGGCCGGGTCTTCGGGCGCGAACCCCTTCGCCTGTATCGCCGCCGGCATCGCCTGCCTTTGGGGCCCCGCCCATGGCGGCGCGAACCAGGCTTGCCTGGAGATGCTGCGCGAGATCGGCACGGTCGACCGCATTCCGGAATATGTCGCCAAGGCCAAGGACAAGAATTCGGGCTTCCGCCTGATGGGCTTCGGTCACCGCGTCTACAAGAACTTCGATCCGCGCGCGAAGGTGATGAAGGAATCGGCCGACGAAGTGCTCGACCTGCTCGGCGTTCACAACAACCCGCTGCTGCAGGTGGCCAAGGAACTGGAGCGCATCGCGCTCGAGGACGAGTACTTTATCTCGAAGAAGCTCTATCCGAACGTCGACTTCTATTCGGGCATCATCCTCGAGGCCATGGGCTTCCCGACCTCGATGTTCACGCCGATCTTTGCCCTGTCGCGGACCGTCGGCTGGATCAGCCAGTGGAAAGAGATGATCGCAGACCCGACCCAGAAGATCGGTCGTCCGCGCCAGCTCTACATCGGGCCGAAGCAGCGCGACTACATCGACCTCACCAAGCGCTGAGACTCGCAGACAGATAGGAAAGGCCCGCGATCGAATTCGCGGGCCTTCTCGATTTTTCTACGAAAAATCCGACCTCTGGATGAATTTTCGCAGAAAATTCGCTATGCGCGCCCGTCGAGTGTGGCCACTGCGCGATAGCATTCGGGCCGGCGGTCGCGGAACAGGCCCCAGGTCCGGCGCAAGTCCTCGATCGCCGCAAGGTCGAAGCGATGGACAAGGATCTCCTCGGCCTCGCGCGACGCCTTCGCCACCAGTTGTCCGGCGTGATCGCTGATGAAGGACGAGCCGTAGAAGGTCACCGCGGTGCCTTCCGGCGCCGTCTCGGTACCGATCCGGTTCGAGGCGATCACCGGCATGATGTTTGCTGCCGCATGGCCGCGCATCACCATTTCCCAATGCGGCTGGCTGTCATAACCCGGCGCCGGCGGCTCCGAGCCGATGGCCGTCGGATAGAGGATCATTTCGGCGCCAAGCAACGCCATGCTGCGCGCCGCCTCGGGGAACCACTGGTCCCAGCAGATACCGACGCCGATCCGCCCGAACGCGGTGGACCAGACCTTGAAGCCGGTATCGCCGGGCGAGAAGTAGTATTTCTCCTCATAGCCGGGGCCCTGGGGGATATGGGTCTTGCGGTAGAGACCCAGAACCGCGCCATCGGCATCGATCATCGCCATGCTGTTGAAATGCGCCGGCCCCGCCTGTTCGAAGAACGAAAGCGGGATCACTACGCCCAGCTCCTTCGCCAGGGCCGAAAACCGCTCGATGAGTGGATGTCCCGCCATCGGTCGGGCAAGCCGGAAATACTCGGTCCGCTCGGTGATGCAGAAATACGGCGCCTCGAATAGTTCCTGAATCAGCACGACCTCGGCCCCCTTGGCGGCGGCGGCCCGGATCAGCGCCTCGGCCTTGTCGGCATTGGAGGGCAAATCCCAGGAACAGGCGAACTGGGTGGCGGCGACGGTGACTTGGCGCATTGCGTGACTCCCTGACTGGGGCGCAAGGTGCCAGTCCTCGCGGGGGAAGGAAAGCGGGTGCCGTTTAGCCTTGTCAGGCGATGCCTCCGGCAGGAGTATCTGGGCAAAGAAGAAATCAGGTGATGCGCGGCTGATACCGCCCGATGCCGCGCTGACCGACCGAGGGGTGCAGGTGTTCGGACCTGTCCTGCCCTGCCCGTCGGCGCCGGCGCATGAGGAACAGCACCCCCCACCCCGACCAGGTGCCGATCATCGGCGCCTCCGGGTCGCAGGGAAAACGGGCCCGCCAGCGATGTGGCAGGGGCAGGCCGCAGACTTCGGCCCGTTCCAGCATCCAGACGAGCGAAATGTTCGACAGGGGCCGCGAGTCTTGACGGCCTTCGAGTTGACCGCCGACATCGCCATGCGATCCGGGAAACCACATCTGCTCGGCATTGCCTTGCCAGCCGGGGGGAGACGTCCAGAGGACCGGTGCGTAGGCCTCGCGCGTTTCGTCGAGCGCCAGCGCATGAAAGCCATGGCGGATATGGCGACCAAGATGGGTGGTGTGAAATGCGTGGTCCTTTTCGGTGAGCATCCACAGCAGCGGCAGGCGCAGGCCAAGCGCCTTGACCGTATCCCAGACGCCGATCATCTGGATCTCGACCCCGGGATGGCAATGCGCGGCGGCGTAGGCGCGCGCGGCGGGGCTGTCAGGATCGGTCTGGTAGTGACGGTAGGCCAGAGTCACCGCGCGTTCAGTCGCGGCTTCGGGCCGCAGCAGACCGACGCGGTCGATGACCCCGGCAAGCGATCGGACGGCATAGGCGCCGCGGGAATAGCCGAAGAGGAAGATGCGGTCGCCAGGCCGGTAGCGCGAGGCGAGAAAGCCATAGGCGCGGCGGATCTGGCGGTTCAGGCCCTTCCCCTGGATCACGTCACGGGTCTGGGCCCAACTCGTCCACTGGATGCCGGGTTCATAGTAGATCGACAGACAGGACTTCTTGCCGCCTTCGCGCAGCAGGCGGAAGGTCAAGCCGGCATTGCTCTCGTGACCTGGTTGCAGCGAGGACATGGTGCCGTCCAGGATCACGACATGATCGACCGGCTGCCGCCCCGGTCCACGCGCTCGCAGCGGGTCGGGGGTTGTCAGGGCAACGGGCGGACGGCGAAGCCAGCGGGACAGTCGGTCGATCAGGCGCATGGTCCGCCTCCACCACAGCAGAGGCGGTCGCAAAGGACACAAAAGCCCGCATGCCGCGTGCGGGCGGATTGCGGGCTGAAACGGAATTCGGTCAAAAGCGACATGGGCTTGCACCCCGATCCTTAGAGATCAGGGTAGCTCTCCGGCTGGGTTTGTCCAGCCGGAGCTGCCGGTATCAGACCTTCAGCGACAGGACCGTTGCCATCGAGAGATCACCGAACCCGTTGAAGCGGGTATTGGTGACAGTCGAGTAGGCCCCGACACCGGCGAACAGCAGGCAATCGCCTTCCGCAATGTCCGCCGGCAGCGCGACATCGCCCGGGAGGCGGTCGATCGAATCACAGGTCGGGCCGAAGATGATGAAGTCCTTCGTCGCGGTTTCACGGACCACGCCTTCCGGGGTGACGACCGCAAGGCGGTCGATCATGCCGGTGATCGGGAGTTCGAAGAGCGACCCATAGACACCATCGTTCAGGAAGACATGCACGCCATCCCGCACCGCCTTGACCGGGCAGGCCACGGTGAAGGCATCCGCGACAAGGCCGCGGCCGGGCTCGCAGACCAGCGCCGGACGGTCATCGCCGAAGGTCTCGCCGGTGACGCGATCGATCAGGGCGAAGATCGCCTCGAGCTTCGGCTGCTCGGCCGATTTGCGGTACGACGGGAAGCCCCCGCCCACGTTCAGGCGCGCGATCCGGACATGGGCGCCCTCGGCGATGCGGCCGGCGGCGCGGATGTAGTGCTCCCATGCGTGGGGATCGGTGCACTGGGTGCCCGGATGGAAGGTCAGCGAGGGGATGAAGCCCGCCTCGGCCACACGCTTCAGAAGGACCGTCGCAAGCTCCACCGTCGCGCCGAACTTGGCGCCGAAGTTGTACGCTGCGCCATCAACCGGCAGCTTGAAGCGCACGGTGATTTCGGTGCCGCGGGCCGGCACCAGTTCGATCAGCTTTTCCAGCTCCGACGCCGAATCGACGGAGTAGGACACGACGCCGTTCTCGACCGCCATGGCAATCTCGGACCGCGAGCGGACGGGGTTGTTGTAATGCATCGCCGCCTCGGGGCAGAGGCGCTTGATCAGGCGGATCTCGACCGGCGAGGCCACGTCGAAGCCGCGGATGCCGGCGGCGGCGAGGTTCTCGACCACCACCTCTTCAGGGTTCGACTTGACGGCATAGGTCACGAGGCCCGGGAATCCGTCGAGGAAGCGGCGGGCGGTGGCCTGCAGCACGGCAGGCGACATGAACAGCACGGGGTTCTCCGGCTGGTTCGAACGGATGAATTCGGACGGATTGGTCCAGATCGTCTTCGAGAGTCCCATCGGCGTTGTCCTTCTTTTTTGCCAACAGAACGCAAGCCCTCTTACCCCGGCTAGACGGGTCGGGAGACGCTTACGCGGTCTATCCAACCAGGCCAGGTGCGTATGAGCCGCCCTTTTCCTGAAAACGAAGCGGGTTCGGTGCCTGTCGTCCGTAACCCGTAATCAAGGATGCCGCATATGTATGACAACTTCACCGATCAAAAGAGTAGATTTGCGGTGAAGTGGCGTTATTATGACGAAAACGCCGGTCAAATTGCATGGATGAACTCGATAGGAACATTCTGGGGCTTCTGGGGGCCGATGC
This sequence comes from Alitabrizicola rongguiensis, assembly GCF_021491355.1. Classification (GTDB taxonomy): domain Bacteria; phylum Pseudomonadota; class Alphaproteobacteria; order Rhodobacterales; family Rhodobacteraceae; genus Aliitabrizicola; species Aliitabrizicola rongguiensis. The sequence goes on along the minus strand of NZ_JAKENF010000005.1, from coordinate 193,701 downwards.
GCGGATGTCGATCGCGACTCTGGCACGGCGGCTGAAGGTTGCGCGTTCGACCATCCAGGCCCGGCTGGAGCGGCTGGAAACCTCGGGCGTGATCGTCGGCTACACGATCAAGCTGGGCGAAGCTGCACGCGAAGGGCGGCTCCGCGCCTCGGTCCTGCTGACGGTCGAACCGCGGGCGCAGGCCAACATCCTGACGCGGCTGAAGGCGATTCCCGAGGTGGAGCGGGTATTTACCACGTCCGGGCGTTTCGACCTTCTCCTGCAGATCGCCGCGCCGACGACCACGATCCTCGACACGGTCCTCGACCAGATTGGCGCGATGACCGGAGTCAGGTCCTCGGAAAGCCTGATCCACCTGTCGACGCGGATCGACCGGGCGGTGTAGAATGGCACCATGAGCAAGCTGCCCGAATCCCAGGCCGAAAAGCTGGCGCGGACATCCGAGATTTACCGCCGGATGCGGGCCGAGGTGCAGCCGCCTTCGCTGGCTGGGCAGGCCACTGCGGAGCAGGAGCGGCTGTTTCAGCCCGCCCCCCCACATCCCGTACACCTGCGATCCAACATTCCGCCGAGTCCCGCGCCCTTGCCCGCCGCTCCCGTGACCGTCGAGCCCGATTTCGTGCGACGACTTTTGACCCGCCGCCCCGACCGGCGGGAACTGGTTCTGCTTGCGGTCGTTGCTGTCGCGGTTCTTTACTCGATCCAGCCCTTCTAGGGGCTGGGAGCCGGCAAAACGCGGCGCAGGATCTCTGCCACCGCCGCGTCGCGCGCCTGCGGACCAAGCGCCATGAGCGGCTTCAAGCGCCCGGATGCCAGCAGATCGGCGATGCCATGCGCGGTTGCCCAAATGGCGGCGATGTCCAGCGGGTCTTTGCTGCCGAGCGCCGCAACTCCACCTTCGAGATGGCGGAAGGCGGCCTCCGAGGTGGAGCAGAGCGGATCGGTTTCGAAGACTGGCCGGTCAGAGGAAAACATCAGCCGGAACAGGGCCGGACGCGCCAGCGCAAAGTCGACATAGCCAAGACCGGCCGCAAGCATCTGGCTTCGCGGGTCATCCGCCGCCTGCTTCTGACGCGCCATCTGCGCGGCCAGAAACAGGCGGAAGCCTTCAGCCGCCAGCGCTGACAGGAGGCCCTGCACATCGCCGAAATGATGCGCGGGGGCGGCGTGGCTGACTCCTGCCCGCCGGGCTACGCTGCGGAGCGAGAAAGCCTCAATCCCTGCTTCGGCAAGCTCAGCCTCTCCGGCGGCCAGAAGCGCGGCGTGCAGGTCTCCATGATGGTAACGGGGTCGGCTGTCAGCATCGGTCTCGGTCATGGCGACTGCTTACGTCCAGATCTTGTCACTGTCAAATTTTTATCTTGACACTGACAAGAACCTCGCCATCCTTGCATCTGTCCACTGTCAAGATGGAGTGCAAGATGCCCGACCCCGACCTGTTTTTCTCTGCCGCCAATCTCCTTGCACTGGTCGGCTGGATCGTGCTGGCCCTGTCGCCGCTTTCGCCGCGCTGGTCGGACCGGATTTCCGGCTGGGCGATCCCGCTGACGCTGTCGGTCGGCTACACGGCGCTTGTCCTTGCCTTCTGGTCGCGCGCCAATGGTGGCTTCGACACGCTGCCGAATGTCATGGCCCTGTTCGACCAGCCGCAGATCGCGCTGGCGGGCTGGGTGCATTACCTCGCCTTCGACCTGTTCGTCGGCGCCTGGATCACGCGCACCGCCCGGGCGGAAGGTGTGTCTCACCTCCTCGTCCTGCCCTGCCTCGCCCTGACTTTCCTCTTCGGGCCGGCTGGGTTCCTCACCTTCTCGGCGCTTCGCCTTGCCCGCCGCGCCGGCACCCCCAGCCAAACGGAGTTCCCTGCATGACCGCCCTTGCCTTCGCCCCGCCCCGCGTAAACCTCCTCGACCAGATGCGCGCCGATGCACCGGCCCTGACGACTTTGGCGCTCTTCCTGCTTCTGTCTGTAATCCCGACCTCGGCTGCGCTCTGGCTCGACGACCGCAGCCATTTAGGCGAGCCGATCTGGCTGAAGCCGCTGAAATTTGAGATCGCCCTGTTCATCTACGTCGTGACGCTCGCCTTCTTCGCCCGCTGGATACCGGACACGACACGCGCCGCCCTGTCATTTCGCGCCTTCACGGCGGTAGTGATCGCCTGCATCCTGGCCGAGATGACCTGGATCGGTGGCGCGGCGGCGCTTGGGACCGGATCGCATTTCAACATCTCGACCCCGGTCTGGGCCGCACTCTATCCGCTGATGGGGATCATCGCGATCACGTTGACCTCGGCGAGCCTCGTCTGGGGCATCCTGATCTGGCGAAACGGTGCAACCGGCCTGACCCCGGCGCTGCACCTGTCGGTCGCGCTCGGGCTGGTCCTGACCTTCGTTCTGACCGTGATCGCCGCCAGCGTCCTCGCGCAGGGCACCGGGCATTTCGTCGGCACGCCGCAACCCGGCGATCCCCGCGTGCCGGTCATGGGCTGGTCGCGAACGGTCGGCGACCTGCGCGTGGCGCATTTCTTCGCCACCCATGCCATGCACGGCCTGCCGTTGATCGGCCTTCTGGTGGCCTATCTGCTGCCGGCCGGACCGGGGCGCACGATTGTCTGGCTGTCAGGCGCCACTTACGCCCTTCTGACCTTCGGACTGATGGCGCAGGCGCTCGCCGGGCGGCCGGTCTTCTGACCCCTCTACGGTGCGGGCGAAGGCAGTCTTCGCCCGCAATCCGCTTCCCCTTCCTGCCCGCGCGCGGTAGACACCAGCGCGGAACAAGCGGGGCCAGACCGATGCCGATGGAAAAGACCTTCAACGCCGCCGAGGCCGAAGACCGGATCTACGCGATGTGGAACAGCCGGGGCGCCTTCCGCGCCGGCGCCAACGCCAAGCCGGGCGCGCCGCCCTTCTCCATCATGATCCCGCCGCCGAACGTGACCGGCTCGCTCCACATGGGCCACGCGTTCAACAACACGCTGCAGGACATCCTGACCCGCTGGCACCGGATGCGCGGCGACGACACGCTCTGGCAGCCCGGCACCGACCATGCCGGCATCGCGACCCAGATGGTGGTCGAGCGCGAACTGGCCCGCACGCAGCAGCCCTCGCGCCGTGAACTGGGCCGCGCCGCCTTCCTCGAAAAGGTCTGGGAACAGAAGCAGAAGTCGGAATCGACCATCCTCGGCCAGCTGAAGCGCCTTGGCGCTTCCTGCGACTGGGACCGCACCGCCTTCACCATGTCCGGCGCCCCGAACGCCCCCGAAGGCGAGACCGGGAACTTCCACGACGCGGTCATCAAGGTCTTCGTCGATCTCTATGAGAAGGGCCTGATCTATCGCGGCAAGCGGCTGGTGAACTGGGACCCGCATTTCGAGACGGCGATCTCTGACCTCGAGGTCGAGAATATCGAGGTGAAGGGTCATATGTGGCACTTCAAATACCCGCTCGCGAACGGCGCGACCTACCGCTATGTCGAGAAGGATGCGGAAGGCAAGGTCGTGCTGGACGAGGTCCGCGACTACATCTCGATCGCCACGACCCGACCCGAAACGATGCTGGGCGACGGCGCGGTGGCCGTGCACCCGTCGGACGAACGCTATGCCCCGATCGTGGGCATGCTCTGCGAGATCCCGGTCGGCCCCAAGGAACACCGCCGCCTGATCCCGATCATCACCGACGAATACCCCGACCCGACCTTCGGCTCGGGCGCGGTCAAGATCACCGGCGCGCATGACTTCAACGACTATGGCGTGGCGCAGCGGAACGGCATTCCCCTCTACCGGCTGATGGACACCAAGGGCACAATGCGCGACGACGGCGCGCCCTATGCCGAAGAAGCGGCCAAGGCGATGGCAATTGCCCGTGGCGCGGCCTTCACGGAAACCGAGGTGGATGCCATCAACCTCGTCCCGGACGAGTTGCGCGGTCTCGACCGGTTCGAGGCGCGCAAGCGCGTGGTCGAGGCGATCACCGCTGAAGGCCTGGCGGTGACGGTGCTGGTCAAGTCCATCGATCCCGAAACCAACTCCGAGCATCTCGAACGGGTGCCCGTGGTCGAGAACAAGCCGATCATGCAGCCCTTCGGCGACCGCTCGAAGGTGGTCATCGAGCCGATGCTGACCGACCAGTGGTTCGTCGACACCGCGAAGATCGTGCAGCCCGCCATCGACGCTGTGCGCAACGGCGACACCCAGATCCTGCCCGAGCGCGATGCCAAGGTCTATTTCCATTGGCTGGAGAACATCGAGCCCTGGTGCATCAGCCGCCAGCTCTGGTGGGGCCACCAGATCCCGGTCTGGTACGGCCTGCCGCTGGCCGCCCCCGGCTTCCGTGACGACGAGGGCGACGAGGCGCTGGACGAGGTCGAGCTGACCGAGATCCTGACCGACCTGCCCTCGACCGCCGTGCCGATCCATCACTGCGCGGCCTCGGTCGAGGCCGTGGGCGAGAAGTTCAAGGATGATCTCGCCGCCCTGCCCCATCCCATGAACCATGCCCGCGTGGTCGAGGTCGCCGACCGCCAGGCGGCGATGGACGTGCTGGCGCAGGGGCTGGCCGACTACGCCGTGTCTCAGGACCCGACCCATATCGTCTATCCGGTCTGGCGCGACCCCGACGTTCTCGACACCTGGTTCTCCTCGGGTCTCTGGCCGATCGGCACGCTCGGCTGGCCGGAGGCGACGCCGGAGCTGAAGCGCTACTTCCCGACCAGCGTTCTCGTGACCGGCTTCGACATCATCTTCTTCTGGGTCGCCCGGATGATGATGATGCAACTGGCCGTGGTGAACGAGGTTCCCTTCCGCACCGTCTATGTGCATGCCCTCGTCCGCGACGAGAAGGGCAAAAAGATGTCGAAGTCGCTCGGCAACGTCCTCGACCCGCTGGAGCTGATCGACGAATTCGGCGCCGATGCCGTGCGTTTCACCCTGACCGCGATGGCAGCAATGGGCCGCGACCTGAAGTTGTCGACGCAACGCATTGCCGGCTATCGCAATTTCGGCACGAAGCTCTGGAATGCCTGCCGCTTTGCCGAGATGAACAACGTCTGGGAAGGCCACGAAACCCAAGTGGCACCCCCTGCGGCCACCGCCACCGTCAACCGCTGGATCATCGGCGAGACGGCGCGCGTGCGGGCCGAGGTCGATGCGGCCCTGGACGAGTTCCGCTTCGACCAGGCGGCGAACGCGCTTTACGCCTTCGTCTGGGGCAAGGTCTGCGACTGGTATGTCGAATTCGCCAAGCCGCTTTTCGACGGCGCTCAGGCCGAGGAAACCCGCCAGACCATGGCCTGGGTTCTCGATCAGTGCATGATCCTCCTCCACCCGATCATGCCCTTCGTGACCGAGGAGCTGTGGCAGACGACCGGCGAGCGCCACAAGATGCTCGTCCATACCGACTGGCCGACCTACGGCGAGGAGCTTGTGGATGCCGCGTCGATGCGCGAGATGACCTGGGTCACCGGCCTTATAGACGAAATCCGCTCGGCCCGCGCCGAGATGCATGTGCCGGTGGGCCTCAAGCTCGACATGGTCAATCTCGGCCTCGACGAGGCGGGCAGGGGTGCGCTCGCTCGCAACGAGGCGCTCATTAAACGCCTCGCCCGGATCGAGGCGATCACCTCGGCTGCCACAGCCCCGAAGGGCGCGGTGACGATCCCGGTGGAGGGCGGCGCCTTCGCCCTGCCGCTTGAAGGTGTGATCGACATCGCCGAGGAGAAGGCACGCCTGTCCAAGGCGCTGGACAAGCTCGGGAAAGAGATCGGCGGCCTCAAGGGCAGGCTGAACAACCCCAACTTCGTCGCCTCCGCCCCGGAAGATGTGGTCGACGAGGCCCGCGGCAATCTGGAAGCCCGCGAGGAAGAAGCCGCGAAGATCCAAGCAGCGCTGAAGCGCCTCGCCGAAATCGGCTGAGCGTCTTCTGTTCTCAAATATCCTCGGGGGTGAATTGGCCGACAGGCCAAGAGGGGGCGGAAAGCCCCCTCCGCCGCCGCCGGGCCTTGCGCAACCAATCCCTTCCAGGTGACATGCCCGCATGACCGGACCGCGCTACACCCCACTCGTCGACAGCCTCCCCGCCACCGTGCCCTTCGTCGGCCCCGAGACGCAGGAGCGGCGCATGGGCCGCGCCTTCGCCGCCCGGCTTGGCGCCAACGAGAATGTCTTCGGCCCCTCGCCCAAAGCCGTCGAGGCGATGGCCGAGGCCGCCCGCGACATCTGGATGTATGGTGACCCCGAGGCGCATGACCTGCGCGCGGCGCTCGCTACACATCTGGGGGTGACGTCGGCCCATGTGATGCCGGGGGAAGGCATAGACGGGCTTCTGGGCCTGCTGGTGCGGCTGACCATAGGGCCGGGCGACAAAGTTGTGACCTCGGACGGTGCCTATCCGACCTTCAACTTCCACGTCGCGGGCTTTGGGGGCACGCTCCACAAGGTCCCCTACCGCGACGACCGCGAGGATCCGGAAGCGCTGATCGCGGCGGCGCAGGCGCTCCGCCCGAAGCTCATCTACTTCGCCAACCCCGACAACCCCATGGGCACCTGGCACAAGGCCGGGAATGTCGAGCGGATGATCGAAGAGGTGCCGGATGGAACCCTTCTGATCCTTGACGAGGCTTATCTGGAATTTGCGCCCGAGGGCACTGCGCCCAAAGTTGATCCCGACAATCCCCGTGTGATCCGGATGCGCACCTTCTCCAAGGGCTACGGCATGGCGGGGCTGCGCGTGGGCTATGCCATCGGCGCACCGGGCGTGATCGCCGCCTTCGACAAGGTGCGCAACCATTTCGGTCTTGGCCGCATCGCCCAGGCGGGCGCCATCGCGGCGCTGGCGGATCGGGACTGGCTGGCCCAAGTGCAGGCCGAGGTCGCATCCGCACGTGATCGGATCGCAGAGATCGCGCGGGCCAACCAGCTGTCGCCCCTGCCCTCGGCCACCAATTTCGTGACCATCGATTGCGGTCGCGATGGCGCCTTTGCCCGATCGGTGCTGGCGCAACTGATCGAGCGCGGCGTCTTCATCCGCATGCCTTTCGTTGCGCCGATGGACCGCTGCATCCGTATCAGTTGCGGACGCCCAGAGGACCTGGACCGGCTGGCCGAGGCGCTGCCGCTGGCCCTGACCGCCGCAGTGGACCTCACGAAAAGCTGATTGGCCTTCCAACGGTTGGAAGGCGGCAGGCTGCGCGCATTAGATCCAGAGGAGACCCCGATGCGACTGTTCGCAATCCCACTTGCCCTTGCCGCCCTGACCCTGCCTGCCCTGGCCCAGGAAACCATGTCGGGCCATGACATGAACCACATGGCCTCGGGGGCGGAGGCCCCGTCGACCGAAGCCTTTCTGGCGGCCAATAGCGCCATGCATGACGCCATGATGATCGAATTCACAGGCAATGCCGATATCGACTTCGTCCGTGGCATGATCGGCCACCATCAGGGCGCGGTCGCCATGGCGAAGATCGAACTGGAATACGGCACCGATCCCGAGGTGCGGAAGCTCGCCGAGAATATCATCGCGGCCCAGGAGGCCGAGATCGCCTGGATGCAGGAGTGGCTGGCCAAGCACGGCCAGTAACCCCGCGCGCCCCGGGCTCAGCTGGCAATCACCGCCGCAGCCGCCTCGAGAGCGCCGGTCCCGTGCGGGATGTCGAGCGCCTGCATGCCCGCCTCGGCCACGGCCAGTGCGCCGAGCGTCATGTGGGCGTTCACATGCCCCATATGGGCGATGCGCAGGAAACCGTCGCCATGGGGATCGCCCGGCTCTGACATGCCAAGGCCGATGCCGAGCGTCACGCCCGCCTGGGTCTCGGTCCAGTCGCGCAGGCGGGTCGCATGCGGCGCCCCCATGCGCACCGAGGTGACTGACCAGCCGCGACAGGCGGGATCGGCCACGTTCAGCCGGATCTCGGGATTGCCGCGTCCCCAGGCCTCGACCGCCGCCCAGACCGCCCGGGCCAGGTGGTGATGCCGCGCCCAGACATTCGGCAGGCCTTCCTCGCCGATCATGTCGAGCGCCGCACGCAGGCCGAACAGGTGATGCGTTGGCGCCGTGCCGCAGAAATACTGCCAGAACTCGGTCGGACGCGCCCGCGGACCAACGGCCCAATAGGGCGTGCGCAGCCCGGCGCTTTCACTTGCTGCCATGGCGCGCGGCGACATCCACAGGAACCCGATCCCCGGCGGCGTCATCAGCCCCTTCTGGCTGGCGGCAATGGTCAGATCGACCCCCCAGTCGTCCATCCGGTATTCGTCGCAACCAAGCGTGGCGATGCAGTCGACGGCAAGAAGCGCCGGATGCCCGAGCGCGTCGAGCACGCTGCGGACCGCCGCGACATCGTTCTTCACCGAGCTTGCCGTATCCGTCTGCGTCATCAGCACCGCGCGGATCTCGCGCGTCCGGTCGGCCCTGAGCGCATCCTCGACGCGGTCGAGATCCATCGGCGCCGGGCCGAAATCGAGCAGGGCCACCTCGACCCCAAGCCCGCGGGCGCTGTTGGCCCAGCCATGGCCGAAGAGACCCGAGGCGAGCACCAGCGCCTTTTCCCCGCGGGAAAAGAGGTTGGTGTTGGCAGCTTCCCAGAGCGCATGGCCATTGCCGATATAGACCGCCACATCGCCAGTCGTACCCGCGAGCGCCTTCAGATCGGGCCAGAGACCCGCCACCATGTCGTGCAGAGCACCGGCATAGATGTTCGGCGCGCCCCGGTTCATCGCCTGCAGCACCCGCTCGGGGATCGTCGAGGGGCCGGGGATGGCCAGATAGGGGCGTCCATGGGCGAGGTTCGGCATCGGCGGTCTCCTGAGCAGATCTCCTGCCTAGGCTGAGGTCCCGACGAGGTCAACCGGCGGGCATTGTACCTTCCCGGCCCGCTCCTTATCCTTTTATCCAGCACAGGAGCACACGATGCAGGGCGAGGCGGCGGCAGACCGGACGGTGATCGGGCTTTCGGGGGCGGATGCCATCCATTTCCTGCACGGGCTCGTGTCGAACGAGGTTCGCCCGCTCGAGAAGGCAGCGGGCATCGTCTGGGCGGCGCTCCTGACGCCGCAGGGCAAGTATCTCGCCGACTTCTTCGTCGTGAACACAGGCGAGCGTTACCTGATCGACGTGAAGTCGGACCTCGCCCCCGCCCTGCTGAAACGGCTGACGATGTACCGCTTGCGCGCGGATGTGGCGCTGGAGGTGCTGCCGCTACATGTCCAGCGCGGGCTTGGCGACGCGCCCGCGGGGGCGATGGCCGATCCGCGCCATCCCGCGCTTGGCTGGAGGCTCTACTCCTCCGAACCGGGCGTCGCGCCATCGATCGACTGGGACGCGATCCGTGTCGAGCATCTGATCCCCGAGACCGGCATCGAACTCGTGCCTGAGGACAGCTACATCCTCGAGGCGGGATTTGAACGCCTGCACGGCGTCGATTTCCGCAAGGGCTGCTACGTCGGCCAGGAAGTGACCGCGCGGATGAAGCACAAGACGGACCTGCGCAAGGGTCTCGCGCGGGTGCGGATCGCGGGGGAGGCCGCGCCAGGCACGTCCGTGCTGTCGGACGGTAAGGAAGCGGGCACGCTCTTTACTCGGTCGGGCGACCGGGCGCTGGCGCATCTGCGCTTCGACCGCGCCGAAGGGCCGATGCAGGCCGGTGCGGCGCAGGTCTGGCTGGATGCCTGAACGAAATTTCTGATTTTTCGCAGAAAAATCGGATCGGAAGAGCTCAGACGCGCTCCGAGTATTCCATCAGCTCGGTATGGACCCAGATTTCCTCATCCTGACTGATGAAAGGGGGCACCATCAGCCGCACGCCATTGTCGAGCACGGCGGGCTTGTAGCTGTTTGCGGCGGTCTGGCCCTTCACCACCGGCTCGGTCTCGACAACCGTGCAGCGGACCTTCTGCGGCAGACGGACCGACAGCGGCTCATCGCCGAAGTATTCGACAATCGCGGTCATGCCGTCCTGCAGGAACGGCCGGCGGTCGCCCAGAAGTTCTGCATCGATCTCGATCTGCTCGAAGGTTTCGGCATCCATGAACACCAGTCGCCCGTCGGTTTCGTAAAGGAACTGCTGCTCCTTGTTGTCGAGCCGGACCTCTTCGACCTTGTCTTCCGAACGGAACCGTTCGTTCAGTTTCCGGCCGTCGCGGAGGTTCTTCATTTCGACCTGCGCGAAGGCGCCGCCCTTGCCGGGCTTGACGTGGGAAACCTTAACCGCGGCCCACAGACCGCCATCATGTTCCAGCACAAAACCGGGTCGGATTTCGTTTCCGTTGATCTTCGCCATTTGTGGCAAAACCTTGACAAAGGGTTGAAGTGCGTTTGCCCGCCCCTATATCTCGGGTCCGAATGGCTGGCAATGCGACCAGATCATGTAGTCAGGGCCTATGAGCCATGCTAAGGATGCATGACAGTCATTCCAAACCAGAGCACCCGAATCGCGCCGCAATTGCCATATTCCGCGGCACGCCCAAAACGCAAGAGCAAGAAAAAGGACGACGAGATGGTCGATTTCGTTGACGGCACGGCTTTCAATTTCGAGCAGGGTCAGCGGGCCCGGAAGCTGTTTGCCGCCGTGGTACTTGCCGCGCTCGACGACGCGATCGCGGATGACAAGAAATACGGGAACGGTCCCGATCAGATCGCCCGGTGGGCGCGCTCGCGCGACGGGCGCGAAGTGCTGTCCTGCGCCGGGATCGACCCGAACGAGCGGGTCGTGAAGGGCCTGATGGAATTTGTGGCGAAGGGTGTGCGCACCTCGGTCGCGCTGTCGCGCGAGGAAAGCGAACGTCGCCACGCGCTGGAACTCGAGGCCGAGGCGGCCTGATCGCAATCTGCGGTCCCGGAAACCAAGAGGCGCGCCTTGTCGGCGCGCCTCTTGCATTCTGCGGTTTCGGGGATCAGCGGATGTCGTGCATCGCCAGAGCCCGGTTGATCTCGGCGCGGACGAGCTTGCGAACGCTGCGGGTGATCCGCTCTCCCAACTCGCCCTGAAGCTCCTCCCGGATGATCTCGCGCACCATCTCGCGCAGATCGTCTTCGCCGGGCGCCACTTCGTCCTCGGCAAGGAACGCGCTGTCGTCATTTGCTTCGGCACGGAAACGGACTTTCGGATCGTCCTCGACCGGCTCGGCCCCATCTTCTTCCGAAACGGCCGCGCCCCCGGCTTGGCCGAGATGCAGGCGCACCATGCGGTCGCGTTCGACATTCCACTGCGACGCCCAGTCCGAAGCGCCGGGCTCGCTGCCATCCGGTTCCCATTCGTCTTGCGCCGAAGAGAGGGCCGTTTCGACGACGGCCGCTGCAGCCTCGGTCGTAATGATCGAATGGAGATCAACCGGCTCCTCGGCCGCGTCATTGTCGGAGACGACCCGCAGGGCCGGCGTCAGGACCAGCTTTTCCACTGTCTTTACGTGGCCTGACGGCGGCGCGCGAAAATCCTCCGATACGAGCCGGCGAATAGAGGACAGCACATCCTCGATCTCGACATTCGTCATCGGTTCCGACATGCGCGCCTCTTGCAGCCTCGCACAGATGGTAGTCCCGCTTTGCGCCTGACACAACAGCCAGAGCGGAAATCCGTCGTTTCGCGATCAGCTACGGGTCAGTCCTGGCCGATGGTCTTGAGGATCCGATCAAGCTTCTTGCTTTGGGCGCTGTGGGCCGGGGCGTTGCGCACCGCGTTGTAGTAGGCCGCGGGATCGTAGGTCGGGATTCCAAGCTTCAGGTGGTCAACCGTCAGCAGCCCCATCGAGGCAAGCAGGCTGTAGGTGCTGACATAGCGCGTGGCCAGCACCCGCAGCCGCGAGGCGCGGGCATCGAGCAGCGTCTGCTCTGCGTCCAGCACGTCGAGCGTCGTCCGGGCGCCCAGATTCGCCTCTTCGCGGACGCCTTCGAAGGCGATCTCGGCCGCGGCAATCTGCTGCTCGGTCGAGGTCAGCGACGCCTCGGCGGCATCGAGGTCTGCCCAGGTGATGCCCACATCCTGCGCAACGACGACGCCTTGCTGCGCCAAATTGGCCTTCTGCGCGTCGCTGTTGGCGATTGCCTGACGCATGATCGACGCAAGCTGACCGCCGGCATAAAGGGTCTGGCTGAACTGCATCCCAAGACCGTTTTCCTGGAAGCCGCCGTCATTGACCGACAGCTGCGCCGTACCGCTGATCGAAGGGCGCATGTTGGCCTTCGCGCGCTGCACGCCGAAGTCGGCTGCGGCGACCTGGTATTGAGCCTGGCGAATGGCCGGATGGGTCCGAAGCGCGATCTGCTTGGCCTCGTCCAATGTCGCGGCGGTGCGCGGTGGCGGCGGCGGAGCGGTCAGGTTGCCCGGGTAATTGCCTGTCGCCGCCTTGTAGCGTTCCCGTGCCGAAGCAAGCGCACCCTGCGCGGCGACAAGGTTCGCCTCCGACTCGGCGACGCTCGACTGCGCCTGAGCGACGTCGGTGCGCGTGACTTCGCCGACATCGAACCGGTCCTGCGTGGCTTTCAGCTCTTCACTCAGCACCCGCACGTTGTTCTCGCGCAGCGCCACGATTTCCTGTTGAAGGCGCACATCCACAAAAGCGCTGATGGCCGCCAAAAGAACCTGCTGCTCGACCTGCAGAAGCGCCTCGCGCGTGGCCAGAACCGTCTGCCGCGTAGCTTCTATGGCATATTGGGTACGGCCGAAATCGTAGACCGTCATCGAAGCCTGCAGGCCGTAGTTGCCGGTCGTCCCCTCGACAGTGACCGGAAGGCCAAGCGAGGTAATGGTCTCGTTGTAGCCATACTGGCCCGAGGTGACGAACTGGATCACCGGGCGCAGAGAGGCGACAGCCTGCGCCACGTCTTCGTCGGCGGCGCGAAGGACAGCGCGGTTCTGCTCGATCAGGTTCGAGTTGCGGTAGGCAGATACCAGTGCGTCCGTCAACGTCTCGGACCAGGCCGGCGTCAGGCACGAACAGGCCAGCAGAGCCGCCGCCAGGATTGAACGGATTGGTTTCACGGTGCGCGCGGCCTTCATCTATTCCAGTCCTGTCTTACAAAGCGAAGGCGTGCCGTGCCTCGAAGCCCGGCAGCACCGGGGCAGAGGCGTTGAACACTGACCGCCACGTCACCACGCCATCTGCCTTGAGGCCGATCTGAACCGTCCCCAGCGCGCCCGACATGAAGATGGCCGCGATTCGACCACCGTTCTTGAGCTGAGCCAGCAACGACTCCGGAACCGTCTCGACCGCGCCCTGCAGCAGGATCACGTCATAGGGGCCATGCTTGCCAGAACCCGCCGAAAGCGGCCCGGTGAAGACGACGACATTGTCCACGCCCTGCCCCGCCAGCGCGAGTTCGGCCTCCGAAACCAGCGCCGCATCTTCTTCCACGGCAATCACTGCCTCGGCCAGACGAGCGACGACGGCTGAGGAATAGCCAAGGCCGCAGCCGACATCGAGCACCAGATCGCTTGGCGAGATATCGACGGCATCAAGGATCTTGGCCAGCGTGCGCGGATCCAGAACGACCCGGTTTGGCGCAATCTCGAGATTTTCCCCGACATAGGCCGCTTCCCGCAGGCTGGCCGGCACGAAGGCCTCGCGCGGGATCGTCAGCATCGCTTCGATGATGGGAAACTTGGTCACGTCCGATGGGCGGACCTGCGTATCGACCATCATCGTGCGGCGGGTGGCGAAGTCCGTCATAACTGAACTCTTCCGTCTAGTTTTCGCAGATTCGGGTTTGCCACATGAGGTCCTGCACGGCAAGAGCGGCCCGTCGCCGAAATCACTCGTTACAGATTTTCTTGTGGCAAGATGCCCGAAAACTCTAACCGCGGAAGAGCCGCCACGCCAGCAGAACCCGCGCCGTCGCCGTGACGAGGCAAAGCGCGGCAAAACCCCATGAAAACAGGGGAAACAAAGCTGGGAAGAGGCAGATGGCGACAAAGAACAGGATCGTCTCGGTCCCTTCCAACAGCCCGGCACTGTAGTAGAGCGATTTCTCGCCCTGCTGCCGCGTCTCGATGCCGCGCTTTGCGGCAAGGATGGCGAAGCCCAGAAAGCTCGCCCCGTTCACGTAGAAGCTGGCCAGCAATGTGGCGCCCGGCAGCGCGTTGGCCGTGGGATCGAGCAGAACGAAGCCAAGCGGCACGGCGGCGTAAAAGAGAAAGTCGCAGGTGATGTCGAGAAACCCGCCGAAATCGGTCTTGCCCACGCTTCGCGCGATTGCTCCATCCAATCCGTCGGCCAGCCGCGACAGCGCCAACGGCAGGAGCGCGGCTGCTGGAGCGCCGAGGGCGATGAGCGCCGCCGCCAGAAGACCGAAGCCAAGGCCGGCCAAAGTCACCGCGTTGGCCGTAACGCCCCGCGCCGCGAGCTTTCGCCCGATCCCGTTAAGAGGCGGGTCGATCACCCGCCGCATCGCCGCATCCAGCATCCCGGTCTCCCTTCTTGCGAAACTTCCAGATGGGAAGGACGCTTGCAACCGGCTGTGACCATGACGGGCCTTGCCAGCGACGCCATGCGCGGCATCTTGTGGCTCCGATGGATGGGCCGGACGAGCGCCCTTGCCGAGAAGGAAGCCGATGCCGACCCGCCGCGACATGCTGACCGCCGCCGCCCTGTGCCTTGCCCTGCCCGCCTGGGCAGGTCCGGCCCCCATGGACTGGGAGGCCGTCTTGGCCGAGGCACGGGGTCAGACAGTCTATTGGCACGCCTGGGGCGGAGATCCGAAGATCAACGACTTCATCGCTTGGGTCGGGCAACAGGCAGAGACACGCTACGGCGTTCGCCTCGAGCAGGTGAAGCTGGCCAACACCGCTGATGCCGTCGCACGCGTGCTGGCTGAAAGACAAGCCGGCAAGACGTCGGGCGGCGCGGTGGACCTCATCTGGATCAATGGCGAGAACTTCGCGGCCATGAAAGGCACGGGCCTGTTGTTCGGCCCCTTCGCCGAGGACCTGCCCAACTGGCCCCTGGTAGATGCCGTCGGCAAACCCGCAACCGTGATGGACTTCACCGAGCCGACCGGAGGGCTGGAAAGCCCTTGGGCGATGGCACAGCTTGTCTTCGAGTATGACAGCGCCCGCCTGCCCCAGCCGCCTGCCTCTGCCTCGGCCCTTCTCGACTGGGCCAAGGCCAATCCGGGCCGCTTCACCTATCCGCAGCCGCCAGACTATCTGGGCGCGACCTTTCTCAAGCAGGTGCTCTACGACGTCACGCCCGACCCGGCCGTACTGCTCAAGCCGGTCGGTGACGCCGACTATGCCGCCGCGACCGCGCCACTCTGGGCCTGGCTCGATGCGATCACCCCGTCGCTGTGGCGGCAAGGCAAGGCTTATCCCGCCAACGAGCCGGCGCTTGGACAGCTGCTGGCCGATGGCGAGACCGATCTTTCCTTTGCCTTCAATCCAGGTCGCGCCTCGGCTGCGATAGCGGCGGGCGAGTTGCAGGATACGGTGCGCACCATGATCTGGCGGGACGGCACCATCGGCAATGCAAGCTTCGTCGCCATCCCCTTCAACGCCGCCCACCGCGCCGGGGCGCTGGTCATCGCCAACCTCCTGCTTGACCCGGAAGTGCAGGCGCGGGCGCAGGACCCCGACGTTCTCGGCTTTCAGACGGTCCTGAACCTCGATGCCCTGTCGGCCGCTGACCGCGCCCGGTTCGAAGGGCTGAAGCTGGGGGTTGCGACGCTGCCGCCACAAGCGCTTCGTCCGGTGCTGCTGGAGCCACATGCCAGCTGGATGACGCGGATCGCCGCAGACTGGATTACGCGCTACGGTGTGGCCCCTTGAGCCAGGCCTCCGTCCTGCGCCAGATCCCGACGCTGACGCTGCTTCTGATGGCGGGGCCGGTCGTTGCGGGCCTTGCAGGCACTGTGCTGCCGCTGATCGGAACCGATGCCATCGAACGACTTATCGACTGGCCGGGCCTTGGTGGCGCGATCCGGTTGTCGCTGGTGACCGGGGTTGTCTCGACCGTGCTTGCCGTTGCCGTCAGCCTCGCGATCGTCGCAGCGTTGCACGGCGGACGGCGCTTCGGCCTCCTTATGCACGCGCTCTCGCCGCTTCTGGCCCTGCCCCATGCGGCGGCGGCCCTCGGGTTGGCCTTCCTGATCGCACCCTCGGGCTGGATCGCCCGGCTTCTCTCGCCCTGGGCAACAGGATGGTCAACACCGCCCGACCTTCTGATCCTGAACGATACGGCCGGAATTGCGCTGACGCTCGGGCTCGTGGTCAAGGAAATACCATTCCTGCTTCTGATGCTGCTCGCGGCCCTGCCGCAGGCCGACGCGGCGCGCCGCATGATGCTGACGCAGAGCCTCGGCTACGGGCGGGTCTGGGGCTGGCTTTTGGCCGTTCTGCCGGCTGTCTGGCCACAACTCCGCCTGCCGGTCTATGCGGTTCTTGGCTATGCGACGACAGCGGTGGACATGGGCGTGATCCTCGGCCCGAGCCTTCCGCCCCCGCTTTCGGTTCAGGTCACCGCCTGGATGATGCATCCCGATCTGTCCTGGCGCGGACCGGCGGCGGCCGGGGCGCTCCTCCAACTCGCGCTGGTCGCGACCGTGCTGGTGCTGGCACGACTTGCCGAACGCCCGATCGCCCGGATCGGGCGTCATTGGGCCGAAAGCGGGCGGCGCTGTCAGACGGTTGACCGTCTCATCGCGCCCGGCGCTACGACGTCGGCGCTAATCATCGTTTTCCTCGTCGGCGGCGGGATGATCGGCATGGGGCTTTGGTCGGTGGCGGGCCTCTGGCCCTTCCCCCAGGCGCTACCATCGCCCTTGAGCCTTGCGACCTGGATGCGCACCGCACCAAGCCTGACGGCCACCGGGGGCACGACCCTGTTGATCGCACTGATCTCGACCGGCGCAGCCCTTGCCCTTTGCCTCGGCTGTCTGGAAGCCGAAGCGCGGTTCCGGCTTGCCCCCGGCACCGCGGCGATGTGGCTTCTCTATCTGCCACTGATCGTGCCCCAGACGGCATTCCTGCCTGGGCTTCAGGTGCTTTTCCTTTCGATCGGGGCCGCTGACACGTTGCTGGCGGTCGCCGCCACACATCTGGTGTTCGTGCTTCCTTATATCTTCCTGTCGCTCGCTCCGCCCTGGCGAGCCTGGGACGGGCGGATCGCCCTTGCGGCGGCCGCGCTCGGCGCAAGCGAGACGCGAACCTTCTGGCAATTGCGCCTGCCAATGCTGCTGCGCCCGGTTCTGACGGCTGCAGCGGTTGGGCTTGCGGTTTCAGTGGGCCAGTATCTGCCGACACTCCTGGTCGGCGGCGGGCGGATCACAACTCTGACCTCGGAGGCAGTCGCCCTGTCCTCGGGAGGAAACCGGCGGATCATCGGCGCCTATGCCGTCTTGCAGATGCTCTTGCCTGCCGCCGGTTTCCTTCTGGCTTTGGCGATCCCAGCTCTCGTCTTTCGCAACCGCCAGGGGATGAGGGCCACATGACCGGACTGGTGCTTGACAGCTTGTGCGTGACCAAGGACGGCGCGACGCTCGTCGCTCTCGACCTTGCAGTGGCGCCGGGCGAAGTCCTGTCGATCATGGGGCCGTCGGGTTCGGGGAAATCCACGGCGCTTGCAGCCATCCTTGGCGTTCTCGGGCCAGAGTTCCGACTGACGGGCAGGGTTCTGCTTGATGGCGAGGATGTCACCCCGTTGCCGACCCGTGCGCGCCGGATCGGACTTCTCTTTCAGGACGACGTCCTGTTCCCGCATCTATCGGTCGGCTCCAATCTTGCCTTTGCGCTGCCGGCGAGGATCCACGGACAGGCGGCCCGGCGGCAGGCCGTGGAGACCGCGCTCGATCAGGCGGGCCTGCACGGCTATGCCGATCGCGACCCCGCCACCCTGTCTGGCGGTCAGCGCGCCCGGATCGCCCTGATGCGCGCGCTTCTGGCCGAGCCCCATGCCCTTCTGCTGGACGAACCCTTTTCCCGGCTCGATGCCGATTTACGCACCCGGATCCGCGCTTTCGTCCTTGATCAGATCCGCGCTCGAGGACTTCCCGCGATCCTGGTTACCCACGACAGCGACGATGCCCGCGCAGCAGGCGGACGCATCCTCGATCCGCTTGGTCGGGAGGCCGGGCCGCCTCTCTAGCGCGCGAGGATCAATTCGGCCTTGAGGCCGCCAAGCCTCTGGCTTTCCGTCAGAGTCAGCGTTCCGCCATGGCTGCGGGCGATGTCGGCGGCAATCGACAGACCAAGACCGACGCCACCGCCCTTGTTGGGGTTGCGGGCCGCGTCGAGCCTGGTGAAGGGGCGCAGCGCCTCATCGCGGCGTTCTTCCGGAATGCCGGGGCCATCGTCCTCGACGCAGATCCGGACCGACCGCTCCGTGACCGATACCGAGACCTCGACCCGCCGGCCGAACCGCGCGGCATTGCCGACAAGGTTCTCGACCGCACGCGCCACGGCGTCGGGACGCAGCAGCGCAGCGCCCCCTCCCTCGATCGTGAGCGCCACCGTCTGCCCGGTTCTCTGGGCGTTCTCGACGACGCGTGTGACAAGGGCAACCGGATCGGTGCTGACCGGCACTTCCATCGCGTCGCCGCGCGCGAAGGAGAGAAACTCGTCGACCAGCCGTTCCATGTCGGCCACGTCGCGCAGGGCCTCGCGCACCTCGGGATCGTCGGGCATCAGGGCAAGCGACAGCTTCAACCGGGTAAGCGGCGTACGCAAGTCGTGGCTGACGCCCGAGAGCATCAGGGTCCGCTGCTCGATCTGTCGCTCGATCCGCGCCCGCATGTCGAGGAAGGCCGCTCCTGCCGCCCGCACCTCCAGCGCGCCGCGCGGACGGTACGGCACAGAACGGCCCTTGCCAAAGGCCTCTGCGGCCTCTGCCAGTTTCTTGATTGGCCGCAGCTGGTTGCGAAGGAAGACATAGGAGATGACGGTCATCAGCACCGAGGTGAGCATCATCCAGACCAGGAGCTGATGCGGGTTCGAGGCCGACACCCGCCGCCGCGATACGGTGAGCGATGCCGGGCCGTGGCTGGTATCGACCAGCATCCTGACGTCGTCGTTCTCGGTGGAAAGGTTGACGGCCCTGAGCCCCGGGACGCCGGCGCGCAACGTCTCGATCACGATCCGCCCCGACAAATCGAAAAGGTCGCGTTTATCCTCGGTCGTCACATTGTCTGCCGGCAGGTCGATCTGCATCGTCAGAGGGGCGGCAATCCGAGCGATATGGGCCTGTGCCTCGGCGAGGGTGCCGGCATGGTCGATCTCCTCCAGCACCAGATTGACCTCGTTCACGACGCCTTCGGTCATCTGGCGCGTGACACCTTCGAAATGACGCTGGATGATCGCCAGCGACACGACGATCTGAATCGCCACCACCGGAACGATGAGGATCAGCGCGGCGCGGCCATAAAGTCCGCGCGGAAGGAAGGGTTTGATGAGGGCGAACATGGCACCGATCCTAGCCGCAGGGTCAATGGATGGAAAGCTGCCCGCCGGGCTGCGTCACGTCCTGGCGCCCAACCCCTCGCCCCTGACGGCGGAAGGGACGAACACATGGCTCCTGGGAGAAGGGACGGTCGCCGTGATCGACCCCGGCCCTGCCCTGCCCGCGCATCTTGAAGCGATCCTCTTCCGGCTGGATCCGGGCGAGAAGATCGGCCAGATCATCGTCACCCATGCCCATCGCGACCATTCAGGGCTGGCACCGATCCTCGCCGAGCGAACCGGCGCTCCGGTCTTCGCCTTCGGGCGGGCGCTTGACGGACAGCGCGAGGTCGCAACCCGCCTTGCTGCGCCCTTCGCCGTGGCTGGCGAGGGCGTAGACGAGACCTTCGTCCCAGATGAACGGCTGGGCGACGGCCGGCGCCTGGCAGGCGCTGGATGGGAGATCGAGGCAATTCATACGCCGGGCCATCTTGCCAACCACATCTGCCTGGCCTGGGGCGATCTGCTGTTTTCGGGCGACCACGTGATGGGCTGGTCGACCTCGATCGTCTCGCCGCCCGAGGGCGACATGGGCGCCTACATGGAAAGCCTGGCGCGCCTGTCGGCGCGACGCTGGTCGCAGATGATGCCGGGCCATGGTGAGATCGTGACCGACCCCTCGGGGCGACTTGCGGAACTGACCGCGCATCGCCGGTCGCGCGAGGCGCAGATCCTCTCCGCCCTTGCCGGTGGCCCGGCCGACACGGCCACGCTGACGCGCCGGATCTATACCGACATCTCCCCGGCCCTGTTGCCGGCCGCCGAGCGCAATGTCATCGCCCATCTTGTTGATCTTCTTGAACGAAAGCGGGTCTCCGTCACGCCTGAAGCCGGCACTGCCACTGCCTTTGCCTTGGTTTCGCCTCCGACTTCGGCCCGTCCTTCCTCCTGACATTTTTCCCGCATTTGGCTCTGGACGCCCCCGAAGAGCCTTGCTATAGACCCCCCCGTGTTCCGGCGTAGCTCAGCGGTAGAGCAGTTGACTGTTAATCAATTGGTCGTAGGTTCGATCCCTACCGCCGGAGCCAAAAATCCCAAAATTACCGAAGCTTGACCCGATGGTTAGTCTGCCATCGCGGCATGCGGCGCGGCGCCTGCATGGGGTTTCGGCCGGCTCAGCAGGAAGGCAAGCGGGATCGCGGCCAGCGTGATCATCATCATCAGCTTGAAGTCGTCGACATAGGACACCATCAGGGCCTGCTGGTTCACCAGCTGGTCAAGCTGCGACAGGGCCGCCGAATTCCCTTGCGCCGCCAGGGGCGAAATCTGCTGGACCATGGGATTGTAGGGCGAAATCGACGCGCCCA
The DNA here is from genome assembly GCF_021491355.1 of Alitabrizicola rongguiensis. Lineage (GTDB taxonomy): Bacteria > Pseudomonadota > Alphaproteobacteria > Rhodobacterales > Rhodobacteraceae > Aliitabrizicola > Aliitabrizicola rongguiensis. The sequence continues at coordinate 172,985 of NZ_JAKENF010000005.1, read as the reverse complement.
ATTCGGCATGGTTGATCTGGACGTTGCGCGTCAGCACCGCCGAGACCACCGAAATGCCGATGGACGATCCGATGTTGCGCACCAGGCTGAACAGGCTGGTGCCATCCGCACGGAACTTCTGGTCGAGTGTCGCAAAGGCGACCGTGGACAGCGGCACGAAGACAAGGCCGAGACCCAGCCCCTGCACCACACCGGAAACGATGATCGGCATGCTGTCCATCTGCGGAGAAAAGCCCGTCATCATCCACAACGAAGCCGAGGTCAGCGCCAGCCCCAGCACGACCAGCTTGCGCGGGTCGAACCGGCTGACCAGTCGCCCGACGAGGATCATCGAGATCATCGTCCCCACTCCGCGGGGGGCCATCACGAGACCCGTGGTGATCGTCGGATAGCCGAAGATGCGCGACAGCATCGGCGGCAGAAGGGCAAGGCTCGCCAGAAGCACGATCCCGATGATGAAGATGAAGACCAGACCCATGGTGAAGTTCCGGTCGGCAAAGATTTTCGGGTCAAGGAACGGATGCTCGACACCGAAGACATGCACGGCGAACACCCAGAACCCGGCGATCGAGATCAGCAGGTAGGCCCAGATCTCGGGCGAGTTGAACCAGTCGACCTCGCCCCCACGGTCGAGCAGCAGTTGCAGCGCGCCGATCGCCAGCGACATCAACGCGAAACCGAAGAAGTCGAACCGACGCAGCCGCCGCGGGGCGCGGGGCAGGAAGATTACACAGGCAGCCAGCGCCACGATACCGACCGGCAGGTTGATGAAGAACACCCACCGCCAGTTGTAGCTTTCGGTCAGCCAGCCGCCGAGGGTCGGGCCGATGATCGGGCCGACCATGATGCCCGCCCCCCACATCGCCATCGCCTGCCCGGCCTTCTCGCGCGGGTTGATGTCCAGAAGGATCGTCTGCGACAGCGGCACGATGGCCGCACCGAAGACGCCCTGCAGCAGGCGGAAAGCCACCATGCTGGGCAGGCTCCAGGCAAGGCCGCAAGCCATCGAGGTGATGACGAAACCGATGATCGAGATCAGGAACAGCTCGCGCTTGCCGATGCGGTCCGACAACCAGCCGGTGACCGGCGTCATGATCGCGGCGGCGACGATGTAGGAGGTCAGCACCCAGTTGATCGTGTCCTGCGACGCGCCGAGGTCACCGGTCATCGATGGCAGCGCCACGTTGGCGATCGTGGTGTCGAGCACCTGCATGATCGTCGCCAGCATGATGCCGATGGTGATGAGACCGCGATGCTTCACCGCCGACGGGTCGGGGTTTGCAACCTGCGCTGCGCCGGACATGGGTTTGAGTCCTTACTTCGTCCCGGCAAAGGCCGGGAACAGATCCCAGACGCTGTTGCCCGCGCCGGTATCGACCTTGACTTCGGCGCTGACGCCGGTGGCCAGTGCCGGCATGTCAACCGCCTCCTCGAGGGCGAGCCGCACCGGCACCCGCTGCGTGACCTTCACCCAGTTGCCGGTCGCGTTCTGCGCAGGCAGCAGCGAGAATTCCGCGCCTGTCCCTGCCCCGATCGCCTGGACCCGCGCCTTGAACGGGCGGCCCGGCATCTGGTCAAAGGTAACCTCGGCCTCCTGCCCCTCGCGGATCTTGGCAAGCTGCGTTTCCTTGAAATTCGCGTCGATCCAGGTGTCGCCCGTCTCGACCAGCGCGAAGAGCGAGCTGCCGGCATTCACATACTGGCCCGGCTTGAACGAGGCCGCCTGGTAGACGACGCCGTCCGCCGGCGCCCGCACCGTGGTCAGGCTGAGATTGTACTTCGCCTCGTCCAGCGCGACCTGCGCCGCCTGCACGGCCGGGTGGCTGTCGACCGGCGCGTCGGGCGCGCCGCCGAGGGCCGCGAGCGCGTTGTCCACGCCCTGTTGCGCCACGATGTTCTCTTCCTCGGCCAGGCGTTCCTGGTGCTCGGCATCGTCGAGCGACGTCACAGAGGCCACGCCCTTTTCAGATAGCGCCCGCTGGCGGGCAAGTTCGCTCGTCTGGTAGTCCAGCGTTTCGGCGGCCAGCTTGGCGCGGGTCACGGCCTGATTGTAGGCGACCTTCAGCTGCTCGACCTGCAGACGCGCCGAGGCGAGCGCCGCCTCGGCCTGCGACACGGCCAGGCGATACGGCTGGTCATCGACCTTGAACAACAGATCGCCCGCCTTCACCCGCTGGTTGTCGGCCACGTCGACCTCGACCACGCGCCCACCGATATCCGAGGCGATGGCGATGCGCGCCTGCTTGAGGTTGGCGTTCTCGGTCGTTTCGTAGCGCCCGCCGGTCAGCCATACCCCGGCCACGCCGGCCAGGATGACCACCGGGACGGACAGCATCAGGCCGAGCCGCCGCTTCTTCTTCGGGGCGGCGGGGGCAGCAGTCTGGGGGGCGGCAGTCTGGGGGGCTGAGGCTTCGGGCGTTGCGTCTTTCGCGTCGGTCGTGCTCATGTCAGGTGCTTTCCGCATCAGGGCGGGTCCGGGCGGCGCAGGCCGCCTCTTCGCCCGTCAGGTTCTCGATGATGATGTTCAGCGCCTTCACCAGCGCCGCCTTCTCGGGGTCCGACAGTCCGGCCAGCGCCTCGGCGTAGACCTCGCCCGCCACGCCATGGACGGTCTCGAAGGCCTTCAGCGCGCGCTCGGTCGGCACGATCACCTTCACCCGGCGGTCCGCCGGATCAGGTTCGCGCCGGACCCAGCCGGTCTGCTCCATCCGGTCGACCATGCGCGAGACGCTGATCGGCTCGATCTCGAGCAGTTCGGCCAGCCGCGCCTGGCTGGCGCGGGCATCGCGCTTGAGCGAGACGAGCAGCCGCCACTGTGCCGAGGACAGCCCCCAATCCTGCGTCCGCAGTTCGAACCGCCGCCGCACGGCGCGCGTCGCGTCGTGGAGGAGCAGGCCCAGTCTGTCGATTCCCAATGTCATGAGCTCCACATAATATAAGCATGCTTATTATTCAAGCGAGCGAGAGGCCCACCCCTGCGCGAAAGCCTGATTTAGCGGTGCATGGCCGCACAGCGACAACGCGCACGGGCGCACAACCTGCGGGGACTGGACGGAGCCGGGCGGTGCGGGCAGTCTGCGTCGAAAACCGGGGATTCCATGTTCAACGACGCCGATACGCTTGACCACCTGAGCCAGGTCATCAGCCATGTCATTGCGCCGTCCTTCCTGCTGGGAGGAGTAATCAGCCTTGTCACGCTGGTCTTCTCGCGCATGAGCGCGGTCGTGGACCGGCTGCGCGAGCTGAACGCCATCCCCGAGAAGGACAAGGCCCGCGCCTGGCTGCGCGAGGACCTGCCCCGCCAGCGCCGCCTCCTTCGGCTTCTGCGGATCGCCGCGATCCTGTCGCTGGCCTCGGGCGTCGCGACCGCGCTGCTCATCATCACCGGCTTCACGCTCGCGATCCTTGGCCACGACCACGCGCCGGGCATGGCCTATCTCTTCATTCTGGCAATGCTGCTCTTCATTGGCGCCATTGCCGTCCTCGCGGTCGAGGCGGTCAACAGCGTGTCGGAATTCGACCACCACCACGGCAGCGGCTGACGCCCCGCGCCGTCAATGCACCTTGTACCCGCCCCAGGGCGAAAGCGCCGCCGGGTCACGGGCGGCGGTGGCAAGGAGCAGGGCCAGGCAGAGGGCAAGGCGGAGGGGCAAGTGCGGAACCTTGCAGGTTGAGTACTTGTCAGCGCCGGAGGCAGCAGGGGCGGATCGCCGAAGGCTTCGTCAATGGTGTCAGGGCAAACCGCCAGGCAACGAAGAGCAATATGCGTCAGTCATCCTGCCTGACTCAAATCAATACACACATTCACAGATATGTATACTTATATGACCTCGCGTGAGAGGGCGGGGTGATTCTGTGCATTTCATAGGGGGGAGACTATGGGATTCGTTTCTCATTCGCGGGCTCGCTTTACGAGACGCGGCACTGCGTTTACGGCACTGCTTCTGACAGGAAGCGCTCTTGGAAACGGAGCATTGGGGGCAACGGTTTACGACTGGCAGACAGTCGTGAACAACGGGTACCTCGTTCCCGGTGGAACGACGGAAACCTATTTCAGTTACAACCAGCCATCGATCAGTTCGGACGGCCTCGTCGTTTTCCGCGCCCGGGCCCGCAACGTCGGCAGTGAGGGCGGAGAAGAAGGCGGCGAAGAAGGTGGGGGCGGAGGCGGTGAGCCCTTCAGGGGCATCTACAGCCGCGACATGTCCACCCCCGGCGCACCGATCGTCTTGATCGCCGACAACAAGTCGACCGAGGTTCCCGATCCGAACAATACGGGCGCCGGATTCAACGAGTTTCCGTCCTTCCCCCGGATCGACGGGGACGGGACCATCGCCTTCCGGGGTCAGTCGAGACCGGTCTGGGAGACCGACACCAAGACGGGCACCTCGGGCGTCTACACGACGGCGGGCGGCAGCCTTGTGACGGGCGCCAGCCAGCTGGGTGCGCTGTCGGGCTTCGAGTACTTCTCGGTTCCGGGATCAGCCGCGCCGGGAACCAAGTTCGACCAGTTCCCCGGCTCGCCCACGCCCTCGGGTTCGCTGGTGGCGTTCAAGGGCAACTGGACGGAAGGCACGACCGGCCGGACCGGCATCTATGTCCGGGACGCGCTGGCCGACGGCGGAACCTCGCCCGTCCGGATGATCGCCGAGTCGGGGATGGCCATCCCGGACGAGGGCGGCACGGTGGGCAGCGGCGCCGTCTTCGGCTCGACCGCCCCGCCAAGTGCCTGGGGCAGCAAGCTCGTCTTCACCGGCCTCGACAATGAAGAGGCTCCGACGGCGGGCGGCATCTACATCGCGAACATGTCCGGCGAACCGGACGTCAAGACCTTGGTCAACTTCGCGACAAAGGTTCCCGGCGAGGGGCCGCAGACCTTCAACAAGGTCGGCGAGGCCCTGTCCTTCAACGGCCACAAGGTCGGGTTCTGGGGCGCATGGGGCGACGAGATGAAAACCGTCAACCTGACCTGCCCCGACGAGGGCAACGCCGCGGTGCGCAAGGCCTGCCTTGACAGCAGCGACAAGGACCCGGTGACCGGCGAGCCGACCGGTAAGACGACGCGGGAAGTCCCGGTTCATCAGGGCATATTCACCGTCGACACCAAGACCGGCAAGGTCGAGATGGTTGCCCAGACCGGAGATCCCGGCATCGACGATCTGGTGTTCTGGAACTTCTCGGGCGCACCTCCCGGCGTCGGCGAGGGTGACGGCGACCAGGAACCACCGCGCTGGCGCTCGACCTCGTTTGTGGCCGTCGACGGCGACCGGACGGTGTTCAAGGCAACGGACTACACGGTCGACAGCCTGATGCTTGGACGTGCGGCGAAAGGCATCTTCGAGACCCTGCTGGACACCACGATGCTGGCAAGCATTCTTGATCTCGACGCGCCGCTCGGGGCGCTGATCGCCTCGCTCGGCATCGAGCGGGACGGCTTCCGGGGCGGGCGCATCACCATCAACGCCAGCTTCCTCAACGCGGCCAACGAAAGCTGGGCTGGCATCTACACGACCTCTGTCGCGCCGGTTCCGCTGCCCCTGTCCCTGCCGCTGCTGGCAGGCTCGCTCGGCACGCTGCTCTTCGTGCGCCGCAGGCGCTGAAACGGTCTGCCGGGGCGACCCGGCGGGAGACGGTCCGGGGCAACTCCCAACGGCGCCCCCCCCCGTCATCACGTCATCGGCCGCGCCGCCCCCGGACGCGGCCGATTTCCTGTTCAGCCCTGCTTGTACCCGCCCCAAGGCGAGATCGCCGCCGGATCACAGGCGGCGGTAGTCAGGAGCAGGGCGAGACAGAGGGCGACACGGCGGGTCATGGGGCACAACTCTACTCTATCAGCGAAACAATCTAGGTCCGTTAAATCACATTCCGGCTGATTGAGATCGGATCCCCTACGGCCTAATTCAACCGCTCTTCCGAAAGCCCCATTCGGCTCAGGTAAGACAAGAACTCTCGACCAAAATCAGTTATTGAGATTCCATCTTCATCCTTAGAGACGAAGTTATAGAAATGCAAGTATTCAAGGTATTTGCTAAGCGTCCAGTCTAAGAATGTGCTATTCTCAGATTGGAGAACCGCAAACTCTCGCTCCAATTCATCTTGCGACACATGTCCACCACGATTAATCAACTGCCGCAAAAGATGAATCTGACTTCCGAAAATATTCGCGTAAGCCAAATTGAATGCGCTTTCCAACCTAGACTTGGCGAGAGCCGTTAGCAGCAAAGACTGGCGCTTCTCTTCGGAAACCTTGTCTAAATCTGCGCGCAAGGAACTCTCAATGGTTTCCTGGGGCACAGACCGCAATACGTTGGGGTCAAGCGATTCAAGGACCTCACGCAATTCTGATCGATTGTCCAATGCGTTCTCTTGCTTCGCACTCAGACCAACCTCAAATCCAGAGCCGGAAAGGCGCTGAATTCTATCAATTGCGTTCTTAATTGGAGCACGAAATAATATGGCTACAACAATAATGCTTACGGGCCATGACAGTGCCGCCAAAAATGTAAAGAATGCTGTCCAAAATGGCAGCAAGCCGATCAAGAGGTAGTTTAAAAGATCGATCACCCCAACACCCCTTCAAACTCCCGCCACTCACCCTTGCTCATGCCGGAATTCTCCTGCGTCACCGTCTCGCCCTTGAGCATCCGCCGCACGCAGTCGATCGCCTTCGCCGAAAGCGTCACGCCGCCCATGCGGTAGTCCTCGAAGGCGCGGTAGGCGAGCGGGACCCAGTCGGCGACGAGGCGGGCCATCGTCTCGGCATAGACGCGGATCTCGTATTGGGCATGGGCGTCGGCGCGCAGGCGCAGGAAGTGGAACAGGTTGTGCAGGTCCACCTTCCAGTACCATTGCGTGTAGATGTTCATCGGCAGGTTCATCCGGGCCAGTTCGCGCGCCAGACCCTGCTGCGGCGTGCCGTCGGGCTGGGTCTGCGACAGCATTTCCTCGTAATGGTCATAGGCCCGTGCCGCGTCGGATTTCAGGATCTCGAGCACCCGCGCCGCCTCGTGGCCGTACAGCGCCTGCCCCCGCCCCTGGTTGTTGACCGTGCTTTGCGCCGCAAGCTGATCGGGTTCGGGGATGTAGAACTCGCGGTCGAGGATCGAGTAGCGGGCCGAGTATTCGTTGACGTTGGCCGTGCGGTGGCGGATCCACTGGCGGGCGACGAAGACCGGCAGCTTGACGTGGAACTTGACCTCGCACATCTCGAACGGGGTCGAATGCCAGTGCCGCATCAGGTAGCGGATCAGCCCTTCGTCGTTCGACACATGCTTGGTGCCCGCGCCATAGGACACGCGGGCGGCCTGCACGATGGCGGAATCGTCGCCCATATAGTCGATGACCCGGACGAAACCGTGATCCAGCACCGGCTGGGCGGTGTAGAGATGCGCCTCCATCCCCTCGCTGACCGCGCGCAATGTCGGGCGCGGATTGGCCCGGGCGGCCTCGATTTCAGCGAGTTGGTCTGGGGAAAGCGGCATGGGGGCCTCCGAGTCGGCTAATACAAGATGTGGCGTGTCTGACTGACCATCCTACGATGGGTTGGGCGGATCGCAAGGGTTTCCGGAAAAAGCGGCGCGGGACACGCGGGCAAGGCATTTCCTTTGCGGCAATCCCGGACTACCTTCGCCCTGACCCGCGACAGGAGACCGCCATGAAGATCCGCTACCTGCACACCATGGTCCGCGTGCTGGACCTTGAGAAATCCATCGCCTTCTACAAGCTCCTGGGGCTGGAGGAGACGCGCCGCTACGAAAACGAAGGCGGGCGCTTCACCCTGGTCTTCCTCGCCCCGCCCGGCCAGTCGGATTGCCCGGTGGAGCTGACCTACAACTGGGATGGCGATACCGGCCTGCCCTCGGACAGCCGGCATTTCGGCCACCTCGCCTACGAGGTCGAGAACATCTACGACATGTGCGCGCACCTGCAGGCCAACGGCGTGACCATCAACCGCCCGCCGCGCGACGGCCGCATGGCCTTTGTCCGCTCGCCCGACAACGTGTCGATCGAGCTTCTGCAGATGGGCGGCGCCCTGCCCCCGGCCGAGCCGTGGCTGAGCATGGGCAATACCGGGCATTGGTGAGGGGGTTCACATGGGCGGAATGAGCATCATCGCGATGCTGGTGATCGGCGGGCTGGCGGGGTGGCTGGCCGAACTGATTGTCAAGGGGCGCGGGCTGGGCCTGATCGGCAACATCGCGGTCGGCATCGCCGGGGCGGTGGTGGCCTCGCTGATCTTCCCGCTGATCGGCCTGGGCTTCGGCGGCGGCACCGGGACGACCGTGGTCCATGCGACCATCGGCGCGGTCGTGCTTCTGGTGCTGATCCGGGTGGTGAAGAAGGCCTGACCCGTCAGTAGATGTAGCGGATCTGCTCGGACCAGAAGCGTTCGGTCCGCCGGAGCGCCTCGTTCACCTCGGGCAGAGCCGAGGTGAGCGAGCGGCGGTCGAGCTGGGCCGCATGGCGCAGGAACAGGTCGGTCAGAAGCCCCCGCACCCGCCGCCCCTTCTCGGTCAGGCGCACGCGCACCGACCGGCGGTCGGCCTCGGACCGCTGGTGATGCATGTAGCCGAGTTCGACCAGCTTCTTGAGGTTGTAGCTGACATTCGAGCCCTGGTAGTAGCCGCGCGAGCGCAACTCGCCCGCGGTCACCTCATGCTCACCGATGTTGAAGAGGAGCAGCGCCTGGACCGCGTTGATCTCGAGCACGCCGAGCCGTTCGAATTCGTCCTTGATGACGTCGAGCAGGAGCCGGTGCAGGCGTTCCACCAATGCGAGCGTGTCAAGGTAATTGGCCAGCACGAGGCCGCTGTCATCCTCCATCTCGATCGATCGTCCGTGCATCCGCCGCCTCCGCGCACATCTCGGGTGCGGCAGAGAGTCGGGGGAAAGATCGAACATTCGGTAAACGGCGCCCGAACGGGGCGTACGGTCAGCCAGGAGACAGACGCGCCCGGGCAAAGGCCGCAATCTCGGCCAGAAGCGCCGAATAGTCGGCGGGCGCCGGGGTCTGCCCCAGAACCCAGGGCAGCAGGTCCTGATCGTTCTCGGTCAGGAGCCGGTCGTAGAGGGCAAGCATCGGCTCGTCCATCGCGGCAAGCCGCGCATCGGCATAGGGGCCAAGGACAAGGTCCATCTCCTTGGTGCCGCGCCGCCAGGACCGCATCCTGAGCCGCTTCAGCCGGTCTTCCGCGGTCTCCGCCATGCGCCGTCTCCCCGTTTGCGCTTGATCGCGCGTCGGGGGCACCCTAAGACGGGCCGCCGAAAACATGCAAGCCGGAGCCCCGACATGGCCTTCCTGTCCGATACCCTCGCCCGTGTGAAACCCTCGCCCACCATCGCCGTGACCAACAAGGCGCGGGAACTGGCGGCGGCCGGCAAGGACGTGATCGGGCTGGGCGCGGGCGAGCCCGACTTCGATACGCCGCAGAACATCAAGGACGCGGCCAAGCGCGCTATCGATGCCGGCAAGACCAAGTACACCGCCGTGGACGGTATCCCCGAGTTGAAGGCCGCGATCTGCGCCAAGTTCGAGCGCGAGAACGGGCTGAAATACACGCCCGCCCAGGTCTCGGTCGGGACCGGCGGCAAGCAGATCCTCTACAACGCGCTGATGGCGACGCTGAATCCCGGCGACGAGGTGATCATCCCCGCGCCCTACTGGGTCAGCTACCCCGACATGGTGCTGCTGGCCGGCGGCACGCCCGTGCCGGTCGTCGCCGGGATCGAGACCCAGTTCAAGCTGACGCCCGCGCAGCTGGAAGCGGCGATCACGCCGAAGACCAAGTGGTTCATCTTCAACTCGCCGTCCAACCCGACTGGGGCCGGCTATACCCGCGCGGAACTGAAGGCGCTCTGCGACGTGCTGATGCGGCACCCGCATGTCTGGATCATGTCGGACGACATGTACGAGCACCTCGTCTTCGACGATTTCGAATTCACTACTCCGGCGCAGATCGAACCCGGCCTTTATGACCGGACGCTGACCTGCAACGGCGTGTCGAAATCCTACGCGATGACCGGCTGGCGGATCGGCTATGCGGCGGGCCCGGTGGCGCTCATCAAGGCGATGGGCACGATCCAGTCGCAATCGACGTCGAACCCCTGCTCGATCGCGCAATATGCCGCCGTCGAGGCGCTGAACGGGCCGCAGGATTTCCTGAAGACCAACCGTGTCACCTTCCAGCGCCGCCGCGACCTCGTGGTCGAAATGCTGAACCGCGCGCCTGGGCTGAACTGCCCGGTGCCGGAAGGCGCCTTCTACGTCTATCCCGACATCTCGGGCTGCATCGGCAAGGTCAGCGCCGGCGGCACCAAGATCACCGATGACGAGGTCTTCGCCACCGCGCTTCTGGAAGAGGTGGGCGTGGCCGTGGTCTTCGGCTCGGCCTTCGGGGTTTCGCCGAACTTCCGCGTCAGCTACGCTACCTCGGACGAGGTACTGCGCGAGGCCTGCGGGCGGATCATCCGGTTCTGCGAAGGGCTCAAGTAAGGGGGCGCGATGGCGGACGAACTGCCGGACTACTACTTCCGCATCCGCGAAAACGGCGCGACCGTCTTTCGCGTGGATACGGAGAACCGGCAACGCCGCATCGAGATGGAGCCAATCGCGACGGTCAATGTCGAGAACGGCAAGATCAAGCCTCAGGGCGAGCGCACTTTGTCCGAGGCAGATGTAGCGGCGATCGGCGACTGGCTGACCGCACGGCGCGCCCTACTGGCCGAACGGGACATCGACGACATCCTGCGCACCGTCGACCATTTGAACCAGACCGCGCATTGGGCGCAGACCCGCGCCGAGGATGTCGAATTGGAGCGCGTCACCGATGCGCTTCTCTTGGCCATGCACGACCTGCGCTCGGTCCTCGTGCGACGCAAGGCAGAGCGGCTGTCTGCCGAGGGCAACGCGGAGTAACCGACGCCGGACGGGGGCTGTCTGCCCCCCGATTGCGGCGTTCCGGCCGCAACGCCCCCCGAGGATATTTGCGAACAGAAGAAGCCAGGGTGTCAGGCGACGACCGGCTTCGGCGCATTCCGCCAGAAGCGGGTCATCAGCGAGGCCGCCGCCAGCATCAGCCCGATGACCAGACCGAGCCAGAGCCCCTTGGCCCCGAGGCCCATCGGAAAGGCCAGCAGATAGGCCGATGGGATGCCGATAACCCAGTAGCTGACCGCGGCATACCACATTGGCATCCGCGTATCCTGGATGCCGCGCAAGAGGCCAAGCGCGATGACCTGCATCGCGTCGGCCATCTGGAACATGGCGCCAAGGGCGAGCAGCACGACCCCGATTGCGATGATCTCGGGCGCTTCGGGCAGGTTCTTGTCGAGGAAAAGCGACAGGATCGGCACGGGAGCCAGCAGGAACGTCGTCACGACGAGGATGCCGAAACCGGCCGACAGCGCGATGGCGACAATTGCCGCTCGCCGCAACCGCTCGACATCGCCTGCGCCATCGGCGCGGCCGACCCGGATCGTGACCGCGTTCGAAAGACCGAGATGCACCATGAAGGCAAGCGCGCAGGCTTCCATCGCGATGCCGTGGGCGGCCAGTTGCACGGTGCCGATCCAACCCATCATCAGGGCGGATGCCTGGAAAAGCCCGCTTTCGGCCAGACCGGTCAGACCAATCGGCCAGCCCAGGCGCCAGACCTGCCGCAGCGCCGCCCAGTCGGGGCGCCAGAACCGCTGGAACAGGCGGAACCGCCGAAGGTCGCGCAGGAGTGCCGCGTAAAGGACGAGGATCACGAAGGTCGCAACCTGCGAGATGACCGAGGCCCAGGCGGCACCGCGCACCCCCATCTCCGGAAAGCCCCAGTTCCCAAAGATGAGCGCCCAGTTGACCAGGATGTTCAGGAAGACCGCGGCAATGGTCGTCCAGAGCACGACCTGCGTCCGCCCGAGCGCCGCGAGATAACCCTTGAGCGCCATGACCAAGAGCGCGGGGATCATGCCAAGACCGGCGATCCGCAGGAAGCTTTGACCGGCAGCCGCCACCTCGGGCTTCTGGCCGAGCGCGAGCAGGATCGGACCCGACCACCAGAAGATCGGATAGGACAGGACCCCGAAGGCGATGGAAAGCCACAGCCCCATCCGTGTGTCGCGGCGCACCTGCGCCTCGTCGCCCCGGCCAAGCGCGGCGGCGACCATCGGCATCACGGCCTGGGCGAAACCCGAGCCAAGGATGAAAATGACGAAGAAGGACGAGGCGCCCAGAACGCCCGCCGCCAGCGCTTCGACCGAATACCAGCCCAGCATGATCGTGTCGGTGACGTGCAACGCCATCTGCGCAAGATGGCTGCCGATCAGAGGCAGGCCGAGCGCCAGCGTCGCCCGGGCATGGGCGCCGTAGGATTGGTCCGGAGCGGAGGTCATGCCCAACCGATTAGCAATTGCCGCGGGAAGCGGCAAGCCAAGTCAGAGTGACAATGACAGAAGCGGCAAGGTTGCCAGCGCGATCAGCGCCCCGACCACGATCTGCAGGACCGGAAGGGCGCGCGCGACCAGCGTGCCGGGCAAGGTCGCCAGCGCGCCCTCGCGGGCCCAGACCGACATGCCGGCGACGAGCAAGGTCAGCATCGCCGTGCCAAGACCCATTGCCAGCGCCGAAAAGATACCCATCCGGGCGATGCCCATCTGCCATGTCAGGATCAGGACGAACAAGGCTCCGGTACAGGGCCGGATTGCGATTCCGGCGATCAGCGCCAGCGCATCGCGCAGGCTGGTGACCCGGGCCACCTCCTCCAGACTTGGGCCGTGGGCATGACCGCAATGCGCGTCGTGGACATGGTCGTGCTCATGGTGGGAGTGAACGTGGTGCCCCTGGTGGTGATGAGAATGGCCTTGGTCCGCATCGACCGCGGCATCCAAGACCGCCGCCCGATGCTGCGCCAGAAGCGCCTTCCAGCCCCGCCAGACCAGCCAGAGCCCGATCAGCGCGATCATTCCTCGGCTTATATCGGCCAACACGGTTTCGGTCAGGCCGACCATCCGGTCGCGCCCCCAGCCTAGCAGCCAGAGGCCCGCATAGACCAGCCCGATCGCGGTCAGCGCCTGGGCCAGGCTCGAGACGAGCGCAATCGCGCCGAGGCGCAGGAAAGGCACGCGGCGCGCCATGCCATAGCCACCGATCAGCATCTTGCCGTGCCCCGGTCCCGCGGCATGAAAGAAGCCATAGCCGAAGGACAGGCCAAGAAAGGCAGTGACTGCGCCCGGATCTCCGGCCTTCAGGCGGCGGATCGCCCCCGCCAGCGCGTTCTGCACCTCATGCTGCGCCGACAGGATCGCGCGCTGAAAGGCTGCGAGGCTCCCGCTAAACCACAGCAGAACCAGCGCGGCAGCGACGATCAGCCCTAGGATCAGGAGGGATCGGCGCATGTCACACGCACCTCGTCCGCAAAGGCGGCGCCGACCGCCGGAAAATCGGCTTCCACATCCATGTCGGCAGAGTATTCAGACAAAGTCGCCTGGAGCTGTTCGTCGGCCGCCGTCAGGTCGGGCTCGAGAAGCTCGGTCTTGCACCCATCGCGACCAGTCACCTTCGGCGGGTCCGGTATCGTGTACTGAACGTAGTAGCTGGGATCGTAGGACTGCACGATCAACGGCTCGGTCATGGGCACGACCGCCGGCTCGATCCGCCGCAGATGGCTCGACACCAGCTTGCCGTCGACGACGTCGGCGGTCCACTCCTCGGGCGGGCCGAGCTTGAGGGGCTGACTTCCCAGAAGCGCATAGGTGTCGCCGGGATAGCCCGGATCCCAGTGCATGTCGAACCCCTGCAGGCGGGCCTTCTCATCCGCACTCAGCTTGCCATCCATATCGGCATCGAAACCGCGATCCGTCAGGATGGAAAGAGAGACAAAGTCATCATAGGTCCAGGTGATACGGACCGCCACGGCCTGACCGGCGGCGTCGAAGATCACTTCGATCCCGGTGTCGATGAAGACATGTGGATGCGCCAGAGCCGGGGCTGCCCCCATGGCCCAAAGCCCCGTCGCCGTTGCCAAGAGTAGTCGCCGCATGGCCTGATCACCGCTTGCCCGCAGTGACCCTATCGAAGCGGGCGCTGTCACACCAGCACCCGCCGTTCACATCGGCGAAAGCACGCGGCCGCAGCCAGCGTCAGTTGCCGCGGCGCATGTCGGGAGGCGTCGCCGCCTGCAGGATATGGCCGGCCGCTCCACCGATCACCTGACTCGCCCGACCGACGATCAGCGCGTCAGGCGGCTGGACAACCGTCAGGTCCTTTTCGGGATAGTCGAGCGACGACAGGAAGTGCCGCATGCAGTTCAGTCGGGCGCGCTTTTTGTCATTCGACTTGACGATGGTCCAGGGCGCATCGGCGGTATCGGTGTAGAAGAACATCGCTTCCTTGGCCTCGGTATAGGCATCCCACCTGTCAAGACTCGCCTTGTCGATCGGCGAAAGCTTCCAGCGCTTCAAGGGATCGGTCTCGCGTGCAAGGAAGCGCTTGCGCTGTTCCTCGCGGGTCACCGAGAACCAGTACTTGTAAAGCCGGATGTCGGAGCGCACGAGCATGCGTTCGAATTCGGGCGCCTGGCGCATGAATTCCAGATATTCGGACGGCGAGCAGAAGCCCATCACACGCTCGACACCGGCGCGATTGTACCAGGAGCGGTCGTAGAACACCATTTCCCCGGCGGTCGGCAGATGCTCGATATAGCGCTGGAAGAACCACTGGCCCTTTTCCTTCTCCCCCGGCTTGGTCAGCGCCACGACGCGCGCATAGCGCGGGTTCAGATGCTCCATGTAGCGCTTGATCGTCCCGCCCTTGCCGGCGGCATCACGACCCTCGAACAGGATCACGAATTTCTGCCCCGTCTCCTGCGCCCAGATCTGGACCTTCAGCAACTCGGCCTGAAGCTTCATCTTCTCGGCTTCGTAGACCTTCACCCCCATGGGACGCGGATAGGGGTAGTGGCCGCTTTCGAAGGCCGTCCGCACCGCATCGCTCTCCAGCTTCGGAAAACTTCGCGGCGCCCCAGGCACCGCGGAATCCGGATCGTGAGCGGGCACAACGGCTGAAGTCCCCGGGGCGGCGACGGTCGTGTTGGCAGCGATGTCTTCCATGCAGCAATTCTCCTCGAACTGGAATTCGCCGAGTCTTTCGCATGGCAAAGCGGGCCACCTTGACCGATGTCAAAAAACCTTCACATGGCCTGCATTCTGAAGCCTTTCCGCAACAGGCGAGGTTGGCTAGTGTCACGGCCAAATCATTCGGAGGAACAGGACGATGCTGACCATCTATGGCTGCTACCGGTCTCGTGCGACGCGGCCCCTGTGGCTACTCAAGGAAACCGGCACGCCGTTCCGCCATATTCCAGTCATCCAGGCCTATCGTCTGGCCGATCCGGTGGCCGCCGACGCACCGCTCAACACGGCTTCCGAGGCGTTCCTGGCGATCAATCCGCAGGGACAAATTCCGGTGATGGACGACGACGGCTTCCTTCTGACGGAGTCGATGGCGATCACCCTGTACCTGGCCCGGCGCTATGGGGGCGATCTTGGCGCGCTTGACGGGATGGAGGACTCACTCTCGCTTCAATGGGCGCTGTTCGCCGCAACCTCGATCGAGGCTCCGGCGCTGGTCATCTCCTACGCCTATGCCCAGAACCGCGCCACGACTCCCGAGGGCGCGGCCGAGATTGCCAAGGCCGCAGAACAGCTTCGCCGCCCCCTCGCGCGGCTTGACGGATTCCTCGCCAATCGCACTTGGCTGGTCGGCAATCGCTTCACCGCGACGGATATCTGCGTCGCCGAATGCGTGCGCTACGCCAGCGCCCATTCGGCTCTTATGGCTGAGTTCCCGAACCTTTCGGACTGGCTGGCCCGCTGCCAGGCGCGTCCCAGATTCAAGGCGATGTGGGAGGCGCGGCTGGCCGAACCGGCCTAACCCTTCAGCGCCGCAACTGTCGTCCACGGGTGCCGTTCCCGGAATCCGAGAACCTCGCGGATCTTGCGGTTTGACAGGAACCCTTCCCGCACGTCCATGGGGCGCGACAGGGGAACGTCGGGATAGAAGCGCGCCAGAAGCTCATGTGTCGTCAGGTTCACCGAATGGCCGTCATTGGCCGCGTTGAACACCTGATAGCCCAAGCCGTCCCTCTTCAGGCAAAGATCGACGATCTGGCCCAGATCGCGCGCGTCGATGTAGCTGAAGGCGATGCGCAGACGTCTTGCCGGATCGGCGAAATAGCCAGGAAAATCGCGTTCGTACTCATGCGGCTCGATGACATTGCCGATGCGGAGCGCGTAGATGTCCGCGCCGGTGCGCCGCTGGAAGCTCCGCGCCGTGACTTCGTTTGCCTTCTTAGACATGCCATAGCTGTCCATCGGGTCGATGTCGTAATCCTCTTCGAGGGGAAGAACGCGCGGCTTGACCACTCCGTCGCTGAAGCAGACGCCGTAGGTCGTCTCGGAAGAGGCGATGATGATCTTGCGGATGCCAAGCTTCACCGCCGCCTCGATCACATTGTAGGTGCCCATGACGTTGACGCGGTAGGTTTCGACATCCGGGGCAAGCAGCAGGCGCGGAATTGCGGCGAAATGCACGACCGCGTCAAAGGTCTTTGCCCCGGTTCCAGCATCCATCTCGTCGAAACCGGCATAGGTCTGCATCGCCGAATACATCTGTCCGGCATCGGTGATATCCGCGATCAGGTCATGCACGCCCGGATGGTTGAGCGGCACCTTGTCGACATTCATCACCCGGTGCCCCTGTTGGACCAGGTAGGGCACCACATGCTTGCCTGCCTTGCCCGACCCGCCGGTGAAAAAGATGCGCATCTGGTTCCTCCTTGCCCTGATGGTCATAGCTTAGCGCGATGATGTCGCCTGTCCTACCCGGCACCGGCCCCACATCTTGCGCCCCGCCCCGCAAGAATGGTCTACTCCGTCCCCAATCCAAGAACAAAGAATCGAGCATCCCATGGCCCCCGACTCCTCTGGCGATCTCCTGTCCGGCGCGACCGAGACCTACAACGCCTCCTCGATCGAGGTGCTGGAAGGGCTGGAGCCCGTCCGCAAGCGCCCTGGCATGTATATTGGCGGCACCGATGAGCGCGCGCTGCACCACCTCGTCGCCGAGGTGCTGGACAACGCCATGGACGAGGCGGTGGCCGGCCATGCCAACCGCATCGAGGTCGAGCTTCAAGCCGACTACAGCGTGACCGTCCGCGACAATGGCCGCGGCATCCCGGTCGACCCGCATCCGAAGTTCCCCGGCAAGTCCGCGCTCGAGGTGATCCTCTGCACGCTGCACGCGGGGGGCAAGTTCTCGAACAAGGCCTATTCGACCTCCGGCGGCCTGAACGGCGTCGGCTCCTCGGTGGTGAACGCGCTCTCCGACCACATGCGGGTCGAGGTCGCCCGCAACCGAGAACTTTACGTTCAGGAATTCAGCCGCGGCAAGCCGCGCGCGCCTGTCGCCAAGGTCGGCCCGGCCCCGAACCGGCGCGGAACCACCGTGACCTTCCACCCCGACCCCGAGATCTTCGGCCATCTCCAGTTCAAGCCGGCGCGCCTGTTCAAGATGGCCCGGTCCAAGGCCTACCTGTTCTCAGGCGTCGAGATCCGCTGGAAATCGGCGATCCCGGACGGCGACATGCCGCAGGAGTCGGTCTTCCACTTTCCCGGCGGCCTCGCCGATTACCTGAACGAACAGCTGACCGGCGCCGTGACCTATGCCGACCGCCCCTTCGCCGGAAAGGTCAGCTTCGAGGAGAAGTACAACGTCCCCGGCTCAGTCGAATGGGCGATCAACTGGTCGCCGGTGCGCGACGGGTCGATCCAGTCCTATTGCAACACGGTGCCGACGCCCGAGGGTGGCACGCATGAGGCGGGGTTCTGGGCGGCGATCCTGAAGGGCATCCGCGCCTATGGGGACTTGGCCCGGAACCGCAAGGCCGAGCTCATCACCCGCGACGACATGCTGACCGGGGGCTGCGCGCTGATCTCGGTCTTCATCCGCGAGCCGTCCTTCGTCGGCCAGACCAAGGACCGGCTATCGACCGAAGAGGCCGCGCGGTGGGTCGAGAACGCCGTGCGCGACCATTTCGACAACTGGCTCGCCTCGGACACGAAATCCGCCGGGGCGATCCTCGACTTCCTCGTGCTGCGCGCCGAGGAACGCCTGCGCCGCAAGCAGGAGAAGGAGACGCAGCGCAAGACCGCCACCAAGAAGCTGCGCCTGCCCGGCAAGCTGGTCGATTGCTCGGCCACCAACCGCGAGGGGACTGAGCTGTTCATCGTCGAGGGCGACTCGGCGGGCGGCAGCGCCAAGATGGCACGCGACCGGACGAACCAGGCGCTCTTGCCGCTGCGGGGCAAGATCCTGAACGTGCTCGGCGCGGCGAGCGGAAAGATGGGCGCGAACCAGGAGATCAACGATCTCTGCCAGGCGCTTGGCGTGTCGATGGGAACGAAGTTCAACGTCGACGACCTGCGCTATGACAAGGTCATCATCATGACCGACGCCGACGTGGACGGCGCCCATATCGCCTCGCTCCTGATGACCTTCTTCTTCACCCAGATGCGGCCGATGATCGACAAGGGGCACCTCTACCTCGCCTGCCCGCCCTTGTATCGGCTGACCCAAGGGGCGAAGCGCGTCTATGTGCAAGACGACGCCGAGAAGGAGCGGATGCTGGAGGCGGGTCTGGGCGGCAAGGGCAAGATCGACGTCCAGCGCTTCAAGGGCCTGGGCGAGATGGACGCCAAGGACCTCAAGGACACCACCATGAACCCCGCGACCCGGAAACTGATCCGGGTGACGGTCCACGAGGACGAACCGGGCGAGACCGGCGATCTGGTCGAGCGGCTGATGGGCAAGAAGCCCGAACTGCGGTTCCAGTACATCTCGGAGAACGCGAGGTTTGTGGAGGAATTGGATGTTTAGCGATCTTGAGTTGCCTGTTTAATTCATACTGACAAAAAAGGAATGCTATAGAAGCTGCAAAAGGGCTCGGGATGCCAAGTGCTGAGGTTCGTGAAAACGGTTTTGGTTACCTTTACCTTGATCTGGATCGCCTTCCTATCGCTTGGCTTGCCTATAGAGGCATCATACGGAGTCCAGATCGCGAGACAATCGAACCTCGACCTCCATCGTTCTTCTTGTTCGACACTCTACATCGTGGGATTAATTCAACCATCTTGAGAGAGGGCAAGCTTGAAGGTTACCGACGTACGCACTGCATAGGCCAACTCTCGCGGCTTGAAGCCGTGTTTGCCTTTCCGAGCATTGATGATGCAAAGCGCGGAATTGGGATGTTGGGGCGATACGAACCAGAGAACCTCGTAGAGATCGCACCTTTGGACAGCACCTACCGAAGAGAGGTGTACGACATGGGGTGGGCGACTAACTTTGATGCGCTCGGCCATGACGCAGCTAGAAGATACTGGTCAGGAGAAACGTATCCGGGCGAAGACTCAGTTTCCGAGATGCTGCTTAGTGGACGATTTGCGATTCTTGGGACGAGAGTCCGAACTAAAGCCTACGAGACGGTTCTGGAGCGTGATCCTAAATCTGTTTGCCTTTTGGAAATATCTCGGCTTGCCGCATTTTTCGGCTCTGACCTCGGTATGGTTTGCCCTTGGATTAAGGGAGATGAACACGGAGCGGTTGGATACTATATTATTCGACACGATCTAGAAGAGGCGTCAAAGGTGGATTCCATGATCGTCGAAGAGATAAAGAGAAACCCATCTTTTGAAATAAACCTGCAAGCGTTGAAGCCGTTCTTTTTGCCACCGGATGATCCTGAAGGTGAAGACTACTTCAGAGTTCCAAACGTCGCCGAGCTTGGACCATTTCGCCTCGAGAAGCTTCATTTACTCATTCAAACGATCAATGGCAGCGCGGCCTTGTAGCAAGTCTTATGGTGCGCATTCATTGCACACCCCACATTCTGGGGACACCTGACCGTCGGGCGGGGTTCACCCCGCCTTTGCGCCGGTTCGGCGGGGTGAACCCCGCCCTACGTCTTGTCCCCCATGCAGCTCCATGCCTCGGCGGGAGGCGTGCGGGGCGGCTTTGCAAGCGGGCCATACCGTTGCCATATGGGCGTGTCAGACTGGGACGGCGCGGTCGGGTTGGGAGGGGCCCTGCGCCGAAAGCCGGTCCATCACCCGGCGGATTTTGGGAGGTATCGCCATGAAGCGCCTGTTCGCATCGACTTTGGTTTCGCTCGGCCTTATTTCCGGCGGCGTCCTCGCGCAAGGGGTGGATGTCCCGCCCTTCTATGCCGGCGTCCAGAGCCTGCCCGCGACCGGCAAGCTCGGCACCGTGATCGCACGCGAGGATGTGGCGACCGCGGTTCCCGGCGCGCAGGCCTGGCGGATCGCGTTCCTCTCCTCGGATGTGGGCGAGCGCCCGACGATCTCGACCGCGCTGGTCGTCGCCCCTCAGGGGGAGCCGCCCGCCGGCGGCCGTCCGATCGTGGTCTGGGCGCATGGCACCACCGGCACGGCGCAAAATTGCGGACCGTCGCAGGTGCTCAATCCGGCGCAGGACCTGAACGAGTATTTCCTGGTCGGCGGCACCTCCTGGACCGATTTCGGCATCCCCGGACTGACCGAGATGATCGTCGCGGGCTATACGGTGATCGCGCCGGATTACCAGGGGCTTGGCGGCGGCGGGACGCATCAATACGCGATCGCCGCGACGCAAGGGCGCGACGCGATCAACGCGGCGCGGGCAGTCGCTTCCATGGGCCTGTCGGGCGGGGCGAAGAAGGCCGCGATCTTTGGCTGGTCGCAGGGCGGCGGCGCCGTGCTCGGCGCGGCGAGCCTTGCGGATTATATCGGACAGACCGGCACCGCCGCCGACGGGGTGGAGTTCGTGGGCTTCGGCGCGATGGCGCCCCAGGATGTCGCCGTGCTGATCCCGCCCGATGCACTGACCGAGGCCGGGGCCGACAAGATGATCCCGGGACTCGCGCAGCAATTCTCGGACAACATCTTCAACTTCACCCATTACGCGATGAGCATGTGGGCGATGCCCGCAGCCTTTCCGGACCTGAAGCTCACCGACATCTTCACCGCCGACGGGGCCAAGGTCATCGACGAGGTGTTCAGCAAGAAATGCATGCATGCCGGGGCCGACACGCTGAACTTTGCCTATGCCGACAGCTACAAGACGCTCCTGAACCCGCAACCCGTCAACTCGCTGGCCTGGGCAAAGGCGCTGGTCGCGGCGAGTGTCGCGCCGGTCAAGCCGGTCGCGCCGGTCGTCATCTACTGGGGCACGAAGGACACTGTCATCGACCCCGTCATGGGCAAGCTCTACCAGGCGCAGATGTGCGGGCTGGGCGGCGACGTGACCCGCGTCCAGCTCGAGGGCGAGCAGAGCCACTTCACCACGCCGGGCGCCGCCACCCCGTTGCTGCTGCCGTGGCTCAAGGACCGCTTCGCCGGAACGCCGAGCCAGAACGGCTGCCCCGTCGAGTGATCTTAACGGTGACGTCATCCGTCTGAGTCCGAGCCGTAACCTAGCCTGGTCCAGCCGCTGCAGGATGAAAAGACCACCTGCATCTAGTGTGGCCGGCAGCCAGCCGTCCCCGCTTCGCCTGACATTGCCGGCCTGACCCGGCAGTGCTGCAACATGACTCAGACGCGTCCCTTCGTTCCTGCCCGCAACCAGTTTGGCCTCTGGCTGGAGGGGATACTGGTCCTTGGCCTCGTCCTGATAGCGCTGGTCACAGCGCGCCTTCGCGAGACCTTCCATCCAGGGATCGGCCTGCAACGGCTGCTAGAGGCGCAAAGCGTTTGCGCCTGTACCATCTTTTCAAAGACGGCACGCGCACTAGCTGAACAGAACCGGAGGAGAGCACGCATGTCCCTTGTCCGCCTTTACCTCGTTACGCTGGCCGTCTTCCTCGCCCTCGACGCGGCGATGCTGACCTATGTCATGCAGCCTCTGTTCAAGCGGCACATCGCCGATCTGATGGCCCCTAACTTGCAACTCGTGCCGGCAATGCTGTTCTACCTGCTCTACCCGGCGGGCATCCTGGCTCTGGTCTCGGTCACCGCGCTGCGCGACGGGGGGTCGGTCCTGCTGACGGCAGCGATCCTGGGTGCGATGGCCTATGGCACCTACGAGCTGACCAGCTGGACGATCATGAAGGGCTGGAGCCCGACGATGGTCGCCGTGGACATGGCCTGGGGCACGGTGCTGACCGCCATTGCCGCCGCAGCCGGCGTGGCGGTGGAACGGGCGTTGGCCTAGCTCCGGTCCCCCGGCGGCAGCACCATCTGGGTCTGCGTGACCAGCGCCGCGACCTTGCCATCGCCGCGCAGGATCGTCGTCTGCCAGACCTGCATGCGGCGGCCGAGGTGCAGCGGCACGGCAATGGCGCGCGCCTTGTCCCCTGCCGGGACGGCGCGGAAGAAGTTGGTCTTGCTTTCGATCGTCGTCGTCCCCTCGCCTTCCTTGAGGTTCAGGAAGGTCCCGGTCCCGCCAACAGTGTCGGCCAGCGCCATGATCGCCCCGCCATGGAGCACACCGTTGCGGTTTAAGTGGGCCGAGGTCACTTCCATCTCGGCCTCGACCTGATGCGGCTCGGCAAAGACCATCCGGATCACCAAATGCCGGGCAAAGGCCGACGGATCGCGGGCGATGGGGTGAAGCGCGTCGGGGCTGCGGTCGGTCATCTGTCGGCTCCTCGGGGATAGGCCCGGATCATTTGCCGAACGGTCAGCAACCGCAACCCCGCCTCAGGAGCCAGCCGAAAGAAGAACCGTCAGGGCAATCGCCAGCACCGCAAGCATCATGCTGGCGACCGGCCAGCGGCGAAGCCAGATGTCCGCCCGCTCGACCGCCTCACCCGCGCGGCCGACCGCCGGTGCCAGCCGGTCGGCCAGAACGACAACATCGCCCTCTGGGATCGCCGGCAGCCTGACGAAGCGCAGTGCCACCCAGACACTAGCGCCCAGCCCGATCGGCCACAGCGCTGCCCAAAGGGCCTTGGCACCAAGGCTGGCCGAAAGCGGCAGCGCGGTTGCCCAGGCGAACATGGCCCAGGGGGCGACGAAGGCAGCGACGGCAACTGCCGCCCAGGGCCACAGGATGCCGGTGGGCGGCCGCTCGGCGCCGGGCTTGGCCACTCCGCCAAGCAGGCGCAGGAAATGCAGCATCAGCACCGTGCTGCCCGCTGCCGACAGGGTTGCAAGCGTCGCCGCCAGCCCATCCCCGAACAGGGGCTTGGTCGCATACTTCGCGAGCGCCCCGCTGGTCAGCGGCAGGCCTGCGAGGCTGAGGGCCAGCAGCGTCATGGTCCCGAGCACCAGCAGGCGATGGCGTGGCCCGGTCGCCATGGCGACGCCCACGCCCAGGAACAGCGCGCCCTTCACCAGCAGATGGTGCAGCGCATAGAACCCGGCAAGCAGCGCCGTCCCCGGCGCGGCCGCCATCAACCCCGCCCCCAAGACGGCCGCCACCAAGCCCATCTGGCTGACCGTCGAATAGGCAAGCACGGTCTTCACCTGCGTTTGCGTCACCCCGACCGCCACCGCGTAGAAGGCGGTGAAGAGCCCGACCGCGACCAGCGTCGCCCCCCAGCCCGGCAGAGCCGCCTCAAGTGGCAGGAAGCGGATCAGCCCGATCACTCCGGCCTTGACGATGATCCCGCTCAACGCCGCCGATGCCGGCATCGGCGCGACCGGATGGGCCAGCGGCATCCAGACATGCAGCGGCACGAGCCCCATCTTCAGCCCGAAGCCAAGTATGAGGAGCGCGAGAGCGGGATCGCGCAACGGCGAGGAGGGGAAGAACGCCACCGCCTCGCCGATCAGCGGATTGCCGGGCGGCGCGCCGATGGCCAGCATGACGAAGCCCAACAGGATGAAGGCCTCACCGAGAAGCGCCAGAGCCATGTAGACCCGTCCCGCCCGGAGTGCCGCTGGCGATCCTTCGAAGGACACGAGACCAAAGGCGGCAAGGCTCGCGACCGAGAAGGCAAGGTAGAAGCTCGTCAGATCGGCAACCAGGAAGGTCCCGAGACTGCCGGTCAGGGTCAGCAGCCACCAGACCGCAAACCGCCCAAGCCCTGGCTGCCCGCGCATGTAGCTCGCAGCATAGGCACCCGCCGCCGCCCAGAGCAGCGCCGCGCCCCCCAGCAGCATCGCGCCCACATCGTCCAGCGCCAGCGTCAGGCGCAGGGGCGCGGGCGCCACGACGATGCTGCCTCCGCGCGCCAGGAACGCGGCCAGCAGTGCAGGAAGCGGGGCGATCGCAAGCCAGCCGGGCATCCTGCCGCGGACGGCAGGCGACAGGCAGGCCAGTGCCATCAGGAGCGGCACGACGACCGATGAGGCGATCAGCAGGCCTTGCCCCGTCATGGCATCCCTCCGCGGCCAATGCCGAGATAGTCGAGCGGCTGAAGCGGCAGGAAACCAAGCGCCACGGCGATCAGGGCCAACGTCAGAACCGCAAGCTCACGGTTCAGGGGGACAGCCTTCATCACCAACCCGGCCCGCGGTTGCGCCAGCGCGCTCCCCACCACACGAAAGACGTAGGTCGCGGCCAGGATGCCCCCGGCCAGGATCGTCGCCGCAATCCACCAGTTCGCCGTCTCGACCGCAGCGGTCAGCAGCATCAGCTTGGAGATGAACCCGCCCGCCGGCGGCAGGCCCATGAGCGACAGCCCGGCCAGGGCAAAGGCGGCGACGGTGACCGGCACGCCCTTCGCCGCACCGCCGAGGTCGGCGATGCGGTCATGGCCAAGCGCCTCTGCGATCAGCCCTGCCGCCAGGAACATCGCGGCCTTCGCAAAGGCGTGGGAAACCAGTTGCAGCACTCCGCCTGTCCAGCCGACCGAGTCCCAGGGCATTTCGGCGGCACTGCCCATGACCAGCGGGAAGACGAGGAACAGGTAGCCGACCTGGGCCACGGTCGAATAGGCGATCATCAGCTTCAGCCGCGCCTGCCTGAGCGCCATGATGCTGCAGAACAGGATGCTTGCCGCTCCAAGGCCGGCAAGCATCGCACCGGCTGCTGCCGGCAGCGGCTGCGGCGCAACATCGAACCAGAGCCGCAGGATCAGGATGAAGGGCGCCTTCACCACCAGCGCCGACAGGACGGCACTCGCCGCCGCCGGGGCCCCGGCATGGGCGGGCGGCAGCCACAGGTGCAAGGGGAAAAGCGCGGCCTTGGCCATCAGACCAACGATCATCAGGCCAAGCGCAACTGAGGTGGCCCAGTCGGCGCGGGCAACCTGATGCAGGCTCGCGATGTCCATGGTCCCATAGGCGCCATATATCAGCCCCGTGCCCATCAGGTAGAAGACCGAACCAGCCAGCGCGAATAGCAGATAGCGCAGGGCGGCGCGCAACGTATCGCGGCTGCCATCCAGACAGACCAGCGGCACGGCCGAGAAGGTCAGAAGCTCCAGCGCCACGAACAGGCTGAACAAGTCCTGCGCCAGCCAGACCGTGTTCAGCGCACTCCATAGGCCCAGAAGAAGCGTCCAGAACACGAAGGGCCGCCGCACCTCCGCCCCGTCGGGTGGAGAGGAGAAGCTGCCCCGCGCGAAAACACCGACCGAGCAGAGGATCACCGACGTCATCACCATCAGCACGGCCGACAGGCCGTCGGCCTGCAGGGCGATGCCGAGCGGTGGCCGCCAACCACCGATCAGATAGGTCACCGCTTGCCCGCTGCGCCCGACCTCGACCGCGATGGCCAGCGCCACGGCAAGCCCGGCCAGGAGCGTCGCATGGGCGATGCGCTCGGCATGGCGCAAGCCGAGGGCAAAGATGCCGAGCATCCCCACAACGGGCAACATCAGCGCGAGGACCAGCATCCATCCGCCCGGCGTCGTTGCATAGGGCATCATGGTGAAAGGTCGTCCGGCTGTTCCGGCGGGCCGTCGACGGTCGGCGCTCCACTCTCCAGCATCCGCAAGAGCAGCGCGACAGCCAGAGCGGTGGCTGCGAAAGCCACGACGATCCCCGTGATCACCATCGCTTGCGGAACCGGGTCGCCAAGGAAGCCTGCCACCGCCCCGCGCCGGGCCGCGACGCCGAAGAACAGGAAGGTGCCGCTGCCGACAAGATTAAACGAGATCACCTTGCGCAGGGGCGACGGATGCAGGATCAGGCCGAAAAGCCCGATCGCCACCAGCGCCGCCGCGCAAAGGCCGTAAAGCGTCGCGGGCGTCATTGGTCCGGCTCCTTGGCGGCGGGCCCTGCCACCATCAGACCGAGGATGACCGCGATCGACAGCGCCAGCGCTACCTCGACGGCGACGATGATCGGCTTGGCATAGCCCGGCGGATAAGACAGGAACCCGTCCGCCATCCCGAAACCGGCCAGCCCGACGGCGATGAACAGCGCCGGGCCAACCGCCACAAGCCGCCGCAGCCGCAGTGCCCGCGTCTCGGGCGGATCGCCAAGATCGGCCATCATCACCAGAAGCCACATCGCCGCCAGCACCGTTCCCCCCTGGAAGGTGCCACCCGGATGATCCGCACCGTTCCAGACGAGGTAGATGCCGATCAGCACGCCGATCGGCGGCAGCACCCGCGCCAGGAAGGTCAGCGTCCCGCTCGGGACCGCAGCTCGCAACGAGGCTGGCCGCCCGCCCCAGAACAGGTCCGGCGCCAACGCCCAGACCCCGATCAGTCCAAGGACCAGCACGACCTTCTCAAGAAGCGTATCCAGCGCGCGATAGGCCAGCAGCACAACAGTGACAGGGTTCTTCAGCCCAACGTCTTCCATGTGGGCGGCAACGGCCGGGGCGAGCGAAGGAGCAGGTTCGGGAGGCGACAGAATGACCGCTGCCAGACAGGCGCCCACGACCGCACAAAGAACGCCCACCGCGACTTGCAGCCGAAGACCGGGCAGCGCCCCATCTGCTTCGACCGGCAGAAGCCGCGCGCAGGCGCGCAGCAGGACGAGGCCCGTCGCCCCGCCACCGACGGCCGCCTCGGTCAGCGCCACGTCCACGGCCAACAGGCGCATCCAGACCAGCGACAGCAGCAGGCCAAGCACGATGAAGGCGATCACCGCGTCGCGGCGGTCGCGGGCAAGGATCGTCCAGACGGCAGCCGTCAGGATCAGCAGGACCATGACAAGATCGACGGCAAGGCTCATCGCTCTCCCCCGCCCCGCCGCGCAAATTCGGCGATAAGCTGGCTTGCCGTGGCACCGCCCAGTTGCACCAGCGCCCAGATCGCAACAAGCTTCAGCGCCGAGACAATATCGGGGCATTGCGGCAAGAGGCCCAGAACGATCAGCCCCAGCCCCAGATTGTCGGCCTTGGTCAGGGCATGAAGGCGCGTCAGCGTGTCGGGAAATCGCAGGAGGCCAACCGTCCCGGCCAGGAAGAAGAAGAGCCCGCCCGAGACCGCGACAATGGTGAAGAGGTCGAGAAGCAGGCTCATTCCTCGCCCCCGCGCCGTTTCGATCCGGGCTCGCCGAGCGTCAGGGCCACCGCGGCAAAAGCCGCGAGCAAGGCCAGGGTCAGGGCAATGTCGAGCACCGCCGTCATGTCCCCCGCGATAGCGACAAGGACCGCGATGGCCCCGCCCCCTGTACCAAGCAGCTGCGCCGCCATCATCCGATCGGCGGGCGACGGCCCCCAGAGCATTCGCGCCAGCCCCAGCCCAGTCAGGACAAGCACGATCGCGGCGGCGGCAAAAAGGAACTCAGCCATGCGAGCCCTTCCCCGTGCCCCGACGGAACCGCGCCTCTTCCAGGGCCAGCTGATGCGTGACCGGCTGGTCGACGTCGAGGCAGTGAATGAGAAGCGCCCCGTCCGCATCCTCGCCGACCGGCAATGTGCCCGGCTGCAGGCTCATCAGCGCGCGGAACGCGTCCCGCTCCAATCCAGGCGGAATGTCTGTGCGGTAAGCGACAATCCCTGGCCGAAGCGGCATGGCCGGTGACAGCGCGCGTCGTGCAACATCAAGACCGGCGATCAGCGACTGTCCCGGAAGGCGCACCAGCACCGCAAGAAGGGCAGACAGCGAAAGTGTCTGCCCGAATGGCGGCAACAGCCAAAGGCTGACCCAGCAGGCCAACGCCGCAGCGGGCAACCCTGCAACAAGATTGGCCGGGGCCGGGCCGATCAAAATGCCCCAGAGCAGCAAGAACAGCAGGAAACGCACGACAGTCCCCGGCACGGCCGCACGGGTTGTGCTTCTGCCTGACGCTGCCACCCCGGTCTCCTGCCGTGAAACTTCTGAACGAGCAAAGCTTTACGCGGCGACCGTCCGTCTTTCCAGACCGAAGCACCTTGGCAGAGAAATCTTCCGCCAAGGCATGCCTACCAATCGACCGAACCGGTCAGGTCGCACTTGGCACGTAGGTCCTTACATGCGGATCTGCGACATAGTCTTTGGGTGGATTCTTTCGCTTGCCAAGCTTGGGTTTGTCGAACGGCACTCGTTCGTAAGGAATCTTCGACAGAAGATGCGTCAGGCAGTTTATGCGCGCTGCCTTCTTGTCGGTCGATTCCACGATGTACCAGGGCGCATGGCGCGTATCCGTCATCCGGATCATCTCGTCATAGGCGCGGGTATAGTCCCACCAGCGCCGGTAGGATTCGATATCCATCGGGCTGAGTTTCCACTGCCGCAGCGGGTCGTGAATGCGCTGTTCGAACCGGCGGTGCTGCTCTTCCGGACTGACATCCAGGAAGTACTTCAGCAGGATAAGCCCGGACTCGATCAGCGACGCTTCGAACTGCGGTGCCGTCTCAAGAAACCGCCGCGCCTGCTCGTCGGTGCAGAACCCCATCACCCGCTCGACACCCGCCCGGTTGTACCAGCTGCGGTCAAAAACCACGACTTCTCCCCCGGCCGGCAACTGCGCGATGTAGCGCTGCATGAAGATCTGCGATTTCTCGCGATCGCTTGGCGTCGGCATGGCAACGACCCGGAACACGCGTGGGCTGACCCTCTCGGTCAGGCGGCGGATCATGCCACCTTTTCCGGCGGCATCGCGCCCTTCGAAGATGATGACGATCCGTGCCCCGGTAGCTTTAACCCAGGCCTGCAGATGCGCGATTTCAACCTGGATATCCGCGATCGCTTTCTCATAGGCCTTGCGCGTCATCTTCGCGCCAGCGTCGCTCTCAACATCACTCGTGTTGTTCTTGTGCTTCTTGGCCATCGTCCTCTCCCTTCAAAGGCTGATGGGTATTTCTCCAGTCAGCCATTCTGTTCCGCCTCGAACGCACGCACCGCGTCCTCGAGGTCGTCGAAAAACATCGTCTCGCCAATCTCGTCGATCAGCTCCGCCCGCCGCAGAAGGGCCGTCGCCTCCGACGACAGTTCGGCCACCGCCAGCCGGATTCCGTCTGCCTCCAGGCTGCGATGAAACTCCTGCAGCATGGCCGCCGCCGTCACGTCGATCTGTGCGAGGGCCGAACCATCCAGAACCAGCCAGCGCGTACCGGGCGCGAGGTTCGCGCGGATCTCGGCCAGTCGCGCCTTCACATGGTCGACACTGTAGAACAGCAGGCTGTCCTGGATCAGGACGATGGTCATCTCCGGGATCGGCTGCACACGCTCCGAGCGGTGCATCTTGTAGAAACCGGCCTGGTTCGGCAGCCGGCCAAGCAGCACCACGCGCGGATGCATCCCGTTCAGCACAACATGCGCAAGCGTGCCGAAGATGGCGATGATGACCCCCTGCAACACACCAAATCCGATAGCACCTACCATCGCGATTATGGCGAAGACGAACTCTATCGGGCTGATCCGCCAAACCTCGCGCAGGTCCTTCAGATCGATCAGGCCAAGTGCCGCTGCGACAAGGATCGCGCCAAGCGCCGGCAGCGGGACAAGCCGCAGCAGATCGCTGAAAAAGAGCATCGCCGCCGACAGGGCGATCGCCGAAAATACCCCGGCCAGTTGGGTCCGCCCTCCGACCGAAAGGTTCACCGCCGTGCGGCTGTCCGACGCCGTCACCGGGAACCCGCCCAGCAGCCCGGATGCGACATTGGCGGCGCCGAACCCCGCCAGTTCGCGGTTCGGATCGACCTCTTCTCCGGTGATCTCGCCAAAGCTCCGGGCGGTGATGATCCCCGCACCGAAACTGACAAGGAAGACCGCGCCGGCCCCCATGAGGAAATCCGGGATCGACAGGCTGCTGAAATCCGGCAAGGCAAGGCTGGGCAGACCTTCCGGCAGCGCACCGACCACCCGCATGCCCATCGCCTCGAAGCCGAACAGCCAGGACAGGAGCGTTGCCAGCACCACGACGATCACCGGCCCCGGGACCGGCGACTTGAGCCGAGGCGCAGCCATAAGGACCGCGAACATCGCAACAGCAAGGATCAACGATGGCCAATGGATTGCGTCGACCTTGGAAAAGAGTTCGATCAGCGACGAAACCGGACCGGGGGCATCAATCTTCAACCCGGTGATCTTGCCCAGCTGGCCGACCAGGATCGACAGCGCGACGCCGGCGAAGAAACCGATCAGGATCGGGCGGGACAGGAAACTCGCGATGCTGCCGAACTTGAGCAGCCGCGCCAGAACACAGATGGCGCCGACCACGATGGCGAGGGCTGCTGCCACTGCAACCCGCGCATCTCCGCCCGCAGAGGCGCCGATCGCCGCGCCCATCACGCTCGCCATCAGGGTGACCGTCGCTGCATCGGGCCCAACTATCAACCGCCGCGAGGGACCGAAAACCGCATAGGCGAGCACCGAGGCGATGCTGGCATAAATGCCGGTCTCTGCCGGCAGACCCGCAATCGCAGGATAGGCGATGGCAGAGGGCAGCCCGACTGCCGCGATGGCAAGCCCGGCGCCAATATCGGTCGGTAGCCAGGCGGCCTTGTATCCGCGCAGGCTTGCCAACAGGTCGAGCCGACGCGCGAGACTGTCAGCGGGCTTATGATCGCCACCGCTCATCGGGGCCCCCTAGTGACCGCCGGAGAAGACGAGCACTTGGACGGGTGCGACCACAGCCTGCATCCGCAGGATCAGGGCGTGGACAAGGCCGACCGTGTCGACCACATGCATGCCGATCCGCTGGAACGTCCCGAGGTTGGGGTCCTTCAGTTGCTCGTGATAGCTTGTGTAGGCATTGGCGGTGCAGACGCTGCCCGGCGGGATGCCGTCCAGACCGCCCTCGAACATCGGCTGAAGATAGGCCACGATCGTGCCGGGCACCTGCGCTGCCTGCACCGGATCGAAAAGCTGGTCGCTGCCGCGGACCTGCCCACTCGAGACGGTCGACTGCACCTCGGTCACAACCATGGGGATGATCGTGAAGGGTCGGGCGATACAGGCGATCTCCGCTGCCATGCCCGGGCGCATTACGTTCGCCTCGATCTGGCCGAAGCCGGCCTGGATCGCTTCGCGCCCGGCTTCCGCGGGCACCAGCACCCCGGCAGGACGCATCATCGGGTTCACCAGGTCACCAACCCGGAGCGTGAATTGCTGGACCTCGCCCGCGACTCCGGCCCGGATCACCGTCTTGTCCAGATCGGCCTGCGCCTGGGCCAGCGCCGCCTCGGCGGTGCGCAGTTCGGCAGGAAGCTGGGTCTCGATCTGCGTCGCCAGCGTCACCTTCTCGGCCTCTGCCGCCTTCAGGCCCCCGGCACGGCCGTCGACGACGTTCTGCAGCCGCTCGATCTCGCGAGGAGCCACCGCGTCGGGATTGCGCCGCCGGATCTCGGCCTTGGTGTCGCGCTCGTCCTCGGCCTGCTTCAGCGCGCTCCGCGCCTCGATGATGCGCGCATCCGTCAGGGCGATCTGCGAAGTTGCTACGGCCAGAGCGGCCCTGACTTCATCCACCTTCGCTTCCGCCGTCGCCACCGCCGCCTTCTGCTCGCTGTCGTCCAGCCGGAACAGAGGCTGGCCCGCCTCGACCTTCTCGTTGAGCCAGACATAGACCTCGGAGACCCGGCCGATGCCCTCGGGCACGATCGGCACCGTGCGGTACATGGCAACTGCCGCCGAAGTGGCCGGGTGGAAGTAGAAGATCGTGGTGATGAGGCTGACGGTCAGGAACACGCAGGCGACGATGCCGTAGCGCAGCTCGTACCAGACCGAGTACAGCGTGATCTCGTAGCCGATGCGTCTGCCTTGCCGGTAGCGGCGGAACAGGAAATCCGGCAGGATCGTCAGCGCCGAGCAGAAAAGAAGCTCCAGCATGGCTCAGGCCCCCTTCGCGTCGGCAGAGGGGTCCGCTGCGGGCGGCGGATCTTCCGGCCCGGCGGCGGGCGGCGGCGTCCCGTCTCCCTGGCGCCCTGCCATCCGCGCCAGAGACTCTGCCATCGACTGCACCGGCGTGGCGAAATCCGGAATGGTGATCATCGCCAGAAGCAGCGCCGCCACCCAAAAAATGTTGATGTGGGTGAACAGCGCAAGCAGAGCCAGAACCGCGACGATCTCGAACTGAACCTTGTTCGCCTTCTGGTGCATCATCCGCTCGGGAATCGAATGGAGGTGCAGATACAGAAGCCCCACGCTCAGAACCGCCGCCACCATGAAAAGGATCGCAAAAACCAACAGCCCGTCTGTCTCGCCCGGCGGCGTGATGAAGAACGGAACAACATGCGGCGCAAGCGGATGGATGTCGGTGGTCATGATCACCCTCCTTGGTGTCTTGTCGAATCTCAGGAGAACCTGATGTTCGGCAGGTCAAATTCACCTTAGTGCGGATGGCGCCCAAAGTCTCAATGATCTAGATCAGTTAATGTGAGCACTCTCGCGGCGCCTTCGCTAAGGCCCAAAGATCAATGGGTTAGCCCGCCGCATTGCAGCAAGGCGGCAGCGGTTGAAGATGCGAAGCATTATCATTCATTATCAAGGGCTTGATTCACCCTTCCCCCACCGCTAAAGGCACCGGCAACGCGGCCGGAGACTCGCAATGACCAGGACGATGCAACTTGCGACCGGCAGCATTGTCGTGGGCCTGGTCGTGCTGGGGCTGAAGCTCCTGTCCTGGCAGATGACGGGCTCTATCGCGCTGTTCTCGGATGCACTTGAAAGCACGGTCAACGTTGCCACCGCCATCGCCGCGCTGATCGCGATCCGGGTCGCCGCACGGCCCGCGGACGCCAACCATCCCTATGGACACCACAAGGCAGAGTTCTTCAGTGCAATCATTGAGGGCGCGCTCATCATCGTTGCCGCTCTCCTGATCCTGCGCGAGGCGTGGCACGGCTTCATCACCCCGCGTGTCCTCGACGCGCCCCTGTCCGGCATTGCGGTGAACATGCTGGCCAGCGTCATCAACGCCGCCTGGTGCTGGATCCTGATCCGCCAGGGCCGCCGCCTGCGCTCTCCCGCACTGGTGGCAGATGGAAAGCATCTTCTCTCCGACGTGATCTCGTCTGTCGGCGTCACGATCGGCGTGCTTCTGGCGATCGAGACAGGCTGGCCGCTCCTTGATCCCGGCATGGCCGCCATCGTCGCGCTGAACATCCTCTGGTCAGGATGGAAGGTCATGGAGGAGTCACTCAGCGGCCTGATGGACGAATCCGTTGCCGACGACACATTGCGCAAGGTCCGCGCGGCGATTTCGACCGAAGCCGCAGGCGCGGTCGAGGCGCATGACCTACGCACCCGTCACGCCGGCCAGGCAACCTTCATCGAGTTCCATCTCGTGGTGCCCGGGGCGCTCAGCGTCAGCGAGGCCCATACGATGTGTGACAGGGTCGAGACCGCGATCAAGACCGTGATCGACAACGCCATCATCACGATCCACGTCGAACCCGAGGAAAAGGCCAAGCATTCGGGCATCGTCGTGCTCTGACCTGCGTCAGTCCGGCTTGGGCGTCATGTTGGCAAGCGTGTCGGCAATCACCTGATCGAAGCTGTCGACGGTGATCAGCCCCAGCCTTGGATGTTCCATGTCCAGGATCAGGTTGACGGCGATCGACATCACCGCGGGAAAGGTGACGGCATGCAAAAGGCTTACCCTGCCACCCAGCCCCATGTTGAAGCCGGCCAGCATCGCGCCGAGCAGGCAGATGGCGAACAGCATCCCGAAGATCGCCTTGGGAGGATGCTTGAGTGAGGCCATGGTCCGGGTCGTTGTGATGTCGAACATCGCGTTCAGCGCCGGAAGCAACAGCATGGTCGCGGCTGTATCCTGCCCCGGACGGCGGGAAGCCTCCAGCGCACGGGTCCAGATCTGGGACTGAAGCTGCTGTGACAGCGCCAGCTCTTCATAGGACGCCTCGAGGTCCGGCAGGGTTTGGTACACCTTCAAACGGGACTCGGTGTAGCGACGCATCAGATCCCTCAGGCCCGGCTGTGCGTCGGCCGGCAACAGGTCCAGTCGCAGATAGGCGGTGCCGATATCGTTCGCCTCTTCGACGATCAGACTGCGCCGCTCATCGAAACGCGACGCGGCCCCCGAGAAGGTGAAGGCGACAAGAAGGCCGAGCAGCGCATAGACCGCTCCGTCGACGGCGCCCGCCCCCGACACCTCCGTCCCGACCTTTTCCCGGCGGCGCCGGCCCATCGAGGCGCCGAGCAGCAGCATGGCGAGCATCAGCAGGAAAAGCGCAGCCGAGAGGCCGAGATCCATGAACGCGTACGACACGCCCCATCCTCGTCACAAAGTGTCCCCTTGAACGCTAGCGAATGCAGCCAAGGTCTGCCAGCGTGTCAGTGCATCTCCGACGGCTCTGCCAGCCGCAGGCTTGCGGGGTTCAGCCGCCCCGCAAGCCACAAAAGCAGCCGGTCGGTGAGCGGCAAGCCTCCATGTGCCTCGGCAATCTGGCTGGCGAGCGCCGGATCGGCGGTGACGACGCCGTTCACGCCCTGCTCGATGACCCGCGTAATGATCAGCGGCCGATCGGCGGGCCAGGCATAGATCTCCTTGCCCGCCGACTTCGCGCGCCAGATCCGCTTCATCGTCACCTGTCCGGAATTCAGCGCGAGGAAATCGACGTCGAGGCCCGACAAGTCGCCCATCGGCCAGATCGCCCTGACACCCGTCCGCCATCCGGGGCGCAGAAGCCGCATCTGGTTAATGACCGCGATGTTTGGCGACATGACCGCGACCGATCCCGCCATGCCGGCGTCATCGACCAAGTCGGACAATTGCCTTGCCATCGCACCCGCGTCCCCTTCGACATCCAGATCGAAGAGAAGCCTCGCTCCCGCGGCCGCGGCCAGTTCCAGAACATCCCGGAGATCGGCAGGATCTTCCTGCCCGCCGGAGGCCAGCGCAATCGATCCGTCGGGGCCCGATCTCAGCCCGATCAGGATCCAGTCTGCATCCGAGGCAATGGCGCTCCGGATCCCGGCCGCGACCCCTGGATTTCCCTGCGCGGAAAAATCAGGCCGAGCGACGATCTGGATGTCCGGGGTCTGGACGAAGGTCGGGATCAGCCGGGGTGCGGTGACGGCAGAGATCACGACGATCAGGCCAGCTCCGAGAAGCAGGATCACGCTCGGCCCCACCTTGGCCCGGTCCTGCGGAAGTGCGCCGCCGCCAGCGACGTCATACGCCTCCAGCAACAGCCCCGCCAGGGCCCCATTCGACAGCGCCGCCACCAGCGACGCCAGCACCGCCCAAAGGGCGAGCATCCCCGCCACGACGGCGGCCGCCTGCCGCAAGTCCGCGCCGAAAAGGCCAGGCAGCGTGCCCGTCAGCCCCGCCATGACGGCTGTCACCGCAAAGACAAGGATCAGCTTGATGGCGGCCCAGATTGCGATCCGGCGGCGCAGTTCGGGCTGTACACCGCTCAGGATCCGCGCCTTTTCATCAAGGCAGCTCTGGACCGGCCTTTGCCCGGACAGGGCCAGAAGCGGCCCGATTCCTGCCTCTGCGAGACGCCTTGTCACCGCGCGGACCAGACCCGCGGCCAGCGCCACCGCGATCAGCATGGCCAGCATGAACTCTGGCGGCCACGTCACCAGATAGTAGTCGAGCTCATGCCGACGCAGCCCGAGCCTCTGAACCAGCATCAGGCCGGCAACGTAGGGCAGCGCGGCCCAGATCAGGCGCAATGCCAGGTGGCCGCAACTGCCGAGGACCCGTCCGGGCATCCGGCGCAGGACGCCGATTGCCAGCGCGACACCCACTGTTGCCCGGGTTTCGCGGGCGGCCAGCACCACCGACATCAGCGTAATGTCGAGCACCGCAGCCAGCACCGCCAGGGCCCCGAAGGCCAGAAGCGTCAGCGTGCCAGGCAGAAGGTAGAAGAACCAGACGATGTCCTTGTCGGTGATCCCTGTCCGCCCGGTCACGCGCATCGCCTCGGCAATCGCAAGAACCGCCAGCGGCGTCATGACTGCAACGCCCATCAGCCTCAGGACCAGATGCACCGCAAGCAGCGGCCGGATCGTCCGGGCTGCCCGCCTGTACCGGTCCACGACTGGTTCGCCCATCCGTCGCCCCTTCCACGCCACTGTTGCGGGGAAGCTATCGCCCACGTCGATAGGGTTCCAGCAGGTAAGGGTGCGGTCAGCGTTTTCCGTAGTAAGTGCCGACGACGTGTTCGGCCTGGGCGAAGAACAGCCATCGTGCGGCAAAGGCGCCGGTCAGGTGGGCGGCGAGAGCCAGCAGCACTGTCACCAACCCGCCTGGAAGCAGGAGCAGAATGGCGGCGGGAAGCACTGTGGCGATCAGGGCGATGGTCTGCAGCTTCCGGGCATGCTTGCGGCCGACGACATGGATCATCTCGCGCAGAAGGTAGTTTCCGGCGGTATGGGCCTGCTCGAAGACGCGCACCTGTCCGATCGCACCGAGGCCGGTCGCGCTGGCGAGGCTAGCGCCGGCCTCGGCAAAGCGGCGCTCGCCCTGGGCAAAGGCGACGGCCAGAAGCGCCGTCAGGCCAAGGCTCAGGACGGCCGACAGAACGGCGAGGTCTGACAGGATCGCCCCCCCTGTCAGGGCAAAGGCGAAGAACAGCGCCGGCGTGGTCCAGTGGTTCCAGCGCGGGACGGTCTTGAGCTGGGCATAGATCATCGACGTGCAGCCAATTGTGGCCAAGCAGAGGAGCGCCGCGATGAGCCCCAGCAGACCGGGTCGGGCCCCGCCCATGGCTCCGAGCGCCACCGGCGCGGTGGCAAGCAGCGCCAGAACCGCCGCCCAACCCTCGCGGCTGAGCCAGCTTGTGCGCCATTGCGTGAAGGCGCGGATCGCCCGTTCCGGATGGCCTAGATGGAAGGTCGAGGCAATCAGGCCGCCGATGGCAAAGGCATAGCCGATGGCGAAGGCCAGGAACCCGCCCAGGCCCTGCGGCAGGATCAGCCCGAGGTTCAGATAGGTGAGAAAGCCGAAGCCGAGGCCCGAGAGAACTGTGAAGACAATGACGGAAGGGGCTGGATGCATTCAGATTTTCCCCAGAACCCTATCGAGCCATCCGGCAAAACCCGTCGCCTGGACATCCAGCAGCGGCGCGAGCAGCGACGCCTCGTCCGGCGCGGCCTTCTTGCGAGGCGGCAGGTACTTGTTCGTGGGTTTCGTCGCCATTTCGGGCATCAGGTCGAAGCCGCCGCGCTCGGCCGCGAGGCGGCTGACGTGGCTCGTCGGATCGGCGAAGTCGCCGAAATGCCGCGCACCGGTCGGACAGGTGCGGACGCAGGCAGGCTCGCGATCCTCCTCGGGCAGGTTCTCGTTGTATATCCGGTCGACACAGAGGGTGCATTTCTTCATCACCCCCGCCGCCGCGTCGAGCTCTCGCGCGCCGTAGGGGCAGGCCCAGGCACAAAGCCCACAGCCGATGCAGGCATCCTCGTTCACCAGCACGATGCCGTCCTCGGCTCGCTTGTAGCTCGCTCCCGTCGGGCAGACGGTAACGCAAGGGGCGTCCTCGCAATGCAGGCACGAGCGGGGGAAGTTGACGATCTGCGCGGGTCCGGCCTCGGGCTGGACCTCGTAGCTGTGGACGCGATTGAGGAACGTCCCCGAAGGGTCTGATCCATAAGGGCTTTGGTCCGACAGCGGTACGCCGTAGCCCTGGTCGTTCCAGCCCTTGCAGGCGGTCACGCAGGCCTGGCAGCCAACGCAGGTGTCAAGGTCGATGACAAGGCCGAGCTTCTTCGCGGTGGTGGCGGGCAATTGGGTCATGCGCGCCCTCCCGGAAAAGGCAGGGTCGGGAAGTTCGGCTGGACGATCGCCTGCGGCTCGACCCGCTCGATCCGCACCCTCAGGTCGAACCAGGCGGCCTGCCCGGTGACGGGGTCGGAGTTCGACCATCGCATGCCGTCGCCCTGTTCGGGCAGAAGCTCGTTGATGAGGTGGTTCAGCAGGAACCCCTTCGTCCCCTCGGTCGCATCCTTGTCGAGCGCCCATGCGCCCCGGCGCTTGCCGATGGCGTTCCAGGTCCAGACGGTATTCTCGTTCAGCGCGGCCATATGTGCCACCGGCACGGTGATCGTGCCCGAGGGCGAGGTCACCCGCGCCCAGTCGCCGTCGCGGAAGCCCTGCTCGCGCCAGATCTTGGTCGGAACGTAGAGGTAGTTCTTGCCGGTGATCTGGCGCAGCCAGGCGTTCTGGCTGCCCCAGCTATGGTACATGTGCATCGGCCGCTGTGTCAGCGCATGGATCGGATAGGCCGCACCCGCCGTCTCGCCATAGGGCGGATACCAGAGCGGCAGCGGGTCCATCGCCACCTTCAGCCGCTCGCGCAGGGCGTCGGGGGGCTGCGGATGGCCATGCCCTTCGGCGGCCAACTGGAACCGGCGCATCGGTTCGGACCAGATGCTGAAGAGATAGGGCTGCGGGCTTTCGTAGAAGCCCATGGCCACGGCCCAGTCCTGATATGCGGCGTTCCAGGGTTTGTAGAAGGCGGCCTCTTCCGGCACATGCGCCTGAAAGAAGCTGCCATTCTCGATGTAGCGCTGCACCTGATCCGGGTTCGGCGCCCCTCGGCCCGTCAGGTCGCCATTGCCACGGAAGCCCATCAGCGGCCCCACCCCGGGGCGGCGCTGGTGGTTGGCGATGTAGTCGGCATAGTCGCGATAGAGCGGCTTGCCCTCTGGCGTGACAAATCCCGGCAGCCCCAGTCGCGCGCCAAGGTCGATCAGCACCGACTGGAAGCCGCGCACGTCGCGGTCGGGCTCGACCACCGGCCAGCGGATCGCGTCGCCCGCCGCGTCCGGCTCGCTGATCGGGCGGTCGAGCAGGCTGATGCAGTCGTGGCGCTCGACATAAGTCGTGTCGGGCAGGATCAGGTCGGCATAAGCCACAGTCTCTGACGCATAGGCGTCGGAATAGATGATGCGCGGGATGACATATTCGCCATCCTCGCCCTTGGCCGTGAGCATCTCCATCACCTTCTCGGTGTTCATGGAGGAGTTCCACGCCATGTTCGCCATGTAGAGAAACAGCGTGTCGATCCGGTAGGGATCGCCCGCGGCGGCGTTCGGGATGACCATATGCATCAGCCCATGGGCCGAGAACGGGTTCTCCCAGCTGAACCCCTTGTCGATCCGCGCCGGGCTGCCATCAGCCTTGAGCGCGAGCTGTTCGGGCGAGCGGACATAGCCCAGATGCGGCCCCGACAGCGGTTTGCCCGGAACGGCCTCGAAATGCGGTGTCGGATGCGCCTCGACGGGCTTGGGATAGGGCGGCTTCATCCGCCAGCTTCCGGGCGTCTCGACCGCGCCAAGCACGATCTGGAGAAGATGCAGCGCCCGCGCCGTCTGGAAGCCGTTCGAATGGGCCGAGATTCCGCGCATGGCGTGGAAGGAGACGGGGCGCCCCGGCATGGTCTGGTGCACATTCCCGCGGAAATCCGTCCATTCGCGGTCAAGAACGATCGCCTCGTCGAAGGCCACCCGAGCGAGGTCCGCCGCCAGACCGCGGATGCGGGCAGCCGGGATGCCGACCGCTGCTGCCACCGTTTCGGGCGCGTAGTCGGGGGACAGATACCGCTCGGCCATATGCTGGAACACTGTCCGGTGCCCCTGCCAGACCGCACCGAGGTCGGGCTCCACCCCCTTGCCGTCCCAGGGGGCTGGCATGCCGGTGCGCCGGTCGATGACGAAGGGCTGGCTCTCGGCGTTCTTCACGAAGAGGCCCTTCGTCGGCCCGTCGGTGGAATCCACCAGATAGGCGGCATTGGTGAACTGCGCGAGGTAACCGAGATCGACCTTCCCGGCCTCGAGCAGGCAATGGATCAGCGACAGGATCAAGAGGCCATCCGTCCCCGGCGTGACCGGCAACCAGTCATCGGCCACCGCGTTGTAGCCGGTGCGGATCGGGTTGACCGAGACGATTTTCGCGCCGCGGTCCTTGAGCTTGCCGATGCCGATCTTGATCGGGTTGCTGTCATGGTCCTCGGCCACGCCGAAGAGGACGAACATCTTCGTCCGCTCCCAATCCGGCGCCCCGAACTCCCAGAAGGCGCCGCCCATCGTGTAGATCCCGCCCGCCGCCATGTTGACCGAGCAGAAGCCGCCATGCGCGGCATAGTTCGGCGTCCCGAACCCTTGCGCCCAGAAGCCGGTCAGGCTCTGGCTCTGGTCGCGGCCGGTGAAGAAGGCGAGCTTCTCCGGCGCCGTCTCGCGCAGGGGCTTCATCCAGGCAACCGCAAGCTCCAGCGCCTCGTCCCAACTGATCGGCTCGAACGCCCCCGACCCGCGCGGGCCGACCCGACGCAGGGGCTGGCTCAGCCGCGACGGCGCGGTGATCTGCTTGATGCCCGAAGCTCCCTTGCCGCAGAGCACCCCCTTGTTGATCGGATGGTCGCGGTTGCCCTCGATGTAGGACACCTTGCCGGACTTCAGATGCACATTGATCCCGCAACGGCAGGCGCACATGTAGCAGGTGGTCTTGCGCACCTCGTCCGAGACGGAGGGCGACGTATCGACAACGGGCTGGCTCAGGCTCATCTCAACTGTCTCGGTCCCTTGCCGCCACTCTGGCGATGACATTTGTTCCTGACCAGCCCAAAAGACCGGAATGACGTTCCAAATTCGACATCTGACCCAGAACGTTTCTGCGCAATGGGATCAGATAAGGGCGCGACCCAGACCCAGCAGGGCGAGGGCTGCCAGTAGCAGGATGGCAAAACGGCGGAACTCCTGCGGGTCGGTGCCGAAGAAATGCCGCCCGCCCAGCCAGTTGCCGACCAGCGTCAGCGGCAAGGCATAGAGCGAGGCCCAGAGCGTGTCCCAGGTTACCAGCCCGTGCCACCAGTAGAGCGGTGCCGAATAGATATCGAGCAGCGGGAAATAGGCGATCAGCGTCGCGCGAAACACGTTCGCCTGCATCGGCTGCGCGGCGAAGAAGGCCGCGACCGGCAGCCCGCCCATGCCCGGCGCATTGGCGAGGCCCGAGATCAGCCCCGCGCCAACATTGGCCGGCACGCCCCGCACCTCGGCCCGCATCCTGAGGCCCAAGAGCAGAAGGACGCACATCGCAAGCACATAGCCCGAGATCACCGCCCGCGCCGCATTCTCGGAAATCGCCGTCAGCGCCCAAAGCCCGGCAGGCAGCCCCACGGCCGCCCCCGCCAGCAGGCAAAGGACCCGCTTCCAGTCGACTGACGGCCCTGCCCCTTTCCACGCCTGCAGCGACATGACGAATTCGAGGATCACCACGACCGCCACGAAATGCAACGGGCTCATCACCACGCTCGAGGCGGCGATGACGATCGCCGAATAGCCAAAGCCCGAATAGCCCCGTACGAAGCCGGCGACGAGGATCACCGCCGACATCCACAGGACCGACCCCAGGCCCAGATCGAAGGGCATCAGACGATCTGCGGACGCATGTCGGCCGGGTCGATGCCCGCCACCTCCACCGGTTTCTTCATCGCGTCGCGGCGGAAGGGCTCGCCCAGTTCCTGGTTGATCATCGCCTCGATCAGCGTGGTCTTGCCGTGGTTCATCTGGTCGTCGATCGCTTTGGCCAGCGCCGCCGTCAGCTCCTCCATCGTGCGCGCCACCACGCCCTGCAGCCCGCAGGCCTTGGCGATCCCGGCATAGGAGACCTGCTCGTTCAGCTCGGTACCGACGAAGTTGTCGTCATACCACAGCGTCGAGTTCCGCTTCTCTGCCCCCCATTGGTAGTTGCGGAAGACGATCTGGGTGATCGCCGGCCATTCCTTGCGCCCGATCGCCGTCAGTTCCGTGACCGCGATGCCGAAGGCACCGTCGCCCGAAAAGCCGACGACCGGCACGTCTGGGCAGCCGATCTTGGCGCCCACGACCGAGGGCAGGCCGTAGCCGCAGGGGCCGAAGAGGCCCGGCGCCAGGTACTTCCGCCCGGCCTCGAAGGACGGATAGGCGTTGCCGATGGCGCAGTTGTTGCCGATGTCGGAGGAGATGATCGCCTCTTTCGGCAGCGCGGCCGAGATCGCCCGCCAGGCCATGCGCGGGCTCATCCAGTCCGGCTTGGCCGAGCGCGCGCGCTGGTTCCAGGTGGTGCCCGGATCGTCGGCCTCGTGATCCATGCTGGCCAGTTCCTGCGTCCAGCGCGCCTTCTTCTGCTGAATCAGGGCCTTGCGCTCTATCCGGCCCGCGTCGCCTGCGGTCTTCGACAGCCGCGACAGGATCCCTTCGGCCACTTTCTTCGCGTCGCCAACGATCCCGACCGCGACCTTCTTGGTAAGGCCGATCCGGTTGGGGTTGATATCGACCTGGATGATCTTCGCATCCTTCGGCCAGTAGTCGAGGCCGTAGCCCGGCAGCGTCGAGAACGGATTGAGCCGCGTGCCTAGCGCAAGCACCACATCGGCCTGCGAGATCAGTTCCATCCCTGCCTTGGAGCCGTTGTAGCCGAGAGGTCCGGCAAAGAGCGGATGCGAGCCGGGAAAAGCGTCGTTGTGCTGGTAGCCGACGCAGACCGGCGCATCGAGCCGCTCGGCCAGCGCCATCGAGGCCGGGATCGCCCCGCCCAGAACCACGCCCGCCCCGTTCAGGATCACCGGGAACTTCGCCGTGGAGAGCAATTGCGCCGCCTGGGCCAGCGCCTCGTCCCCGCCCGAGGGGCGCTCGAACTCGACGATGGCCGGCAATTCGATGTCGATCACCTGCGTGAACATGTCCCGCGGCACATTGATCTGGGCCGGGGCCGACTGACGCTTGGCCTGCAGGATCACCCGGTTCAGCACCTCGGCGATGCGCGAAGGGTCGCGCACCTCTTCCTGGTAGCAGACCATATCCT
This sequence comes from Alitabrizicola rongguiensis, assembly GCF_021491355.1. GTDB lineage: Bacteria > Pseudomonadota > Alphaproteobacteria > Rhodobacterales > Rhodobacteraceae > Aliitabrizicola > Aliitabrizicola rongguiensis. Next base: position 129,929 of record NZ_JAKENF010000005.1, on the reverse strand, counting down.
TAAAGGCCGCCATCTGCTCGACCTCCTGGAAGCCGCCTTGCCCGATGGTCTTGTTCGCGGCCTGCGGTGTGACCAGAAGGAGCGGGGAATGGTTCCAGTAGGCAGTCTTCACAGCGGTCACGAAGTTGGTGATGCCCGGCCCGTTCTGCGCGATCATCATCGACATCTTGCCGGTCGCGCGGGTGTAGCCATCCGCCATCATTCCGCCCGAGCCCTCATGCGCGCAGTCCCAGAAGGTGATGCCCGCCTTGGGGAAGATGTCCGAGATCGGCATGAAGGCAGACCCGATGATGCCGAAGACATGCTCGATGCCGTGCCGCTGCAGGACCTTCACGAAGGCTTCTTCGGTGGTCATCTTCATAGGGGTGCTCCTCCGGAGGGCAGATTGTGTCCAGCGTACCCTATGCGCGACCCTACGGCACCCTTAGGGCCAGCATGAAGGGCCATATAGGTCCAGATCGCCATCACTTCATTTTCTGCTCTCAAATATCCCGGGGTCCGGGGGCAGCGCCCCCGGGGCTCTCAACCAGACGGCGCGTCAGGCCTTCTCGATCGCCCGTGCGATCAGGGCGACCCCATCAGGAATTCTCCCGGGTGCGATCGAGGAATACGCGAGCCGGTAGCGGTTCGAGGGTGCCGTGCCCGGCGCGTAGAACGCCCGCCCCGGTTCGATCAGCACGCCCTCCGCCCGCAGATCCGCCGCGAGGACCTCGGTATCAACCCCTGCAGGTGCCTCCATCCAGAAGCTCGACCCGCCGAAGCCTCCCTGCCCCGCCACAGTCAGCCCCTGTGCGGCGATCGCCTCGTCCATGACCGTGCGGCGCCGGCGATAGGCCTGCTTCATCCGGTTGATGAGCGCGTCGTAATGGCCAAGTGACAGGAAATAGGCCGCCGTCCGCTGTACATGGCCCGGTGGATGGCGAAGGACCGTCGCGCGAAGCCCCCGCGCCTCGCGGATGAAGGCCGCCGGCCCGACCAGATAGCCGAGCCTCAGCCCCGGAAAGATCGACTTCGAGAAGGACCCGACATGGATCACCCGCCCCTCGCGATCGAGCGATTTCAGCGAGGGCGAGGCGGGTTTCAGGAAGGACATCTCGAATTCGTAGTCGTCCTCGACAATCAGGAAGTTCTCGCGCCCAGCCTTGTCGAGCAGCGCCATCCGCCGCTCCAGCGGCAGGGTCGCGTTGGTCGGGCAATGGTGGCTCGCGGTCAGGAAGACCACGTCGATCCATTTCGGCAGAAGGTCCGGCGGCAGCCCGTCGCCGTCCACATCCACCGTCAGCGTCTCGGCTGCGGTCTGGCCGAGAATCCGGCGCAGGCCCGGATAGCAGGGATTCTCCAGTACTGCCCGCCGGTCACGGGTCAGCAGCACCTGCGCCGTCAGCCAGATCGCGTTCTGCGCCCCCATCGTCAGCAGCACTTCTTCGGGTCGCGCGGCAATTCCCCGCCGCGGCAGAATGTTGCGCAGGATGTATTCGATGAGAAGCGGATCATCTTCCTCGTAATGATCGGAGGTCAGCGTTTCGAAATCCGCCCGGCCGAGGGCCTTCAGCGCGCAAAGCCGCCAGTTATGGTGGTCAAACAGCGCCGGGTCCGCCTGACCGTAGATGAAGGGATAGGGATATCGCCGCCAATCCGCCGGCCGGTCGACGCCCTCGGCGCGGGAAAACCGCCGCCCGGTCAGCGTGTCGAAATCGACGGTCACCTCGGGCAGGTCCCCGGCCGGAACCTCGGACGGGCGCGGCGCGGAGTCGGAGACGAAATAGCCCGAACGACCGCGCGCGGCGAGATAGTCCTGCGCGACCAACTCTGCATAGGCCAGCGTCACCGTGATCCGCGCGATCCCCAGGTGATCGGCAAGCCCGCGGCTCGACGGCAGGCGGTCACCGGGGCGGAACCTTCCCGACAGGATGCCGTCGATCACCATCCGCCGGATCGCCTGTTGCAGCGTGCCGTCCCGATGGGGCGGCAGCACGAAGGCTTCGGGCGGGATCGGCATTCTGGCCTCATGGCGCGATTGGACTGGATCTATCGAGACGCTGTCCGGGGCCGCGCGTCAAGCGGGCTTTCCCGGCGACCGGGGCACGGCTATTGACGCAATTTCATGGGCCGTGCAGCCTTCCCAATCAGCAGGGGGGCAAGAATGACGGAACCGAGTCCCAGTCCGCGCCTTGGTCCGGTCGATCTTAGGGTCACTGACGTCGAACGGAGTGCCGAGTTCTGGCAGACGATCGTCGGCCTTACCCGCCTGCCGGGCGAAGGCGCAATCCTGGGTCTTCCCGGTCGCCCCCTGATCCGCCTGCACCCTGGTGCGACGGGACCGATGCCGGACATGGCGCTCGGCCTCTTCCATATCGCCCTGCAGGTGCCCGCCAGCGCAGACCTGGCACAGGCGGCGGTTCGTTTCGCGGCCTCGGGTCTGCGGCATTCCGGGCAGGACCACCTGCTGAGCCGGTCGGTCTACATCGCCGATCCCGACGGCAACAAGATCGAGGTGACCCACCTGACCCCCGGGCGCGGAACGATCCGCGCCGTAGACGGGAGGGTGGAGGGGCTAACGCGGGACGGGGTCCCTCATTCCATCTTCGAGCCGCTCGATCTGGCCGAGTTGCGGGCAGAGGTGGCCAGCGGCGAAAGGCAGGCGAAGATGCCTGATGGCACGATCAACGGCCACATCCACTTCCGAACTCGCGACCTTGCGGCGGCATACGACTTCTACAGGCTGGTCGGGCTTATGCCGAACATCTTTGCCCCGGCGAACCATTTTGGTGACCTCGGGCGCGTTGACCACCCGCATCTCGTGGCGCTCAACACATGGGCGGGCGACCGGCTGATCCCCGCGCCCCCGGGGGCCGCGGGGATCATTGCCTACGTGTTGGAACTACCAGATCCGGATCGGGCCGCTAGCCGCCTGCGGCGCGCGGGCGTATCGCTCACCGCCACGGCCTCGGGCTTTGACTGCGCGGACCGGGACGGAAATCTCGTCAGGGTGATTGCCGCGCCCTGACGGGCGCGGCAATTGCAGATCGAAGGATCAGCTGAAGACCTTGATCAGCGCCTTGTCGACCGTCCTAGTGATGTGGTCGATGTCATCCGCCGTGGCAATCAGGGCCGGGCTGAAGCAGAGCGTGTTGTTCAGACCGGGGATCGAGCGGTTGGTCATGCCGATGATGACGCCGTTCGCCAGGCAATCAGCGACAACGGCCGCGACCATCTTCTCGTCCGCCGGTTCCTTGGTCTTGCGGTCGGCCACCAGTTCCGCGCCAAGGAACAGGCCCTTGCCGCGCACATCGCCGATCACCCGGTGCTTTTCCATCAGGCCACGCAGGTTGTTCAGCATCCGCTCGCCCATCTTCGTGGTGTTGTCGAGCAGCCCCTCATCCTCGATGATCCGCATGTTTTCCAGCGCCGCCGCCGGACCCGAGGCACAGCCGCCGAAGGTCGAGATGTCGCGGAAATAGCCGAGCGGATCGCTGGCATCGTCCTTGAAGAGGTTGAACACTTCCTCGGTCGTCACGGTGCAGGCGATGGCGGCATAGCCCGAGGCGACGCCCTTGGCCATGGTCACGAAATCGGGCTTGATGCCGTATTGCTGGTAGCCGAACCACGTGCCGGTCCGGCCGACGCCGCAGACGACCTCGTCGATATGGATGAGGATGTTGTACTTCTTGCAGATTTCCTGGACCCGCTCCCAATAGCCCTTCGGCGGCTCGATCACACCGCCGCCGGCGGTCACCGGCTCAAGGCAGATTGCGCCGATCGTATCGGGACCCTCGCGCAGGATCACTTCCTCGATCGCGTCGGCGGCGCGCTCGCCGTAGTTCTCGACGTCCCACTGCTTGCGGTATTCCAGGCAATGCGGCACTTCGACGAAGCCCGGTGTGAAGGGGCCGTACTGCATCGCCCGCTGCGGCTGGCCGCAGGCGGACAGTGCGGTGATGGTGGTGCCGTGATAGTCGCGCTCGCGGTAGAGGACCTTGTATTTCTTGCCTCCGTGATGGCGCGCCGCGATCTGGCGGACCATCTTGAAGACCTTCTCGTTCGCTTCCGACCCCGAGTTGGCATAGTAGACCCGGCTCATGCCCGGCATCTTCTCGATGAGCTTCTGGGCGAACAGCGCGCCGGGGATCGAGCCAGAGGCGCCGGCGAAGTAGCACATCTGGATCAACTGGTCGCGCACGGCATTGGCGATCGACTCGCGGCCGTAGCCGACGTTGACCGTCCAGACGCCGCCCGACACGGCATCGAGATGCTCCTTGCCCTTGGCATCCCAGACCTTCATGCCCTTGCCTTCGACCATCACGCGCGGGTCGATCGACTCGAACTGCTTGTGCTGGATCAGGTGGTGCCAGACATGGGCGCGGTCGGCCTCGACCACGGCGGTCATGTCGTTTCCTAGAGTCACGGCCATTTGGGCCTCCTGTCAAAAAGAGATGGCCCAGAACACCACGCCGCGGCAAAGGCGCGTAGGACCAGAGGTGGCGCCGCGATAATGCCAGAATTGCGCGAGGTTTCGACGACAGACGCGGGCGTTCCGCCCCCAACTTCGGCTGCTCGCCCGGGGCCGGCACGAGGATATTTGGACCCAAAGGATGATCCGGCGGCATTGGCGCTGGTCCGGAGGAATGGGCATGCTACATCGCGGGCAGAAACGGAGAACCGATGCTTCTGCAGTTCGAAGGCGTGACCAAGACCTATGCCACCGGAGACGGGGTGCTTCGGGTGCTGGACAGCGCCGATCTGTCGCTTGCGGCGGGTGAGACGCTGGCCCTCACCGGAGAGTCGGGCAGCGGCAAGAGCACGCTCCTGCATCTCGCAGCCGGGCTTGACCTCGCCGATGCGGGCACGGTTCGGCTCGACGGGACGGATCTGGCTGCGGCGGGTGACGGCGGTCGCGCAGCCCTGCGGCGCGGGACGGTTGGCCTTGTCTTCCAGCAGTTCAACCTGATCCCCTCCCTGACCGTGGCCGAAAACCTATCGTTCCAGGCGCGACTGGCAGGGCGGAACGATCCGACCTGGACTGGAGAACTGGCACGCGATCTCGGGCTCGCATCCCTGCTTGGACGCTATCCCGAACAGCTGTCGGGCGGGCAGCAGCAGCGCGTGGCGATCGGTCGGACGCTGGCCGTGCGTCCACGACTGGTGCTGGCGGACGAGCCCACCGGCAATCTTGACGAGGCGACGGGCGACTCGGTCATCGAGGTCATGCTACGCTTGGTCGCCGGGACCGGAGCCGCGCTGCTTATGGTCACGCATTCGGCGCGGCTGGCCGCCCGGCTCGGGCGGCGGCTGCATCTGAGCGGCGGCCGGTTGCGATGATCCGGGCAGGGCTTGGCGCGCTTCTGTCACATTGGCGGCGACATCCGCTGCAACTTGCAATGCTGCTTGCCGGACTGGCACTCGCCACTGCGCTCTGGTCGGGGGTGCAGGCGATCAATGCCGAGGCACGGGCGAGTTATGACCGTGCAGCGGCCGCGCTTGGCCAGAACCGGCTCGACCGGATCGTCAGGTCCGACGGGCAACCCCTGACGCTGGCCGACTACGTGGCGTTGCGTCGCGCCGGGTGGCCGGTCTCGCCCATGGTCGAGGGGCGTTTGCCGGGATTGAGCGTTCGACTGGTCGGGATAGAACCGCTGACCCTGCCCGCCGAGGCGCGGCAGGACGGCCTGAACGGCGCCGGTGACCTTGCGGCGTTCCTGCGCCCGCCGGGCCTGCTGCTTGCCAATGCCGAAACGGCCCGGCGGCTGGCCGGGTCGGCGTTGCCGACGGTCCGTCTGGACGAAAACCTTCCCGATGGCGTGGCCTTGGCCGATATCGGCATCGCGCAGGGTCTGCTGGGTCGAGGCGAAGCGATGGACCGGTTGGTGCTGGCGCCAGACTGGTCCGGCGATCCGGGCACGGTCGTGACCGGATTGGTGCGCCGCTCGGCCGAGCAGCAGGGCGACATCGCGCGGCTGACCGACAGCTTTCATCTCAACCTGACGGCCTTCGGGTTTCTGGCGTTCGCCGTCGGGCTGTTCATCGTCCATTCGGCGATCGGACTGGCCTTCGAGCAGCGGCGCACGATGGTCCGCACGCTTCGGGCGCTAGGGGTTCCGGCGCGCCTGCTGATGGGCCTCATGCTGGCGGAACTGCTGATCCTTGGGGCTCTGGCCGGGACGGCAGGCGTGCTGCTGGGCTATCTCGTGGCCGGTGCGCTTCTGCCGGATGTGGCGGCGACCTTGCGTGGGCTTTACGGCGCCGAGGTGCCGGGAACGCTGAGCCTTCGGCCAGGATGGTGGGTGGCGGGGATGGGGATCGCCCTTGCCGGCACGCTGATCGCTTCGGCACAAGGGCTTTGGCATCTCTGGCGCCTGCCGCTTCTGACCGCTGCCCAGCCGCGGGCCTGGGCACGGGCCAGAGGTCGGGCGCTGATGGGTCAGGCCGCCGCGGGATCGGTGCTGTTGGTCCTTTGTGCCCTCCTTGTCCTGGGCAGGCCGGGTGCGGGCCTCTGGGCCGGATTCGGGGCGCTGGCAGCGTTGCTGATCGGGGCCGCGCTCCTTCTGCCGCTGTTCCTCGCCGCAGCCACCCGCGCCGGGGGCCGCCTGTCCCGAGGTGTCGTGGCGGAGTGGTTCTGGGCCGACACGCGCCAGCAGGTGCCGGGGTTGAGCCTGTCGCTGATGGCCTTGCTCCTCGCGCTGGCGGCCAATATCGGCGTCGGAACCATGGTGTCGAGCTTCCGCGCGACCTTCACCGGCTGGCTAGACCAAAGGCTGGCCTCGGAGCTTTACCTCACCGCTGCGGACGAGGCCGAGGCCAAGCGTCTGACCGACTGGCTCGCACCGAAGGTAGAGGCGATCCTGCCCATTGTCCGGGTCGAGGCGGTGCTTGCAGGCCGACCGGGTGACATCTACGGCGTTGCCGACCATGCCACCTACCGCGACCATTGGCCGGTGCTCGAAGCGCAGCCCGGCGTCTGGGATCTGGTCGCGACCGGTCGCGGGGTTCTGGCGAACGAACAAATGTTCCGGCAAGGCCGGATGAGCCTTGGTGACCGGATCGACCTGCCGGACGGGGCCTTGCCCGTGGTCGGCGTCTATTCGGACTACGGCAATCCGCGCGCACAGGTGCTGATGGGGCTCTCGACCTTCGACAAGCGTTTTCCGGACGTCCCGCATCTGCGCTTCGGGCTGCGCCTGCCCCCGGAGCAGACGGAGGCACTGGTGGAAGGCCTGACACGCAGCTTCCCCCTGCCGCCCGAAGCGCTGGTCGATCAGGCGGCAATCAAGGCGGAGTCGCTGCGCATCTTCGAGCGGACCTTCACGGTCACGACAGCACTGAACGTGCTGACGCTGGCCGTTGCCGGGCTTGCCTTGTTCGCAAGCCTTCTGACGCTCGCCGGCCTGCGTCTGCCGCAGCTCGCCCCGGTCTGGGCGATGGGACTGACCCGGGCGCGGTTGGCGCGGCTGGAACTGGTCCGGTCGCTGGCACTTGCGCTCTTCACCTTTGCGGCCGCCTTGCCGCTCGGGCTGGCGCTGGCCTGGGTGCTGCTGGCGGTGGTGAATGTCGAAGCCTTCGGTTGGCGGCTCCCCATGGAGGTCTTTCCCGGCGACTGGCTGCGGCTGCTCGGGCTGGCGCTGGTCGCGGCGGGCCTCGCCGCGCTGGTTCCTGCGCTGCGTCTGGCCCGGATGGCTCCTGCGCGGCTTCTGGGGGTCTTTGCCAATGAACGCTAAGGCGCTGCTGCTTGCGTTGCTGGTGCCCCTGCCCGTGCTCGCTCAGGGCTTTGCCGGTCTTGGCACGACGTCGGAGGGTTTTGCCCTGCCCGAGCGCCGCGAGTTGGTCTTTCCCGCCGATCACGGCGCCCATCCCGAGTTCCGGGTGGAATGGTGGTACCTGACCGCGACGCTGACCGGGCCGGACGGCACCGAGTATGGCGCGCAATGGACGCTGTTCCGCACCGCGCTGGCGCCCGGTGAGGCCGGAGGCTGGGACAGTCCGCAGGTCTGGCTCGGCCATGCAGGGGTCACGACCCCGGACCGGCAATTCGTGGCCGAGAGGCTGGCGCGCGGCGGGATCGGACAAGCGGGTGTGCAGGCAGAGCCGTTCGAGGCATGGATCGACGACTGGCAGATGCAGGGGCAGGCCGCGGCAGGGCAGGACCAACTGGCGCGGCTGGACGTGGCGGCGCGGGGCGCCGATTTCGGCTATGAGCTGCACCTCTCAACCGACGGACCGATCGTGCCGCAGGGCGATCACGGCTATTCGGTGAAATCCGCGCAGGGTCAGGCGAGCATGTACTATTCGCAACCCTTCTACCGTGTCGAGGGGCGCCTCGACCTGCCCTCTGGTCCGGTTCAGGTCACCGGGCAGGCCTGGCTCGACCGGGAATGGTCGAGCCAGCCGCTCGGCTCGGATCAGACCGGCTGGGACTGGTTCTCGCTGCTCTTCGATGACGGGGCGCGACTGATGGGGTTCCGCTTGCGCGATGGCGCGGGCGGCTACAGCTCCGGCACCTGGATCGACGCCGACGGCACCCCCTCCGCATTACCGCCCGGTGCGCTGAAGCTGACCCCGCTCACGACCGCGCAAGTGGCGGGGCGGACCGTGCCGGTCGAATGGCGGCTGGAGCTTGACCAGTATGGGATCGACGTCACGACCAAGGCCTTGAACCCGCAATCCTGGATGGCCGTCAACCCGCCCTACTGGGAGGGGCCGATCCGCATCGAGGGCAGCCGGACCGGGCGCGGCTATCTGGAGATGACAGGCTATTGACCGCGGCGGCCACGGGGGCCTTTGGTCCTGCCCGTCGCATTCCGGCCCTTGCCCATTGGGCCTTCGCCCATGACGATGTCTTGTCGGCAGAGCATCCGGGCGTGGCCTCGCCGGATGCAATCCGGGAACTGAACGAGTCGGGAGTGACACATGGCAACGGTAATCCGTGCACTGGTCGTCTTCTGCCATCCAAGCGGCACGAGCTACACCGCTGCCGTGCGGGACCGTGTGATCGACCGATTGTCGGCGGCGGGGGCCGAGGTCCGCCTGACCGATCTCTATGCTGTTGATTTCCGCCCCACGCTGAGCCTTGCAGAATGGCGGACCAATGGCGACGCCCCGGCCAACCGGGCTCCCGTTGCGAAAGAGGTGGCCGACCTACTGTGGTGCAACACCCTGATCTTTGTCTATCCGACCTGGTGGTATGGCTTGCCGGCGATGCTGAAAGGGTGGCTTGACCGGGTGCTGCTGCCCGAGGTCGCGTTCCACCTGCCGCAAGCCGATGGCCAGGACATCCGTCCGGGCCTGACCCATATCGAGCGGTTGGGAGTCTTCACCACCTGCGGGGCGAGCCGGTGGCTGACACTTCTGGTCGGCGCACCCGGCAAGCGCACCCTCATGCGCGGAATTGGCCTTCTCTGCGGAAGGACACGCAAGGTGTTCGCCGCCCACTACCTGATGGACAGCTCGACCGCCGAAAGTCGCGCGCGGCATCTGGACCGCGTGGGCCGACAAGTGGACAGGCTGATCGCCCGCTGATCCCATCACCGTTTGCTCAATTATTGGGCATCTCGGCAAAGAAACCGACCGCCCCTGCGCTGGCCCGGAAAAGCCGCAATAATCCGTGGCGTGGTCGGGACAGATGTGAAACGAATTCGGGCAGACACCCCAGCCGCAGACCAGTCAGCCGATGTCCATTCTCGCCTCGATCTACCACCTGACGCATTACAGATACGACCGTCCCGTCACGCTCGGCCCGCAGGTCATCCGCCTGCGCCCGGCCCCGCACAGCCGCACCCGCGTGGTGTCGCATTCGCTCAAGGTCGGTCCCCAGCCGCATTTCGTGAACCACCAGCAGGACCCCTACGGCAACTGGCTGGCGCGCTATGTCTTCCCCGAGCCGGTGCGCGAGTTGAAGATCGAGGTCGATCTGATCGCCGACATGACCGTCTACAACCCCTTCGACTTCTTCGTCGAGGACACGGCCGAGCACTGGCCCTTCGACTATCCGGAGGACATCGCGCCTGATCTGGTGATCTATCGCACGCCGGAACCTGCCGGGCCGCATCTCGCCGCGTTTCTCGCCTCGATCCCGCGCGAGCGGCAGCGGACCGTCGATTTCGTCGTCGGCCTGAATGCGCGCGTGGCGCAAGAGGTCGGCTATGTCATCCGCATGGAGCCGGGTGTGCAGACGCCCGAGGAAACCTTCGGGCGCGGCACAGGCTCCTGCCGCGACTCGAGCTGGCTTCTGGTGCAGGCGCTGCGGCATCTGGGCTTTGCCGCGCGCTTTGTGTCGGGCTACCTGATCCAGCTGAAGCCGGACCTCAAGGCGCTCGACGGCCCCTCGGGGACCGAGGTCGATTTCACCGACCTGCACGCTTGGTGCGAGGTCTACCTGCCTGGCGCGGGCTGGATCGGGCTGGACCCGACCTCTGGTCTTCTGACCGGGGAAAGCCACATTCCGCTGGCTGCGACGCCGCATTACCGCAACGCCGCGCCGATCTCGGGCATGGCGAGCTATGCCGAGGTCGATTTCGGTTTCGACATGAAGGTCCGCCGGGTGGCCGAGCATCCGCGCATCACCAAGCCCTTCTCGGACGACTCCTGGGCCGCCCTCGACGCGCTCGGCCGAAAGGTCGATGCGGCCCTTCAGAAGGGCGACGTACGGTTGACCATGGGTGGCGAGCCGACCTTTGTCTCGACCCTCGATTTCGAGGCGCCGGAATGGAATACCGACGCCGTCGGCCCGACGAAACGCCTCTTCGCCGACCAGCTGATCCGCCGCCTGCGCGACCGCTTCGCCCCCGGCGGCTTCCTGCATTACGGGCAGGGCAAATGGTATCCGGGCGAGACACTGCCGCGCTGGACATTCAGCCTGTACTGGCGGCGCGACGGCAAGCCGATCTGGCAGGATGAGGCGCTGGTCGCCAAGGAGGACGCCACCGGTGCCACCCCCGCGCAGGCCGAGGCGCTGCTGGCCGGGATCGCCGGGGAACTGGGGCTTCCCGCCGACCATGTGGTACCGGCCTTCGAGGACCCGGCGGAATGGATCCTGAAGGAAGGCAATCTGCCCGAGAACGTGACGCCCGAGAATTCCAAACTCAAGGACGCCGAGGAGCGGGCGCGGATCGCCCGGGTCTTCGGACGGGGGCTGACCGAGCCTTCGGGTTTCGTGCTGCCCGTTCAGCGCTGGCAGGCGAAATCGGCCAAGGGCTGGGTGACCGAGAAATGGCCGCTGCGGCGCGGGCATCTGTTCCTTGTCCCCGGCGACAGCCCGGTCGGCTATCGCCTTCCGCTTGGATCGCTGCCCTATGTGCCGCCGGCGGCCTTCCCCTATATCAATCCGGCCGACCCGTTCGACGATCGTCCGCCCCTGCCTGAGCCCGCCAACGTGGCGGGGCGGCCCCTGCCCGTCTCGACCCGGACGGTGGTGCCGCAGGGCGAAGGCCAGATCGCGCAGTCGATCTCCGAGGTCGGCGGATCGGTGCGGACCGCATTGTCGGTCGAACCCCGAGACGGTCGGCTCTGTGTGTTCATGCCGCCGGTCGAACGGATCGAGGATTACCTGGAACTGGTCGCAGCAGCCGAGACGGCGGCGAAAAAGCTCGGCCTTCCGGTGCATATCGAGGGCTACGCCCCGCCCCATGACCCACGGATCAACGTCATCCGCGTCGCCCCCGATCCGGGCGTGATCGAGGTAAACATCCACCCTGCCCATAGCTGGGAAGACTGCGTCGCGACGACCGAGGCGGTCTATGACGAGGCCCGGCAGGTTCGGCTCGGTGCCGACAAGTTCATGATCGACGGCAAGCATACCGGCACTGGCGGCGGCAACCATGTCGTCGTCGGTGGCGCGACGCCCGCCGACAGCCCGTTCCTGCGCCGGCCCGACCTGCTCAAAAGCCTCATCCTGCACTGGGCGCGGCACCCGTCGCTGAGCTACCTCTTCTCGGGCCTCTTCATCGGCCCGACCAGCCAGGCACCCCGGATCGACGAGGCGCGGCACGACGCGCTGTACGAACTGGAAATGGCACTGGCGCAGATCCCGGCACCCGGTCAGGGGCCGCAGCCGCTGCCCTGGCTAGTGGACCGGCTGTTGCGCAACCTGCTGGTCGACGTGACCGGCAACACGCACAGGGCCGAGATCTGCATTGACAAGCTCTATTCGCCCGATGGCCCGACCGGCAGGCTGGGTCTGGTCGAGTTCCGCGGCTTCGAGATGCCACCCAATCCACGCATGAGCCTTGCGCAGCAGCTTCTCTTGCGCGCGATCATCGCGCGGATGTGGGACAGACCGCTCAGCGGTCCGCTGCCGCGGTGGGGCACAACCCTCCACGACCGTTTCATGCTGCCGCATTTCATCTGGGAGGATTTCCTCGACGTCTTGCGCGACCTGAAGGAGCACGGCTTTGCCATGCAACCCGAATGGTTCGAGGCGCAGGCCGAATTCCGTTTCCCCTTCTGCGGCGAGGTGACTTACGAGGGCACCACGCTGGAAATCCGCCAGGCGCTGGAGCCCTGGCATGTGCTGGGCGAAACTGGCGCGATCGGCGGGACGGTGCGTTACACCGACAGCTCGGTCGAGCGCCTGCAGGTGAAGCTGACAACGACCGACCCGGATCGCTACACCGTCGCCTGCAATGGCCGCACTGTGCCATTGACCACGACCGGAACGAACGGCGTCGCGGTCGCCGCAGTGCGGTTCAAGGCCTGGCAGCCCGCGCTGGCGCTGCACCCGGTGCTGCCGGTGAACGCGCCCCTGACCTTCGACATTTACGACCGCTGGTCGGGTCGGGCGCTTGGCGGCTGCGTCTATCACGTCGCCCATCCGGGCGGGCGGAACTACGACACCTTCCCGGTGAACGGCAACGAGGCCGAGGCGCGGCGTCTGGCGCGTTTTACCGCCAATGGCCACCGGGCCGGACCCTATCTGCCGCCGCAGGAGGTTCGCCATCCGGAATTCCCGATGACGCTCGACCTGCGGCGGGCACCGGGACTCTGACATGCCAAAACCCGGTGCAAAGACGCGCAAGACAAGCCTGATCGAGGGCTACCGCCCACTTCCAGGCGTGCCCGACGAGCTGCTTGACCCATCCGGCGCGATGCGCCCGGCCTGGGCGCCGCTGATTGCGCATCTCGAAAGCCTGTCGGCCTCCGAACTCGTGTCTCATGTGGCGAGGGGCGAGCAGTACCTGCGGGAGGCAGGAGTCTATTTCCGTCGCTATGGTGCGACAACGCTCGGCGAGCGGGACTGGCCCTTCACGCCGCTGCCGATCGTGCTTTCGGAAGGAGAATGGGCGCAGATCGCCGAGGGGCTGGCACAGCGCGCCGACCTGCTGGAAGCGGTGGCGGCCGACCTTTACGGGCCGAACCGGCTGGTGTCCGAGGGGCATCTGCCGGCCACGCTGGTCGGCGAGAACCCCGAATGGCTGCGCCCGCTGGTCGGCATCGCCCCCCGTGGCGGCCATTTCCTGCATTTCCTCGCCTTCGAGATCGGTCGCGGCCCCGATGGCCGCTGGTGGGTGCTGGGCGACCGGACCGAAGCCCCCTCGGGCGCGGGCTTCGCGCTGGAAAACCGCGTCGCCTCTTCCCGCGTCTTTGCCGAGCATTATCCGGGCGCCCATGTCCACCGCCTTGCCGGTTTCTTCCGCGCCTTCCGCGACGCGCTGAACGGGTTGCAGGCCAATGCCTCGGTCCTGTCGGGATCGAAGGTGGGGATCCTCACGCCAGGCCCGATGACCGACACCTATTACGAGCACGCCTATATCGCCCGCTACCTTGGGATGCCGCTTCTCGAAGGGGCGGACCTCACGGTCGAGGGAGATGCGGTAAAGGTGCGCACCGTGTCAGGACCTGTGCCGATCGACGTGTTGTGGCGGCGGCTCGACTCCGGCTGGGCCGATCCGCTCGAATTGCGGGACAACTCCTATATCGGCACGCCGGGCCTGCTCTCTGCGATCCGTGCAGGCGAGGTGACGCTAGTCAACGCGCTCGGCGTGGGCGTGCTTGAGGCACAGGCGATGCTCGCCTTCCTGCCGCGAATTTCCGAGGCGCTGACCGGACAGCCGCTGAAGATGCCGAACATCGCGACCTGGTGGTGCGGAGGATCTGTCGAACTGGATCATGTCCGGGCCGAGGCCGGACGCATGCTGATCGGCCCGGCGCTCGCCACCCGCCTGCCCTTCGAGACGGACGGAACCCACGCGCTTGGCGGGGTCCTGCGCGGCGCCGACGGCCCGTTCGACGACTGGCTCACCCGCAATGCCTCGGGGCTGGTTGGGCAGGAGCTTGTTACCTTGTCGACGACGCCCGTCCTGGTCGGCGGCCGGCTCGAGCCCCGGCCCATGACAATTCGCGTCTTTCTCGCCCGGACGCCGCAGGGCTGGGTGACGATGCCCGGCGGCTTTGCCCGGATCGCGATGGGCCATGGATCAGGGACCGCCGCAATCGCGATGGCGCAAGGCAGTTCGGTCGCCGATGTCTGGGTGGTGTCCGACCGCGCCGTGCCGGAAGAGACGATGCTGTCGCGCACGGCCCATCCCTTTGCGCGCGCCGAAGGGACCGCCCTGCCCGCGCGTGCCGCCGACAACCTGTTCTGGCTTGGTCGCTATGTCGAGCGGACCGAGGGCGTGCTGCGCCTCACCCGCGCCTATAACGCGCGCCTCGCCGATGACGGCGGCGCGGCGCTCTTGCCCGAGATCGCAGAGTTCCTTGGCGGCTATGGCATTGGAGCCGAAGTGGCGATGCCACCCGGTCTGATCCAGACATTAGGCGGCGCGGTGAACAGCGCGAGCCAGATTCGCGACCGCTTCTCGGTCGATGGCTGGGCGGCGCTGACAGACCTCGACAAGACCATGCGGCGCATGGGTTCGACCGTGACCGCCGGATCGGATGCGGCGCTAGCGATGGGCGTGCTTCTGCGCAAGATCGCCGGCTTCTCGGGGCTGGTACACGAGAACATGTATCGCACTGCAGGCTGGCGGTTCCTGACCATCGGACGGTCGCTCGAACGGGCGTCGACCATGGCGGACGTCCTGCGCGCGTTCACGGCCGAGGATGCCCCGACCGGATCGCTCGACCTTGCGATCGAGATCGGCGACAGCGCCATGACCCATCGGCAGCGCTACCCGGTCACGACGCGGCGAGAAAGCGTGGTGGACCTTCTGGCGCTCGATGCGCAGAACCCGAGGTCGATCCTGTTCCACCTCAACGAGTTGCGCGAACAGGCCGATGCGCTTGGCGGGCAACCTCAAGCCGCAGCGCCGGTCACCGAATTCGGGAGGCGGGTGCTGGAGGTGCAGACACGTCTTGCCCTGCATTCTCCCGAAAGCCTGACGCCTGCGGCTTTGGCGACATTGCGCGGCGACATTCTGGCGCTTTCGGGGGTGCTAGGGGCAACTTACCTCATGTAGCCTTGCGTCATGCTCTACGACATCCGCCTCAACATCACTTACCGCTATGCCAGCCTCGCCACCGGCGGACGGCATCTCGTGCGGCTGATGCCGGCGGACATTCCAGGCGTGCAGCGGCTGATTGCAGGGCATCTCGACATCGCCCCCGAGCCGGCAGAGCGAACCGACAGGGCTGATTTCTTCGGCAATCTCTGCTCCGACTTTGCGTTCAGGTCTGCCCATGACCAGATCACCCTGCGCCTGCAGGCCCGCGTTCAACGGCTGGCGACAAGCGCGCGCCCCGTTGGTTCCGCCCCCCTGGCCGAGTTGCCGGGGTTGGTCGCGGCGACCCGCAGCCTTGATCCGCTGGCGCCTTCACATTTCACCTCGCCCTCGCCCAGAGTGCCGCCCGACGCAGAGGTCATCGCCTTTGCCCGCCGCTCGGCTGCCGCCGACAGCCTGACCGCCGTCGAGGCCCTGGGCCAAGCGATCCATGCCGAGATGCGCTACGATCCCGAGGCGACCGACGTCGACACGCCCATGGCTGAGGCCTTCGCGGCCCGCCACGGCGTCTGTCAGGATTTCAGCCACATCATGATCGCGGGTCTGCGCGGCATCGGCATTCCGGCCGGGTATGTATCGGGGTTCCTGCGGACGATCCCGCCTCCGGGCAAGCCGCGACTGGAAGGTGCGGATGCGATGCATGCCTGGGTGCGCGCCTGGTGCGGCCCAGAGGCAGGTTGGGTCGAATATGACCCGACCAACGCCACTTTCGCGGGCCATGACCACATCGCAGTCGCCCATGGGCGCGACTACTTCGACGTCGCCCCGGTCAAGGGCGTGTTGCGCATCTACGGCGGCCAGTCGAGCGAACAGGCCGTGGACGTGATCCCGCTGGACGACGCGATGCGCGCGTGATTTCCTCAGCTTATGAGCCGACGTTCACTTCCCTACTGGATCACCGCTGCGATATTCGTGGCCACGGCCTTCCTGCTGTCGGGCATGGGCCATACGCTGATCTGCAAATGCGGCTATGTGCTGGCTTGGAATGGCGTTCTCGGCACAAACCAGAACTCCCAGCACCTGACGGATTGGTGGACGGCTTCGCATATCATCCACGGCTTCCTGTTCTACTGGGGCCTGTGGCTGGTCGCGCGCAGGATGCCGATCGGCTGGCGTTTCGCCCTGGCGACGGCGATAGAGGCGTTCTGGGAAATCCTCGAGAACACCCCGATCATCATGGACCGCTACCGGACGGTAACGATCTCGCTCGACTATTTCGGCGACAGCGTGATCAATTCGCTCTCCGACATCGTCGCCATGATGATTGGCTTTACGCTGGCGCGGACCATTCCGGTATGGGCGAGCGTCATTGTCGTCATCGGCCTTGAGACCGCGACGATGATCCTCATCCGCGACGGGCTGATCCTGAACATCGTCATGCTTGTCTGGCCGATCCAGTCGGTCCTCGACTGGCAGAACGCCCTCTGAGCGATTTTCACGCTGCGTTGACGGCAGGGTGACGTGGGGTCAACGGACCGGCTGCGATGGTCCCTGTGCGGCGGGTCGAATTCCTTTTCAATGACCTGGTTTTTCTCCCTGGGCCCGTCGCGCCATCTTCCCTGGTACGCCGAGGCCCTCATGACCGTGTTGAACGATCCCGGCCGCTCCGGCCGACTGACCCCACCGCTTGCGACCTCCCGACTGACGCTCGCGCATGCCGAACTGAGCCTGCGCCGAGACCGCCGCAACGCCGTGTTGCTCCTGCTCCTTGCAGCCTTTTTCTGGGGGGCTGGCAATGTGGCGAACAAGACGGTGCTCGAGCATGTAGACCCCGTGACCGCGGTGATGATGCGCTGCCTCTTCGCCGTTCTGGTGCTTTTGCCCTTTGTCTCGCGCGATCCGATCCCTCCGCCCCGCACGGCAAGACCGAACACAAGCCTGTTCTTCGTGTCGTTGCTGTTTGCCGTGGCGCTTGTGCTGCAACAATTCGCCTTCGGCCTGACTACCGTGACCAATGCGAGCTTTCTGGTAAACATCGCGGGTCCGTTGACGCCCCTGATCGTCTGGCTTGCCCTGCGGGCACCGCCCGCGCGCGTGCATTTCCTGTCGGCCGGGATAATGATTGTCGGGATCTATCTGATGAGCGGGGGACATTTCTCGCCCACCCGGATGAATCTCGGCGATCTCGCCTGTCTCGCCTCGGCGGTGTTCTACGCGGCCTGGATGGTCGCGCTTGGCCAGCATGCAAGGCAGTATGGCCGCCCGATCCGAACGACATGTCTGCAATTCGCGGTGACGGTCGCGGTTCTGCTTCCCATCGTACTGACAGTCGATCTGCCGAGTTGGACTGACCTCCGCGCGGCACTGCCGGAACTGCTGCTGCTCGGCATCTTTTCGACCGGGATCGCCTTTCTGCTGCAATGCCACGCCCAGTCCCGCGTGACCGCACCGACGGCCGCACTGCTCGTCTCGGCCGAAAGCCTGTTCGGCGCGGCGGTCGCCTTTCTTTTTCTGGGAGAGAGGCTGGATGGCAAAGGGCTGGCCGGAGCGGCGCTGATCCTGCTGGCGATCAGCCTTGCCGCCTTTTCCGGCGACCGCAGATGACGGTCAGAGCTTTTCGAACAGCCGGGCGATGGCTTCGGCGCCTGGGTCGTTGTGACCCAAAAGCTTCTCGGCGTTGACATAGCTCGACCGTCCCGCACGGGCGCGCTGCATGGTCGCCGTATGATCGGCGCCCTTGCGGGCGGCGGTTGCGGCGGCCTTGATCCCCTGCGGCAGCGCCGCCAGCGCCGGTGCCAGCGCGTCAATCATGGTCCGGTCGCCCGGCTGGGCGCCGCCGACCTGCTGGACCCGCTTCAGCCCCTCGTCCAGCGACTCGATCCAGCCCTTTCCGCTGGCCGAGGCATCCCCGGCCGCAGCGAAGAAGATCGCAAGCAGCACACCCGAGGAGCCCCCCATCGTCTGGCTCAACTCAATCCCGACGGCGCGATATAGCTGCGTCAGATCGGCAAGCGGCATCCGGTCGAGCGCCGCAATCAGCGCCCGCGAGGCCGTGGCGAGCGTGCTGCCGGTGTCGCCGTCGCCCGACTTGGCATCGAGCGCGTTCAGCGCCGCCTCCTCGGCGATCAGGATCTCGCAGCAGCGCTTCAGCAGTTCCCGTCGCTGCGGGTTCGCCGAAGGCGTCGGCTGGATCGGCATGAGGCCGTCCGGCAACGGCAGCACCGCTCCCTCGCGGAAGTCGGACAACCCCGGCCATGCGGCTATGGCGACCGGTGCCGCCAGCGCCTGCCGGTCGGCTTCGGTCAGCGGCAAAAGCGAGACCGAGAAACCCTGCATGTCGAGCGAGGTCATCATCGAGGCTGGTCCGACAACATGGGTGATCCGAGCCCCGATGGGCGAGCGGGCCAGTTCCTCGGTCAGGACCTGCATTTCGAGAAGGGTCGCGCCGCCGAGGTTGTTGATTAGCGCGACATGCGGACCTTCGGCCATCGCGGGCTTCAGCCGCTCGACGACCATGCTCATTGCGTGGCGCGCCCCCTCGAAATCCACCTGCTCCACCCCGGCCTCGCCATGGATGCCAAGACCCAGTTCGGCCTTGCCATAAGCGATCCTCTGTTCCTTGGGCGAGCCCGGGACGGTGCAGGTGTCAAGCGACATGCCGATCGAGATTGCACCGTCGATCACCCGCCGCGCCGCCGCGGTGACCGTGTCGAGATCCGCGCCCGCCTCGGCCAAGGCGCCGGCGATCTTGTGTACAAACAGGGTCCCCGCCACGCCGCGCGGCTGCGGCAGCTCCGGCAGCGCCACGTCGTCATCGACGATGACCATCGACACCTTGAGACCGAAGGCCCGCGCCCGTTCCGCCGCCAGCCCGAAGTTCAGGCGGTCGCCCGTGTAGTTCTTGACGATCAGCAGGCAGCCCGCCTTGCCAGTGACGGCGAGGATGCCCGCCAACACCGCATCGACCGAGGGAGAGGCGAACACATCGCCGCAGACCGCGGCGGTCAGCATCCCGGCCCCGACGAAGCCGGCATGGGCCGGCTCGTGTCCCGACCCGCCGCCCGAGACAAGCGCGACCTTGGAGCGGTCCCAGTCGTTTCGGACCACGACCTTGATGTGCGGGAAACCGTCGAGCCGCGCGAGCTTGCCGTTTGACGCGCGCAGAAGCCCGGAGATGGCCTCGGTGACAAGCGCATCGCGATCATTGATGAACTGGGTCATGGATCAGCCTTTCTGCGCGATGCGCGCTCCGTTCTGGTCGAAATACAGCGGATTGTGGGGTCGCATGGCGATGGTGTCGCCTGACTCGAGACGCGAGTGGGGATCGGCGACGGTGACCAGATCGTGGCCCTCGTAGCGCAGATGCAGGCGGGTCTGGTCGCCAAGCCGTTCGACGCGGGTGACACGCGCTTCGCGGCCCTCGCCCAGAAGGATGTGTTCTGGCCGAAGCGCGATGGTCGCCGCGCCGGATGGTGCGTCGGGGAAAAGCCCGGCCGGCAGCGCGTTGATGCGGGGCTGCCCCAACCGCTGTGCCACCGCCAGCGTGCGCGGCGCCTCGTAGATCTCGCGCGGGGTTCCGAACTGCACCAGTTCGCCATGATCAAGCACACCCACATGGGTGGCGAGTGTCATCGCCTCGATCTGGTCATGGGTGACATAAAGGATCGTCGCGCCCAGATCGGCCTGGATGTGCTTCAGTTCAATCCGCAGGTCGGCCCGCAGCTTCGCGTCGAGAGAGGACAGCGGCTCGTCCATCAGGTAGATCGACGGATTGCGCACCAGGGCGCGCCCGATCGACACCCGCTGCATCTCGCCGCCCGACAGGTTCGTGGCCTTGTTGTCGAGCTTGTGGCCAATCCTCAGAACCTCGGCCACCTTGGCGACCTTTGCCTCGATCTCGGGCTGCGGCGTACGCAGGACCGGCGATTTCAGCGGAAACTCCAGGTTCTGTCGCACCGTCAGATGCGGATAGAGCGAGTATTGCTGGAACACCATCGCCACGTTCCGTTCCGCCGGGGTCAGGCGGGCCACATCCTGCCCGCCGATGGTGATCTGGCCGGAATCCGGCTTGTCGAGCCCCGAGATCAGCCGCAGCAGCGTCGTCTTGCCCGCGCCCGACGGACCGAGCAGCACGACGAAGGCACCGTCCGGCACGGTCAGCGACACGTCCCGGCTGGCCTGGGTCACGCCGAAGGCCTTGTTCACATGCGACAGGACAACCTCAGCCACGCGCGCCTCCCTCGTCATGCAACGCCGAGCGCAGCGCCCGGCCTTGCTGGGCCTCGAACAGCGTCACCGTCTCGGGGGTGAAGCGCAGCCCGGTCAGCTCGCCCGACTTCACCACCTGCGACGACGGCACCCGCGCCTTGATGGCCCCATGGGCCGTGTCGATGGTGAGGATCTGCGTCGTGCCAAGGTATTCCGAGGCGACAACCCGCCCGCGGTAGGCTGCATGGTCGTCAAGCGTGACATGCTCGGGCCTGACCCCGAAGACGAGCTCGCCCCCTGCCTCTTCATGCTGCCGGGGCACGCGCAGCTCGGCTTCGCCCAGCCGGACATGGTCCTGCCCCGGCCGCACCCGGCCTTCGAAGCGCAGGAAGTTCATGGGCGGCGAGCCGATGAACTCTGCCACGAAAAGGGTGGCGGGTTTGTCGTAGATCTCTTGCGGGCGGCCGAACTGCTCGATCACGCCATGGTTCATCACTACGATCTTGTCGCCCATCTGCATCGCCTCGAGCTGGTCGTGGGTGACGTAGACGGTCGTAGCCTTCATCCGGTCGTGTAGAGCGCGCAGTTCCTCGGCCATATGCTCGCGGAACTCGGCATCGAGCGCGCCGAGCGGCTCGTCCATCATGAAGGCCTTGGGGTTGCGCACGATGGCGCGGCCAAGCGCCACGCGCTGGCGGTCGCCACCCGACAGGCCCGACACGCCCTTGTCGAGGATATGCTCGATGCCGAGTATGCGGGCGACCTCCGCGACCTTCGCCGCGACTGCGGCCTTGGACATACCCTGGCTGACCAGCGGGTAGCTGATGTTCCTGCGCACGTTCAGATGCGGATAGAGCGCGAACATCTGGAAGACGAAAGCGATGTCGCGCTGGCTTGCCGGCTTTTGCGCCACCTCTTCGCCATCGATCCAGATTTCTCCGCTCGTCGGCAGTTCAAGCCCCGCGATCATGCGCAACGTCGTGGTCTTGCCGCAGCCGGACGGGCCGAGCAGCATGAAGAATTCGCCGTCCTCCACGGTAAAGCTCGACGACTTCACCGCGGTGAAGGCGCCGAATTCCTTGCGCAGGTTCTTGATGACGATCTGGGCCATGTCTCAGTCCGGGAAGTGGCTGGTGATGATGAACATGACCGTGCCGACAAGAGTGACGATGAAGCTCCAGGTGAAGGCCCAGAGGACGAAGGGCTGCATCAGCATGACCACGCCGAGCGCGATCAGGATGGTCGCGAGCATCTCCCAGGGCCCGCGACGGAACCGGGCGAGGCCGGACAGGAAGCGGGTCATGATCGGCCTCCAGCACGAATTTTCTGCGAAAATTCGGACGCGGCGCGACGGGATTTTTCGTAGAAAAATCGGGTCATTTGCGCACCGCTCCGAAGGTGATCCCGCGCAGCAGGTGCTTGCGCAGAAGGATGGTGAACACCATGACCGGCAAGAGGAACAGCGTGGCGCCCGCCGCCACCGCCGGCCAGTCCTGCCCGCCAACGCCGATGATGGTGGGGATGAAGGGCGGCGCGGTCTGGGCGTTGCCCGAGGTCAGCAGCACCGCAAAGGCATATTCGTTCCATGCGAAGATCAGGCAGAAGATCGCGGTCGAGGCGATACCCGTCGCCGCTTGCGGCAGCACGACCTTCCGGAACGCCTGAAACCGGGTGTAGCCGTCGATCAGCGCCGCTTCCTCGTATTCGCGCGGGATCTCATCGATGAACCCCTTCAGAAGCCAGACCGCGAGGCTGATGTTCACGCCGGTGTAAAGCAGGATCATCCCCAGATGCGTGTCCGACAGACCCAGACCGCGGAACATCAGGAAAATCGGGATCGCCACCGCGATCGGCGGCATCATCCGCGTCGAGAGGATGAAGAACATCAGGTCATCCTTCAGCGGCACGCGGAAGCGCGAGAAGGCGTAGGCCGCGAGCGTGCCCAGGAAAATCGACAGGAAGGTCGAGCCGAAGCCGATGATGACCGAGTTCATGAACCGCTCGCCGAAGCGCGACGGTCCGGTGATGACCTCGTTGCGGCGCCGCACGATCTCTTCCACCCAGTTTGCGGGCGGCGGCATCTCGGCCAATTGTTCGTTGGTGGCGCGCGTCCGGCTGGTGAAGAGGTTCACATAGCCTTCGAGCGAGGGCGAAAAGACCACTTTCGGCGGATAGGCAATGGAATCCGGCCCGGTCTTGAAGCCGGTCGAGATGATCCACAACAACGGCAACAGCGTGATGACCGTGTAGAGAAGCACAAGCGCGCCCGCAAAGAACTTTGAACGGCGCGACGGCGCGGTGACGGAGTAGGCGCTCATCTTTCCTTCACCTTGTTGAGGGCCTTCACGTAGATCGAGGCGAGGCCGAAGACGGTCACGAACAGGATGATCGCGTAGGCGGAGCTGAAGCCGGTGCGCCACTTCTCGAAGGCTTCGCGCTTCAGCTCGATCGAGGTCAGAAGCGTCGTGTCACCGGGGCCACCTCCGGTCAGCTGCACCACAAGGTCGAACATCTTGAAGTTCTCGATGCCCCGGAACAGGACGGCCAGCATCAGGAAGGGCAGCACCAGCGGCACGGTCATCGTCCAGAACTGCCGCCACTTGGAGGCGCGGTCGACCTCGGCCGCCTCGTAGATGTAATCGGGGATCGACCGCAGCCCGGCCAGACAGATCAGCATCACGAAGGGCGTCCACATCCACGTGTCGACGATCACGATCGCCCAGGGCGCGAGCTCGACCGAACCGAGCATGGTGAAGGACGAGGCAGCAACGCTGCCGCCGGTCAGGAACTCGACCGCGTAATTGAAAAGTCCGATCTGAGGCTGGTAGAGGAAGGTCCAGAAGTTCCCGACCACCGCCGGCGACAGCATCATCGGCAGCACGATCAGCGTGGTCAGCAGGTCATTGCCTTTGAACTTGCGGTTGATGAGCCAGGCCAGGCCGAAGCCGATCACCACCTGGAAGAACAGCGTCCAGAACAGGAAATGCGCGGTCGCCTGCATCGTATGCCAGATGTCGGGATCGGTCAGGATGCGCTGATAGTTGCGCAGGCCCACGAATTCGACGGGCTCGTTCGGGCGGTTGGCGCGGAAGTTGGTAAAGCTGAGACGGATCGTCCAGATCAGCGGGAAGATGTTGATCGCGAGCAGAAGCAGGATCGTCGGCGTCACAAAGGCCCAGGCGATGGCCCTGTCGCTCAATCCCCGCACACGGTGCGCAACGGATGCAGGCGTATTCCGCGCCAGTCGGTCTATGGGAGTCTCGGCCATGTCGGGAATCCTGCGGGTGGCGGTCGCGCCAGCATATCTCAAGTCGGGTCGAAGTGGGCGCGCCGCGTTTGGCCCCGGCGCGCCCGAATTTCGAGGTCAGAGCTTGCCGTCGTCCTCGAAAACCGTGGTCCAGTCCTGGACCAGACCATCCAGCGCTTCCTGCGCGGTGCCGTTGCCGGCGACCACGTAGTCGTGGAAGCGTTTCTGGGCATCCTGCAGCAGGGTCGCGTAGCTCGGGTCAGCCCAGAAGTCCTTCACGATCGCCATCGAGTCTAGATAGGTCTGGGCATAGGGCTGACTCTTCGCGAAGGACGGGTTTTCGACAACCGACCGAAGGGTCGAGAAGCCGCCCATCGACCACCACTTCTCCTGCACGTCAGGCTGGGCGAACCACTTGATATACTCAAGCGCATCCGCCTGCTTTTCCGAGTAGGACACGACCGAGATGCCCTGCCCGCCCAGCTGGGCGAAACGTTTGCCATCCGGGCCGGCCGGGTTCACGAGATAACCGGTCTTGCCGCCGCCCACATTCGGATCGACTTCGAAACCTGGCCAGGTGAACGCGAAGTTCATCTGGAGCGCGACCTGGCCCGACTTGTAGGCGTCGATGCCTTCGCCCATGTAGGTGTTCGATGCGCCCGGTGCCGTGCAGCAATCATAGAGCGCCTTGTAGTATTCCAGGCCGGCCACTGCGCCGGGTGAGTTCACGAAGCCCTGCATGTCGTAGGGCTTTTCGGGGTTCTGGTACTCGAAGCCGAAGCTGTAGAGCACATCCATCACGCCCATCGTGATCCCTTCCGAACCACGCTCGGTATAGATGGAGGCGCCATAGACCTTCTTGCCGTCGATTTCGCGGCCCTGGAAGAACTTGGCGATGTCCATGAGCTCGGCGAAGGTCTGCGGCGGCGTCAGGTCGCGGCCATACTGTTCCTTGAACGCAGCCTGGATTTCGGGCCGTTCGAACCAGTCCTTGCGGTAGGTCCAGCCGACCACGTCACCGAATGCCGGCAGCGCCCAGTAGTTCGGCGTTCCCTTCGGCCATTCGGCATAGCCGGTCACGGTCGCCGGCACGAAGTTCGCCATGTCGATGCCGTTGGCGGCAAAGAAGTCGTTCAACTTGATGTAGTGGCCGCTTTCGGCCCCTGCCCCGATCCACTGGCTGTCGCCGATCATCAGGTCACAGAGTTTCCCGCCCGAGTTCAGCTCGTTCAACATGCGGTCCGCGAAGTTCGGCCACGGAACGAACTCGAACTTCATCTTGATGCCTGACTTCGCCTCGAAGTCCTTCGACAGCTCGACGAGAGCGTTGGCGGGATCCCAGGCCGCCCAGCAGAGGGTGAGTGTCTTATCCTGAGCCTGCGCAGCGGTTCCGGCCATGCCGGCGACAGCAACCGCAGCCGCCGCAATGGCGCGCGTTCCTACGTTCATCGGTCTCCTCCCCATTATCCTGGAAGGGAAGCGATTCCCCCAGGCTGCCCCCGGCATACATGAGGTGCGCACCTCATGTCCATGAATTTCTGAGGTGCGCACCTCAAACTCATTAGGAATTCAGTTCGAGGCGCCGAAATGTCCGCACTAAAAGTCAGTAGAGATTGTCACGGACGAGGATCTCGATGCGAATCCGTTCCTGCTCTTGCAGGATCGGGCGATTGTCGCGCCCGGCCCTCAGGCGGCGGATGGCGCTTCGAAGGATGTGGCCCAGATCCTGGGTAATGACCGCGTCGATCTGGCCAGTCTGCAGACCCTGCCGGGTGGTCGGGGTCAGCTCATGGACCACAACCCGCGGCCGCGGCGTCAGCCCGGAGCGAGCGAGAAACTCCAGCAACAGACGGTTGCCGCCCCCCATGGAGTAGACCCCGCGCAGATCGGGAAAACTGCGCAGGAGGTTCCGCAAAGCCGCCTCGAGCCCCTGCGGATCGCCCCGCCCCTCGACCGTCGGCAAGACTTCAATCTCCGGGAAATCCTCGGCCATGACCCGGTCAAACCCAAGCCGACGGTCAAGGCTGTCTCGCGCCGTCAGCGTATCGGCGATCACCGCAATGCGCGCCGGACCTGGCCCCAGGAACCTGCCCAGCAGGCTCGCCGCGGTACGACCCGCATTCAAGTTGTTGATTCCGATAAAGTAATCCACTCGAGAGTTCGGAAGATCCGAAATGATCGCGGCCGTGGCCACCCCACGCTCTCGCAGATGACGCACGGCATCGCGCAGATGTGGTGTCTCGGGTGCCATCAGGATCACGCCATCCACATCTTCGGGATCGATCGCGCCCAGCCTCGCCGCGAAGACATGCGGATCGGGGCGGAAAAGCTCAAGGTCCAGCACCACACGATCCGACAGAAGGCTGATCGCAGTCTTCTGGACCGCAGCGCGAACTTCGCCCAGGAACTGCCCATCGCCATCCGGCACGAAGGCCAGAACGCGGAAGTCGCGGCGGCGGGCAAGGCTGGCGGCAAAGGGGTCGCGGACATAGCCGATGCGCTCGATCGCCTCGTTCACGCGCGCGACGGTCGCCTCGCGAACCCCGGCGCGGCCGTTCAAAACGCGGTCCACCGTCGCCAGGCTGACCCCGGCCTCGGCGGCCAGATCGTTGATCGTCGGGCGTCCCACGGTGATTCCCTTTCCCCCCTCCTGTTAGGTGATCGCATGAGGTACGTAAATCAAGAGCGGATTTATCAGCGCCCTCACCCTCTGCTCCAGAACGGAAAACCTCTTGCCGCCAATCGGCTGTGACGCGAAGCTCTCCTGATGGAGAACCGCCTTCTACCCCCGGGCCTGCATTCCTCGTCCGAGCTTTCCGTCGGCGACCGGATCGAGACCGACGCCGTAGAGGTGACGGCAGCCCTGATCGAACGCTTTGCGGACCTGGCCGGCGACCGCCATCTGATCCACCTTGATGCCACGGAGGCGGCACGCGCCGGCTTCCCACGGCGCGTTGCCCACGGCCTGCTCGTGCTGTCGCTGATCGAGGGTCTGAAAAGCCGCGCTCCGGCCCGGATCGACGCCTATGCATCGGGAGGATGGAGCGTGACCTTCCGCCGTCCGGTCCTGCTTGGTGACAGGATCCGTGCGCAGTTTACCGTCACGCGGCTACGCCCCGCGCCCGGCGGTCAGACCCTGATCGAACTGGCGATGGAAGCGCTGAACCAGCACGAAGAGGTGGTCCAGCGCGGGACGACCCGGCTGATTGCCCGTCCCTAACGCGCGTTCAGCCCGGCGAGGATCCGCCGCGCGCGGCGAAGGCAGGTCCAACCCGCTCCGATCAGGATGATCCACAGACCGAACAGCTGTACCTCGCCCTGCCCGCCCCAAAGCGGCTCGGCCAGCGACAGCACCGCCACGCCGGTCGCAACCGCCATCCGCTGCGGTTTCGCCATCGGTCCCGAATAGTCGGCGGCGAGGCCAAGCGACCGGCCCTCCTCGCGCAGATAGGCCGTCAGCACTGCAAGACAGGCCGCCGACCAGCCGAGTGCCGGGATCCCAACCCCAAGGCCCATCCCTACAAGCACGAGAATGTCCGAAACCCGGTCGGGCGCTTCGTTCCAGAAGGCGCCATCCGGGCCACCCTTTCCGCCCTCGACCGCCACCATTCCGTCGATCAGGTTGCAGATCAAACGCAGCTGACACCCCGCGGCGGCAAGCAGCAACAAAGCGGCGCGACCAAGCCCAGTCGCCCCGCCTGCGGCCCAGAACCCGATCCCGGCCAAGGCCGCAAAGCCCATGGCCGCGATGGAAATCTGGTTAGGCGTGATTGAGGTGGCCGCCACGCGCCGGGCCAGGGCCCGCGCCCAGCCGGTGTCACGGCTTGCAAGCGGCCGGCGGTCTCCATCGCTCATGTCAGCGACCACCAGTACCGCGTCAGGTGGAAGAAGATCGGGGCCGAAAAGATCACCGAATCCAGCCGGTCCAGGAACCCGCCATGGCCGGGGATGGTATGCCCCCAATCCTTCACCCCCCGGTCGCGCTTGATGGCCGACATGACCAACCCGCCAAGGAACCCGGCAATCACGATGACAAAGGCCATCAGCCCGGCCCGCACCGGCCCGAAGGGCGTGATCCAGGACAGGGCCGCACCGATCACGACCGCCGAAAGCGCGCCGCCCACAAAGCCCTCGACCGTTTTCGAAGGCGAGACCGAGGGTGCGATCTTCCGTTTGCCCAGGAGCTTGCCCCAGATGTACTGCGCCACGTCCGATCCCTGCACCACGATGATGAGGAAGGCGATCAGCATGACGTTCCGCCCGGCATAGCCGGGGATCTCGAGGTTCAGCAGCGCCGGGACATGGGCGATGCAATAGACGCAGATCATCAGCGCCCACTGGATTCCGGCAACCCGGCCCAGGAAACGCTCGGTATCGCCGCGCAGCACCGCGATCATCGGGATGATGAGGAAGGCATAGACCGGGATCAGGATCGAATAGAGCCCGTACCAGTTGGTGGCGATGAACCAATATTGCAGCGGCAACACGATGAAGAACGCGACCGCGACGGCCCAGTGATCGCCCCGCCGCGTGTCGAGCAGCGTCACGA
This sequence comes from Alitabrizicola rongguiensis, assembly GCF_021491355.1. Lineage (GTDB taxonomy): Bacteria > Pseudomonadota > Alphaproteobacteria > Rhodobacterales > Rhodobacteraceae > Aliitabrizicola > Aliitabrizicola rongguiensis. Next base: position 101,560 of record NZ_JAKENF010000005.1, on the reverse strand, counting down.
ATTCGCGCAGCGCCGCGAACGAAGCGAAGGCGAACAACAGCGTTGTCCCTACCCGCCCCGCCAGAAGCGCCAGCGCCATCAGGATGATCATCGCCCACCACGAGCGGATGCGGGCGTTCAGGTTCTCGATGACCGGGTTGTCGCCCTCGGGCGAGAACCACAGTTGCAGCACGTAGCCCGCGACAGAAGCCACGAGCATGAACAGACCAAGGCCAGCCAGAAGCGAGGTCAGGTCAGGCAGCGGCATCGTCATGAGCGTGGCCTTTCAACGGTTTCCGCCACCTTCGCCAGGGCTGCCTGTGCCCGGGCCAGGAAATCCTCCTTCGTCTCGTTCAGAGCGATCTGGATCGGCGGGCCGAAGGTCACCGTGCAGATGATCGGGATCGGCAGGATCTCTCCCTTCGGCAGGGCGCGGTTCAGGTTCTCGATCCAGACCGGGACAAGGTCGGTGTCGATGCGCTGCCGGGCCAGATGATAGAGGCCGGTCTTGAAGGGCAGCAGCCGGTCCGGGCCCATGTTGCGCTTGCCCTCGGGGAACAGGATCAGCGACGAGCCGTCATCGAGCGCATTCAGCATCAACTGAACCGGGTCTTCGGTCCGCTCTTCGGGATTGCGGTTGATGAGCACCGCCTTGAACACCTCGCGCCCGACAAAGGCGCGGAGCGGGTTGGTCAGCCAGTAGTCACTGGCGGCCACCGGGCGCGTGCGCGACCGGACACGGTGCGGCAGGGCCGCCCAGACCAGGACGAAATCACCATTGCTCGTGTGATTGGCGAAATAAACCTTTGGGCGCGTGTCCGGCGGACCGGACATCCATATGCCCCGGACAGCGGTGACGAACCGCGCGAAGATGACGATCAGGTTCGCCACCAGACCGGCAAGCAGCCCCGTCACAATGCCCCCGCACCCTTCCTGTCTTTTCGGCAGGTTAGCTTAAGGGAAAGCAGGCTGGCAACGAGGAAGGGCCTCCCCGGCGAGGGAGGCCCTTTTCGATCATTTGTCAGGTGTCAGTGCATCGCGCCCGAAAGGTGGTCCGACATCGCCGGCGCAGCACCGAAGAACGTGCCATCGTTCAGAACCTGCTGCACCGTGAAGCGCACGACGCTGCGCAGATTGCTGGTGAAGGCATAGACCATCGCCAGATCGCACAGCTGGTTGATCCGGCGCGGGATCCCACCCGTCGCCTCGAAGACCAGTTGTATCGCCGCGTCGCTGAACAGGGGCTTGCCGGCGCCGGCAATCTTCAGGCGGTGGTCAATGTACTCGCGGGTCGTCGCAAGATCCATGCCGCCAAGATGGAAACTGGTGGCGATGCGCTGCGCGAAGGGCAGGCTTTCGTCGCGATCGACAAGGTTGCGCAGTTCGGGCTGGCCGACGAGGACCAGTTGCAGCAGCACGTCCTTGTTGGTGTTGATGTTGGTCAGCAGGCGCAGTTCTTCCAGCGCATCGGCGCCAAGGTTCTGTGCCTCGTCGAAGATCAGGACAGTCCGGCGGCCCTGCGCATATTCGTCGATCAGGTAGGCGTTGAACGCATCGACCAGTTCGGGATCGGTCGCTTCCGGATCGGTGAACTGGCCAAGCGACATCATCACCCAACGCAGCATCTCGCAGCGCGAGGTCTGCGCGTTGGAAATCAGGCCGATGCGAAGGTCGCCGTTCGCCGTGATCCGCTCGATCAGGTGCTGTACCAGCGTGGTTTTGCCAGCGCCGATGTCGCCCGTCACCAGCGTGATCGGCGACTTGGTCAGGATACCATACTCCATCGTGGTATAGGCATGCTGATGCGCTTCCGACCAGAACAGGAATTCGGTGTCCGGGGTCAGGGCGAAGGGGCGGTTCGTCAGGCCGAAATGGCGGCTGTAGATGTCGACCACGCTGACCCGACCGCGCGGGGCGCCGGGCTTTTCCGGCTCCGGCCCCTTGAGGCGGACGGCGAACTGATCGAGCCCCTGTGCGGCAAATCCGACGGCCTTGCCCTCGGGCGCCGGATGGAGGCGGGCGGGCGTGTCGGGCGCGCGAACCATCTGCAGGATCGCGTCCGGCTCGACCACACCATCACGGGCGAGGCTGCGGACGGTACGGAACGACCAGGAGCTATCCCGTCCAAGCACCAGTGGCGCTGCGCGCTCTGCCGCGGCTTTCGCGCGGGCCTCTGGCCACAAGGCCACCTGCAGGCCTGCGGGAACCGCATCGAGCGTGCTGTAATCGGTATGCTCCGTCATCTAACATCCCCTTCTGGCGCGATCCGGCTTCGTCTCTGGACGCCGGTGAGACATCGTGTAGCGACTCGGTCACCTGGAATTGGCAGCGCTCCGGAAACCGAACGTGCCTATTCAGACAGGCCAATCGGACGGCGCCGCGGCGCAGCTGTGGCCTAGGGGGGACGGATTCATGGCAATGATGTGGCAGAAGGGCCCGCGCCGGCGGGATCGGGGTCTCAGTGAGCGACGACTCCGCGTGATCCCCCGCCGATCAGCATCGTCGCATCTGCAATGGGCGCGAGAGGGGCTGACCGCTGCGGAACAGCCAGATAGCGCGATTCCCAAGTGGGTCGGAACTTGGCCTTGAAATCGCGCAGGCCCGAGAAGTTGTAGAAGTGGCCGCCATGATGGAAAAGCGCCGCGCCGAACCGGTTCCAAAGGCGTGTTCCGCGCCGGGCCTCCATGCCAGAGAGCGGGGCCATCCCCATCGAGAACCGAGCAAATCCCTCGGCCTTGAGCGCCAGCATGAGCGCAATGAACAGGAAATCCATGACACCAGTCGGAGCGTCATGCGGATGTCGCATGAGATCGATGGTGGCCACCTCGCGTGACGGCGTCAGAAGCAGATTGGCGAAGGCCACGATCCGCCCGCTTCCCTCTGTCACCAGCACCAGTGGCCCGTTCTGCAGCCAATCAGGATCAAAGCGGCCGACCGAGAACTGTTTCTCGCGCGTGTTCTTCGAGGTCAGCCAGTCGTCGGAAATCTGCCTCAGCCGGCGGATCAGCTCGGGCGCGTGGGGCGGCTGCACGATCTGCAAGTCCAGCCCTTCCTTCTGTCCGTGGTGATAGGCATCGCGCAGGCGTTTGTTCGCAGAGCCGTCCAGCGTGAATTGCGTCAGATCGACCATCGCCCGTTCGCCAAGCTTGTGCAGGGCAAGGCCAAGGTCCAACATCAGCGGCAAGTCCTGTCCGCCCACCTCGTAGAAGACCGGGCGCGCGCCAGCCCGTCGGGCGGCATCGACGAAGGCCCAGCCCAGTTCTGCAGCGCAGTCGCGCGGCCCGACCGGCCCGCCAAGAGCGATCCAGGAGCGGCCGTGCACGCCATACATGATGAACCCGCGACCGTCGTCAGAGAACATCAGGGACTTGTCCCCGGTCAGCGCGAGGCTGGCATCGGGATCATCCTGCGCCTCGATGATGCGACGGGCCTTGCGCAGATCGTCGGAGGTTGGCGCCGCCGGAGACAGGTGAGGCACGCGCAGCAGCAGCGCCAGAGAGGCCAGAAGCACCGTCACCGCCAGGACCAACCCTGCGCGCGCCGCTCGCGGCGCGCCGGCATTGGCAGCGAATTGCCACCAGATCTCGCCGGCATAGGGCGCATGCTTATGGCCGAAATTGATGACGAAGGCCGCGGACAGGACCAAGCCGATCACCAGTGCAAACCAGATCGGCGAAAACGCCCCGTGAACCAGGCTGGCGCGGCGGTTGAACTCGCGCCGGAACGGCAGAAGGATCAGGACAGCCAGTGCCAGCGTAACGGCCCGTTTCACATCCCACATCTGCATCTGCAAAAGCGACAGCAGCGCTCCGCCCGCCATCGCCGCGATAGCGAGCCAGTATGCGCCAAGGCTGCGCCGTGCCACGCCGAGCGCCACGATGATGAGAACCGCGCCCAGGATGCTGGACAGAAGCGCCCCTGCCTCGAGGAAGACCAGCGGGAACAGCGTCTCCAGCGCCTCGGGCGCATGGGCATCGGGCGGAATCAGGGAGGAGAACGACATCCACAGCCCCGATCCGAAGATCATCGTTGCCAGCAGGATAGGCGCCATCGGGCTCAGGGCAGACAGGGTCGGCGCGAGCGCAGCCAAGGCCCGTCCCAGCTTGCCGCCGGGCGCCTTGCCAGCCGCTCCGCGCACCACGACGAGCGCCTCGAACAGCGCGAGGACGACGAGCGCCAGGACAAAGGGAACAATGAAATAGATGATGCGGAACAGAAGCAGCGCCGCCGCCGCCCTGTCGACCGGGATCGATTCAGGCAGGGAGGCCAGCACGACGGTTTCGAACACGCCGACCCCGCCCGGCACATGGCTGAGGATCCCGGCCATCGTCGCGGCGGCGTAGATGCCCAGGAAAGCGACGATGTCGATATGTCCCGACGGTAGCAGCACATAGAGCGCCATCGAGGCAAGCGCGATGTCACCGATGCTGAACAGCGCCTGACCGATCAGGATCGGAAGCGATGGCGCGCGAAGGGTAAAGCGCCGGATCGTCAGGCTCTTGCGCGTCATGCCGGCCCAGACAAGCGGCACGACGACGATCAGTATCGCGCCAAGGGCTGCCCATCGCAGAAGATGCGGCGGCAAAGGCGAAAGCGAGCCCAGAAGCCCCGGATCGACCACCAGCGCGACGAAGCCCACAAGCGCGGCCGCGGTGCCGTAGGAGACGGCGGTAAAGGTCGACACGGCGGCAATGTCATAACCGTCAAGTCCGAGGCTCGAATAGAGCCGGTAGCGCACCGCACCACCCGAGACCGCGGCCAGACCTACCGTGTTGCCAAAGGCATAGGCCATCAGTCCGCCGGTGATCGTGATCGGAAGCGGCAGCGGCTTGCCGATGTAGCGCAGCGCCGACCAGTCATAACCGACCAGGCAAAGGTATCCACCCACTGTCGCGAGCCAGGACAGGACCAGGATGTAGGTGGGGGTATCGTGCACCTGCCGAAGGACGTCGTTCAGGTCGACCTCTTCGAGAAGCCGCGAGATTGCGTAAAGCCCAAGTGCAAACAGGCCGATCGTGGCCGCATAGGGCAAAATCGCCCGAATCCGGCTCCAGACCGTTTCAACCCTTGCAGGATCGGGTTTCATTCAAGGACCATCCGTCATCAACCTTGGCGGGCACTCTTGCCGAAAGCCGCGGCAGGGGCAATGCACGGACGGCTCGCCGAGGCGCATTCAGTGGCAAGTTCGCACCTCGCGATCGCAAGGGCTGGCAATGTCCCGCGCAGCAGGCTTGAATGACGCCGACGGCCCGACCGGGCGTCAGCGAGGAAGATGAGTTTGCCATGCGACTGTCCAGGATCCCGCACTACAGGTTCTTCTCGTTCCTTGCGTCGCTGATCGTGCTCACGCCGGTTCTGGCAGAAGTGCTGGCGATGCCATCGGCCATGCTGACCGCGTTCGATCTGTCGGTGGCGCTGTTCATCCTGCTATGCCTCCCGCTGTTCCACTCCGATGCGGTTCCAGGGCGGGTCGAGAATGACGATGGTGGTCGGTTGCTGTTGCTGCTGACGACGACCATCATCGTCTCCGTGATCGTGAGCGCGGTTGGCTGGATGGTGATCCACAAGAACAACATGTCCGTGCAGGACTTCCTGCTTGCGGCCGTCTCGCTGCTGCTTGGCTGGACCTTCATCAACCTCATCTATGCCTTTCACTACGCACATCTCTTCTACGGCCCCAAGAAATCGCCGGCGACCTCCGGTCTGCAGTTCCCCGGCGAAGAACCGCCCGTCTTTTCGGACTTTTGCTATTTCTCGTTCGTCATAGGCATGACCTGCCAGGTATCAGACGTGGTGATCACCCGCCGCCATATGCGCCGGGTTGCAACCGTCCACGGCATCATCGCATTCGTCTTCAACCTCTGTGTCCTCGCCTTGACGGTAAACGTTCTGTCCGGCGTGCTGTGACGCGCAAGCCGGATGTCGGCATGACATATGGTCTTGCCAGACCCCCCGGCTACGGCCATGTCGATGGACCAGAGAGTCAGCCGATTGCAGGTATGCCCTTGTCCCGCAGCATCAGGATCGCATCCTACAACATCCACAAGGCGGTCGGCACCGACCGCAAACGCGACCCGGCGCGAATCGTGCGCGTCATCAGCGAGATCGACGCAGACGTGATCGCGCTGCAGGAAGCCGATATGCGCTTTGGCGACCGCACCGGGCTTCTGAACCTGCCGGCACTCGAGGAGTTGACGGGTCTCGTGCCGCTGCCGATCGAACGGCACCGCTCATCGCATGGGTTTCACGGCAATCTCATCCTCGCCCGCAATACCGAGGCCGAGATCGTTCACCATCTCCACTTGCCGGGGCTGGAACCGCGCGGCGCGCTCATCGCCGACATCGCCGTCGCCGGGCACAGCCTGAGGGTCGTGGCCACTCATCTGGGTCTTCTGGCCCAGTCGCGGCTGATTCAGGCGCGCGCTATCCTCGAGCGGATCCACGGCCTCGACCACCGTCCGACCGTACTGATGGGCGATCTGAACGAATGGCGGACCGGCACGCGATCGTCGCTGCGGCCCTTCGAAAGCCATTTTCCTGCCAGTCACGGAGGGCGGAGCTTCCCTGCCCGATACCCGATGCTGCCGCTTGACCGCATCCTCGCTTCCGAACGGACGAAACTCGTCGATTTCTCGGTTCATGACACGCCGCTGTCACGCGTCGCGTCGGATCATCTGCCGATCACAGCGCGCCTGCATATCTGAAGGAAGGCTCCAGGGGCCGCGCCGAACCGGACATGCCGATATCCGCCGACCGAACGGGTCCGTCGGCTTCTGGGACTACCGACCGGCTGCAAAAGGCGGTAAACTGAGACGCTGTTTCAGGAACGCCCCTTTTCCGACTCGCTTGCTGTCACTGCGGAAAGGACGTCCTGACTGGGTCGGGGGGCCCTCGCATGGATGATTTGACCGAACGGGACACTGGCCCGTCCGTCGGGACAGATGCGGTTTCGGAACTTCTGCCTCTGCTTCAGTCAGATGAATGGCAGAAGCGACTTGAGGCTGCCCGCCAGCAGCGCGAACGCATTCTTGCCGAACGCGGGCCTGCGCCCGAACTACCCCCCCGGCCGCAAATGCCACGGCTCGAGGTCGTGGGCGCCGCGCCTCTGGTGGCGGACCCGCTCCCCCGGATCGAGCCGCTCTCGGGCCTGCGGGCCGGCCCTGTGCCCCGGACAGACCTCTTTCCTACGGAAGAGGAAGAGTTCGAAGAGTTCGACGACGTGTCGGCCCCGCCGCCGCGCCCTCTGCCCGGCTTGCGTGCCGTTCCGCCGCTTCGGGCGGAACTCCAGCCCGCGACCCGGCCCGTTCCGGCGGCGAAAGCTGCCTCACCCGTTGTCCAGGTGGCGCCGGTTGTCGCCGCCAGCGCGCCCCCAGCCGAGCCGGGTGCCCAAAAATCCTGGCTGACTGCGGGAAAGATCGCCGGAGGCTTCGCGCTCGGCATAGCGATTGGACTCGGCTTTTCCCTGTCGTCGTTGATCGCAGGCTGGCTGACGACCAGCCCTGCGCCCGATGTTGCAGTTCCCGCGTCATCGTCGTCCGCTTCCGCGCCAGCCAGCGTGGCGCCGGCCGCGAGCGCCGGGCAACAGCCCGGCGCGGACAGCGCTGCACTGCCCCAACCCCATGCAGGAACTGTCCCGGCGACCCCCGGCATTCTGACCGGCAGCATCCCAGACAGTGAACCGCAACTACCGGCGGCGACTGTCCGCCCGGCGTCGCCCTCCGAACCCGGAAAATCTGTCGCCGCCGCAAGCGAAGCGCCCCCCTTGATTGCACCGCCCACAACCCTGGCAAGCGTACCGGATCCAGGGACAGTGCTTCCCCCAGCCGCTCCGTCCGCGGATGAGCCGGCGGTGCAGCTGGCTGTCCCCGTTGCCCTGTCGCCTCTCCTCGGACCAACTGTCCTTGGGGTTGCACATCAGCCGGATGCAGCTCCGCTGTCCTCGACCGGGCCAGATGCGATCATGGCGGCGACGGACCTGACATCACTTGCTTCGCTCGCCCCACCAGAGATTTCCGCCCGGCTGCCCGGTCCCGGACTCATTTCCGCGCGTCTTGTCGCACCTCTCACGGGCGGCGTGCCTTCGCAGGACCAGGCTTTGTCAGCGCCCGAGGGACCACCCGCTCCGGCACCTGTCGAAGTGCAGGTATTCATTCCCGCCGGGATGCGTGAGGCGACGACACAGGAAACGACCGGTCGGATCGCCTCCGCAGGATTCGTGGTGGCAAAGGCGCACCCGGTCGACGTGACCATCAAGACGACCCATGTCCGTTACTATCACGAACAGGACAGGCTGTTGGCCGAACGGTTGGCCGAAGCGAGCGGCGGGAAAGCGCGATCCTTTATCGGCACCAACGACGCCCCCGCGCTCGGCATGGTCGAGTTGTGGCTTGCCGGCACGCCGGAGGCCCCGGTTGTCGCGAAGAAACCGGCAGCGGCAAAACCGGCCAAGGCCGCGAAACCGAAGAAACAACAGACTGCTGCGGCAAAACCTGCCGCCCCGAAACCCGCCGCAAGCGATCCGATTCAGGCCAAGAAATCCGCGATCGCCGAGAAATTCAGCTTGGAAAAATTCAACTAGAACAACGGCTTTTAGGCCAATCCCATTCCGGAGTACACCCGATGAAGCACCTCTCCGCAACCCTTCTGGCCAGCCTGACCCTTGTGCTGGCCACGCCGGCCCCTGCCGAAATCACCATGCGCAAGTTGGAACGGCTCGACAAACTGGTCTCTGCCAATAATTGCAAGGGTTTGTTCTCTTTTCTTACGAGGAACAAGGAGCTGACACGCGGGAACGACGCGCTTGCGATCGAACTGGCGCAGTTCCTGAAAGAAGGCCAGCAAGGCCAGTTGAACTGCCTGCGCGTCGAGCGTGGCGGATCGACCAGCGACATGGTGCGCAGCGTCAGTGCGGCCGCAGCAGTGAGCCAACCTTCGCTTTCGACCTCCGGGACCTCGAAACCCAAGCCGACGACAGGGACCACCACAAGCGGTTCCGGAAAAGGTAGCGGAACTGGCGGCACGGATACCGGTGGCGGCACGGATACCGGCGGTGGCACGGATACCGGCGGTGGCACGGATACCGGTGGCGGCACGGATACCGGCGGTGGCACGGATACCGGTGGCGGCACGGATACCGGTGGCGGCACGGATACCGGCGGTGGCACGGATACCGGCGGTGGCACGGATACCGGCGGCGGCACGGATACCGGCGGTGGCACGGATACCGGCGGCGGCACGGATACCGGCGGTGGCACGGATACCGGCGGTGGCGCCGGCACAGGTGGCGGTACGGATACTGGCGGCGGTACCGATACCGGTGGCGGCGCTGGCACAGGTGGCGGTACGGATACTGGCGGTGGCACGGATACCGGCGCAGGTGCGGGCACAGGTGGCGGGACGGATACCGGAGGCAGTGCGGGGACCGGTGGCGCTACGGATACCGGCGGTGGAACCATCCCCTGACGATAGCCCCAGACGGTTCCTGCCGCCCGACGTCAGGGATCGACCGTGTTCACCGGATAGGCGGTCGAGAACTTGATCCGCTCCATGGCGAATTGGGACGTCACGTTCTTCAACTCCAGCGCCTCCGTCAGCCGCTTGTAGAAGGTATCGAAGGCGGGCATGTCGGCCGCCGCTACCTTGAGCAGGTAGTCGACATCGCCCGCCATGCGATAGACCTCCATCACCTCCGGCATGGCGGCAACGGCCTTGGTAAAGGCCTCGCGCCAGCTGGGGCTGTGATCCGAGGCTTCAACCTCGACAAACACGGTCAGGCCGAGGCCGATGCGGTCCGGATCGACAAGTGCCACCCGACCGCGGATGACACCTGCCTGTTCCAGCTTCTGGATACGTTTCCAGCACGGGGTCTGCGACAGGCCGACCCGGTCGGCCAGCTGCGCGATTGATACCGTGGCGTCGCGTTGCAGTTCGAAGATGATCTTTCGGTCGATGCGGTCCATGTCTTGGGTACCAGTCAAACAGATATGAATTCGCGCACGAAATCGGTCTTGGGACGCGCGCGGATTTCCGAAGGCTTTCCGATCTGCTCGATCCGTCCCATCGACATGACAACCACGACATCGGCCAGCTCCATGGCTTCCGCCTGGTCATGGGTCACGAAAATCGAGGTCAGTCCGGTCGTGTCGTGGATCTCGCGCAAGCCCTGCCGCAATTCCTTGCGCACCTGCGCATCCAGCGCGCCGAAGGGCTCGTCCAGAAGGAGCATCCTCGGCTCGATCGCCAATGCCCGCGCCAGCGCGACCCGCTGGCGTTGCCCCCCGGACAGCTGGTTGGGATAGCGTGCACCGATGTAGGGCAGCTGGATCAGGTCCAGAAGCCTGGCCACGCGCCGCGCAATCTCCGGGTTCGAGGGGCGGCTTCTGCGCGGACGCGCGCGCAGCCCATAGGCAATGTTCTCGAAGACGGTCATGTGCCGGAAAAGCGCGTAGGACTGGAAGACGAACCCTGCCCGCCGCTCCTGCACTGTGAGGCCCGTCGCATCCTGCCCGTCGAACAGTACCCGACCGGAGGTCGGGTACTCCAGCCCGCCGAGGATACGCAAAAGCGTCGTCTTGCCCGACCCTGAGGGCCCGAGAAGCGCCACCAGCGCACCGGATGGGATGGCCAGCGACACGGGATGCAGGGCTGACGTCGCGCCGAAGGTCTTCGAGATCTCGTCGATTTCGATATGAATCATGCGTCCTTTCAATGGCGGTGCGTCGCGGCAAGCTGGTCAGCATGGCGCCATTCCAGCAGCGTCTTTAGGGTCAGGGTGACAAGGGCGAGGCCCGCCAGCACGGCAGCCAGGCTGAAGGCCGCAACCGAAAGATACTCGTTGTAGAGCATCTCGATGGTGATCGGCATTGTGGCGGTCTGGCCGCGGATCTTGCCCGACACGACCGCGACCGCTCCGAATTCGCCCATGGCGCGGGCATTGCACAAGAGAACGCCGTAAAGAAGCGCCCAACGGATGTTCGGCAGCGTCACGGTCAGGAAGGTGCGCCAGCCGCTCGCGCCAAGGGTCAGCGCCGCCTCTTCCTCAGCCCGGCCCTGCTCGATCATCACCGGGATCAACTCACGGGCGACGAAGGGAAAGGTCACGAACATCGTCGCCAGCACGATGCCCGGCAGCGCAAAGACGATCGGGAAGCCTTGGGCAACGAGCCAGCCGCCCATCAGGCTGTTGGCGCCGAACAGCAGTACCATGCAGAGACCCGCCACCACCGGCGAGACCGAAAACGGCAGGTCGATGAGGGTGATGAGAAGCGCCTTGCCGCGAAAATCGAACTTGGCGATGGCCCAGGCAGCGGCGATGCCGAAAACGGCGTTCAAGGGCACCGAGATGGCAGCCACCGTCAGCGTCAGCCAGATTGCAGAGCGCGCATCGGGATGGGCGAGAGATTCTATGGCGGCGAGCCAACCTTTGGCCAGCGCCTCGACGAAAACGGCGATCAGAGGGGCAAAGAGCAGGACGACCAGAACCAGGATCACGAAGGCGATCAGGGCCACCCGAACCAGCGGCGCCTCTTGCGTGACCGGTCGAAACCGCCGGGCGGTCAGCGTTGGATAGGCACTAGACATGGGAAATCCTCCGCCGGCTCCAGACCTGGATGATGTTGATGGCCAGCAGCATGGCGAACGAGATGACGAGCATGGCGATGCCGATCGCCGCCGCGCCGTCATAGTCGAACTCCTCGAGGCGGATCACGATAAGCAGGGGCGCGATCTCGGTCTTCAGGGGGATGTTGCCCGCGATGAAGATGACCGATCCGTACTCACCAACGGCCCGGGCCAGGGACAACGCGAAGCCGGTCAGGGCCGCCGGCGTCAGCGTCGGAAGAACGACCCGACGCAGTGTATAGGCCCGGTTGGCCCCGAGCGTGGCAGACGCCTCTTCGACCTCGCGCTCGATCTCCTCGATGACCGGCTGGACGGTGCGGGTGACGAAGGGAAGGCCTACGAAGATCAGCGCGATCAGGATGCCCCACTGCGTGTAGGCGATCTTCCAGCCGACCTCTTTGGCCAGCGATCCGAAGATGCCGGTCGGCGCGTAGAGCGTCGTCAGCGCGATGCCTGCCACCGCCGTCGGCAGGGCAAAGGGCAGGTCCACCGCCGCATCGATCAGGCGGCGCCCTGGAAAGTCATAGCGCACCAGCACCCAGGCCAGCAGCACGCCAAAGACGAGGTTGAACAACGCTGCGAACAGCGCGAGCCGGAACGACAGGAACAGCGCGGCCAGGCTGCGTTCGGTCGAGACGACCGACCAGATCCCCGCCGGGCCGAAGGCGGCGCCCTTCAGAAGAAGGGCGCCGATGGGCAGGAGGACGACCAGTGACAACACACTGAGAGTGATTCCAAGGCTGAGCCCGAAGCCCGGCATCGGAGAACGGTGAACAAATGTCGTCACGCCCTGCCCTTTGCTTTGTGGATCGCTGTCACGATCGCTCCGTCACTTCGCCACATAGATCTGGTCGAAGATGCCGCCGTCGCCGAAGTGCTCCGGCTGAACCTTGGACCAGCCGCCCAGATCGTCGATCGTCACGAGATCAAGCTTGGGGAACCGCGCCACATCCGCCGGGTCGGCCTTGGACGTATCCCAGCCCCGGTAGTAGTCCTTGAAGATGATGGCTTGCGCTTCGGGCGTGTAGAGGAAGTTGATATAGGCCTCGGCCAGCTTGCGCTGCGCGTCATCCTTGATGTTGCCATCGACGATCGCGACTGGCGGTTCCGCCAGCACCGACACCGACGGCACAACGATGTCGAACTTATCGTCGCCAAGCTCGTTCAGCGCGAGGTAGGCCTCGTTTTCCCAGGCCAGAAGCACGTCACCGATGCCGCGTTGCGCAAAAGTCGTCGTCGACCCGCGCGCACCGGAGTCGAGCACCGGGACATGGGTGTAGAGCTGCTTGACGAACTCTTTCGGGTCCTTGCCGTTCTTCTCGGCCCAGGCCCAGGCGGCAAGGTAATTCCAGCGCGCACCGCCCGAGGTCTTCGGGTTCGGCGTGATCACCCCGACCCCGTCATTCAGGAGGTCGCCCCAATCCTTGATCCCCTTCGGATTGCCCTCGCGGACAAGGAAGACGATCGTCGAGGTATAGGGCGAGGAGTTGTGAGGGAATTTCGACTGCCAGTCGGCCGGCAACTTGCCAGTCTTGGCAATCTTGTCGATGTCGCCCGCAAGCGCCAGAGTCACCACCTGGGCTTCCAGCCCGTCGATCACGGCCCGCGCCTGAGCGCCCGAACCGCCATGGCTGGTTTCGATCTTGGGCTCGGGATTCCCCTTGGCGACCCAGTCGGCGATGAAGGCGGCATTGATGTCGCGGTAAAGCTCACGCGTCGGGTCGTAGGAAACGTTCAGCAGCGACTGGGCATGTACGGCGCCAGGCGCACCAGCGCCAAGGGCCGCGATCGCCGTCGCGGCCAGGATAGCGCGCCAACCGCGATGCAGGGCCCCAAGCCCATCGAGGAAGCCGTCGAACAGGCCATGGTCCGCAGGGATGCGGGTCGTATCGGTCATCGTAGTCTCCAATGTCGAGTTGTCGGCCTTCGGCCCCTTTGGCCGCGCGGCGAAAAACGGAAGGGACGGCATTAGCCCCAGGATCGTTGCCGGAGCCAGCGCCTGGGCCGAAGTCCCGACAGACGAGCCGTCGCCATCGCCCAAGACTGCGGATTTCGCGGTGTGAAATGTCATCGTCGAGCCCTCCTCGCATCAGGTCAGCAGATCCATGCAGCAAATTACGACTTACTCTATCGTGTATTGCAAGAGAAGAGACCGGGCATTTTGGAGCAGATCAAGAGAATGATATTCTCCGTCCTGACAGCGGCGTTGGACAGGATCGGCTAGCTGTGGGCGGCGGCCCATCTCCTTGCGAATCCCCGGAAATGCTTAATTTCTATGCAGAATCGCGTGAACGACGCCGCCAATGCATTTCCAGTGGACGCACGCATTGGAATTCCAGTTGAATAGCTTCGGATTGGCCCCCCGCCCGCTTAGGCATTTCCAGCGGGGCTCAGTGCTGGGACTCGTCTGTATCGGGGTGTCACGAATGCGGCTGTGGTCTGCTTTTATCGTCGGTTTGTTCACAATCCTTATGCTTGCCCCCTCCCTCGCTCAGGCTCAGGGGATCGGGCAGGTCGCCGCTGTATCGCCCGGAGCAACGCTCAAGGGCGCATCGGGAACAGTCGTCCTGAAGCGCGGCGCGCGGCTTTCCTCGGGCGACGTGGTCACGACCGATGCGAGCGGTCGGGCCGAGCTGTTGTTCGATGACGAGACCAAGGTCGTGGTCGGCCCCGCGTCGAAGCTGGTGATCGACGAGGTCCTGATGCAGTCGCCAGCCAAGGCAGAGCGGTTTGCCATATCGGCCGTCAGCGGCAGCTTCCGCTTCATCACCGGCAACAGCCCGAAGCCCGCCTATGACATCACGACCCCCACGGCGACGATGGCCATTCGCGGTACGATCTTCGATTTCAACGTGAGCCGAAAGAAAGGCACCAACGTCGCCCTGTTCCGCGGCAAGGTTCGGCTCTGCACGTCCGGAGCCTGCGCGAACATGCAGGGCGAGTGCGCGGTCGCGGTCTCGAACCGCAGGGGCAAAATCGCCGCCCCCAAGACCGTCGACGAACGCGACACCGTGCTGATCGACGATTTCCCCTTTGTCATCGATCAGGAAGCGATCACACCGAAATTTCGGGCGCCTGTCGGGGGCTGCGGGGACCTGAGCGCCAAGGCTGCCACCGTCCGAAAGGTTGCAGTGCCGGCGCCTGTCACGAACACTCTTTCGCCTCGGCAGGAAAGCAACAGGTCTCAAACGGACCGGCCATCGACCGAGCGCGAAGCCCCATCGGCGCCGGAACAACCGGATCCCCCAGATCCGCCTGATCCGCCTGATCCGCCTGATCCGCCTGATCCGCCGCCTTCGGACTGATCAATGTGAAACGCCCGGCCGTCATTCCGCTCAAGTGGGCTGGCAGGCCGGGCCGGGCCTTCTGACATGCGCAAGACAGTCGTCGTTCTTGGCTGCATCCTGCTGGGCATTCTGACGCTGCTGCGCGCCCAGGATCCCCAGCCGATCCAGTCAGTTAGAGAGGCCTATTTCGACCTGCTCCAGCGGCTCCGTCCGCGCGAAGCCGCCGATCTGCCAGTGCGGGTCGTGGATATCGACGAGGCATCGCTGCAGGAGCTCGGCCAATGGCCCTGGCCGCGCGACCTGCTGGCACAACTGGTGGACCGGCTGCGTGGCTATGGCGCGGCTGTCGTGGCTGTCGACGTGCTGTTCCCGGAACCGGACCGGATGTCGCCGGCCCGGCTTGCCGCCACGCTGTCAGCCAAGGGACTCCTCGCACCCGGGCTGACGCCATCCGATCTTGCTCCGATCGACAGCGACCGCCATTTCGCCGAGGCAATCTCCCGGTCGCTCGTGGTGCTTGGCACTTCGCAATCGACCGACAGCGCTGCTCAGCCCATCACGGGCAAGGCCGGCGTTGTCGAGATCGGCGAAGCGCCGGCACTCGGCCTGCCGTCTATCCCCCATGCCGTCCCGATCCTGCCCGTCCTGCAGGAGGCGGCAGCGAGCATAGGTGTGGTCAATATCAGTCCCTTCGATACGGCGACGGTGATCCGCCGCATTCCGATACTGTGGAAGACACCCGATGGTATCCTGCCCGCGCTGTCGATCGAGGCCCTGCGTCTGGCCCTGGGTGAAACGACCTACATCATCTCGGGCGCTCCCGACCTGTCGGGTTTTGTCGAGCAGATCCGCCTCGGCCAATTCCAGATCCCGACAACGCCTGACGGCTCGCTTTGGCTGCATTACCGCCATGACACGCCGGATCTCTATGTTCCGGCGCGGTCGGTGCTGGCAGAGGGCGAGGATCCGGGCCTGCGGGCGCGGCTCGAGGGCCAGATCGTCCTGATCGGCACCTCGGCGGCTGGCCTGCTCGACATCCGCACAACGGCTCTGGGCGAGAACGTGCCCGGCGTCTCGATCCATGCCCAGATGATAGAGCAGATCCTGTCCGGTGGCTTCCTGCGCCGAGACGGCCTTGTCGAGGCCAGCGAAGTGATCTCTTTCCTGCTTCTCGGCCTGATCGTGACACTGGTCATGTCCATTGCCGGTCCTGTTGCCTCGATCGCTGCGGGTCTCCTCTCGGCCGTGCTCGTCACAGGGGCAAGCTGGATCGCCTTCACGCGGGCGGGAATCCTGTTCGACGCCACCTTTCCCCTTATCGGCGGGTTCCTCGCCTTCGCGGGGCTGACCGCCTATCAGTTCGTCATTGCCGACCGCGACAAGCGGATGATCCGCCGGTCCTTTGCCCATTACGTTGCGCCCTCGGTCCTGACCCAGATCGAGCGCGGTGGGCACCGTCTGGAACTTGGCGGCGTGATAAAGCCGGTGACGGTGATGTTCAGCGACATCCGCGACTTCACCCCCCTGAGCGAGACGATGACCGCCCACGAGTTGGTCGAACTGCTCAACCGGCTGTTCACCGAACTCGGCGATGAGATCCTCGTCGAGCAGGGCACGATCGACAAGTTTATCGGCGACGCAATCATGGCGTTTTGGAACGCGCCCCTCGACCTGCCCGACCACGAGGTTCGCGCCGCCGTCGCTGCGCTGAGGATGCGCCACGCGCTCTCCCGGTTCAATGCGTCGGGTGCCGCGCCGAAGCCGGTGCGGCTCGCACTCGGCCTCGCCTCGGGAACGGTTTGCGTCGGCAACATCGGCTCGCGCGACCGCTTCAACTACACGGTAGTCGGCGAGACGGTGAACCTTGCGGCCCGCATTGAAAGCGGATGCCGGCGGGTAGGCTACGATATCCTTCTGGCGCGGGCGACCGCCGAAGCGGCGACTGGCCTGGCGATCCTGCCGGCCGGAACACTGACGCTCAAGGGGGTCAGCGAACGCATTCCAGCCTCGATCCTGATCGGTGACGCAACGCTTGCCGCGACGGACGGGTTCAAGAACCTGATGCGCCTACATGCCGATCTTGTGGCGACCATGGCGGACTCCCCCCCTGCGGAGGAGCTGTTGACCCGCTGCCGTGCCGCGGGAGAGGCGATCGAACCGGGTCTGGCAGGTTTCTACGATGCCATTGCGCAGCGGAGCGAGGATTTCCGCTAGTCAGGCCCAGACGGCCCAAGCCCAGGCCATGGCCAGGTAGGAAGCGTGATGCAACGCCTGATCGATCCCGAACGCATGCCAGAAGGCTGCATCCCGCGGTGTCAGTCCCCTGTTGGCAACGTAATTGTCCTTGGCCCAGTCGAGGTGGTAGTGAAACAGTCCTTCGCACAGAAGCATTGCGCCGAGCAGCCAGAGCGGCGTGTGGAACAGCACTAGCACGACAAGGGATCCGGCCAGATGGATTGCAACGTGCAGCAGTCCGGCGGGATGCCCATAGAGGCGCCGGTTCTGAATGATGTAGCCGTTCTGAAGGTAGAAATCAGCAATCAGATGCTTGATCTGAAGCGCAAGGACGATCGCCAATACCGCTACTACAGTCGGATGCACCTGTCCTGTCCGTCTCAACCTATGGCATGTGCGGGCAGCACGAATGACCCGCGAGAGGAGTTCTAGCGCCGAGTGGGACTGGAGGCGAAGCGAAAACGCCCGCTTGCCTGCAATTTGTGCAGTCTTATGCCGAACTGCCGCCGAAGCGGCGGCGCAATACGGCTATCGCGCCCAGGGCTCCGACCAGAAGCGCGGCAGATGCCGGCAGCGGCACGGGAGCGGGTTCGGGATCCGGCTTCACGACCGGATCGGGATCCTTTTTGCCGTGGTTGATCGTATCGACGGTAAAGGTGTATTTGCCCTTCGCGGCGATCGTGATCGAAGTGAAGGGCGTTGACGAGGTGAAGCCCAGAAACTGCCCCGTCGCCTTGCCGGGGAATGGCGAGAAGACGCTGCCGTAGGATTCGCCTGTGTTCGTCGTGCCCACGAAGGAATTGGCAAGCGTCGACCAGCTGTTGATGTCGATCCCGAAGGCCGTGATGGCGGTGGCAAAGGTAATGGTAAGGGTCTGGTGCGGAAGAAAATACTCCAGCGCACCGCCGCCGAGTGAACCAACGCCGGTCGAGGCACGGAACTTGTGCGTGACAACCACCTTTCCGGCTGTGGAAGAAAACTTGAGCGTCGGCGTTCCGGAGATCGGCCCGACTTCGAGGGAGTCGAACGTCTCCCGTTGCATCACGCCGTCGGAGACCTCTGCCGCGAACTGAGTCCGATCAAGGCCAGAAATCGTGCTGGCCGAACCGGCGCTGACAGCAACGGTGACGGCGAGGGCCGCCATGCTGAGCAATCTGGTAATTGATGCGACCGACACCGATACAGGCTCCACAACCAAGGTTCACAAAACGGACAGAGGCAGGCCGTCATTTCGCCCAACTCTTGCCACAATATCGATGCGAATACCTCCTGCCACAATGATTCCCTAGGAAAAAATTCGATTGTTTTCAAAGGAGAAACGGATTGGGCCGCCCAAGGCCTCTCAAGGGATCGGCCTCCACTCCAAAGCCCAAGATTTGGGCGCAACGGCCAAAATACCGGCAATCGATGCATCAGCTAGCGGCAAGGCTGGAATTCGAATGTGCGAATCTCGACAGCGCAGATCGTCCGCAACTAGGCTGCGGCAATGAAGATCCTGATCGTCGCCGACATCCATTATTCGCTGAAGCAGTACGACTGGGTGCTGGCGATGGCGCCGCGCTTCGACCTTGTCATCCTGGCTGGGGACCTTCTGGAAATCTCGTCCAGCGTCGAACGGCGTGCCCAGATGGTGGTGGTCAAGACTTATCTGGAGCACCTGGCCGAAACCACCAGGACGATCGTCTGCTCGGGCAACCACGACCTCGACGTTGTGGATGACAACGGCGAGCAGATTGCGGACTGGATGCGCGACCTCGACCTGCTTGGCGTGATCGGCGACAGTACGACCCTGCGGCTCGGTGACACTCTGGTGACCGTGTGTCCATGGTGGGACGGTCCTTCGACGCAGGATGCGATCGCGGCGCAACTGGCCGCGACCGCCCCTGAACCGCGCGACCGCTGGATCTGGGTCTACCACGCCCCTCCCGCCGAAAGTCCGGTGAGTTGGGACGGGAAGCGCCACTATGGCGATACCGAACTGCGCCGCTGGATAGAGAAATATCAGCCTGACTTCGTCTTCTCAGGCCATGTCCACAACTCGCCTTTCATCAGCGGCGGATCCTGGGCCGACCGGATAGGCAAGACCTGGGTCTTCAACTCCGGCAAGCAGATCGGCGAGGTGCCAGCGCACATCATCCTCGATCTGGATGCCGAAACCGCGTGGTGGTTCTCGATCTACGGGGCAGAAACGATCCCGCTCGATGCCCCGATCAGTCGGCCATTCCCTGCAATCACCTCGGTTCCCGACTGGATGCGCTAAAGGCGCGGGTCGGATTTCTCGGGCGTCTTCGCGGTGGTTTTGGCGGCCTGCTGGTTCAGAAGCGAGCCGATGATGCGATCGACCATGCCGAAATGATCCGTCTTGTTCTCGAACTGAGCCTTCACATCGGCGAGATAGGTCGTCGTGTCATGCAACCGCTGCGCAAGCAGGCGCGCCGTATGCAGCGCAACTTCGGGTGTCGAGGCAAGGAAGGCGCCTCCATCCTCCACCTGCCGCACCTTCACCTCGGTTTCGGCGACAACCGTCGCCGTCGCGGGCATCTCGAGAAGGATCGACATTTCGCCGAACAGCGCGCCGGGGGTGCGAACGCGGGTAACGCGGACATTGCCCTTCATCACCACAACGGTTCCCTCGAGCAGGACGAAGATGCGGCCTTCGCTGCTGCCTTCACGAATCAGGATCTCGCCCGGCGGATAAGTCGCTTCCGGCAGGTAGGCGCAGACTTCGAGAACGGATTTCATTACGGTTTTCCGACAGTTTTCGGACAAAGCCTCGCATCGGCGAAGGACTGTGACAAGTCTGCATAGCCGTATGGCGGCAAATCCCCGGCCGGAACGCCGCCATCGCCATGTTTTTCGGCAAGATCACCCAGTCCGGCCACAAACTCCCGCCCGGGTGGCTCGATTGGTCGCGCCGGGACTTCACCACGCGCGCCTCTCTGCGCGTGCAGTAGGCGGAATTCCACGCTAGCCTTCTGCCAATTGCCGCTTCTCGAGTCACCTCATGCTGCTTGGCCGCCTTCTTCCCCTCTTGCTCGGAGCCGCCCTTGTCCTGACAGGCTGCGGCCAGCGCGGCCAGATCGTGACAGATCCCGCCGCCGCGACGGTGGCCAAGCAGGAGCGGATCATCGTGGCCACAGATCGCGCCTGGATCGGTCCGACGCAGTTCTTTGGCTCGCAGCGGGCGACTTCGACGAACTACGCCCTGTTCGAGGTGTCCGTTCCGCCGAAACGAAAGGTTGGGACCATCAAGTACCCCAATCCGCAATACCCCAACCCGCAGACACAGTTCATGGTCAGTTCGTCGGAACGGCTGGGATCGGAGGCCGAATTCGTCGCCGCGATCAACGACGATCTTCAGCGGAAAAAGGTCAAGGCGGCTTCGATGTTCATCCATGGGTTCAACACCGACTTCGCCGAGGGCCTTTATCGGGAAGCACAGCTGATCCACGACGTGGGCAGCATCACCGTGCCGGTCCACTATTCCTGGCCATCTCTGGCCAAGGCAGACGGCTATCTTGGCGATCTCGACAACGTCCTGTATTCACGGCCGTTTCTGCAACGCACGATCGAGACCATGGCACGGAGCGACGCAGACAGTCTCTATCTTGTCGCGCATTCGATGGGAACATTCCTTCTCGTCGACACGCTCCGCACCATGGCCATGACCGAACCGGATTCGGTCTTCTCCAAGATCGCGGGGGTCGTTCTGATATCGGCGGATATCGATGTCGGCATCTTCAAGGAGATTGCCCCCCTCATCACCGGACGGGGCGTTCCGATCTTCCTCTTGATCTCGGATCGCGACAAGGCGCTCGCCATCTCTGCCAAGCTGCGCGGCCAGCGTGACCGTCTGGGCTCGATCCGCAGCACGGCGGAATTGGGCAACCTCAATCGCGTCTATGTCATCAACGCGACCGATCTGAAGGGCGGCGGTGCGCTCGACCATTTCAGCGAAGCGGAGTCGCCTGCGCTTCTGGACTACCTGCACCGCATGGACGCAGCCGGCATTGCGGGTCTCGATCAACTTGCATCGAACAGCTTGCAAGGAGGCGTCGAACTTGCGCAGGCCGGGGCGCGGCTGATCCTGTCACCACTGACCGGCGCGCCATAGAGGTCAGGGCGTTCCGCCGCCAAGGCCCAAGGCGCAGGGCTCCGAGACCCGGTCCAAGTTGCGCCGCAGGCAGGCCAGGGCGCCGGTTTCGGTGCCTTTGACCACGTTCGGGCAAAGCTTGATGAGATCGTCGGCACAAAGAAAGCCCAGTTGCGAGGGCGCGACCGTTGCACGGGGCGCGGCGGCAGGGTCTACGGGGACAGTGGCCGTCGCGCCGGGAGGGTTGACGGTCAACTTCGGATGGGTGTCGAGCGGTACTGTCGGTGCCCCCGCCGCCTGACGGCAGGCCGGCGACAGGACTGCCCCCTGACGATCAAGGCAGGCCTGCAACCCTGGCCCACCCGCCGAAACGCCCGGGCAGACGCGGCTGTATTGCAGGGCGCAGCCACTCCCCGTTTGGGAAAAGCTTGCTGTGGCCGCGGAAACCGCCGCCAAGGCAGACAGGATGAACAGCGGAATTCGGGGGATGGCCATGCCTGAACCTCTGTGCGTTTGCCGAGAATAGAAGCCTGCGCAGCAGGCGCAATCGGTCGATGTGTCACAATGGGGTGGGTCATCCGACACCGCTGAATATCTCGGGCCGAACCACCCCTGTCGCTCGCCAGCGTTTGCGATAACATCAACCCTGATCACGGGCCCCGGCGCCCATGCCCACAGAATCAAGAGGAATACAGGATGGTCATCCGTGTCACCGTCTTCGGCGAAAATGTCCACGAGCAGAAGAACCGGATTGTCGCCGGCATCTATCCCGAGGGGATGCACAGCACCATCGCCCAGGCGATCAATGCCGATCCGGACTGCCGCGCGGTCACCGTCACCCTTCAGGAACCGGAACATGGCCTGACAGCCGAGAAACTCGCCCAGACCGATGTCCTGATTTGGTGGGGCCACGCCGCCCATGGCGACGTGCAGGATCACGTGGTCGACCGGGTCTGCGACGCCGTATGGTCGGGCATGGGCATGATCTTCCTGCATTCCGCCCATTTCTCCAAGCCGTTCAAACGGTTGATGGGCACACCCTGCAACCTGACCTGGCGCGAGGCCGGGGAACGCGAACGCCTGTGGCTAACCAGCCGCAACCACCCCATCGCCGCCGGCCTGCCCGACCATTTCGAACTCGAGAATGAAGAGATGTACGGCGAACCCTTCGGTGTGCCCGAGCCGATGGAGACGGTCTTCGTCAGCTGGTTCCAGGGTGGCGAAGTCTTCCGCTCGGGGCTCACCTACAAGCGCGGGGCGGGCAATGTCTTCTATTTCCGTCCCGGCCATGAGACCTACCCGACCTTCCATGACGCCAATGTGCAGCGGGTGATCCGCAACGCGGTCAAATGGGCCTACAATCCGGCGGCGCGCATTGCCGACCCGAACGATGCACCGAACGTGCCGGTCGAGACGGCCCCCGAAAGGATCGAGGAACGTGGCCCCCGCCTGCACCACGACGGCGAACAGGGGTTCCGGTAAGCGCATGGCCCAACCCGTCCGCCTTCTGATCCTCGGCACCGGCGGCATGGCCCGCAACCATGCCGAAGCCTTTGCCGCAATGCCCGACGTCAGTCTCGTCGCAGGGATCGACACGCGTCCCGAACCGCTCGCCGACTTCTGCGACATGCATCACATCCCCAACCGGTTTTCGTCGGTGGATCAGGCGCTGGACTGGGGCGAGTTCGATGCGGTGACCAATGTCACCCCCGACGCGGCGCATTACCCGACGACCATGCCGTTCCTCGCCGCGAAGAAGCATGTGCTCTGTGAGAAGCCGCTCGCGACCAGTTCCGCCGATGCAGAGGCGATGACGGCCGCTGCGCAGGCGGCGGGCGTCGTGAACATGGTCAACCTCAGCTATCGCAACGTCGCGGCGCTTCAGCAGGCGGCAAGGATGGTAGCCGAGGGTGCGATCGGCACGGTCCGGCATTTCGAGGCGAGCTATCTGCAAAGCTGGCTGACCCAGCCCGCCTGGGGCGACTGGCGAACGGAAAGCCAGTGGCTCTGGCGGCTGTCGACCAGGCACGGATCCAAGGGCGTTCTGGGTGACGTGGGCATCCATATCCTCGACTTCGCGACCTTTGTCGCAGGGCAGCCGGTGGCCGAGGTGTCCTGCCTGCTCCAGACCTTCGACAAGGCGCCGGGGGGTCAGATCGGGGACTATGTGCTTGATGCGAATGACAGCGCCACGATGCAGGTGCGGCTTTCCAACGGGGCGCTAGGCACCGTGGCGGCGACCCGTTTCGCCACCGGCCACATGAACGACCTGCGGCTTCGGATCTACGGCGACAAGGGTGGGCTTGAGGTCGGGTTCGAGAACTGGGCCAGCCGCCTGCGCGCCTGCCTCGGGGAGGACATCGCAACCGCTACCTGGACCGAGGTCGAGACGCCGGTCCTGCCCTCCATCTACGAGCGCTTCATTGCGGCGATCCGCGGCGAAGGCAAGGCCGAGCCAGACTTCGCCAGAGGCGCCGAGCTTCAGCGCCTGCTCGACCGGGCCGAGCAATCGGCAGCCAAGGGTGGGTGTAGCCTGCCCGTCTAGGGTCAGCTGCGGCGGTTCAGGGCGATCAGCCCGCCCCCGAGCCGCCGCAGGCCCATCATCACATCGCCAGGCGTCAGGTCGGTGTGGATGAGCCGGTCCTCATCGACAAGGGCAACGCTTCCGCTCAGCGCCGAGGGTGCTCCGGGCAGATAAATCACGGCCTTGCCCTTCCGCCCGCGCTCGATGACAAAGGCGATGGCCTCGTAATCATCAAATCGGACCAGCGCGACCTCCAGATCGGCGCTGGCGCTGCCGACAAGCCGCATGGGTCCGCCGGTCCAGTCGGCCGCCATCTGCGCGAAGATCGTGTAAAGCGGGACACGGGCAAGGATCGCCTCTTCCATCCAGCGAAAGACGCGCCGTCCCACCTCGGTCTGAACGAAGGCACCGGCTAGAAAGGCAACCACCAGCAGGAAGAGTGCCGCGAACAGGGCAGGAAGCAGGTTGCCGGTCTGGTTCGGGAAAAGCAGGTCATGCGCCATCTGCCCGAAGGTCCGGGCATAGGCAAAGAGGCGCATGCCGACCACGACGACAATGCCGATCGGCAACAAGAGCAGGACGCCCCCGATCAGCGTTGCCAGCAGAAACCGCACGAGCTTGCGCATTCTTCAACCCCCGGCCCCGATACAAGGGCTGCATGCAAGCTCTAGGCAGCGCGGCATTCCCGGCGCAAGGCGGATCAGTCTGGCTTCAACCGATCCGCGCTTCGTGCTGCAGGATCGCAACCAGATCGGCGACGCCCAGCGCCGCCGGATTGCCCTTCATGGACGAGGACGACTGCGCAGCCTCTGCCACGGCTTCGAACCGGTCAGGCGCCAGGCCAAAGGCGCGCAGTGGGGCCAGCCGTTGAGCGGCAACCCAGTCGCACAGGCTCTCAGGCGCATCCTTGGCCCGCCCCCCCAGCACGGAGGCAAGCACGGCAAAGACCAGGTCCAGGCGCTCGGCCATTGGCCCGCCGACCCTGTCCCTGTTCGCCCGCAGCACCGGTCCGATCAGTCGCCCGCAGATCAGCCCATGCGGCGCCGGGATGATCCCACCCAAGACTCCGGCAAAGCCGTGAACTGCGCCAAGACCACCGTTGCTGAGCGCCAGTCCGCCGCACAGGCTAACCCAAGAAAGCGCATCACGGGCCGCCTGATCTTCACCCTCCATCAGCCGGGCCAGCGCCGCGATCCCCTGTTTGATCGCCGGCAGCGAAAGTGCGTCGGTATAGGGCGTTGCCTTCAGCGAGACATAGGGTTCGATCACCTGCACAACCGCATCAAGGCCCGAGGCCAGCGTCACACGATGCGGCGCGCCGTCGGTCAGCGCAGGATCGACGATGGCCAGCCGCGCCACCATCCGGTCGTCGCGAAGCGAGACCTTCCGCCCATGCTCCGGCAACCCGATCACCGCATTGCGCGTCACCTCGGACCCGGTGCCCGACGTCGTGGGAAGCGCGATAAAGGGTAAGGGCGGCGTGCCAAGTGGCAGGCCCTTGCCCACCACCTCCAGGTGGTCGAGCGCCGGCGTGACCGAGGGCACGAGCGCCGCCAGCGCCTTCCCGAAGTCAAGCACAGCCCCGCCGCCGATCGCCGCGACCCAGTCAGGGCGGAAGCCCCGCGCGGCCTCCGTCGCCTCCAGCACCCCTGCCAGGACGGGCTCGGCTCGGCAGGCGAGCGTCATCACTTCGGCACCGGTCCCGCGCAGCCCCTCGACCAGCCAGGCCGCCCGCGAAGCCGAAGCCCCATGCACCACCAGGCCGCGGCTGCCGAAGGTCCGGATGAGGTCAGGCGCCTTCGCCGCCTCGCCGCGCCCGAACAGGATGCGGGGCGGGGTCAGGACCGCAAAAGTCTTCATGGGGTCCATTCCTGCGCACCCTTGTCCCGGTCGATAACATAGAGGGTGTCCGCCGCAACCTGCTCCCAGTCGCCGGCCACGCCATCGGGCCAGATCACCCGCACCTCGGCCTGATCGACCGGCCCGAGTCCGGCATGCCACCAGCCAGTCACGCCGCTTGCATGACCGCCGCCAGCGGTCAGTTCCCGCCGCTGCACCCGGTCGCCTGTCCGGACCTCGACCCATCCACCTACTGCATCAGGATTTGCACCCGCCTGCACCGGCTTCAACCCCAGCCAATGCCCAGCGCCGATGGTGGTGTTGCGCCAGATCTGCGCCGGAGAATGGCGGTTGACGACGACCAGGTCGATCAGCCCATCAAGATTCAGATCCGCCAGCGCCCCGCCACGCGACACCGCCATGCTGGCGACGCCGGCCTTGTCGCCGACCTCGTGAAACTTGCCCTGGTCATCCATGAGCATCAGGTTGTTGGGGTCGTTCCGAGCGAAATCCGGCATGTCCGAGACATTGCCCTTGGCCACGAACAGATCAGGCCAGCCGTCGTTGTTCACATCCTCGAACTGCGCGTGCCACGCGGTCGAGGGCCTGACGTCGCCCCCGGTATAGGGCCGGTGTGCCGTGGCTCCGCGGGCGAAGGCCACATCGGCAAAGCCGGGCACGGGCTCGCCTTCCTTGAGCGGCGTCGCCAGCGTCTGCAGCTTGTTGTCGGCCATGCTGGCCAGGAAGTAGTCGGGGTATCCGTCGCCCGTCACATCGGCAGAGGCGATGCCCATTCCCCAGATGCGCAGGTACTTCCAGCCCTCGTCCTTGGTGTAGAGGACAGGCGGCTGACCCGGCAGCACCTTCCACATCTGCTCCTGTCCGCCCTTGTAGTACTCCCGGTCGTTTGACACACGCAGCGACGGCGTACCCGACAGGTTCCAGTCGGTGAACAGCATCGACAGCGCGCAGTAGCTTGGCTCCAGCGCAACCGGCGGGGCGAAGCCCGTCCCCCCGACATTCGGACGGTGGAGCCAATTGGCGGTGCAGCTTCCCCAGGGAAAGGCATCCTGCGTCCGATCGATATAGTTGCCGATGGCAATCGTGGGCCAGGAGTTGCCCTTCTCCCAGGTTGCGGCCAGCGCGGTTGACCAGGCGTCGCCGCCGTCGAAGCCCCAGGCGCTGTTGGCGGGGGTGAAGCGGCACTGCCCTTCGCCCCTCATGACCAGGTTCTCGCCGACCCGCAGCAGGACGAGGTCCATGATCCCGTCGCTGTCGATATCGAGGGGATAGGCACCCGTCACATGGTCCAGTTCCAGTCCGCTCTCTGTCTTCTCGAAGCGCAGTTGCCCGCCCCGGGCGCTGGCATTGCGCCAGAACCCCGCCTTGCCCTCGCCGCCGGCAAGGAACAGGTCGGGAAACCCGTCGCCCGAACAGTCGAACACTGCCGCGCCACCGCCTACCATGTATTCCCAGTCGCCCGAATAGATGCTGTCGACCCCGGCAGTCGTCGTTTCCTCGGTGAAGGACGGGATCAGTGGCAGGTCGGCGGCGGCCAGTGGCCCGGCAAGCAGCATCGAAGGCAGCGCGACGGCGATAACTCTCATGCCTGTGCGCCCATTTTCAGGGCGACGGCAAATGCCCCGACGCAGCGCCCCTGCTCCAGCCCACGGTCGATTGCCGAACGGAAGTGGATGCCGCCGTAAAGGCGCGAGATCCCCGCCTCGTCAGCCGCCGCCCAGAAGCTCGGATAGGATCGCGACGGCAAGCCATCATCTTCGTGGCTGGTATCGGTGAAGGCGAAGTTGTTCCCCCAGATTGCGGTCAACACCCTGGCTGCCGCGCCTGATTGCGTGCTGTGGCCCGATGGATATTCCGGGAAAGGCGGCGTGATGAGCAGAGGCTCCCAGGTCTTGTCGATGACCTTCTTGATGTAGGTGACTGGCCGGACAAGGTCGTACTCATACTTGGATTGCCAGCAGGCAATGAAGGCATCGGCAACCGTGATCCCCAGCCGGGCCATCACCTCGGCCCGCCGCCTGGCAGGGGCATTCTCGATCTCGAGCTGCTCAAGCGCGATCTGGTTCCAATGGCCGGGCGGTGTGGTCGACAGCATCGGGTCGTCGGACCAGAAGCGCGCAATCGCCGTCTGTTCCGGGGTCAGATTGCGGACCGTCTCATAGACCTCCAAGGCCTCGGCGTAGAACTCTGTCCCCTTTTCCTCACTGTAGGCCGGTGGTGGCGGCAGCGTGCAGGCCGTGGGCGACGGCATGGCAAAGGGCCGGTTCGTGCCCCAGTTCGGCAGAAGCGGCGCCTGCTGCTGCGCGATCGTGCTGGTCGGACGCCAGTGTCCGGGGTCGCGGCTAGGTTCATAGTCAAGGGGAAAACCCATGTTCTCGATGACCGCACCGCCATCGTCCTGTGACCAGGCAACGATGTGGTCGACAACCGCCCTGCCCTGCGCCGCGCTGCGTTCGACGACCTCCGGCGACAACCCGGCTGCGACTTTGGCCCCGAGCCTGTCGGTCATCGCCTTCATCGCCCGCTGTCCGGTCGGACCGGTATTGCTGAAGAAGATGCGCACCGCGTCGGCAAAGACCGAATGCAGCAGCACGGCCTCGTCACATTCGGCCAGAGGATCGACCGCAGCGGGAACCGGCTTCAAGCTGTGCAATTGCCCTGCAAGGCTGACCATCGGCGCCTTGCCCTGCGCCAGCGCCTCGTAGACCGAGATACCAAGATAGGCGAAGGCGCGGCTCGCCACCGGCGGCGAATAGGTCGGCGTGTGGCGGACAAGCTCCAGGACCAGACGATACCACGTCGCCATCACTTCTTCCGGCGATGGGCGCTCCGCTTCGGCCCTTGCTGAGCGCGGCAAGAAAGCAGCGACCTGCAAGGCAAGCCCCGCCAGCAACACGTCGCGGCGCGATGGGTCCATGATTGTCCTCCCGTGTCCGCGCATCATGTCGCACGCGGTTTCGCGGGAAGATAAGCATGCCACGCCCGCCACCCGCAAGGGTAGCGGGCAGGTGTCGTCAGCCCCGCCGCGCGACGGCGCGGCGGCGCACCTCGTAGGCGATCGCGCAGAACAGCGTGACGGCGATCAGGATCAGTGCCAGCGCGTTGATCGTCGGGGTAATGCCCGTCCGTACCTTGGAGAACACATAGACCGTAAGCGTGTCATAGGTGCCGCGGGTGAAGAGCGTGACGTTGAAGTTCTCGATCGACTGGAAGAAACCGATCGCCGCTCCCGCCCCGATCGCCGGGTACAGGTGCGGCAACAGGATCCGACGCAGCACCTGCGCATGGCTGGCGCCAAGGTCGAGCGCCGCCTCTTCCAGCCCCCGGTCGAAGCTTTGCAGCCGCGCCAGCACCAGGAGCATCACGAAGGCCGCGATGAACGACACCTGACCCAGCACCGACAGATGCAGGCCGGCCGGAACATTTAGCGTGTTCCAGAACAGCAGTGTCGAGATCCCGATGACCGCGCCGGGGGTCAGGATCGGCGCCACCATCAGCGAATAGAGCACCGTCCGGGTCGAGCCGGCAATCGAGTTGATGAGGATCGCCGCCGCTGTACCGATCGGGATCGAGATCGCCACGACCGCCAGCGCCACCAGGATCGTGTTGCGGAAGGCGACCCACATGCGGGTGTCCTTCCACAACTCGATGAACCAGCGGTCCGTCCAGCCCACCCAGGGGTAGATCGACGGAAAACGCGAGTCGTTGAACGCCGCCCCGCCCATGACCACCAGCGGCAGGATCATATAGATGAGGAACAGCACCATGTAGAGGTGGAAGAGGAAGTTCGATTTGCGCATCTGCCCCTCCCCTTACTTCGCGATGTCGGACAGCTTGACGCGGAACACCCGCATCACGACCGAGACGAACACCGTACACAGGATCAGCAGCAGGAACGCATAGGCCGACCCCGTGTTCCAATCCTGGCTCTCGAACATCCACTGCTGGATGATCTCGGTGAACCAGCGCGACGTGGTCGATGCCAGAAGCGTCGGCACGAGGATGGACCCGGCTGACAACATGAACACCATGACCGCGCCAGAGGCGATGCCAGGTTTCGAATGCGGCAGGATCACCCGCAGGTGCGTGCGCCACCAGGGCGAACCCAGATCCTCGGCCGCCTCGATCTGGTTGGTGTCGAGTGACTGGATCGCGTTGTAGATCGGAAACAGCATGAACAGGACATACGTGTACACAAGCCCGATCACGACGCCACGGAACCCCATGATCCAGCGCACCGGCGCCTCGATGATCCCCAGCCCCAGAAGAGTCGAGTTCAGCGGCCCCTTCAGCGCCAGGATGATGAACCAGGCGAAGCTGCGAAGCACCTCGGAGACCCAGAGCGGGACGAACAGGAGCAGGAAAAGCGTCGGTATGATCCTGTCGGGCGCGATCTTGGACATGTAGTAGGCCAGCGGATAGGCGATGATGAAACAGATCAGCGTCACTAGGCTGGAATAGATGATCGTCCACACGAAGACGTTCATGTGGATCGGACTTTTGAAGAATGTCAGGTAGTTGTTCAGGCTGTAGACATCCTTCGGCCCGCCCATTTCGTTGACCGGCAGGTAGGGCCGGAACGAGTTCTCGAACAGGTAAATGTTCGGAAGGATCACCAGCATCAGCAGCCAGAAGGCCGTCAGAAGGATGAAGATTGCGGTCAGAAGCCCGCCATAGCGATTGAGGAGGTCGCTCATTCGTCGACGTCCTTGGCCGAGATGTCACCGGTCAGAAGTACGGCGTGCTGTCCTTCGAACACGATGTGACGCTTGTCGCCGCGCCCCGGAATGACGGCTGAGCCATCGTTTCGTGCCTCCGAGATGTAGGTCTGCCCCTTGGCATCAACCGAATGGACGCTGATGAAATTGCCTTCGAAGGCTACATCGGTCACCTCGACCGGCACCGAGTTCTCCTTGCCGGCCTCGGTCGACAGCCGCGCATGTTCGGGACGCAGGAAAAGCCGGGCCTTCGCGCCCTTGCTGACACCAGGTCCAAGCCGCGCCGAGAACGTGCCGCTCGGCGTGGCAAAGGAAACAAGACCCCCTTCTTCGCCGGTGATATCGCCGCTCAGGATGTTGTTTTCGCCCACGAAAGAGGCGACGAAACCATTGGCGGGATTATTGTAGATGTCCTGCGGCACGGCGACCTGCTGCAGCTTGCCGTGGCTCATGACGCCCACGCGGTCGGACATGGCCAGCGCCTCGCCCTGGTCGTGGGTGATATAGATGAAGGTCACCTGGGTGCGTTTCTGGATGGCCCGCAGTTCTGCCCGCATGTGCTGGCGGAGTTTCAAGTCCAGAGCGGACAACGGTTCGTCCAGCAGCATCACCGACGGCTCCACCGCAAGCGCACGGGCGATCGCCACCCTCTGCTTCTGTCCGCCCGAAAGCTGGCTCACCCGCTTGTCCGCTGCATCCGGCAGATCGACGAGACGCAGAAGCTCCTCGGCCCGCGCCCGGCGCTTGGCCTTGTCGACGCCGCGCACTTCAAGCCCGAAGGCGATGTTTTCCCAGACAGGCATCAGAGGGAACAGCGCGAGGTTCTGGAAGATCAGCGCCGTCGGGCGCTGGTTCGGTCGCGCGCCTTGCATGTCCTTTCCGCCGATCTTCACCAACCCTTTCGTCGGCTGGATGAAGCCAGAAATCATCCTCAGGATGGTCGTCTTGCCGCAGCCCGACGGACCAAGGAAGGAAAAGAATTCCCCCGGCTGGATATTCACCGACACGTTGTCGACGGCGCGGAAGCTGCCGAATTCCATCGTGACATTATCAAGTTCGACCCCGGCGCTCATCGCGTGTCGCAGCCCCTTTTCCCTGTTGGCGTTGCCAGCCTTGGGCTGGTCTTGGTTTCATTGCAAAACCCGCCGGCGCGCAAAGCGCCGGCGGGTCTGTATGTGCCGCTTTCTCAGGCAGCCTTGAACTTGTCCGCGTATTCGCCGCGCTTGGCGATGAACCACGCTTCCTGGTCCGGCCACCACCACAGCTTCGACAGCGCATCTGCATTGAAGGCGCCGTTGTAGAAGGCGGCCACTGCCGGATCCATCTTGTCGATACCGCCCTTGCCGACCGGGTTTGCCGAGAAGGCGCTGGCCCACATCGACGAACCATCGGCGGTCGACACCCACTTGGCGAATTCATGCGCCTGGTCGATGTTGGTCGCGTTCTTCATCAGAACGAAGCCCTGGTTCCAGGCGAAGGCGCCCTCTTTCGGCGGAACGTAGCTGTAGCCCTGCTCACGCAGGTTGTAGCCGGTCGAATCCCAGCACAGGCCAAGCGTCGCACCGTTGGTCAGGAAGCCAGCCTGAGCTTCGTTCTCGCCCGACCACCACTGGACGATGTTGCCCTTGGCCTTGATCGCCTCGGCCAGAGCGATGTCCCACAGCTCGACCATCGTGGCTTCGTCCTTGTAGCCGTCGAGCCAGGGCTTCGGCAGCTTGCCTTCGGCATCAAGGTAACGCCCCATAGCCGCCAACGCCGAGTGGGCGCGGACGCAGACCTTGCCAGCCTGCTCGGGTGCGAACAGGTCGCCGAGGCTCGCCTTGCCATACTCGGTCGGGAAATCGGCGGTGCTGTGAACCAGCGCCTCGGTGCCCCAAACCGACGGAACGATCATGCGACCGCCGTCGATCGTGGCGCGCTCGCCAGCGGCGCCGTCGGCCAGGCCGGACACGTAGTTGTCCATCGCCAGCTTGGCGGTGTCCCAGGGCTGGAGAAGCCCGTTCTGGTTCCAGCCAGCCACACGGTCGAGTGTCGGCTCGATGATGTCGGTGCCGCCGGTCTGAAGCGCCAGCTTGCCCTGGGCAAAGAACGCGTCCTGGTCGGGCTGCTCGACGAAATTCACCTTGATCCCGGTCGCTTCCGTGAAAGCCGGGAAGACCTTCTCGGCCAGAACCGGATAGCCGGCCCAACCCATGAAATTCACCTCGCCCGACGAGGCGAGCGCGCTGCGCGGGATAATGGCCGGAGCCGCCAGGGCGCCGAGGCCAAGCGCCGTGCCCTTCAGGACTGTACGGCGATTCATCGTAGTTTCGGTCTTCTTCACGAAGGTAACTCCCTTGTTGCGAATTTGCGTGCATCGTCGCCTTTCATGGCGATCTGTGACATGCAGGGCGCGCGTGACAATTCAATGACTGTTGCGGTTTTCCCCCGACGATCCGGTGCCTGATGCAAGGCACCTGCAGAACGCATTCTTCCTTCTGTTTCACGTCTGTCAATCGCGGTCTTCACGCGGCGTCACATCGGGCGCGTTTTCCGACATTCAGCCCCTTGGATTGTTGGGGTGCCAGCCCTAACCTCGCGCCGTCGTGAACCGGCCAAACTCCGCTGCCGGTTGCAGAATCGGTACCCAACAGGCGAATCCACCCATGAAAATCCGCAAGCTTGAAACCTTCTGTACCCCCTTCGTGGGATTCGTTCGCGTGACAACCGACAGCGGCGAGCAGGGCTGGGGTCAGGTCTCGACATACAACGCCGACATCACCTGCGAGATCCTGCACCGGCAGGTGGCTCCCTATGCGCTCGGCTCCGACGCGCTCGACCACTCCGACACGCTGCTGAAGATCAACGAAAAGGAGCACAAGTTCCCCGGCTCCTACCTGCGCCGCGCCACGACCGGTCTCGATACCGCGCTCTGGGACATGCGCGGCAAGCTCGCGGGCAAGCCGGTGGTCGAGCTTCTGGGCGGAACGCCGGGCAAGATCCGCGCCTATGCCAGCTCGATGAAGCGCGACATCACCCCCGAGGCCGAACGCGACCGCTTCCTGAAGCTGCGCGATGAAAAGGGCTTCACCGCCTTCAAGTGGCGCGTGGGGGCCGAGACGGGGCGCGATCAGGACGAATGGCCGGGCCGGACCGAGGCGATCGTGCCCCTCGTTGCCCGCGCCCTCGGTGACGGCATCGACAAGCTCGTGGACGGCAATTCCTGCTACTCCCCCAAGCGCGCCATCGAAGTCGGCCGCCTGCTCGAGGACGAGGGCATCGGCCATTTCGAGGAACCCTGCCCCTATTGGGAATTCGACCAGACCCGCGAGGTGCGCGAGGCGCTCAAGATCGACGTGGCGGGCGGCGAGCAGGATTGCGAGTTCACCGCTTGGAAGACGATGATCGACAGCCATGTCGTCGATATCGTCCAGCCCGACGTGATGTATCTGGGCGGGATCAACCGCACGCTCGCCGTCTGCAGGATGGCCGAGGCGGCCGGCCTACCCGTTACCCCTCATGCCGCGAACCTCGGCCTCGTCACCATGTGCACGATGCACCTGCTGCGCGCGATCCCGAATGCGGGCAAGTATCTGGAATTCTCGATCGAGGGGCTGGACTACTACCCGTGGCAGGACGGGCTGTTCCTTGGCGACCCCTACCGCATCGAGGACGGCCACGCGATCGTCACCGACGCGCCGGGCTGGGGGGTCGAGATCAACCCGGAATGGCTCTACTGTTCGCAATACAAGGCCAGCGAATGGCAGGGCTGATCAGGCGCTCTCCGTCAACCAGCGCATGACCTGCCGCGCGGCCGGACCTGCCGGCGGCGCGGACCACAACCTCAGGCTGCGCCCCGTCGTGGCACGTTCGGCAAAGGGCGCGACCAGCCGCCCTGCGGCCAGATGCCGCGCCACCAGCGCCTCGTGCCCGATCAGCACGCCCGCGCCGTTGACCGCCTCTTCCACCGCCAGAGCGTAAAGCGAATAGGCCGGCCCGCGCGGGGCGATCCCGCCTTCCGGCTGCGCCGCGGCCAGCCACAGCGCCCAATCCTCGGACCATGCCGTGTCTGACAGGCAGGGGACATCCGCCAGATCGGCCACCGAACGGAGCCGCGCCGCGACCGAGGGCGCGCAGACCGGGAAGATCACGTCCTCGGTCAGTGCGGTTCCCTGCGAGCCGCCGAAGAACAGGCAAAGATCGTAAGGCGCGCGCTTCAGGTTCGGCGGCGCCTCCATCGCAGTGATCGAAACCGAGATTTCCGGGGCGATCCGGCGCAGTTCGGGCAGGCGGGGCGACAGCCAGAACTGCGCGATGGCGGGGAGCGTGGCGATATGGACCAGTTGCGGTGCGGCCTCGGCCTGCATGTGGTGGCTTGCCGCCGCAAGATGGTCGAAGGCCTCTGACAGACCGGGCAACACCCTCTGGCCAAGCGCCGTAAGCCGCACCCCCTTCGCGTCTCGCTGGAATAGCACCGCCCCCAGCCGATCCTCCAGCGCCTTGACATGCGCCGTCACCGCGCCGGGAGAGACGCCCAGTTCCTCGGCCGCCGCCGCGAAGCCGCCAAGCCGCGCCGCCGCCTCGAAGGCGCGAAGCGCGGACAGCGAAAGGTCTTTCGGTTTGGGCGGCGCAACGGCCATAATAGACTCAATTTTTCTGACCCTAGATTTTCGCAAATCTGATTTGCCCGCAAGCTCAACCTCGGTTTTCCTGATCCCAAGCCAAGAAGGAGCGCCGCCATGACCACTCTCGTCCCCCGCCCCTGGGTTCCCGACCTGTGCGAAACCCGTGTCCAGTCGATCGCCGGGGAAACGGCCAAGGCGACCGATGCCGCCGTTGATGCCCGGATCGAGGCGCTGATCCGCCGCAACCTCGAAATCCACGACACCGAGTGTTTCAACCTCAACCCCGCGACCAACGTGATGAACCCGAAGGCCGAGGCGGCACTGGCCCGCGGCATCGGCAGCCGCCCCTCGCTCGGCTATACCGGCGACAAGTACGAGATGGGGATGGAGGCCATCGAAGAGATCGAGGTGATCGCCGCCGAACTCGCCGCCGAGGTCTTCGGCGCCACCCATGCCGAAATCCGCGTCGGCTCCGGCGCGCTCGCCAACCTCTACGGCTTCATGGCGCTGGCAAAACCGGGCGACGCGATCATCGCGCCCCCGGCGGCGGTCGGCGGCCATGTGACCCACCATCAGGCGGGCTGTGCGGGGCTTTACGGGCTGACAACCCACCCTGCCCCGGTCAATGCCGATGGCTATACGGTGGACCTCGCCGCGCTCCGCGACCTCGCCCGCAAGGTGAAGCCCCGGATCATCACCATCGGCGGCAGCCTCAACCTCTTCCCCCATCCCGTGCGCGAGATCCGGGCGATTGCGGATGAAGTCGGCGCGAAGGTCCTGTTCGACGCCGCCCATCAATGCGGGATAATCGCGGGTAAGGCCTGGCCAAACCCGCTCGACGAGGGCGCGCATCTCATGACGATGAGCACCTACAAGAGCCTCGGCGGCCCGGCGGGCGGGCTGATCGTGACCAATGACGCCGCGATCGCCGAACGGCTGGATGCCATCGCCTTCCCCGGCCTGACCGCCAATTTCGACGCGGCAAAATCGGCAGCGCTGGCGATAACTCTGCTCGACTGGCGCGCCTATGGGGCGGCCTATGCTGGGGCAATGATCGACCTCGCCCAGGCACTGGCGAAGGAACTCGCCGCCCTCGGCCTGCCAGTCTTCGCCGCTGACCGCGGCGCCACACAATCGCACCAGTTCGCCATCGAGGCCGCGGCCTTCGGCGGCGGTCAGGCCGCCTCCAGGACGCTGCGCCGCGCCGGTTTCCTCGCCTGCGGCATCGGCCTGCCGATCGCCGAGGTGGCAGGCGACATGAACGGCCTACGGATCGGCACCCCCGAACTCGTCCGCCGTGGCGTGACCCCCGCCGACGCCCCGGCACTGGCCGCTCTGATCGCCGAGGGACTGCGCGGCAACCGGCCTGAAGATGTGGCGCCGCGCACAGCGGCGCTGCGCGAGCGCTTCACCGGGCTGCACTACATCCGCGCCTGACCACCACCGGTTGCGTGACACGGCGCCGCAAGGCAACGTGAGAGTCGCGTCAAACCCCTGAAATGCCTTGCGTCTTCCGCGTTGACCTGCGCCGCGGAAGGCGTAGGCTTTTCGTGAAGTCATTTCGTTAAAGCCCTGTCAAACAACGTTTTCCCGCACCAGTCATTCCGACCGGAGGATGTCGCCATGCCTTGTCTCAACCTGTCCAACGGCACTTTTTCGAACGTCACCTTTTCGACCACAAACTTCAACTCCGGGGCGATCACCATCACCCGAACCGCGTCCAGCATTTCGGTAGGTCACTCCTCCTACCCGAATGCTCTTGTCCTGAATGGCGATTTCCGCAGTGCGGTCTTCGGGTCGGGCTTCGTCGCGCTGCTGCGGATCGACGGGGGACCGGGGATTTTCGACCGCTTTCTGTCGATCGTGGACTTTACCGTTTCGGGCAGCACGCCCGGCCTGACCCCCCTTCTGACGCAAAGCAGCGTCTCAAGCGGCACCGGCCTGCCCAGTCTTTCGGCCAGCCCCGGCAATGGCAGCCTCGTCTTCATCTGGGCCCCGACGACGACGGTGAACGAGATGAAGAACTTTGCCATCTGCCGCAGCGACAATGGCGCGGTTGTCCTGTCCGGCCCGAATGTGGTGTCGAACATCAGCAACACGCCCTGGGCCGAAATCACGGCCAGCCAGTTGATCATGCACTATCCGAATTCGGGCTTCAGCAACCAGACGGCCGGGCCGCGCCCCCTGGGCAGCGCCAAGGTCGTCGGCGGGAACGTGGATTTCGGCGAAGCGGTGCTGGGCGCAAGCAACCCGGCGCTCGCCGCCACCACCCGCACGGTCACTCTGAAGAACGAAGGCAGCGACTGCATCACGATCAACGGCGTCGCCAACATTGCCCCCTACTCGCTGACGGCCGCCTCGGTGGCCAAGTTCCCCAAGGTCCTCGCCCCGACCGAGACGATGACCATCGACATCGTCTTTGCGCCCGCCGCGCCGTCGAACAGCATCCAGCGCGACCTGACCATCACCCGCACTCCGGCGAATGGCGACAGCGTCATCTCCTGCAAGGGCAAGGCGCGGGCGGCGGTCGCCTCGATCGCGACATCGGTCAGCGCGCTGGCCTTCGGCACCGTGCCGATCCCGCCCGGCACCGCCAACAAGAACTTCACCGTCACCAACAACGGCGATCTGAACCTCACCATCGCCATCGCCCCTCCGCCAGGCGGGTCGGATTTCACCTGGGCACCGGTTGCCGGGTTGCCCCTGCCGGTCGGGGCAACCACCGCGCCGCAGAACGTGGCCTTCACCACTACGACCGACGGCACCTCGACCCCGCGGGACATCACCGTTACCCCATCTGCCGGCACGCCCCGCACCATCCATTGCACGGGCGCGGGCTGCATCCCGAACGCGGCGATCTCGGTTCAGGTGATTACGCCCCTGACCTTCGGCAAGGTTGAACGCGGCTTCCGTACCGTCCGCTTCATCGATGTCACCAACACCGGCGACGCTGACCTGACCTTCACCGCCCGCATCATCGCGGGGGCAACCCCTGCTCAGGCGGCGAATTTCGGCCTGGTCCTGCCCGAGAACGACATTACCGATGCCCCGGACTCGCGCCCCTATTCGGTCTTGCCCTCCGTCCGGTGTGGCCCCGGAGCAGTAGGCAATCCGGTGCAGCCGGTCGCGGTCAGCTTCTTCGCTGACGGGGCCAACGGTCCCTTCAGCGCGGTCCTGCGCATCGAGGGCCACAACGGGACCAACGAACCAGGCACCAAGACCTGGGATTTCCCCCTCTCTGCCGAAATCATCGATCCGGTCCCGATCGACATCTCACTGGTGCTCGACCGGTCTGGCTCGATGGATGATCCGGCCTGGTCGCGCAACAAGATGGAGGCGGCGCTGTCTGGCGCGAAGCTGCTCGTGCAGATGCTGCGCGACACCGCCCCGGACCGCTGCGCAGTCGTCGGGTTCAACGAACTCCCGCAAACGCACCAGTCCATGGTCGAGGCCGGACCCAACCGTGCCGCGCTGATGGGGGCGCTGGCCAACCCACCCTTTGCCCCAACCGGCATGACCAATATTGCCGGGGGCGCGATCCTTGGCATGGAACAGCTCGCGACGGCCCATCCCGCCAACCCGCCACAATTGAAGAAGGCGATGGTGGTCCTGACCGACGGGATGGAAAACCGCTGCTTCCAGAAAGGCGGAAGCGGCCCGTGGCTGTCACTCTCTGGGGCGGATGCGGCCGACGGCATGCGCCGGCCCGACAACACCCCGCAGGACAGTGATCCGCTGGCTATCACCGACAAGACCTATGCCATCGGTATCGGCCAGCCCGGACAGATCAGCTCGGGCGTGTTGACCGCCATCGCGACGGCGACGGGGGCCAGCTATCAGGGCGCGCAGGATCTGACCGGCAAGAACTGGTTCCTGCTGGAGAAATACTTCACCCAGATCTTCATGGAGACGGCAGGTCTGTCGCAGATTTCCGATCCGTTCTACACGATCTCGCCCGGCGACAAGCATCCGCACCAGTTCAACGTCCTGCCGGGCGACGTGAATGCGATGGTTGTCGTCTATGACATGCCCGGCCATCGCCTGCCCTTCCATATTGAAAGCCCGAAGGGCGAGATCCTGTCGGGCAACTCTCTGCCGCCCGGCTTTGCTGTGCGCTACCGGTCGACTCCTACGGCGCGCTTCGTCGAGTTCTTCTTCCCCAACAAGGAACCCGACCGCTATGTCGGCCTCTGGACCGTCTGGGTGCATCACGACGGCTATGTCTGTTCGGGCGAAGTGGATGGGCGCGAGGGAGGCAGTACCGGAAACGGCTTCCTGCCCAAGCGCTGCTTCAAGCTGAAGGATCCCGTTGACTACGGCATCGCCATCGGCGCGGGTTCGAACCTGCGGCTGCAGCCCTATGTCGATCCGGCGAACAAATACATCGGCGATCCGATCCGGCTGAATGCGGTGCTGAGCGAGGCCGACCTGCCGGTCAGGGGCGCCACGGTGAAGGTGCGCGTCGAGGCGCCGAACGGGCAGGTCAGCCTGCTGACGCTGATCGACGATGGCACCCATCAGGATGGCCAGGCCGAGGATGGCGACTATGGCGGGACCTTCACCCAGACCTGGGTCGCCGGGAACTACCAGCTGACCTTCATCGCCGACGGCATGCAGGGCAGCCATCCCTTCCACCGCGAGGCGCACCGCACCAAGGCCGTTCTCGACCCGCGCCGCCCACCCGGTGGCGGCGAAGGCGACGGCAAGGAGGAAGGCGGCGGCGGCCGGCCGGGCGGAGACGACTGCTGCAAGGCGCTCATCCGGGCCTTGCGGCGGCAGGAGATGCTGCTGGCCGCCATCGCCAAGCAACGCGGCTGACCGCATCATCCAATGAAAAGACCCGCCGGCAGCGATGCCGGCGGGTTTTCGTCAGAAGTATGATTTGTGCAAATCTGGGATCGAATACTGCAGTGCAGAAACGCGCGCAAGTTCGAAAATCGACAACTGCTAGAGGTGTGATCGCGGCACTCCCGCGTCGCTCAGCCCACCCGCCGCCCCTGGACCCAGGTTCCCCGCAGCGCCGCCGCCTGGCCGATCCGGTGCAGCCGGATCACATCTGCCCGCGCACCGACCTCAAGCCGACCGCGATCGGTCAGTCCCGTCGCTTCGGCCGGCGCGCGTGTCACCGTTGCGATGGCCCGCGCCATGTCGCCCCAGAGATCGCCCAGCATCAACGCCGCCGACAGAAGCGCCGAGGGCACGTAATCCGACGAGACGATGTCGA
Source organism: Alitabrizicola rongguiensis (assembly GCF_021491355.1). Lineage (GTDB taxonomy): Bacteria > Pseudomonadota > Alphaproteobacteria > Rhodobacterales > Rhodobacteraceae > Aliitabrizicola > Aliitabrizicola rongguiensis. Next base: position 61,417 of record NZ_JAKENF010000005.1, on the reverse strand, counting down.
GAAGCCCCGCCTCGGCCAGCGCCCGCGCCGAGACATTGCCGGAATGCGAGCCGCCCCGGATCAGGTTCGGCGCGCCCATCATCACCTTGATGCCATGGGCATGGCAGGCCGCCGCGGCCTCTACGGTTGTCGGAAACTCGGCGAAATGCACGCCATGTCCGGCCGAGACCGCCACCTGTTGCGCTGTCGTGTCGTCATGGCTCGCCAGCACCGCGCCAAAGCGCCGTGCCGCCGCAACCGCAGCCGCCTCGTGCACCGCCCCGATCCGGGCCGAGACGTCCTGCTGCTCGGCGACATGGGCGGCAAAGGCCGCCTCGCTCATCCCGTGCTTGCCGATCATGTAGTCAGCCAGCTTGCGGATGTCGCGGAACTGGCGCTGGCCCGGGGTATGGTCCATCAGGCTGACAATGCCGACACGGTCATCCGGACCGAAGCTGTTCAGTTCGTCGATGAGCGTCAGCGACACGATCTCGGCCCGCAGATGCAGGAAATGGCTGATCCGCAGGGCATTTTCGGCCCGCAGGGCAAGGATCTCGGTCGCGAGCGCCCGAGCATATTCGCCGTAATTGGTGTTGCTGGTCACGATCGAACCCACCCGCAGCGCATCGAAGACCGTGGTGATGCCGACGCTGGCCAGTTCCGCGTCATGGGCAATGATCGCGGCGGCATGCGGCCAGTCGACCTTGGGCCGCGGCTGGATGTGGCGTTCGAGGTTGTCAGTATGCAACTCGATCAGGCCCGGCGCGACGAGGTCGCCGCCGCAGTCGATCGCGCCCTTCGCGACGGCACCGCCTGAATCGATGGCAGCGATCTTCCCCTCCGCCATCCGCAGACTGCCGCGGATCACTTCGCCAGGCAGAACCAGTGAGGCGTTTGCAAGGATTGTCTCGGTCACAGGACATGCCTCGTTTCGCGCAACGCCGCACAAAGGCGCGCAATCCCGACCTGCGGGGTGGAGTCGTTCCGGATGTCGATCACCGCGCAATCGGGTGGCAGATCATAGCTGGCGCGGGCCAGCCGCGCCTCGATCTCGGCCCGGCTTTCGCGCCCCCGCGCCAGAAGCCGTTCCGCCAGAACCGAGGAGGGTGCCGAGATCCGGATCACCCGCACCTCCGGAAAAGCCGCGCGCGCCGCGGGCAACGCCGCGCGCGAGCCGTTGAACAGGATGTCGCGCCCCTCGGCAAGCCCCGCGATTTCGCTCGTCGGGATGCCGTAGGACAGGCCATGCGCCGTCCAGTGCAATGCAAACTCTCCGGCCGCGCGACGCCGCTCGAACTCTTCGACCGTGACGCCTTCGAAGGGCTCTCCGCCAGCCGAGGCCGGACGGGTGATGACCCGCTTCGCCCAGTGCAGGCGGGGATCGGCGGCGACTGCCCCGGCCAGCAACGTGTCCTTGCCGACGCCAGACGGTCCGACGATGGCGAAGATGCGCCCGCTCATGCCGCGCCCGGGGTGAAGTGTGTGACATCCACCAGCCGGTCGCAGACCCGGACTCGCGCCCCTTCGTCGTGGAAGATGCCCAGGATCGCCGCGCCCCGCGCCTTGGCCTCTCCGATCAACTGCAGCACCACCTCGCGGTTGGCCGCATCGAGGCTTGCCGTCGGCTCGTCGAGCAGCAGCGCCGGATAGGTATGGACGAAGCCGCGCGCGATGTTGACCCGCTGCTGCTCGCCGCCAGAGAAGGTGGTGGGTGACAGGCCCCAAAGCCGCTCGGGGATATTGAGCCGCGCCAGAAGCGCCGCAGCCCGGTCCCGCGCCTCATCCCGGGCGACGCCAAGCACCAGAAGCGGCTCGGCCACCACCTCGATCGTCGGCACCCGTGGCACGACCCGCAGGAACTGACTGACATAGCCAAGCGTCCGGCGCCGAAGCACAATGATCTCGCGTGGCTCGGCCTGCGCCACGTCCAGATCGCCGACACGGATCGACCCGGCTGCGGCGAGGTAGTTGCCATAGACCATCCGCATAAGCGTCGATTTCCCCGCCCCGGACGCACCGGTCAGCCCGACGCATTCCCCCGGCTCAACCGAAAGCGCTGCCCCCGCCATCACCGGGATCACCGCGCCGCCCTGGTTGTGCAGGGTGAAACTCTTCGACAGATCAGACACATGGATCATCGTCACACCTGCAGGACCGAGGAGACCAGAAGCTGCGTGTAGGCGTGCCGGGGATCGTCCAGCACCTGATCGGTCAGCCCCTGTTCGACCACGCGGCCCCCCTTCATCACCATCAGCCGGTCTGCCAGCAGGCGCACCACGGCAAGGTCGTGGGTCACGATGATGACCGACAGGCCCATCTCGCGCACCAGCCCGCGCAGAAGGTCCAGAAGCCGCGCCTGCACCGAGACGTCAAGCCCCCCGGTCGGCTCGTCCATGAACACGAGCCGCGGTCCTGTGACAAGGTTCCGCGCAATCTGCAGGCGCTGCTGCATGCCGCCCGAAAAGGCGCGCGGCCGGTCGTCGATCCGGTCCGCTGCGATCTCGACCCGCTCCAGCCAGTCGAGCGCCCGCCCCCGGATCGCGCCGTAGTTCCGTGCGCCCACCGCCATCAGGCGCTCACCGACATTGCCGCCGGCACTGACGCCCATGCGCAGCCCGTCGCGGGGGTTCTGATGCACGAAGGCCCAGTCTGTCCTCGCCAGCCGGCGGCGCTCGGCCTCCGACATCGTCACTGTGTCGCGCGGCCCCTCGGCGGTGGCAAAGACCACTTCGCCCTCGTCCGGCGCCAGATGCCCGGCAAGGCAGGAGAGCAGCGTCGATTTCCCCGACCCGCTTTCGCCGACGATGCCCAGTACCTCGCCCGGCCAGAGATTGAAGCTGACCTCGGCGCAGCCGATCCGCTCGCCATAGCGTTTCGTCAGCCCACGAACCGCCAGAAGTGGCCGCTCCGCACACCGAAATTCCTGCGAAGTTTCAGAATTTTCGTAGAAAATTCGTGCGTTCACGCCGCCTCTCCCCCGAGCCGGCCCACCAGCCCCGCCGCCCGGCGCGTCCGACAATAGTCCGTGTCCGAACAGACGAACATCCGGTTGCCCTGATCGTCGGTAATGACCTCGTCCAGATAGCTGTCGCTCGCTCCGCACAGGTCGCAGTCATGCTCTGCCTTCGACGCGACGAAGGGGTGATCCTCGAAGTCGAGGCTCACAACCTGCGTATAGGGCGGCAGCGCATAGATCCGCTGCTCGCGGCCCGCGCCGAACAATTGCAGCGCCGGGTTGCCCGACAGCTTCGGATTGTCGAACTTGGGGATCGGCGAGGGATCCATCACATAGCGCCCTTCGACCCTGACCGGATAGTCGTAAGAGGTTGCAATCGTTCCGTGGCGGGCGATGTCCTCGTAGAGCTTCACATGCATCAGCCCGTACTCCTCGAGTTCATGCATCCGCCGCGTCTCGGTCTCGCGGGGCTCGAGAAAGCGCAAGGGTTCCGGGATCGGAACCTGGTAGACCAGGATCTGGCCCTCGGTCAGGGGCGTCTCCGGGATGCGGTGGCGCGTCTGGATGATCGTGGCCTCTGCCGTCGCTTCGGTCACCTCGACCCCGGCGGTCTTCTGGAAGAAACGGCGGATCGACACGGCGTTGGTCGTGTCGTCCGCGCCCTGGTCGATGACCTTGAGCACATCGTCAGGCGTCAGGCAGGCCGCCGTGACCTGCACGCCCCCTGTCCCCCAACCATAGGGCATCGGCATCTCACGGCTGGCGAAGGGAACCTGGTAACCGGGGATCGCCACACCCTTCAGGATCGCGCGGCGGATCATCCGCTTGGTCTGTTCGTCGAGATAGGCGAAGTTGTAGTCGCTCATGGCTGCTCCTCCGCCGCCAGATCACTCGGCTCCGTCTCGCGCCGCAGCTTGCGGATCAGTTCCAGCTCGGCCTGGAAATCCACGTAATGCGGCAGCTTGATATGTTCGAGGAACCCGGTCGCCTGGATATTGTCGGCGTGCATCAGCACGAATTCCTCATCCTGTGCAGGCGCTCCTGAGAAATCCTCGCCCAGCTCGCGCCAGCGCAGCGCCCGGTCGACAAGGCTCATCGAGATCGCCTTGCGCTCGCTCTGCCCCAGGACCAGCCCATAGCCACGGGTGAACTGCGCCGGCTCGGTTTTCGAGCCGGTAAACTGGTTGACCGTCTCGCATTCGGTCAGTTCGATCTCGCCGATCTCGACCGGAAAGCCGAGCTCCGGAACCTCCATCTCGACCGCGACCGTCCCGATGCGAAGCTCGCCCACAAAGGCATGGGTCCGCCCGTAACCGCGCTGCGTCGAATAGGCGAGCGACAGCAGGAACCCTTCATCCGACCGCGCCAGCGCCTGCAGCCGCAGCGGCCGGGACGCGGGAAGCTCCATCGGCTCGCGGGTGAGGTCCGGCACTTGCGCGCCCTCTTGAAGTTCAGACTGTATCAGTCCGTCTTTGTTGAGAAATTCCATGACATGCGGAACCTCTTCGACCTTGTCCACGGCGGGCATCGCCGGTTCGGCCGCATCAGCGCCTTCTGCCGCCAAGGCGAAGTCGATCAGCCGGTGGGTGTAGTCGAAGGTCGGCCCCAGGATCTGACCGCCCGGCAGATCCTTGAAGGTTGCGGAAATCCGGCGTGTCACCGCCATCGCGCCGGTCTCGACCGGCGCCGACGAGCCGAGACGCGGCAAGGTGGTCCGGTAGGCCCGGACGAGAAAGATCGCCTCGATCAGGTCGCCCCGCGCCTGCTTGATCGCCAGCGCAGCCAGATCCGGATCGTAGAGCGACCCCTCGGCCATGACCCGGTTCACCGCCAGGGTCATCTGTTCGCGGATCTGCGCGACGGTCAGCTCCGGCACGTCCCGGTCGCCACGCCGGACCTCGGCAAGCCAGGCATGGGCATTGTCGATCGCCCGCTCGCCGCCCTTGACCGCAACATACATCAGCCGGCCTCCACGCGGGTCGAGCGCGGCAGGCCGGCGATCTTGTCACGGGACGTCAAAAACGTGTCATAACCCAATGGGAAAATGTCACGATTCAGATGGAAAGCAGAAAGCTCCGGCAGCGAAAGCCGGGCCACTGTCTCGATCCCCGGCCCGGTCAGCACAGCCCCCTCATTGGTCAGTTCGTCCAACTCGACGATCAGAGTAGCAGAGCGATCGGGATAATCGGGCTGGCCGATGCGGAAACGGGTGACCGGCTGAAGCGCTTCCCACCGGCCAAGCGCAAAGGCGGCAGCACCGGGCGTGACCAACGGCGCGCCGGTATGAAAGGTGACCCAGTCGCGGATCTCGGGCGCATCATGGCCCGGCGCGAGATGCAGCGGTGTGGTCCGGTCGCAGAGCGTCAGCAACAGCACCCCCGCGGCGACCGACAGCGGCGCGGGCGGCTTTGCCCCGCCGACGCGGAGGATGCGGCCAGGTCGCGCCATTGCATCAAGCGCGGTGCGAAACGCACGCGCGGACTGGACCGGAGCATCGGCGAAGCCGCCGCCAAGCGCCTGCGACATCATTGGTCTTCCCCCCGGACCAGCGTGAAGAACTCGACCCGCGTCGTCGCCGCCCTCGCGGCGCGGGACGCGCGTCTGGCGGCTTCCTCCTGGGCAAGGGGCGACAGCACCTTGCCTTCCAGGTCCGGCGCAGCGTCGGTCTGCATCAGGGCATCGAGAATGGCCGCACGGCGGGCATGGTCGCGGTCGCGCCCCTGCACATGGGCATGGCCGACCTCTCCGCTTGCGAGCCTGACCGAACAGCGGGTCACGGTCATCTCGCCAAGATTGAACGGTGTCCCGGTGCCGCCGGCACGCCCCTGCACCATCACCGCGCCGATCTCGGGCGTGCGGAGCAGTTCATGAGCCGGCAGATCCGGCAGAAGCTCTCGCAGCCGATCAGGACCGGAGCGCGCCGCCAGCCCCATCCAGCGACGGCGGGCAAGGATTTCCTGCGAGAAGGGGCGTTCGACGGACATCTTGCGGATTTGTCCAGATCAATATACAACTAGACAAATATTATCCACAAGCCGCGCTTCACGCAAGCAATGGCCGGATGAAATTTTCATGACGGGAGGCGGAACTGGTACGCAGCGCGATCTGGAAAACCATCGCGGATACCTTGTCGGAGGAAATCGCCGCCGGGCATTACCGGCCGGGAGACAAGCTGCCGACCGAGGCGGACCTGTCCCGCCGCTTCGGCGTGAACCGCCATACCGTGCGCCATGCCCTGGCGGCTCTGGCCGAAGCGGGGACGGTCCATGCCCGGCGTGGTTCGGGCGTCTACGTTTCGGTCGTGCCGGCGGATTATCCTCTGGGGCGGCGGGTCCGGTTTCATCAGAACCTGCTTGCCACGGGACGGATCCCGTCCCGGCAACTCCTCTCGCGCGCGACGCGAGCCGCCAGCACGGAAGAGGCAGAGGCCCTTGGCCTTTCGCCAGGAGATGAGGTCCATGTGATCGAGGGGTTGTCACTGGCCGACGGAGTCGAGATCGCACATTTCCGCTCGGTCTTTCCGGCGGCGCGCCTGCCCGGTCTGATGCCGCATCTCGAACGCCTGAACTCGATCACGGCGGCGCTGACCAAGGCAGGCGTAACGGACTACACCCGCGCGTCGACCCGCATCACCGCTCAGGCCGCCAACGCTTTGATGGCGCTGCGGCTGCGCCTTAAGGAAGGGGCGCCGCTGCTGAAATCGGTATCGGTCAATGTCGACGGTCAGGGCGTCCCGGTGGAATACGGCACGACCTGGTTCGCCGGCGACCGGGTCACGCTGACCGTCGCGCCGGACTAGGCGCATCCATCGCGCCCGACTGGCCCTAACGGACCAAGAACGCCGTCGACGCCCTTGGTCGCGCCCCCGTCAGCCGCCGTACTTCTCGAGAAAGGCTTCGGCCGGCAGCGTCCGGAAATCGTCCAGCGCAGCCCGGAGGCGGCAATGATCCCAGTCCCACCAGGCAAGCGCCAGCAGCCTCTCGGCAATGGCGCGGGTGAAGCGCTCGCGCAGCGGCACCGCCGGAACCCCCGCAACGATCATGTAGGGCGCCACATCCCGCGTCACCACGGCCCCGGCCGCGACAACTGCGCCGATCCCGACGGTCACCTCGGGACGGATGATCGCGCCGTGGCCGATCCAGCAATCATGGCCAAGCTCCGTCCGGCGCGCCTTGCGTCGTGCAAAGAAGGATGGATCGTCCTTCGCATCCTCCCAGTAGTAGGACGAGCGGTAGAGGAAATGGTGGAGCGAGGCGTTCCCCATCGGATGGTCTGTCGGACCGATCCGGGTGAAGGCGGCGATATTCGCGAACTTGCCGACGGTGGTATTGGCGATGTCGGAATAGCGATCGCAATAGGCGTAGTCGCCGAAGGTCGAATTCTGGATGCGCGAGCCCTCGCCCACCTCGCACCAGCCGCCGAAGCTGGAATTCGAGATCTCGCAGCCATTGTGGACAAAGGGCTGATCGGCCGAGAGCTTAGGCATGCCGGGTCTCCTTTCGGGGTCCCGGATGTGTGACAGAGGCACGGCATCCACTCAATGGCCTCCCTTTATCAGCCGCTTCCGCAGCCAGCCCGAAAGGCTGTCCATCGCCATGACCATAAGGATGATGAGGAGGATGTAGTAGGCCACGTCCTCCCAATCCTTCTGGGTGATGATCGCCTGGGTCAGCAGCAGGCCGATCCCGCCTCCGACGATGGCGCCGATCACCGTGGCCGAGCGGGTGTTGGATTCGAAGGAATACAGCACCTGGCTGAGCAGGACCGGGATCAGCTGCGGGATCACCCCGAAGCGCATCCGCTGCGCGGCATTGGCGCCGGTCGAGCGGATGCCCTCGACCTGTTTGCCGTCGATGTTCTCCAGGGCCTCGGAGAACTGCTTGCCGAAGCTGCCGACCTCGGTGATGAGGATGGCAAGCGCGCCGGTCAGGGGACCAGGGCCGAAGGCTCGGGCCAGCACGATCGTCCAGATCAGCGCGTCAACACCGCGGACGAAGTCGAAGACGCGCCGCACCCCGAAACGCACGCTTCGGCTGGGGGTGAGGTTCGATGCGGCGAGGAAGGCCAGTGGCAGTGCGATGATCGCGCCAGTTGCTGTACCCAGGAAGGCCATCAGGATTGTCTCGAACAGCGCGCCGGCCACGTCGCGGTGATGCCACATGCGGTTGTTCCAGAATTCGCTGGCCATCAGCGCGATATTGGCCTGACCGGGATCGATCCGCTCTCCCGAAACAGCGAGTGCCGCGACTTCGAGCGGCCCCTTGCCATAGAACGGGCTGTCGATGGTGAAGAAGAACAGCTCCCACCCTGGCGCGTAGCGGAAGGTCTCGGTCTTGGCACGGCTGACACTGACCCGCCCCTGCGGACCTGTGACTGTGACCTTGGCATCCGAGGCGCTGATCCGCTCCTTGGGAAAGCCCGGCGGCGCGGTGAAGGTCACGCCTTGGGGCGTTCGTTCGATCACCACGTCGCCGGATCCCGGGATGGTGAAGGTGGCGCGGTCGCCCTCATAGGTTACCAGACTGCCGCGGCCGAGGTCGATATGGGTGATCCCGTCGGTTTCCTTCACCCAGGCGGGCCATTTGTCGCGCGGGTAAAGGCCCTTGGCCTCGCCCTCGATCGCGACAGAGACGGAACCGCTGCGCGCGTCACGCGTCACATGGGTCTTGTAGCTCCAGAAATCCGAAAGGAGCGTTGCGGCGTTGTCCATTCGTGCTCGCCCGGCGATGCCGGCAAAGTCGAAAGCGACGGCGATATAGATGAGATAGGCGAGGATCAGCGCCGGGATCAGGAACGAGAACCGGCGGCGGCGGGCGAACAGCGCCACCACTTCGCCGCGCAGGTCGCTGGTAGGCTGAAGCGGGAGGGAGGTCATTGGGCACGTCCCTTCACCAGCAGGTTGCGGTAATGGCTTGAGATCTGGTCGACGATGACGATGGTGACGAAAAGGAGAAGGAAGATCGCGACGACCTGGTCATACTTCCCCTGCCCCCATTGCATCGCGACCTTCAGGTCATAGCCGATGCCCCCCGACCCGACGAAGCCGAGGATGGCAGAGGCGCGGATATTGATCTCGAACCGCTGGAGCGCATAGCTCAACCAGTCCGGCGCGACTTGCGGGATGACGCCAAGCCACATCTTCTGACCCCAGGTCGCCCCGACCGAGGTCAGCCCCTCGACGGGCTTCAGGTCGGCATTCTCGGCCACCTCGGAAAAGAGCTTGCCAAGCGCTCCGGCGGTATGAAAGGCGATGGCGATCATCGCCGGAACCGGACCCCCGCCGAGGATGTAGATCAGGACCAGCGCGATCACCACCTCGGGGAGTGCCCGGAAGGCGTCCATCGAACGACGGAACACAGTGGTCAGGCGCGGCCAGCGGGCAAGGCCCCGGGTGGACAGAAGCGCAAGAAGAACCGCCGCGATCGCGCCAAGCAGCGTCGAGACGGCCGCGATGTTCACGGTCTCGACGAGCGACGGCAGGAAGGCGATCAGAAGGCCGGGAATGCGGGCACGGTTCGCCCACGCTTCCGACAGCACCTCGGCCGGAAAATCGCCAAGGTGATCAAGCCCGTCCCAGAAGCCGCCCGCATTGCGCGCATCGGCGGCGATGAAACCCGAGACAAGCAGGAGCAGGAAGATGGCCAGCAGCGCGAAGCTGTAGAGCCGCCTCTGCTGGACGAGGCGCAGATATTCGCCCTCCAGCCGAGGAGGCGGCCGGTCTGACGGCGCCGGATCGAGAACTATTTCGGTCATGCGCGGGCCCCTCGTCCGGACGGAAAACGGGCGGGGGTCATCCCCCGCCCGCCGCATCGGTCTCAGTTGGTCTGCGATTTCCGCAGCTCGATAATGCCCTGATAAGCGTCGAGCGTCACCGGCACGAAATCCTTCGCCTCGCCCGCGGCCACGCCATAGGCGCATTCCGGGTCGGTTTCCCACAGATCAGCGGTGATCTTGGTGACCTTTTCCTTCACGTCGGCCGGCAGGGCCGAGCGAACGACCATCGGGCCTTCCGGGATCAGCGACGAGCGCCAGATCTCGACGATCTCGTTCATGTCGACGATGCCGGCATCGGCGGCCTTGCGGAAGGCGCCGGAATTGTAGCCGTCTTCCCAGTTGCCGGTGCCGTCGGCCCAGCTCACGCCCGCCTGGAAGGCGCCGTTGGCAACGCCGACGATGGTTTGCTCATGCCCGCCCGAGAACTTCACTTCCGAGAAGTACTTGTCCGCGGCCTCGCCGACCTGCTTTTCGATCTCGAAGTTGGGAACGAGATAGCCCGAGGTCGAGTTCGGATCGGCGAAGGCAAAGGTCTTGCCCTTGGCATCGGCCAGCGAGGTGATGCCGCTGTCCTTGCGGGCGAAGCCGATCGAGTAGTAGCCGGTCAGACCATTGGTGTTTTCCTTGGTCAGTTCCAGATCGACCGCGGTCGGATCGGTCAGGTAGATCTTGGCGAAGGCCGAAGCGCCGAGCCAGGACATGTCGATCGTGCCGCCCAGCATCCCCTGGATCACGCCGTCATAGTCGGCCGGGGTGAAGAGCTTCACCGGAACGCCAAGCGCGTCCTCAATCTTCTTGCGGTAGCATTCGTTCGAGGTAATGCGGTCCTGGGCATTCTCGCCGCCGAGGATGCCGATGTTGAAGCCGGTGATCTTGTCTTGGGCCAAGGCAGCGCCGGCCAGCGCTGTGGAAGCCGCAAGGATCGCAAGGGTCAGTTTCATGTCGTCTCTCCTTATGGGGGCGCGGGGCGATCCCTGCGCCCGGTCAAAGCACTGCTTTCACTGGGAAATCATCGTTTCGGCAAAGCGCCGGTCCGGGCCCGAGCCAAGCCTGTCGATCGAGGTCGAGGTCGCGTCTTCGCTGAAGCTCTCGTCGGCGCCGTAGATGTCGCGGGCGACGCCGGTCGAAAGCTGATCGGGCGTCCCGTCGAAGACGATCCGCCCGTCGCGCATCCCGATCACCCGGTCGCAGTATCGCCGCGCCGTGTCGAGCGTGTGGAGGTTCGCAACCACCATGCGCCCGTCTTCTTCGTGGATGCGACGGAGCGTATCCATCACAACCTGCGCGTTCATCGGGTCGAGGCTGGCGATCGGTTCGTCGGCGAGGATCACCTTCGGGTCCTGCATCAGCGCCCGCGCAATCGCCACGCGCTGTTGCTGCCCGCCCGAAAGGGCCTCGGCCCGCTTCGGCGCCTGTTCGGCGATGCCCAGACGATCAAGGATCTCGAGCGCCCGGGTGATATCGGCGGCGGGCCAAAGGCTGAACATCGTCGCCAGCGTCGAGCGGCGGTTCAGCAGCCCGTGCAGAACGTTTGAGGCCACGTCAAGGCGCGGCACCAGATTGAACTGCTGGAAGATCATCGCGCACTGGCTTTGCCAGGCGCGCTTGGCCGAGCCTTCAAGGGTGAGGATGTCGCGGCCTTCGAACAGGATCTCGCCCGAGGAGGCATCGGTCAGCCGGTTCATCATCCGAAGAACGGTTGACTTGCCCGCACCGGACCGGCCGATGATGCCGATGAAGGCGGCGCGGTCGATCACGAAGCTGGCGTTATCAACCGCTGCCTTGCGGCCGAACATCCGTGTGACGTTCCTGAGTTCCAGCACGCGCAGCCCCCGGTTGGTTGCCGCCGAGATAGGGAACGAACGTAACGGATCGATTGCAAGCCAATGAAGGTTTATTGAACTGCGGCCGACGACCGCGGCAGACCGCACAAGCCGGAAGTCCAAGAACTTGGCGCGCGAAGACGAAACAACTCTCTCAAATGGCTTGCATATTCAAAGAAAATCCAGAACGAGTCCTGCAACATCATCCGATGACTAACAGCGGATAGGTATCCCTGCCTTACCCGAACGTCAGCCCGAAGAAGCCAGATGTCGCATGTGTTCGCCCGAAAACTGAGCCTGACTGCCGTGCTGCTGGGCTGCGGCACGCGCAAAGAGCTTTGCGCCCGGTTCCGGGCCGTCAATCCGCAGACCGAAGTCGATCTCGAGCGCAGCTTCAAATGGCTTCAAGGTCGGGCCCTGCCCCGTTCGCCGACGGTCTATGAGGACTGGGCGCGGCTGATCGGCACACAGCGCGGCGGCACGTGGATATCGGCCTGTTCCGAGGATGCGTTTCTGGACGAGCTGTGCCTGCTCTACGGCACGGACAGAACCGATCTGCATGTCCGGGCTCAGCGGTTTCTGGGCGAAGGCGGTGCCGCAGCGACCTCGGATGCGCTTCTGGGCCAGTTTGTTGCCTATTCCTGGGCGTGGTCGCCCTTTCACGCTGGTGAACTGATCCGGGGGCATGTTGCCTTCGCCGAGGCGGCGCGGGGCAGGCTCGACATCGTCTATACCGAGGCTATCCCCGGCGGCCGCATCGAATTGAGCGGACAGGCAGCGCGAAAAGGCAGGGTCATTCACGGCAACCTCGTTGCGCGCGGCGACGAACAGATTGACCTGTTGCTTCTGGCGCCGGGCAGGCCGGCCGGCGTGCTGGTGGGCCTGATCCAGGGCCAGACCATCGCCACGGCCGAATTGCAGCTTGCCAGTTCGCGGATCGTGCTCTTTCGGAGCGCAACGAGCATCTCGCTCCCCACGGGCCAAGACGGCAGCTATCTGCCCGCCGACCCGATCGCCCTTGCGGCGGACCTAGAGCGGCAGGCGCCTGCCGTGCCGCTGCCGGGTCTAGCCGATCTGACGATTTCCTTTTTGTCACGACCGCCATCCGCCGGCGCCCTTGGTGTCGAGGCGGCAGATCTGGCCCGCTTTCTGTCGCTGACCGTGGCCCAAGGCTGAACCTCGACTTCACGATCCTGTGAGGCTGCGGATGCTTCTCGGGGTGCCTTCGTCTTTCTCTCCAGACGCCCTCCAAGGGTGTCCTGCCCCGGGCCGGTTGTCCGGATGCGATGGAGAGAACGACATGAACGGATTTTCCACGACGCTGACCGCCGCCGCCTTCATCCTTGCCGCTGGTGCTGCGCAAGCCGAAACCGGCATCATGACTGGCACGACTTCTGCCGGACCGGCCCTGACCGATTCCAGGGGCATGACACTTTATGTCTTCGACAAGGACAGCGGCGAAGCTTCGGCCTGCTACGACAAATGCGCAGCCAACTGGCCGCCGCTGCTGGCTCCTGCAGGCGCCAAGGCCGAGAAGGATTTCGGGCTGATCACCCGCACGGACGGCGCGATGCAATGGACCTACTACGGCAAGCCGCTGTATCTGTGGATCAAGGATGCCAAACCGGGCGATGCGACGGGCGACGGGTTCAACGGCGTCTGGCATGTCGCCAAGCCGCAGGACTGACCGCCGGCAATGACCTTCCTGGACGAGATCGAGGCCTGTCTGCCGTCGCTCAGACGCTATGCCTTTGCCTTGCTGCGCAATCGCGATGCGGCCGACGATCTTGTCCAGGATACGCTCGAGCGGGCGCTGTCGCGCCGGCACTTGTGGCGAGGCGAGGGTCCGCTGCGGGCCTGGCTTTTCCGTATTCTCCTCAACCGCTTCCGCGACGATCGGCGGCGCGGCCGTGCATCGCTTACCGTGGTAGGTGTCATGGTCGAACCGGCCGTCAGCGGCGGGCAGGACGAGCGGCTTGACCTGCGCGAGGTGCATGAGGCGATGGGACGGCTACCCGCCGACCAGCGGGCGGCGCTGCTGCTGGTGGGGCTGGAAGGCATGAGCCTTGCAGAGGCCGCGCGCATATTGGAGTTGCCAGAGGGCACGCTCGCCTCGCGGCTGGGGCGTGCCCGGGCGGAACTCAGGACAATGACGGGCCGGAGCGGCCCCCGGGGTGAGAGGAAGGCGGCGGAACCGTGAGCGGGATGCCCGAACTCGACGATGCGGCGCTTCTGGCGCTGCGGCACGGCAGCGCGGCCGACAAAGCGCGGCTGGAACGGATGGCCGAGGGCGATCCTGCCCTGCGCGAGCGGCTGGCCGAATGGGACCGGCAGGATGCAGCGCTGCATGCGCTTTATGACCCCGTGGCAGAGGAACCCCTGCCCGAGCGGCTGACCGCGGCCCTTGCCCGCCCGGCTGCGCCATCACCGCGCATGTGGCGGTTCGCGGCAATGCTGGCCCCTCTGGCGGTGGGCATCGCCCTCGGCTGGGGTGCCGCGCACTGGACCGGCGATGGCGCGGGCGGCGCGGACAGCCTGCTCGCCTCGGCGATCCGCGCGCATGACACCTATGTGGTCGAGGTGGTCCACCCGGTCGAGGTGCCCGCCAGCGACGAGGCGCATATGACCAAGTGGCTCTCCAAGCGCGTCGGCCAGCAGCTTGCCGTGCCGGATCTGACGGCGAACGGGTTCCACCTGGTCGGCGGTCGCGTGCTGCCCGACACGCGCGGCGCTGCGGCGCTGATGATGTACGAGGACGATCAGGGCCAACGCCTGACGCTGTATATCGCGCCCGAGCCGCGCCAGCCCGAAACGGCGCTGCGCTTTGCCGACAAGGGCCCGACGCGCGGGGTATGGTGGGTCGAGGGCGATCTCGGCTGTGCCGTGGTGGGCGATCTGCCCAAGGACCGTCTCAAGGCGGTCGCGACGCTGGCCTACGACCAGTTGACCGGGGCGTGATGGCCCCGGCCCGTTCGACCGCAAATTGCTTGCAAGACGTCTGCCGGAAGCCTTCAAGGGCTTTCCGGCGAGGCCCTCAGGCCAGTTCCATTTCGCGCAGGTCGGGCGCCAGCGTCAGGGGCGCTCCGGTCTGGGCACGCACCTCGTCCACGCTGATGCCCGGGGCGGTTTCGGTCAGCACCAGTCCATCCTCGGTTGGAATGATCACCGCAAGATCGGTCACGATCAGGTTCACCCGCCGCAGCGAGGTCAGCGGCAGGCTGCATTCGGCGACGATCTTCGGCTCGCCCCGCGCGCTGTGCTGCATGGCGACGACGACCGATTTCGCGCCGGTCACCAGGTCCATCGCGCCGCCCATGCCGGGAACCATCTTGCCTGGCACCTTCCAGTTGGCGAGTCGTCCCCTCGCATCGACCTGAAGCCCACCCAGAACAGTCATGTCGAGATGCCCGCCCCGGATCAGCCCGAAGCTCATGGCACTGTCGATCGAGGCCGCGCCGGGAACGGCAGTTACGAACCCGCCACCGGCATCGGTCAGGTTCGGGTCCTCCATCCCTTCCGGTGGTCGCGCGCCCAGGCCGATCACACCGTTCTCGGCCTGGAAGAACACCCCGGCATTGGCAGGGACGAAGTTCGCGACAAGGCTCGGCAGACCGATCCCGAGATTCACGAGCATTCCGGGATGAATCTCGCGGGCCACGCGGCGGGCGATCAGTTCCTTGGCATCCATGGCGGCTCCCTTAACGCGCGCGTTCGATAAGGTGGTCGACAAGGACCCCCGGCGTCTTGACCGCGTCGGGCGGGATCACGCCCACCGGCTCGATGGCATCAGGTTCCGCGATCACGGTGGCCCCGGCCAACGCCATGATCGGGTTGAAGTTATGGGCGGTTAGCGAATAGGCGAGGTTGCCGACGTAATCGGCCTGATGGGCGGCGATCAGGGCGAAGTCGCCCTTGATCGGCTTTTCGAGAAGGAAGCGCTTGCCATCGACCTCGATCACCGGCTTGTCGTCCTCGACCTCGGTACCAAGACCCGTCGGCGTCAGGATGCCGCCGAGGCCCACGCCGCCTGCGCGGATGCGTTCGACCAGCGACCCCTGCGGCACCAGTTCCACATCGATTTCGCCTGCGATCATCTTGGCCTGCGTTTCGGGGTTCAGCCCGATATGCGAGGTGACAAGCCTTGTGATGACGCCGGCCGTCACCAGCTTTCCGATGCCGTGGCCCGGCATGGCCGTATCATTCGCCACGACAGTCATCCCGCGGGCGCCGCGCGCGACAAGCGCGTCGATCAGCCGATGCGGGCTGCCAACACCCATGAAACCGCCGATAAGCAGCACCGATCCGTCAGGGATGAGGGCTGCTGCCGCCTCGGGCTTGATTGCTCGCTTCACGCTGCCGGCCTTTCGCTGTCCGCCACCAGTCTGCGCGCCCCGCGCGCGATGACCAGTTCCTCGTTTGTCGGCAGGACCATCACCCGGACTTTTGCCCCATCTTTGCTCAGGAGCGGCGCATTCTGCTCGTTTCGCGTCTCGTCGATGGAGAGGCCGAGCCAGTCCATCCCCTTGCAGACCGCGGCTCGCACCGGCGCCGAGTTCTCACCGATCCCGGCTGTGAAGATCAGGGCATCCAGCCCGCCGAGAACCGCCGTCAGCCCGCCGAGTTCGCGCCGGATGCGCGCGATGAAATAGCCGACGGCCTGCCGGGCTTCGGGCGTGTCCGCCGCTTCGAGCTCGCGCATGTCATGCGACAGGCCCGACAGGCCCAAGAGGCCTGATCGTTTGTAAAGCAGGTCCGAGATGGCATCGCCGTCCATCCCCTCCTGTTGCATCAGGTAAAGAAGCGCGCCGGGGTCGATCTGGCCGCAGCGCGTGCCCATGGCAAGGCCGTCAAGCGCCGAGAAGCCCATGGTCGAGGTCACGGACCGCCCGCCGTTCAGCGCGCACATCGAGGCTCCGTTGCCCAAATGGGCGATGATCACCCTCCCCTGCGCCAGATCGGGGTCGATCATGGCCAGATGGCCGGACACATAATCGTAGCTCAGGCCGTGGAACCCGTAGCGGCGGATGCCCTTGTCGAAATAGGCGCGTGGCAGGGCGAAGGCATCATTCTCGAAACTGTGGCCCCGGTGAAAGGCCGTGTCGAAGCAGGCGACCTGAAGGGCGTGGGGAAAGGTCTCGATCGCGGCGCGGATGCCGGCAAGGTTATGCGGCTGGTGCAGCGGCGCGAAGGGCGAAAGGCGGTCGAGGGCGGACAGCACGGTCTCGTCCACTCGGACGGGCGCCGCGAAATCCGGCCCCCCATGAACCACGCGATGGCCCACCGCCGCCACGCTCAGGCCGGGAAAGGACATCTCCAGCGCCACCAGAGCGGTGGCGAGCGAGCGGGTATGGCTCGTGTAGTCGCCCCCTTTTGGCAGGGGCAACGCGCCCCCGTTGCCGTCCTTCAGCCGCATCTCCCCGTCTGCGCCGATCCGGTCGACCAGACCGGTCGCCAGCGGGATGTCGCCTTCCGGCGGGAACAGTGCAAACTTGAGCGAGGATGATCCGGCGTTAAGCGTCAGGATCACCTGCTTCATTTTCCGACTCCACGGATGCGTGCGTCATGCAGCGCCGCGACCGCGCAGGAGGCGAGCCGCGACTTTTCGCTGTCGGATCGCGAATTGAGGATGACCGGCACCTTTGCGCCCATCACGACCCCTGCCCCCTCGGCGTGGCTGATGAAGGTCAACTGCTTCGCCAGCATGTTGCCGGCATCGAGACCCGGCACCACGAGAATGTTGGCATGGCCCGCCACGGCCGATCGCAGGTTCTTGGTCCGCGCCGCGGCAATGTCGACCGCGTTGTCCATCGCCAGCGGTCCATCGACCAACCCGCCCTTTATCTGGCCGCGCTCGGCCATCTTGGACAGAAGCGCCGCGTCTATCGACGACTGGATCGCCGGGTTCACCGTCTCGACCGCCGAGAGGATACCGGCCAGCGGGGTTTCGATGCCGATCGACAGCGCCAGGTCGATGGCATTCTGCACGATATCGACCTTGGTCGCCAGATCGGGGGCAATATTGATCGCCGCATCCGTCACCAGAAGCGGCGACGGCATTCCCGGAACATCCATGACGAAGATATGGGTGAAGCGGCGGCCAAACCGCAGCCCTTTCTCCTTGTCCAGCATCGGGCGCAGCAGGTCGTCGGTATGGAGGTGGCCTTTCATGACCGCCGCCGCGCGACCTTCGTGCACCAGTTCGCAGGCGATGCGCGCCGCGGCTTCCTGCCCCGGCTCAGCAATCAGTTCGAACCCCGAAATGTCTTCGCCCAGACGACCGGCGGCGGCGCAGATCAGGTCGGGATCACCAATAAGGATCGGCGTGATGATGCTTTCCTTTGCCGCCAGGATCGCGCCGCCGAGCGAGTTCTCTTCTTCCGGCGCAACGACGGCCGTCACTAGCGCGGGCAACGGCCGGGCACGTTCCAGCAGCGCATCGAAATGGCGGTGGCGCTGCACGATCAGTCCCGGGATTTCCAGCTCGTCTGTGATAACCTTGCGCGTGGGCGCGATCACTCGCGCCTCGCCGGTGACAATGACCTGACCGTCCGAAACCCGGGTAACCTCGGTCATCAGGGTGACGATGCCATCGGCCTCTTTCGCCTTGACGGTCGCCCGCGCAACGAGTTCCTCGCCTGCCTGCGACCGGCCGCGGAAATCCAGCGTCTGCGCCCGGTAGAGTGTCCCCGGGCCGGGCAGAAAGTTGCCGAGAACCCCGGAAATCAGCGAGGCGACGAACATGCCCGGCGCCACGCCCTGATCCGGTTCGCCATCGCCGTCGCTGTCCTGCCCGGGCAGGTGCAGCGGGTTATGGTTTCCCGACGACTGCGCGAAGATATAAAGGTCGTCGACCGTGATCAGCCGTTTCAGTTCGGCAGTGTCTCCGACGGCAAGCTCGTCATAGGTGCGGTTTTCCAGTTTCAATTTTCGGTGTTCCTGCTTGCAGCGCGGCGCAGTGCCGCCCGACGCGGCACCCTGCCAGAAGCTTCGGTCATCGGCCGGGCGGAGGTCAACGCTTGGTCCGCATCGGTACCAGTCTCGACGAACGGCGCAGCGTCGCCGGAAGCCGCCGCCTCTTCTGACGGTCCTGCCTCGACGGCCGGACCGACTGCCGCCGTTTCGGTTGCGGCCGCCGACCGGGAGAAGGTCGGCGCGAAGCCTTCGGCGGAGATGCTTTCCAGCGGATCCTCCAGGATATCGGCGGTAATCGGCGGCAGGCCCAGCACATCATGGAAGCGCTGCAGCAGTTCCAGAGTATGGGGCGTCATCTCTTCGATTTCACCCGGAATATACTGCACGACCTGTACGGCCAGTTCACGTTGCTCGCGCGTTTTCAGCAGCAGCGGCAATGTCTCGATCGCGCGTTCGGTGTCATAGGTGGCGATCAGCGTCTGCTCGTGGATGATCAGCGCCCGTTGCTGGGCGGAAAGAGAGGCAAAGGGCTCGTCCATGGTCAGGACACGGCTTGACCGCTCAAGCCGGTCGCGGCGGACGCCGCCGCGGTTCTCGGCCAGCAGCACCAGCATACGGATCACCGCCTCGACGAAGCCGCCGCGCTCGATGTTGTAGATCGCTGCCTGGACCTCGGGCAGGTTCCGCAGTTCCGAGCTGTTCTTGAGCGTGCGGCGCGCCTCGTGGGTGCGGCCGAAGACCCGCGCCCAGGGGGTGTTCCACATCGCGTGGAAGGCCAGCTCATAGGTCATGTCCCGCGCATCGCGCCAGAAGTCGATCGCCTGCTCGGCCGCATCGACCCACAGCGCCTCGACCTTCACGAAGGGGTTGTGATCGCTGGCGGGTTCGCGGCTTTCGGCGACCCGCTCGGCCAGGTTTTCGACCGATTTCATCACCGGGTTCTTCGACGAGGCAAGCGCCCGGGTCAGGCGCAGCGGATGCAGGGCGCGGCTGACTTCGGCGGTGGTCTCGGTCACGGCCGCCTTGACGAAGGGCCGCATCACCATGTCATAGGCCTGAGACTGGAATTCCGAGGCGCGCGCCACGGCGGCGAAGGGGCGTTCGTCTTCGACCCCGTCATCGAGCTTGCGGATGTCGTCCAGCGTGCGCTCGACGAAGCCGACGGTGAATTGCCGGTTCTGGATGTCGCCGTGATAATCCTCGATCACCATCTCGTAGAGACCGGGCGCCAGCGCCTCGATCGTGGCCAGGGTCGAGGCGACCTCATTATGTTCCTTGTTGGCGATCTGCGAGGACACGAAGATGCCCAGATGGCCGACCTGTTCGTGCACCATGTAGATGATGCGCTGGCCGCGGATGCGGATTTCCTGCACATCGGCATAGGTCTCGGCGATCCAGTTCAGCGCCTGCTGCGGCGGGGTGATATTGTCGCCGTGGCTGGCGAAAACGATGATCGGCGCGCGGATCGCCTTGAGGTCCACCGGACGGCCCGGCTCCAGCCGCGCCTCGTTCTTGACCAGGCGATTGCCGACGAACAGCTGCTCGACGATCCAGTGGATCTCGGGCTCGTTCATCAGGAAGAAGCCGCCCCACCAGGTCTCGAATTCAAGGAACCGCGCTTCGGCCGACTTGTCGCCGGCATCGCGGAACAGGTCGGCATATTTGCGGAACATGGTCCGACCTGGGTTCAGCAGCTCGAAATTCTGGACCAGATGCGCGCCGTCGAAGACGCCGTTGCCAAGATCGGACAGGAACATCGGCACCCAGGTACCGCCCAGCACCCCGGCATTGTAGCGCATAGGATTGACGCCCACCTCGCCCGCCCAGGGCGCCACCGGCGCGCCGTTGACCACGATCGGGCCGGTCAGGTCGGGATTGGTCGCGGCCAGAAGCAGCGTCGCCCAGCCGCCCTGACAGTTGCCGATGATGATCGGCTTCTCCGACAGCGGATGGCGGCGCATCACCTCGCGGGCAAAGGCGGCCTCGGCCCGGGTGACATAGGACAGGTATTGCCCCGGCTCGGGCTCGCGACGGAACGAGACGAAATAGACCGGATGGCCGTGGCGCAGGGCAACGCCGACCTGGCTGTCTTCCTTGAAGCCACCGATGCCCGGCCCATGCCCGGCGCGCGGGTCGATGATGATGTAAGGCCGCTTGGTGTCATCGACCGCCACGCCCTCGGGCGGAAGGATGCGCAGCAACTGATAGTTCGACGGAAAGGCGAGGTCCTTGCCGTCCATCACGGTCTCGTAGTCATAGACCAGAACCGGCGGGCAGCCTGCCGCTTCGTGCTCGAGGAAGATGTCGCCCCGTTTGCGCAGCGTATCCATCGCGAGCACGGCGCGCTGAGAGGCGTCGCGCAGATAGTCAGTCCAGGCTTGGGCCAGGCCGCCCCCCGCCTGCTCGTCGCGCAGAGTGCCGATCAGGGCGCGCGACTTGCCGATCAGGGAGCGCGCACGCTCGGCATGGGTTTCCTGAATGCGGCGGCTGTGACGAAGCGCGGCGGTCGACAGGATGTCGCCGGCATGCGTCATGCTGCCTATCTCGCGCTGTGCGGCCTCGAGCGCGGCGGTCTGAATTGTGATCACATCGCTTTCAGGACGAGGGATCGCGGGTTGGGTCTGTGGGTCGAAGAGGTCGAAAACGCTGGCCATGAAAGGCTCCTTCAGGCGATAATCGAATAGCCGCTGTCTATGTCATGGACCCCGCCGGTCAGATTGCGCGCCTCGCGCGAGGCGAGGAAAGCCGCCACCGCGCCCACGTCCTCGATCGAGACGAGCGTATGCATGGGCGCCTTTTCGGCTGCGGCATCGAGCAGCTGGTCAAAATGCCCGATCCCCGAGGCCGCGCGCGTCTTGAGCGGTCCGGGGGAAAGCGCGTGCACCGAGATGCCCTTCGGCCCGAGTTCGGCGGCGGCATAGCGCACCGCGCTTTCCAACGCAGCCTTCACCGGGCCCATCATGTTGTAGTTCTTCACCACCCGGCTCGAACCGAAGAAGGACACAGCCATGCAGGTGCCACCATCCGGCATCATCGGCTCGGCCAGGCGGATCATCCGCAGGAAGGAATGCACCGAAACATCCATCGCCAGGGCGAAACCCTCGGCCGAGCAATCGACGACCCGCCCGTGCAGATCGTCGCGCGGGGCGAAAGCGATCGAGTGAAGAAGGGTGTCGATCCGGCCCCAACGCTCTGCGATCTCGGCAAACACGGCCTCGAGTTGGCCGGGCTTCATCACGTCCAGAGGCAAGACGATTTCTGCCCCAAGCTCTTCCGCCAAGGGGCGCACATGGGGTTCGGCCTTCTCGTTGAGATACGTGATGGCAAGATCCGCACCCTGCGCCCGGAAGGCCTTGGCGCAGCCATAGGCGATCGAACTGTCATTGGCGACGCCGACGACGAGGACCTTGGTTCCGGCAAGTGAGAACATTGGATCAGACCTTCCAGAGTTTGCTGAGGTGGTAGCAACAACTTGTAACATTTCTGCACAGCAGCATGGCCGGCCGCATCGTATCCCGAAGTCTGTCATATTCCACAAGCAGAAGAGGTGAGACAGGCCGGTCGGGCCACCCTCCATCTGCCAGAGCATCGTGCCAGATCCACCAAAATCACTTGTTTTTTCATTTAATAACAAGTGTTTGACTTCCACATCTTCTCTTGCCACCCACAAGCACTTCTTTAGGACGGACCGCAGGGCGGAACAGGCTGGCCGCCAAACGGACAGGGGCGGAGCTGGGGCACACGAGGTTCTGCCGCCGGAGGATTGCTGCAAAAGCGTGATCGCCAGACCGCTTGCCCGCGCAGATCGGCGGACCCGCGCTTGCCGCTCCCCCCGGTTCTGCTAGAGTTTTCGTCCACGACCTCCGCTCCCGCGGCAGCCACGTTCAGTCGGTGGGCCTGACGTAGCAACAATATCGGACTGCTTGATGAAACTCGATCCATCGGATCTGGGCGAGAAAACCGATCTCGCGGCCCTATACCGGGCAATCTACCGGGCAAGGCTTGTAGACAGGCAGGAACAGGCACTGATCGATCAGGGTGTCGGCCATTTCCACGTCTCGGGCGCAGGCCATGAGATGACTGCCGCGGTGGCGATGGCGATGGAGGCACAGGACTGGCTGTTTCCCCATTATCGCGACAAGGCGCTGATGATGGCGGCAGGCCTCCCGCTGAAAGAGGTCTTCGCGGCCTTCCTCGCCTCGCCCGCCTCGCAATCCGCCGGACGGCAGATGAGCGCCCACTACAGTTGGCGCGACCGCAACATCGCCTCGCTTGTCGGCCCCGTCGGCAACAACGCGCTGCAGGCCGTTGGCGCGGCTACCGCACTCAAGGATGCGCCTGACCATCCCGTCGTGATCTGCGCCATGGGCGATGGCACCACCCAGCAGGGCGAAGTGCTGGAAGCCTTCGCCGAAGCGGCCCGCCAGACGGCGCCGGTACTGTTCCTTGTCGAGGACAATGGCTGGGCGATCTCCACCGCAACGCGCGGGCGAACGGTGTTCGACATGAACGGCACCGAGATCGACCAGCTGTTCGGCCTGCCGGTCATGCGCTTCTGCGGCTGGGACGTGGATGGCGCCATTGCAGCCTGCTCCGACGCGATGTCGCGGGTCCGCGGCGGCAGCGGGCCGCTGATCCTGCTCGGAAGATTCGAACGGCTCAGCGATCACACCAATGCGGACGACCAGCGCATCTATCGTCCCGACAGCGATTTCAAGGCTTTTCCCGGACGCGACCCGGTCGAAAACCTCCGCGCTGCCCTCGCCCGGACAGGGCTGTCGGAAGCGCGTCTGCAGGTGATGGAGCAGGCGGTTCAGGACGAGGTCGATGCCGCGCTGGCCGCGGCCCGGACCGAGAATGCCCCCGTGTCAAATCCGCCGGTCCGTGCCCCCTTCCCGCCCTCATTGGCCACCCGGCCCGATACGACGGCCGAGAAGGGCGAGCAGACCATGCGCGAGGCGCTGAACCGTGCGCTTCAGGCACAGCTTGCCTCGGACCCCGCGGTCGTCCTGCTGGGTGAGGATATCGAGGATCCCAAGGGCGACGTCTTCGGCATCACACGCGGCCTGTCCACCGCCTTCCCCGGACGCGTGCAGAACTCTGCCCTGTCGGAATCGACGATCGTCGGCACGTCGATCGGCCGGGCCCTCACGGGCGAAAAACCGATCGCCTTCATCCAGTTCGCCGATTTCCTGCCCTTGGCCGCCAACCAGATCATGTCGGAGCTTGCGACGATCTACTGGCGCACCGCAGGCCACTGGTCGGCCCCGGTCGTTGTGATGGCGCCGGTCGGCGGCTACAAGCCCGGCCTCGGCCCGTTCCACGGCCAGTCGATGGAAAGCGTCTTTGCCCAGTGCCCGGGCCTCGATGTGGTCATGCCAAGCTCTGCCGCAGATGCCGCGGGTCTGCTGAACGCGGCTCTCGCCGGTGGGCGGCCGACGCTGTTCCTCTATCCCAAGGCGATGCTGAACCTGCCCAACAAGGCAACTTCGGGCGATGCGGCCGACCTCTTCACCCTGCCCGGCCGGGCAAAGCGCTTGCGCACGGGGGCGGATCTGACCGTGGTCGCCTGGGGCAACACCGTGCCACTGGCCGAAGCCGCAGCGGAACGTCTTGCCGAGGACGGCATCGGCACCGACCTGATCGACCTGCGCTCGATCTCGCCCTGGGATCGAGAGATGGTTTCGGCCAGCATCCGGCGCACCGGTCGGCTTCTGGTGGTTCATGAGGAAAACTTGACCGGCGGCTTCGGGGCGGAAATAGCGGCCCATGCGGCCGAGACGGCGCGTTCGGGCCTGCGCGTGGCGCGGGTCGGGCGACAGGACACATACATTCCGTTCAATTTCGCCGATCAACTGGCCGTCCTGCCCTCGGTTTCGAAGGTACTCGAGGCGGCGGCTGGGCTTCTTGACCTGCAGATCGACTGGGAACCGGACAGCTCTGCCCTGACCGATGCCGATGCCGTTCTGGCCATCGGCTCTGGTCCTGCCGACGATCTGGTGAAGGTGGTGGAATTGCATGTCCAGCCCGGCGACCGGATCGAGGAAGGCCAGCTTGTGGCCGTGGTCGAGGCGACGAAGGCGGCCGTCGATGTATGTGCGCAGCGTGCAGGGATTGTGGCCGACATCTGCGCCCGGGTCGGCGACGACATCCGGGTCGGAGCGGCCGTGATAACGCTGGAACCGCAGGAAGGTGGCTCGGCGCCCGAACGTGAGGTCCCGCTCAAGGCGGTGTTCACTGGACGTGCGCCCCGTATCGTGACCGAAAAGGCGGCGACCGATCACGTCGCGCTTGGCGCGATCCGCGCGGTAAACGGCACACGGCTGGTCACGACCGACGAACTCGCCGCCCGCTGGCCGAGCCGGAAGACCGAGGACATCCTGCGCGCGACAGGGATTCAGGAACGCCATTGGGCAGGCCCCGGCCAGACGCTGCTCGGCATGGCGACCGAGGCCGCAAAGGCCGCGCTCGCCGCAGAGGGCATGGCCATGGCCGATATCGGCCTCGTCGTCGCGGCAACGGGAACGCCGGATGTGATCACACCGTCGCTCGCCTCGCGCGTCACGGTGGCAGCGGCAGGCGACGGACCGGTGCCGCAGATCGCAGCCTATGATGTGAACGCGGCCTGCAGTGGCTATATCTACGCGATGGAGCAGGCCTGGCAGTTTCTTGCCACGCGTCCCGAAGCGTCCGTTCTTGTGATCACGGCAGAAATCCTGTCGCCTGCGCTCGACCTTGACGACCCCGACACGGCGGTGATCTTTGCCGATGCGGCCACTGCAACCGTTGTTCACGGCGCGGGTCGCGGCGATACGGGGGCCTGGCGGGTGAGCAGGCCCGTTCTTGGCGGCCACCCCGAGCCGGGCCGGTTGATTTCGGTTCCCCTCGGCGGCCGCGGCTATGTGCGGATGCTGGGCCGTCAGGTCTTTGCCGATGCCGTGCGCTCGATGACGGAAATCGTCAATCGCGCCTGCGATGCCTCCGGGCTTGCAATTGCCGATCTCGACGCGCTGGTGCCGCACCAGGCCAACCAGCGGATCATCGACGCAGTCGAGCGTCGGGCCGGGGTTCCTGCCTTCAGCGTGATCGAGCGTTTCGGGAACACAAGTTCGTCGAGCATTCCGCTGGCCCTGACCCAGCCGGGACTGATCGGCGACCGGGTGGCACTCTGCGCCTTCGGCGGCGGTTACACCACCGCCGCTGCGATCATGGAACGCTAGGGCGGTGTGACCCCCGCCCTACGGGGACAGCGCCTGTGCCAGCAGGCGGACGTGGCTGGCGACCTGTCCCTTGAGGTCGTCAAGGCTCATCTCGTCGGATTTGACGAATTCCATGAAGGCGTTGTTCAGGTCGTTGAAAAGCATCTCGCCCACCGCCCGGGCAGGAACGTCTCGCCGCAGCCGTCCGGTCGCCTGAAGCCGCGCCACCATGGCGCAGACCTGATCGGCCAGCTTTCGGTCCAGCTCCGTGTAGCGCTGCGAAAAGGGCGTCATCGGCGCCTCGATCGAGATCGCCATGGCGCGGCGCCACATCTCCTTGGTCAGATAGACCAGCGAATGGTCGTAATATCCGTCGATCAGTCGCAGGATCGCCTCTGCCGGATCGGGGGGCGGATCGGCCAGAACGGAGGCACCGGCTTCGATGACTTCTTCGACCTCCATCATGACGATGGAGACCAGAAGATCGCCCTTTGTTTCGAAGTAGTTATAGAAGGTCCCGACCGACACTTCGGCCCGTGCCGCGATGTCCTCGATGCGCACGGCGTCATAACCTGCATCGCGGAACAGTTCGACCGCTGCCTCGGTCAGGCGGCGGTTCCGATCGGCCTTCTGTCTCGCGCGCAATCCCGTCACCGGGAAACCCTTCACGTTCTCAAATCGCCTGAAAAATGACATTGACTTCAAAAATGAATGAACTCAATTTTTTTCTCATCCGCGCCGGCAAGAGCGTGACACCCGACATGGAGAGACTGATGCCCCGACCGTCCCTGCCCTCGGCAGCACTGACTGCCTTGTCCCTGATCCTGCTGTCCAGCCCGGCGCTGGCAAAGGACCTGAATGCGCTCGTCTGGTGCGACCATACCGACCCGTCGCTCGTCGCACCCTTCGAAGAGAAGTTCGGGGTAAAAGTGAACCTCAAGGAGTACGAGGGCACGGCGGCTGGCCTTGCGATCCTCGACCAGTCACAGCCCGGCGACTGGGACGTGCTGGTGATCGACGCGGTCGACGTGCATCGCGCTGTCGATGCCGGATATCTTGGTGAACTGCCGGCAGATCAGCTTCCGACCGCGGACTTTTTCCCGCAACTCGTCATGGCCGAGAACAACACCAAGGATGGCAAGACCTACGCCGTCACCGAGAAGTTCGGCTACAACACCATCGCCTACGACAAGACCAAGGTCGATCCAAAGGACATGGAGGATCTCTCGACCCTGTGGTCGGGCAAGTATGACGGCCGGATCGCCATCTACGACTACTACCTGCCGGTCCTCGGCATCCTTGCGATGGGTCAGGGCATCAACACTGCCGACATCACCGCCGACAATCTGGACCAGCTGAAGGACCCGCTCTTCAAGCTCAAGGCAGCGTCAAAACAGGTGTCGGACGTGGTTTCCAGCCAGACGGCGCTGGCGACCGGCGATGTCGACATCATGGTGGGCGGTGGCGAATGGGTGACGGCGGTGCTGGCCGCCGACAACCCCAACCTCGACTGGACGATCCCGAAGCAGGGCGGCCTGCGATGGGCACAGTCGATCGGTGTGCTGAAGGACAGCAGCCAGCCCGATCTCGCGCTGGAATTCGTGAAGTACATCGTCTCGCCGGAAGGACAGGCGCGCCTCGCGACGGCGAGCTGCTATTGGGGGATGCCCGCCAACAGCAAGGCCGGCGACGTCCTGACGCCGGAACAGAAGGCGGTGCTGCGGTGGGATGACCAGCCCGACTACCTCGCCCGGGCCCAGCTTTACCCGATCCCGGATGCCGCGCTCGACACCAAGATGCAGGATCTCTGGACGGAGATGATGCAGAAGTGAGCCCCGCCGCCCGAGAGCGTCGGCAGGGCTGGGGCCTCGTCGCCCCGGCCCTGATCTGGCTTCTCGCCTTCTTCCTGATCCCCTTTGCCGTGATGCTCGCCCTTTCCTTCGCGCACATGGAGGAGCGGACGGTCGTTCACGGCTTCGACCCCGGCAACTATGTCCGGATCTTCACCGACTGGACGATGTTCAAGGCACTGGTGAACAGCATCGAGATCACCCTTGTCGTCTCGGTGGTGTCGGTGATCCTCGCGTATCCGCTGGCCGCGATCATCGCCTTCCGCGTGCCGAAGCGCTGGCAGCGGCTGGCGCTCTTGCTGGCGGTCTTGCCTTTCTGGACCTCCTACGTGGTGCGGTCCTATGCGTGGTTGCTCGTGCTCGGCCAGAACGGGGTGCTGAACAAGGCGCTGCTCGGTCTGGGCCTCATCTCGGCGCCGCTGGAGATCGCAGCGACCCGGACAGCGACGGTGATCGGCTTCGTGCATTTCTTCGTGATGCTGCTGACGCTGACGATCTATGCCAACCTGATCCAGCTGTCCCCGAACTATGCCCGTGCGGCGCAAGATCTTGGCGCGGGGCGCTTCCAGACCTTCCGCCACGTGATCCTGCCGCTGACCCTGCCCGGCGTTGTCACCGGGGCCTTCCTGACCTTCGTGCTGTGCATCGGCGACTATATCACTCCGCAAATTCTTGGGGGAAACAACGAGTTGACCCTGCCGCAGCTCATCATGCTGCAGATGGGGCGCGGCGGGAACTTCCCGCTCGCCTCGGCGCTGTCGGTCGTTCTGATGCTCGTCGTGACCCTTGCCTATCTGCTCTCGGCGCGCTGGCTGAGGCTCGACCGGGTATGATGCGCGCGCTTTCCTGGCTCTACCTCGCCGCCGCCTATCTCTTTATCTTTCTGCCGGTTGCGGTGCTGGTGGTGTTCTCTTTTCAGGACGGCCGCCTGCCGGTGCCGCCACTGCAGGGCATGTCGCTCAAGTGGTACGAGAAGGTCCTGTCGGACGGCGACCTGATGGCGGCGCTCGTCAACTCGCTGATCGTGGCGCTGATCTCGTCTGCGGTCGCCTTGGTGCTCGGCTTCCTCGCGGCCCATGCCCTCGCACGGGTGAAACTGCCTGGATCGGTGCTGATGCGGGTATTGATAATCGCACCAATGACCGTCTCCACACTCATCATCGGCCTCGGTCTCTTGACCTTTTTCAACCAGATCGGCATTCGCCCCTCGCTTTTGGCCACCGGCATCGGTCATGTCGTCATCAACCTGCCGCTCTGCTTTGCCATCACCTACGCGGCCATGGGCGACCACCAGAAGAACGCCGAACGCGCCGCGCGCGACCTTGGCGCGTCCGAAGCGCAGGTGCTTTGGCTCGTCTCGGCCCCGATGCTCGCCCCGGCCCTCGCCGCCGCCTTCTTCCTGTCGGTCACCTTCAGCTGGGATGAGTTCATCATCGCATTTCTCCTCACCCGCTTCGACGTGACGTTGCCTGTCGAGATCTGGTCGATGCTCCGCTCGGGCCTCTCGCCCGCCACCAATGCCATCGGCTCGCTCGTCTTCCTGGTTTCGATCGGGGTCGTCGTGCTGGCGGAAATCTTCATCCTGCGGAGGCGCGCATGACCGCACCCGTTTCCATTCGCGGTGTGCGTCAGCGCTATGGCACCGCGACCGCGCTCGACCATGTCGATCTGGAAATCGCCGCCGGCGAGTTCGTCGTCCTGCTCGGCCCCTCCGGCTGCGGCAAGACCACGCTTCTGAACATCATCGGCGGCTTCGCCGAACCGACCGAGGGTCAGGTCCTGATCGGCGGGCGCGACATGGCGGGCGTCAGCCCGAAGGAGCGCCCGACGACGACCGTGTTCCAGGACTATGCCCTGTTCCCGCATATGAGCCTGGCCGAGAACGTCGCCTTTGGTCTCCGGATGCGCGGGGTCGAGAAATCGGGGCGCCTCAAGAAGGCCGAGGAGATGCTTGCGCTCGTCGGTCTCGCCGGCCGGGGGAACCGCCGCCCGCATGAGCTCTCCGGCGGGCAGCGCCAGCGCGTGGCGCTGGCCCGGGCGCTGGCGGTGGAACCCGATGTGCTTCTGCTTGACGAACCGCTCGGGGCGCTTGACCTCAAGCTGCGCCGCGCAATGCAGGACGAACTGAAGGCCATCCAGCGCAGGGTCGGAACGACCTTCGTCCATGTCACCCACGATCAGGAGGAGGCAATGGCCATTGCCGACCGGATCGTGGTGATGAATGCAGGCCGGATCGAGGATCTTGGCCCCCCGCGCGAGGTCTATTTGCGGCCCAAGTCCCTGTTTTCGGCTGGCTTCATGGGTGAGATCAACCGCATCCCGGTCAATGGCGACAGTTCGCCCCTCGGCCTGGTTGCACTTGGGAATGATCGCGAACGGGTTTTGTGCATCCGCCCGGAATCGATCCGACCGGCAGAGCTTGCCACGGTCGGCGCGCTGCAACTGGGGCGGGCCACCATCACCGACGCCGCCTTTTTCGGGACGCATGTCCGCGCCCACGCAACACCTCTGGCGGCACCAGAGATGCAGATTGTTTTTCACCTGCCGCAATCGGTCCTTCCCGCGCCGGGCGAGATCGTCGATCTTGCAGCCATGACCTGGGTACTTCTCGATCCATGAAACGCATCTCTCCCGAAGCCTGGTGGCGGCAAAGATCGGTCGGCGACGGCGTGACCTGGATCGACGAGCCGCATATCCGCGAGTTCTACCGCTGCAACGTCTGGCATGTGCGCGGGCGCGACCGCGACTTGCTGGTGGACAGCGGCATGGGCGTCGTCAGCCTGCGCGCCCATGTGCCGCTCGTGACCGAACGCCCCCTCGAAGCCGTGGCCAGCCACACGCATTTCGACCATGTCGGCTGCCACCACGAATTTCCCTGCCGCTCCTGCCACGGGGCCGAGGCGCACCTGCTACGAGCGCCGACGCGGGAAAACACCTTTGCCGACAAGTATGTGACCGACGACATCTTCACCGACCTGCCGCCTGAACCCTACCAGTCCGCGCTGTACTCGGTAGCCGCTGCCCCCGCGACGCGGCTGCTCTGGGATGGTGACGTGGTCGATCTTGGTGACCGGCGGTTCGAGGTGATCCATACCCCCGGCCATTCCCCCGGCGGCATTGCCCTGTGGGAGGCTGCGACAGGCATCCTCTTCTCCGGCGACATCGTCTATGACGGGGAACTTATCGAGGGCACGAACCCGCTCGAACAGGCGCAATACCTCCGCTCGATGGAGCGGCTCTACGATCTGCCGGTCACCGTGGTGCATGGCGGCCACTTCCCGAGCTACGGGCGCGACCGCCACCGCCAGATCATCGGTGACTGGCTGAAATCGAAGGGCCGCGGCTGACCTCGGATCAGGGCAGACTGTCAAGAAACTGTCACAGACCACATGCTAACCGCAGGGGGAAATCCGGCCGCCGCGCCGGTCCGGTTGGGAGAATGGCATGAAGCTGACGCATGAAGACCTGGAGGGCGGCGTCTACAAGATCACGCTCGAAGGTCCGATCGACCTTGACGGTTCGGCCCAAATCGACCCGCATTTCAAGATGGTCGCCGACAAGTACAAGCGCGTCGTCGTCGATCTGTCCGGGGTGGATTTCCTTGCCTCGATCGGCATCCGCGTGCTGGTAAAGTCTGCCAAGACCATCGCCGAGCAAGCCGGCCGCATGGCCGTGTTCGGTGCGCAGGAGGCACCGCGGCGGGTTCTGGAAACCACCGGAGTGGACAAGATCGTGATGCTCGTCCAAGACGAACCTGCCGCGCTGGCCTGGGTCAGAAAGTAACGGGCGGCGCGACTCTGATGGGGCCGGTCCGGCCCCGGACCTCGGGGAAAGCTCTGGAAATGTCTGGTTCCTGGACCGACCTACAGACGACCGAGACCATCGTGCTTGGCAGCGCGCTGTCGGGCGTTTCCGAGTTGAACCTCTGGTTCGACGCCTTGGCGGCGCGGCGGTCGCTTTCGGCACGGATCGCCCATGACGTGAAGCTTTGCCTCAATGAAGCTGTGACGAACATTCTGCTCCACGGCTTCGACGGGGACCCTGGCGGCCAGATCACTGTGTCTGTGGACCTCGTGCCCGCAGGCGCGACGGCCGTGATCCGCGACAATGGCCCGGCATTCGATCCCCTCGCCGGCCCGGCCTTCGTTCCCGCCGAGGATATCGCCTCGGCCGAGATCGGCGGGCTTGGCATCAGGCTGATGCAAGAGACGACCGATCGGATCAACTACCGCCGTGACGGGGAAATCAACGAACTGACCCTTTACTTCGGTCCAAGATAGCGCATCGCCAGCCCTGTCAGGTCGTCTGACGGCGGATGGTCCGCCACGAAGGCGGCGATGATGCTGGCAACATTGGCAACCATCGCCTGGGCTGACTGATCCGCGTTCTCCTCAAGCGCCGCGACGAAACGTGTCCTGCCAAAGACCTCGCCCGCCGCGTTGAACGCCTCGGTGATCCCGTCGGTGCCAAGGATCAGGTGATCGCCAGGACCAAGAGTGCGGTGGATCTCGCCAAACTCCGCGCCATCGAACAGCCCAAGCGCCGGGCCAGTCGGTTCCATCTGGTCCGCGCCTTCTCCGGGGCGCAACAGGAACACCTCTTCGTGGCCGCCGCTGGCACAGGTGAACGCGCCGCTGCGCAGGTTCAGCCTGGCATAAGCCATGGTCACGAACATCGACTCTCGGTTTCCCTCGGCCAGCTGCCGATTGACCTCGGCCAGCGTGCGGCCTGGCGACAGACCCTGGCGAGCGACCGATCGCAGGGTGGTCCGGCACACGCTCATGAAGATCGCGGCCGGCACGCCTTTGCCCGAGACATCGCCGATGGCAAGCGCCAGCGTTTCGTCGTCCAGCATGAAATAGTCGTAGAAGTCGCCGCCCACATGCTTGGCCGGCGTCATCGAGGCGGAAATCTCAAAGCTTCCCGCCAGGGGGCCGGCATCGATCCGGTCGGGCAGCAGCGCCATCTGGATCTGCTCTGCCGCCGCCATTTCCTGCCCAAGCATCCGCTTGCGCCTGAGTTCCAGCGCCATCTCGTCGAAGACATCGGCGAATGGCGAGAAACGGTCGGCCTGCCGGCGAAGCATGTCCAGCATCCCGGGCTGAAACTCGTCCCGCGCCAGGGCATGGGCGGCCTGCGTCAGCGCCGCGATGGTGCCATTCAGCCCCTGCAGCCGGGCGCCAAGCTCGCCGATCACTGCCACTGCCGCGCCGGGGGTTTCTGACATGAGCGCGTGGATGGTCGATTGATCGATCCGCAGAAGCACGACTTCGGTTTCCGAGATCACGCTGGCCGTGCGGGGCGTCGCCGCGAAGGCGCCGATCTCGCCCACAAGGCTCCCTGTCCCCAGCCGCGCTACTGGAACACGGCCCGTCTCCGTCTCGACCTCGATGCGGACTTCGCCCTCCAGCACGAGAAAGGCAAATCGACCGATTTCACCCTGTCTGATCAGCTCTGTCCCTGCATCGGCGCGGTCTATGGGGCCGACCGTGACAATCCGGGCGCAATGCTCTTCGCTCAGAGCCGAAAAGGTCGCATTCCGTCGGAGAACTCCAACGGCCATTGCCAGATCAAGACCTTGCGTGACGGACGCCGACATCCCTGCCTCCATCGCCCAGACTTGCGCTGTTACCGGCAGGCTTTTCAAGCCCAGCCGGGATCCCGGGGCCGAAAATCCAGGGAAAGACCGTCAGTCTCAGGGCCGCTCGCCGCGGGCAAGCGCGCCTTCGATCTCGTCGAAGACCTCGTCCAGGTCGGCCACGCTGTCGATGACGAAATGCGCCCCGGCGCGAAGGAGCTTGGCATAGGCTTCGTCCCGCATACGGTCGAACTCCTCGGGCGAAAGCGCCGCCGTCTCTTCCGGGTTCAGGCCGAAGACGTTGCCGGAAAGCGCCACGCCCACGGTCCAGGTCCCGGCATTCAGCCCTTCCTCGATGCCGACTTCGGTATCGTCGACCTTGACGGTCGCCCAGGGGTGCCAGATGCCGAGGTTGATGAAGGTCTGGTACATCATCAGCGGCGACGGACGGCCCTGCGCCAGATCGCCCGCGCAAACCAGGCTGTCGGGGGCGTAGCCCTGCTTCGCCGCGACCGGCAGCAGCGGCGCCATGATGTCGCGCGTATAGCCGGTGGTGGAGCCGATCTTCAGCCCCCGCGCCCGCGCCCTCTTCGCCATCTCGGCCGCGCCTTCGATCAGGGTGCCGTAATCGGTCACGACCTCGACGTTCATCGGCACGAAGATCTCGTAGATCTTGTCGATATCCGCCTCGGTCGGGTCGGCGCCATGCTTGGCCTTCCAGGCGGCTGCAACGCGTGGGCTGCGGATCACGGCGGCGATATGGTCGCGCTTCGCCATGCCCATCGGGCCGC
This sequence comes from Alitabrizicola rongguiensis, assembly GCF_021491355.1. GTDB lineage: Bacteria > Pseudomonadota > Alphaproteobacteria > Rhodobacterales > Rhodobacteraceae > Aliitabrizicola > Aliitabrizicola rongguiensis. The sequence goes on along the minus strand of NZ_JAKENF010000005.1, from coordinate 27,555 downwards.
GCGCCTCGTCCACGCTGATCTCGACGCCAAACCTGGCAAAGCTGCGCTGGAATACGCCCATCGGCGCTTGCGAGCCGTGGTCAACGACGGTTCCGGCCCAGTCGAGGATGACGGCCTGAAGGCGGTTCTTGGTCATGCGGCGGCTCCATACAGATCGGTCAGGGTTTCTTCGGCGATGGCGAAAGCGGTGCTGGCCCCGGTTCCGCTTGTGACGATCACCAGCCGGATCGCCGGATCGGGCGCATCCATGATCATCAGCTTCTCGGGATGCGACGCATAGGTGCCCATCCAGCGTTCGGTCACCTGGGCGCCGGGCAGGCGCAGGGTGGCGTTCATCTCGTCCAGCATCAACTCATCCACCCGATCGCGGGCAAAGGGCGACGGGCTCCATTCGTAGTGGTGACTGTCACCGACGATCAGCCCGCCATCCGATCCCTGCACGGCGATCAGGTGGATCCCGTTGTCGAGGAACTCGCCCTGCTCGGCTTGCAGCCGCGCTCTGAGCGGGGCCGCTTCGGGCAGCTCCGAATAGCCAAGGTAGCGGACCAGCGACAGGTCGGTCATCACCGATCCCGGCAGGCGGAAGCCCTTGTCGGCCGGCATGACCTTCATCATGTGCAGCCGGCAGCGGGTGATGCCCATCGCCGCGATCCGGTCCGGGAACAGCGTCAGCAAATCGTCACCGGGGCAGACCACCACGCGCTCGGCCTCGATCACGCCATCGGTCGTCACCACACGGCCCGGCTCTACCGCCTTGACCAGCGTCCTGCGGCGGAACTCGGCGCCAAGCGATTTCTCGATCCAGGCAGCAAGCTTGCCGACCGCGTGGCGGCTTTCCACCCGGCGTTCATGCGGGCTCCAGAGACCGCCTTGAAACTCGCCATCTGCGAGGATCGCGCCATGGTCGCGCCGCAGGGTCGCAGCGTCGATGAGCCTGCACTCGGCCCCCATGTCTGTCGCCTTGAACGCCTCGAGAACGGTCATCGCCTCTGGCCGCCGCGCGACGACGAGAAGGCCCTGATGTTCCACCGGGATCCCCGCGAGCGGCGCGACCTCCTGCCAGATGTCGCGCGACCGCATGGCGCGCCGCCAGCAATCGCCTTGCTGCTGGCCGGTGACGGTGACGAAGCCAAAGTTGCGGACCGAGGCCCCGATCGCCTCGGCTTCGCGGTCCACCACGATCACCGACAGCCCGCGCCGCCGCGCGATCAGCGCATGGGCCAGCCCCACGATCCCCGCGCCGACGACGACGAGATCGACCTTCTTCGACATGCTTCTCTCCCGCAGATCCTGCCGGGCATATCCTTCGGCCCGACACCGGCCCCCGAGACTCGCCCGACCGGTCTGGGGGCATTGACCGGGGGACAACGGTCGAAGTCAAGCCGCGCTGCCATGACGCGGACGGATTATCCGTTCGCGCCGCGCTCGATCCGTTTCGTCAGCAGGTACTCCCCCCGCTGGCGGTCAAACCCGGTGATTTCCTCGCCCCGGGCGAAAGCCTCAGTCATCTCCAGCCGCAGCTTCAGCCGATCCGCCAGCGCGCGGTCGGGATCGGCGGTCAGCATCTCGGCAAAATCGGTCGGAATGGCGATGCGCGAGACCGGCGTCACCTCAACCGGCTGGCGATTGGCAAGCGCCGTGACCGTCGCATCCGCGACAAACCATTCCGCCAGCAGACGGTCGGACGGGGCGCCCGCATTGATGCCCGCCATCTTGCCGTAATAGTCAGGATAGTACGTCCGCCCGACCGCTCCGAGCGTTCCGATGTTCAGGCTCGCATTCAGGATCCGCAGCGGATCATAAGTCCAGCGGACCAGCCGGATCCCCCGCGCGAGGCACCAGTCGCGCTGATACCATTTTAGCCGCGCCCCAAGGCCGAGGCCCCGAGCCTCGGTGCGGATGGCAAGTCGGTGCGAATGCTGGATTTGCGGGTCTCGGGTCGGAAAGGCGAAGACATAGCCGATCAGCCGGTCGCCATGGAACGCACCGGCGCAAAGCCCGCCCTCGGCCTGGATGACCATCATCAGGTCGGCCGGGTCGGCCGTGTCGTCATGGCCCCAGACATCGTTCTGCAGCGCCTCGGCCAGCCGGAATTCGGCCATGCCGCTCAGGTCACGGAGGATCACGTCCCTCATGCGCCGAACCTGCGGATATCGGTGCTGACCGTGGCAAGAAAATCTTGGTCGAGCGTCACGCCCGTGCCGGGCCCCTGCGGCACCGGCATCCGACCGTCGGTCGCCTCCAGCCGCTCCACGATGATGTCGCGGTGGAAGTAGCGGCTGGCGGAAGAGGTATCCCCCGGCTTGCGGAAATTCGGCAGGGTGGAGAGGTGGATGTTGTGCGCCCGGCCCACCCCGCTTTCCAGCATCCCCCCGCACCAGACCGGCACGTCGAAGGCCTGGGCCAGATCGTGGATCGCCCGGGCCGAGGAATGGCCCCCGACCCGCCCGACCTTGATGTTGACCACCCGCGCGGCATCCGTCTGGAGCGCCTTGCGCGTCTCGGCCACGGTGCCCAGGCATTCGTCAAGGCAGATCGGCGTCTTAAGCCGCGATTGCAGCACGGCATGGTCGTGGATGTCGTTCCAGGCCAGGGGCTGTTCGATATAGTCGAGCCCGAAGGCATCCAGTTCTTGCAGCAGCGCCGTATCTGCCAGCGTGTAGGAGCTGTTGGCATCCACCGTCAGATGCGCGCCCGGAAACGCCTCGCGCGCGGCGCGGACAAGGGCGAGGTCATGGCCCGGCATGATCTTCAGCTTGATGCGCTTGTAGCCCTGATCGAGATGCGCGCGGATGCGGTCGAGCGTGCTCGGGAGCGGCCCAATGCCAAGCGACACGCCGACATCGATCGCGTCGCCCTCGCCGCCCAGGACTGTCTGCAACGGCAGGTCCAGCGACCGCGCCCAGAGGTCCCAGAAGGCCATCTCGACCGTCGCCAGTGCCATCCGGTTTGCCCGCCACGGCGCGAAATGGCGGTCGAGCGCGTTCGGATGGGCAAAGCTCTTGCCGATCAGACCGGGCAGAATCGCGTCAGTCAGGAAGGCCATCGCCCCCGCCGTCGTTTCTGGAAGGTAATCGGGCAGCGGGTCCATCACCCCTTCCGCCACCCCCTCCCACTGCCCCGAAAAAAGACGCAGCAGCGGAAAATGCTTTTCATACATGGTGCCAGTGGCGATTGTGAAAGGCGTCACCAAAGGCAGACGCACCAGCCGCAACTCTGCCGCCTCGATCACCAAAGGGGGCCGCGTCGCCATCCGTGCCGTTGCTTGAGGCATGCCGCCCTCCCCCAATCCGATGCTGTCAGATTAATCGATCACAGTTTTCTTGCAAGATTGACGGTTGGGAATGTTTCTGTCACGCTTTTCATGAATCACGACGGCGCAAGGCCGCGAAACCGACCGGGGGGTCAATGGCAGATCAGGAGGCAGTTCCGCCTTTACCGGCCGATTTGCGCGGCCGACTGGAAGACAGCCTGCGGGACGCCACCCCCGCCAACCGGACCCTTGCCACCTACTTCCTGTCGAACATCAAAGACCTCCCTTTCGAGACCGCAGCCTCGGTCGCTGCCAAGGTCGGCGTCAGCGAGGCGACGGTCGGCCGTTTCTGCCGCGGGCTGGGCTACCGGCATTTCAAGGACCTCAAGGGTGCCATCCAGTCCGATCTGGGTGACAAGGCCTGGCTGGTCGGTGACCGCCTGACCGACTTCGCCACCCGCCAGAAGCAGGGCGCGACCGAGATTTCGCGGGGGCTGGAGCGCGAGATGGCGGCGATCCTCGCCAATTACGAAACCGCCGCATCGCCCGAGTTCGCCCGTGCGGTGCAGCGGCTGGCGCTGCGGCGGCAGGTCTTCGTCTCCGGCTTTCAGACCGAGCGCGGTCATGGCCAGTTCCTCGTCAACCAGCTGCAATACCTGCGCCCCGGCGTGCAGCTTCTCGATCTCGCCGCCGGCAATTTCGCCGAGGTGCTGCTGGCCCCGCCTGACGAGGTGTGCCTGATCCTGATAGACGGGCGGCGCTACTCCCGGCTGACGCGCCGCCTTGCCATCGCCGCGCGCGAGGCGGGCATTCCGGTCACGATCATCACCGACCCTTATTGCCCCTGGGCGCGCGAGGTCGCCGACGAGGTCTTCGTCGTGCAGACCGACTTCAACCAGTTCTGGGATGCGACCTCGGCCATGTCTTCGCTCATCGGGCTTCTGGTGAACGGCGTCTTCGCCCAGCTCGGCCCGGAGGTCGAGGATCGGATGACCCGCGTCTCGGCCCTATACAACGACTTCATCGGCCATGCCGGTGACCCCCACCGACCACTGAAATGACCACAACAATCTACACAGGGAGTTCAAACAAGATGTTCATGACGTTGAAGAAACACATGCTCGCCGCGAGCGTGTCGGTGGCGGCGCTGCTGCCCCTGTCCGCCGCAGCCCAGGAAGCGACCTTTGTCCTTGGCACCAACGAGGTCGGCATCCCGAGCTACAACCTGCTGACGGCGGTGAACACCAACACCGTCTATTCGATGATCTACGACAACCTCGTGGCGCAGGATTCGGACCTGTCCTTTCACCCCTACCTTGCCGAAAGCTGGGACGAGGCGCCGGACGGCATGTCCTGGACCTTCCACCTCAAGCCGGGGGTAAAATTTCACAACGGCAAGGCCCTGACCTCGGCCGACATCGCCAAGTTCATCGAGATGTTCCGCTCGACCGAAAGCAGCTACATGGTCGATGCCATCGAAAAGGTCGAAACGCCCGACGACCTGACCGTCAAGTTCGTGATGAAGCATCCGGACCCGAACATCCTTTACAACCTCGCCTCCTCCTTCATGGGCATCCCGGACCCGGATGCGGTCGAGGCGCTCGGCGATGACTATGGCATCACCGAAGCCGTCGGCACCGGCCCGTTCAAGCTGGAAAGCTTCACGCTCGGCCAGGAAACTGTCGTCGTGCGCAACGACGACTACGCCTGGGGTTCGCCGCTTTCCGCCAACAAGGGCCCGGCCAAGCTGGAGCGGATCACCTTCCGCGAGATCCCCGAGGATTCGACCGCTTTCCTTGAACTCAAGTCCGGGGGCGTGGACGGGCTTCTGTCGATCCCGACCGACTACCTGAAGGACATCTCTTCGGACCCGGCGCTGTCCGTGGCGCCGATCCCCGGGCAGGAAGTCTACTACATGCCCATCAACGTGACGAAAGAGCCCTTCACCGACATCAAGGTGCGTGAAGCGGCGGCTTATGCGATCAACCAGGAAGAGATCCTGCAGAACGTCTTTTCAGGCTATGGCGCGGTGGCCAACAACTTCCTGATCTCGGCCCTGCCGGAAGCGCAGATCGACCCGGCGGTGAACATCAGCTTCAACCCGGACAAGGCAAACGCGCTGCTGGACGAGGCCGGCTGGGTCAAGGGCGCCGACGGCGTGCGCGAGAAGGACGGCAAGAAGCTGACCGTCTCGCTTTGGACGCAAAACGACAGTGTCTTCCGTCGCTTGACGGAAGTTGTTCAGGCACAGCTTAAAGCTGTCGGCTTCGATCCGCAGATCCAGACCTTCGACAGCTCGACGATCCGCGACCAGTACAAGTCGGGCGAACAGCAGCTCGCCGTGCGCTCCTACTTCTGGAACAATGCCGACATCGTCGACTGGTTCTTCGGCGGCGACCGGCTGGGCTATCCGAACGTCTCGATGTTCAACGATCCGAAGGCGGAAGAGCTGCGGACCAAGGCGATGACCGGCTCCAAGACCGGGGAAGAGCGTACCGCGAACTTCAAGGCCTACCATGAGTATGTGACCAGCCAGTTCCCCTATGCGCCGATCTACCAGCCGCCGCAGAACATGGCCTACAACAAGGAACACATCACCATGCCCGAGACGCTCCATGGCACCTCGATCACCGGCGTCGTCATGGTCGACGTCGAGGCCAAGGAGTAAGGTAAAGGCCGACCGGCGGAGGGGGCACGATGCTCGACTATCTCATAAGGCGCGTGCTGCTCCTTCTGCCGGTCTTCCTGGCGGTGTCGGCGATCATCTTCCTGATCCTGCACCTGATTCCCGGCGATCCGGTGGACAACCTTCTGAAAGTCGGCTCGGGTCCAGATGCCCGGGCCAAGATCGAGGCCAAGTATGGCCTCGATCAGCCGCTCATCGTCCAATACGGCATGTGGCTGGGCAACGTCCTGCAGGGCGATCTTGGCACCTCGATCATCACCCGACGCCCGGTTTCCTCGATGATTGCGCAGGTGCTGCCGAATTCGCTGATGCTCGGGGGCTTTGCGCTGCTCTTTTCCTCGATCATGGGCATCATCCTCGGCATCGTCGCCGCCGCCTACCGTGACCGCTGGCCCGACCAAATCATCATGGGGGGCGTGTTGCTCGGCTCCACCCTGCCCTCGTTCTGGCTCGGGCTTCTCCTGATCCTCGCCTTCTCTGTCCAGCTCAGCTGGTTTCCGGTCTCGGGAGCGCGTGGCTGGGAAAGCCTTGTCCTGCCTGTTCTGACCATCGGTCTAGGCGGCATGGCACTTGTGGCCCGGGTAACCCGCGTGTCGATGATCGACGCCGCGAGCCGCGATTTCGTTTTGCTTCTTCACGCCAAGGGCCTGTCGCCCGCCCGCATCCGCCTGCGCCACGTCCTGCGCCATGCGCTGATCCCGGTGGTGACGATCCTTGCCCTGCGCATCGGCTGGATCCTCGGCGGCGCGGTCACGGTTGAATATGTCTTCGCCAGGCCTGGACTTGGCCTGACGCTCATCAAGGCCCTCGCCCAGCACGACTACCCGGTTGTTCAGGCCTGCCTCCTGATGCTGGCCATCGCGGTCATGCTCGGCACGCTTCTTGGCGACATCCTGCAGGCCCTCATGGACCCGCGCGTGCGGAGTGCGATGACATGAGCCTGAAGGGTACCCTCAACTCCATCGGCCGCGCATTGCGGACGCCCAAGGGCGCGATCTCGGGCGCCTGGCTGGCGCTCGTGGTGCTGGGCGCGATCTTCGCTCCGGTCCTGACGCCTTACGACTATGACATCCAGGACCTGCCGAACGCCTTCGCCGCGCCCTCGTTCGCGCATTGGCTCGGCACAGACGAATTCGGCCGCGACCTCCTGACCCGCGTGCTTTACGGCGCGCGCACCTCGCTCAGCGTTTCGGTCCTGTCAATCAGCGTCTCGGTGTTCACCGGCATGGTGCTCGGTGCAGCAGCGGGCTATTTCGGCGGAGCCTTCGACCGGGCGGTTACGATCTTTGTCGATCTGACATGGTCCTTCCCGGAAATCCTGATTGCGCTGATCCTCGTGGCCATCATCGGCCCCGGTATCACCGGCACGATGGTCGCCATCGCCGTCGCGTACCTCGCCCAATTCACCCGCCTCACCCGCGCGCAGATCATGGCGATCCGGTCCGAGACCTATATCGAGGCGGCAAAAAGCCTTGGCGCGAGGGACAGCTTCATCCTCCTGCGCCACCTCTTGCCGAACTCACTTGCCCCTGTGCTTGTGGCGGGGATGCTCGCCACCGGCGACGCGATCATCCTCGAGGCGACGCTTGGCTTCTTCGGCCTTGGCGCGCAGCCGCCGACCCCAAGCTGGGGTTCGATGATGTCCTCGGGCTCGGCCCTCCTCTTCAAGGCGCCGTGGATCATCGTCTTTCCCGGTCTTGCCGTGGCAATCACCGTGGTCGCGATCAACCTGTTCGGGGACGCGCTGATCCGGGCCCTCGATATCAAGACCCGGCTGAGGGAGGCGTGAGCATGCTCCTGTCGGTCGAAAACCTCGGCGTCCGCATCGGCAAGGTCGAGCCGCTGTCCAGCCTGTCCTTCACGCTGGACCGGGGCGAAATCCTTGGCCTTGTCGGTGAAAGCGGCTCGGGCAAGTCGCTGACGGCGATGGCGGTGACCGGGCTTCTGCCGCTGATCGGAGGCCGGATCGCAGAAGGAGCCGTCATGTTCGACGGCACCGACCTGTCGAAGCTGCCCGAAGACCGGCTCCGGCCCTATCGCGGCAAACGCATCGCGCTGGTGACCCAGAACCCGATGACCGCGCTCGACCCCGTGCAGCGCATCGGCGATCAGGTCGACATCATGGCGCGGCTGCATCTGGGGCTGGATGCGAAGGCCGCCCGCGCCCGTACGGTCGAGCTACTGACCCGCCTGCGCATCCCCGAAGCCGTGACGGTTTGCGACGCCTATCCGCACCAGCTGTCGGGCGGCATGAAGCAGCGCATTGTCATCGCGATGGCGCTGGCAGCCGAGCCCGACCTGATCGTGGCGGATGAACCCACGACCGCGCTTGACGTCACCGTGCAGGCGCAGATCATCCATATCCTCGGCGAGTTAGTGCGCGAGCGGGGCCTTGCCCTGATGCTCATCACCCATGACATGGGCGTGGTGGCGCAGGTCTGCGACAAGGTTGCAGTCCTCTACGCCGGGCGGCTGGCCGAGACGCGCGCCGTAGGGCCGCTCTTCGCCTCGCCGCACCACCCCTACACCACCGCCCTGATCGACTGCATCCCACGCGAGGGCATGGCCCGCGGCAGCCTGACCGGCATTCCGGGCCTTGTCCCCTCGGTCATGTCCTATCCCTCGGGCTGCCGCTTCCACCCGCGCTGCCCGCGCGCTGACGCGACCTGCGAGCGGACCATCCCCGAGACCCGCACCCTCCCCGATGGCGGGATCGTCTCGTGCCACCACCCGCTTGGAGGCGACCATGGCTGATCCGCTGATCCGCGCCGAGGCGCTCGTCAAGCGCTTCCAGACCGGGGGCGGCCTGCTGGCCAGGCCGCGCGCCATGCTGGCGGTGCGCGGCGTGTCGATGGCCATCGGCAAGGGCGAGGTCGTGGGTGTCGTCGGCGAAAGCGGCTGCGGCAAATCCACCCTTGCCCGGCTGATCCTTCGGCTGATCGAACCGACCTCGGGCACCATCCACTTCGACGGACAGGACCTGACGAAACTGTCTAGGGGCGACATGCGCCGGATGCGGCGGCGGATGGCGATGGTCTTCCAGGACCCTTATTCCTCGCTCGATCCCCGCTTCACTGTGGCCGAGGTGCTGGCCGAACCCTTCCGCGTGCAGGGCGAGGAGCCGCCCGCGGGCCGCATCGCCGAACTCCTGGGCCAGGTCGGCCTGTCGGAACGCCTTTCGGCGAGCTACCCGCACCAGATGTCCGGCGGGCAGCGGCAGCGGATCGGCATCGCCCGCGCGCTGGCGCAGGCGCCCGACTTCATCGTGCTGGATGAACCCACCGCCTCGCTCGACGTGTCGATCCAGGCGCAGATCATTGCACTGCTGTCCGAACTCAGGCGGGAACTGGGGCTGACCTACCTGTTCATCAGCCATGACCTTGGTCTTGTGCGCTATTTCTGCGACCGGGTGGTGGTGATGTATCTCGGCGCCGTGGTCGAGGTGCTGCCGAAAGCCGATGCCCCGGCCCGCCACCCCTACACCGCCGCGCTGATGGACAGCACCTTTGCCCCCGATCCGGGGCAACGAAAGACCCTGCGCGCGATCGAGGGCGAGATTCCATCGGCCTTCGACCTGCCCAAGGGCTGCGCCTTCGCCGCCCGCTGCCCGCGCGCCTCGGATCGGTGCCGGGCAGAAAACCCCGAACTCTCCGCAACCGACCATCCCGTCGCCTGCTTCCATCCGCTCTGAAAGGCTATTTCCATGACCTTCCGCGTGCTGACCGCCGAATTCATTACGGAGAACAACACGTTCAAGAAGGGCTTCACCGAACTGCACGACTTCCAGGTCGACACTCTGGCGGAGGGCGATGAGGCCATCACCATGCGGGGCGAGGCGAATACCGAACTTGCCGGCTTCCTCGACGCCGCCACCGACCGGGGCTGGGAGATGACGCATGTGATCTCGGCCCTAGCATCGCCCAATGCGCCGGTCTCGAGCGAGGCCTATGACCTTGTGACCGGCAAGATCTGCGACGCGATCCGCGCAAGGCGTGGCCAGATAGACGGCATCCTTCTCGGCCTGCACGGCGCGCAGGTCGCGGAAGACCATGAGGATGGCGAAGGCGAACTGCTCCGCCGCATCCGGGCGATTGTCGGCCCCGACCTGCCGATCGCCGCGACGCTGGACCTCCACGCCAACGCCACCGAGGCAATGGCGCAGCAGGCGCAGATCTGGGTCACCTACAAGACCTATCCGCATATCGACCTTCGCATCTCGGGCAAGCGTGCGGGGCTCCTCCTCGACGACGCGATGGCGGGCCGGACGAAGCCCACGACCATCCGCCGCCATGTCCCGATGATGGACGAGGCGAATGCCGGACGCTCGGATGTCGGGCCGATGGTGCTGGAATACGAAAAGGCGCGGAAGGAAGAGACTGAGCAGGGCATCCTGTCTGTCTCGCTCAACTCCGGCTTCTCGGATGCCGACATCGCCGAGATGGGGCCGGCGGTCTATGTGACCTATGACAGGGGCGTGGCTGGCGCGGACAAGCGGGCCGCCGAGATTGCCGACGCCCATGCCCGCGCGATCTGGGATGCGCGCTACTCCTGTGCCAACACCTTCCTTGAGGTCGCCGATGCCGTGGCGCAGGCCAAGGGCTTCGATGCCTCGAAGGGCCCGCTGGTGATCGCCGACTATGCCGACAACCCTGGCTCTGGCGCCTATGGCGATGCGACGAACCTGCTGAAGGCGATGCTCGACGCGAAACTGACGGATGCGGTCTTCGCGCCGATGATCGACCCCGAGGCGGCGATCGAGCTCCACAAGCACAAGGAAGGCGATACCGTCACCATCGCCATCGGCGGCAAGAACGACCCCGCCTTCGGCGGCGGCCCGCTGACCCTGACCGGGCGGATCGAGAAACTGTCTGACGGTTTCTTCCGCGGCGACGGGCCGATGCTGGGCGGCCTCGACCGGACCTATGGTACGACGGCGGTCCTCAAGGTGGACGGCGTCGAGATCCTGATCGTGACCGAGCGCGAACAGATGCTCGACCGCCAGCAGCTTTACGCCTTTGGCATCGACCCGACGAAGCGCAAGGTTCTGGCGCTGAAGAGCATGCAGCACTTCCGCGCGGCCTTCGAGCCTATCGCCGGCAAGGTCATCGTCTGCGACAGCGGCGCGCTGTCCACCCCGAAGATGGCCCGCCGCCCCTACAAACGGGTCAAGCGCCCGATCTGGCCGCTCGACGAAGCCACCACGTTCTAGGGCCGGGGTAAGCCGCGGGCGGCCGCAATCGCCGCCTGCCAGCGCCTGCGCAGATCCGCCCGCCACGCCTTATCGCGCTGCGGCTCGAACCGCTGGCACTCGGTGGCGAAATGCGGCTCGACGCCGAGCGAGCGGAAGGCCATTGCCGCCGCGCCGAGGGCACCAACCTCCTCGACCTCGGCCCGGATCACCGGGCGGCCCAGCACGTCTGCCTGCAGCTGCATCAGGAAATCGTTGGAAGACGCGCCCCCATCGGCACGCAAGGCGTCGAGCCGATGGCCCGTATCCTGTTCCATCGCTTCGAAGACATCGGCGATCTGCAATGCGATCGCGTCGAAACTGGCGCGTGCGAGATGCGCGGGACGAGTGGCATGGCTCATGCCCGTCACCGTTCCGGTGGCATGGTCATCCCAATGCGGCGCCCCCAGCCCGGCCAGCGCCGGAACGAAACTCACGCCGCCCGCGTCGGGCACCGTCTGCGCCAGATCGGACAGCGCCGCAGGACCGGAGAGGCCCAATAGCCCCGCCATGAAGCCCGCCGCCTGCGCCGAGACGGTGATGTTGCCCTCGAGCGCATGGGCGGTGCCCACGGCATCGCTCCATGCGATTGTGCCGGACAGGCCATGCGTCGAGGCCACACGGGCCGGGGCAAGCGTCATCAAAGACGATCCTGTGCCATAGGTCGCCTTGACCGTGCCCGGCCCGCGCACCCCATGACCATAAAGCGCCGCGTGGCTGTCACCCATCATCGCACGGATTGGAATGCCGGAGGGCAGGTCCGTCGCGCCTACAGCCGTCACGCCAAAGGCACTGTCAGAGGGCATCGGGCGGGGCAGCACCTCGATCGGTGCCCCGAAAAGCTCGCTCAGTTCCGAGTCCCATTCCAGCCGCCCGGTATGGAAAAGCTGAGTCCGCGAGGCGTTGGAATGGTCGGTCGCGAAAGCCGCGCCCCCGGTCAGGTTCCACAGAACCCAGCTGTCCACCGTCCCCGCCCGGAGCCGCCCCTTGGCGCGGAGCTCGGCCGCCGCTGGCACATGGCGCATGACCCAGCCGAGTTTGGCCGCCGCAAAAAGCGGATTGATCCCCAGTCCGGTCGCAGCGACGACCTGCGGTTCGGCCCCCGCCGCACGCAGCCGCTCGCAGTCGTCCGCCGTGCGGCGGCACTGCCAGAGGATTGCAGGCGTCACCGGCTGACCGGTTGCGGCATCCCAGACCACCAGCGTCTCGCGCTGGTTGGCGATGGCAATGGCGGTGATCCCCTGCCCGGCTTGCCCGACGATCCCGGCGATCACCGAGCGGACCGAAGCCCAGATTTCCTCGGCGGCCTGTTCCGCCCATCCGGGATGGGGATAGCTGGAGGTCAGCGGAGCCGAGGCGCGGGCAAGGATGTGGCCGCCCGCATCCACCAGCACCGCCTTGGTGTTCGTCGTGCCCTGGTCGATCGCCAGGACCAGCGGCCCGGTCATTTCCGCTTCCGCGCCAAGGCCCGGCGCGCTGCCGCCGCGATGCCGTCCTGCGACAGGCCGTATTCGGTGAAGAGCCAGTCGACCGACCCCGTCGGCACGAAGCCGGGGAAGCCCACCCGCTCGACCGGAACCGGATCATGGGCCGAAGTGAGTTCCGCGACCGCCCCGCCAAGACCGCCCCGCACCGAGGCCTCCTCGACCGTCACGATGGCCCCCGTCCGTGCGGCGGCCAGCACCGCCTCGTCATCCAGCGGGTTGATCGTGTGCATGTTGAGGACGCGCGCCGCGATCCCCTCCCCGGCCAGCGCCCGCGCGGCGTCGAGCGCCAGATGCACCGTCGTGCCGCAGGCGATGATCGCAACATCCCCGCCCTCGCGCAGGACTTGAGCCTTGCCGGGCTGGAAGGTCCGCCCCGGCACGACGATTTCGGGCACCGGCATGCGGCTCAGTCGGATATAGACCGGCCCCTCATGTGCGGCGGCCCATTTCACCGCCTCTGCCGTTTCCCAAGGGTCGGCAGGCACGATCACCGTCAGGTTGGTCAGCGGCCTGAGCCAGGCAAAATCCTCGATCGAATGGTGCGTCGGCCCAAGCTCGCCATAGGCCACACCCGAGGACTGGCCGACCAGCTTCACGTTGAAATTGGCATAGGCAATGTCGGCCTTTACCTGCTCCAGCGACCGGCCCGTCAGGAAACAGGACGCGGCCGAGACAAAGGGGATGCAGCCGCCATTAGCAAGGCCCGCGCCGACGCCGACCATCACCTGCTCGGCGATGCCCACGTTGATCAGCTGGTCGGGGAACTTCTTCTGGAAGCCGCCGAGCTTCGACGAACCGACCGAGTCGTTCACCACGGCCACGATGCGGGGATCCGTCGCGGCAAGCGCTTCCAGTGTCGTCACCCAGGCCTCACGGCAATCATGAAGCCCTGCGGCTTTGGGTGCTGCCTGTACCATCAGACCAGTTCCTCCATCGCCTGTGCGAATTGTTCGGCATTCGGCACGCCATGGTGCCAGGATGCCTTGTTTTCCATGAAGGACACACCCTTGCCCTTGACCGTGTTGGCGATCAGGCACAGCGGCCGGTCGGTGGGCGTGGCGAAGGCCGCGAGCAGCGCCGCCGGATCGTGGCCATCGACCTCGACCACCTGCCAGCCGAAGGCGCGGAACTTCTCGTCCAGCGGATCAAGGCCGCTCGTCTCTTCCGTCCCCGCCCCCTGCTGAAGCCGGTTGCGGTCCACGATCAGCGTCAGGCGCTTGAGCTTGCGGTGCCCGGCGACCATCGCCGCTTCCCAGTTCGAGCCTTCCTGCAACTCGCCGTCGCCGGTCAGAACGAAGGTGCGGTGGTCAGAGCCCGTCAACGCCCCGGCGATGGCGCTGCCGACCGCGACGGGAAATCCGTGGCCAAGCGGGCCGGTATTCGTCTCGACCCCCGGCAGGTAGTTGCGGTTCGGGTGGCCGTTCAGCCGCGACTTCGGCTGCATGTAGGTATCAAGCCAGTCTTCAGGGTAGTAGCCGGCGGCGCAAAGCACGGTGTAGAGCGCGCCGGTCGCATGCCCCTTCGACATGATGAAGCGATCCCGATCTGCCCAGTCCGGCCGCTTCGGATCAAAGCGCATCACCCCGAAATAGAGCGTCGCGATAATGTCGGTCGCTGAGAAATCCCCGCCCGGATGGCCAAGCTGCGCCTCGTGCACCATGCGGAAGGCGCGGCGCCGCATCCACAGCGCCTTTTCCCGGATCAGCGGGACGGGATCGTTCAAATGGGTCATCGAAACCTCGTCAGAAGCGCCGCGGGAAGGTCAGCGCGGGTTCGGGGGGCGTGTCGTGATTGTAGATCGGCCAGCCCAGATAGCGGATCACCGCCTCGTTCACGATATCGGCGTGGTGGCCGCGCACCATGGCGACGTGATGCTCGAACCCGTTCTGGGTGACGAAGCGCATCAATTCGCGCAGGCGCGGCACGCGCGACACGGCGATGCCGCCATCCATGGCAAAGGGCGCGTCGGTGAACTCGCCCTGCCCGAGATAGCATTTGACCGTCCCGGCCCGGTCGTCGGTCGAGAGGCGGAAATAGGTCATCGGACCGGCCTTCACCTTGCCCTTGACCGCGCCAAAGCATTTCTCGCGGCCGATCACCTCGCCCAGCACGTCCAACTCGCCGATTTCGGGCGTGTCGCCGATGAAGGACTTCGGGTAGTTGCCGCAATGCGTGCAGACGCAGAGGTCGGCCTCGTAGGCGTAGTTGTTGTTCCAGTCGAGGATCGCGGGCGGCGCGCCCGAAGCCAGCGCCAGCGCATACATCGACAGCGCCCCCATGATGTCGACCTCGCAGGCGGAGGGCATCAGTTCCTCCCCCATCATCGACATGGTTACACAGGTTGCGCAGCCGAAATTGTCCTGCAGCGACCGCCAGCACTGGATGGCGCTGGCATCGCAGCCGTTTTCCTCGATCCAGCGGTTGACCGCGAGCGTCCAGCGCGCCTGCTTCTCAATCTGGGCGGGCTTGATATGGGCGGGGATCCGACCGTAGCCCTTCACTTTCTCAAGCACCGCAGTCAGCGCCGGATCGTCGGACTTGATCGCCGCTGCGGCGCCCATCATCTCGGACAGGTCCACGGTCACGACCGTAACGCCGGCAGCCTGCAAAAGCTTCTCCGAATAACGCATGGTCTGGAAGGCGCCGGTCCTCGCCCCGATGGCGCCGAGCCGCGCCCCTTTCAGTCCCCGCACCGTGCGGCACACGCGCGAGAAGCGCTCAAGGTCGCGCCCGAATTCCTCGCCCCAGGTGTCGCAAGTATGCGTCGTCGTTTCGGTGAAGGGGACGCCGTATTGCCAGAAGTTGTTGGTGACCGAGATCTTGCCGCAGAAGGCGTCGCGGCGCGAATGGACATCGACCTTGTCGACCTCGTCATTGCTGGCCTGCAAGAGGATCGGCACGTTCAGCTTCGCGCGGTTCACCAGCTCGGCAATGGCGATCTCGTCGCCAAAGTTCGGTAAGCAGATCACCAGCCCGTCGATTTCGTCCCTGTGCGCCTTGAAGTGCTGGGCGTATAGCTCGGCATCGGCGACCGACTGGACCGCGCCATTCGCGGTCGCCTCATAGGGCAGCGTGATAGCCGCGATCCCCAGTTTATCCAGCTGGGCCAGCACCTCGTCCCGCGCGGCGCGGCAGGGGGCCGGGCTGAAAAACGCCCGGCTGCCGATCACCACGCCAAGCGTGACCTTGCGACGGATGGTCAGTGTCATTCTCTCCTCCCGGAAGCGAACCGCGGCCTCGCGGGGATCGAGCTTTGCTTTCGATCGCTTTCGCTTTCTGCGTTTTGTAGCCGTTTTGACGGAAGATGGCAAGCTGCCGCCTTGGGCATGAAACATGCCAAAATTCATCGAGACTGCAAGATTTTTAAGTATTTCGCTTCCGCAGAACGGCACCGCGGCGGCGCAGCGGGAGCAAGGCCCAGAATCACCTGCAGCAAACGATAGCGAAAACATCAGCATTCGAAAGTTCTTGACGAGAATCGAAAACAATACTCAGAAATGATCAGGAGGAATCGCCACCAATCCGGTTGCGAACGAAAGGGAGGTCATCAATGAACTTCAAACGTCGCCTGCTCATGTCCACTGTGGCGCTGGCCCTTGCCGGGGCGCTGCCCTCGCTGGCCGCAGCCGCAGACACCATCGCGATCATCACGCCGAGCCCCGACAACCCCTTCTTCAAGGCCGAGGCCGAAGGTGCCGCCGCAAAGGCCAAGGAACTGGGCTACGAGACGATGGTGCTCGTCCATGATGATGACGCCAACAAGCAGTCGGAACTCTTCGACAGCGCCATCGCCGCGGGCGTGAAGGCCATCATCCTCGACAACGCCGGCGCCGATGCCTCGGTCGCCGCAGTCCAGAAGGCCAAGGATGCGGGCATCCCCTCCTTCCTGATCGACCGCGAGATCACCTCGACCGGTGTCGCCGTCAGCCAGATCGTATCGAACAACTACCAGGGCGCGCAACTGGGCGCCGAAGAGTTCGTCAAGCTGATGGGCGAAAAGGGCGACTTCGCCGAACTTCTGGGCAAAGAGTCCGACACCAACGCCGGCATCCGCTCCAAGGGCTATCACGACGTCATCGACCAGTATCCGGACATGAAGATGGTCGCCCAGCAGACCGCCAACTGGTCGCAAACCGAGGCCTATTCGGTGATGGAGTCGATCCTTCAGGCGAACCCGGGCATCAAGGGCGTGATCTCGGGCAACGACACGATGGCCATGGGCGCCTATGCCGCGCTCGAGGCGGCGGGCCGCAAGGATGTGATCGTGGTCGGCTTCGACGGCTCGAACGACGTGCGCGACTCGATCCTGAAGGGCGGCATCAAGGCGACCGTGCTCCAGCCCGCCTACCAGCAGGCGCAGCTCGCTGTCGTGCAGGCCGACTCCTACCTCAAGACCGGCAAGACCGGCGTCGAGGAAAAGCAGCTGATGGACTGCGTGCTCATCAATGGCGACAATGCCAAGGATCTTGAAACCTTCGCGCTGAAGAACTGATCCCGGCAGCCATTCCCGGCGCGCCGCTCCCGCGCGCCGGGATTTTCCATTGCAGAGACGCAGATGAACCGCACCTTGCTGACGGTCACATGCCTTGCCGCGGCCCTGTCGCTTGGGGCCTGCAAGATCGTGAAGACCCCTGCCCCCGGAACGCAAACCGCTGCAGCCGATGCATCCGGCGACGACGCCCGGATCTCGGCGATCCTCAACGACACCTATGATCAGAAACTGCTGCCGCTGGTGAAATCCCAGGCGAGCGAGTTTGCCGATCTGCGAGCAGCGATTGCCGCAGGGCTCGATGCCGCCGGTCAGGCGCATGGCCACCGCGGGGCGGGAGAAGGTGCGGCCTGGAACTTCGCGGCTAAGGGACAGGGCAAGGTCGTCGACGCCAATCTGGAATCGCGGGCGCGCAAGCTTGAGCTCGACACGGACGGCGACGGCAAGGCCGACCTGACCCTGCAACTGGGGCCGGTGGTAAAGGGCACCGCGCTGCGCGATATTGCCCCGTTCTACGATTTCACCGACTTCCGCGACCAGATCGAATTCGCCAAGCTGGCGCGCGCGCTCAATGACAAGGCTGCGGCGGCACTGGCGACGCCAGAAGGCGATCCGAAGGGCAAGACCGTCACCTTCACGGGTGTTGTCGCCCTGAAATCGCCGACCGAGGCCTGGCTCGTGACGCCGGTCGAGATCGCGGTGGCGCCATGAGCGCCGAACCCCCGATCGGCCTGTCGATCCGCGGCGGGGTCAAGGTCTATCCCGGCACCCGCGCGCTGAAGGGTGTGGATTTCGACCTGCGGATGGGGGCGGTCAACGTCCTTGTCGGCGAGAATGGCGCGGGCAAGTCCACGCTGATGAAGGTCATCGCCGGGGTCGAGGACCTGACCGAGGGCCGGATCGAGATGGACGGCCGCGAAGTCCGCTTCCGCGACAAGGCCGATGCGGTGAAGCATGGCATCGGCATCGTCTTCCAGGAGCTGAACCTGTTCCCCAACCTGACCGTGGCCGAGAACATCTTCATCGGCCGCGAGCCTGTGCGCGGCGGCATCGACATCGACCGCGAGGCGCAGCGGCGCGAGACGCGGGCACTGATGCAACGGCTCGAACAGGACATCGACCCCGATACTCCCCTTGGCCTTCTGCGCATCGGCCAGCAGCAGATCGTCGAGATCGCCAAGGCCGTGGCGCAAGATGCCCGCATCCTGATCCTGGACGAGCCGACCTCGGCGCTGTCGGCCCACGAGGTCGAGGTGCTGTTCCGCGTCATCGCCGAGCTGAAATCCCAAGGCGTGGGCATCGTCTATATCAGCCACCGGCTTGAGGAACTGATCCGCGTCGGCGACTACATCACCGTCCTGCGCGACGGCACGATCACCGGCGCGCGCAGCATGGAGGGCGTGGACATCCCCTGGATCGTCCGGGCGATGATCGGCGACAGTTCCAAGGACTTCCCCCGCACCGAGGCGCCCGCCTTTGGCGCCGAGGTCTTCCGCGCCGAAGAGATCACCCTGCCCCGCGAAGGCGGCGGCTACACGGTCGATCATGTCTCGCTTTCGGTCCGGGCGGGCGAGATCGTCGGGCTGTACGGGCTGATGGGCGCGGGCCGGACCGAATTCCTCGAATGCATCATGGCCCAGCATCCGCATGCGACCGGGCGCTTCTTCGTCGAAGGCAAGCCCCTGACCGAACGCGACGTGGCGGGGCGGATCGACCGGGGCATCGCCCTGATCCCCGAGGACCGCAAGCGCGACGGCCTCGTGCAGATCATGGCAATCCGCGAGAACCTCACCCTTTCGGCGCTGAAGCGCTTCACCCGCGCCTTCCACCTTGACCTCAGCGCCGAAGCGACGACGGCGATGGACTTCGTGAAGCGCCTGACGATCAAGGTCGCCAGCCCGGAAAACCCGGTCTCCAGCCTGTCCGGCGGCAACCAGCAGAAGGTCGTCATCGGCAAGGCGCTGATGACCGGGCCGAAGATCCTGCTGATGGACGAGCCCTCGCGCGGGATCGACATCGGCGCAAAGGCCGAGGTGTTCCGCACGATGCGCCGCCTCGCCTCCGAGGGGCTGGGCATCCTGTTCGTTACATCCGACCTCGACGAGGTGCTGGCGCTGTCGGACCGCATCCTCGTCATGGCCAATGGCCGCGTGACCGGAGATTTCCCCGCAGGCGCCGACGCCGCCGCGGTGATCTCGGCCACCGCCCCAACCGCATCCAAGGGAGCCGCCGCATGACCATCCGAATTTTCTACGAAAATTCTGAAATTTCGCAGAGATTTCGGACCGGGAGGCTCGCATGACCGCGATCGCCCCAGCTGCCGCGCCCTCCTCTTCGTCGGGTCTGCTTCTGCTCCTCAGGCTCAGAACCTTTGTCGCGCTGATCCTCGTCCTTGGTTTCTTCTCGGTGATGGCTCCGAACTTCCTGACCGCGGCCAACGCCGTCATCGTGACCAAGCATGTGGCGCTGAATGCCTTCCTCGCCATCGGGATGACCTTCGTCATCATCACCGGCGGAATCGACCTTTCGGTCGGCTCCATCGTCGGGCTTTGCGCGATGGTGGCGGGATGGCTGGTGCTGTACGGCATCGATCCCGGGATGGGCTGGTCGATCCAGTTCAACACCTTCGAGATCAGCCTCATCACCGTGCTGGTTGGCATCTTCGTCGGCACCATCAACGGGCTGCTCATCACGAGACTGAACGTCGCGCCTTTCATCGCCACGCTTGGCACGCTTTATGTCGCGCGGGGCGCGGCGCTCCTGTCCTCGGGCGGGCGGACCTTTCCGAACCTGAACGGCAATCCCGACTACGGATCGGACACGTTCGCCTTCATCGGCACGGGCACGATCCTGGGCATTCCGGTGCTGATCTGGATGCTGGTCGCGGTCGGGCTTCTTGCCTCCTACATCTCGCGCCGCACGCCGCTAGGGCGGCACATCTACGCCGTTGGCGGGAACGAGCGTGGTGCGGCCCTTTCGGGGGTCAAGGTCAACCGCGTGAAGATGTTCGTCTACATGTTCTCGGGCTTCTGCGCGGCGCTGGTCGGGCTCATCATCGCCTCGCAGCTACAGGCCAGCCACCCGGCCACGGGCGAGACCTTCGAGCTGAACGCCATCGCGGCGGCCGTGCTGGGTGGCACCTCGATGTCAGGCGGGCGCGGCCGGATCGGCGGCACGATCATCGGCGCCTTCGTGATCGGCATCCTCGGGGACGGGCTCATCATGATGGGGGTCTCCTCCTTCTGGCAGACGGTCATCAAGGGCGTCGTCATCATCGCCGCCGTGGTCATCGACCAGGCCCAGCAGAAGCTGCAGGCGCGGGTCGCCTTGCAACAGGAGGCGGCGGCCGGACGCTAGGGGCATTGCCGCAAGACCCAAAACGACTAGGATCGCGGACAGCCCATTTCCAGGGGACATCAGGACAGAACCCGTGCAACAGAGACCAGCCGCCCTCGACCGCGAAGAGTCCCGTGTCGGTCTCCTGTCCGAGCCGCGCCGCCGCCGGATCCTCGAATGGATCCAGGAGGAGGGATCTGCCCGCGTCCGCGAACTCGCCGCCGCGTTCCAGGTCTCCGAAGCGACGATCCGGCAGGACCTCGAGCGGCTGGAGATGGAAGGCACGATCACCCGTGAACATGGCGGGGCCTTCCTGAATTCGGTTCCGGCGCAGGTCGGATCGATGACGCTCCACCATCAGGAGAACATGGACCGCAAGCGCAAGATCGGCGCACTGGCGGCCAGCCTGGTCGTGGATGGCGAGACGCTGATCCTCGATGCCGGCACCACCACGACCGAGGTGGCGACGCGCCTTGTCACCAAGAAGAACCTCACTGTCATCACCAATGCCCTGAACATCGCGCTGATCCTGGGCGCGGTGCCGGGATTTGCCGTCCACATGCCGGGGGGGCAGTTCAAGGCGCCTACACTGTCGCTGTCCGGGGACAGCTCTGTCGAGTATTTCCGCAACATCTTTGCGGGCAAGCTCTTCCTCGCCACCGCCGGGGTCGCGCTGGATGCGGGCCTGACCTATCCGAGCTTCGCGGACCTTCAGCTCAAGGAAGCGATGATCAAAGCGGCCTCGCATGTCTATCTCGTCGCCGACTCCTCCAAGATCAACAAATCCTCCTTCACCCGCCTCGGCTCGCTGGAAGTGCTGCATTCCTTCATCACCGATGACGGCATCTCCGACGCCGACGCGAAGGAGTTCGAGCGGCGCGGGATCGAGGTTCTGATCGCCCGCTGAGGCTGTCGCCGGTCGAACGGACTGGAAGCCCAAAGGTCATTGACCGTTCTCTAGGAGCAGCGGAGCGCCCTATCCCCACATCCCTTCATGCACCGCGGCTGCCTCGTCTTCGAGCATCGGACCGATGACCTCGATCTCGCGCTGGCCGGCGGCGAAAACCACCCGGCACGGCAAGTCGAGGGTCGGGTTCTCGGGGTGGTTGCCGGTGATCTGCTTCATTGCGTGCTCGGACAGGCCATAGACCACCCGCTTCAGCCCGGCCCAGTAGATCGCGCCCGCGCACATCGCGCAGGGTTCGGCCGAGGTGTAGATGGTGCAGTCCTTCAGGAGCGCCATCGGCAACGTCGTCGAGGCGCGGGTCATCAGCACACGCTCGGCATGGCCGGTCATGTCGTGGTCGGGCATGTAGGCATTGTGCTGGGTCATCAGCACCTCGCCATCCGGCCCGACGAGGATCGCGGCGAAAGGATGTACCCCGCCTTCGCGCGCCTTGCGGGACTCTGCGATGGCGCGGCGCAGGAGGGCTATGTGGTCAAGTTCCGTGGCGGTCATCGGGCGGCTCCCTCGCGTAGCGGCGGTCTTTCGGACTCTCGAACCTTATTTCTTCCCAGACAAGCCGCCTGTTCGCGGCGGATCGGCCGTGGCTTCGTCCGCCGCCCGGAAATTGGGCGGGCGCGCGCAATGTTATGCAGTCGGGCGGACCATCGCAGCAAAGGATGCGAGGCCGCGACCTGCCCCGGCGGGAGGGCATCGTCCCATCCCCAGGGTCGGAAAAGCTCGCCTTTCCTGACAGTTGGCTGCAACCCTCAGGCGCCAGGGCAGCTCCGGTGGCCCCCTCTCCGCCTGAAAACTCCATGAAATCCGGGGCTTCCTTCTATCCGCTAGGGTTGCCGATTATTCCGGCAGATGCCCGTTGAATCGCTTGTGGGCTGCAGGAAATCCGGTCTAGCCTTCAAGGCAAGACGACTGTCGACTGCGGGTCACTGGCGATCAACGCCTGGGCCGGACGACAACAGGGGGTTGGGGATGACGGTCCCGATGCAAGGGCGGTGCCCAGATAGATGCGGGGCCATTACCAGCGCATCATTTGAAGCTGCTTCAAAGGGCGACCGGCTATTCAACCCCGGAAGCACTCACGCAAAGTGCAGCACGGTCCTGCTTGCATGAAAATCTGACGGAGCGCCGATGTCCTCTCCATCTCTCTGTCTCGAACTGACCGGAATCACCAAGCGGTTCCCGGGCGTTCTTGCCAATGACAATGTCGGCTTCAGCGTCCGCCCGGGCGAAGTCCATGCCCTTCTCGGCGAAAACGGCGCGGGCAAATCCACGCTGGTCAAGATGATCTATGGCCTCGTGAGACCTGACTCCGGTCAGATGCGGTTCAACGGGGCGGCCTACACCCCGGCCCGCCCAAGCGACGCCCGCACTGCCGGCGTCGCCATGGTGTTCCAGCATTTCAGCCTGTTCGAGGCGCTGAACGTCGCCGAGAACGTCGCGCTCGGCATGGAAAACCCGCCGCCGCTGCGTGAGCTTGCCGCGCGCATCCGTGCCGTCAGCGAGGAGTATGGCCTGCCGCTCGATCCCGCGCGGATGGTGGGCGATCTGTCGGCGGGCGAACGCCAGCGGGTCGAGATCATCCGCTGCCTGCTGCAGGATCCGAAGCTGCTCATCATGGACGAGCCGACCTCGGTGCTGACACCGCAGGAGGTCGAAATCCTGTTCCGCACCCTGAGGCAGCTTTCCGCGGAAGGGACCGCCATTCTCTATATCAGCCACAAGCTGGACGAGATCCGCTCGCTTTGCGACGGGGCGACCATCTTGCGGCGTGGCAAGGTGGTCGCGACCTGCGTCCCCAAGGAAAAGACATCCCGCGAACTGGCCGAGATGATGGTGGGCGCGACCTTGAACCCGCCTGAGCGCCGCCCTGGCGAAAAGGGCGAGGTGGTGCTTGGTGTGACCGATCTGTCGGTCGCCTCGCCGATACCGTTCGGCACCTCGCTCAAGGAGGTCACCTTCACGGTGGCGCGGGGCGAGGTCCTGGGCATTGCCGGCGTCGCCGGCAATGGTCAGGACGAGTTGCTGCTGGCGTTGTCTGGCGAGTTGCGCGTCGCCCCGGACAAGCTGCGGATCAAGGGCCATGCGGCGGGCGACCTTGGCCCCAACGAACGTCGCCGCACCGGTCTCGTGGCCGCGCCCGAGGACCGCTACGGACATGCCGCCGCGCCGGACATGACGCTGGTCGAGAACGCCTTCCTGACCGGAGCGATCCGCAAGGGTCTGACGCGCCACGGCTTCATCGACTGGGCGGGCGCGAAAGCCTATGCCGAGCAGGTGATCCGCGACTACGACGTGCGCACCCCGGGCAGCTATGTCGCGGCACGCGCCCTGTCGGGCGGCAACCTTCAGAAGTTCCTGATCGGCCGCGAGCTGGACCAGAGCCCCGAGATCATCGTCATCAACCAGCCGACCTGGGGCGTGGATGCCGCCGCCGCTGCGGCGATCCGCCAGGCGATCCTGAACCGCGCTGCCGAGGGCGCCGGCGTGGTGGTCATCAGCCAGGATCTGGATGAGCTTCTGGAGATTTCCGACAGCTTCGCCGTTCTGAATGCCGGCCGGTTGACGAAGCCACGCCCGGTCGAGGGTCTGACGATCGACCAGATCGGCCTGATGATGGGCGGCGCGCATGGCATGGAGGTGGCCCATCATGGCCACTGATCCGCGCCGCAACCGGCGGTCGGCGGGCTGTGAAGCCGCTTCCGACCTGATCGAATTCACCTGCCAGCCCAATCACGCGGGCCGAGGAGACGCCGCATGCTGAGGCTCGAGAAACGTCCCATACCGTCGCGGTTCTGGCTTTATGCCACCCCGGTCGTGGCAGTGATCCTGACGATGATCTTTGGCGGGCTCCTGTTCGCTGCGATGGGGGTCAATCCCTTCGCCGTGATCAAGACGATCTTCTGGGACCCGCTCTTTGGCGAGTTCGCGTTCTACCTGCGTGGCCAGCTTCTGGTGAAGGCCGGGCCGCTGATCCTGATCGCGATCGGCCTGTCGCTCGGCTTCCGGGCGGGCATCTGGAACATCGGCGCGGAAGGCCAGTACATCATGGGCGCCATCTTCGGCGCCGCCGTGGGCCTGGCCTTCTACCCGACCGAGAACCGGCTGATCTTTCCGTTGATGGTGATCGCCGGTGCTTTCGGCGGCTGGGTCTGGGCGATGATCCCGGCGATCCTCAAGACGCGGTTCAACACGAATGAAATCCTCGTCTCGCTGATGCTCGTCTATGTCGCGCAGACGATCCTTGCCAAGGCATCGACCGGGTTCCTCAAGAACCCCGAAGGCATGGGTTTCCCCGGCAGCCGCAACTTCTCGAGCTTTCCTGCCGCCGCCAACCCTGAGCTGATCGCAGGATCGGGCCTGCACTGGGGCGGTGTCACGGCGGTTCTGGTAGCGCTGGCCGCCTGGGTCCTGCTGAGCCGTCACATCATCGGCTTCCAGATCCGGCTGACCGGTCAGGCCCCCCGCGCGGCGCGCTTCGCCGGTGTGGCGCCCAAGCGGCTGGTCGTCCTCTGCATGGGCCTGTCAGGGGCTCTGGCAGGCCTTGCCGGCCTCTTCGAGGTCACCGGTCCCGCCGGCCAGATCAGCATCGACTTCAACGTAGGCTACGGCTTCACCGCGATCATCGTGGCTTTCCTTGGCCGCCTCAATCCCATCGGCATCGTGCTGGCGGGGATCCTCATGGCACTGACCTATGTCGGCGGCGAGATGGCATCGACCAACCTCGGCCTTCCCTCGGCGGCGATCCAGGTGTTCCAGGGGATGCTCCTGTTCTTCCTGCTGGCCGTGGACGTGTTCACCAATTATCGCGTCCGCTTCGGCCGCGTGGAGGTCGCGTGATGGATATCGCGGGCATCAACCTTGTCACCCTCATCGCATCGCTCATGGTCGCGGCCGTGCCGATCCTCCTTGCGGCGATCGGCGAACTGGTGGTGGAGAAGTCGGGTGTTCTGAACCTCGGGGTCGAGGGGATGATGATCATGGGCGCGATCGGCGGCTTCATGGTGGCGGTCGCGACCGGAAGCCCGCTGATGGGCTTCATCGGCGGCGCGATCGGCGGCGCGGTGCTGAGCCTCTTCTTTGCTGTCCTGACGCTCGGGTTCCTCGCCAACCAGGTCGCCACCGGCCTGGCGCTGACCATGTTCGGCCTGGGCCTGTCGAGCCTGATGGGTCAGGGGTACAACGGCGTCAAACCCCCGCCGACAGGTGCATTGTTCGGCCCGCTCGGCGACATCCCGGTCATCGGGCCTATCCTCCTCGGCCATGACTGGATGGTCTATTTCTCGATCCTCATCGTGGCCGTGGTGTGGTGGGTGCTGCGCTACACCCGCACGGGTCTTATCATCCGTGCGGTCGGCGAAAGCCACGACGCCGCCCATGCGCTTGGCTACAATGTCGCGCGCATCCGGCTGCTCTGCATCATGTTCGGCGGCGCGATGGCGGGCCTTGGCGGGGCCTATGTCAGCCTCGTGCGGGTGCCGCAATGGGTGGATGGGATCACCGCAGGCGCCGGCTGGATCGCGCTTGCCATCGTCGTCTTCGCCAGCTGGAAACCGTGGCGGGTGCTGCTCGGCGCCTATCTTTTCGGCGGCATCACCGTGCTGCAGCTCCGACTTCAGGCCGCCGGTTCTTCCATCCCGGTGGAGTACTTGTCGATGGCCCCGTACTTGATCACGATCCTCGTGCTGGTCATCATGTCCTCCGGCCGCAGCAAGGCAGCGCTGAACGCCCCCGCCGCACTGGGACAGAACTTTCACGCCTCGCGCTGACGGGGCAATAAAACCGGGGGCCTCCTGCCCCCGCATAACAGGGAGAACTACCACGATGCTTCGCAGAACATTGCTGGCGAGCGCCGCGCTTGGCCTCGGCCTGAGCCTGGCTTCGGGCGCCTTCGCGGCTGGCATGGACAAGGTGAAGGCCTGCTTCGTCTATGTCGGCCCGATCGGCGATGGCGGCTGGACCTATCAGCACCATCAGGGCGCGCTCGAGTTGCAGAAGGCATTCGGCGACAAGGTCGAAATCGCCTGGCAGGAAAACGTCCCCGAAGGTGCGGATGCCGAGCGGGTGCTGACCCAGATGGCGCTTGGCGGCTGCAACATCATCTTCACCACGTCCTTCGGCTACATGGACGCGACCAACGCTGTCGCCGCCAAGTTCCCGAACGTGATGTTCGAACATGCGACCGGCTTCAAGCGCGAGCATCCGAACGTCTCGACCTACAACGCCCGCTTCTACGAGGGCCGTGCGGTGCAGGGCTATCTTGCCGGCAAGATGACCAAGTCGAACAAGATCGGCTACATTGCCTCGTTCCCGATCCCCGAGGTCATCATGGGGATCAACTCGTATTATCTGAACGCCAAGAAGGCGAACCCGAATGTCGAACTGACGGTCGTCTGGGCCTTCACCTGGTTCGATCCGGCGAAGGAAGCCGATGCCGCAAAGGCACTGATCGACTCGGGCGTGGACGTCATCGCCAGCCACACCGACTCGACCGCGCCGCTGGCCGAGGCAGCCAAATCCGAAGGCAAGGTGGTGGGCTTCGGCCAGGCGTCGGACATGGCCGAATACAAGCCGAGCCCGCGGATTTCGTCGATCATCGACAACTGGGGGCCCTACTACGTGAAACGCGTGGGTGCGCTGCTTGACGGCAGCTATGCCCAGGCGGACGCCTGGGAAGGCATTTCCGGCGGCGAGGTCAAGATCGGCGAGATCACCGAGGCCGTGCCGGCCGACGTGAAGGCGGAAGCCGAGAAGATCCGCGACGAGATCGCGGCGGGCACCTATCACCCGTTCACCGGCCCGATCAACAAGCAGGACGGTTCGCCCTGGCTGGCCGAAGGCCAGACCGCGCCGGATGGCGACCTGCTGGGCATGAACTTCTACGTCGAAGGCGTCACCGGCGATATCCCGAAGTGATCTGACGCCGGTCAGAAAAACGAAAGGGCCCGCAGCGCGGGCCCTTTCTGTTTGCTGCCCTCGTGCGGCCTCGTCAGCCGGTGACGCGGGCGCGCTGGTCGTCGATACCCATTGAGATGAGGATGGGATTGTTTGTCTGTCGCTGTTGGAAGCTGGCCTTGTCGGAGAGGCCCTTCCAGTTTGCGGCGATGAGGGATTGG
>NZ_JAKENF010000004.1 GCF_021491355.1 Alitabrizicola rongguiensis | reverse complement strand
ATCTCCTCAGGCTTGTGCTTCTTCTGGGGCATTCCTGCATCCTCCAAATGGCTCGAAAGCCATACCTCAGGGAGGACCACTTTTCAGGGGGCAGACCACCCGGAAAATGAGGAGAGCGCCTGATAAGCGGTCAGGAGGCATTCTATGGAAAACCGGAACAGACTGACACCGGGTGTTGGCAGAACAATGTGAATTCGTGTCGGTTTCGCTGACACGGCTATGCATTATGCCGAAAAGATGCCAAGCAACTCGACCAGAGCGGCGGCACGGGCGGCCTCGTATTCATCGGTCAGGAGAGTGCTCGCTTCACGGTGAAGTGGTCGCAGACGACGCGTGGACGGAAGTGAACTTCTGGAGACTTCGCATCTGGAAAAACCATAGCATGGCCGTTTCTCGTCGCCGGAAAGGTAAATGCGAATTCTCCGCACGATTGTTGGCCCGCCGGCCCATCGCGCAGTCATCACTGCGGCCCACGTCCTTTGGAACGGTACCGTAGGACCGCGGCCGATCCGTCACGATCGTCTCGGGCCGCCCATGTCGCTTCATCGATTTCTTCAAGAATTTGAGGGCTGCATCGCCATCGCGCGCCCTAGTGACGTTGCTTTGCAGTATCTCGCCCTCGTGATCAACAGCCCGCCAAAAATAGTGTATCTGACCGTTGATCTTCACGTACGTCCCGTCAAGATGACATCGTCATTGGGGAAGGGTCCACATTCGGTTGACCCGCCAGCGACGGATCCCGGCGGCAAACATCGGGCCTAACCTGTTCCACCAGAACCGCACCGTTTCATGGCAGATTTCGATGTCACGCTCGTGAAGAAGGTCCTCGATATTTCGGAGCGACAGAGAGTAGCGGATGTACATCATCGCGGCCAGGCGGATGATGTCCGGACTGGTTTTGAAGTATCGGAAGGGGAAGGGTTGAGCCTCCCGTCAGGTTGGACGGGAGTCCCACTGACCTCAACCAACTTTCTTCAGACAGTGCCATAACAAGAGTTCGCAAACTCCGATCGTGTGGAAACGCGTGGCGTCGATGCCATGACCCAATCTGCAAGGACTGAGCTTTCACAGGGCAGTCCTGTTGCAAGGCCTTGCGAGAATTCTAGGAAGGCATTCAGATTCAATGCGTTCAGACCGACAAGGACCGGAATTCCGTCGGAAAGCGCATCCGCGACCACCGACCGGAAGCCACGGCCCTCCACCTCGTGCTTGCCGAACTTGTTGACAATCAGCACATCGGCGCCCTGGTGCAGGCTGGCTGCAACCAGGCCGACGGCAGTCTCAAGGGCGGCCGGGTTCAACCGGCAACCGCGCGAACCGCGCCCGAGGTCCTGGCTGATGCGGAGGACCTGCCCGTCTGGCAGGATCTGGACGTCCATGTCGCAAGGCCCCGCATCCGCGCGTTCCGAGTTGATCTGAACGGTGCCGCAGCAGCGCAACCCGCGCGCGGCAAGCAGGCCTGCTAGCTTGAAGAGAATCAGGTCGGTATCGCCACGGCCGGGGGCGATCGTATAGGCAAGGTGCATCCTCGGGTCTCCTCAGTTGCGGAAAAAAGGCAGGAATTCGACGAGAGCGCCTTCCGGCAGGACATCGCAGTCGGCGGGCAACAGGATGAGGCCGTCCGTATCGGATAGCCCGCAGACATGGCCGGAATGGGTTTCGGCATCAAACGTCACGACCTCGCGGCCTTGGCCGTCAAAGCCCGCGCGTGTAGCGGGTCGCAATTCGCAGCGACCGGGCTTCCTGGAAATCGCCGCACCCGTAACGACATGGCGCCGGGCAACTCGCTCCTTGGTGCCGGTCAGTCGGGCGACAATCGCCGTTCCGAAAAGCTGCCAGGTGACGAAGGCTGACAAGGGATTGCCTGGCAAGCCCAGCCACCATGCGCCCCGAATACGACCAAAGGATACCGGTTTGCCCGGCTTGATCGCAACGCCACTGAAATGAATGTCCCCGCCAAGAGCTAACAACGCAGGTTTGATGTGGTCTTCCTCACCGACCGAGATTCCGCCGGTGGTGATGACAAGATCGGCATTGGCCGCCAGTTCTGCAATCTGCAGGAACAACCCGTCGCGACTGTCAATGCCCTGTTCCACAGTGACAATATCGATCTGTGGCTGCGTCAGAATGCCGGTCAGCATGGGAGTGTTTACGTCCCAGACCTGAGCCTCGGCACGCAGAGCACCGGCCGCGCGAATTTCGTTGCCGGTCACCAGAAGCGCCACGCGCAATCGCCTGCGCACCGTTACAAACCCCGCCCCGGCTGCAGCACAGGCGGCAATCGCGCGCGCGTCAAGCCGGCGTCCCTTCTCAAGGACCGTGACACCTGCCGCCATTTCGCTACCGGCTCGGCGGATGTTGAGCCCAGGCATTGGTCGCGTGGCTACCCGGATCGTCTTTCCTGTCCGCTTGACTTCTTCTTGCATCACCACCACGTCCGCGCCTTCGGGGACTTTTGCCCCGGTGAATATTTGCGCGGCCTGCAGGGCAACTAGAGGCATGGCTGAGGACTGCCCCGCCTGAATACGCGCTGCTACGTCCAGTATCCACGGTCCATCACCCCGCAGCGCCGCCGAGGAAAAGGCAAATCCGTCCATTGCAGCGTTGTCGAACGGAGGAGACATGCTACCTGATCTGACAGGGTCGGCAAGCACGCGGCCCAAAGCTTTGCCCAGACAGATGTCTTCCGTTCCGTCGACGATGGTCAGGCTATGACCAATCAGGTCGAGAGCGGCATCGATCGTGATCAGCTTCTTGTTTGCATCGTGCCCCTCACAGCCACAGCCGGTCCGTGTCACGGGCTGCGGGATACTCATAGTGCCGCTCCTTCCTTGAAATGCCCCGGCCCGATGCTGCAGTCGAGGTCGCGCAACAGGCCGTCCTTCAAACCGTAGATCAGCCCGTGCACCCGGACTTTCGCGCCGCGCGTCCAGGCTCGCTGCAGGATAGGCGTCTCGCAGACACGGCGGACGCCTTCGACCACGTTGAACTCGGCCAACCGGTCGCGCTGCGCCTCAAGGTCAGGCTGGCGGCTCAGATCGACCGCGTAGGCGCGGGAAAGGCGCCGGATCGGCTCCAGCCAGTGGTCGGCAAGACCGTGAGGAAGATCCTCGGTTGCTGCCTTGACACCCCCACAACCGTAGTGGCCGCAGACGATGATCTCGCGGACCTTAAGCGCCTCGACCGCGAATTCCAGCGCGGACAGCATGTTCATGTCCGACGAATGGATGATGTTCGCCACGTTGCGATGGACAAAGACCTCGCCTGGATCGAGCCCCGCCACGACGTTGGCCGGAACACGGCTGTCCGAACATCCGATCCAGAAGAATTCCGGGGCTTGCAGGGCCGCGAGACGGGTAAAGTATCCAGGTTCCTGCGCCTGTCTTTTGGCCGACCAGTCGCGGTTGCGGGCAAGGATATCACTCAGCACTTGTAACCCCCTGGCTGGTGAGAAGCCCGCGCCGCGACCGCATGTGATTGGCCAGACGGCGCAGGTCGCCACGTGTCAGCCGGGCGCGGGCGATGGGCAGCAGGATCGCGTTCTCGGCCACCAGATGGCGGCGGACATGAGCGGCGAAACGAGCAAGAACCTCGCGGTCTTCGCTGGAAAGGTCGGCCCCAGCGTCGAGGCAGTTGGCGATGGCCCCACGAACTGAAGGCAGCAGGGACAGGGCCTGATCCTGATCGTGGCGGATGCGGCCCAGGACGGAGGCGATGGAATCTTCATCGGTGCAGCGCCGCGCAAGGGTGGGGAACAGGTCTTCCACCTCATCCCGCAGATGCACGCCAAGCTCTTCGTTCAGAAAGCGCAGGATGGTGACGCCTGCCGGGCGGTCAAAGGTCTCGGCGGCAACGAGGCGGTCTATCTCGGCGCAGATCTGGCGTTCGCGCAGGTGGTCCTCGCTGATAAAGTCCAGCGGCCGGGCCAGAAGGCCCGGATCGGTGGGGCATTGGCCGCTGCCACGTCGCGCTGGTTCTGACCGCTTCATGGGACGCTCCTGACCGTGGATCAGATCGGGGCCAGGCTTGCGCCGGTGATCGTCGCCTTCTGGCCGAGCCTGTTCACGAAATCGCGCGAGGCGCGGGCCCAAGCGGCCTTTTCCAGCGCCTCGGCGATCCTTGGCCGCACCGTCTCGAACGGTATTACCTGCCCTGGGGCGAGTGCATTCAAGCGGATCAGGTGCCAGCCATGCCGCGATAGGACCGGGGCCGGGGTCGTCTGGCCTTCGGACAGGCCGCGCAGAGCGGCCTCGAACTCAGGCACGGTATCGCCGGGGCCGATCTGGCCCAGATGGCCACCTTGCGCCTTTGACCCGCAATCGCTTTCGTGGGCGGCATAGGCGAAGTCCTTGGGCCCCTCTCCGAGTCGGGCCAGAATTGACTGTGCACGCGCCTCGGCAGCGGCCGTCTCAGTCTGATCGCGGGGGTCGCATGCGCACAGGATATGCGAGACATCCCAAAGTGGGGCCGATCGATATCGCCCGGGGTCTCGCGCCCATTCGGCACGGATCGCGTCATCGGTCACCGGATCGGGCAAGACCGCCTCTTCCAGCAGGACGCGGATCAGGGCTTCGTCTTCCGTTTCCCACCGCCCGGGGGCAAGTGCGAGCGGATCAGCGGTCAGCCCGCGCGTCCGGGCCTCTTGCAGCAGCAGCGCACGGATCGCCATCGCCTGCGCGGCCTTGCGCCAGGCGATGCCCGGCTTGTCCTTCGGTGCGCTGTGGTTCTGGGCCTCGGCGGCGATTGCCGCCGAGGGGATGGTTTCGCCGTTCACCACGACATCGGGGAAAAGAGACATGTTTATCGCACTCACTCCGCCGGGGCATGGGCTTTGGGGCCATCAACGCCCTGCCGCCTATCAAAGGCGCGGCGACGTTCCTCCAGCGGGCGGCGGCGGCGCGACCGCACGACCTGGTAGCCGGAGCGGGCCACAAGATAGCGGAAGGGAGCCGCGAAGCCCGACCAGATGTGCACCAGTCGCGTGAAAGGGAACAGCGTGGTGATGATAAGCCCCAGGAAGATGTGCAGCTTGAACAGCCAGTTCACGTCTACCACCGTCATCCAGGCGTTGACGTTCCAGGTGACCACGCTCTGCGACCATTCCATGAAGCGGATCATCTCGGACCCGTCCATGTGCTGGAGGGATTGCGTGATTGTGAGAAGGCCGATGACAAGCTGGAACCAGATCAGGATCAGGATCAGGTTGTCCATTACGGTGGAGGTGGCCTTGATCCTCGGGTCCGTCAGCCTGCGGTGCAGCAGCATCGTGCCGCCGATCAGCGCCGCCAGCCCGGCAGGTCCGCCGATCAGAACAGCCATCCACTGCTTCAGACCATAAGGCACGCCAAGGGCATCCAGCACCCAGATCGGGGTGAACAGCCCGATCAGGTGGCCGAAGAACACCACGATGATCCCCACATGGAACAGGATCGACCCCCAGATCAGCTGCTTGCGCCGCAAAAGCTGGCTGGACGACGATTTCCAGGTGAAGGGATCGCGTTCGTAGCGCGCGATAGAGCCCACCAGAAACACGGTCAGTGCGACATAGGGCATGACCCCGAAGATGACGAAGTTGATGTCAAAGCTCTCGAACATCTCATGCGCTCCTGTGCTGCGGGGCGGGTTGGTCCATCAGGGCCAGCATGTCGCGGACCTGCGGGCAGCCTGCGTTGGGGTCGGGGCCGAAGGTGACTTCGGTTTCCTCCCATACGGCATCGAGCGCCGCGAGGTCGGTCGGGTCATCATCCGGCTGGGCCAGCATATCGGCCACGGCTTCGGCGTCGGCCTGCATGTCGGCGAGCTGGGAAAGAGCGGCGAACGCGGCAGCATACCCGCTCTCGCGCCGCTTGAGGCGACCCGAGAGGGCGTCGAGGATATGCGCCGCGTCCGCCAAGGTTTCCTGCACTTCTGCGAAGGGACGCGTCGACAGGAATTCCAGCAGCACCGGCAGGTGGTCCGGCAATTCCGAGGTGGCGGGTTCGAACCCGCCCTCCCGATAGGTCTCGATCAGGCTGACCATCGCGCCGCCCCGGTCCCGGCTTTCGCCGTGGACGTGCTCGAAGAGATTGAGCGATAGCGTTCGCGACCGGTCGAAGAGCATCACATAGCTCTCCTGCAGATCGTAGAGGTCGGCGTCTGCGAAGCCATCGGTCAACGAGCGCAGCTCAGCCCTTGTATTGGCAGCGATGCGGGAATCGTCGGCAAGGACGGCGCCGATGTCGGGCATTGCCTCCTGAAGTTCCCGCGAGGGATAGCTCAGGATCAACGACAAGGCCTTCAGGGAACGGTCCAGCATCAGAAGGTCTCCTGCGGAAGGGCGAATTTCTTTTTCTTGCCACCGAACAGTGTGGTCTTGCCGCTTTCGCCGCTGGAACAGCCGTTGCCGTCGGTGAAGCCGCAGCCGCCCCGGAGTTCCGCACCATTCTCGGTCTGTTCGCGGTGCGCGGTGGGGATGGCGAAGCGGTCCTCGTAATCGGCGATGGCCATGATCTTGTACATGTCCTCGATCATCCGGCCCGACATGCCGACGCGGGCCGCAATGCCTTCGTCGCGCACGCCGTCCACCGTCAGCGCCCGCATGTAAAGCCGCATCGCCGACATCCGTTCCAGCGCGTGCACGATGGGTTCCTCGTCGCCCGCCGTCAGCATGTTGGCAAGGTACTTCACCGGAATGCGCAAGCTGCGCACGTCGGGCATCTGGTCGCTCATCGCGATCTGACCGGATTGCGCGGCGTTCTGGATCGGCGACAACGGCGGGATGTACCAGACCATCGGCAGGGTGCGGTATTCCGGGTGCAGCGGGAAGGCGACCTTCCAGTCCATCGCCATCTTCCAGACCGGGCTTATCTTGGCGGCCTCGATCCAATCCTCCGGCACGCCATCGCGGCGAGCGGCGGCGATAACCTCGGGATCGTTCGGGTCGAGGAACACGTCCAGCTGCGCGCCGTAAAGGTCGGTCTCGCGCTCGGTGCTCGCGGCCGCCTCGATCTTGTCTGCGTCATAGAGGATGACGCCCAGATAGCGGATGCGGCCCACGCAGGTTTCCGAGCAGACCGTCGGCTGGCCAGATTCAATGCGCGGATAACAGAAGGTGCATTTCTCGGACTTGCCGGTGTCCCAGTTGTAATAGACTTTCTTGTAGGGGCAGCCCGAGATGCACATCCGCCAGCCCCGGCATTTTTCCTGGTCGATCAGGACGATGCCATCCTCTTCCCGCTTGTAGATCGCACCCGATGGGCAAGAGGCGGAGCAGGTCGGGTTGAGGCAGTGCTCGCACAGCCTCGGCAGATACATCATGAAGGTGTTTTCGTATTCGCCGTAGATGTCCTTCTGCACCTTGTCGAAGTTGTAATCCGCCGACCGCTTGGCGAATTCGCCACCCAGGATCTCCTCCCAGTTCGGGCCCTTCTCGATCTTCTCCATCCGCTCGCCGGTGATTTTCGACCGGGGGCGTGCGGTGGGGAAGGCCCGCATTTCGGGGGCGGATTTCAGGTGGTCATAGTCGAAATCGAACGGCTCGTAGTAGTCATCGATTTCCGGCATCGAGGGGTTGGCGAAGATATTCGCCAATATCCGCCATTTGGCCCCCTGCTTTGGCTGCAGCTTGCCCGAGGCGTTGCGGACCCAGCCGCCATTCCACCGCTTCTGGTTCTCCCAGTCGGTGGGATAGCCAGTGCCGGGCTTGGTTTCGACGTTGTTGAACCAAGCGTATTCAACGCCTTCCCGCGTGGTCCAGACGTTCTTGCAGGTGACGGAACAGGTGTGACAGCCGATGCACTTGTCCAGGTTCAGGACTTTGCCGATTTGCGCACGAACTTTCATTCCGCTGCCTCCAGACCTTTGGTTGCGGGACGGTCGAGCCAATCGACCTTCTTCATCTTGCGGACGATCACGAATTCGTCCCGGTTCGAGCCGACGGTCCCGTAGTAGTTGAACCCGTAGGACAGTTGCGCGTAGCCGCCGATCATGTGAGTGGGTTTCAGCGTGGCGCGGGTGACCGAATTGTGGATGCCGCCCCGATTGCCGGTCTTTTCCGACCCGGGCGTGTTCACGATCTTTTCCTGCGCGTGATACATGAACAGCGTGCCCTGCTTGATCCGCTGGGACACCACCACCCGCGCGGTCAGCGCGCCGTTGACGTTGTAGGCCTCGACCCAGTCGTTATCGACAAGGCCCGCCTTCTTCGCATCCACCTCGGACATCCAGACGACAGGCCCGCCGCGGTTCAGCGTCAACATCAGCAGGTTGTCGGTGTAGGTGGAATGGATGCCCCATTTCTGGTGCGGCGTGATGAAATTCAGCACGACATGCGGGTTGCCCTCAGCCGCGTCGTTGTTGACGGCCTTGGTGATGGTCTTCAGGTCCACCGGCGGGCGGTAGCTGACGAAGCCTTCGCCGAAGGCCCGCATCCAGAGGTGATCCTGATAGAGCTGCTGCCGTCCCGTCAGCGTCCGCCACGGGATCAGCTCGTGGACGTTCGTGTAGCCCGCATTGTAGCAAACCGTCTCGGATTCGATCCCCGACCAAGTCGGGGACGAGATGATCTTGCGCGGTTGCGCCGCGATGTCGCGGAAGCGGATCTTGGTGTGATGCGCGCCCTCGGCGAGATGGGTGTGGTGCTGGCCTGTGGGCTTCTCCAGTTCCTCCCAAGCCTTGACCGCGACCTCACCATTCGTCTCCGGCGCAAGCATCAGGATCATTTCAGCCGCGTCGATGGCGGTGTTCAGTTTTGCAAGGCCCTTCGACACGCCCTCGTCCTGCACCACCCCGTTCAGGTCGCGCAAGTGGCCGACCTCGACCTTGGTGTCCCAGTTGATCCCCTTGCCACCGTTGCCGAGCTTTTCCAGCAGTGGGCCGACCGAGGTGAACTTCTTGTAGAGGTTGGGATAGTCCCGCTCGACCGCGATGTAGTTCGGCGCGGTCTTGCCGGGGATCAGGTCACATTCGCCCTTCTTCCAATCCTTCACATGGGCCTGCGCAAGTTCGGCGGCGGTGTCGTGCAGCAGCGGAAGCTGGACGATGTCTGTTTCCACCCCCAGCACTTCGGGCGCCACTTCGCTGAACTTCTTCGCGATGGATTTGAATATTTCCCAGTCCGACTTCGATTCATAGGCCGGGTCCACCGCCGCCTGCAGCGGGTGGATGAACGGGTGCATGTCGGACGTGTTCAGGTCGTCCTTTTCATACCAGGACGCCGTCGGCAGCACGATGTCGGAATAGACGGCCGTCGTCGACATGCGGAAGTCGATGCAGACCAGCAGGTCCAGCTTGCCCTTCGGTGCCTCGTCATGCCAAACGGCCTCTTTCGGCTTGGCATGACCTTCCTCGCCCAGGTCCTTGCCCATGACGCCGTGGTCGGTTCCCAGAAGGTGCTTGAGGAAATACTCATGCCCCTTGCCGGACGAGCCCAGCAGGTTGGACCGCCAGACAAACAGGTTACGCGGCCAGTTTTCCGGCGCATCCGGATCCTCGCAGGACATTTCCAGCTTGCCGGATTTCAGTTCAGCGGCGACGAACTCCTTAATGTCCTTGCCCGCCGCCTTGGCGGCCTTCGACACCTCCAGCGGGTTGGTCTTGAGCTGCGGGGCCGATGGCAGCCAGCCCATCCGTTCCGCCCGGATGTTGTAGTCAATGAGGCTGATGTCCCAGTCGCCCTTTGGGGCTGTGGGCGACAAGATTTCGCCCGCGCGCAGAGTTTCATAGCGCCACTGGTCGGTATGGGCATACCAGGCAGAGGTCGAATTCATGTGCCGCGGCGGGCGGTTCCAGTCGAGCGCGAAGGCCAGCGGCGCCCAGCCGGTCTGAGGACGCAACTTTTCCTGCCCGACGTAATGTGACCAGCCGCCACCTTCTTGACCAATGCAACCACACATCACCAGCATGTTGATGATGCCGCGATAGTTCATGTCCATGTGGTACCAGTGGTTCAGACCGGCCCCGAGGATGACCATGGACTTGCCCCGGGTCTTTTCGGCGTTGCCTGCGAATTCACGGGCCACCGCGATGATCTTTTCCCGTGCGACACCTGTGATCTTCTCCGCCCAGGCGGGGGTGTAGGGTGTGTCGTCGTCAAAGTTTTTCGACACCCAGTCGTCGCCCAGCCCCCGATCCAGCCCGTAGTTGGCGCAGAAAAGGTCAAAGACCGTGGCCACCAGCGCCTCACGCCCATCAGGCAATTTCACTTTCCGTGCGGGGATATTCCGGGTCAGCACCTCGGGCGCGTCGCATTTGACGAAGTCACCCGTCGCCGTGCCGCCGAAATAGGGAAAGTCCACACCGACGATGCTGTCGTGGTGTTCATCAAGGATCTGGCTCAGGCGCAACCGCGTCTCGGCATTGCCAGCCTCCTCGACCAGATTCCATTTGCCTTCCTCACCCCAGCGGAAGCCGATGGAGCCGTTGGGGGCAACGAAGCGGCCCGTCGCCTCATCGAAGGCGACGGTCTTCCAGTCGGGGTTGTTCGCCTCGCCCAGCTTGTCGTCGAAATCCTCGGCCCGCAGCATCCGTCCTGGAACAAGGCGGCCGTCCTGTTCGTCCAGCACCACCAGCATTGGCATGTCGGTGTATTTGCGGGCGTAATCCTCGAAGTACTCGGCCTGCCGGTCGAGGTGGAATTCACGCAGGATCACATGGCCCATGGCCATAGCCAGCGCCGCGTCGGTGCCCGCCTGCGGGTTAAGCCAGATGTCGCCGAACTTGGCGGCTTCGGAATAGTCGGGGCTGACCACGGCGGACTTGGTGCCGCGATAGCGGACCTCGGTGTAGAAATGGGCGTCCGGCGTGCGCGTCTGCGGCACGTTCGACCCCCAAAGCATCAGGAAGCCCGCGTTGTACCAGTCGGCTGATTCCGGCACGTCGGTCTGTTCGCCCCAGGTTTGCGGCGAGGCGGGCGGCAGATCGCAGTACCAGTCGTAGAAAGACATGCAGGTGCCGCCCAGAAGCGAAAGGTAGCGTGACCCCGCCGCATAGCTGACCATGGACATCGCCGGGATGGGCGAGAAGCCGAACACCCGGTCCGGTCCCCAGACCTTGGCGGTATGCGCGTTGGCGGCGGCGACGATCTCGGTCGCCTCGTCCCAGGTGGCGCGTACGAAACCACCCTTGCCGCGGGTCTTGGTGTAGCTGGCGCGCAGGGCGGGATCGCTCTGGATCGCGGCCCAGGCAGCCACGGGCGGCATCGTCGCCCGCAGTTTGCGCCATGCGCGCATCAGGCTGCCCCGGATCAGCGGGTTCTTCACCCTGTTCGCGCTGTAGAGATACCAGCTGTAGGACGCCCCGCGTGCACAGCCGCGCGGTTCATGGTTGGGCAGGCCTGCGCGGGTGCGCGGATAGTCGGTCTGCTGCGTCTCCCAGGTCACGATGCCGGACTTGACGTAGATCTTCCACGAGCAGGACCCGGTGCAGTTCACCCCGTGGGTCGAGCGCACGATCTTGTCGTGCCGCCAACGGTTCCGGTAGGTATCCTCCCAACCCCGATCCTCGCGCGTGGTTTCGCCCCAGCCGTCCGAGAAGGTTTCCAGCGTCTTCTTCTGGAAGAAGTTCAGTCTGTCGAGCAGGTGGCTCATCTTGGCGTCCTTTCGTTATTCGGCAGGGTGGGAGGCTGCAAATGCGCGACCACGCTCGATGTCATGAAGAAGTCCGCCGGGCCGGGTGTAGACGACCCAGGTCAGGACCAGGCAGATCACGTAGAAGGCCAGGAACAGCCACAGCGCGCCGACGGGTGAGCCGGTCATCGCGATGGAAGAGCCATAGGCCTTGGGGATGAAGAATCCGCCATAGGCGCCGATGGCGCTGGTGAAGGCGACGATGCCGCTCGACTCCATCGCGATCTGGCGGGCGCGGTCAGCACCGGCCAACTGCGGCATAAGGCGCGGCACTTCCTTGCCCATGATGACCGGGATCATCTGGAAGGTGGACGCATTGCCGACCCCCGTGAAGAAGAACAGCGCGATGAAGCCTGCGAAGAACCCAGGGAAACTGCCGGCCTGCAGCGAGAAGATCACGGCCAGAACCGACACGATCATTCCGGCAAAGACCCAGAAGGTGACGCGGCCGCCGCCGAACCGATCCGCAACCCAGCCCGTGCCGGCACGGCTCAGCGCGCCGACCAACGGCCCGAGGAAGACGTATTGCAGCGCGTTCACATCGGGGAAGGCGATCTTCGACAGAAGCGGGAAACCCGCCGAATAGCCGATGAAGCTGCCGAAGGTGCCGATGTAAAGGACGCACATCAGCCAGTTGTGCGTGCGGCCGAAGATCACCGATTGCTGGGCAAAACTTGCCTTGGCATCGGCGATGTCGTTCATCCCCACCCAGGCCGCGATGGTCGAGGCCAGGATGAACGGCACCCAGATGAAGCCTGCGTTCTGAAGCCAGAGCGTGCCGCCATCCTTCAGCGCCACGCCCTCGCCACCCATTGCCCCGAAGACTCCGGCGGTGATGACCAGCGGCACCAGGAACTGCATGACACTGACGCCCAGGTTGCCGAGGCCCGCATTCAAGGCCAGCGCATTGCCCTTTTCCGCCCTAGGGAAGAAGTAGCCGATGTTGGCCATGGAGGAGGCGAAGTTGGCCCCGCCAAGCCCGCAAAGAAGCGCCAGAACCAGGAAGATGAAGTAGGGGGTTTCCGGATTCTGCACGGCATAGCCGATGCCGATGGCGGGCAGCATCAACGAGGCGGTGGAAAT
This sequence comes from Alitabrizicola rongguiensis, assembly GCF_021491355.1. Classification (GTDB taxonomy): domain Bacteria; phylum Pseudomonadota; class Alphaproteobacteria; order Rhodobacterales; family Rhodobacteraceae; genus Aliitabrizicola; species Aliitabrizicola rongguiensis. The sequence continues at coordinate 440,113 of NZ_JAKENF010000004.1, read as the reverse complement.
CGTCGTCCAGAGCCGCCCGCCAAAGATCGGCACCATGAAGCCGTAGAAGATGCGCAGCGTTGCCCCCGACAGCGCAGGCAGTGCGGCCAGCCAGAACAGCTGCTCGGGCGTGAAGGCAAATCCGATCAGCGGAAGCTTCGCCACCACCATCGACCAGACCATCCAGACCGAGAAGGCCAGAAGCAGCGCCGGGATCGACAGCCATAGGTTGCGGCGTGCGATGGCACGGCCCTTGTCGGCCCAGAAAGCCGCATCCTCGGGCCGCCAATCCTCGAGCACACGCGGCATGGCGGTGCGCTCGGGGTGGTGGATCGGCTGCATCTCGGGCAGCTGCGGCAGGCGGTCCAGCGCCTCACCATGCGCGGCGCGTTCCATCGCGCGGATCGACAGATGCATCCAAGTCAGCGCGATCCCGACCAGCACGAACAGAAGCGCAAAGCAGGACGTGTAAATGCCGGTGAGATCCAGCAGAGCGCCAAATGCGATAGGCAGGACGAACCCACCAAGCCCGCCGATCATGCCGACCAGACCACCGACGGCGCCCACGTTGTTGGGGTAGTAGACGGGGATATGCTTAAACACCGCCGCCTTGCCAAGGCTCATGAAGAAGCCAAGCGCGAAGAGCGTGGCGATGAAGGGCCACAGCCCCATGCTGGTGGAGAAGGCGATGACGCCATCCTTGCCCTGGATGACATAGTCGGTCGGCGGGTAGGACAGCATGAACAGGAACAGCATCGAAAAGCCGAAGGTCCAGTACATGACCGACCGCGCGCCGAACTTGTCGGAAAGGTGTCCGCCATAGGCCCGGAATAGGCTGGCCGACAGGCTGAACGAGGCGGCCGCCATGCCTGCAGTGCGCACATCGACGCCGTAGACGTCGATCAGGTAGTGCGGCAACCAAAGCGCCAGCGCGACGAAGGCGCCGAAGACGAAGAAGTAGTAGAGCGAGAAGCGCCAAACCTGCAGGTTCTTCAGGGGCGCGAACTGCTGGGCGAAACTCGGGGGCTTTGCCCCGGTCCGGCGACGTTCAACGAGCGAGGGATCGTCCTTGGCGAAAACAAAGAAGATCACCGCCATCAGCGCCAGGCCCGCGGCCCAGACATTCGCTACCCCTTGCCAGCCAAATCCCACCATCACGAAGGGCGCGACGAACTTGGTCACCGCCGCCCCGATATTGCCCGCGCCAAAGATCCCAAGCGCAGTGCCCTGATGGCCTGCATCATACCAGCGGCTGACATAGGCCACGCCGATGATGAACGACCCACCCGCCAGACCGACTCCCAATGCGGCCAACAGATACATCGGATAGCTGTCGGCAAAGGTCAGCGCCCAGGTCGCCAGGGCCGCCAGCAGCATTTGCGTGGAGAACACCAAACGTCCGCCATACTTCTCGGTCCAGACCCCAAGGAAGATGCGGGTCAGCGAACCGGTCAGGATCGGGGTAGCGACCAAGAGGCCGAACTGCGTATCGTTGAGCCCCAGCTCGCCCTTGATGGCGACGCCGATGATCGAAAAGATCGTCCAGACGGCGAAACAGGCGGTGAAGGCGATCGTGCTCAGCGTCAGGGCGCGGGTCTGGTCGGCGCGCGAGGCTGTCGTTGCGGTCTGCATGGCGGGATCTCCGGCAAGAGGGAGGCAGTTTCCCCAGTGGGATTGATGCCAGTCCTGAGATCCACGCAGGCCAAAGAGGTTGATCTAGATCATCTGTTGCGGATTTCTTATTGAAATAAATGGGGTATCAAGATTTGTCAGGCTCTCGCGCTGGGTGCATCAAGGCAAGCCCGGCGGTGATCAATTGAAGTCTTGACAATTATCAACAGGGGAAATGCACTCTGGTAAAGCACCTTGAAGGACAACAGGATGCCCGATTCATCATTCAAGGAGATTCGCGACCTCACGCTGTTTTCACAGATGGCGGACGAGAATTTCTCGGCCTTGATGCGCGGCGCCTATGTCCAGAACTTCCCGGCGCAGATCGAGCTTATCACCGAGGGCGACCCGAGCGACTTCCTGCATGTTGTGCTGTCCGGTTCGGTTGACCTCGTCTCGGCCTGGAATGGCCGTGAGACCAGCCTTGCGACTGTTCGGCCCATCTCGACCTTCATCCTGGCGGCCACGATCAAGGATGCACCTTACCTGATGTCTGCCCGCACATTGGAGAAAAGCCGGATCGCCCTGATCCCAAGTCAGGACGTGCGCGCCGTCTTCGACATAGACGGTAACTTTGCCCGCGCCGTAGTGACGGAACTGGCGCAGTGCTACCGCTCGGTCATCAAGGCGCAGAAGGATCTAAAGCTGCGGACGTCGCTGGAGCGGCTCGCGAACTATCTGCTCCGCCAGCAGCGGCGGACCGGAGGGGCGGCTTCGTTCGTGCTTGACTATGAAAAGCGCCGCCTCGCTTCGGTGCTAGGGATGACTGCCGAAAACCTGAGCCGCGCCTTCAAGGGGTTGCAACCCTATGGTCTGGAGGTTGACGGAACGCGCATCACCATCACCAACCAGGCCGAGTTCGAGCGGTTTGCCAGGCCGAACCCGCTGATCGACGACGGGTCCACCTGAGGCATCAGACCAGAGGGTCCACCCCGATCACCAGGGGGTGCAGCCAGATCAGCCCCGCATAGAGCAGCAGCCCGGCAAGCAGGCGCAGAAGGGTGTGGCCAGTCAGGGATGGCATTGCGGGGCTTTCCGAAATGGCCGCGCGCAGGTCGTGCCAGCGCTGCCCCATCTCTCGCTGTCGCCGCCGGTCGACTAGGCGGCCGCCAAGCATCGCGAAACCGGCGAAAGTGCCGAACAGGATAACATGCGTCAAATCCCCGTTCGGCAGGATATGCGCCGCTGACCATATCCCGAGCGCCAGAAGCAGGGGATGCCGCGTCAGGCGGATGATGCCGGGGCTCGCCGGGTCGAACCGGTCATTCTGCGCGCCGCCGAAGGAAAAGGGGTTCGGTCGGGCCATCGCCGCAGTCAGCACCAAGCAGACGGGGAGCATTACGGTCAGCACGACATGGTTCTGCCACGGTGCCCAGTCCCAAAGCGGCACATAGGGTGCCCGACTCGCTGCCGCGATCAACCAAACCAGCACGGCCAGTGAGAGAGCCGAATAGGCGATGCCAAAGCCAGCATACCCCAGCCGTGCCACCGCCCAGGGCCGCAGCGGAGGGCGGATCGGAATGGAGTGGGTCAGGAAGAAGGCCGCGAAGGCAAAGGCGAATTCGTTCCAGCCCATGCCCGGTCAGATCCGTTTCGTAGGCGGCAGGCGCTGCAGAAATCGCCCGTACAGAACGGCATAGCCGCCAAAGGCCCCGATCCACGCCAGCCCGGCAAGGCTGTGCAAGCCGGTCGCCTCCGCAGGCCAGACCCCCCCCGCGACCCGCGCCATGACTGCGATGACCAGCGCCGCATAGATGGCGATCGTGCCGGGGCCCGCGTGCAGGTCCTGCCCGGTATGGCCCAGGGTCGCCCGCGTCATCACCGCAAGGGTCATCAGCCCGACGGCACCGCCCATCCACAGATGCTGCGCGGCGGCCATGGCGAAGACCTCTGGCATCAGGATCCCGACGGCCAGCGCCAATGCCCCAAGCGGCAGGAAGGCATAGCCCACATGCAGCACCGTCACCAAAGGCTCGGCCCCCGTGCGGTACCCCGCCCAACGTGCAAGACGAATGGCGTGCAGCAGCCCCGCCAGTCCCAGGGCGGCCCCTGTGCCAGGCCACAGGGGCAGGGCGACCCACAGCACCAGCGCCACCAGAAGCGACAACAAGGCCAGCTTGTCGAACCCCTGCATCGGCGGGGCAGGCAGCCGCCCGGGCCCCCGCCGGACCAGCCAGTTGCGGGTAAAGCTGGGCACGATCCGCCCGCCGATGACCGCGATCATCATCACTCCCGCCGCCAGCCCCAGCCGCAGGCCATAGCCCTGGGCGGCATAGTCGCCTCGCGCCGCCTCCCAGTGATAAAGGCCGTTGCCAAGGGCAAAGACCGCCAGCATCGCCAGCACGATCAGATTGCGCCAGTTCTTGCCCGCCACGATCTCGCGCCCAATGGCAACGGCCAGAACCAGCGGAAAGGCCAGATCGACCGCTGCCGCCATTCCGGCGGGCAGGGCGCCCGACACCGCAACCGCCACGCGCCCGGCCAGCCACAGGAAGAACAGCCCGCCAAGCCGCCAGCCCACAATGGGCAACCGGCCTGTCCAGTTTGGCACAGCGGTCAAGAGAAACCCCGCAATCACCGCGCCCAGGTAGCCGAACAGGAATTCGTGCGCGTGCCAGCTAACTGGGTCGAAGGCGGTGGGCAGCGTCAGATGACCAGACAGCATCGGCACCCATATCGTCATGGCCAGCGCAGCCCAGGTCGCGGCCCCGAAGAAGAATGGCCGGAACCCGTAGGTCAGGATCGCAGGGCCGGTCCAGGCGCGCATCTGTTCGGCAGTGGTGGTCATCATGCGTCCTTCTGATCGAACTGGACCCCGGCCTCGGTCAGGATGATGTCCAGTGCGATGTCGTGGGGTTGGGGAAAGATGGTGGCAAGCCGGGCAGATTGCAGACCGATGCCGATGGTCATCGGGCGAGGCGACAACACAGCGAGCGTGCGGTCAAAGTAGCCCCCGCCGTAGCCCAGCCGAAACCCTGCCGGGTCCCAGCCCACCAAGGGGGCAAGGGTCAGGTCAGGCACAACCTCTGGCCCGTCAGCCGGGACCGGGATCTTCCAGAAGCCCTGCATCATCTTGCAATCTGGCGTCCAAGGGCGGAACGCCAGTGGTGCAGCGGGCGCTGTGACCACGGGCAATGTGACGCGCGCGCCGCGTGCGAGCAGGCTTTCCAGCCAGGGCCGCAAGTTCAGTTCCGCCTTGATCGGCCACCAAGCCGAGAGCGTCAGCCCGTCGACGCTCGGGAAACGTTCGGCCAGCAGGGTATCGAGACGCGTGGCAATCATGTCTGCCGCTGCATGACGCTGCGACACGAACAGGGCCTGACGGTCTGCCAGCAATCGCGCGCGCTCGGCCTTGCGCCAGCGGGCGACGTCGCGCGCCTGCTCTGGGTCCACAGCCAGCGGATCGAAGTAGTCCGGGGCGATCTCGCAAGCCATGCAGGGGGACGAGGCGAATCGGCCCGGCTCAGACATCGGCGCGCCGCTCCGCCTCGAACTGCGGGAACAGCACGTCGTTCTCCAACCGCATGTGCTCGGTCAGGTCACGGGTGAACTCATCCAGTCCACGGTAAAGCCCGGTCCAGGTGCCGCAGGCCCCGTCGGGCAAGGTCTGGTTTGCGGTCAGTCGGAAGATCTCGGCCAGCTCGAGGTCATACCCGGCATGATCGGCGCGCATCACCGCGATCGGAGTCTCGATGCCGGGCATCCCTCCCTTGCGGATCGCAGGAAACAGGATCAGTTCCTCTTTCTTCATATGCACCTCCAACTCGCCGATCATCTGGTGCAGCAGGGCCGACAGTCCGTCCGGCACGCCCACGTCGCCGAAGTGCACGTCCTCGACACGCTCGGCCATTGCCACCAGTTGCGGCAGCTGCTCCCTGTGGCGGGAATGGTAGCGCGCCTCGATGTGCCGGGTCAGGGCGGTCGGCTCAGACGGCGCTGCAGCTTCGGTCATGTGAGGTCTCCTGTCAGGTGAACAGTTTGGGTGGGGCGACGGGGTCGCTTTGGGCTGACTGAACGGCGATGTGCAGGGAATGGGCGATCCGCTCGGCGCGTTCGATCAGGTGCAAGGCTCCCGCAGGCGCGCAGGTATCGATAGCTGTCGCGCGGAACAGCGCAAGCCAGCGGTCGAAATGTGCCGCATTGATCGGCAACGGAGTATGCGCGGGCACCGGCCGGCCATGATACTGCCCGGTCATCAAGGCGACCGAGGACCAGAACGTCACCATCCGCTCAAGATGCATAGCCCAATCGGTGATGCGGGCCGCAAAGATCGGCCCCAGAACGGAATCTGCACGTACACAGCCGTAAAAGCGGTGCACCAGATCGCGCAGAACATCGGGGCTAAGACCCGTTTCTGCCATTAGGGCGGCCGTCACTTCCGGCCTGGTTGTCGGGATGGACAAGCTGACAGCTGCGCTGGACATCTGAGTCTCCGTCTTGCGCTTCGGCTTAGGCCTGCTAATGGGTATTGTAAATACCTATTCAAGGAAACCGACCTCATGCGGCTGACCTCCTTCACCGACTTCGGGCTACGGATGCTGATGCGGATGGCCGCCGATCCGTCGCGCGCCATCTCCACGGCCGAACTGGCCGAAGCCTTGTGCCTGTCCCGCAATCATCTGGCCAAGATCATCCAGCATCTGGCGCGCGCAGGCCTGATCGAAACCCGGCGCGGCGGCGGCGGTGGCGCCGTGCTGGCCCGACCGGCGGCCGAGATCCGGCTTGGCCAAGTCATCCGGTTGTTGGAAGAAGGGCAGCCCTTGGTCGAATGTTTCGGGGCCGATGGGGGTGCCTGTTCGATAGACACGCGCTGTCGGCTTAAGGCGCGTCTGCGTTCCGCTGAAGCAGCTTTTCTCATGGATCTCGACCGATCCACACTGGCCGATATCGCCCTGCCCCCGCTGCCAAAGAACCTCGTGGTGTCGCAATGACGCAGGTGGAACGTGACGGTGCAGGCTTTGTCGTTCCGGCAATCTTGCTCGCCGAAGCATTCGGAATGACCGAGTCCGACGTTCGCGAGTCGATGCGCATCGGTGCCCTGACATCGATCTGCGAGGCCGGGGTGGGGACGGACGCGGGACGCTGGCGCCTGACGTTCCGCCACACCAATCGCGCCTGCCGGTTCACGGTGGACGAGGCAGGAACGATCCTGTCGAGCTCTCGCTTTCCGGTGCGAGACCGATCGTCTGACTTGGAAAGTTGACTCCTTCATTCGATTATGTAAGTGATTAATCACTTACTTTCTTGGATGAATCGATGCGCAAGACGTCAGATCTCCGCAAGGCTGAAATCGTGGCAACGATCCTTGCCTTGGCCGACCAGATCGGCCCGGACCGGGTGACGACAGGCGCCGTAGCCAACGAAGTCGGCGTGACGCAGGCTGCCTTGTTCAGGCATTTTCCAACAAAGGCTGCAATGTGGAGTGCCGTGGCCGACCAGGTGGCCGAAACGCTGACCAATGCCTGGAATGCGGCTGTGGCTCAGGCTGACCTGCCGGTTGACAGGATCCGGGCGCTGATCCGGGCGCAACTGGACCAGATCGCAGCAACACCCGCGATGCCCATGCTGCTGTTTTCCCGCGAACTGAATGTCGAGAACTCGGCCCTGCGCACAGCATTCCGCGGGCGGCTGACCGCTTTCCATGGCCATCTTATGCGCGAAGTCGCGCAGGGCCAGCAATGCCGCACCCTGCGCGATGACGTTGCAGCAGCGGATGTGGCGGTCTTGCTGACATCCCTAGTGCAGGGGCTGGCGATCCGCTGGTCACTTGGCGCGCGCGACTTTGGCCTGCAGGCCGAAGGATCTCGCCTTCTGGATGTCCAGCTGCACCTGCTTTGTGCGAAAGAGGGCTGATCGATGCGAACTATCTGGATCTTTGCGACGGTTGCGACCCTGAGCATCGGTGCAGCAGCGATGTTCCTGACCGAGCGTCCGTTGACGGTGGCGGTCGTGCAGCCCGAAACGGATGTGGCGCTTCGGATCTACGGCCTCGGAACCGTCGAGGCGAGGGTGCTGGCGCGCGTGGGGTTTGAGTCCAGCGGAACACTGATGTCGCTTACGGTCGATGCAGGTGACCGCGTGGCACAGGGGCAAGCGCTGGCCGCGCTGAATCAGGATGAGCAGGAAGCGCGGCTCGCCCGTGCCCAAGCCGCCGTGGCGGCGAACGCTGCCAATCAGGCCAAGGCCGAAGCCGCAGTCCTCCGCGCCACGGCAATCCTGGCGCAGCGCGAGGCGGCCAACCGCCGGCAGGCCGAGTTGACCCGACAGGAAGCCGCATCCATTCAGCGCGCGGAGGAGGCGCAGCGAGATGAAGACGTCGCTCGTGCTGACGTGAAAGTTGCAGAAGCGGAACTCGCCGTCATTCGCGCTCAGGGGCAGGATGCAGTCGCTGCCCTGCAACTTGAACAGACGCTGCTGGACCGTCACCGCTTGACCGCGCCCTTTGATGCGCTGGTTGTGACACGCTTGGCCGAAACCGGAGCCGTGGTTCGCGCGGGCGATCCGATCTTTACCTTGATCGACCCCGATACGATCTGGATTCAGGCCTATATCGACGAAGAACGCGCTGGTCAGCTGGCCCTTGGCCAGCCCGGCACCATCCGTCTGCGGTCTCAGCCTGCCAGCGAATTCACGGGCACGATCGCCCGCATCGGAGTGGAAAGCGACCGGGTGAACGAGGAACGCCGCGTCTGGCTGACCTGCTCGGATTGCCCGCCGCAAATGTTTCTGGGCGAACAAGCCGAGGTGCGCATCCTGACTGCCACACGCGCCACGGCCCTGATGGTGCCTGAAGTGGCGATTTTCGGCTTCGACGGGTATCGCGGCACGGTCTGGATCGTCGAGGACGGGAGGCTTTCGCGCGCCGACCTGACATTCGGTGCGCGTGACGACCGTGGCCGGGTGGAAGTGACGGGCGCGTTGCCCGATGCTGCGCAGGTCGTGGCCGTCCCGCTGCAAGGCGTGGATGAAGGTCGGCTTGCCCGCATCGGAGCTGCGCCATGAACCTTGCCATCAAGGATATCCGCCATGGCCTCTTCCGCTTTGTCCTGACCTGTTTGGGACTTGGGCTTCTGATGACGGTCGTGCTGGCGATGATCGGCATCTACAACGGCCTTGTCGCCGATGCCCTGGCCGTCGTGAAGGCCCCTGCCGCTGATGTCTGGGTGGTCGAGGCTGGCACACAAGGCCCCTTTGCCGAAGCGTCAAGCATCCCGGCCACGACCCGGGACGCCGTGGCCCGCATGCCCGGAGTGGCCGAGGCCGGGGCCATCACCTACCAGACGATCGAGGCCAGCCATGCCGGCAAGACCTTGCGGCTCTATGTAATCGGCTTTGAACCCGGTCGTCCCGGCGGACCGCAGCGCATTGCCGAAGGGCGGGGGCTGGGCAGAAGCCACTTTGAACTGGTGGCAGACCGCAAGACCGGTCTGGTGCCCGGAGAGACCATCCGGCTGGGACGCGACCGCTTTACCGTCGTGGGATTGGTCGAGGATGCGATGAACTCGGGCGGCGATCCGGCGGTCTATGTGACTTTGGCTGATACCATGACGTTACAGACGACGATGGACCCAGCCGCTGCTCGGGTGCAGGCGGCCCGGGGCGATGGCGGCCTGCGCGCCCCCACGGTGGCCGCCGTTATTGCCCGGCTGGAGCCCGGTGCGGATGTGGCGCTTCTGACCGCGACGGTTCGCCAATGGAAACACCTCTCCGCCCTCAGCCAAGGTGAACAGGAGCAGCTTCTGCTTGCCTCGGTGGTGGACCGGGCGCGGCGCCAGATCGGTCTGTTCCTGGGGATCCTGCTGTCTGTCAGCGCCGTGATGATTGCGCTCATCATCTACACGATGACCATGGAGAAGCTGAAGCAGATCGCTACCCTGAAGCTGATCGGCGCTCCGGATCGAACCATCGTGGGCCTGATCGTGCAACAGGCGCTGATCCTTGGCATCTCCGGCCTCGGGATCGGGCTGGCCCTGATCCTTCTGGTCAAGGACAGCTTTCCCCGCCGCGTTTTGCTTGAGCCGTTCAACGCGCTGGTGCTGACCGGCATCATCCTGATAGTCTGCCTTGTTGCCTCGGGTCTTGGCGTCCGCGCGGCGCTGAAGGTTGACCCAGCCACAGCGCTCGGGGGCTGACTCATGGTGCCGGGCGACATTCTGGTCGATGTGCGGGGCGTTGCCAAACATTATGGCGAGGGCGAGACCCGGGTCGATGCCTTGCGGTCCGTGGATCTGCGGGTGCATGTCGGCGAAGTCATCGCGCTGCTGGGCCCGTCCGGTTCGGGCAAGACGACGCTGCTGAACGTGATCGGCTGCATTCTTGCCCCGACAGCGGGCCGGGTCGAACTGGATGGCGATGCGGTGTTCGACGGCAAATGGCTCCGCAGCGATCTGCGACGGCTGCGCCTGGACAAGATCGGCTTCATCTTTCAGGCGCACAACCTGTTGCCCTTCCTGACCGCCGAAGAGAACGTCTCGGTCGTGCTGGACCTTGCGGGCTGGCCTTCCGAAAAAGGCCGCGAACGGGCACGCGAATTGCTTGATTACCTTGAAGTCGGGTATCGGGCCAAGGTGAAGCCGGCCCTGCTTTCCGGGGGCGAAGCGCAACGCGTCGCCATTGCCCGCGCGCTGGCGAACCGCCCCCGGATCATCCTGGCCGATGAACCCACGGCTGCGTTGGACAGTGGTCGGGCGCAGCTTGTGATGGACCTTCTGCGTAAACTCGCCAGCGAACAGAAGGCCTGCATTATCGCTGTTACGCATGATGAAAAGATCTTCGACCGTTTCGACCGACTGATCCACCTGCGCGATGGTCGTCTCGTGGACAGCTGAACCAAGGAGAAGGCCATGCCCGCCCGCAGCAAGCCCCTGACGGCCGTCGCCGTTTTCGCAATCGTCTTCGGTCTCCTGACCATCGTTTCTGGAGGCCGCGCCCTTTTTGGTGGCGCCGACATGGGGGCCGTCGTCCTGTTCGTTCTGTGGTTCAACTTCCTGGCAGGGTTTGCCTACATCATCGCGGGTCTGGGGCTTTGGTATCGGACCGGCTGGGCAACCGGCCTCGCCATCGCCATCACCCTCGCGACAGGAGCGATCTTTGCGGTGTTTCTCTGGGAGGTCTGGCGCGGGACAGCATACGAGGCGCGGACGATGGGTGCGATGGCACTGCGCCTTGCGATCTGGGTGGCGATCAGCTTCGTGGCGGCAAGGGAAAAGGCCAGTCGCGCATGACAGAAGGCAATCCTTTCACAGGGTGCCATGCGGCCTGGCCACGCCATTGTTTTACGTCTGACAGACGGGCGCAGGGGCGCTCCCTGCCGCGATCCTACCAAGCAGGCGGCGTCACGTCTGACGTGACGTCCCGTGCCCCCTCGCACTGACCCCAGGCGTCGTGATAGATCAACTGCTCAAGCGGCAGGCGGCTTGCCCAACCCTTCGCCGCCAATTCGGGCTGGTCGTAAAGCTTTTCGACGTATCCAAGGCAAAGCCAAGCCACGGCAACAACGCTTTCTGGCAAGCTAAGGATATCGCTTAACGCCCCCGACCGAAAGATACTGACCCAATCCATACCAATCCCTTCAGACCGAGCCGTCAGCCAAAGGTTCTGAACAGCTGTCGCATGGAACCGTTCAACTACCTGGGGTCATGCGGCACGCTGAAAGCGCGGGACCGGCACGAAAGGCGAAATGGGGGTCTGCCCTGGTTGAATTGGCGGCTGATATTCGCCGGTCTTCACCAGCGCTATTGGCGACATGAGCAATTTCACGTTGGCCTTGGCTTGCTTTGTGCTGCTGATGGCTTGGAAGATGCAGCCCTGGGGCGTTGTGATCGTTGCGGCACTCAGCGGGATCGACTTGGCGCGGGTGGGATAAGCCGGTCAGCCGACTCTGCCGGGAATCCGCGACACCACCGCCAAGGCATCGGCCGTGCCGTTCGCCTCGCCCTTCTCGAAGTCGCCTTCGATGGTACCCATCTGGTTCGTCACATGGGCGAGGCATATGACGTCCCGATCCCGGGCCCGAGCGAATGCATAGAGTCCGGCCGCTTCCATCTCGACCGCCAGAATGTCTCGTGATCGCGCCGCAGCGATGGCGGCCTCCGTCTCGCGGAAGGGTGCATCGGTCGTCCACGTCGCGCCGGTGAGTACGCGGGGACCGCCCTCGAACGCGCCATCCAGCCGCGAAAGAAGATGCTCGGGCGCGGTGCTCCAGTCCGAGGGCGGAAGGTAGTGATAGCTTGTGCCCTCGTCGCGCAGCGCCCGGTCGATCAGGATAAAATACGGCGGTGCGCCCTGCGGCGTGATCTGTCCCGAGGAGATGAAGCTGATCAGGAGGTCGCATCCCGAGGCGAACATCTCCTCGGCGACGAGCACAGCGAAGGAAGCGCCGACAGCGCAGCCCACGACGCCGATCTCGTGGCCCTTCAGATCGAACACCCACATGTCCGTGTGTTAGCAGACCCATCCTTCGTGCCGTCGCACACGACCCTCTGCGCGGAGTTGACGCACGATGTCGCCGTCGGGGTCAAGCAAACAGACCTTCGGCACCGCGACGGCCTCCGCGCCCTTCTGACGGCGCGCCTCGCGCAGCAGGCTTTCGGGTGTGAAGGCCGATGGGGCGTCGTGACCTTTTTCTGACAAGATCGGCGGTAGCGGCAGTGTGGCATCAGGCATAGCTCTTCCTGTCGGGTCAGTCTGACGGGGCAACACTCAACCGTTGGATTGAGAGCTTAAGGCTTGTAGGCGGTGATCTTTGTCAGCGCCAACGCTGTTTGCAGGCCAAACGCGACAGTCGCTGCCGCCAAAGGTCGTTGCAGAAGCATTCTGGGTCTCCTTCACTCGGGCCTCTTGGTATTCAGGTGTCCCTCGCGAGCCAGCCGGTCGTGCAGCCTTCGAGCCAGAGGGCGTCCGGGTGGCTGAGCCTGTTCAGGATCGCCGCGCCCTCTGCCAACCGCCCGCCACCCTTGCCGCAGATGATCATGGACGTCTTGTCGGCAGGGATTTCACTCGCCCGGTCTTCGAGTTCGGCCAGCGGGGTATGCCGCCCGTCACCTGGGTGGCGACGTAGTCTTCGGCATCGCCGACGTCGATCAGGTGGAAGCGTTCCGGGTCGTCCGCGAGGGCGGCGAGCGTCAGCATCCCGGCCATCAGAACATCAGAACCTTGTCGGCGGCGAGCGTCGCCTGGGCGAGTTCGTCCATGGTTGAGCGAGTCGCGCCTTCCATGATGTCGCCCTCGGCGAGGCCGCGCGCATCCATGCAGGTGCCGCACATCAAGACACGTCCCTTAGCGGTGAGGACACGGCGGAGCATCCGTTCGAGGTTGTAGTAGGCGTCCGGCGTCTTCTGCCCCGCCTTGGCGCAGAGCACCGCGTCGGCCATGAGGAAGACGGTGATCTCGGCCTCAGGGTCGTTCTTGGCCAGAGCGTGGGCCATGCGCAAGCCGTTGAAGCTGCGCTCGGTGCCATAGGGCGGGTCGTTCAGAAGGATCAGGTGTTTCATGGGGTTGCTCCGTCAGTCGCGGGGTTCAGGCGCGGATGCGTCTCCTCAGACAGCCAGAACAGCAGGCCGCCGGAGACGAACATGGAGATCGCGACGAACCAGAAGGCGGCTTCCGCAGCGCCGGTCAGGTTGGCCGCAAGCCCGAGGCCGAGCGCGCCGATAGCGTAGCCGAGGTCGCGCCAGAAACGGTAGATGCCGATGGCCGAGCCGCGCCAGGCGGGCGGGGTGATGTCGGCCACCGCCGCCGAGAGGTTCGGATAGAGGAGCGCCATGCCAAAGCCCGCAACTCCGGCCGAGACCGACCACCAGAGCGCGCCCGTGCCCATGACCACCATCGCCACGCCCGCGCCACAGATCCACATGCCGAGCACGTTTGGCCAGAACCGGCCAACATGGTCCGACAGCCGCCCGGTGAAGAGCTGCGAGCCGCCCCAGACAAAACCGTAGGTGCCGACGATCCAGCCGACCTCGGTCATGGTCGCGCCTTGGGTCACAAGGAAGACCGGGAACAGCGCCCAGACCAGCGCATCGACGAACTTCTCGACCAGCCCGGCCTGGGAGATCGCGAAGAGCCGCCGGTCGCGCCAGCTCATCAGTGCGAAAACCTCGCGGGTCGTCGGGTGTTCCGAGAAGCCCTTCGGATAACGCGGCAGGGATTTCGGCGGCGCGGCCTTGTGCGCGGCAGTTTCTGCCTTCGCCCATGGCAGCGTGTCCTTGACCCAGACAACCGTCAGCACCAGCGCCAGCAGGATCACGGCCATACCAAAGACCAGAAGCCCCGTCCGCGCGCCCAAGGCCTCGGCGGCATAGGCGGTCAGGATGCCCGCGATCGCCACGCCGACATAGCCGGAGAATTCGTTCAGCCCCATGGTGAGCCCGCGTTCCTCGGCCTTGGTGATGTCGAGCTTCGCGGTCTGCGTCATCGACCAGCAGAGCCCTTGATTGACACCCAGCAGCACGGTCGCCGAGACGATCCAGTTCCAGTCTGGGGCGGCCCAGATCATCACCGGGATCGGCAGCGCCACGACCCAGCCCACAGCCAGCACCCGTTTGCGCCCGATCCGCTCTGACCAACGCCCGGCCACGAAGTTCATCACCGCCTTCACCGCGCCAAAGGCCACGACGAAGGACGCGAGCAGCAGGAACGATCCGCGCGCCAGCCCGAACTCGGTTTCTGCGAGCGCCGGCACGACCGTACGCGTCATGCCGAGGGCAAAGCCCACCAGCATTACTTGAATCAGTTGGTGGGCGACCTGGCCGCGGTTCTCGCGGATTCCGCGTTGCAGGCTGGCGGCGGTCATTTGCCGGGCCCCCCTTGGAGTTGGCGTGTTGAAACTAGCCTGTGCGAATGGCGTTTGTCTGTGCCCTTAACTTACCATCATCTCCGGAAGTTCGCCGCCGTGCTAGTCGTTCGGCCGCCTCGGAGAATGCGGTAATCAGCATCCGGGGCGACACAGCAACGCTAAGGGCCGTAGGCGTCAATGAGGCTTCCGAATGCTAACTGTTTGGCTGGAGCGCCTTGGAATAGTTAGGGCGAGCTGGACGACGCAATCTCTGCGGAGATGACTTGTCGAACGGCTAATCACACTGACAGGGATTTCTGAGCGCATGAATCGTTCCGAGGGGCTCCGTTCAAATATATGATATATTGGCATAATTTTGGTTGAGGGGGCAGGATTTGCGCTTCATTTGCCGAGCATGGCCCGCTCGATCCGGTTTGCTTAGCGATGTAGCACGGTGTCTGGTTAGGGCGGGAAGCGGCCATTGGGCAAATCTGGCGAACGGCCGCTTCATTCTGTCATACTGAAAATGCGTTCCTGAAAGCCTCCAGCGCAATGTCCTCTTCGCCTGCGGCAAAGGCCTCCATGCCGACAGGACCCGAGTATCCAATCGCTTTCAAGGCGGTTGCCACGCCACGGTAGTTGATCTCGCCTGTCCCCGGCTCGCAGCGGCCAGGATTATCGGCCACCTGAACCTCGCCGATCCACGGCAAGCAGGCCTTGCACCAGCGGATCAGATCACCTTCCCCGATCTGGGTGTGGTATAAATCGAGATTGATGCGCAGTTGTGGACGGTCGACGGCGGCGACCAGCGACAGGACGGCCTCGGTCGATCCGAAGGGGCAGCCTGGATGGTCGATGGGGTTCAGGTTTTCCAGCGTGAACACCACACCCATCTCTTCTCCCAGATCGCAGATACGGTGGAGTGTGTCCTGCGCGCGCTGTGCTGCGCCGGGTGCGTGCGACCCCATTTGCGGAATCGGAATGCCCATGTCGCCCAGACCCGTTCCATGAAGGTTCAGGCGGTGGACGCCAAGGCGTTTGCCGACCGCCGCAGTTTCGCGCGCCGACCGCAACAGCGCTTTCGCGCCTTCGGCATCGGCAAGACGCCCCTCCAGATAGCCGTTCATGATCGTGAAGGTCGCCCCCGTCCGCTCCAATGCGTCCAGATCATGGGCAGGCCAGTTCCACAGGCCCACGCCGAAACCCATCTCTTTTAGGCGGCTCGCCCGCCAGTCGATCGGGCGGTCGCGCCACAGCATTTCAGCGCAGGCGGCAAGTTGGAAGGTCATCGCAGCAGTTCCTCAGGAGAAAAAGAATTGGTGGGTGGTCCGGCGTGAAACCGGACCACCCGAGGCCAGAACCGTGGAGAAGTTCCAGCAGGGAGAACGTCAGACGGTGCCGCCGAGCGTGGATTCCAACTGGGCGAGTTCCTGACCACCGGCCATGAGATCCTGAAGCTGCTCCGAGGTGATCTCGCCGCGCTTGGCGGTTCCCAGCGTCTTGCCACGGTTCAGAACAGTGAAGCGGTCACCGACGGCAAGGGCATGGCGGACATTGTGGCTAATAAAGACGACGCCCACACCCTGCGACCGCACTTTGTCGATCGTGGCGAGCACATTTGCCGTCTGGCGCACGCCCAGAGCCGATGTCGGCTCGTCGAGTATTAGAACCTTCGCGCCGAAATGGACAGCGCGGGCTATGGCTACCGTCTGGCGTTCGCCGCCCGATAGGGTGCCGACGGCCTGATCCGGGCCACGCAGGTTGATGCCCATCCTGCGCATCTCCGCCATCGTTATTGCGTTGGCCTTCTCGACATCGAAACGCTTGGTTGGTCCCCAACCCAGCGTCGGTTCACGACCCATGAAGAAGTTCCGCGCAACGCTCATCAGCGGGATCATTGCAAGATCTTGGAACACGGTCGCGATCCCCGCCTCCATCGCCTCGCGTGGGCTGGCAAACGACATCGGGCGGCCTTCAAACGTGATTGTTCCTCTGGTGGGACGGTGGACGCCCGACATCGTCTTGATGAAGGTCGATTTCCCCGCACCGTTGTCGCCGAGCAGGCAGTGGCATTCGCCCGGTCGAACATCAAAGCTTACGCCGTTCAGAGCTATGACATTGCCGAAGTGTTTTTCGATGTTTTCGAGTCGGATGATGGGTTCAGACATCTCAGCGCTCTCCCGTGACACGCTTGCGGATGGCGTTGTTGAAGATCACGGCCAGAAGCAGCATCCCACCGAGAAAAACCTGGAACCAATCCTGATCAAAGTCCGTGTAGGTCAGCCCAATCACGACCATTCCGAAGATGACCGACCCGAAGAAGGCACCAATGGCGGACCCGTATCCGCCGGTCAGCAGGCACCCCCCGATCACCGCCGCAATGATCGCCTCGAACTCCTTCTGGAACCCGCGCCGTGCATCGGTCGAACCCGCGTCCATCACCTGCATGATAGCCAGAAGAGCAGCGCAGGCCGCGGTCAGCATGAACAGAGCGATCTTGACCTTGCGGACGGGCACGCCCGAATTGGACGCGGCGTTCGCATCACCTCCGGCGGCGAAAATCCAGTTGCCGGCAGGCGTGCGGAGCAGCACCCAAGTGGCGGCGAGCGCCAGTCCGATAAACCAGAGGATTTCAACCGGAATACCGGGCACCTTGGCTGCGCCGTTGTCGAAGCTTTCAATAAGCCCTGAAGCCGCGAGCCAGGCAAACAGACCGCCAAAAGCGTCGCCAGAAAAGAGCGGCGCAAGAAAATCGTCACCCACTGCTTCCCGGATACCGCGCAATTGGGTGGATCCTCCCGTCAGCCATTTCAGCCCGACCAAGGACAGGCCGCGCAGCATGAAAAGCCCCGCCAGCGTGACGATAAAGGAGGGCAATCCAGTGCGCAGGACGATTGCCCCGTTGGCCGCACCGATCCCGGCGGCGAAGAGCAGGGTTAGGGGGACTGCCACGATTAACGGCAAACCAAGGTTCACCACCAGCGCCCCGAAGATCATCCCCGCAAATGCGACCATGGAGCCGATCGACAGATCAAACTCGCCCCCAATCATCAGAAGCGCTGCCGCGATTGCCAGGATGCCAAGTTGCGCGGCTGGGCTCAGGAAGTTCAGGATCCCCGAGAGAGAGAACATCGCGTCGCTTGCCGTGGCAAGAAAGAACACGGTGACGAGGACCAGTCCCGCAATCGCCCCCAGCTCGGGCCGCTTCATCAGCCGCGCAAACAGCGGTTCGGCCTTGATGCGTTCGTCGGCAGACGGGCTGCCGGATGTGTCAGTCATGGTCTTTCCTCCCCGTCGTAGAAGGGACGGCGATGATCGCCGCCCCCAGTCTTTTCCGCCGTTCAGCGGATACCCTGAGCGGACAGTTCGACGACCTGACCGGCCTTGTCGGCGGTGATCAGGTTCGGACCCGAGGGAACATTGCCGCCCGGCATGAGGCCGTAATCGGCATAGAGCGACAGGAAGACCACCGGCAGGTAGCCCTGCAGGAACTGCTGCTGGTCGATCGCGAAGGCCGCATCGCCTGCCTTGACCGACTCAAGGAAGCTGGCAGACAGGTCGAAGGTCGCGACGCGGATCGCGTCCGACTTGCCAAGCGCCTTAACGGCGGCAACGGACGGCTCACCCGCAGTGCCCGCGCCAAGAGCCATGACGGTGTCCACAGCCGGATCGGATTCCAGCGCTGCGCGGACCTTGGCTTCGATTTCGGTCGGGTCATTCGAGGTCGGCAGGACGGTCACTTCGCCACCGAAGCCTTCCGCGAAGCCCTTGCAGCGCAGATCGAGGGCGACGTTGCCCACTTCCTGGTTGACGCAGATGCCCTTCTTGCCACCCATCTCGGCCAACTTCTCGCCGGCGGCGCGGCCTGCGGATTCCTCATCCTGCCCGACATGCAGAAGCGCGCCGAGCGACTTCGAAACATCCGAACCCGAGTTCATCGAGATGACGGGGATGCCAGCCGCAACCGCGCGCTGGATCGACGGGCCGAGGGCATCAGGATCGGGGATCGACACCACGATCCCGTCAGGCGACTGGTTCACGGCGGCGTCGATCATCTGGGACATGGCGACCATGTCGAAGGTTTCGGGCGAGCGGAACTCTACATTCGAGCCGGTATCCTTGGCAGCCTTCTCGACGCCGTTCTTGACGACCGACCAGAACGGGTCGTTGGCCTGGCCATGGGCGACGACGATGATGTCAGCCGCCAAAACCGGTGCGGCGACGGTCAGTGCGGTTGCGGTCATGAGACCGGCGATCAGCTTCTTCATGATCTTCCTCCCTGGAAGGTTGGTGGTGGGGGCGGCCTCTCCGTGCCGCCCGTGGTCCGGCAGTGCCGGATTACGGAAAGGGGCGGTCAGGCCCCGAGAACTTCGGAAAGGGCGACTGGCTTGCCTGTCTTTGCCGATTGCGTCGCCGCCTCGGCCATCGCCAGTGCGGCCACACCGTCATCCAGCGTCACAGGCAGGGCTGATCCTGCGTTCACCGCCGCCACGAAGGCCGCCCACTCCGCTGCGTAGGCGGGCATGTAGCGTTCGAGGAAGAAGTAAGTGGGTTTCGCGCCGGTGACGCCCTCCGTCGTGGACTTCACCACGGTGTTTTCCAGCATGTTCTGCGCCTGCAGAAGGCCCTCAGATCCCAGAAGTTCAACCCGCTGGTCATAGCCATAAACCGCGCGGCGGCTGTTCTTGATTACCGCGATGCGGCCATCGGCATAGGTCAGTGTGACGACTGCCGTATCGACATCGCCCGCCTCGCCAATCGCCGGATCGATGATGCTGGTCCCGACTGCCGAAACCGTGATAGGGGCCGCGCCCATGATGAAATTCGCCATGTCGAAATCATGGATCATCATGTCGCGGAAAAGACCGCCCGACACCTTGATATAGGCCACCGGCGGCGGCGCAGGGTCGAACGAGGTGATCGACAGAAGTTCGGTCTTGCCGATCTCGCCCTTGTCGGCGGCAGCTTTCAGGGCCGAGAAGTTGGGATCGAAGCGGCGGTTGAAGCCGATCATGACTGGCTTGCCGTTCTTGGCCGCCAGCTTTTGGCAGGCCTGCGCGCGGGCGAGGCTCAGATCGACAGGCTTTTCGCACAGGACTGCCTTTCCCGCCGCCGTGGACCGCTCGATCAGGTCGGAATGAGTGTCGGTCGAGGTGGCGATAAGAACCGCGTCGATGGCGGGATCATTCAGGATCGCATCCGTCGTCAGCGCCTCGGCCCCGTATTGCTCGGCAAGCTTCGCGGCGGCATCCCCGTTGATATCCGACACCGCAACGAGGGTGGAGCCAGGATTGGTGGAAATGGCAGTGGCATGGACACCAGCAATCCGCCCCGCCCCAAGCAGGCCTACCTTCAACATCAGTGATCCTCCCGTAGATGCCGTTCCGATTCTTCGGTCCGTGGAATATTCATTCCATATGAATGCACGCGCGTGCAACTAATTTCTGCTCGCGCGTGCATTTTGTGTGCAGGCCGTCATGAACCGCTTGCCTCAGGGATGCTCGTCGGTAAGGTCTCAGACCGGAGGAGACAGCAACATGGCCGAGCAATCCCTTGAAACCGTGACGGCGGATGACGTCGCCATCCTCGCAGGCGTGTCGCGCTGGACGGTGGCGCGCGCCTTCAAGAAGGACGGAGTGATCTCGGACAAGGCCCGCGCAAAAGTAATGGCCGCGGCGACAGAGCTCGGTTATGTCCCCGACCTTTTGGCGGCATCCTTGGCCTCGGACCGCTCAAACCTTGTGGCCCTGCTCGTTGACGATTTCGACAACCCGCACAAGCTGGTTATGCTCGAACGGCTGACGCGCATCCTGCGCGAGGCAGGCTACGGAACCCTCCTCGTAAACATGCTCGGCGAGAGTGATGGTCCCGAGGCTCTGCTGACCGCAAGCCAGCGCAGGGTCGATGCCGCGGTGGTCATTGGCACCCAGTTCGACGAAGGTATCCGTCGCACTGCACTTGGTGCGAAGCGCGTGAAACAACTCATCATCTTCGCGCGCGCGAGCACCGCGCCCGGAACCATTTCGATAAGCTGCGATGACGTGGCCGCCATGACCGAGATTACGCGGCATCTCTTGGAAAAAGGCTTCAAGCGCCCGCTGTTTCTTGCAGGCCCTGACACCGAGTCAACGCGACTGATGCGCAAGGACACGTTCATAAATGTCTGGTCCGAGGAGGGCAGCGATCCACCGCCGTCAGTGATCCACGTCCCAGAATACAGTATGGCCCTCGCCTGCGAGGCCGTGACCACACGCCTTTCGGATTTGCCTTCACAGGTCCGGCCTGACGTCATCGTTTGCGAAAACGACGTTCTAGCGCTTGGCGCAATCGACGCCCTCCGCCACCGGCTCGGCCTCTCAGTCCCTGCCGATGTTGCGGTCACCGGCTTTGACGACGTGCCCCTTGCAGCCTCACCCGCATACGATCTGACGACCTATCGTCAGCCCGTGACCGAAATGGCGCGCGCCCTTGTTCGGGTGCTGGACAACGGCGGCCGCGATGCGACCGACGTCTTTCTGTCGGGTCGCTTCATTCAGCGTGGATCTTCCTGAACGGATAGCCGACCTTCGCGTCTTCGTATTGGATGTCCGCTAAGGACCGATATCGGACTTCAAGAAATGCACCGAAGACTGGGTAACTTACGGCGGTTGCGCGCCCCCGCAACCACTTTCGCCGAACGCGACAAAACCTCCGCATCAAGCCCGGCTCCGCCCGGGCTTTTGTCGCTTTGTGCCAATGAGATGAGCGACGCCAGGGCGCCGTCCAAAGCCACAAAAGGCTGATTGCCGTCAAAGCAGCCCCAATCGACAGGATCGGCTGCCACCGCGAGCCATGCTGCGCCTCGTTGTCGAAGGCCCGCCGCACCGCCCGTTCACGCGCTTCAGGGGAAAACTTGTTCGTGGTCTTGCTCATGATGCTCCATCCTACTCAGGAGTTGGAGCCTCCAGCAAACCCGGTGCGGTTCACCGCCGCACCCGTGTAGTCGCTGACCCGGCCTGCGGTCATGAAGAGACGGATCGGGCGTGCGCGGTTGATGGAGTGCTGCTCAGCCCGGCAAAACATCCGCCAGCAGCGGATTCGGAAATCGCCGTTCCCTTGTCACGGCGAAGAAGGTTTCTCCGATTCCATCCAGCCGGCTGGCCTCTACCAACATTCCGGAGGAGAGTTCGTCGCGCACGACGATCGGCGGGATGATCGCAAGGCCCGCGTCAGCGCGTGCCAGTAGCCGGATCATTGCCATGTCATCTACTTCGGCCGCATAGATCGGTGTCACCTGCAGTCGGGCAACCAGCGCATCGAATGCGGCGCGCAGTCCGGTTTCGCGCGTTGGAGCGATCAACGGCTGCGAGGCAAGCAGTTCGCGCAAAGACGGTGGTACCGAGCCCACGCGCGCGCGCGTCCCGATCAGGCTCACCGGTTGTTCGTCCAATCGGTGGACAAGCCAATGGCTCGAGGCATCTCGCGCCGGAGCAGCGTTGGTCAGGATGACGTCGAGTGCCAATCCTTCGAGGCCGCGCTGAAGCTCTTCCTGCGAGCCGGACCGAAGCACCACTTCGACATCTGACCGACCGATCAGCGGCCGCAGGAACTGCATCTGGAAGTTGCGCGACAGGGTCGCGAGCGCCCCTACTCTAAGCGCGCGCCGCGCCCGCCCGGTTTCGTGCAAGGTCGCTGCAAGATCGTCGGCGGTCCGGAAGATCGCCTCGGCATGGTCGAGGGCAATGCGGCCGGCCTCGGTCAGCACCAGGCCCCTGCCACGACGTTCGAACAGGTCCTGACCCAACGAGGCCTCAAGCGCCTTGAGTTGCGTCGAAAGTGCCGACTGCGAAAGGTTCAGCGTCCGTGCCGCACCTGTCAGTGTGCCGTCGGTTGCGACTGCCCGAAACAGGCGAAGGTGATGGAGGTTAAGCTGAGCCATATTCCATAGAAACGAACGATTATGTTCATTATATGTAATTTTCTGGAAGTCGGGCAAGCGCTACATCGCCGGTCAGGTCCTGATTCCGGAGAATGCCATGATCGCCCTGCCAATGATCTCTCTGGCACCGCTTGTGCTGTTGGCCGCTGCCCTGCCCTTTGCCCTCCATTCGGGCCGTCGCCCGGGGCGCCTGCCGGCCATGGCGGAGGCCGCCAGCCTGATCGCCCTCGCGCTTGGGCTCGGCAGTGTCTTGCAGGTATGGTTGTCAGGCCCGAAGACGCTGTCTCTGGCGGGGCTGGGGCTACTCCGGCTGGACGCGATCAGTGCAACGCTCGCTCTGCTGGTAGCGTTCGTCGGTTGGGTTGTCGTGCGTTATGCCCGCCGTTACCTGGACGGGGAGGCGCGGGAGGGGCGGTTTCACGGCCTGACGCTCGCAGCCGTTGCCTGCGTTCTGCTGCTGGTTCAGGCGGCCAGCCTGCCGGTCCTGACCATAGGCTTCGTTGCGACTGGGCTCATCCTGCGCCAGCTCCTGCTCTTCTACCCCGAGCGCCCCGAGGCGCAGCGGGCGGCGACGAAGTTCATCCGCGTCTGGGGCGCGGGGGACATCGCGCTGATCCTTGCCTCTCTCTTGCTGTGGCGTAGCCTCGGAACGATCGAGATCGCCGAATTGACGGCAGCTCCGAGCCTGCCAGCATTGGCTCAAGCGGCCGTCGCCCTGCTCGTTCTCGCAGCCGCGCTGAAGACCGCTGCCTTCCCGCTTCATGGTTGGCTGACCGAGGTGATGGAGGCGCCAACCCCAGTCTCGGCCCTCCTTCACGCCGGCATCATCAACTCGGGCGGGGTGCTTCTCATTACCTTGGCTGGCCTTTTGCAGCAGAGCGCTGGTGCGATGGCGGCTTTGGTCATCATTGGCGGGTTCACGGCGTTGTTCGGTGCGCTGGTGATGCTGACGCAAAGCGCGGTGAAGACGGCGCTGGCCTGGTCGACAGTTGCGCAAATGGGCTTCATGCTGCTGCAGTGCGGACTGGGCCTCTGGGCACTTGCTCTCCTGCACATCGTCGCCCACTCGCTCTACAAGGCACACGCGTTCCTGTCCTCGGGTGGGGCGGTGCGCGAGGTGAACCGCGTCCGCAAACCCGGACCGGTGGCCGTGCCGGGGCTGTCCGCTGTAGCCCGGTCCTTTGCCTTGGCGCTTGTCCTCTATGTCGCGGTCGCGGCAGGCTTCACGGTCACTCTGGGCGAGAAATCACCGCAGGCGCTGGCCCTGGGGACGATGATGATCTTCGGCGTCTCTTACCTCATCGCTCAGGGGTTGGCCGATGCCGCCCCGGGTGCATTGACGCGGCGCACGGCTGCGGCGTCGCTGCTCGCCACGCTGGCTTACTTCTTCTTCCAGGTCGTGGCCCAAGCCATCTGGGGGCCGTCGCTGCCCGCGGCCCCCGTCGCGGGTCCGCTGGAATGGGCGCTGATCGTCCTTGCTGTCCTCTCCTTTGGCCTCGTCGCCTTCGCCCAGGCGCTCTTCCCGCTATGGGCGCACCACCCCTCGACCGCCGGTCTGCGCGTCCATCTTGCCAATGGCCTGTACCTCAACGCGCTCCTGGACCGCATGATCGGCGGCTTCCGGACGGCCGCGAAGCCCTGAACCCACCCGAAATTCTGACCCCACGAGGCCAAGATGTTCATGAAGCACACGCAGACTGCCCCCTCACTTGCGTCGCAATTGCTGCAGGCGGCCGAAGCAGCCGCGCGGGCCATTCCGCCGGCCTTTCCGCTGGATGCGACCGTGGCGGTCAACCCCTTCCTCGGCCAGACGGGCGAAGACCTGACCCAGGCCTCCGCTCGCCTGGCACGCGTCGCGGGCGTCGCGCTGACCCAGCCGCGGGCAGACCTGGCCGCGAAGGCAAGCGCAGGCGAGATCACCGACGATGACCTTGCCGCCGCTCTGATTGCCTCGTCGTCGCCAGTCAAGCCGCGCGACCTCGCGTGGCTCAAGGCCCGGATGCACAACCCTGCGCCAGAGCCTCGGGCGCTGCCGACGGTGGCCGAGCTAGTTGCCCGCGCCACCGGCACCGACTGGCCTGCCGTTATCAGCCGCAGTTTCGGCCTTTGGGCCGCCGGGTATTTCGACCGGGGCCAGGCGCTCTGGACGCCGCGCCCCGGTTACGGCGCCTTCACGGCCTGGCGGGAATGGGCGACGCATGATCTGACCCCCGAAATCGCCGGCCTGACCGGCTTCTGCGCCCATGTGGCCGAGGCGCCGGATACCGCCGACCGCGCCGTTCTGCGGGCGTCGGAGAGGCTGGGCCTCACGGCCCAGGCGTCGGAGACCGCCTTCCACCGGCTGCTTGTCGATCTTGGCGGCTGGCCGATGCATGCGCGGTGGCTGCTGTGGCAGGCGGAACTGAACGGCAGGACCGACACCACGCTGACAGACCTTCTGGCGATCCGCATGGTCTGGGAAGAGGCGCTCTTGGCCCATTGCCCCGACGTCCAGGCCGCTTGGCAGGAGACCGTCACGGCCCATGCCGCACCCTTGATGCCCTCGCCGGACCAGGCGCTTGACGCAGTGCTGCAGGACGCCGCCGAACGTGCACACCAGCGCAAGCTCGACATGCTTCTCTCCGGTCCTGCCGCGCGGACGGGTCGAGCCAAACTGCAAGCCGCGTTCTGCATCGACGTCCGCTCTGAGGTGCTGCGGCGGGCGCTGGAAGATCAGGACCAAGGGATCGAGACCCTCGGCTTCGCCGGCTTCTTCGGCCTGCCTGTCGCCCACCGACCGGCGGGGACGGACGAGCTTCAGGCGCATCTGCCCGCGCTGCTGAATCCTACCCTCACCTCGACCAGCCACGGCGACGACACCCGCGAAACCGAGATCCGCATCAAGGCTCGCGCCAAGCGCGCCTGGGGGCGGTTCCGGCAGGCGGCCGTATCCTCCTTCGCCTTTGTAGAGGCGGCCGGGCCGACCTACGGCGGAAAGCTGATCCGCGATGCCCTTGGTCTTGGGGGCGAGCAACTGACGCCCGCACCGCTGCCGCGGTTCGAGGGCGGGCTGACCGCCGAACAGAAGGTAAAGACGGCGGCCGCAGTGCTTCGGGCGATGAGCCTGACAGAGGGCCACGCCCGGTTGGTCCTGTTGATCGGTCACGGTGCGCAGGTCGCGAACAATCCGCATGAAAGCGCCTACCAGTGCGGTGCCTGCTGTGGCCAGACCGGCGAGGTCTCCTCCCGCCTGCTTGCGGCGCTTCTGAACGATACCGAAACCCGTGCCGGCCTGCCTGCTCTCGGTCTGAACCTGCCCGAAGACACCCTCTTCGTCGCGGGCCTGCACGACACGGTGACGGACAAGGTCATGCTTTACCGCGATACGTCCGCCCCGGACCATTCCGACGACTTCGCCCAGGCCGAGGTCTGGCTCGGTGCTGCCGCCAGGATCGCCCGCGCCGAGCGCGCCCTACGGCTGCCGGGAGCCACGGGCGAGGATCTGGCAAAGCGAGCTGTGGACTGGGCCGAGGTTCGGCCGGAATGGGGCCTTGCCGGTTGCGGGGCATTCATCGCCGCGCCTCGCGGCGCGACTGCGGGCCGCAACCTGCAGGGCCGCGCCTTCCTGCACAGCTACAACTGGAGTCAGGACAAGGGCTTTGCGACGCTCGAACTGATCCTGACCGCCCCCGTCGTCGTCGCAAGCTGGATCAGCCTGCAATACTATGGCTCTACCGTCGCCCCGCAGGTCTTTGGCGGCGGCAACAAGCTCATCCACAACGTCGTGGGCGGAATCGGAGTGGTCGAAGGCAATGGCGGTCGCCTGCGCCCCGGACTGCCGTTCCAGACGATCAACGACGGCGAGCGCCCAGCGCACGAGGCGCTGCGCCTTTCCGTCATGGTCGAAGCTCCCGTCGAAGCGATGACCGACATCCTGCGGAAGCATGAAGGCGTGCGCCAGCTGTTCGACAACGGTTGGCTGCACCTCTTCGCACTAAAGGATGGCCGCATCTGCGACCGCTACATCCGGCACCTCACCTGGGAGAAGGGCCGGACGGTCACAGGTTTGGCCGCATGACCCTGCCCAAGCAGGCCGCGTCTGACAGGATGGCGGCAATGCCGGGGCGCGTTTTCGCCGCCGCTGGCACGCCGCCCCTAGGTTTCTGCGGCCTGCTGCGCCATCGCTGCAACCAACTGGTGCATCATCCAGCCTGTCCTTGGGTCGCGTTCGTTGCGGCGGTGGCGAAAGACGGAGACTGGAAAGCTGCGCACCGCGATCGGTGGTTCAGCGGTAACAAGGCCGAAGGCCGGTGCAAACCGGCGGGCGAGCCTAGATGGCAAGGTCAGCAGCGCGCCGGAATCCGCTGCGGCGGCGAGCGCCGGCAGGAAGGCTGGAAGGCCAAGCACGATGCGGCGGCTGCGGCCCATCTCCTCCAGCCGCCGATCGACCACGCCGCGCAAGTCGCCGGCGGGTGAAACCAGCACATGATCCGCGGCGCAATACGCGTCTATGCTGATGATCGGTGCCGATCGCAACAACCGAGGCAGACCGACGACCAGGAAGCCTTCCTGATAGAGTACCTGACCAAGGATAGCATCGGGCAGGTCCCACATGAATCCGAGCGCCAGATCGGCGCGGCCATCTGTCAGCGCCTCGACTGCGTCGGTGCGACCAAGCGGCAGGACCGAAAGGCGCAGGCCGGGTGCCGTCTGACGCAGCCGAGCTGCCAAGGGTGGGATCAGCACCGCCTGTTCAGCATCGATTGCAGCAATGCGCACCACACCTTCTGCCTCGGTCGGATCAAAGGCACGTGCCGTGCCAAGCGCTCCGCGCAGGGTTTCGACCGCCTGCCGCAACGGTGCTTCCAGGGCGAGTGCCGTCGTGGTGGGATCCATGCCATGTGGCCGGCGCAGGAACAGATCGTCCTCGAAGATATCGCGCAGGCGCTTCACGGCCTGACTGATTGCCGACTGCGTCAGACCAAGTTCGGCCGCTACAGTCGCAGCCTTCCGGTGCTGCACCAGCCCGAGAAACACCAGAAGCAGGGTCAGGTCCAACCTTCTGAGTTGTGCTTTGCTTAAATCTGACATGACCGATATTCGTTTTGGTTTCAGTCATGGTCCGCATATCCCTGCCCCAGGGAACGATGCAAGGGGAAAGCCATGCGGGTCGCCATCATCGGGACGGGCAATGTCGGCAGCGCCATTGCGCGGGGGCTGAAGGGCAAGGGGCACGCGGTTGCGCTTGGCGCGCGCGACCCTCATGGAGCCGAGGTTAAGGAACTCGCCCAGGCAGCGGGCGCTACCGTCGCCGAACCTGCCGAAGCTGCCGCCGGTGCCGACCTGGTCGTGCTGGCACTGCCGTGGAACGTCGCAGAGGCGGCGGTCAGGGCGCTCGGGGATTTATCGGGCAAGATCGTGATCGACTGCATGAATCCGCTGGGAATGGTCGAAGGTGCCCTGGGCCTGACGATCGGGCACACAACGAGCGGCGGCGAGGTCGTTCAGGGCTGGCTGCCGGGTGCGCATGTGGTCAAGACCCTCAATCAGGTCGGCGCCGAGATCATGGCCAGGAACGATCACTTGTCGCACCGCCCAGTCATGTTCATGGCCGGCAACAGCAACGCGGCCAAGGCGGCGGTCGGCAGGGTCTTGATGGACCTTGGGTTCGAAGCGCTCGACGCGGGGGACATTGCGAAATCGCGGCTTCTGGAACCCTTCGGCATGGTCTGGATCAACCAGTCGATCTTGCGCGGCAAGGGCCGTCTGTGGGCCTTCGCCGCGGTGTCGTGAAAGGAGAGACAAATGACCGAGATGCTTCACGCAAGCTGCCATTGCGGCAAGGTACGGATCGCTGTTCCGGCCAGCGCGGCCGGGGTCCTGGCCTGCCATTGCGGCGACTGTCAGAAGATGCACGGCAACTTCAATGCCTTCCTCGCCGCGCCGCGCTCAGACATGCAGGTCACCGGCGAAGATGCCCTCGTCTGGTACCAATCCTCGGAGGCTTCGCGCCGCGCTTTCTGCGGCACCTGCGGGTCGCGCGTGACAAAGGAAATCACGGCAGCGGGGCGCTGGCTGATCTCGGCCGGCCTAGTCGACGGGCCGACGGGCAGGCGGATCATCAAGAACCTTTGGGAACAGTCGAAGCCCGACTGGTACGACCTGCCTGCGATCGAGACATGAGCGATCCGGCCACAGTCATCCCGCACTGGCAGGCCCGGCCGGGGCAAGAGGCTCCGCCGAAGTGCCCGGCGTCACCAACGGCCTGACTCATCGATCCGAAATCAGCATTGCAATAAAAGGAATGAAGAATGTCGGCATCCATTGACACACACGGCAAGAAGAAGATCCTCATGATTGCCGCCAATCCCGGCACATCTCCCACAACGGGCTGGCCGATCGGCTTCTGGTGGGCGGAACTGACCCATCCCTACTGGACCTTCACCGAGGCAGGATATGAGGTCGAGATCGTCAGCCCCAAAGGCGGCGATCTGGTGGCCGATGGCTTTTCAGACCCCGAAGATGCAAGCGGCTACTCCGCGCATGACATCCTGTCGCTTGGTTTCAAGAAATCCGCGGCCCACGCCGCACTGCTGAAGGGCACCAGGTCGATAGCGGGGGTCGAGCTCTCGGCCTATGACGCAATCTTTCTCGCCGGTGGCCAGTCACCCATGGTCACAATGATCGACGACGTCGCGCTGCACAGCTTCGTCGCGCGCGCCTTCGAGGCGGGCAAGGTGGTTTCGATCGTCTGCCACGGCACCTGCATCCTGCTGAAGACGCGGCTCTCGAATGGAGATCTCCTGGTCAAGGGCAAGACCTGGACGGGCTTTGCCAACGCCGAAGAGGCATATGCCGATGCCTGGGTCGGGAAGAAGATCCAGCCCTTCTGGATCGAGGACGAGGCGCGGAAAATCCCCGATACCAACTTCGTCGTGAACGGGATGTTCAAGCCTTTCGCCATCCGCGACGGCAACCTGATCACCGGCCAGCAGCAGTTCTCGGGCGCAGCGGCGGCAGAACTGGTGGTTCAGACGCTCGGCCGCTGATCCATATCGCCGGCCTTCTTGCGAACGGCACCCTTTTGTCTGACCAGTCGCCGTCCGAGCCAGTTCGTTCCGGTATCCGCCAGCTTTGCCAACAAGTCTGGAAGCCGTCCGTTCCCGGATCGATCTGGAAGGATCGCCCCAGGCATCATCGGCCGGTGGGAGATGGTGCCTCTGAACGCGTCGTTCTTGGAAAGCTGCCTTCATGCGCGCTTTTGCGACTACGACCTTGCCGAAGTGCCGGCTCAGCGGCTGACACGAACCGTATCGGCATCAGCGAAGCGATAGCCCACGCCAGCCTCGGTAAAGATGTATCTCGGGTTGCTGGCATCGTCTCCGATCTTGGCGCGGAGCTGGCGGATATAGACCCGCAGATACTGGGCATCCCCCGTATGCGCCGGGCCCCAGATTGTATGAAGGATCAAATTCTGCGGCAGGAGCCGTCCCGCATTCGACATCAGCATCCAGAGCAGGTCGAACTCCCGACGAGTCAGCTTCAGGTCCTCATCACCTCGATGGGCTGTATGCGCCGCTGCGTCCATGCGGATCTCGCCGATCTCGATGACCGACCTGCCCATGTTTTCGTCCGACCGGTCGCGGAGCAGGGCACGAAGCCGCGCCAACAGCTCCTTCACGCCAAATGGCTTGACCACGTAGTCCTGTGCGCCCGCGTCGAGCGCGGCAACCTTGTCGGCTTCGTCGGCGCGGACCGACAGGACCAGCACCGGAACCGTCGACCATTCGCGGATAGCCTGAAGAACGGTGATGCCGTCGGCATCGGGCAGACCAAGATCGAGGATGATGGCTGAGGGAGTCTCGCGGGCGGCACCGGCAATCCCTTCCCGCGCTGTTGAGGCTTCTACCACCAGATGCCCCTCGGCCTCGAGGGCGATGCGCAGCAAGCGGCGGATCGGAGCTTCATCCTCGACAATCAGGATGCGGGCGGTCACGGCAGTACTTCCGGTGGAGCAAGTGGCAACCGGATCAGGATCGCCGTTCCCGATCCGTCGGGCAAGGCCGGTTCGGCCCGGATTGAACCGCTCTGTGCCTCGATCAGTCCGCGCGATATGGCCAGACCTAGACCCGTTCCTGCCCGCTGGCGGTCGCCGGTTTCGACCCGATAGAACATTTCGAAGATCTTGTCGCGGTCTTCTTCGGGAATGCCCCGCCCGCCATCCGCTATCCGCAACTCTACCGACTTTCCGACCTGTCGTGCTGAAATGCGCACCGGCGTTCCGGTCGGCGCATACTTTGCCGCGTTGTCGAGCACGTTGACGAGGACCTGTTCGGTAAGCACCGGATCAGCCAGGACCGACGGCAAGGTCTCCGGAACTTCGACATCGACCGGGTGATCCCGCAACACGCCACGTAACCGGTGTCTTGCCGCCCCGATCACATCCGCGACCTCTATCGGTATGGTCCGGGGACTCAGCGCGCCATGACCAAGTCGGGTCATGTCGAGCAGGTTCTGGACATAGCGATCCAGCCGCTCTCCCTCTTCGCGGATGTTGACGGCAAGGTCGTGACGCGCTGTTTCGCCAAGGGAGGGGGTCTCGGCCAGGCTCTCGGCTGCCCCGATGATGGTAACCAATGGTGTTCGCAGATCATGGCTCACCGATGACAACAGCGCGGTGCGCAGGCGTTCCGTCTCCGATGCGAGGCGGGACTGGGAGAGTTCCTCCGTCAGCAGGGTGCGCTCCAGCGCCAGGGCGATCTGATCGATCAGGGCGTCAAGCAAGCGTCGGTCAAAGCTTGCAAAGCGATGTTCATTGGCAAACGCGACCCCAAGAACGGCCAAGGTCCGGTTGCCGGTCGACACTGGCAGAAACAGCCATCGGGCTGCCGGCAAGGTGTCCGAACCGTGCCCCGTTGGCTCGCCAGTTTGCCAGGCGTAGCGGGCCGCAGACAGGTCCCGCAGTTCAATATGGTCTTCGGGAGGGAAGCCGCCCACCACCACCAGTTCCCCATTTACGTCTGGCGCCAGCAGGATCGACTCCGCCTCCAATGTGCTTGCAACATGGCTGACCGAGGCCCAGACCACGTCGTCAAAACCTGCCGCTGCAGCCGCCCGTCCAGCGAAGTTGAAGAGCTTGTTAGTCCGGTCCGCTATCGCACCCTGGGCCGCGCCACGGGCACGTAGCCGCGCTGCCAGATTTCCGGTGACCAGAGAAGAGGCAAGGAAAAGGCCGAGCGTGAGAAGCTCGCTGCGGTCGTAGATGGTGAAGGTCAGCCGCGGTTCAACGAAGAAGAAATCGTAGCACAGAAAGCCAAGCAGTGAGGCAAGTACGGCTGGACCCATGCCGCTGCGACTGGCTACCGTGATGACCGCCGTCATGAAGATCAGCGACAGGCTCGCAACGGGAAACAGACGCTCGGCGAGAAAAGAGCAACCAACGGCGACCGACACTGCTACCACCGCGCCCAGATAGCCGGCCAGATCAAGATTACGAGGCAGGATTGACCAGCGAAGCCCGCCCGCCGCGCGGGTGCCGTCTGATGCTGGCGTCAGTGTAATCTCGAATGCCTCGCCCTTGCGAAGCAATGTCGCGGCAAGGCTTCTTCCGGCCCGCCAGAAAGCGCGCGCAGGCGGGCGGCCTATCACGATCCTGCGGACATTCTGGCGGCGGGCGAAGTTGAGGATTTCCTCGGCCCGGTCATGCTCGGCGGAAAGCGTCGCGACCTCGGCGCCGAGTCTCTGTGCCAACCGCAGGGATGCCGCCACCGCATCCTTGGCCGCATCGGTCATCGTTTCGCTGTGAGAGGAGCTGACGGACAGCACTATCCATTCTGCCCGCGCCCGGTCCGCCGCGCGCTTCGCGATGCGGATCGCGTCGCGGGTCGAGGGGTCTTCCGTCACGCAGACAAGGATCCGCTCCTGTGCCGGCCAAGGGCCGGGTATGGCATTCGCGGCCATATGGGCGCGCAGGTCGGCGTCGACCCGGTCAGCGGCAGCCCGCATGGCAAGTTCGCGAAGCGCCGTAAGGTTGCCTTTTGCAAAGAAGTTCTGGGTCGCACGGGCGGCCTGTTCCGGGACATAGACCTTGCCTGCCTTGAGCCTTCCGATCAACTCGTCGGGCGTCAGGTCGACCAGCTCGATCTCGTCGGCCGCCTGAAGGACGGCGTCCGGAACCGTCTCACGGACGCGGATGCCGGTGATGCGGGCGACGGTGTCGTTCAGCGTCTCGATATGCTGGACATTCAACGTGGTATAGACGTCGATCCCGGCGTCCAGCACCTCTTCGACATCCTGCCAGCGCTTCTCGTGGCGGCTCTCCGGCGCATTCGTATGGGCGAGTTCGTCTATCAGGGCGAGGGCGGGCTTGCGGGCAAGAAGGGCGTCAAGGTCCATCTCCGACAGGATGCGGTCCCGGTAATAGACTGGGCGGCGCGGCATGATCTCGAAGCCGCGCAGCAGTGCATCTGTCTCCAATCTTCCATGGGTCTCGATCACGGCGGCGACGACATCGACCCCATCGTTGCGCCGCGCTCGTGCCGCTTCGAGCATGGCATAGGTCTTGCCGACGCCGGGCGCTGCGCCCAGAAACACCTTGAGCCGACCGCGGCCGTCGCGAGCGACTTCACGCAGCAGGGCCTCCGGCTCGGGGCGCAGCTCGGTCTCCGGCATGGGCTTCCTCAGTTGCCCGGCGATTGGGTGGGCAAGGGGAAGGTCGCGTCAAGGGCGAGGTTGGTTTCAAGCACATTGATGCGCGGCAGGCCGTAAAGGCCGAGGAGCGGGCTCTCGACATGCGTCTCGATCAGGTCCAGCACCGCGCCTGCCTCTACGCCACGCGCCTTTGCAATGCGCTCTGCCTGCGCAAGCGCGTTTTCGGGCGAAATGTCGGGATCGAGGCCACTCGCCGATCCGGTAACCGCGTCGATCGGCGCGGGCTGGCCGTTCTCGGTCTCATAGGCCGCGCGCCGTTGCGCCACATCGGCGATCAGCTTGGCCGAGGTCGGACCCAGGTTGGATGCCGAGGTCCCCGCTGCATTCCAGCCAGATGCGGACGGCCGGGGATGCAGATACCCTGCGCCGGAGAACGGCTGAGCAATCAGTCGCGAGCCGATCACTTCGTTGCCAGAGATGATGAGGCTGCCTTCGCTCGCCTCTGGTGAGGCCAGTCCCGCGAACCCGGTTATGGCAAGGGGATAGGCGAGGCCGGTCAGGAAGGTGAATCCCAGGGTCAGGACCAGCGCGGGGCGAAACTGCTGAAGAAACATGATTTTCTCCTTAAGCGAGGTTCAGCGCTGCCAGCGCCATGTCCACGGCCTTGATGCCGAGGAAGGGCACGATCAGACCGCCTGCGCCGTAGACCAGAAGGTTGCGCCGCAGGAGGGCCGCCGCCGAGCTCGGGGCATATTTGACGCCGCGCAGGGCCAGCGGGATCAGCGCCACGATGATGAGGGCATTGAAGATCACCGCAGACAGGATCGCCGAAGTGGGCGAAGCGAGCTGCATCACGTTCAGGACCGAGAGGCCGGGATAGGCAGTCACGAAGATCGCGGGCAGGATGGCGAAGTACTTGGCCACGTCATTCGCGATCGAAAAGGTCGTAAGCGACCCGCGGCTGATGAGCAGCCCTTTGCCCACCATCACCACCTCGATCAGCTTTGTCGGATCGCTGTCGAGGTCGATCAGGTTCGCGGCCTCTTTTGCCGCTGGCGTGCCCGAGTTCATCGCCACCCCGACATCAGCCTGGGCCAGAGCAGGTGCGTCGTTCGACCCGTCGCCGCACATCGCCACCAGCCGTCCGCCGGCCTGTGCCTTGCGGATGTAGTCGAGCTTCATCTCCGGCGTCGCCTCGGCAAGGAAGTCGTCCACCCCGGCCTCGGCCGCGATGGCCGCTGCCGTCAGCGGGTTGTCCCCCGTGATCATCACCGTGCGGATGCCCATGGCGCGCAGGTCGGCGAAGCGTTCGCGAACGCCGGGCTTGATGATGTCCTTCAGATGGATCACCCCAAGGATGGCGCGATCCTCTGCCACCAGCAGCGGTGTGCCACCCGAGCGGGCAATCGTCTCGACCGAATGGGCAAGCGCCGCTGGAAGGCTTTGCCCGGTCAGCCGCATGATCGCATCGACCGCCCCCTTGCGCAGGCGCCTGCCGTCTGGAAGGTCCACGCCAGACAGGCGGGTCTGGGCGGTGAAGGGAACCGCCTCGGCCCCCGGTGCTTCGGGAAGCCCGCGGCCAAGGATCTCGCGCGCCTTCTCGGTCACCGACTTACCTTCGGGCGTCTCGTCGGCCAGCGAGGCCAGTCCCGCCGCCACCGCAAGCGCCTCGCGTGTCACGCCGGGGGCCGGAAAAAGATCGTCCGCCATACGGTTGCCGAAGGTGATCGTTCCCGTCTTGTCCAGCAGCAGCGTATCGACATCTCCCGCCGCTTCGACAGCACGGCCCGACTTCGCGATCACGTTGGCCCGCACGAGCCGATCCATGCCGGCAATACCGATCGCTGAAAGAAGCGCCCCGATCGTCGTGGGGATCAGCGTCACGAACAGCGCGGCCAGCGCGACGACGGGAATTTGTGCTCCCGAGAAGCTGGCGAAGGGCTCGAGGGTCACGACCACGAACAGGAAGATCAGCGTCAGCCCTGCCAGAAGAATGTTGAGCGCAATCTCATTTGGTGTCCTCTGCCGCTCGGCGCCTTCGACAAGGGCGATCATGCGATCGAGGAAGCTCTTGCCTGGCTCGGCTGTCACGCGCAGCACAAGGCTGTCAGAGACGATGCGCGTCCCCCCCGTGACCGAACTGCGGTCTCCGCCGCTTTCGCGTATAACCGGCGCGCTTTCACCGGTGATCGCGCTTTCATCGACCGA
This sequence comes from Alitabrizicola rongguiensis, assembly GCF_021491355.1. GTDB lineage: Bacteria > Pseudomonadota > Alphaproteobacteria > Rhodobacterales > Rhodobacteraceae > Aliitabrizicola > Aliitabrizicola rongguiensis. The sequence goes on along the minus strand of NZ_JAKENF010000004.1, from coordinate 404,933 downwards.
CGCCACGCCATGGACGACCTCGGCATCGGTCGGAATGATGTCGCCCGCCGTGACGAGCACATACTGACCTTCTCGAAGGCCCGAAGATGCCACCATCGTCGCTTCCTCGGGTGGGGTATTCGCCTCGGCGAGCAGGCGAACCATGGTATCGGCCTTGGTGGCGCGCAGGCTGTCGGCCCGAGCCCGGCCACGCCCTTCCGCCAGTGCCTCGGCGTAGTTCGCGAAGAGAACCGCGATCCAGAGCCAAGCCGAAATATGGAGGGTGGCTCCCGCGCCACCAGTTCCCGAGACGAGGTCGCGCAGGCCGAGGACGGTCGTCAGCAGGGCGGTCACGGCTGTTGCGAACATGACCGGGTTTGATTTCAGCCGCCGCGGGTCAAGCTTTACGAAGGCATCGCGGATCGCGGCGCGCTGAAGCTGACCTGCCGGAGTTCGGAGGATTGGATGTTTTGACATGATCGTCTCTCAGAAGGTCTGGCCAGCCAAACGCGCGGTTTCTTCCGCGATGGGGCCAAGGGCAAGGACAGGGAAGAAGGTCAAGGCGCCCAGGATCACGACAGTCAGGACAAGCAGCGTCACGAAGAGCGGTCCGTGGGTCGGGAAGGTCCCGGCGCTTTCCGGGGCGGGCTGCTTGCGGATCAGACTGCCCGCGATGGCCAGCATCGGAAGGATGATGGCGTAACGGCCCAGCAGCATGACAAGGCCAATCGCCGTCGTGTGCCAGGGCAGCGCCGCGCCCCAGCCCGCGAACGCCGACCCGTTGTTACCGGTTGCCGAGGAATAGGCGTAAAGCGCCTCGGACAGGCCATGCGGCCCGGCATCCTGGATCGCGGCCGTTGCCGCAGGAACCGTCACGGCCAGCGCCGCGAAGACAAGGATACCAAGCGGCATCGACAGGAAGGCCAGCATCGCGAGTGTGACCTCGCGGGCCTCGATCTTGCGGCCCAGATATTCGGGTGTCCGCCCGACCATCAGCCCGGCAAGGAAGACGGCGAGCACGACGTAGAGAAGCATCCCGTAGAGGCCTGCGCCGACTCCGCCGAAGATCACCTCGCCGATCTGCATGAAGACCATCATCACCAGGCCGGACAGCGGCATGAAGCTGTCATGCATCGCGTTGACCGAACCGTTCGAGGCCGCGGTTGTCGAGGCGGCCCAGAGCGAGGACAGCATTGCGCCGAAGCGCTGTTCCTTCCCTTCCATGTTCGCGCCAGAGCCGAGCAGCGGGTTGCCCCAGGTTTCGTAGAGGTGGATCGTGGCAAGGCCGATCACGAACATCACCGCCATCGAGGCAAAGATCGCCACGCCCTGCCGGCGGTCCTTGGCCATGATCCCGAACAGGAAGCAGAATGCGACCGGGATCAGCAGGATCGCCCAGGTCTGGGCGAGATCCGAGGCAATCGTCGGGTTCTCGAACGGATGGGCCGAGTTCACGCCAAAGAAGCCGCCGCCATTGGTGCCAAGCTGCTTGATGGCGATCTGGGCGGCAGCGGGGCCGCGCGCGATGATCTGCTCCTGCCCTTCGACGCCCGTGGCCTGAATGGCGCCGAGCAAAGTCTGCGGAACCCCCTGAAGTGCCAGAAACAGTGCCAGCAGGACCGACATCGGCAAGAGGATCCACAGGACCGAACGGATCATGTCGGTCCAGAAGTTACCAAGCGTGGCACCCTTCGGCTCGGTGAAACCGCGGATCACGGCGACGCCTACCGCCATGCCCGTGGCGGCGGACAGGAAGTTCTGCACGGTCAGTCCGGCCATCTGGCTGAAGTAGGACAGCTGCGCCTCGCCCGAATAGGCCTGCCAGTTGGTGTTGGTGATGAAGCTGATTGCGGTGTTGAAGGCGAGGTCCGGCGACATTCCGACGATGCCGTCAGGGTTCTGGGGTAGGACGCCTTGAAGCCGCAGGATCGCGTAAAGCAGGAAGAAGCCGACGGCGTTGAGGATCAGGACTGCGATCGCGTATTCCGCCCATCCCATTCCGCGCGAGCCGTCTATGCCCGCCATCCGCAGGATTGTCCTTTCGGTTCGCGCAAATGCAGGAACCCCGGCGTAGACGCGGTTCATCCACACTGCGGCAGGAACCGCGAGGCCGATCAGCACCGCAAACCAGAGCATGTATCCAAGAAGATCGGTCATCTCGCTCTCCTCAGAACCAGTCGGGGCGCAGCAGAGCCGCGAGAAGGTAGCCAAACAACCCCGCCGCGGTGGCGAGGCCAAGGATCAGGTCAAACATGGATCAAAGCCTTTCGATGGCCCGGATCGCTGCTGCGGCCAGAGCAAAACCCCCGGCTGCGAGCGAGAGGTAGACAAGGTCAAGCATGGGAAAGCCCCCTTATATGCCCGACCGGAATGGCCGAAATGGTGATAAAATCTCCATTCGGATTTGGTCGGAATGGCATAAAGGGCGCATAAATCTGCGGGCCGCCTTCTGCATCCAATGTCGGCACTCGGGCGAAAGCGGACCTCTCAGTGTGCCGCAGGAGATCAAGCCCTGACCTCCCGCAATTTCCGTCATCAGGCTCTTCCCGAGCGATGAGAGTTGGGGGCTTCGCAGGCTACCTTGCTCTGCCAGAAGGCCACCATTGAGTGTTCCGTCATGCCGCGCGCGAGATGCCAGGGCAGGCTCTGTTTCTCTGCACGAGAGCCCTAAGCGACAGGTCAAACGCGATCAGGTTCGAGCCTCAGGTCGCACGTCCACCAACGGCATCAGTAACCTGGTCAGCGGCCATCCGCACCAGACGTCCGATACGGTCATCGTCGGAGCTGGACAGGCGGAAGGTCGGACCCGACACCGAAATCGCTGCTATCGGTTCGCCCAAGCCATTGAAGATCGGCGCAGCGATGCAGCGCATGCCCTCGGCACGCTCCTGATCGTCGATGGCAAAGCCGCGACTTCGGGTCAGGGTCAGGCTTTCCGCCAGAGCTTCCACCGTCGACAGAGATCGGTCGGTGAAACGTCGCAAGCCCTGGCGAGCGATGATCCCTTCGATCCTGCTAGGGCTGTACCACGCAAGCAGCGCCTTGCCGATTCCCGAGACGTGCATGGGTCCCTTGGTGCCCGGTGGGAAGAACGCCCTGATGACCTGATGCGTCTCGACCTGCGCCAGAAACAGGACCTCATCCGCAACCTCCACCCCAAGATTGGCCGTCTCGCCGGTCTCGCGCATCAGCATTTCCATCGGTTGCCGAGCGCGTTCCACCACCTTTGTGCGTCGAAGGAAGGCAGATCCCACCCGGAACGCCCCCCCGCCGATGTGCCAGAGCTGGTTTGGTCCCTCAACCTCGACCATGCCATGCAACTGCAGCGTGACAAGAGCACGATAGACTGTTGCCACGGGCTGCCCAGATGCCTCTGCCAAAGCCGAGAGAGTCATGCCGGCGCTCGCCGCCAGACGTTCCAGCAGGTCAATGGCGCGGTCCAGCGTCTGCACGGTGTTCTGGTCCGTCTTGTCATTGAAGGCCTTGGGTCGCCCCCTGGGGCGAGGAGAATCTGCCATGGTTCCACCCCTTTTCACGGTGTTCCGAAGAACGCGCCGTTCCCCATGAAAAATGCCGACACGTTGATTTCAATAGATTTTAGCGCATGGATTACGAAATGAAAAATCTTTTCGAAAAAATTGGCGAATAGTGCTGTCCGTGATCTATTCGTCTCGTAGCCAGACGGAGGCAGCGGTGTCAGCGCAGAACCCCATCTTCATTCCCGGCCCGACCAACATGCCCGAGGAGATCCGCAAGGCATGCGATATGCCAACGCTGGATCACCGTTCGCCGGCCTTTGCCCGGCTTTTCCGCCCGGCGGTAGCGGGCGTGCGGCGCATTCTGCGCATGGGTGAGGGTGAAGTCATTATCATTCCAAGCACCGGTACCGGCGGCTGGGAGGCAGCGATCGCCAACACTCTTTCGCCCGGCGATACCGTACTCGCCGCGCGGTTCGGCATGTTTTCACATCGATGGATCGACCTCTGCCGGCGGCATGGGCTGAATGTCGAGGTGATCGAAACGCCGTGGGGCCAGGGCGCCCCTCTGAAAGCGATCGAGACGGCGCTAAGGGCCGACCGCGACCATCGCATCAAGGCCGTGCTCGGCACGCATAACGAGACGGCGACCGGCGTGAAATCCGACATCGCCGGACTGCGTCGCGCCATGGATGCAGCCGCGCATCCGGCCCTCCTGTTCGTCGACGGCGTGTCCTCGATCGCGTCGATGCCGTTCGAGATGGCCGGATGGGGGGTCGATATCGCCGTAGCGGGCAGCCAGAAGGGGTTCATGCTGCCCGCTGGTCTGGCCATCCTTGGCGTCTCGCCCAAGGCCCTTGCGGCCATGGAAACTGCGCGCCTGCCGCGCACCTTCTTCGATTTCCGGGACATGCTGAAAAGCTATGCGACAGGCGGTTATCCCTATACCCCCGCCGTGGGTCTGATCGCCGGTCTCGCCCGATCGGTCGAGATTCTGGAGGACGAGGGTCTGGACGGGGTCTTTGCCCGCCATCAGCGTCTGGCGGAAGGTGTGCGGCAGGCAGTGGCCGCCTGGGGAATGCGCCCCTGCGCGGCCTCGCCCGATCTCTATTCCGACACGATCACGGCGGTGGTGGTGCCAGAGGGCTGCAACGGAACCGACCTCGTCCAGCTTGCCGCACGCAAGTATGGCGTGGCCTTCGGCGTGGGGTTGGGCGAAGTGGCGGGCAAGGTCTTCCGGATCGGCCATCTTGGCATGCTGACTGACGTGATGGTCTTGGCGGGTCTCTCGACCGCCGAGATGTGCATGGCCGATCTCGGTTGGCCGGTCCGCCTGGGGTCTGGTGTTGCGGCGGCGCAGGAGCATTTCCGCCGCACGGCCGCCGTTGAACTGACTACGGCCGCCTGAGGAGCATTCGATGTACATCCCGACTTTCGACGATGTTCTCGCGGCCCATGACCGGATCGCACCATACGTCCACAAGACGCCCGTCCTGACCTCGTCGACCATCGACGCCATGGCAGGGGCGAAGCTGTTCTTCAAATGCGAGAACCTGCAGAAAGCCGGCGCCTTCAAGGCGCGCGGGGCATCCAACGCAGTGTTCGGCCTAAGCGATGCCGATGCTGCGCGCGGGGTCGCCACCCACAGCTCGGGAAATCACGGTCTTTGCCTCTCCTACGCCGCGGGGCGCCGGGGCATTCCCTGCACCGTCGTCATGCCGCGCACCGCGCCGCAGGCCAAGAAGGATGCCGTCCGCGGCTATGGCGGTCGCGTGGTGGAATGCGAGCCCTCGACCTCATCGCGCGAGGCGGTCTTCGCAGAGGTGGTCGCGGAAAGCGGGGCGGAGTTCGTTCATCCCTACAACGATCCCCGCGTCATCGCCGGACAGGGAACCTGCTCCCGCGAATTGGCAAGCCAGGTGCCGGATCTCGACGCAGTGATCGCGCCGATTGGCGGCGGCGGCATGGTGTCGGGTACCTGCCTGACGCTGTCGAACATCGCGCCGAAGGTGAAGATCTATGCGGCAGAGCCCGCGCAAGCAGACGATGCCGCGCGGTCGTTCCGCGCCGGCCATATCATCGCCGACGATGCGCCAGAGACAGTCGCGGATGGGCTGAAGGTTCCTCTGAAGGACCTGACCTGGCACTTCGTGCAACGCCACGTCACCGACATCCTTACCGTCTCGGAGGAGGAGATCGTCGAGGCGATGAAGCTGATGTGGAAGCGCATGAAGATCATCGTGGAGCCCTCCAGCGCGGTGCCGCTGGCGGCGATCCTTAGGAACCCGGACGTGTTCCGCGGCAAGCGGGTCGGGGTGGTGATAACTGGCGGAAATGTCGATCTCGACAAGCTGCCCTGGATGAAAGGCTGACCCATGAACGTGACCACGCCAAAGAACCTGTCCGGCTTCGAAGTCGGCTATGACATTCCGGCCCTGCCGGGCATGGCCGAAGCCGATATCCAGACGCCCTGCCTCGTGCTCGACCTCGATGCGCTCGAGCGCAACATCCGCAAGATGGGCGAGGCGGCGAAGGCGATGGGCGTGCGCCACCGCGTGCACGGCAAGATGCACAAGTCGGTCGATGTGGCGCTGTTGCAGGAACGGCTTGGCGGATCCTGCGGCGTCTGCTGCCAGAAGGTGTCGGAAGCCGAAGCCTTCGTGCGCGGCGGCATCAAGGACGTGCTGGTGTCGAACCAGGTGCGCGACCCTGCCAAGATCGACCGCCTGGCCCGCCTGCCGAAACTTGGCGCGCGCACCATCGTCTGCGTCGACGACCTCGCGAATGTCGCCGATCTTTCGGCGGCTGCCGTTCGCCATGGCACGACCATCGAATGCCTCGTCGAGATCGACTGCGGCGCAGGGCGCTGCGGTGTCAAGACCACGCCCGAAGTGGTGGCCATCGCGCAGGCCATCGCTGCGGCGCCGGGGCTGAAGTTCAGCGGCATCCAGGCCTATCAGGGTGCGATGCAGCACATGGAGCTTTACGAGGACCGGAAGGCCAAGATCGACGCGGCCGTCGCGCAGGTGAAGGACGCGGTGGCAGGCCTCAAGGCGGTGGGCCTGACCTGCGACATCGTCGGCGGGGCCGGGACCGGCAGTTACTATTTCGAAGGAGCTTCGGGCGTCTACAATGAGCTGCAATGCGGCTCCTACGCCTTCATGGACGCCGACTACGGCCGCATCCGTGACAAGGACGGCAAGCGGATCGACGAGGGAGAGTGGGAGAACGCGCTCTTCATCCTGACCTCGGTGATGAGCCACGCGAAAGCCGACAAGGCCATCGTCGATGCCGGCCTCAAGGCGCAGTCAGTGGACTCGGGCCTGCCTGTCGTCTTTGGTCGGAGTGACGTGAAATATTTGAAGTGCTCGGATGAGCACGGTGTAATCGAGGATCCGTCCGGCGTGCTCAAGGTGAATGACAAGCTGCGGCTCGTTCCGGGGCACTGCGACCCGACCTGCAACGTGCACGACTGGTACGTTGGTGTCCGGGGCGGCAAGGTCGAGGTTGTCTGGCCAATCTCCGCGCGCGGCAAGGCATACTGATGAAACGCAAAGACTTGATTGGGGGTCTCTGAAATGCTCGTCGTGCAAGAGGCCCTCATCCCCCGGCTCGTCACGGCCGACGATGCCTTCGAGGCCGTCAGCAATTGCCTGGCGGCCATGGCGCGGGGCGAGGCGCGGAACTTCCCGGTCGTCCGGGAGGCGCTGGGCGAAGGCCGCCAGTACGGCTTCAAGTCGGGGATCGACCTGTCTGCCGGGATGCTCGGGGTCAAGTCGGGCGGATACTTCCCCGGGAATGCTGCACGCGGTCTCATCAACCACCAGTCCAGCATATTCCTGTTCGATCCGGAGACCGGCCGCCCGGTTGCAATGGTGGGCGGCAACCTTTTGACTGCGTTGCGCACTGCCGCCGCTTCGGCGATCTCCATCGACAGGCTAGCCCGGCCGGAGGCGCGCGTTCTGGGGATCGTCGGCGCGGGGCATCAGTCGGTCTTTCAGCTTCGGGCAGCGGCACGGGTGCGTCAGTTCGAGCGGGTCATCGCCTGGAACCTGCACCCCGAGATGCTGCCGCGCCTCGGCGATGCGGTGGCAGAGCTGGGGCTCCCATTCGAGTCCGTGCCGCTCGACCGGATGCGCGAGGCGGATGTCATCATCACCATCACCTCGGCCCCCGAGGCCAGTTTGATGAGTGCGCATGTCAGCGACGGCACGCATCTTGCCTGCATGGGCACGGATACGCGGGGCAAGCAGGAAGTCGAGCCCGCGCTTCTGGCACGCGCGCGGGTCTTCACCGACGAAATGGCACAGTCGGTGACGATCGGGGAAGCGCAGCACGCCGTGTCAGGCGGGCTTCTGAAAGCCGAGGATATCGTCCCGCTTGGCGCGGTGCTGACCGGGGAGAGCCCCGGCCGGCAGTCCGCGTCGGAGATCACGCTGTTCGACGGAACCGGTGTCGCGCTTCAGGATCTCGCCGTGGCTGCCATCGCGCTGGCGAATGCCAAAAGGCTTGGACTGGGCACAGAGATCGACGCCTGAATCACGGCGAGCCGGCTACGTGACGGAAGCTCAATTGCAAGCCCAACCGCATGAATAGACCGCGCGCCGGTCTTGGCGCGCGGGGATAGAGGTCTGGTCGCTCAGGCGCTCGCCCGCAGCTTCTGCACCGGGGGCGGCGCATAGCCGCCAAGGCGCGAGGTGCGCAGGCCAAGCCCCACCATTGCCTCTGCCATGCGGACGGCGCAGGACACGCCATCCAGCACCGGCAGCCCGTGCTCGGCCGAGAGTTGCCCGGCCAGGTCGGCCATGCCCGCGCAGCCAAGGACGATCGCCTCGGCCCGGTCCTCGGCCACAGCGCGGCCGATTTCCGCGCTGATCCGCAGGCACGCATCCGACCCCGGATGCTCAAGTTCCAGCACCGCGACCTCGGATGACCTGACGCGCGCACAGCGGGCGAACAGGCCATAGCGGTGAAGGTTGTGCTCCAGCGCGGGCACCGACCTGGCCAAGGTTGTCACGACCGAGAACTTGTTCGCGAGCATGGACGCGAAGTGATAGGCGGCCTCGCCAATGCCGATCACCGGCTTGTCCGTCAGGCAGCGCGCCGCATCGAGGCCCGTGTCATCGAAGCAGGCGATGATGACCGCATCGAAGGGCGCGGCGGTCTGGATCGTCCGCAGCAAGCCCGGAACGCTCAGCGCCTCGTCGTAATATCCCTCGATCGACACCGGTCCGTCGGGTGGGTTGATCGCCACGACATCGGTCCTTGCGCTCGCCGCCGCCTTGGCTGCCCTGCCGATCTTCTCGGTCATCGAGGCCGTGGAGTTAGGGTTGATGACAAGCAGGCGCATGTCAGAGCTCCCCGCCCAGGTAGGCGGCCTTGATCCGCTCGTCGTGCATCAGGTCCTTCGAGACGCCGGACAGCACGATCTGGCCGGTGGACAGCGCATAGGCCCGGTTCGAGATCGACAGCGCCATGCGGCTGTTCTGTTCCACCAGCAGCACGCTGACCCCTTCATCCCGGCTGATCGCCACGATGGCGCGGGCGATGTCCTGCACCAGCTTCGGCGCGATGCCGAGGCTGGGTTCGTCGAGAAGCAGAAGCTTCGGCTTGGCCATCAGGGCGCGGCCAATCACCATCATCTGCTGCTCGCCGCCCGACAGGGTGCTCGCCTGCTGATGGAAGCGCTCCTTCAGACGCGGAAAGCGGGCCAGCACGCTTTCCAGCGTCTTTTCGATCCCGTCCTTGTCCGTGCGGGTAAAGGCGCCCATCAGCAGGTTGTCCTTGACGCTCATCAGCGGAAAGACCCGGCGCCCCTCGGGCACCATGGCGATGCCGCGCTTCACGATCTCGGCCGCGGGGCGGCCATCGATCCGGTCGCCAAGGTAGCTGATGGAGCCGGACTTGATCTTGCGCAGGCCGGTGATCGCCCGAAGGATCGAGGATTTCCCGGCGCCGTTCGCGCCGATCAGCGCCACAGTCTCGCCTTCGTACAGTTCGATCGACACGCCCTTCAGCGCATAGACATGGTCATAATAGAGTTCGACGTTCTCGAAGCTCAGCATCTTGCGGGCCGGTTCGGATTTCATGGCGGTCATGGTCATGGTTCACATCCCGATCGCGGCGTCTTCGCTGCCCAGATAGGCCTCGATGACGCGCGGGTTGGCCTGGATTTCGGCGGGGGTGCCTTCGGCGATCTTCTCGCCGAAATTGATGCAGACGATCCGGTCCGAGATCTTCATCACCGCGGGCATGTCATGCTCGACCAGCAGGACGGTCAGGCCCCGCTCGTCACGCAGGCGGCGGACAAGCCCCACCATCCGCATCGTCTCGTCATGGTTCATGCCTGCGAAGGGCTCGTCCAGCAGGATGACGTCGGGATGCGTGGCCAGTCCGATGGCCATGCCGAGCGCCCGCAGGTGGCCCTGCGGCAGGTTCGACGCCATCTCGTTCCGGATCGCCTGGAGGCCGAGGAAATCGATGATGTCGTCGGCTGAGCGGGCGAAATCCTCTTCATCCGACCGCGCCTGCCCGGAGCCGAAGAAGAACCCCAGAAGCGAGGCCTTCGACCGCAGGTGATGGGCGACGATGACGTTCTCGCGCACGGTCATCGACTTGAAGATCGTCGTCTCCTGAAAGGTGCGCACCACGCCGAGGCGGGCCACCTTGTGCGGCGGCATGCCCGAGATGCGGTTGCCCTTGAACAGGACCTCGCCCGTTGTCGGCGTCACGAAGCCCGCGATCTGCTTGAACAGCGTCGACTTGCCGGCACCATTCGGACCGATCACCGACAGGATCTCGCGCGGTGCGACGTCGAAGGTGATGTCGCTGTTGGCCGTCAGCCCGCCATAGCGTTTGGTGACGCCCTTGATTTGAAGGATCGGCGCGGTCATTTGCTGCCCCCTTTGCGGTCGAAGAGGCTGAGAACACCATTCGGCAGGATCAGCATCAGGGCGATCATCGTGCCCGAGTAGATCAGCAGCTGGTATTCCCTGGCGACCGACAGAAGGTCCCATCCAAAGTAGAGGAGCAGGGTGCCCAGCATCGGTCCGAAGACATATCCAAGCCCGCCGAGGAAGCAGTAGAGCATGAAGTTGACACTGTCGCTCACGACGAAGGACGACGGATAGATCGACTGCGAGATCGCGACGAAGATCGCCCCTGCAAGACCGCCGAAGAAGGACGAGATGGCATAGGCCAATACCCGCAGCATCGCCGTGTTGACGCCAATCGAGGCCGAAAGTTCCTCGTTCTGCTGAAGCGACCGGCACAGGTGACCCAAGCGTGAATTCACGATGCGCCACAGGACGAGGTAGGTCAGAACCATCAGCGCCGCTGCCATCAGGTAGAAGGCGAGTTTCGGGTTCTCCAGCGTGGCGAAGTCGGGGATAAGGGTCAGCCCGAAGATCGACAGTTCGCCGGGCAGAGGGATCGACGTTATGCCTTTCGCCCCGTTGGTGATCGGCAGGGCCAGGGCGGTCAGTCGGGCAACCTCGGTCAGGACAAGCGTCACCATGGCGAAGTAGACCCCCCGCAGCCGCAGGATCGGCACGCCGATGAGCACCGAAACGGCGGCGCAGAACAGACCGGCAAGCGGCAGCGTGAGCCAGAAGTTCACGCCGCCCTGCGTCATCAGGATGGCAGAGACGTAGCCGCCAAGCAGGGCATAGGCCCCTTGTCCGATATTGATGCGGCCAATGTAGAAGGTCAGCCAGACCCCCGCGGCCGAGACGGACAGCAGCGCCACCGAGGTGAGCGTGTAGTAGAAGTCCCAACGGCCCGTCAGATGAATGAAGGCGGGGACCAGAACGAAGACGCCCAGAAGGAAGGCGCCAACGCCAAGAAGTCTGGATTGTGTCATGGCTTGGGTCCGGGGAACGGGGGCGGATGAGGTCAGGGTGGGGTCGCTCATCGGATCAACCCCACGGCTTGCCCATCAGGCCCTGAGGCCGGATGGCGAGGAAAATCATCAGCGTGATGAAGATCACGAGGTAGGTGATGTCGCCGTAGGCAGCGAGGACCGTCAGGCCCACGGATTCCATCATGCCCAGGATGAAGCCACCTGCGATCGCGCCCGAGATCACGCCGGCCCCGCCGATCATGATCATCAGGAAGGCCTTGACCGAGGTCGGTCCGCCCATGCCGAGGTTGACGCCGGTGATGGTGACCAGAAGCCCGCCCACAAGGCCCGCAAGCATCGCACCGATGGCGAAGCCGATCATCGAATAGCGATCGACATCGACCCCCATGAGTTGTGCCGCCATCCGATCCTGCGCGAGGGCGCGCATGGCGCGGCCGGTGCGCGAATACTGCATGAAGAGGATGAAGGAGACGATCAGGGCAACGGCCAGGGCGGCGATCAGGATGCGGTCATAAGGCATGATCAGCCGCATGTCCCAGTTGAATACGCCGTTGACGATCTTCGGCACGCCGCGCTGCTTTTCGCCGAAGAGAAGCAGGATCACCGCATCGAGGAAGAAGGCGATCCCCGCCGCAAGCAGCATCGTGGATTCGTCGCGCTTCGACTTGCGAATGACCGGTCGGAACAGAAATCGCTCGATCAGCGCGCCCATCACGGCGAGCGTCACCGCGGAGGCGAGCAGGCCAACGATGAACGGCAAGCCGAATTGGGCAACCACTGTGTACGTAACAAAGCCGCCAAAGACGTACATCTGGCCGTGGGCGAAGTTCAGCACGTTCATCAGCGAGAAGATTAGCGTCAGTCCCAACGCGATGAGCGCGTACTGCGCGCCCAGGTAGAGACCGTTGGCAAGGATCTGTTCCATCGGTGAGGTCCTTTGCGGAAAAGACAGCAGAACCCGGGCCGGGCAGTCGAACAGCCCGGATCCTGCATCTGACTCTGCGTGGTCTTTTGGCCTCAGTCGACCTGTGCAACGAACAGCGTTTCGAACTTGCCGTCCTTGAACTCGTTCACCACCAGCGGCACCGAAACCTGGCGCTTCTGGCCGAACGAGGTCGTGCCGACATAGCTGAGCTTGGCATCGCCCACCATGAAGGGGTTGGGCGCGCTGAACGTATCTATCGTCTTCTTGAACTCTTCGACATTGTCGATCGCCGCCGGGTTCGCCTTCAGCGTCTCGATGATGTATTCGAGCGCATAGACCTTGGTGTTCGACTCGTCGTTGTATTCGCCGAACATCTTGGTGTAGCGGTCGACGAATTCCTTCATCGCGTCGCTGGCCAGTTCCGGGGTCGAGGCTCCGCCGACCGAGATGAAGCCATTCGCCAGTTCGCCCGCGCCTTCCATCAGCACGGTGGCATCCTGCGCGGTCTCAGTCGAGATCAGGCCGGTATAGCCCAGCTCGCGGGCCGAGCGGATCAGTTGCGGCGCATTGGCCGGCGACACGCCCGACAGGACCAGCAGGTCGGGTGCGGTCTGGATCACCGGCAGCAGGACCGGGGTGAAGTCCGTCGTATCGACCTGGTAGGTGACGCTGTCCGACACGACTTCAAGGCCTAGCGCCTTTGCGGCCTCGACGCCGCCGTCCCGCTGGCTCAACGGGTCGGATTCATTGGCGGCAACGAAGGCCACCTTCTTCACACCCTTGTTGTCCATGAGATATTTGTAGATCGCCGGACCCGACTGGTAGTTCGCCACCATCCCCAGGATCGCGTTCGAGGCTGGCGGTGTATAGAGCTCCTTCGGGAAGGCGTAGGGGAAATAGATGATGCCGTTCTGTTCGGCGACAGGGCGTACGGCGGCGGCGCCGTCATCGACGTTCGGGCCGACGACATAGTGGACGCCGTCCTGCGCCATCTTCTCCATGCCAGCGATGGCACGCTTGGGGTCTTTCTGGTCGTCGAAGGCGACGATCTCGACGTCATAGGTGGTGTCGCCGATCTTCACGCCGCCGAGTTCGTTCAGCCACGCCGCACGGGTTTCCATCGAGCGCTGGTTGGAGATACCCCAGGCTGCGGCGGGACCCGAGGTGACCCCAACGAAGCCAATCTTCAGCTTGGCATTCTCGGCCCAGGCTGCCGTGTTCGTAGCGAAGGCCAGCGCAAGGGTCAGGCCCGTAGTCGCAAGGAAAACGCGTCTCTTCATCGTAGTGCTCCCTGTCGTTGGTCTGCGGATCTCGAGTCCGCGACATAATGATTGACGGTATTGCTAACAAAATTGTCAACAAAAATGTTTATCGGTGTTCACGAGGCTCCCCTTGATGGTTGAAATTGTTCCCCTTAGCCTATCTTGCAGTCAGGTTTGGAACGGGCACGAGTCATGAGCAGCGTCGGCAATGCCGCCGAACAGGAGATTCGGGACGAGGAACTCGGCGAGGAAGAGATCGTCGAACGAATCTTCGAGGCGATCATCGATCAGCGCCTTCCACCCGGAACGAAGCTGTCCGAGGCTTCGCTGTGCGAGGCCTTTGGCGTCGGTCGGATGCGGATCCGTCAAAGCCTTCTGCTCCTCGCCAGCAGGGAAGTGGTGGAACTGCTGCCGAACCGGGGTGCCTTCGTTGCCTCTCCCTCGGCCGAGCAGGCGCGCGAGGTGTTCGAAGCGCGCCTGATGATCGAGCCGAACGTCGCCCGTCTGGCCGCGGAGCGGGCGACGGACAACGACCTGAAGACGCTTGAACGGCACCTTCAACTGGAACACGAGGCCCACCGCAGCAACAAGCGGCGCGAGTCCATCCGTCTTTCGGGGCATTTCCATGTGCTACTGGCCGAGATCGCGGACAATGCCGTGGCCTTGCGCATGGTCAAGGAACTGGTGACGCGCACCTCGCTCATAATCGGCATCTTCGGCAGTCCCGGCGTATCGAATTGCCGTGACGAAGATCATGACGAAATCTTCGACGCCTTCCGCACCCGCGATTGCGACGCTGCAAGCTCCCTGATGTCAAAGCACCTCAGGCATATTCAGGAGCATCTCGAACTTGGCGCGGCCGACGAATCCGCCAGCGATCTGGTCGCGATCTTCCGCAAGTGAAGGACTGGCACTGTTCACATCCGGGTGCAGGCCAGTCTTGAAGCGTCATACGTGCTCGGGTCTGACCAGGCCAAGCAGATGGGTGATGTTCTTGAAGCCGATCTTGAGATGTGCAAGCGGACGGGCATGGACCAGTTTCTTGTTCATGTAGGCTTCGAAGGTCAGCTTCTGCACGTCAATGTCATGGCAAAGACTGACGAACCGTTCCCGCCGTTCGTCTGACTTGTAATAGGCGTCCTGCATCGAGCGGAGCACCTTGAAGACGGTGCCGTGCTCCTTGAGGAAGGTCTTGCGGGCCAGACGCAGCTTCGCGGGATTGCCGCTGGCAAGCGCCGCTGTGGCGGCTTTGGCCGCAACTCGACCGCCGACCATGGCGTAGTAGATGCCTTCGCCCGAGGACGGAGCCACGACGCCAGCCGCATCGCCCGCCAGAACCACGTCGCGGCCGTTGTCCCACCTGTCCAGCGGTCGCAGCGGGATTGGCGCGCCTTCACGCCTGATCGTCTCGCAGCCACTGAGGCCCGCCGAGGCTCGCAGGTCGGCCGTGGCCCGCTTCAGGTCCACGCCGCCGATCCCGGTGCCCATGCCGACGCTGGCCTGAGCGCCGTGCGGGAAGACCCAGCCATAGAAGTCCGGGCTGATCCGCCCGTCGTAAATCACGTCGCAGCGATGAGGGTCATAGCTGTTGCTGGCCGCGGGTGCCTCGATGATCTCGTGATAGGCTATGACATAGGGGATGCGGTCGCCGCCCGGCACCTCGGCTTTGGCCACGTTCGACCGAGCACCGTCTGCACCGATGACCAGCTTGGTCCGCAGTCGTGTCTCTTCGCCGCCGGACTTGTCGCGATAGACGACCTCCGTGCCAGCCGCGTCCCGCTCGATCCGCAGGAATGTCCCGGTCAGGCGGGTGGCGCCGCTACTTGCGGCCCGTTCCCGCAGGAACTCGTCGAAGGTCTCGCGGTCCACCATGCCGACGAAGCCGTTCTCGATCGGGATGTCGACGGCCCGGCCGGTGGGAGAGATCATGCGGGCGGTCTGGATCCTGGCCACCAACTGCGAGTCGGGGATGTCGAAGTCCGCGATCAGCCGCGGCGGGATGGCCCCGCCGCAAGGCTTGATGCGCCCCGCGCGATCAAGGAGCGCCACCTTGTATCCAGCACTCGCCAGATCGTTTGCGGCGGTCGATCCCGACGGCCCGCCCCCGACAACCACGACATCGTAGCTCATGTCATTCTCCCGGAATTGCGGTTCCGAAGTCTGCCTTGCGGCGTGCATCGATCACATGTTCGGCGATCACCATTGAAACGAGGAACAGCGTGGCCTCGACGGCGAACACCAGTCCGAACGCTGAAGGCGCATCGATCCAGCGCCGCGCGACATCGACAGACGCAGCGCCCAGCAATCCGCCCGCCCCGGCAGCGATTGCCTGCGAGGCCCCCCAAAGGCCCATGCGTGTTCCTTCGCGCTCTTCCCGACCTTCGCCAGCCAGCGCCATCATGGCCGCGATCGCGGCGACGGCGAACATCCCGTTGAAGAAGCCAAGCGCCATGGTCGCGGGCCGGACAAGCGCAACGCCCATCCCGATCTGCCCCGCCGTCGTCAGAAGCAGAAGTGCCAGCGCAGACCCGCCGCAGCCCGCCATGACCCAGGTGCGGAGCGAGCCGATCCGCAGCCCCGTCGCCGCGATGCCGACAGTCAGCATGCCGACGAAGACGCCACCATTCTGCACGCCGGAAAGCTGGGTGGACTGGCCCGGTGTGAAGCCGAAGACGAGACCTGCATAGGGCTCGAGGATCAACTCCTGCATGAAGTAGGCGACCATCGACAGGAAGATGAACAGTGTAAAGTGCCGCGCCCGTGGCTCGGCCCAGATCTCGGCGATTCCCCGGCGGAACGGGAGCGGCTGGCGTTCGGGCGCCTCGATCACGCCTGCCCGCCGCTCGATCCCCCGGACGGCGAGAATGGTCAGGACCACCGCAGATCCGCAGACAAGCGCCACAAGCTTCAGAAGGAGCGAGGGCGAGTAGGGGTCCAGCGCCTTGCCGACCACGGTCGCCGTCACCGCAATGCCGAAGATCATCATCAGCCAGGTGATGGTGGCTGCGGCGGCGCGGCGGCGCGGGTGGGTCGCGCTGGCCAGCAGCGCCAGAAGCGACGTGCCCGACGCACCGACCCCCAGACCAATGAGCACATAGGCAAGGACCGACAGGGCCAGACCCGCCCAGAAGGATACAGCCATCACCACAAAACCGGCGGCGGCCAAGAACCCCCCCGACGCAAGCGCCGCCATGCCGAGGATGATGAACCGGGTGCGGTTCCCTCCGGTATCTGACCGGTATCCCCAATTTGGCCGGGTGATCTGGATCGCATAGTGCAGCCCGACCAGCAGCCCCGGCAGAACGGCGGGCAGGGCGAGTTCAACCACCATCAGCCGGTTCAGCGTCGAGGTCGTCAGCACGACGATCGCGCCCAGGCAAAGCTGCACAAGGCCAAGCCGGACGATAGAAGTCCAGGACAGATGGGTCATGGCATTCCCCCAAGGCTTCGGATCGCAAAGGCCGTGACCATCATGCCGCTGACATACATCAGGATGCCCGTCGCGTTGTACCACGGCGCCTTGCCCTTCGGATCGGCGAGCAAGGTCCGCATCGCCAGGACTTGCCCCATCAGCAGCGCAGTGACCGCGAGCGCGTGCCACGGGCGGCCCCAGACGACCAGCAGCGCTACAACTAGCGCCTGCGCCAGCCCCATCACCGTACAGGCAAGCCGCGCGGCCACATCCGGGCCAAGCGTCACCGGAAGCGAGTTCACGCCATGCTGGCGATCCCCTTCCAAAGCCTTGAAATCGTTGAGTGTCATGATGCCATGCGCGCCGAAGGCGTAAAGCAGCGCCATGGTGACCACCCGGAAGGACGGCATCCCGTCCGACAGCACCGCCGCGCCGGTGAACCAAGGCAGCCCTTCATAGCAAAGTCCGACCAGACCCGGCCCCCACCAGCCCGACCGCTTCAGCCGGACCGGCTCGGCGGAATAGGCCCATGCGGCCAGGACGCCCACGACGGTCGCGGCAAAGCCCCAGGGTCCGAGCATCGAGCCGATGCCAAGCGCCAGGACCGACATCGCCAGAGCGATCCAGAGACCCCAACGGCCGGGGATCCGGCCAGAGGGGATCGGGCGATGCGGCTCGTTCACCGCGTCCACATGGCGATCACACCAATCATTCGCCGCCTGGCTCATCCCGCAGACGATGGGACCGGCAAGAATGACGCCCAGAACCACCAGTGGCCAGGACGACCAGGGCGAAACCCCGGACGAGACGATCCCGCACATATAGGCCCACATGGGCGGAAACCATGTGATGGGCTTGATCAGCTCCAACATGGCTTTCGGCTGTGGGCGACGGGACAGGTGTAATTCTGAAGATACACTCATGTGTAAACTAAACATTACAACGTTGAGTCTGACAAGCTTAGACTTGCGCGGCCGCGATCGTGAAACGGCAGGCCGATGCGCCGGCCGTGCAGCAGGCGGTTTCGGTGACCTTGACGCGCGGCCAGACGAGGCGAGCAAACAGTCGCTCAAAGACGGCCGCGTGCCAGTCGCATCCGCATGTGCCTTCCGGACCCGTCGCGAGCGGATTGTGGGTGATCGAGACCATCAGGGGTCGATGACCCTCGATGCGGAAAACTCCAGATCCGGCAAAGGTCCAGGAGTGCTTCGCAATAGCCGCAGCCAGCACGCGCGCGCCCAAGGCACTTGGAAGCGCGCGTATTGCGACCTGGGCAAATGCCGGAATGCGGTTCGCAAGGATGTAGTCGGCTGTTGCCAGGCCGGCCTCGCGCATCACGTCGGGCGCAAGATCGGCCAGCGCTTCGGTGACCGCCCGGTGCAGCCGGATCACCTCGCCTTCCGGTACCATGCCTGACTCTGGCAGCGGCACATCGACCGCCACGGACTGCATGAGCCGCTGCCGCGCCTCGATACCGATCTGGCGGTCGAGTGCCGGTACAATCTGCCAGATGGCGTTCGGCCCTATCCGGGCCGTGCCCGAGACCGAACTGCCGTCCATCA
Source organism: Alitabrizicola rongguiensis (assembly GCF_021491355.1). Lineage (GTDB taxonomy): Bacteria > Pseudomonadota > Alphaproteobacteria > Rhodobacterales > Rhodobacteraceae > Aliitabrizicola > Aliitabrizicola rongguiensis. Next base: position 386,456 of record NZ_JAKENF010000004.1, on the reverse strand, counting down.
TTCGGCCGGTTCGATGTATTGTCCGGTGCCGCCGCCGCAGGCCATCGGGGCGCCCTCGCCGGGCATCCGGAACGCGGCAGCGTTACGCTCGGCTGCGCGCGCCTTGCCCTGGGCGCGCACCGCCTGCTGGCGCTCTCGCGCCCGGGCGGCGCGGTCGGCTGCGGCGTCCCAATCCGCCATCTGCGCCTCGGCGATCGTGCGGGTCTCGTCGAAGTGGAAATCGACCTTGCCCTTGGTCTGCGGCCCCCAATAGCCCGCCTTGCCCAGATCGTAGAAGGTCCGGCCCACTCCGGCCTTGAGGAAGGCCTTCAGGCAGCCCAGCAGGTAGCGGCGGCGGAAGCCCGTGCCGCGCCACGGGTAGTGGAACAGCGCCTTGCGCATGTAGAACCGGCGGTAGTTCTTCATCACGCCGTCCAGAAGCTCGCCCCGCGTCATCGCGGCGGGCTTCATGATCGGGGTGACGAAGTTGTACTTGGAGAAGTCAAAGACCTCGACCTGGTCGCGCAGTTCCTGGAACAGCGGCGTGAAAGGCCAGGGGGTATACATCGCCCAGTTGGCAAGATCGGGCTGCCAGTCCCAGGCCATCCTGTAGGTCTCTTCCAGCGTCTCGGCGGTTTCATTGTCGAGGCCCACGATGAACTGCGCCTCGACGAAGATGTCCGCCTCGCGCAGAAGCCGGATCGCCTCCTTGTTCTGGGCGACGGTGGTTTCCTTGTTGAACTGGTCGAGCTTGAGCTGCGCCGCGGCCTCGGTCCCGAGCGAGACATGCACAAGGCCAGCCTCGCGGAAGAACTTGAGCAGCTCTCGGTCGCGGTAAATGTCGGTAACACGCGTATTGATGCCCCACTTCACCTTGTGGTTCAGGCCGCGGTCGATGAGTTCCTGACAGAATTCGATGAACTTCCGGCGATTGATCGTCGGCTCTTCGTCGGCGAGGATGAAGAAGCCGACCTGGTGATCCTCGACCAGCCGCTCGATCTCGTCAGCGACCTTCTTGGGATCGCGCACGCGGTAGTCGCGCCAGAACTTCCATTGGCTGCAGAAGGAGCAGGTGAAGGGACAGCCGCGCGCCATGTTCGGGATGGCAACGCGCACCCCAAGAGGGGTGTAAAGGTATTTCGACCAGTCGAGGATCGACCAGTCCGGATCGATCCCATCGAGGTTCTTCACTGTCGCCGCCGCCGGAGTCGCCACGATCTCTTCGCCATCCTTGAAGGCCAGGCCCTTGATGCGATGGCGGTCCGCGGGCCAGCGCCCCTCCTGCCTTGCCTGCATCAATGCGGTCAGGATCTCCTCCCCCTCGCCGCGCACGATGACCTCGACCCAAGGGGCCTCGGACAGGACTTGCCGGTACATGAATGTCGCGTGGATGCCGCCAAGAACCCGCAGCGCACCCGGAACGGCCTCCGACGCGATCCGCAGAACCTCTTCCGCCGCGTAGATCGCGGGCGTGATCGCGGTAGTGCCCACCACGTCGGGCGCCAGTTCGATCATTCTCTGCCGCAACTCGTCTGGCGAGACATTCATCGTCATCGCGTCGATGAAGTGAATGTCGTCGAAGCCGGCTGCCTTCAGTGATCCGGCGAGATACGCGACCCAGGAGGGCGGCCAGGTTCCGGCGATCTCGGCTCCGCCGGAATGGTAGTTCGGGTGGATGAATAGAATCCGCATGGCGCCCTCCGTCCTTGCGAAACTCTGACACTATTTATGTCCAGTTTAGTTGACATGGATCAAATCATTTGGCCGACTGTCAGGGCGCAAACCAGAAAAGATGCGCCCCGCTTTGGGGGCGCTTGGGACATACAGCACGGGGAGGCTAGATCAGTCGTCCTCGCGGCTCAGGAGCCCGAACTTGCGCAGCTTGACGTAAAGCGACTGGCGCGACAGGCCAAGCATCTCGGCAGCCGCGACGCGGTTGTTCCGCGTAAGGTCAACGGCCGTCTGAATACACATCTTTTCAACGACATCCGTGGTTTCGGCGACAATGTCCTTGAGCGTGGAGGAGCCAACCAATTCAATGACGCTGCGCATCCCGTCTTCGCCCGTTCCAAACCCGGACTTGCGCAACAAGTCGGAGCGGCTCGCATCGCGGATGATAAGGCCAAAACCGGGTTTCGGCCGGTCGGTCAGAAACGTCGCGGATATCTCGACCGGGACCTCGACACTGAACTCGCTGCGGATCCGGGTGAGGTACAGCCTCACCTGTCGCGCCCGCCGCGTACTGTCGAGCATAACCCTCAGATCGGCCCCGCCACGCGCAAGGAAGTCTGCCAGAGACCGGCCTCGCACATTCGCCATATGCGTACTGTCGGTCAGCTTCAGGAAAGCTTCGTTGCCAGCGACGATGTTGCCGTCCTGATCCAGGAAGACGATGGCATCCACCCCCTCGTGGAACAGATGCTCGACGCTTTCCGTAATCCCTGGACTCGGCGCGCCATGCTGGTCGGATACCTCGATGCGACAAAGCATGAGGCGCTCACCTGCCGCGCGGAACAGCTTTGGGACGACACCGACCTTTCTCTGCGACCGGCGCACGACCAGTTCGACGGGATTGACTGAATCTGCCGCTGCGATGGTCGAAAGATTCTCCAGGAATTCCCCGCGCCTGCGCCCTTCGAATTCCTGCGCAATCGCGGCACCGATCAGATCCTGTCGCGCGCCGCCCAGGATCAGGGCGGCCGCCGCGTTCAGGTCGATGATCCGCCCTGTGCTCATGGCAACAAGCACGACCGCGTCGCGCGTCGCCTCCATCAGCACCCGATAGCGGGTGTCCATCTCGCGCTGAGACTCATAGTCCCGCTCCAGCGCGAACTGCGCCAGAACGAGTTGCTGCTGCATTTCGGCAACCGGGCGCATGTCACGTCCCACCATCAGGATACTGTGGTCGTTGCCGATCCTGTGCAGCGAATACCTGACTGGAAACTCCAGCATCGCCTGATCGACATGGTTCAATTCGATTGCGCGGGTCCGCGAGCCCGGCTTGTCCAGGCTTGCAATCCGCTTGACGAGCTTCTCGTTGCTTTCCTCGGTAATGACTTCGGACACCGGCCGCCCTATCCAGCCTTCGAGTTGGCCGAAGGACGGATGGTCAGGGTTCACTGTTACGGCCGCAACACGTCCTTCCGGCGTCAGCAGCAACGAGATGTCGCCCGCTGTGGTGACGATCTCGGACAGAAGCTCTGGATCCACCAGAGGCATCGAGGCGCCGGTCAGTAAGTGCTTGGTGTCCGTATTCACTGGGTTTTCGCCATTCTTGCCGCGCACCCGTCCGTTCGGGACAGCGGTATGTTAAGCACGCTTCCGCATGTAAAGGACTTCGGACTTGAGGCCCATGGCCTCAAGTGCCTTGCCGACGTCAGCGGATGAAAAATCAGCTCCCGTGCATGACGCGGGATCCTCCACCTTCGACATGATTGCCCCGCCAACCACGATCGGAAGGGGCCCGCTGCTTGCAGTCCTCAAGAATTGCACGGTCTTGGCAACCGACTCCAGCTTCTCCTTCGTTGCCGTCGATATCAACACACCGTCGAATTGTCGCGCTGCAAGAAGGGTGCGCAACTCGTTGAAGCTCGGTGCAATTCTGAGGCAGACCGATACACCGTAACGACGCAGCTGGCTCGTTGCCACCATTGGCCCGAGCGTGTGCTGTTCCTGTTCCGGAACGATCATCATCACGGTGCTTTGTCCGACTTCTTCCGACTGGTCGGCAGACCAGGCAATCCCGATCTCGCGCAGCATGCTTTGCAACCTGGCGACGCCGATCGTCACATCGATCCACGACATCCGGTCGTCGTGCCACGCTTCTCCCAACTGCCGTGCCGCAATCGGGATATAGACATCGGCCAAAGCCGACATGCTGATCCGCGACCGTTTCATCTCGGTCAGCAAGTCGGCAAAGGCCGCCCTGGTGCCGGACAGCGACGCCGAGACAAGACGTGATACAAGCTCTTCGCGGGGCTCGGCGACCGAGTTCGATGTCCGGTCGGCCAGCAGGGAAACCACCTGGGCCGCAAAGTACGCCACGCCCGACGGATCGCCACCCGCACCGCGAACCTGACTTGGGGGCTGCCACTCCTGCATCGGACTCGCTCCGCGATCGGGCGCCCGCGAAACCGTAACCTGAGTATGCCAGTACGATCGGGGCCATCCCTGCACGCAACTTTCCGACAAGTCCGCAATGTTGTCAAAGCAAATTGACACCGGCAAAGATAGCCCTGCGGTCGCCCACTTGCAAGGGTCTGTATAGTAACAATAATCCTTCAAAAAGATGGCTAAGTGAGGCGCCTTTTGAGACCTGTTTCTGCAGTAAGTGTCAACCGAAATAATGTAAGTTCTGATTGACACTTCGCGACTCGACGGACTAGGGTCTGCCTCAGGACACGTCGAGTGAAAGCCACGCGATGCCGACCAAACGCACCCCGCCGCCGCCCGCTCGATCCCCGCTCTACACGCCCGAGCAGCGTGCGCGCCGGGACAGAACGAAGTGGACTCTCGTGCAGGGACTTCTTGCCCCGCTGCAGTTCTTGGCCTTCGCCATCTCATTGGTCCTGGTCTTGCGGTACGTCTTCACCGGCCACGGCTACGCCGCCGCGACTGCCTCGGTCGTCATCAAGACGGGGTTCCTGTATCTCATCATGATCACGGGCGCGATCTGGGAGAAGGCCGTCTTCGGACAGTACCTTCTCGCCCCTGCTTTCTTCTGGGAAGACATGTTCAGCTTTGCGGTCATCGCGCTGCATTCTGCTTACATTCTCGCACTTTGGACCGATGCGCTGCCGCCGATGGCGCTGATGGCGCTGGCCCTTGCGGCCTATGCCGCCTACCTGTTCAACGCTGGCCAATTCATCCGGAAGTTGCGCCTCGCCCGGCTCGATCTGGCGGTGCAAACATGACGATGCTCCTGAAAGAGCGCGGTTGCACCGACACCCCGATCCTCAAGGAGCGTGGCCAGCGGGAGGTCTTCTGCGGGCTGACCGGAATCATCTGGCTGCATCGGAAGATGCAGGATGCCTTCTTCCTCGTGGTCGGCAGCCGGACCTGTGCCCACCTTCTGCAATCCGCCGCCGGCGTGATGATATTTGCCGAACCTCGGTTCGGAACCGCGATTCTCGAGGAAAAGGATCTCGCAGGTCTGGCCGACGCCCAGGACGAGCTTGACCGAGAGGTTTCGAGGCTCCTGTCACGGCGCCCTGACATTCGGCAACTGTTCCTCGTCGGTTCCTGCCCCTCCGAAGTGATCAAGCTGGATCTGCATCGCGCGGCAGAACGGATGAGTGCCATCCATGCCCCGCACGTGCGCGTTCTGAACTTTTCGGGTTCTGGTATCGAGACGACCTTCACCCAGGGCGAGGACGCCTGCCTGGCCGCGATGGTTCCGGCGCTGACCACGACGGCCGACCGCGAACTCCTGATCGTCGGCGCGCTGCCCGATGTCGTCGAGGACCAGGCGCTGGCGCTTCTCTCGGCCATGGGGATAGATCAGGTGCGCTGCCTGCCGGCGCGCCGCGCCTCTGCGATGCCCGCTGTCGGCGCCAACACGGTCTTCGCATTGGTCCAACCGTTCCTGGGCGACACGCAGGCCGCGCTGATCCGCCGGGGCGCGCGGCATATCCCGGCCCCCTTCCCCTTCGGAGCCGAGGGGACCACTCTTTGGCTCAAGGCCATCGCCGACGAATTCGGCGTACCGCCTTCTGTGTTTGAGGCGGTCACCGCCGCCCCGCGCGCCCGCGCCGAAAAGGCCGTGGCCACCGTGGCGGAGACGCTGAAGGGCAAGTCGGTCTTCTTCTTCCCCGACAGTCAGCTTGAGATCCCGCTGGCCCGCTTCCTGACCCGCGAATGTGGGATGACGGCGATCGAGGTGGGCACGCCCTTCCTGCACCGCGACCTGATGGAGCCGGAACTCGCGCTCCTGGCCGAGGGGCCGGTGCTGTCCGAGGGGCAGGATGTCGACCTTCAGCTGACCCGCGCCCGTGCGGCCCGTGCAGACCTGACGGTCTGCGGTCTGGGCCTCGCCAACCCGCTCGAGGCCGAGGGGCTTACGACCAAATGGGCGATCGAACTCGTGTTCACGCCCGTCCATTTCTATGAACAGGCCGGCGACCTTGCTGCCCTCTTTGCCCGCCCGATCCGGCGCCGCGACCTTCTGGCCCCGATGGCCCCCGCGATGGAGGCGGCCGAATGACCGGGACCCTTACGCCATGAAGCTGACGCTCTGGACATATGAGGGGCCACCCCATGTCGGCGCGATGAGGGTCGCGACCGGCATGAAGGGTCTGCACTATGTCCTGCATGCGCCGCAGGGCGACACCTACGCCGACCTCCTGTTCACCATGATCGAACGGCGCGATCATCGCCCGCCGGTCACCTACACGACCTTCCAGGCGCGCGATCTGGGCGCCGACACGGCGACCCTTTTCAAGACCGCCTGCGAAGAGGCGGTCGCGCGGTTCCGCCCCGAGGCGCTGATCGTCGGCGCCTCCTGCACAGCCGAGCTGATCCAGGACGATCCGGCGGGTCTGGCCGAGTCCATGGCTCTTGGCATCCCGGTGATCCCGCTGGAACTGCCGAGCTACCAGCGGAAAGAGGCCTTCGGCACCGACGAGACCTTTCTGCAGATCGTCCGCCATCTCGCCCGCCCGATGGAGCGGACCGCCGAGGTCACGGCGAACCTGATCGGGCCGACCGCGCTCGGCTTCCGTCACCGTGACGACATCACCGAAGTGACGCGGCTACTGGCCGATATGGGGATCGGCGTGAATGTGGTCGCGCCCATGGGGGCCCGGCCCTCGGACATCGGGCGCCTTGGCGCGGCCCATTTCAACGTGCTGATGTATCCCGAGCATGCCGAATCCGCGGCCCGCTGGCTGGAGCGCGAGTTCAAGCAGCCCTGGACCAAGACCGTGCCGATCGGCGTCGGCGCCACCCGTGATTTCCTCGCCGAGGTCGCGAGCCTCACCGCCAAGTCCGCCCTGACAGACGAAAGCCGCCTGCGCCTGCCATGGTGGACCCGGTCGGTCGACTCGACCTACCTGACCGGCAAACGCGTCTTCGTCTTTGGCGATGGCACCCATGTTGCCGCCGCCGCTCGCATCGCCCGTGACGAGATGGGGTTCGAGGTGGCGGGCCTCGGCTGCTACAATCGCGAGATGGCCCGCCCGATCCGGGCGCTGGCCCGCGACTACGGTGTCGAGGCGCTGATCACCGACGACTATCTCGAGGTCGAGGCCGCCATTGCCGCGCTCCAGCCCGAGCTGATCCTCGGCACCCAGATGGAGCGGCATATCGGCAAGCGGCTGGGCATCCCTTGTGCCGTGATCTCGGCACCCGTCCATGTCCAGGATTTCCCCGCACGCTACTCGCCGCAAATGGGCTGGGAAGGCGCGAATGTCATCTTCGACACCTGGGTGCATCCCCTGGTGATGGGTCTTGAAGAGCATCTGCTCCACATGTTCCGCGACGATTTCGAATTCCACGACGAGGCCGGCGCCTCGCATCATGGCGGCCCGCACAAACCCAGAGCCGAGCGCGCTGAAGCCGCTCCTGCGGCTGCGGACGAGGGGGGCTCGATGCCCCCCGAGGCCGCTTCCGTGATGGCGGAGGGCGCCCAGATCGTCTGGCTGTCCGATGCCGAGAACGAGCTGAAGAAGATCCCCTTCTTCGTGCGCGGCAAGGCCCGCCGCAACACCGAGAAATACGCCGAAGGCAAGGGCGTTACGGCGATTTCGGTCGAAACCCTCTACGAGGCAAAGGCCCATTATGCGCGCTGATGCCCCCATGACCGGAACGCGGGTCGGCTACAATGTCGTGGTGGTCACGCTGGATCAGCATGCCGCCGGCCCTGCCGCACGCATCACCCCACGGCTTGCCAAGGACTTCCCCGGCCTGACCGTCTCGATCCACGCCGCCGCGGAATGGGCCGAGACACCGGCCTCGCTCTGCCGCTGCAAGGAGGCGCTGGCGACCGCCGATATCGTGATCGCCAACCTGATCTTCCTCGAGGAGCACATCTCGGCGATCCTGCCCGAGCTGACCGCGGCTCGTGCGCGCTGCGATGCCTTCGTCGGGCTGATCGCCGACAGCAGCATCGTCCGTCTGACCAAGATGGGCGATCTCGACATGTCCCGCCCGGCCTCGGGCGCGATGGCGCTCTTGAAGAAGCTGAAGCCCTCGGCCAAGACCTCGGCCAATTCCGGCGAAAAGCAGATGTCGATGCTGCGCCGCCTGCCGAAGATCCTCCGCTGGATCCCGGGCCGGGCACAGGACCTGCGGGCCTGGTTCCTGTCGATGCAGTACTGGCTGGGCGGCTCGGACGACAATATCGAGCAGATGGTCCGCTTCCTGATCGGGCGCTATTCGACCCGGAAAGACTGGCGCGGCGCCGAGGCGAAGGCGCCGGTCGATTACCCCGAGGTTGGGCTCTACCATCCGCGGCTGAAGAACCGCCTGACAACGAACCTCGCCGACCTGCCCCGCCCGCCCGGTGCGACCGCGACCGTCGGCTTGCTGATGCTGCGCTCCTACGTGCTGGCGTCGGATACCGCCCATTACGACGCGGTGATCGCGGCCTTCGAGGCCAAGGGCATCGCCTGCATTCCGGCCTTTGCCGGGGGCCTCGACGGAAGGCCGGCAATGAACGCCTTCTTCAAGGGGCCGCAGGGCACGACCGTCGACGCGCTGGTGTCGCTGACCGGGTTCAGCCTTGTCGGCGGCCCGGCCTACAATGACAGCCCGGCCGCGGTCGAAGCTCTGTCGGCGCTTGATGTCCCCTACATCGCCGCCCACCCGCTGGAGTTCCAGACCCTCAGCCAATGGGCGGAATCCCCGCAAGGCCTCGGCCCGATCGAGACGACCATGCTGATCGCCCTGCCCGAGATCGACGGCGCGACCAATCCGACGGTCTTTGCCGGTCGTCATGGTCTGGATGGCAACGACGGTTTCGACCCGCGCGCACAGGACCACCGCGCCATGGCGCCCTGCATGGAGCGCGTCGGCGTTCTGGCCGAGAAGACCCTGCGCCTGGCCCGGCTGCGCCAGCTTCGGAACGCCGACAAGAAGGTGGGGATCGTGCTGTTCGGCTTCCCGCCGAACGCGGGCGCCGCGGGAACAGCCGCCTATCTCAGCGTCTTCGAAAGCCTGCACAACACGCTGCGCGCGATGGCCGCCAGCGGCTACACGGTCGAGGTTCCGGCCACGGTCGACGACCTGCGCGCAGCCGTCCTTGGCGGGAATTCAGCGCAGTATGGCCAGCCCGCCCATGTCGCGGCCTTCGTCGATGCCGATACCATCGTCAGGAACACGCCACCGCTGAAAGCGATCGAGGCGGTATGGGGCCCGGCCCCCGGCAAGGTCCAGTCGGATGGCCGCAACGTCTTCGTGCTCGGCCGACAGTTCGGGAATGTCTTCGTCGGGCTGCAGCCGACTTTCGGCTACGAAGGCGACCCGATGCGCCTTCTGTTCGAGCGTGGCTTCGCCCCGACCCATGCCTTCATCCAGTTCTATCTCTGGCTGCGCAACAGCTTCTGCGCCGATGTGGTCCTGCATTTCGGCATGCATGGCGCGCTCGAGTTCATGCCGGGCCGTCAGTCTGGCATGGGCGCGGGCGACTGGCCGGACATCCTGATCGGCGAGATGCCGAACGTCTATCTCTACGCCGCGAACAACCCCTCCGAGGCGACGCTGGCGAAACGGCGCAGCAATGCGGTCACCGTGACCCATCTGACCCCTCCGCTGGCAAGGGCCGGGCTCTACAAGGGGTTGAACGAACTGAAGGACAGCCTGATCCGCTGGCGCAAGCTCGATCCGGATTCGCCGGAAGTCGCGGAACTCGAACTCCTGATCGCCGAGCAGGCCGCGGCCGTCGATATGGGCGGCCAGCCCCCTGCGGCGCTCTGGCTGAAACTGCTTGAAGCAGAAGATGCCCTCATCCCCGATGGCCTGCATGTCGTCGGACGCCCGATGACCGAGGCGGCGCGTGCCGAATACATGTCGGTCCTGCCGCCGATGGAGGCTACCGAACGCGCGCGGATCGAGGCGCTTCTGGCACAGGATACCGAGATTCCGGGCCTTCTGCGCGCCCTGTCGGGCCGGTTTATCGCGCCGGTGCCGGGGGGCGACCTGATCCGCAGCCCGCAGATCCTGCCGACGGGGCGCAACATTCACGCCTTCGACCCCTTCCGGATGCCGACCGAATTCGCCCTGCGGGACGGCGCGGCGCAGGCCGACCGCCTGCTCGCCGCCCACCCGACCCTGCCGCGCACCGTCGCGCTGGTCCTTTGGGGATCGGACAACATCAAGTCCGACGGCGGCCCTGTCGGTCAGGCGCTGGCGCTGATGGGGGCCCGCCCGCGCTTCGACAGCTACGGGCGGCTCTGCGGCGCCGAACTGATCCCGCTCGCCGAGTTGGGCCGCCCGCGCATCGACGTCCTGATGACGCTGTCTGGCATCTTCCGCGATCTGCTGCCGCTCCAGACCAAGATGCTGGCCGAAGCCGCCTACAAATGCGCGATGGCGGATGAGCCCCTGTCCCAGAACTTCATCCGCGCGCATGCGCTTGCCTATGCCGATGAGATGGGTGTGGACATGGAGACGGCCGCGCTCCGCGTCTTCTCGAATGCCGAGGGAGCCTACGGGTCGAACGTCAACACGCTGGTTGACAGCTCGGCCTTCGGGCAAGAGGACGAACTTGCCGATGCCTACGAGGCGCGGAAGTCTTTCGCCTACGGCCTGAACGGCAAGGCGGTCAAGAACGCGGCGATGTTGAAGGTCGCGCTGAAAAGCGTCGATCTGGCGTACCAGAACCTCGAGTCGATCGAACTTGGCGTGACTTCGGTCGACCATTACTTTGACACGCTCGGCGGGATCGCCCGCGCGGTGAAGCGCCAGCGCGGCGCCGAGACGCCGGTCTACATCAGTGACCAGACCCGTGGCACCGGCAAGATCCGCAGCCTGCGCGACCAGATCGCGCTGGAAAGCCGCTCGCGCACGCTGAACCCGAAATTCTACGAAAGCCTGCTGAAACACGGGGCCGAAGGCGTCCGCCAGATCGAGGCGCATGTCACCAACACCATGGGCTGGTCGGCAACGGCCGAGGCGGTGGAGCCCTGGGTCTATCAGCGCCTGTCGGAAACCTTCGTGCTGGACGAAGACATGCGGCGGCGCATGGCCAGCCTGAACCCCGCTGCCTCGGCCCGGATGGCGAACCGCCTGTTGGAGGCTTCGGAGCGCGCCTACTGGACGCCCGACGCTGCAACGCTCGCCGCCCTGCAGGGCGCGGCGGATGAACTGGAAGACCGGCTTGAAGGGATCGCGGCGGAATGACCAGACATTCCACCCTCTCCCGATCGGCCATGTCCCCTCAAACAGAAAGGGGCAGCAAATGAGCCCGCGTGACGAAATCCCGAACCTCCGAGGCCTCGATGGCGAGGGCTCGGTTCAGGTGCACCAGGATGCGGGCCTTCGCATCGAAGGTGCCAAGGTGTTCTCGGTCTATGGCAAGGGCGGGATCGGCAAGTCGACCACATCGTCCAACCTCTCGGCCGCCTTCTCGATGATGGGCAAGCGCGTCCTGCAGATCGGCTGTGACCCGAAGCATGACAGCACCTTCACCCTGACCGGCCGGCTACAACCCACGGTGATCGACATCCTGAAGGAAGTCGATTTCCACTCCGAGGAACTCCGCCCCGAGGACTACGTCGCCACCGGCTTCAACGGCGTGCGCTGCGTCGAGGCCGGCGGTCCGCCCGCCGGAACCGGCTGCGGCGGCTATGTCGTGGGTCAGACGGTGAAGCTTCTGAAGCAGCATCACCTTCTGGAAGATACCGACGTGGTGATCTTCGACGTGCTGGGTGATGTGGTCTGCGGCGGCTTCGCAGCCCCCCTTCAGCATGCCGACCGGGCGGTGATCGTGACCGCCAACGACTTCGACAGCATCTACGCGATGAACCGGATCATCGCGGCGGTGCAGGCCAAGTCGGGCAACTATAAGGTGCGGCTGGCAGGCTGCGTCGCCAACCGCTCGCGCGAGACCGACGAGGTCGACCGCTACTGCGCCCGCGTCGGCTTCAACCGGCTTGCGCACATGCCCGACATCGATGCGATCCGCCGTTCTCGGCTGAAAAAGAAGACGCTGTTCGAGATGGACGACAGCGAGGACATCGTTCTGGCCCGCGCCGAATACATGCGGCTGGCCGACACGCTGTGGCGCAGCGTCGGCGGCGAAGGCTCCACGCCCTCGCCCCTGCCCGACCGTGAGATCTTTGAATTGCTTGGGTTCGACTGATGAGCGACTACGCCGCCACACGCGACCGGGTCGAGGAATACTTCGACCGTTCCGCCACCAAGGTGTGGGAGCGGCTGACCTCGGATGCGCCAGTGTCGCGCATTCGCCAGACCGTGCGTGAAGGTCGTGACCGGATGCGCGCGCTGATGCTCTCGCGCCTGCCCGCCGATCTGCGGGGCGCCCGGGTTCTGGACGCGGGCTGCGGCGCGGGCCAGATGACGGCCGAACTCGCCGCCCGCGGTGCGGATGTGGTCGCCGTCGACATCTCGCCCGCACTGGTCGAGATCGCCCGCGCCCGCTTGCCCGAGCGTCACAGGGCGCAGGTCACCTTTGCGAGCGGCGACATGACCGCCGATCATGGGCGCGTCGACTACGTGATCGCGATGGACAGCCTGATCTATTATGGGACCACGGATATCACGGCTGCCCTGACGCGCCTCGGCGAACGCACCGATCGGAGCGTGGTTTTCACCGTAGCGCCGCGCACGCCTTTCCTCATGACCTTCTGGACGCTCGGCAAGGCTTTCCCGCGCCGCGACCGTAGCCCGGTCATGGTGCCGCATGCCTTCTCCACCCTGCACCGCGCTGCCAGCGGCAAGGTCGCCAAGATCGACCGTGTGTCGCGGGGTTTTTACATCTCGGAATGCCTGGAGTACCGGCCGTGATCTTCCTGAAGTCGAAGCACATCCAGCAACTCGGCACGCGGTGGATGCCCTTTGCCGATGCTGCATCGGACAGCCTGACCCTGCCGGCGCTTCTTCGCCTTGGCCTGTTTCAGGTCTCGGTCGGGATGGCGACGGTTCTGTTGTTGGGCACATTGAACCGCGTGATGATCGTCGAACTGTCGGTTCCGGCCTCGGTCGTAGCCCTGATGATCGCGCTGCCTGTGGTATCGGCTCCGTTTCGCGCCTTCCTTGGCCACAAGAGCGACAACCACAAAAGCTGGATCGGCTGGAAGCGCATTCCTTATCTCTGGTTCGGATCGCTTTGGCAGATGGGCGGTCTTGCGATCATGCCCTTCGCGCTGATCGTGCTGTCGGGCGACCAGGTGCATGGCCCCGAATGGGCGGGCGAAGTGCTGGCTGCGCTTGCCTTCCTGATGACCGGCATCGGGATGCACATGACACAGACCGCAGGCCTCGCCCTGGCGTCTGACCGTGCGACCGAGGAAACTCGCCCCCGTGTGGTTGCGCTTCTGTACGTGATGTTCCTGCTCGGGATGGCGGTGTCGGCGGTGGTCCTTGGGCTCCTGCTGCGCGATTTCAGCGAGTTGCGGCTGGTGCGTGTGGTCCAGGGCTGCGGCGTGGCCACCATGCTTCTCAACCTGATCGCGCTTTGGAAGCAGGAAAAGGTCAAGCCGATGAGCGCCGACGAAATGGCGGAAGTGCGGCCGATCTTCCACGAAGGCTGGCGCGACCTGATGGCGGGCGGCATGGCGGGGCGCCTGTTGCTGGTCGTGATGCTGGGGACCATGGCTTTCCAGATGCAGGACGTGCTGCTGGAACCCTACGGCGCCGAAATTCTTGGCCTGTCCGTCGGCTCGACCACCTGGCTGACCGCCTGCAACGCCGCAGGGGCGCTGGTCGGCTTCGTCCTGGCGGGGCGCTGGATGACCAACGGCCATGACATGTTCCGCATGTCGGCGCGCGGGCTGCTGGTCGGCGTCGTCGCATTCCTGATGGTGATCTTTGCCGCGCCGCTTCATTCCACCGTCATGTTCTATGTCGGCGCTGTCGGCATCGGGCTCGGCGCCGGCCTGTTCGCCGTCTCGACCCTTACCGCCGCAATGTCTTTGCCGGAACAGGGACGGGCCGGTCGCGGCCTTGTCCTTGGCGCACTTGGCGCGGCGCAGGCCACCGCCGCCGGCCTGTCCATCGCCCTTGGCGGCGGATTGCGCGACACGGTCGGCGCCTATGCCGTGAAGGGTGGTTTCGGCCCCGTCTTTGCGACACCCGCCTTTGGCTACTCGGTCGTCTACCAGATCGAGATCGTGATGCTTTTCGTAACCTTGCTCGCGCTGGCGCCGCTGGTGCGGGTCACTGTCTTCACTCCACGCAACGAGTCCGATCAGGCCCGCATGGGTCTGGTCGACTTTCCCAACTGACCCGGGAGGACGCTTAAATGCTGGGTACGACCTTCTTTGGTGACTTCGACCTCGCCTCGCTCGCGATCTGGTCGTTCTGGGGCTTCTTCGCCCTTCTGGTTTACTACCTTCAGACCGAGAACATGCGCGAAGGCTATCCTCTGGAACTCGAGGACGGTTCGCCCGCCCCGAACCAGGGTCCCTTCCCTGTGCCAAAGCCGAAAACCTTCCTTCTGCCGCATGGCCGGGGCAGCGTGACGGTGCCGAACGGTGCGCGCGAGGCGCGCGAGGTTGCGCTCGCGCGTACGGCGGCATCCGAAGGTTACCCCCATGTGCCGCTTGGGAACCCGATGGCCGATGGTGTCGGTCCGGCCTCATGGGCGCCGCGCCGCGACGTGCCGGAGTTGGACGGCCACGGCCATAACAAGCTGAAGCCGATGTCGCAGGCCGGAAGCTTTGTCGTTTCCGCCGGGCGCGATCCGCGTGGTCTGCCGGTTCAGGCGGGCGACAACGAAGTGGTCGGCCGTGTGTCGGATCTCTGGGTCGACGTGCCGGAACAACTGGTCCGCTATCTCGAGATCGATCTCAATTCCGGCCAGCGCCGTCTGGCGCCGATGCCGATGGTGCAGATCTGGAAGGACCGGGTGCGGATCAACGCCCTGTCATCGGACCTCTTCGACGGCATCCCGGGGACCAAGTCGCTGACCGAGGTGACCCTGCTCGAGGAAGACAAGATCAGCGGCTACTACGCCGGGGGCACGCTTTATGCCGCCGACAAGCGCCAGGGCGGACCGCTTGGGTGGAAGCCATGACCAGCCACGACGACTTTGCGGTCGAGCCGGTTCCGGGCCTTCCGGAACGGCCGCCGCATGGCGAGGACGTGCTCTGGCAGGGGCGCCCGGACAGCTTTGCGCTGGCTCGCGATGCCTACAAAATCACCTGGGTCGCCGGCTATTTCGTCCTGCTCGCGGCCTGGCGGGCTGCTGTCATCTCGGATGGCTCGCCCGGGTCGGTCGTCGCAGTCATCCTGCCTTACCTCTTGCTCGGGCTGATTGCCTCGGCAATCCTCTACGGGATGGCCTGGGTCGCTGCCCGGACCACGGTTTACACCATCACCACGTCGCGGGTGGCGATGCGGATCGGGGCCGCGCTGACCGTCACGCTCAACCTGCCCTTCACCCAGATCGGCGCCGCGCATCTTGACCTCAAGCGCAATGGCACTGGCACGATCGCGCTTGAGACGCTTGGCGATACGCGGATTTCGTACCTGGTCTGCTGGCCGCATGTCCGCCCTTGGCACTTCGCCCGGACCCAGCCGTCGCTGCGCTGCATCCCTGACGCCGAGCGCGTGGCGAGCCTGCTCGCCCAGGCTGCCGAAACCCGACTGAACCTGCCCGTGATCCGCCATGGCCAACCCGGCATGGCAGTGGCGGCGGAATAGGAGAGAACCAATGTCGACCCAGGTGCGGACCCGCCCCTCCAGCGACAAGGACATGATCCCGAAGCCCCTGCTTCGGGCCATGCTGGCACTCGTGCTTGTCAGCCTGGCAATCGTGACCTTCTCGGTCGTGACCGGGCGCGAGCATGTGGGCGTGCCGAAATCGGCCACGATCACGGCAGAGCGCAGTGTGATCCTGCAGGGCGGCGGCGCGCAATCGGTCAAGGTGCTTGCACCGGACGGAACGACGCTCATGGACCTGCCGCATGGCGGCTTCATCACCGTCGTCCAGAACGGACTCGAGAGAGCCCGGCAGACCGCGGGGGTCGATCCCGCCCTGCCGGTCCGCATCGTTGAATACGCCAATGGCCGTCTTGCGGTCATTGACGACAAGACGGGCTGGAGCGCCGAACTCGGCGCCTTCGGCTCGGACAATAGGGCCGCGTTCGAACGGCTCATGTCGCTGAACTGAAACGAAGCAAAAAAGACCAAAATGGGAACCAAATCATGGGAATCTTTACCAAATACGCCGAGGACGTGCCCTGCACGGTCGAGGTGAGTCACCGCTTCGAAAGCCTTCATGCGCATGTCCGCTTCAACAATGGCGCCGTCGTCCATCCGGGCGACGAAGTGCTGGTCCACGGCGCCCCGATCCTTGCCGCCTATGGCGAGGTGATTGTCGAGGACCGCAAGGCCACCATCACCCGCGCCAGCCTCGTCGAGCGCCTTTGGACCCGCGCCACCGGCGATTTTGGATTCATGGAGCTGTGTGAGTTCTCCTTCTCGGAAGAGGTGACGCTATGAACGCCCCTGCCAAGGACATGCACCTGGACGACATCGACACCTCGACGCCGGCCACCGACACCACGGCGATGGCGACCGAGACGACGCTGCTCAACCCGCGCTTCTACACGACCGATTTCGATGAGATGGACAAGATCGACGTCTCTTCGGTACGGCCAGAATGGGACAAGCTGCTCGCGCAGATGAAGTCGGACCCCAACAAGGGCCACTTCAAGAAGAACGCTGAATGGGACCAGATCGACTGGGCCGGCATGGACCCGGCGCTGCGGCGCGAGTTCATCGATTTCCTAGTCTCCTCCTGCACCGCAGAGTTCTCGGGCTGTGTTCTCTACAAGGAAATGAAGCGGCGCGGTACGAACCCGGACATCTGCGAGCTTTTCAGCTACATGAGCCGGGACGAGGCACGTCACGCCGGTTTCATCAACGACGCCCTGCGCGAGGCGGGCGTGGCGGTGAATCTCGGTTTCCTGACCAAGGCGAAGAAGTACACCTACTTCCGCCCGAAGTTCATCTACTACGCCACCTATCTGTCCGAGAAGATCGGCTACGCGCGCTACATCACGATCTTCCGCCATCTCGAGGCGCATCCCGAGCATCGCTTCCACCCGATCTTCAAGTGGTTCAAGGAGTGGTGCAACGACGAGTTCAGCCACGGCGAGGCCTTTGCCCTGCTGATGCGGACCGATCCGAAGCTGACGAATTCCTTCGTCAACAAGCTGTGGATCCGCTTCTTCCTGACCGCCGTCTATTCGACGATGTTCGTCCGCGACCACGCCCGGCCCGAGTTCCACAAGGCGCTTGGCGTGGACATCGAGTGGTACGACCAGGAGGTGTTCCGCAAAACCTCGACGATCTCGCGCCAGGTCTTCCCGATCGAGCTGGACATCGACCACCCCCGTTGGCTGCCCGGCCTCCGCCGGATGCGCGACGCCTTCGTCGCGATGGACGCGGCACAGCATCGTGGCGGGATCGGCGGCTGGATCAGCCACAAGTTGAGCGCAACCAAGGCACTTGCGGCGTTCGTGTCGCTCTACACCATCCCGGTGCTGAAGCATGAACCGCCGAAAAGCGTGCGGCTGGAGCCGGTCTATTGATCGCCATACCGCATAAGCGCGCCCTCGGGCGGCCTCCGATAGGGGGCCGCTTATGAGCGAAAGCCCGTGGCTTGCCGCAGGACTGACCCTGTTTCTCTGGTGGTTCTCCACCGGGGTCATCCTGTGGCGGGTGCGGGTGGCCGACAACGGCACGCCGCTCGATCACTTCAACTCGGTCATTATCGGCCTTCCCTTGCTGGCCGTGGGTGTGGCGGCCGCCAAGGCGTCGTTGCCGGATCTGTCGGCCGGGGGGATCTACACCGCTTTCCTGGCGGCGCTCGCGCTTTGGGGCTGGATCGAGCTTGCCTTCCTTTCCGGCATCATTACCGGCCCGAACCGTGAACCATGTCCACCCTTCGTTTCCGGCCACGACCGGTTTCGCCGGGCAGTGGGCACGGTCGCCTGGCACGAACTGGCGCTGATCATAACGCTGGTGACCCTTGGCCTCGTGTCTCTTCACGCCGCGAACCCCTTCGCCTTTGGGACCTTCGCGCTTCTTTTCGTGGCGCGCGTATCGGCCAAGCTGAACCTTTTTCTCGGGGTGCCCAGGATCAATACGCAGTTCCTGCCGCGCGCCCTGTCGCATCTGCCCAGCCACTTCCGCGTGGGGCGGATCACCGCTTTCTTTCCGCTCTCCGTCTCGGCCCTGACCGTGCTGTCGGCCCTGCTTCTGGAGCGCGCCATCAACGTCGAACACCCCGGCATGTCGGTGGGCTATGCCCTGCTGACCTGCCTCTGCCTACTGGCCCTGCTGGAGCACTGGTTCATGGTGCTTCCGCTGCCGGACGAGAAACTGTGGCGCTGGATGATGCCCGCCGCGAAACCGGAAAAAGACACGATCGAGGACGCCAATGGACTTTGACCAGCTATTCCGCAGCCAGCTCGACACCCTCAAATCCGAGGGCAATTATCGCACCTTCGCCGAGTTGGAGCGCAAATGTGGTGCCTTCCCCCGGGCCGACAACCACAAGGACGGGGATGTGTCGGAAATCACCGTCTGGTGCTCGAACGACTATCTCGGGATGGGTCAGCATCCGGAGGTCATCAAGGCGATGGTCGATTGCGTGCAGGCCAACGGCACCGGTGCAGGCGGAACCCGGAACATTTCGGGCAACAACCACAAGCACCTCCTGCTCGAGGCCGAGTTGGCCGATCTTCACGGCAAGGAAGCGGCGCTTCTCTTCACCTCGGGCTATGTGTCGAACTGGGCAGCGCTGTCGACGCTTGGCAGCCGCATTCCGAATGTCGTGATCCTCTCGGACGCCGGCAACCACGCTTCGATGATCGAGGGCGTGCGCCATTCCCGCGCTGACAAAGTGATCTGGGCGCATAACGACTGGCGCGACCTCGACCGCAAGCTTGCCGCTATTGGCGACCGGCCCAAGATCGTGGCCTTCGAATCCGTTTATTCGATGGACGGCGATATCGCCCCGATCCGAGAGATCGTCGAGGTGTCGAAGGCGCATGGCGCGATGACCTATATCGACGAAGTCCACGCGGTCGGCATGTACGGCCCGCGCGGCGGCGGTGTGACGGAACGCGAGGGCCTAGCCGATCAGATCGACCTGATAGAAGGGACGCTTGGCAAGGCCTATGGCGTCGTCGGCGGATACATCACCGGTTCGGCGAACCTCTGCGACTTCATCCGCAGCTTTGCCTCGGGCTTCATCTTCACCACTGCCCTTCCCCCGGCGGTGGCGGCCGCGGCGACCGCCTCGATCCGCCACCTTAAGACCTCGCAGATCGAGCGCGACCGGCAGCGCCGCCAAGTCGCGCGGCTCCGCGCCCGGCTGGATCAGCTTGGCATTCCGCACATGCGCAATGAGAGCCATATCATCCCGGTGATGATCGGCGATCCGGTGAAATGCCGCATGATCTCGGATATCCTGATGCGGGACTGGGGGATCTACGTCCAGCCGATCAACTATCCGACGGTCGCCAAGGGCACCGAGCGGCTGCGCATCACGCCTTCACCCTATCATAGCGATGCAGACATCGATCATCTCGCCCATGCACTGCATTCGCTATGGCAGCATTGCGCAATCGCGCGGGCCGTGGCGTAATTTCAGAGCCAAGTGATCCAGACAGCGAATTCGTACGTACACGTTAATTGGAGAACGAGAGGGAGCTCCAAATGAAACTCAGCCTAATCACTATTGCGGTGCTGGCCACCGCTGCTGCGCCCGCCTTTGCTGCGGGCGATGTCGAAGCCGGGAAGAAGGTGTTCAACCAATGCCAGACCTGCCACACGGTCACCGATCCTTCCGGAGCGGTGCTCGCAGGCAAGAACTCCAAGGTCGGCCCCAACCTTTATGGAATCATCGGCCGTCCGGCCGCGTCCTATGAAGGATTCAAGTACGGGGATGGCATCAAGGCAGCGGCGGAGAAGGGTCTTGTCTGGGATGAAGAGAAGATCTCGGTCTACGTGATGAACCCGACCAAGTTCCTGGATGAGTTTACCGGCGATCCGAAGCTGAAAAGCAAGATGGCCTTCAAGCTCGCCAAGCCTGATGACGGTGTGAACGTCGCGGCTTTCCTGGCTTCGTTGTCGCCCGCGCCCGCGGATGCCGCGGCGCCGGCTGAGGGAGCGGCAACAACCAGCCCCTGAGAACTGCATTCCTTCGAATGCGCAGGCCGCCCGACTGGGCGGCCTCTTTACTTCTACGGCAGCTGCGGGCGGCCCGTTGCCAGTCAGGTCAGGCCCCGCGCAGGTTAAACCGTACCATCTGACCTGCATCGCTCCTGATCGCGTTCCAGACGGTTTGGGCTATGTCGGCCCGCGTCAGTCCAGCATCTCGATACATCGCGTCAGGGCTCGCCTGGTCGATGAAGCGGTCAGGCAGTGTCATGGTCCGCAGACTGACGCCACGGTCCAGCTGACCCGAGTTTGCCAGATAATGCAGGACATGTGCGCCGAACCCGCCCTGTGAACCCTGTTCGATCGTGACCACGACGCCATGATGCCGGACCAACTGGTCGATCAGTGCCGTGTCCAGCGGCTTGGCAAATCGGGCATCGGCCACAGTCACGCTGATGCCCTGGGTCTCCAGTTCCTCGGCCACTGCCAGACATTCGTTGAGATGAGCACCGAAAGACAGCAACGCTACATGGGTGCCTTCCCGCAGGACGCGGCCCTTGCCGATCTCCAACACCTGTCCGATCGATGGTATCTCGACGCCCGCCCCTTCTCCACGCGGATAGCGGAACGAGATCGGCCCTTCATCATAGGCCGCTGCTGTCGCCACCATATGGACAAGTTCCGCCTCGTCACCGGCCGCCATCACCACGAAGCCGGGCAGGTTTGAAAGATACCCGATGTCGAAGGCCCCCGCATGGGTGGCCCCATCGGCGCCGACCAGACCCGCGCGGTCGATCGCAAACCGGACGGGCAGCCCCTGCAAGGCAACGTCGTGCACGATCTGGTCATAGCCGCGCTGAAGGAAGGTCGAGTAGATCGCAACGAAGGGCTTCAGGCCGACCGCTGCCATTCCGGCGGCAAAGGTCACGCCGTGCTGCTCGGCGATCCCCACGTCGAAAACGCGCTGCGGGAACCGGGCGGCCATTACATCGAGCCCCGTGCCGGATGGCATGGCGGCCGTGACCGCGACGATCTTGCCGTCACGAGCCGCCTCATCCGTCAGGGCATGGCCGAAGACCGAGGTATAGGCCGGCGCGTTCGACTTCGACTTGGCCTGGGCGCCAGAGACAACATCGAACTTCGCCACGCCGTGATACTTGTCGGCCGAGTTCTCGGCCGGGGCGTAGCCTTTGCCCTTTACCGTGATCGCATGGATCAGCACCGGGCCTGTCGCGCGGGTGCGGGCCGCGCGCAGGGTCGCCAGAAGCTCGGCCATGTTGTGGCCATCGATCGGACCGATATAGCTGAAGCCCAGCTCCTCGAAGAGCGTCCCTCCGCCGGGCATGCCGGTGACCAGTTGCCGCGCGCGCCGCGCGCCGTCGCGCAGCGGGCCCGGCAAGGACGCCTCGACACCTTCGGCCAGGCTGCGCAGGGCCGCAAACGGAGCATGGGCCGACAACCCGTTGAGATACTTGTTCAGCGCCCCGACCGGCGGCGCGATGCTCATGTCGTTGTCGTTCAGGATAACGAACAGCCGTTTGCCCAGATGCCCGGCGGCGTTCATCGCCTCGTAGGCCATGCCGGCGGTGATTGCGCCATCTCCGATGACGGCGATCGCATCGCCCGTGGACTGGCCCATGTCGCGGCCAACCGTGAAGCCGAGGGCTGCGGAAATGCTGGTCGAACTGTGAGCGGCACCGAAGGGGTCATATTCGGACTCCGAGCGCTTGGTGAAGCCCGAGAGCCCGCCACCTTGGCGCAGGCTACGCATCCGCGCACGGCGGCCGGTCAGGATCTTGTGGGGATAGCACTGGTGGCCGACATCCCAGATCAGCTTGTCCACTGGCGTGTTGAACACTGCGTGGATGGCCACGGACAGTTCCACCACCCCGAGCGACGACCCAAGATGACCGCCGGTTTCCGATACGACCGAGATCACCTCGGCCCGAAGCTCATCTGCCAGGCGGGCGAGGTCGAGATCGCTCATCCGCCGAAGATCCTGGGGGATCTTCACCTGGTCTAGAAGCGGGGTGTCATGCTGCATCGTGAAGCCCTCGCGGAGGGGAAAAGAGGTGCCGGGTGGCTCGCACACGGCACCAGTTTCCTGTCGCCACAGGAAGGGAACCGGGCTGTGGAACGCGCCCAGGTCCGGGCCGGCGTCTGGCCCGAACGTCGTTGCGGTCGGGGCGTTCGCCGCCCCGACCGGGTTTCATCAGGCGATTTCGGTCGTCTGAACCATCTCCAGTGCCCCATAGGGCGACGGCGCCTGCTTGCTTTGCTCGGGCAGAAGCTGGCTCACCACCCAGAGGACCAGCAGGAAGGCTGCGACAACCGCAAGCCAGACGCCGGCCATGAAGGCTCCCCAGACCATCTGCCCCAGGGCCCAGATCCGAAGCCGGATCACGTGGCTCTGGCCTTCGTAGAGATGTTCGTCAGCCATGATCTGTCCTTTCCCGAAGCCGGTTCGGCTCAATTGAGCGGGGCATAGCCGTGGTCCTGTGCCCAGACGTACCAGTTATCAACGACAGTGCCGGTCAGCAGGATGCCGATGCCGCCGGTGATCGGCACCAGAACCGCGAACCACCAGGCCCAACGGTGGATACCTTCCATCGTGGCGTTGAAGCCCATCGTCCAGCGCCAGAACAGGGCCGCGCGTTCCGCCGCCGTCCCGCGATCCACGATCTGTTCCAGCTCGCGGTCGCCGCCAAGGCGGGTCACCGCGAGGATCGTCGCCCCATGCATCGCGAAGAGCAGCGCCGACCCATAGAGGAAGGCGATCGAGAGCGCGTGGAAGGGGTTATAGAACAGGTTGCCGTAGGTCAGGCTGAAGAGGTTCGTCCAGTCCAGGTGCGGGAAGATCCCGTAGGGCACCGCCTCCGACCAGCGTCCCATCAAGACCGGACGGATCAGGCCCAGCACCATGACAAGCCAAAGCGCGGCGGCGAAGGCCCAGGCGATGTGCTTGCCCATGCCAAGCGCCTCGGCCCGAAGGTAAGTGCGGATCCACCAGGTCCAGAGCGAGACCAGGAAGAAGAAGCCGGCAACCAGGAACAGGCCGCCCTCGCCCATCGGCGGGAAGCGGAGGCCCCATTCGGGTGCCGGGGGCTCCAGCGCCATCCAGAACAGGTCCCGGACAAAGACCGCCGGGTTGTACCCGGCAATGTGCCAGAACCAGACGCCAACAATCATGAACCAGATCAGGCCGCAGGCTAGACTGATGACCCCGAAGGTTCCCAGGTAGATCGGCCCGAGCTGTGCGTTGCCGAACCAGCCGAGCAGGCTGGAAAAGCCCGCGCTTTTGGTCCGGTTTCCCACGTCGACATGCTCGACGAGGCCCATCTCGGGCGCTGCGCGCACCTGAACCTGGGTAAAGATGTTCTGGTACTCAGCCATTTATGCCTCCTTGAACATTCGCCCAGAACGGCAGTTGCAGCCACCAGTTCCACCAGTCGACCCATTGGTCGAACCAGATGGTGCCCGAAATCACGATACAGATCGCGCTCCAGAAGGCTGCGTTCAGCGCCAGAAGCAGGCCAAGCCGGTGGATACCAAGCGTGCCGACCGAGTAGCCGATCAGGTCACGGAAGAAGGTGTCCTCATGATCGGGCGTCTTCATCAGCTGACCCTTGGGCGGGTTGGCCGCCGACAGGATCAGGCCGCCATGCAACGCCAGCGCGAAGGTCGTGGTGAAGAACAGGCTCACCGCGAGCATGTGGACCGGGTTGTAGTGGAAGTTGCCGTAGGTGTAGCCGGTGTTGGACACCCAATCGAGGTGGCTGAAGATCCCGTAGGGGAATGCGTAACCCCACGATCCCATCAGGATAGGCCGGATCACCTCGAGAGTGACATAGGCAAAGATAGCCACACTGAACGCGACCGGCACATGCAGGCCGATCCCGAGCTTGCGGCAGATCTCGACCTCGCGCAGCGCCCAGCTTACGAAGGCACCGATCGCGCAGAAGGTGATGATCTGCCACAGCCCCCCTTGCATCAAGGGCGCGAAGGCCAGACCGTTCTCGACCGGGGGTGGGTTGATCGAGACGAGCCACGGGTTCCAGGTTGGACCCATCGCCGCGCCGTACAGGATCAGAACGGTGCCAAGGGCCGCGAAGAAGAACGTCGTGACCCCAAAGAAGCCGACGTAGAACGGCCCGACCCAAAAGTCGAAGAGGTTCCCCCCGACCAGCGTGCCCCCCGGCACGCGATATTTTCGTTCGAAGCTGAGCAGTGCCATGCTTCCCTCTCCGCCACTGGACGGGTCAGCCGAAAGGCGCGGTATCGCGCGGCAGCTCCGTCTCTAGTTCCGTTGATGTCATCTTTGCTGATCCGGTGCGGGCGGACCGGTCCGCCCGCACCGATGTCGGAGCCTGTCAGGGGCTGGCCGGAGCAGCCGCAACATAGCCATGCTTGGCCGCTGCGATGTCGAACCAGTTGAAGGCCGGATTTGAAAGCAGCACGAGGTGAATCATGACTGCCAGAAGGAAGAGGAAAACCCCCTGCGCCACGAACACGCGGCGCGGATCGAAAATCAGCCAGATCTTGTAGAACTTGCTCATATCTCGATCCCCCTCAGAACCACGGACGCCAGATGTACACGGCGATATGAGCGACGAGTGCGATGGCTACGAACAACCAAAGCCCGCTCATATAGACCGAGTGCAGCTCTTGCGCCTGCTGGTCCGTAAGACCTGTAAAGGACAGGTCGGTCTTATCAGCCATAGTATCCTCCGGATATTCAGACTGACGCCGCACTCCCTGCGGCCGGGCCACGGTGGGCGGAATGCCCCTCCGATGTCTCGCCGCCCCGTTTCCGGTGCGGCGAACTTGTTTCGCGGTTACCCGCGGAAGATCATGGGCGTGACCGCCTCGGCGTCCTTGAGCGCGCGCGAGATCGGATCAAGCCGCGGCAGACGGGCATGGCGGATCAGCTGGTAGAGCCACACGACGACATGCGGCAGGATCGCCAGCGCGAAGATCAGCGCGAAGTAGACGAAGAACTCGGTCTTGTTCACGCGCTCGACGTGATGAAGGCCGCGGTTGGTGGAGTAGTCACTCATGCTCTTCCCCCTCTTTCTGCAAGAGGCCCGCACCGGGCAGACTCTCTACGGTTTCACGAACCACCCGCTCCGCGCCCGCATCGAGCGCGGCCTTCTCGGCGGCGTCGCGCAGGCTTCGCGCGGCGCTGATCCGGGTCAGGATCGGGTGGGTGTTGACGATACGGTCAAGCGCCGCTTGTGCGTCGGCATCCCAGGGGAAGTCGCGGCGCAGCGTGGTCGGCGTGGCGGCGGCCGAGTCCATCTCGGAGCCAAGCGGCAGGATGTGGAACAGGGCGTCGAAGAGGCTGTTGCACACCTCCTGCAACAGCCAGACCGCGCCTCCATAGCCCATCACCGGCGTGCCGGTCGCCCGACGGATCGCCGCCCCGGGGAAAGACGCAGGGATGAAGCTTGGTGCCGGGCCAAACCCGCCCTTGAGTTCAGCCAAGTACATCTTCTCGTTGATCGAGCCCATGACCACGAGCGGCCGGTGCTGTTTCAGAAGGCCCCGCACCGCCTCGTTATTGGTCTTCTGCCCCGGCACCCGCGCAACGGCAAAGGCGCAGGGCAGGCCAAGATCGGCTTCGAGATAGTGTCGGACGCCGCGGGCATAGGTCTCGCTCGCGACGATGGCGAAAGAGGCTGTCGCGAAGAAGTCCTGCGTCACTGACCGCCACAGGTCCCAGACCGGCTTCAGCGTCGAATGCTTCTCGCGCTCGATGAAGGGCTCGGGGTCGAGCCCCAGAAGCTCGCCCAGCTTGCGCAGGAACTTTGTCGTGCTGGCCACGCCGATCGGGGCCTGCAGGTACGGCTTGCCCAGCACCTCGGCAAGGCCGCGCCCGAATTCGCGGTACATCACGACGTTGACGTCGGCATTCACGAGGCTGCGCATCTCGGCGATATGCGAGCCGAGCGGCATCACCATGTTGACCTCGGCGCCGATCCCTTCGACCAGGCGGCGGATCTCGTGCAGGTCCGAGGCCATGTTGAAGACGCCGTACATCGGGCCAAGGATGTTGACCCGCGGCTTCGCGCCTTCTGCCCGCTTGGCCTCGGGCGGCATCCGGCCCTTGGTCATGCCGAATTCGGTGAAGATCCAAGTCATCGCCCTGTCAGCGGCCTGCCACTGGTCCTCGTCGATGGTGCGCGGCAGGAAGCGCTGGATGTTCGTGCCCATGGGCGTGACGCCGCCGCCGATCATCTCGGCAATCGAGCCGGTCACGACCACGGCGGGCAGCGCCGGATCGAGGGTTTTCCAGGCGCGGCGCATCGCGCCTTCGGTACCGTCGCGGCCAAGTTCCTCTTCACCCAGCCCGGTGACGACGATCGGCAGTTCATGCGGCGGCAGCGCGTCGGTGTAGTGCAGAACCGAGGTGACCGGCAGGTTCTCGCAGCCGACCGGGCCGTCGATGACGACCTGCAGGCCCTTGGCTGCGCAAAAGGCGTAGACAGCCCCCCAGTAGCCGCCGGCCCGGTCATGATCCTGCACTAGCATTGCAGAACCTCCGATCCAGTGGTGTCCAGCGTTAGGCGGAGCGTCATATCATCTCCTCCGCCTTGGCGGCGCGCGCGGCCTTGTCGAGTTTCTTCTGGTGGATCTCACGGAAGTCGGGCCGCAGGTTCGGCGATCCTTCCCAGATGCCGGCGGTGTCGCCCTGGCCCACGCCCTCGAAGAACGCCTTCATGTCTTCCATCCGTGCCCTGCCTGCGATGGCTGCGTTCACGACCTGGCCAAGCGAGCCCGCCCCGGCAGGCCCCATCAGCG
Organism: Alitabrizicola rongguiensis; assembly: GCF_021491355.1. Taxonomy (GTDB): domain Bacteria; phylum Pseudomonadota; class Alphaproteobacteria; order Rhodobacterales; family Rhodobacteraceae; genus Aliitabrizicola; species Aliitabrizicola rongguiensis. The sequence goes on along the minus strand of NZ_JAKENF010000004.1, from coordinate 359,381 downwards.
GGCGCGCGGAAATGAGGTTGGTGAAATAAAGCGCGGGAATTCCGGCCTCTTTGGCTTTCTGCACCAGGGGCGTCGTGCCGATGGCGAGGTCTGGCCGGATCGCCTCCATCGCCGAGGCGTCATCCTCAAGCGAGGCGCGGAAGCGGACCTTCACCCCCTTCGCCTCGAGCCACTCCAGATCGGGCGCGCTCCACGGTGTCTTGGCGCAGGCGGTGCCGACGTAAGGAACATGCGCCCCGGACTCGATCAGAAGGCGGGCCACGAGAAGCTCCGACCCCTCATAGCCCGACAGCGTAATCGTGCCCTTGATCGGTTGGGCGGCGAGCGCGCCACGGATGGCGGGCAGGAAGGCATTTTGCGCGGCGGCGACCCGGGCCGGGTCGATACCATGGGCCTCGCCGATTGCGGCCAGCCAGGCGGCGGTGCCATCGTGGCCTACAGGCGCGGAACCGACAACGGCTCGTCCGGCCGCCTGAAACTCGCGGATGGCAGAGGTGTAGAAGGGATGGATCGCCGCGACCACGCCGCTGTCGAGCGCCGCATAAAGCTCGCGCCATTCGCGGCAGGGCACCACGGGACCGGCGGCAAGGCCAAGCGGCGCGAGCAGCGCGCCGATCATCATCGGATCGGCCGGGAACATCTCGCCCAGCAGCGCAACCGTCGGACGGTCGGACCGGCCCGAGGCAGGGGCGGCCACCGGGCCTGCCTCGATCTCGGCCCGGGCGTATTTCAGCATTGCCCCGGCGAGCACATCCTTCGCCTCGGCATGGGTGGGCACGCCAAAGCCGGGAACGTCGATACCGACGATCCGCACCCCATTGATTTCGTTCGGCAACAGCTTGAGCGGCACGCCGCTCGCCGTCGGAACGCAGAGGTTCGTGACCACTACGGCGTCGTAGCGATCGGGGTCAGCGAGTTCGTGCACCGCGTCGCGGATATCTTCGAACAGCTTGCCGGTGACGAGCGTTTCCGAGTTGAACGGCACATAGCCGACCGAGCGGCGCGCCCCGTAGAAATGGCTCACGAAGGTCAGCCCGTAGACGCAGCAGGCCGAGCCCGAAAGGACCGTGGCCACCCGCCGCATCCGCAAGCCGACCCGGAGCGAACCGAAAGCGGGACACATGCTCTGTGGCTTGTCATGCGGGCCCTGCGGATAGTCGGCTGCATACTGGTCGAGCAGGTCCGACTGTCCCGCCGCACGTGCCGCCGCCTCCATCGTCGCGGCACCGGCGTGGCAACCCAGACCGTCCGCAGGGGTCGCGGGCGACGGGCCGGGCAGTTCGGCGGACGCGATCGGCGTCAGCGGCGTGTCCTTGGCGTTGTCGTAGCCGATTTCCGTCATCGCACGCCTTTCAGGGCCGGAGACCGACCGCTTTTCATGGACGAAACAACGACGGGCAGGCGATCACGCATTGTCGTAGACCACCTCGAGCGATTTCTTCAGGACGGCATTCTTGCCCCGCATGTCTTCATCGGTGGCCGGGGTCAGGACGAAGTCTTTGCCGGTGCTTTCCGCCGAGAAGAGGTTCAGAAGGCCATCTTGCGACAGCGGCGCAGGACGGACGGGCGGGGCCTCTGCCACCGCCTCGGCCAGCTGGCCGAACAGGTCGCCCCACTGGCTTTGCCGCGTGCCGACGATCTGGTAGTTCGCGCTCTTCTTGCGAAGGTCGTCATCCTGCGGGATGGCGGCCAGGACCGGGATCTTCACTTCGGCGGCAAAGGCCGCCGCCTCGCCCGTGCCGTCATCCTTGTTGATGACAAGGCCCGCGATGCCGACATTGCCACCGAGCTTGCGGAAGTATTCGACAGCCGAGCAGACGTTGTTGGCGACGTAGAGGCTTTGCAGGTCGTTCGAGGCAACCAGGATCACCTTCTGCGCCATGTCGCGGGCGATCGGCAGGCCGAAGCCGCCGCAGACCACGTCACCCAGAAAGTCGAGCAGGACATAGTCGAAATCCCAGTCGTGGAAGCCGAGCTTTTCCAGCAGTTCGAAGCCGTGGATGATCCCGCGTCCGCCGCAGCCGCGGCCCACTTCCGGGCCGCCGAGCTCCATCGCGTAGACGCCGCCTCGCTTGAAGCAGACATCGCCGATCTTCACCTCTTCGCCCGCGAGCTTCTTGCGGGTCGAGGTTTCGATGATCGTGGGGCACGCCTTGCCGCCGAAGAGCAGGCTCGTCGTGTCGGATTTCGGGTCGCAGCCGATCAGCAGCACGCGCTTGCCGCTTTCAGCCATCATGTGGCTGAGGTTGGCGAGCGTGAACGACTTGCCGATGCCGCCCTTGCCGTAGATTGCGATGATCTGCGTCTTCTTGGTCGGCGGCGCCTGTGGCACTTCGAGCGTCGGTTCTTCGTGCGCCTCCTGCCGAAGGCGTTCGTCGAAGCCGGTCAGGTTCGGGACATCCAGCGTCATGCGCAAGCCTTCCAGTCGAGGATCATCTTCAGGCAGTCGGGATCGGTGAACGCGGTTTCATAGGCCTCGGGCGCCTCTCCGGCGGGCCGGGTGTGGGTCACGAGGCCGTCCAGCGACAGCGCGCCGCATTCGACAAGCTGGCGAGTCGCCACTAGATCCTCTGTGGCCCATTCCGCTGCGATGCGCAGCCGAGCCTCCTTCATGAAGGCGGGCGGAAAGGCGAAGGAGATCGGAGCCGTGTAGAATCCGGCCAGCACCACTTCGCCACCCTTGCGGATGCGACCGATCAGGCTGTTGAGCAGGTCCGGTGCGCCGGAAGCGTCGTAGATCGCGGCATAGTCGCGGCGGGGATCATCCTCGGGCTGTACGACCTTATAGCCATCTGCGCCCGCGTGCCGGGCAGGGTCCGTTTCCCAGACCGTCGGGGCAGGGGCCCCAGCTGCCAAGGTGAGCCGCGCAAGCAGGCGGCCCAGAACACCATGTCCGACGATCAGATCAGGCAGAGCACGGTCGAAGCCGGCCAAGGCATGTCGGGCGGTCGCCGCAAGGGCCAGCAAGGCACCCTGCGCGCCAAAGCCGCGGTCGATTCGAGTCACCCGCGCGCCGGAGGAAACCAGCGTTCGCGAGGCCGCACCGAACAGGCCGCGCACTGGACCGTCTTCTGTCGCCTCGTAGCAATTGGCGCCAGGCACAAAGACGAAATCACCAGGACGAAAGCCCGATTCGGCACCGGCTTCGATCACTTCGCCCGCGGCCTCGTACCCTGGCACCAAGGGATAGCCCATGCCGGGGAAGGGCGGCATCGTCCCTGACCAGAACAGCTTTTCCGTGCCCGTCGAAATTCCGGAGTGATCGACGCGAACCACCACATCTGTCCCTTTGGGGGCGGTCAGCCTGAGCCGCCCGAGCGACAGGTTTCTTGGTCCCGACAAGATGACGGCGTTGGTTTCCACGACCGCTCCCACGGCAATCGGGGCGAGTCTCAGGCGGAGACTCCCCGATGGATCTCTCCATCACTGTCATCTTAAACTTACAGCCAAGTGTGTCAAACAAAATAGACATAGAAAGATTGACGCAGGCTAGGTCTGTGGCTTCTGCCCGGCCACAACTGACGTGACGAAACTGCGAAAACCTGTTCGCTTGTTTATATTTATGAACCCGGCCTCGGTAAGGATCTCTGCGATCGCGTCTGGTGATCGTGTCCGTCCGGTTTGCATCGCAAGAGTGTAAATTGCGAAGTACACATCGGTAGCGCGATCCGGCCTTGCGCCGCCTGACATCGGTTCCGAGACGATAACTTGTCCTCCGGGCGGCAGGGCTGCATAGACTGCTGCGACCAGCCGCCGAACCGTTGCATCGTCGTGGTCGTATAGCACCCTGACCAAGCTGATCGCATCTGCACCGAGCGGCAGCGCATCGTCCCGGAAACTGCCAGGATGAAGAGACACCCGCCGGGACACGCCCGCCCTCGCCAGTCGTGTCGCCGCGCCCTCCAGAACTGCGGGCAGGTCGAACAGATCCAGCTCAAGATGCGGATGCGCCCGGGCCACTTCGATCAGGAAGGCGCCAGTCCCTCCGCCTACGTCCATCAGCCGACGTACCGAGGAAAGGTCGACCATCCGCAGCGTATCTTCGGCGACAAGAACCTGGCTTTCCGCCATCAGGTCGGAATAGGTCGCAGCAACCTTCGGGTCTGCTGCCCCGCCTGCGCCGAAGACATAGGGCCAGAACTGCGCAAGCTGTGTCACCCTTTCGGCCCTGAGCAGCGCGACGGGGTCGGCAAGGTCGGCGTAGAGTGCCCGGTGGTGCAGCACCATCTGCTCCAGCCCCGGAACCCCCATCATTGCCGCTCCCCGAACCGCAAGACCGAACCGCCCATCGCGGCGAGCCTTGAGTAGCCCCAGCGCCGCCCCAGCGCGCAAGAGCACCTGCATCCGGTCCGGCGATAATGCGCAAAGCTCCGCCAGGCGGTCGACCGTAAGCGGTCCGTCTTGTAGCAGATGCAGGACTCGCAGTTCGATGATAGCCAGCAGCACCTGCGAATTGACGAAGCCCGCCATGATGTCGAACAGCGCGGCCCCTTCGGATCGCGCCATGTTGCGCAATCCGGGAATCCGGGCAGCCAGGGACTGGAATCGACGTGATGCCGCGAGGCGCAGGATCCAGCCGCGCGGTGCTGTTCGGGCGGCGGGCATAGCCGTCATTTCAGCGGCGCGCATCAGCCCGGTGGAGGACTGGCGCGACCGGCGTCATCCGCTCGGCATAGCGTCGGACCATGTCGGCCAGCATTGCTTCGCCCGGGCAGGAGGGGATCGAGGCGATGGCTCCGCCAAGAATATCCTTAAGCTTGCGGATCGCGCCTTGCACGCCCAGTGCGGCAACGGCGTTGGGGCGTCCATGCGCCTCGTCCTGCCCCACAGGCTTGCCGAGCGTTTCGGCGTCATAGAGTGCGTCGCGCAGATCGTCGGCCACCTGGAACGCTTCGCCGATTCGTGCGCCAAGATCCTCCCACGGTTCGGCGTCCTGTCCGGCTGCGAGCGCCCCCATTTGGGTTGCCGCGACGAACAATGCCCCGGTCTTGGACCGGTGGTAGGCGGAAAGATTGACCTGCGGTTCGCTTTCCCACCCTTGCCCGGCGCAGATGCCGTCGGGCATGCCGGTGCGACGCGACAGGACTCGGATCAGCTTCAGTGCCCGATCCGCATCCCTGCCTGCGGCTTCGGCGAGAACGTCGAAGGCCAGCACGATCAAGCTGTCGCCGGTGAGAACGGCAAGCGGTTCGGAATAGGCGCGATGGACCGTGGTCTTGCCCCGCCGAGTATCCGCATCGTCGAAGCAGGGCAGATCGTCATGCACAAGGCTAGCGCAGTGGATCAGCTCCAGCGCCACGGCAGCAGCGTCGGAAAGATGGGGGCGGTCATCGCCGCAGGCCATCGCAACGCTGAGCAGGATCGTAGGACGAATCCTCGCCCCGCCAGGCATCACGGCATAATGCAGCGCCGAGGCCAGCAAGGCGGGCGCCTCGCCCTCCCCCATTGCGCGACGAAGGACGGCTTCAGTGGCTGCATCCAATCGGGCATTCATCGACATCGGAACCCTCCTGCGCCGCGCTTCCGCCCAAAGTGTCACTCAGAAGTGACACATCAGTGTAAATCATTCTGGACATTCGCGCCCCCCGAGTCAACAATCCGGCATGATGACCGCGGCAGCACCCAGGATCGTGGTGATCGGCGCAGGGATCGGTGGGCTGAGCGCCGCGATCCGTCTTGCTGCGGCCGGCTTGTCGGTGACACTGGTCGAAGCGCAGTCCTATCCCGGCGGCAAGATGCGCGCCCTGCCTTCGGCGGCGGGGCCGGTCGATGCCGGTCCTACTGTGCTGACGATGCGGCACGTCTTCGACGATCTCTTCTCAGCTGCAGGTGAAACCCTGGACGATCACCTGACACTGCTGCCGCAGCCCATCCTTGCGCGGCATTGGTGGCCGGATGGCAGCCGGCTTGACCTTTTCGCCGATCCTGATGCGAGCGCATCTGCGGTTGCAGCCTTTGCGGGGCTGCGGGCCGAGGTAGAGTTCCGGCGCTTTCATCGGCAGACTGTGCAACTCTACTCGGCCTTTCGCAGACCAATGATCGAGGCTGCTGGCCCGAAACTTGCAGCAATCGCGCGTAACAGTCTTCTTCGGCCGGGTTTATGGTCGGCGCTCCGGCCAAGCCGGACCTTGGCAACGCATCTGGACCAGGCCTTCAGTGATCCGCGTCTGCGTCAGCTTTTCGGACGCTATGCCACCTATGTGGGCGGCGCCCCCGCCCGTTCGCCCGCTGTGCTTGGGCTGATCTGGCAAGCCGAGGCGCAGGGGGTCTGGGCGGTTCAGGGCGGGATGCACCGACTGGCGCAGGCTCTTTGCGATCTGGCCGCACGTCTGGGCGTTACGCTTCGGTTTGGTGTCTCTGCGCTTCGCATCCAGTCGAAGGCTGGGCGGGTTACCGAGGTCGTCCTGTCTGACACGCGCACGATCAGATGCGAAGCAGTGGTGTTCAACGGCGATCCGGCGGCGTTGGTGGCTGGCCTGCTCGGCAACGCGCCCCAGCAGGCGTTGCCCCTTTCGGCGGCACAGCCCCGCAGCCTCTCGGCAGCGGTCTGGTCCTTTGCTGCCACGCCGGGACCGGTGGACCTGATTCATCACAACGTCTTCTTCGGAGCCGATCCTTCGCGTGAATTCGGGCCGATCTCCGCCGGTCAGTTGCCGGAGGACGCAACGCTTTATGTCTGTGCGCAGGATCGCGGCGACCCTCGCCGCCCGGGCACCGGGGTAGAGCGGTTCGAGATCATCATGAACGCGCCGCCGAAAACGGTTCTATCGCAAAGCGAGTTATCCTTATGCCGCAACCGGACCTTCCCGACGCTGGCCAGATTCGGCCTGACCTTCGATCCGCTTCCTCCGGACACGGCGCTGACGACGCCTCAGGGGTTCGCAGCGCTGTTTCCGGGGTCACAGGGCGCGATCTACGGGCGAAGCCCGGAGGGGCAGCTCGCGAGCTTTCGGCGCCCGGGTGCGCGGACACGGTTGCCGGGCCTGTATCTGGCGGGCGGTGGAGCGCATCCGGGAGCGGGCGTTCCGATGGCGGCCCTGTCCGGTCTGCACGCGGCCGAGGCGATAGCGAGGGACCTGACTTCCGCGTCGAAGTTCAGCCCAATGGCTATGCCTGGTGGTATGTCGACGGACTCTCGGACGACGGGACGCGCGCAGTCTCGGTGATCGGCTTCATCGGGTCGGTGTTTTCGCCGTGGTATGCCTGGTCAGGGCGGCGCGATCCGGCGAACCATTGCTGCATCAATGTCGTGACCTATGGACCCGGTGGACGGTTCACGATGACGGACCGGGGCAGGGATGCCCTGCGCCAGACCCGCGATGCCCTGCATGTTGGCCCCAGCCGGATGGCCTGGCGCAACGGCACGCTTGTGATCGACGTCGACGAGATCTCTGCCTTGCCACGCATCAGCCGCGTCCACGGGCAGATCCGCCTGATCCCGACGGCAGTCACCGATGTCGAAGCCCTTTTGACGCCGGATGCCAGCCATCTCTGGCGGCCCTTCGCCCCTTCGGCCCGCATCGAGGTCGACCTGACCCAGGGTTGCTCCTGGACCGGCCACGGTTACTTCGACGCGAATTTCGGGACATCGGCGCTTGAGGCGGACTTTCGCCGCTGGACATGGGGCCGGTTCCCGCGATCCCATGGCGGGGCGACCTGCTTCTACGACGCTTTGCGGCGCGATGGCTCCACGTTGGCGCTCGGCCTCGATGTTGCGGCAGACGGAACGGCAGAGGTCTGCGAGCCGCCGCCGCTTGCGCCGCTCGGGCGCACCCTTTGGGGCATATCCCGCGAAACCCGTTGTGATCCGGGCCGCACGCCGCGCCAGACCATGGCTTTGCTAGACGCGCCCTTCTACAGCCGTTCGGTGGTCCAGACCCGGATCGACGGCGAGACTGTGCAGGGTGTGCACGAGGCCCTGGACCTCGCCCGGTTCCGCTCGCCGATCGTCAAGGCAATGTTGGCCGTCCGGGTGCCGCGCCGCGCCCGCTGGCCCTAGGCTGAGCCGGGATTGAGCCGGATCACGCTCAGGTTCAGCGCCCCGGCGATCGTCGCCCAGACGAGATAAGGGACGAAAAGCCAGCCCGCCATAATGTCCGCCTGGAAGAAGGCCCATGTCGTTGCGGCGACGGCGAGCCACAGGAACACCATCACGACCATCGCAGCGCGCATCCGGCGAAGGCCAAAGAAAACTGGCGTCCAAAGCGTGTTCAGCGCGATCTGCAGGGCCCAGAATGCAAGCGCCTGGGGATGAGACGATGTCAGTGCAACCCGCGTCGCCGCATAGGACATCAGAATGTAGAGCGAGGTCCAGACGACTGGGAAAGCCCAACGGGGGGGGACCCAGGCCGGCTTGTTCAACCCCTCATACCATGCGCCGGGTTGAAACATCGCGCCGGTCGTCGCTGCCGCGCCGCAGGCGGCCAGAAAGGTCAGAAAAAGGCCCAGGTCCATGTCAGTCTCCAAGGAATACGGTATGAAACTAACTCAGACCTGCGCCCGTTCCATCCTCCGTCTTGCATGATCCCGCGCTTCGAGTTGGGCAAGCGTCGCGAGCAACGTTTCCGAGCGACTGAAGCGGGTGCGGGTCCGTGCGGCCGCTTCGACCAGGAACGCTGTTTCGGGCGCTGGTGGCGCATGCAGTTGTGGGGACAGGAGGAGGACAGTGCTTGCAGCCCCTCTTGCGAGAGAAAGTGCAAGCCAGCCAATCTTCTGCCCGCGCGTGGTGCGCGCACGCGCAGTGACGCTGTCATGGCCCAGCCCAGCCACCGCGCCGCCGATCCCGGCATAGACATGGCGCGCTGCAAAGATGCCAGGACGGCAGTCGAGCGGCAGCCTCGGAACCCCTGCTTCGGAGCGCCTGTAGTAGACGTCCGCCTCGTCTAGCAACCGCCGGACCAGATCGCGCAGCGCCGGGGTGGCCTCTGGCCGGGACAGGAATGTAGCCGGGTCGATGCGGGCCTCGGCAAGCCACTGGCGTGGCAGGTAAAGGCGGCCCGCTCGCGCATCCTCGCCGACATCCCGGGCGATGTTGGTCAGCTGCATGGCCAGGCCAAGATCGCAGGCCCGAGCCAGTGCATCTGCGTCGCGGACCCGCATCAGGACGCACATCATGGCGCCCACGGCGCTTGCCACCCGCGCGCAATAGTGAAGGAGGTCTGGCAAGGTCTCGTAGCTGCGTCCGACCGCATCCCAGGCGAGACCTTCAAGCAGTGCATCTGGCAGCGCCCGTGGCATCTCGAACTCTTCAACGACCGAGGCGAAGGCTCGGTCGGCCGGCGCATTGCGCGGACGACCGGCATAGACGAGGTCCAGCCTGTCGCGCAGTTCGACTACGGCCGGGGCTTTGTCGCGGCTGTCATCCACGGCATCGTCGGCAAGGCGGCAAAACGCATAGAGCGCCAGGGCCGGATCGCGCACCCGCGCCGGCAAGAGGCGCGACGCGGCATGGAACGAAAGCGATCCCGTCCGGATCGCCTCGCGGCAGCGCGCCATGTCCTCCGGCGCAATCATTCCGCAGCCATCCGGAACGAGCCGTCGCGCGGGGCATCCGGCACAAGTTTTCCCAGAACTTCGGCGCTGGCGATCACGCCCGGCAGACCCGCGCCGGGATGCGTGCCGGCGCCGACGAGGTAAAGGCCCTTTGCCTCTTCCGAGACATTGTGCGGACGGAACCAGGCCGACTGAAGGATGCGCGGCTCGATCGAAAAGCCGCTGCCATAGGGTGCAAGATACCGGCTTTGGAACGTGTCCGGGGTAAAGACCAGTTGTTCTGACAAATGCTCGCCAAGGCCGGGCAAGAGCCGCTCTTCGAGCATGCGCTGGATCTTCTGGCGGTAAGGCTCAGCCTCCACCGCCCAGTCCGTCTTGCCGATGCCAAGATGCGGGACGGGGGACAGGGCATAGAAGGTGTCATCGCCTGGCGGCGCAGAGGTGGAATCGGTCACGGAGGGGCGGTGGACGTAAAGGCTCATGTCCTCGGCCAGCCGCCCGCGGATGAAGATGTCGCGGATATGCTCTTTGTAGCGGGGTCCGACGACGATGGTGTGATGGCCGACATCGGGCCATTTCAGGCGCGTCCCCTTCGTGCCGAAGTACCAGACGAACAACCCCATGGACCACCGCTTGCGGCCAAGCTTTCGCGTCGTCCAGCGCTTGCGGGGCTGGTTGCGCAGCAGGCGGTCGTAGGTGTGCCCGGCATCGGCATTCGAGACGACAACATCCGAAGGGATCGAGGTGCCATCGGCAAGACGTACGCCCATGGCTTGACCGTTCTGGATCAGGATTTCATCCACCTCGCTGTCCAACATCAGCCGGCCGCCCTGAAGCGCGATCACCTTTGCCATGGCCAGCGCAATCGCCCCGACACCGCCCATGGCGTAATGAACGCCGAACTCCTTTTCCAGGTGACTGACAAGGATGTACATCGAGGTCACGTGGAAGGGGTCGCCGCCGATGAACAGCGGGTGGAATGACAGTGCGAAGCGCAACCGGTCATCCTTCACCCGAGAGGCGGCATGTGCATGGACCGACTTGTCGGCGCGCAGCCATGCGAAGGTCGGGAGCACCTTGAGCAGGTCGCCAAAGCGGTGCATCGACCGGCGGCCCAGGTCCTCGAACCCGAACCAGTAGCGCCGCTCGCTGTCGGCAACGAAGCGGTCGTAGCCCGCAAGATCGCCCGGCGACAGCCGCACCACCTCGGCGCGCATGGCGTCGGTCGATTGACGTGCCGTGAAATTGGAGCCGTCCTGCCAGCGGATTTCGTAGAAGGGATCAAGGACGCGCAGGTCGACATCGCGGTCAAAATCCCGGCCACAGGCTGCCCAAAGTTCGCGCAGGCCCTGCGGCACGGTGACGATGGTTGGCCCGAGATCGAAGCGATGCCCGCCCATCGTGATCGAACTGCCCCGCCCTCCCGGCATGTCCAGCCGGTCGATCACGGTGACACGGTAGCCTTTAGCCCCCAGTCGCATCGCCGCGGCAAGACCCCCAAGGCCCGCCCCGATGACAACGGCTTCCGCCCCGGTACTCCGAGGTCCCGCCTGATGATGCGAGTCCGATCCTGTCAGCATGGGATTACGATATACTGTCCAGTCTGATTTACAATAGTGCGCATATCCGCGACAGATTGCGCCATTTCACTTTTCAGTCTCTGCAAAGACTGTCAGATTGATCTGACAGAGTCCGATGAGGTTCGCCATAAACACCGTGAGTCTCAGCCTGTTTCGTTTCACCTCGCTCTCCGCCCGCCTATGGGTCTTTGGGCAGATGGGCGCAGCTCGTCTGTCGCTGGCCAGAATCCCCGAAATCGGCTTCTGGAAGCTGTGCGGCTCGGGCACTGGCGAGGGATTCACACCCCGACCCAACACGGCTGTCTGGGCTATCCTGGCCACCTGGCCGGATCCCGAGACAGCTCGACGACTGATCGGCTCGGCCTCCGTCTTTGGCCGGTGGCGATCCCACGCGGCCGAAAGCTGGACCATCCTGCTTGAGCCTACCTCGTCACGCGGGAGGTGGTCTGGCAAGAATCCATTCCATCCAGGTGGCGTTGCCAATGACGGCGGACCCATCGTTGCGCTGACCCGCGCAACCATGCGGGCGTCGACCTTCCTCCGGTTCTGGCGGCGCGTTCCGGATATCTCTCAGGTGATCGGTGAGGACCCGAACGTGATCTTCAAGATCGGAATCGGCGAGGTGCCGCTACTGCATCAGGTTACCTTTTCGATCTGGCCCGACGCTGTCAGCATGGCACAATTCGCGCGTGGCGACGGCCCGCATGGGCGGGCCATCCGGGCGGTGCGGGCCGAAAACTGGTTTGCCGAGGAGCTTTACGCGCGGTTCCGCATCATCGATGACTGGGGCAGCTGGGATGGTCGCCGCCCGCTTGCGGCGAGGGCCGCCGCATGACCCAGCCGTTCCCTTTTTCCGCGATCGTCGGTCAGGAGGCGATGAAGCAGGCGATGGTGCTGACGGCCATCGATCCGGGCATCGGTGGGGTTCTGGTGTTCGGCGACAGGGGCACCGGCAAATCGACCGCTGTGCGCGCTCTTGCGGCGTTGCTGCCGGAAATCACGGTCGTAGAGGATTGTCCGGTGAACTCTGCCCGGATCGAGGATGTACCGGCCTGGGCAGGACCCAAATCCGGCCGCATGGTCAAGCGGCCCACGCCCGTTGTTGACCTGCCGCTCGGAGCGACCGAGGACCGGGTCGTGGGCGCGCTTGACATAGAGCGTGCGCTGACACGCGGCGAGAAGGCCTTCGAGCCGGGTCTGCTGGCCCGGGCCAACCGTGGGTATCTCTATATCGATGAGGTCAACCTGCTCGAAGACCATCTGGTCGATCTACTTCTCGACGTGGCGCAGTCTGGCGAGAACGTGGTCGAGCGGGAGGGGCTGTCGATCCGCCACCCCGCCCGTTTCGTGCTGGTCGGTTCCGGAAACCCCGAGGAGGGCGAACTGCGCCCGCAATTGCTCGACCGCTTCGGTCTTTCGGTCGAAGTCACGTCTCCGCGCGATGTCGCCACCCGCGTCGAGGTGATGCGCCGGCGGGACGCCTATGAGAATGATTATGCCGCCTTCATGAAGAAGTGGCGGGCAAAGGACAGCGCCTTGCGCAAGTCCATCCTTGCGGCCCGCGCTGCGCTGCCCAACCTGAAGACACCCAATACGGTGCTGCACGACTGCGCCGCCTTGTGCATCGCCTTGGGATCGGACGGACTGCGGGGCGAACTGACGCTTTTGCGCGCGGCACGGGCGCAGGCGGCGTTCGAAGGGGCGGATGCGGTCGGACGGCGTCAGCTCAAGGCGGTGGCGGTCAGCGCCCTTGGCCATCGGCTGCGGCGCGATCCCTTGGACGAGGCGGGATCGTCGGCGCGCGTCGCGCGGCTTGTGGAAGAGACCTTGCCGTGACCGCGCCCCTGTCTCCGCTGGACCGGGCCGAGGCGGCACTGGCGGTTCTGGCAGTCGACCCTGCCGGGGTGAAGGGGCTCTGGCTGCGCGCCCGGTCCGGTCCGCTGCGTGACCGGATTGCCGAGGCTTTGCTTGCGACCCGTCGCATTCATCCGGGCATCGACGACACTTCGCTTTTTGGTGGAGTCGACCTTGCGGCAACCCTGGCATCGGGGCATGTGCAGACGTCGGCCGGCCTTCTCACCGAGACAGTTCCGATCACGCTGACGATGGCCGAGCGTTGCCCGCCGGGACTTGCCGTGCGGCTTGGTCGTTGGCTCGACGGCGACGGTACCTGTCTCGTCGCCCTCGACGAAAGTGCCGAGCAGGACGAGGGGCTTCCATCTGCGCTCAGCGACCGGCTGGGACTGTTCATCGACCTTGAAGGGATGGTCTTTTCCGAAACAACTCCGCTTCGACCGGACCCGGCGAAGATCGCCGAAGCGCGGGCGAGATTGTCAGGAACGGCGCTGCCGTCCGAGGCGACCGATGCCATCGCTCGTCTGAGCCTCGCCCTTGGGGTGGCAAGCCTGCGCGCGCCGCTCCTCGCACTCAAGGCCGCCGTGGCATTGGCCGCATGGCGCGGGGAGGCAAGCGTCAGCGAAGAGACGCTTCGCCATGCCGCAGAACTGACCCTCGCGCATCGCGGTGTCCTTTCGCCGGCGGCGGATGAGCCGGAAGAACCACCGCCCCCGCCAGAGCCTGACGAAACACCCAGTGACCAGTCGCTAGGGGCCGAACAGAAAATTCCGGAAGAGGTCCTGCTGGAGGCCGTCCAGGCCGCATTGCCTGATGGTGTCCTCGCCCAGCTTGCTGCCGGTAAGGCCCTGCGCGCGGCAAGGGGGGGGGGTGGCACAGGCGCAGCGCGCAAGGGCAACCACCGAGGCCGGCCGCTGCCATCCCGTCCGGGCATGCCGGGATCGGGCAAACGCATCGACCTTGTGGCCACCCTCCGCGCGGCTGCGCCCTGGCAGCCCCTGAGGCGCCGCGCCCCCGCAGGACCATCCCTGCGGCTGGAAATCAGGCCATCGGACCTGCGGCTCAAGCGGTTTGAAGAATGCTCGGACCGCGTGCTGGTCTTCGCCGTCGATGCCTCCGGTTCCTCGGCGTTCGCGCGGCTCGCGGAGGCCAAGGGGGCGGTCGAGCTATTGCTGGCTCAGGCCTATGCGCGCCGCGACCATGTTGCCCTGATCGCCTTTCGCGGGACCGGAGCGGAACTGCTCCTGCCGCCGACGCGGTCGCTGGTCCAGACCAAACGCCGACTTGCCGGCTTGCCCGGTGGCGGCGGCACGCCCCTCGCCTCGGGTTTGCGAATGGCCTTCGATCTTGGGCTCCAGACCCGGCGGCGCGGCATGACGCCGACGATCGCCCTCTTGACCGACGGTCGCGGCAATGTGGCTCTGGACGGCAGCGCCAATCGCGCGGCCGCGGAGACAGATGCACTTCGCGTTGCCCGGACGATCTCGGCCGCCTCGATCCCGTCGCTCGTGCTGGATATCGCCAACAGACCCCAGCCCGCGCTGCAGCAACTCGCCCGCAGCCTTGGCGCTGGATATGTGCCCCTGCCCAGGGCCGACGCACAGCGTCTTACCGCCGTCCTTCAGAGCGCGCTGGACACCTGACATGGCGCCGGACGAGATCCCGGCCAACTGGCCATTTCGGGATGTGTCCCGATTTGTCAGATGCGGTACACATCGCTGGCATGTTCAGGAACTTGGAGCGGGGCCAGAGCTGCTGCTTTTGCACGGAGCAGGCGCCTCTACACACAGTTTTCGCCATCTGGTGCCCCTGCTTCAGCGAAGTTATCGCGTGATCGCTGTCGATCTGCCGGGGCAGGGGTTCACCTCTCTCGGCGCGCGCAACCGCTGCGGGCTTGACGACATCGCAAGCGACCTTGCCGACCTGATCGTGCAAGAGGGATGGTCCCCCTTCGCCTTCATCGGTCATTCTGCGGGTGCGGCGGTCGCCCTGCGGCTGGCAGAGCTGCGCCCGGTTCAGGCCGTCATCGGCATCAATGCCGCGCTCGGTCAGTTCGAGGGGCTTGCAGGTTGGCTCTTCCCCCGCATGGCGCAGCTGCTCTCGGTCCTGCCATTGGTGCCCGAGATTTTCAGCCGGATTGCCGGCACTCCGCAGCAGGTGCATCGCCTGCTGGCCTCGACAGGTTCACGCATCGACGCTGAGGGCGAAGCACAGTACCTCGCCCTCGTGCGCCGACCATCGCATGTCGCTGCGACACTGGCGATGATGGCGCAGTGGAACCTCGATGAGCTGATCGACCGGCTAGGACAGATACATGTCCCTTGCCTGCTTATCACCGGATCGGCCGACACGGCCGTGCCCGCCTCTACATCCGAGCAGGCCGCCAAGACGATGCCGGAAGCGATCTGGGTCGATCTGCCTCGATACGGCCATCTTGTGCATGAGGAGGCGGCAGACAAAGTTGCGGCATTGATCCTCGACTTCCTTTCGCAGCACACGAAGGACACTGGCTGATGTCGGGGGTGCAGCAGCGCATCCTCATGCTTGGTGCGACAGGTACGATCGGTCGCGCAACGGTCGACGCTCTGTTGGCGCATGGATATGACGTCGTCTGCCCTGTGCGTGCGAAGGGCGGCGACCGGTGGCGCAGCTTGCCCGAAGCCGCCGACTTGCGTGACTGCGATGTAACCGACCGGGCTGCGCTCGCGGGGCTTTTCGAACGTGAGCGCCTTGATGCGATCGTCTCCTGCCTTGCGTCCCGAACAGGCACGAGCGCAAGCGCCTGGGCCGTTGACTATGGCGTCCATTCGCATGTGCTGAAGGAGGCGCAACAGGCGGGCGTCGGCCAGATGGTCCTTCTTTCAGCGATCTGCGTGCAGAAACCGCTCCTTGCCTTTCAGCAGGCCAAGCTTGCCTTTGAGCGGGAGTTGATCGCCTCTGGCCTGATATACTCCATTGTCCGACCGACTGCCTTCTTCAAGTCGCTGTCGGGGCAGCTGGACCGTTTGCGGCGGGGCAAGCCCTATCTCCTTTTCGGCGATGGTGAACTGACCTCCTGCAAACCGATCAGCGACCGCGATGTCGCCGAGTATCTTGCGGGCTGCCTTGACGATCCGGCCCGCCAGGACCGCATCCTTCCGATCGGCGGCCCCGGCGCGGCGATAACACCGCGCGAACAAGGAGAGCTGCTATTCCAACTGCTTGATCGCCCGGCCCGGTTCCGCCATGTGCCACTTGGTTTGCTTGACGGCATAATCCATTTCCTCGACCTGGCGTCCAGGGTTTCGAGGCGGATGCGAGACAAGGCAGAGATGGCGCGGATCGGGCGGTATTATGCGAGTGAATCGATGCTGGTCCTTGACGCCAGAACGGGTCGCTATGATGCGCAGGCGACCCCGTCGACAGGCCAGGACCTGCTTGCCGACCACTATAAGCGCCTGATCCGCGGCGATATTTCAAACGAACGAGGCGATCACGCGGTCTTTTGAGCCGCGTCACAGGATGCTTGGGCTTCGCGCAGCGATCAGGATGTTGGCATGGCGGGGTGCTGCCGTGTCCAGTCTTCCATCAGGGCCATCGCGGCTGGAAAATCGGTAGCCGCTCCGTCCGCACCGGTCATTCCGACCAGAGGAACAGGGCTGGACACAATCTGTCCGCACACCAGCAGATAGGCGTCCGGGTTGCTGATGCGCAGCGCGACTATCAGCTTCATCAGCGCGGGAAGGGACCGTTTCCCACTGGCAGAAAGGGCGATGAGACTCGCCTTCCTTTGCTGCGCCGTGGCGATCAGCTCGTCATGATCGAGCCTAAGCAGCAACTCGATGTCCCAGCCCATGTCCCGCGCCAGATCGGTCGCCATGGTGATGCCAAGAGTATGCTGCTCGCCCGGAACGCTCGCAAAGATCGCTGATCGGTGCAGATCCGTAGACGGGTTCTTCCGACCCATGCGAAGCACGCGAAGGGCCGCATAAACGCGGCCGGCCGCGATCGTAACCCGATAGAAAGAAACCTTGTCGTTGTCCCAGTAGTCCCCAAGGCGGCGGGACGCCGCGGCGAGGTAGGACAGGCAGAGAACGTCGTAGCGCGCGCCCCTTGTCCGGAAACTCTCGATCAGATTAGCCGCTGCGTTGGGATCTTCCGACAGCAGTGCAGCGCACAGGGCCTCGACCTCGCCCGCATCGGGCTGGATATCGTCAGGAAGCACAGGTGACAGCTGGGTCGCGACCCGCTGGACGACCTCTTCGGCCAGTGCGGAGATCGCCGAGGCGGGGAGGGTCTGTCGAACGCGTTCGACTTCGGAAAACGCAAAATACAGCGCATGCCTATCGAAGGACTGGGCGCTGGACATGTTGGCCTCCCCCAGAGTCAACTTATAGGAGTGGCTACCGAGTGACTCCGATCCCGGTGCCCTTTGCAATCAAGTATATGTGACTCGCCGAAGCTGACAAGCCGACTCGACGCGCTGTGTTGACACTCAGACCGTCAGGAAAACCCGACGCATTCGGACCATACCCAATGTTGCGCGCCTGTAGGGACACTTCCCCAATTTGCTGTGTCGATGGCCGTCCCTCGCAAGAACCACTCTCGCTATGACTCGGGCTGAAGCACGAACTTTACACCCGCAGACAGCATCGATCGCCCGATATGTCCGCGAACAAGGCCTCCGATGGCGCAATCTGGCCGTGTCCTACAGCGACATTGTCAATGACGGCTTCGCCGGGCAAGAAGGCGGGATTCGCGCCAGCAAGAGCTGTGATCCGCCATGCCGTTCCAGAAGAAACTCGCCTGTGTCAGTGTTGCAGGAAGGGGCGCGACGGACGCTTTGCTTTCCGAGGTCGCCGTTGCGCTCGAGGCTGCAGGGATGCGGCTGGCGGGGACGATCCAGTCGAACCCGGAACGGATCGGCAGACGCTTGTGCGACATGGACATCCGGGTGTTGCCCGACGGACCGACGCTACGGATCAGCGAGGATCGCGGCGATCTTGCCCGGGGGTGCCGGCTGGACGCCGGGGTCCTGGAAGAGGCAGTGTTCGAAGTCGGGCGCCGGCTCGGGGGCGCAGATCTGCTTGTCGTCAACAAGTTCGGCAAGCGCGAGTGCGAAGGGAAGGGACTGGTGCCGATCATCGCCGAAGCACTGGAAATCGGACTGCCGGTCCTGATCGGTGTGAACGGGCCGAACCTCCAGTCGCTTCGCGATTTTGCCGGCGATTGGCTGGAAGAACTTGCCGCCGAGCCGGATGCGGTCATGGCCTGGGCCTCTGACGCGGTCGCAGAGCGAACAACCGCGACTACAAGGAACTGATGCGGAATCGTGCCCGGCGTGTTGACCGCTGCCGGCCCACAGATGCACCTGGTCTGGCGTCGGTAGGCTCACATATATGCCGATGAGCGCTTCCGACGGATTTTCGATCCCTGTCAGTCGACCTGGGCGTCAGATAAGGAGCGTTTCGAGCAAGCGCCTCGGTGCTGTCGCGAGAAACAAGACAACCTGGATAGGGCTGAAGTTTGGCCCGCCCGCGACATGCAGGCCTATGCGCATTTCATGCAGGATTTTGCGCCGGAATCCGGGGCCAGATGCGCGGGTCGTGAGTTGCAGCTTCGCAATATCGTTCGATGCGTCGGTGAAGTTCGGTTTTTTCGGCGCTTTGGAGCATTCGACCCGCGCTTACACGTAGTGCAATCCGTCTTCTGATCTCAGGCATGTGGGAATCGGAGAAAATCTGAGGGCAGTTGAAAGCACTAAAATCCCTGATCCAAAGACGCCGTGATTCTCCAACAGTATTTGCTCGAGAAACGGTGATGGGCGATGTTGGCTTGCCGCATGTCTGAATCTCTTTGACAGTACGCCAAGTTCTTCACAACTGTCACGAAGCAAGAAACTGAAATTGTGAACTGCCATAGATCGAGTGGCAGTTGTGGAAGTTCATTGAAAGTGTAAGATCGCGTTCAGGGGAGTGAGAGGAAAATGAGACCTGCGCAGTAGGCCAGTCAAGGTAAGCGCAAGCGTCCTTGGTTGCGGCGATCGGTCGGGCTCGATTTCTTCTTAAAACGCGTGAAGTTCTAAGAGGGCCGTCATGGCGATTATCGACGCATACTACAAGGTAGATATCCAGAATCTTGACCTGAATTTCTATATCAGAAACTACTATGATGATTTCTTTTACGATAATCAATATCTGACAATCTTTGATGTCCCCTACCAGGATATCGTGGACATAAATGGTTATGATGATCCGGTTGATCTGGGCCTGACCTTTGGCGGTTCCAATATTACGTTCAACTCCAGTGGCGCCGTTACGGGCGGCACTGTAAATGTCGTCACAGAGTATTTCTGGGGCGGGGATGCGATCTGGCTTGCGCAAGGCGTCTCCATACCCGCTCCCACCCTCTATGCTGCTCTTCTGACCGCAAGTAGTGCAGATGACTACAATATGATGGCAGCCGCGCTGTCAGGAAACGACGCTGTCTATCTTTCCAACTACGATGACCGATGGAACGGGTTCGGCGGAAACGACTTTCTGTACGGATACGAAGGCGACGACACGCTCTACGGCGCAGCTGGCAATGATGTCTTGCTTGGCGGGCTGGGCAAAGACCTGATCGACGGTGGGGCCGGCAATGACTCCATGACGGGCGGCGACGGCAACGATGTCTACACGGTCGACAGTACCGGAGATGTTGTCTCGGAGACGAATGCCGATGCTGTTACCGGTGGGGTTGACCGCGTGAACTTCACCCTTGCGGCGTACACTCTTGGCGCAAACATCGAAGAGGGGCGGATCCTGTCTGGTGCGGTCGCGAACCTCACCGGCAATGCCCTCGACAACACGCTTATCGCCGGGGCCGGCAACAACGTGCTGAATGGTGGCGCCGGTTCTGATACCGCCTCCTATTCCACGGCCTCCGGCGCAGTGAGGGTGAGCCTCGCAATCGCCGCAGCCCAGGCGACCGGGGCCTCCGGCTCGGATCGCCTGGTCAGTATCGAGAATCTGGCCGGCTCATCTTTCAACGATACTCTTACAGGCAACGGTGGCGCCAACAAGCTGACCGGCAATGCTGGAAACGACACGCTTGATGGCGGTGCGGGCGATGACACACTGACCGGGGGCGACGGCAGTGATCTTTATACCGTCGACAGCGTTGGCGACGTGGTAAGCGAGACCAACGCGTCGCTCGCCACGGGCGGGACCGATCGCGTGAACTCGCTGCTGGCGACCTATGCGCTGACCTCCAATGTCGAGGACGGGCGGATTCTCAGCGCCGGGGGGGCTGACCTGACCGGCAACACGCTGGCCAACACGCTCTTCGCCGGTGCCGGCAACAACGTGCTGGACGGTGGCGGCGGTTCGGACACCGCTTCCTATATCTATGCCGGCACTGGAGTAGCCGTGTCGTTGGCGGTGGCTGGCGCGCAGGCGACCGGGGGCTCTGGTTCGGAAACGTTGGTCAGCATCGAGAACCTGACAGGCTCGGCCTACAATGACGTACTGACCGGTGACGGTGGTGCCAACAAGCTGACCGGTAATGCTGGAAACGACACGCTTGATGGCGGCGCCGGCGATGACACGATGACGGGTGGCGACGGCAACGATGTCTACACCGTCGACAGTGCGGGCGACGTTGTGAGCGAAACCAACGCAGTGGCCGCGACCGGCGGGATTGACCGGGTGAACTCGCTTCTGGCGGCCTACACGCTCGGGGCCAATATCGAAGAGGGACGGATCCTTTCTGCCGGTGCAGCCAATGTGACTGGCAACACTCTGGCCAACACCCTGTTCGCCGGGGCCGGCAACAACGTGCTCGACGGCGGTGTGGGTGCAGATACGGCTTCCTACTCTTTTGCGGGCGGAGCGGTGACGGTGTCGCTGGCGTCTGTCGGGGCGCAGGCGACCGGGAACTCCGGCTCCGACACGCTGTTGAACATCGAGAACCTGATGGGCTCGGCCTACAATGACGTGCTGACCGGAAACACCGGTGCGAACCGGCTTGGTGGTGGCGCTGGCAATGACACGCTGATTGGAGGCGGCGGCAACGACACGATGGTGGGAGGTGACGGTAGCGATCTCTATACCGTCGACAGCGTTGGTGACGTCGTGTCAGAGAGCAACGCAGCGGCCGTGACCGGCGGGATTGACCGGGTGAACTCGCTTCTGGCGGCCTACACGCTCGGGGCCAATGTCGAAGAGGGGCAGATTCTGGCGAACGGGGCGGCTAACCTGACCGGCAACGGCCTGGCCAACACGCTGATCGCAGGCGCCGGCAACAACGTGCTGAACGGCTTGGCGGGGTCTGACACCGTCTCTTACGAGACCGCATCGGGCGCGGTGAAGGTAAACCTCGCGATCACCACGGCGCAGGCGACTGGGGCCTCCGGTTCGGACACGCTCTTGAACATCGAGCATCTCGCAGGGTCATCCTTCAGCGACACGTTGACCGGCAACGCCGGCGCAAACCGGCTGAGTGGTGGGGCTGGCAATGATGCGCTGAACGGCGGTGCTGGCAACGACACGATGACAGGGGGGGACGGCAACGACCTCTACACGGTCGACAGCGCGGGAGATGTTGTGTCGGAGACGAATGCCGATGCGGTCACCGGCGGGATTGACCGGGTGAACTCGCTGCTGGCGGGGTACACGCTTGGTGCCAATGTCGAAGAGGGGCGAATCCTGTCGGTGGGTTCGGCGAACCTCACCGGCAACGCGCTCGACAATACGTTGTTCGCTGGCGTCGGAAACAACGTGCTGAACGGCGATTCCGGCTCGGATACAGCCTCCTACGCCACGGCATCTGGCGCGGTTAAGGTGAACCTCGCGATCACCACGGCTCAAGCGACTGGGGCCTCCGGCTCGGATACTCTCCTGAACATCGAGAACCTGAATGGCTCAAGCTACAACGATACTCTGACCGGCAATGCCGATGCAAACCGGCTGAACGGCGGGGCTGGCAACGACACGCTGAACGGCGGGGCTGGAAACGACAGCCTTTCAGGTGGAGCAGGGACCGATTTCCTGTTCGGCGGCGATGACGACGATACCTTCGTGTTCAATACTGCGCTTGGGCCTACAAACATCGACAAGATCCAAGCCTTCGATGTCGGTCATGACCACATCCAGCTTGAGAACGCTGTCTTTTCAGGTATCACGTCGACCGGCGTACTGGATGATGCCGCCTTTGCAGTTGGAGCCGCCGCAACGACCGCGGATCACCGTATCCTGTATGACTCGACCACCGGGGCGGTGCTCTATGATGCTGACGGAGTCGGGGGCACTGGGCCAGTCCAGTTCGCGACGCTGATTTCGCCCATCGGAACGATTTCTGCGGACAGCTTCGACATCATTTGATTGGAGAGCAGCACTCAAAGGAGCCAGACCCTCGGCGCCCGGAATACTCGACCGCGTGTCGACAGCCATGATGGCATTGCAGGGCGGCAGATCAGGGAGCATTTGTCAGACAAAGGTAACCGATTGCTGAGACGCTTGATGTCGGCCAAAGGTCCATGGAGGGCAGGGCGCCCCGGGAAGATGGGGACATGAAAAAGGGACTCGAGGAGTTGCGCAGAGCCCGCCGTGAGAGCGGCGGGCTATTGCTGGCGGCGTTCCTGTTCAGCATCGTACTCAACCTTCTGCTTCTTACCGGCCCGCTTTACATGCTTCAGGTCTATGACCGCGTCCTGGGCAGCCGGTCGGAGGAGACGCTGGTCGCGCTGTCGCTTCTTGTGGCTGGGCTTTTCCTTGCATACGGCATCCTTGACCACAGTCGGGCCCGTGTGCTCGCGATCGTCGGTGCAAGGTTTCTCGACCGGCTTGATCGACGAGTCTTTTCGGCGGCGATTGGGCGTTCGGCGGTTGCTCCGTCGGATCTTTCCGCCCAGGCCGCCCAACGAGATCTCGAGGCCATTCAGCGCCTCTTCGCGTCCCAGGCCTTGATTGCCCTGTTCGACATCCCCTGGACCCCGATCTTTGTCGCAGCGATCTTCGTTTTCAGCCCAGTCCTTGGTTGGGTTGCGCTTGCCGGCGGCGCTATCCTGGTCGCGATCACGCTCATCAACCAGTGGACCACAAAGGAACCGCTGCGAACGGCATCGATTGCGGGCATGGCATCCGAGCGGATGTCGGACCAGCTCAAGGCTGAAGCAGAGCTTCTTCGCGCCCTTGGCATGTCGCAGGTGGGCTTCGACCGCTGGCAGAATGCACGCCAGCAGGCCCTTCTCGAGGGCATTCGGGCAGCAGGTGTCGGGGGCGCCTTCGGGACCCTCTCCAGAACGTTCCGGATGTTTCTGCAGTCTGCCATCCTGGGTGTGGGCGCCTGGCTCGTCCTGCGCGGCGAAATGACGGGCGGTGCAATGATCGCCGGGTCAATCCTGATGGGTCGCGCCCTTGCCCCGATCGAGACGGCCATCGGGCAATGGTCCGTGGTGCAGCGGGGGGCGGAGGCATGGTCGCGCCTCGCAAGCCTGCTTGAACAGACGCCGGTTGAGCCCCCCAGGACGGCACTTCCTCGGCCCGCGGCTCGTTTGGTGGTCGATCGACTGTCCGTCGCTCCTCCGGGCGAAACGGCACTCGCACTCAAGTCGGTGAGTTTCCAGATGGAACCGGGGCAGGCTCTGGGTGTCATTGGCCCGTCGGGTGCGGGCAAGACCTGCCTTGCTCGGGCGCTGACCGGAGTATGGCGGCCGGCCAGCGGGGTCGTCCGGCTCGATGGGGCAACCCTTGATCAGTATGATCCAGATGTGCTTGGTCGGCTGATCGGATACCTGCCGCAGCGGGTCACCCTGTTCGATGGGACCATTGCCGAGAACATTGCGCGCCTCGACACCGCCCCCGATAGCGCGCGGATTGTCGAAGCCGCAAAAATGGCGGCCGCCCATGACATGATCGTCAAGCTTCCGGCGGGATATGACACCCGTGTGTCGACGGCGGGCGGTCGTCTGTCCGGGGGGCAAATCCAGAGAATCGGACTTGCTCGGGCTCTTTATGGCGATCCCGTTCTGCTGATCCTCGACGAGCCGAACTCAAACCTCGACAATGACGGAACTCAGGCACTCAATTCCGCAATCCGGAGCCTCAAGGCGACCGGAAAATGCGTGCTTATCATGGCCCATCGCCCTGCGGCCATTCAGGAGTGCGATCTTCTGCTCGTGATCGAGGACGGCGCGCGTCGCGCCTTCGGGCCTCGGGACCAGGTTCTGCGCGAGGTGGTTCGCAATCACACTGAAGTGCTCAAGCAGCCATCAGCCGGGAGCAGTTCGTGAGCGGATCCAGACATCTTCTGTCGGCCCGTCGTCATCTGTTCATGGGCTTTGCGACACTCGCGCTGGTTGTCGCAGGTTTGGGCGGTTGGGCCGTGATCACACGCATCTCTGGTGCAATCGTGGCCAATGGTCAGCTTGAGGTCGAGCAGAACCGCCAGGTCGTCCAGCACCCGGACGGCGGCGTCGTCGAACTGATTGCTGTTGAGGAAGGATCGAAGGTCAAGGCTGGTGATCTTCTTCTCCGGCTTGACGGAAACATGCTGAAATCCGAACTGGCGATTATCGAAAACCAGCTCTTTGAACTCAACGCACGACGCGCCCGGCTAGAAGCAGAGCGTAATGATGACAGCGCAATCACGTTCCCACCCGATCTTTTGAAGGCAGCGTCTACGGATCCGGACATCACTGATATCATCGATGGCCAAACCCGCCTCTTCGATGCAAGGCGCGAAACGATGGCGCAGCAGGTCGACCAACTCGACAAGCAAGCTCTCCAGATCGAAAGCCAGATCCAGGGAATAGAAGCGCAGATCGCGGCGCTTGATGATCAGGTCGGCTTCCTTGATGCAGAGCTTTCCAACCAGAAGAGCCTACTCGACAAGGGCCTGACCCAAGCTGCGCGGGTGATGGAACTCCAGCGCGAAGCCGCGCGGCTGAAAGGCGAGATCGGCGGATTGACAGCCGATCGCGCCCAAGCCGAAGGTCGCATCACCGAAATCAAGATCGAGCGCCTGAAACTCCAGTCTCAGCGACGGGAGGATGCAAACACCGAATTGCGTGATGTCGCTTTTCGCGAACTGGACCTGGCCGAGCAGCGGCGATCGCTCATCGAGCGGATCGATCGGCTTGATGTCCGCGCGCCGGTTTCCGGGCTCGTACTCGATCTTCGGACGACCACGCCGCGATCAGTGATCCGAGCGGCTGATCCCATTCTTTACATCGTCCCGCAGGATCGTCCTCTGATTATTGCTGCGAACATACCGACCATCCATATCGATGAAGTTCGCGTTGGGCAGGACGTTCGCTTGCGTTTTTCTGCCTTTTCGTCGCGCACCACGCCTGACCTTGAGGGAAAGGTCACAGTTGTCTCGGCCGACGCAATGCGCGACGAGAAGACGGGAGCAACCTTCTATCGGGTCGAAATCGCGCTTAACCCCGGGCAAATGGATCTTCTGCCGGGCAAGTCTCTGGTTCCAGGAATGCCGGTCGAGGCCTTTATCCGCACGGAGGACCGCACGCCCTTTGCCTACCTGATCGGTCCGTTCCGGGAATACTTCGACAGGGCTTTCCGCGAGAGTTGAACTCTTCGCAGGCCGCTGTATTCGGGGGCCCGCCCTCAAGCCGAACTCCTTGCACCGGCCGCAGGATAAGGTCGCATCTCAGACGACAGAGACTGACCAATTAAACCCGCTGACCGAAACGTGGGGCGGCAGACACCTGACCAGGAACTGACGCGCAATGTCCCTTGGAACAATCCGGGCTTGCGTGACAATCCGAAAAGCATAGCCCCGCGCACGCTAGGCTTGGCGGGACGCAAAGCGCGCTTTGAGCTACGCGACAGGGGCCTCAGGCGTCGAGGTTCTCCACGCTCAGCGCATTCTGCTGGATGAACTCCCTGCGGGGTTCTACCACGTCACCCATGAGCTTGGTGAAGATGTCATCGGCCTCTGCCAGGTCGTCGATCTTGACCTGCAGGAGTGTCCGCGCTTCTGGGTCGAGCGTAGTCTCCCAAAGCTGCTCCGGGTTCATTTCGCCGAGCCCCTTGTAACGCTGGAGCGACAGGCCCTTCTCGCCTTCGGAAAGGATCGCCTTCAGCAGGTCAAGGGGGCCGTGAATCTGCTGTTCGCGATCCTTGCGAAGCAGCAGGGCTGGAAGGCCATAGGTCTCTGCCAGGCTGTCGGTGTGAGAACCAAGCCGCCGTGCTTCGCCAGACCGTAGCACCGCTCCATCGAGCGTACGAACCTCTTCGACACCCCTCAGGAACCGTGAGAACCTCAGGCCATGATCCTGGGTCGGACGGCCGGTCCAGCCGCGTTCATATTCCAGTGCGATCTGGTCCAGCCGCCTGGCAACCTTGTCGGCGACGCCCTGAGCGTCGGCATCGATCCGTCCGGGCACCAAGGCACCAGCGATGGCGGCCTGCTCCAGAATGTGGGCCGGATAGTGCGTCGGGAAGGCTGCGAGAATTCGGCGGACGACGCGCGCCTCATCGACGACGCGGGCAAGGTCGGCGCCCGAGATTTCTTCGCCCGTGCCCAGCCTCAGGACGGTGCCTTCAATCCCTTGCTGGACAAGGTAGTCATCCAGAGCGGCCTGATCCTTCAGATAGACCTCGGATTTCCCGCGCGCGACTTTGTAAAGTGGCGGCTGAGCGATGTAGAGAAAGCCGCCTTCGATGATCTCGGGCATCTGCCGGAAGAAGAACGTCAGCAGAAGAGTTCGGATATGCGCGCCGTCCACGTCGGCATCGGTCATGATGACTATCTTGTGGTAGCGCAGCTTTCCGATGTCGAACTCATCGCGGCCGATCCCGGTGCCAAGCGCGGTAATGAGCGTACCGACCGTCTCGGAAGACAGCATCCGATCAAAGCGGGCGCGTTCGACGTTCAGAATCTTCCCACGCAGGGGAAGCACCGCCTGATTGCTGCGGGCGCGGCCCTGCTTGGCCGAGCCGCCTGCACTGTCGCCCTCGACAAGGAACAGTTCCGACTTGGACGGATCCTTTTCCTGGCAGTCGGCCAGCTTGCCTGGCAGCGAAGCCACGTCGAGCGCAGTCTTGCGGCGGGTCAGTTCACGCGCCTTGCGCGCAGCCTCGCGCGCCAGAGCCGCCTCAATGATCTTGCCGACGATCTGCTTGGCCGGACCGGGATTCTCCTCGAACCACTCGGCCAGTTTTTCGTTCACCAGGTTCTCGACAGCCGGCCGGACTTCGGAGGACACGAGCTTGTCCTTGGTCTGGCTGGAGAATTTAGGGTCGGGCACCTTGACCGATAGCACACAGGTCAGCCCTTCGCGGGCGTCGTCGCCGGTGAAGTCGATCTTTTCCTTCTTCGCAATCCCCGAGGATTGCGCATAGGCGTTGATCGTGCGGGTCAACGCGCCGCGGAAACCGGCCAGGTGCGTGCCCCCGTCGCGCTGCGGAATGTTGTTTGTGAACGGAAGGACGGTTTCGTGGTAGCTGTCGTTCCACCACATCGCGATCTCGACGTTGATGCCGCCGCGCTCGCCGGAAATATAGATCGGCTCCGGCATGACCGGCGTCTTCGAGCGGTCGAGATACTTGACGAATTCCCGGACGCCGCCCTCGTAGAACAGTTCGGTGTGCAAGGGTTCGGCCGGACGTTCATCCTCAAGGACGATACGCACGCCCGAGTTCAGGAACGCGAGTTCCCGCAGGCGGTTCTCGAGCGTCTTGTAGACATAGTCGAGGTTAGAGAAGGTCTGGGTCGAGGCCAGGAACCGCACCTCTGTCCCTTTCTGCCCATGGGCATCGCCCACGACCCGCAGCGACTCGACCGTGTCGCCGTGTTCGAACTTGGCGAAATGCTCCTTGCCGTTCCGCCAGACCCGCAGTTCCAGCCAGTCGGACAGGGCGTTGACCACCGAGACGCCGACGCCATGCAGGCCGCCCGACACCTTGTAGCTGTTCTGGTCGAATTTCCCGCCGGCATGAAGCTGGGTCATGATGACTTCGGCGGCAGACACGCCCTCTTCCGCGTGAATGTCGACGGGAATACCGCGGCCGTTGTCCCGGACGGAAACCGAATTGTCGGCGTGGATCTTGACGGTCACCTCTGTGGCGTGGCCGGCAAGGGCCTCGTCAATACCATTGTCGACGACCTCATAGACCATGTGGTGCAGACCCGAGCCGTCATCGGTATCGCCGATATACATGCCCGGCCGTTTGCGCACGGCTTCCAGGCCCTTGAGAACCTTGATGGAATCGGCACCATATTCTTCGATCTTCTGGGCTGGCTCGGCCATGCGGGCAGGGTCCTTTCTCGCGTGCGCGATTTATAGTCGCTCCCACCGGGAATGTCACGTCACGGGCACAAGATTTGGTGGTCATACGAAGGGGATGACAAGACCGACCACGATCAGAAGCAGTCCCGAAGTAGTGTTCAACCGATGCAGGCTTTTCGGGTCGGACAGGAGCCGCCGTGCCCGGTCGAGGAACAGCGCGAGGCCAAGGTTTCCGAGCAGCGGAACGATTGCGGAAACAAGGATGATTGCCGCGATGTCGGCGCCGGTCAGGCGCGTCAGATCGAAGAACCCCGGCAGCACCCCCATGTAGAACAGGATCGCCTTGGGGTTGCCGATCACCGCCGCCAGCCCGACGGCCATTCCGGCCCATCGCCCGGGGCGCGTCAGCCGGCTGTCCGCCGCGAGGGCGACTGCCGGCTTGCGGATCAGCAGGATGCCCATCAACAGGAAAACCCCGGCAGCAATCCAGCGCAGGGCGTGCAGGAAGTCGCCGTAGACCGAGAGGATCCAACTCAGTCCGAAGACGGCGGCCAGCGGCCAGACAAGATCCCCAAGCGCGACACCGACTGCCAGCGGCCAGGCTGAGGCGAAGCCGCCCGACAGCGACCGTGCCGTCAGCGCGACCCAAACCGGCCCGGGTACGGCCCAGAGCGCCGCCATTCCGCCCGCATAGAGCAGGAGTTGCCAGAGCGAAATGGTCACGATGGCAACGTCAGCGATCCATCGGCGCCAAGCGGCCAGAAGGGGTTCATCGCCACCTCCCAGACATGGCCGTCGGGATCGGCCCAATAGCCGGAATAGCCGCCCCAAAACACCTTCTCGGGCCGCTTCAGCGCGATCGCGCCGGCGTCGAGCGCCGCCTGAAAGGCCGCGTCGACCTCGGCCTCAGTTGCGAAGTTCTGGGCCAGGGTGATAGCGCCTGTGCCGAGCCGGGCATCTGGCCGGCCCTGATCGGCGGCAAGATCCGTTTGCCCGAACAGCCCCAGTACCGCGCCATGCATCTGAAAGAATGCCACCGCCTCCTGGCTTTGCCGCGACTCGACCCAGCCCAACCTCGCATAGAATGCGCGGGAGGCCGCCAGATCGGCGACGCCAAGCGTGATCAGAGTAATGCGCTGAGGTGTCATGCCTCTTCCTCTGTGACGCGGGACTGTCCGTCTGTCTCGTTTACGGCAAAACGTTGCGCGCGTGTTCCGAGGCTGTCGAAGAGTTCCGGCCCAGTCCCGGTGAGAAAGGCCTGTGCCCCAAGATCGACGACCTCGTCATAGAGCGCAGCGCGCCTGCCTTCGTCGAGATGTGCAGCAACCTCGTCGAGAAGCAGGATCGGGGGCGCAGCGCCGCGTTCTGCCAGAGCGCGGGCATTGGCGAGAACCAACGAGATCAGCAGCGCCTTCTGCTCGCCGGTCGAACATTGATCGGCAGCCATTCCTTTTGCCGAATAGGTTCCGGAAAGATCCATGCGGTGCGGTCCGATCAGGGTCCGCCCTGCCGCCATGTCGCGCCTGCGGTTGTCGCGAAGGGTCTCGCGCATGGCCTCTGCGTCTGGTGGTGCGGGGTCATCAGGCCAGACGATCTGCAAATCCGCTCGAGGGAAGCTGGTTCTGGCACCGAGTTGCGACGCTTCGATTTCGGCAAGCGCGGCAATCCGATTTGACATCATTCGCGCCCCGGCTTCAGCCATCTGCGCTTCCAGCGCCGCGAACCACGTCGAATCCGTAGCGCCTTCCTTCAGCAGACGGTTCCGGTCGCGCATCGCCTTCTCGTAGTCCAGAACCGCGTCCGCATGGTCGGGCCGAAAACTCAGTGTCATGCGATCCAGAAAGCGTCGGCGCCCGTCTGCCCCCTCGATCCACAGGCGATCCATCGCCGGCACCAGCCAGAGGATCGGGATCAGCCGGCCAAGCGCCGTTTGCGGAGCCGACTTTTC
Organism: Alitabrizicola rongguiensis; assembly: GCF_021491355.1. GTDB lineage: Bacteria > Pseudomonadota > Alphaproteobacteria > Rhodobacterales > Rhodobacteraceae > Aliitabrizicola > Aliitabrizicola rongguiensis. The sequence goes on along the minus strand of NZ_JAKENF010000004.1, from coordinate 329,293 downwards.
ATCGATTCGCACCTGGCGTGCCTCTCCGGCTTGGGCCCAGGTCTCGATCTGATGTATGTCTCCGTGGCGAAGCAGAGTTGCTGCGACTTTCCAGCCGAGCCGTTCTGGCAGGCGGGAGATCTCCGATGTCGCACCACGGCGGATCCCGCGCCCGGGCGACAGCAGCGACACCGCTTCAAGAATGTTGGTCTTGCCCGCCCCGTTGCGGCCGTGGATGGCCACCGGGCGGCCATCGAGTTCCATCCGCGCCGCCTTGTGGCTGCGGAAATGCGACAGGGTCAGCGAAGTGACCGCAAGCCCCGGCACAGGTTGCCTTTCATCGGTTTGGAGAGGTCGGCGCGCCGGATCTGGCGGCGGCGCCGCTACCTCAGACGCGCATCGGCATCACGACATAGACGGCGCTGGTGTCGTTGCCCTCGCGCATCAAGGTCGGATCACCGGCCGAATTGAACAGGAACACCGCATTCTCGCGATCGACCTGACTTGCGATCTCAAGCAGGTATTTCGCGTTGAACCCGATATCGAGCCGGTCGTCCGAATAGGCGACGGCCAACTCCTCTTCCGCAGCACCGCTGTCGGGAGAGTTGACCGAAAGCACCAGACGGTCTTCGTCGAGACTCAGTTTCACAGCGCGCGACCGTTCAGATGAAACCGTTGCCACCCGATCGACAGCCTTGGCGAATTCGGTTGCGTCAACCTCGAGCCGGCGAGTGTTTCCTGTCGGAATGACCCGGCTGTAATCCGGGAAGGTTCCGTCGATGACCTTCGAGGTCAGCACGATATTTGGCGTCGCAAAGCGAACTTTCGTTTCTGAAACAGAGACGGCGATCTGGGTTTCATCGTCATCCAGCAGCTTGCGCAACTCGCCCACGGTCTTGCGCGGGACTATGACTCCCGGCATCCCTTCCGCACCGGACGGCAAAGGCGCATCGATGCGTGCAAGGCGATGGCCATCGGTCGCAACGCAGCGCAGAACCGGCCCGTTTTCGCCCTGAGCGACATGCATATAGACGCCATTCAGGTAGTACCGGGTCTCTTCTGTCGAGATCGCGAACTTTGCCTTGTCGAAAAGGCGCCGCAGAACCGGCGCAGGGGCCGAGAAATTCGTGGCGTATTCCGACGAGGCCATCACCGGAAAATCTTCCTTGGGCAGAGTTGCAAGGCTGAAGGTCGACCGGCCAGCAGCGACGGTCAGGCGGCCGGTCGCCGCTTCCTCGGTCAGGCTCACGAGCGCACCGTCAGGCAGCTTGCGAACGATCTCGTGCAGCATCACCGCCGACACGGTTGTGGCGCCGGGACGCTCAACCATGGCAGGGGCCTTGTCGACCACCTCGATGTCGAGGTCGGTCGCACGCAGGCTGACCTGATTGCCCTCGGCCTCGATCAGCACATTGGCGAGGATCGGGATGGTGTTACGCCGTTCCACCACCGACTGCGCCTGCCCGACGGCCTTGAGCAAAGTGCCGCGTTCGATGCTGATCTTCATACCTTCGTTCCCTCTGGACACCGGATCAAAGACCCGGGGCGAGAAAACTACCTGTTTCCCGCCGGTTCTCAAGCGTTTTCGGGAATGTCCGTCGCTTTCCGGAGCCCGTCAAGAGCCCCGGCTACCTCAGCTTTCCAGAAGGCGCCGCAGAAGCTGCAAATCATCGGCCAACTGGGAATCCGTGGTCATCAACTCTTCGATCCGGCGCACGCCATGCATGATCGTGGTGTGGTCCCTGCCACCGAAGCGGCGGCCGATCTCGGGCAGGCTACGGGGGGTAAGATGCTTCGCCAGATACATCGCGATCTGCCGGGGGCGCGCGATGTTGCGCACTCGCTTGGGGCCGATCAGGTCAGACAGGCGGACATTGTAATGTTCCGCCACGCGCCGCTGGATTTCCTCGACCGTGATCTTGCGGTCGCTTGCCCGAAGGATGTCGGCGAGGCAGTCCTGTGCCAGTTCCAGCGTGATCTCGCGCCCGACCAGCGAAGCAAAAGCGAAAAGGCGTGTCAGTGCGCCTTCGAGAACGCGGACGTTGGTGGTGATCCGATGTGCCAGGAATTCCAGCACGCCGTCGGAGATGACCAGACCGCGATACTGCTGACGATAATAGTCGGCCTTCTGCTGAAGGATGCCGAGCCGTAGTTCATAGTCCGTGGGGTGCAGATCAACGACGAGGCCGCATTGCAGGCGGCTCTTGATGCGTTCTTCCAGATCCTTGATTTCGCCCGGTGCGCGATCGGCCGAGATGACGATCTGCTTGTTCTGGTCGACCAGCGCGTTGAAGGTGTGAAAGAACTCTTCCTGAGTGCTGTCTTTGCCGGCGATGAACTGCACGTCATCCACCATCAGCACATCGACAGACCGGAACAGCTCCTTGAAATCCATGATCTGGCGTTCGCGCAGGGCTTGCACGAAGCGGTACATGAACTGCTCGGCGGAAAGATAAAGCACCTTCAGTTCGGGATTGCGGACCTGAAGTTCATGCGCAATCGCATGCATCAGATGGGTCTTGCCAAGGCCAACACCGCCATAAAGGAACAGCGGGTTGAACGAGACGGGGCCACCTTCCGCAACGCGGCGGGCCGCCGCATGCGCCAGTTCATTAGGCTTGCCCACGACAAAGGATTCGAAGGTAAAGCGGGCATCCAGGGCAGCTCCACGAAACTCTTCGTCGGAGGTGGTGCGGGCTTTCTGGGCGGCGGAGGCGGCAGGAACGCGGGTGGCTGTTCGCGGCTTGGCTCCGGCGCCAAGACTGAACTCGATCCGCTCGACAGTCTGGCCGTGACGTTTCAAGTCAGACTGGATCTGGTCAGCATAGTTGCGGGAAACCCAGTCACCGAAAAAAACCGTCGGAACTTCGAATCGGGCAACGCCATCCTCGATCGCGGCCAGGCGAAGTGGTTCGATCCAGGTTACAAAGTTGTTCTTGCCGATCCTCTTGAGCAGGTCATTGCGCACCAGTCCCCATGTGTCGTCGGTCATTATTCTTGGCCCGTCCAAAGCAGTTGCCCGTGTATCGTCACGCGTCTGTTGTCTTTCGCGTCCCTCGCCACCCTCAGCGCCCTGCTTTGGCCCATGCACCAATCGCCGACAGTGGACCTGCCGGCACCCGGTGTTTCCGCACAAGACATCCCGATTCCAAAAGGAACCGGAGCGCCAGACGGCACAGCCTCATTTCTTCTTGGACATGTCAGGTTCCCCGTCGGCCAACGAGTCGCCGACGCAGTCACCCTCTATCGGACGCAGGCAAAGCCCCACTTTGCCATGCGCTCCAATCGGTTGATCGCAAACGATTTTCCCAGAATTCCACAGCGTCGGCAGAGACGCTGCTAGGGCAGTTTACCGTTCACGATCTTCCCATGTCCCCCCAGGACGATGTGAATCGCAAGGTGACGCTAGCAAGTCGCCAGAAGCGACTGCAACCGAACTTCTCTGTTGACTCAGGGGGGTGGGGACCGAATCCGGAAAGGGCTGCGATTGTTATGCAACACTGCCCGGTTTCAGGGCGACACCGGCGGCAGCGAAAAACAAAAAGGGCGCACCGCAACGGCACGCCCTTCGATCTATCAATCAGCAGTCCGCGGATCAGGCGGTCGCAACGCCCAGAGCTTTGACGCGCGAGGAAAGGCGCGACATCTTGCGGGCGAGCGTGTTCTTGTGCACCACACCTTTGGTCACGCCACGTGCCAGCTCGGGCTGGGCCACGCGGAGCGCTTCGGCTGCTGCGGTCTGGTCGCCCGAGGCGATCGCCTCTTCGACCTTGCGCAGGAAGGTGCGGATCCGGGACCGGCGCGACTTGTTCACGGCGTAGCGGGCCTCGCTCTGGCGGGCGCGCTTCTTGGACTGGGGCGTATTAGCCATTCGTTCGACTTCCGGTTCTACGGTATAGGGAATTCTGAAGCCGCGTCTTTACGGGCGACTCGAACCCAAGTCAACCCGCGAAACGCAAGGTTTCCGGGCCTTATTCGTCGCGGAACTGCGGCTTCCGCTTTTCGATGAAGGCAGCCATCCCCTCCTTCTGGTCTTTGGTCGCGAAGAGCGCGTGGAACACACGCCGCTCGAAGAGAAGGCCCTCGGCGAGGCTGGTCTCCTGGGACCGGTTGATGGCCTCCTTTGCCGCCATCGAGGCCAGGAGAGACTTGGCGGCAATCGCTTCCGCCGCTTTCCGTGCCTCTGCGGCAAGCTCGGCAGCCGGAACCACCCGGCTTACGAGACCCGAGCGCTCGGCCTCGGCCGCATCCATGAAGCGCCCGGTAAGATGCATATCCATGCTCTTCGACTTGCCGATCGCCCGGGTCATCCGCTGCGTTCCGCCCATGCCGGCCATGACGCCCAGATTGATCTCGGGCTGCCCGAACTTGGCCGTATCGGCCGCGATGATGAAGTCGCACATCATGGCGAGTTCACAGCCGCCACCCAGGGCATAGCCCGCCACTGCCGCAATGATGGGCTTGCGCACACGCTCTATCGCGCCAACCTCGGGGGCGAACATGTCGTCAAAGAAGGTATCAACGAAGGTCTTGCCGGCCATCTCGCGAATATCCGCGCCAGCGGCAAAGGCCTTGTCCGATCCGGTGAGGACGATGCAGCGCACGGTGTCGTCGGCATCGGCAGCGGTCAACGCCGCGGTCAGTTCCCGCATCAGGGCTGCATTCAGGGCATTCAGCGCCTCGGGTCTGTTCAGGCGGATCAGCGCGACCCCGTCCTCGACGGTGACGATGATCGTTTCGTAAGCCATGGCATCCTCCGGTGCTGCGATCGCGTCTTGTCCTATCAGGGCGGGCCGGGTGTTCAAGTCAGGACTGGCAATGCGGACAGTAGAATGACGAGCGGCCCGATTGCACGATACGCGCTACGGTCGCGCCACAGTCAGGCGTGGCACAGGTCTGTCCCTCGCGGTCGTAGACGCGGAAACTGTGCTGGAAATAGCCAAGCTCTCCACCTGCCTGTCTGTAGTCGCGCAGCGATGAGCCACCCGCGTCGATCGCCTCTCCCAGCACCTCGCGGATCAGCGGCACAAGCCGCGAAACCTCGTCGGGTGCCAAGGCGCCCGCTGCACGGGCCGGATTCAGGCCTGCGCGAAACAGCACCTCGCAGACATAGATGTTGCCAAGACCGGCTACGAGCCTTTGATCAAGAAGCGCCGCCTTGATCGGCATGGTCCGCCCTTGAAGACGGCCGGCCAGGTACTCTTCGGAAAAGCCATTGCCGAATGGCTCGGGCCCAAGAGAGGCCAGAAGCGGATGCGACTCGGCTTGCGCTGTCGCCAAGAGGTCCATCGCCCCGAAACGACGTGCATCGTTGAAGGTGATCCGCGCGCCATCGTCCAGGTCGAGAACCACATGGTCATGCTTTTCAGGGGCGGGATGGTCGTGGTGAAAGTCGCCGATCATGGTTCCCGAAACCAGCATCCGGCCCGACATTCCCAAATGGATCAAAAGCGTCTCACCCGAGGACAGATCGGCCAGTATGTATTTTGACCGCCGGCGAAGCCCGTCTATGCGCTTGCCTGTCAGCCGCTCCGCCATCTGCGCGGGCAGGGGAAAACGCAGATCCGGGCGGCGGACATCGGCCCGGGCGATGGTGTGCCCGGTCATGACCGGCTCCAATCCCCGTCGGACAGTCTCGACCTCTGGCAGTTCGGGCATCGTTTCGGTTCTCCTCGCGGTGCGCGCGTCATGCGTCCGAATCTGCCCGCGTTTCGTTGCCCCGAACTTGGCGACCCAGTCCTCGGGGAACAAGAGACCGCGCTGCGGCAGATTGAGGATTTGTCCTTCCCGTCGCGAGACGGTATCCCATGGCCCAACCATTCCGGGGCGAAGCGCAGATGAGCGATCAGACCAAGACCACCCATTTCGGCTTTCAGACCGTCGCGGAGGGCGAAAAGGCCGGCATGGTGCATGGCGTCTTCACCCGAGTGGCTTCGCGCTATGACGTGATGAACGATGTCATGTCAGTCGGGATTCATCGCCTCTGGAAGGATGCGATGATGGACTGGCTGGCTCCCCGCCCCGGTCAGCACCTCCTGGACGTAGCCGGAGGCACGGGCGATGTCGCGTTTCGGTTCCTCAAGCGTGCGCCGGGCGCAACTGCGACAGTGCTCGACATGACGGAGTCGATGCTGATCGAGGGGCGCAAGCGCGCCGAGGCCGAGGACATGGCCGGCCGGCTCGACTGGATCGTCGGCGATGCGATGGCTTTGCCCTTCGCCGATCGGACATTCGACGTCTATACGATCAGCTTCGGCATCCGGAACGTCACGCGAATCCCGGATGCGCTGAAAGAGGCCTATCGTGTGCTCAAGCCCGGCGGGCGGCTTATGGTGCTTGAGTTCAGCCAGATCCCGAATGAGGGCCTGCAGTGGCTGTACGACCGCTATTCCTTCAATGTGATTCCTGTGATGGGCCAGATCATCGCCAATGATCGTGACAGCTATCAGTATCTGGTCGAGTCGATCCGCAAGTTCCCCGATCAGGAAACCTTCGCCGCCATGATCCGCGAGGCCGGGTTCTCCCAGGTCAAGTACCGGAACCTTTCGATGGGTATTGCGGCTCTGCATTCTGGCTGGAAGATCTAGGTGCGTGGTCCCCACAATATCTGGCGGCTTGTCCGCACTGGCGCCACGCTGGAACGAACCGGCGCGATGGGCGTGGTGCTCGAGGCGATGAGCGCCCCGCCCCGGCTGCGCTTCGTCGCCTGGGCGCTTGGCTGGCCATTCAAATGGCTTGGACTGAAAGGCGATCCCGAGCTTCCGCCGGCCACCCGGGCCCTGACTGCCCTGGGACCCGCATACATCAAGTTCGGCCAGATCCTTTCGACGCGCCCGGACATTGTCGGCGACGAACTGGCCGAGCAGCTCAAGTACCTCCAGGACAAGCTGCCGCCCTTTCCGACCGAGATCGCCAAACAGATGGTCGAGGCAGAGCTGGGCATTCCGGTCGCCCAGGCCTTCTCGGAGTTTTCCGAGCCGGTCGCGGCTGCTTCGATTGCCCAGGTTCATCGCGCGCGCCTTTGTGACAATGGCCAGGAGGTCGCGGTCAAGGTCTTGCGCCCCCATATCGAGCGTGCCTTCCGCACCGATATCGACGCCTTCTATCTGGCTGCGCACATGATCGAGATGCTCTCGCCCGCGTCGCGCCGCCTGCGTCCGATGGACGTCATCACGCATTTCGAAGGCGTCGTGATGGGCGAACTCGATCTACGGCTGGAAAGTGCAGCGGCGTCGGAATTCGCCGCGAACACAGAAAAGGACGAAGGGTTCCAGGTGCCAAAGCCCGTCTGGAACCTGTCCGGCCGCACGGTCATGACGATCGGCTGGGCCGAGGGTATTGGGCTGTCGGACAATGCGGCGCTCGATGCTGCCGGACACGACCGCGCGCGCCTTGCCTCGCGGGTGCTGCAGCTTTTCCTCAGCCACGCGCTGCGCGACGGCTACTTCCATGCCGACATGCATCAGGGAAACCTGAAAGTTGCCGCGAATGGCGACATTATCGCATTTGACTTCGGGATCATGGGCCGGATCGACGAGTATACACGGCGTGTCTATGCCGAGATCCTTTATGGCTTCATCCGTCGAGACTATCGCCGCGTGGCCGAGGTGCATTTTGAAGCAGGCTATGTTCCTGCCGATCGCGACATCGACGAATTCGCCCGCGCCCTGCGCGCCGTCGGAGAGCCGATCTTCGGCATGGAAGCGAACCGGATCTCGATGGCGCGGCTTCTGGCCTACCTGTTCGAGGTGACGGAACGCTTCGGAATGGAGACGCGGACCGAACTCATCCTGCTTCAACGCACGATGGTGGTGGTCGAGGGCGTGGCGCGCAGCCTGGACGCGCATATCAATATCTGGCAGGTCGCTCGCCCGATCGTCGAAGGGTATATTCGCAGCAATGTAGGCCCGAGCGCGCTGGCTCGCGATCTGTCGAAGACGGCCCGGGTTCTGGCGCGGTTCGGACCCAGGCTTCCAAACTTGGTCGAAGGGATGCTGATCCGGCAGGCCGAGCGCCCCGCGCCTGCCTCGGCTCCTCCAAGAACGCATCCGGTCATCTGGATGGCCACAGGGGCAGCCTTGGCCGGGCTTGGAATGCTGCTGCATTCGCTGCTTTAGGGCGACATCTCCAGTTTGAGGGCAGTTCCGTAGTCGGTTGCACCACGTTCGGCGCGCCATAGGCAATGCGCCGCCATGCGAAGGCGATAGGCTGGCAGGAGAGAGGTGAGGCGTTCGATGACTGCCTGATCGGGATAGGCACCAAGGAACGCCGCCCGCTCCTCGACGGTCAGGACGCGTCCGCGGTAAAGCCATTGCATGGCTGGCGACAGAAACGTTGCAAGGTCTTCGGTGGGATCGCCAAGGGCCGGACATTGCCAGTCGATCGCAGTGACTGAACCTGCATCGACGATCAGGTTTCCCGGAACGATGTCGGAATGGATCGGAACGGCGACGAGGCGGGGGCCAGGCTGCACCGTGCTGACCTCTCCGAGCGGAAGACGATCCTTGCACTCCGAAAGGATGGCCTCTGTCTGAGCGATGATCGCCGCGCCCCCTGAAGGCAGATTTCGAAAGGTCGGGCGTGGATCGGGCCGGCTCGTGTGCAGCCGATGCAGCATCTCTGCAACCGGGCGCGGGTCAGCCTGCCACGTCGATCCGCTTAGGAATCCATAGGCGATCCAGCCAGCCCCGGAGGCGGTCAGTTGCGGGGCAAGCCCGAGCGGCCCGAAGCATCGGAGTGCCGCAACCTCTGCTGCGCCATCGTTCGGAAAAAGGGGGCTCGCCTGCGAGCTGTCAAAGACCTTTACCACCTGATCGCCGACCCGCCACAGATGGTTGGTGCGCCCGCCAGTAAGCGGCACCCAGTCGAAGCCTGCCAAGCGCGGCAGCGCTGCTTCGATCGTTCTGCGAAGGGATGGCGAGAGTTTCATGCGGCCGGGAAGCTAGTCCGCCAGAACCTGCGCCGCAAGCGCTGGTCAGCCGCCGCGGAGCGCCACAATCTTGCTGGCCGGAACTTCGACTCCGCCCTTGAAGACGAGGATCGTATCGGCACTTCCACCGCGGGCCTCCTGAATCGCGGCATAGGCCTCGACGGACGTGGTCGAGGTAACTTTGGCTGCCAGCCGTTTCGCCCCGACGTTCCACCAACGGCAAGCGTGACTGTGACGACGGCCGGCAGCAGCCTGACGGTTGCGCAGGCGCGTGCCGTCAAGCATCTGGTCGCATCGGCTGATGCCGCCACTGAAGCTCGAGGTATTCGACAGCGACGAGCGGCCTTCCGTTGAAGGGGCCGCTCCAGCTGATGCCGATCTGGAGGAACTGCGCCTAGCGGCCTATGAATCGGGCTATGCTGCCGGTTGGGAAGATGCAGCCGCTACTGAAGCACAGGAGCAGACGAAACTCCGGGTAGATATTGCACGCAACCTTCAATCTCTGTCCTTCACCTATCATGAGGCGCGGAGCCACATCATCCGCGCGCTCGGCCCGCTTCTGCAGGAGATGGCCTGCCATGTTGTGCCGCAGCTTGCGCGCGACGCTCTGGCGCCAACCGTTCTGGAGGCTCTCATGCCACTGGCCGAGCGCGCCTCCGAAGTCCCGGTGACGCTTGTACTGAATCCCACCGCGCGGCCGGCAGTCGAGCCGCTGCTGGAGGCGAGCACGGGATTGCCCGTGCGCATTCGTGAAGAGCCCTCGCTGGGCGAGGGGCAGGTCTTCCTGATCTTCGAGAAAAGCGAGGTTCAGATCGACCTGCAGCACGCCGCTGAAGAGATCACCACCTGCCTTCAACGTTTCTATCAGGTTGTCGAAGGAGAGCGGAAACATGGATGAAAATGGCGACCAGACTCCCTTCGCCCAGGTGCCGATCGAAGTCGTGATTTCAGTGGGACGGGCCCGACCGCAGATCCGCGATCTGCTACGCTTGCAGCGTGACGCTGTGCTCATACTCGATCGAAGGGTCGACGATCCGGTCGAGCTCTATGTCGGAGATCGCCTGATCGCCCGGGGCGAACTTACGGAGCTGGATGGTGACCATGCTGGCCAGCTGGCTGTCCGACTGACCGAAGTCGCCAACCTGCGGGGCGGTCTTTGATGCCTTGGAGATGTATGCTGGCAGTCGCGGCGCTGGTTGTTGCCTTGGCCGTGGCCAGCCCCGTGCTTGCCCAACAGGTTACCTTCGATCTGGGCAGCGACAGTTCTCTTGCAGCGCGGAGCATCCAGCTCATCACGCTCGTGACGCTGCTGAGCCTCGCTCCAGGCTTGGCGATCATGGTCACCTGCTTTCCTTTTGTTGTGACCGTGCTGTCGATCCTGCGCCAAGCGATCGGGTTACAGCAGTCCCCTCCGAACATGGTCATCGTCAGCCTGTCGCTGTTTATTACATGGTTTGTCATGGACCCGGTCTTTACCCGGGCCTGGCATGACGGGATCGAACCGCTGATGGCCGGCAGCATTCCGATCGAAACGGCAGTACCTGCCGTGGTGTCGCCGTTTCGCGGTTTCATGGCCCTTCGTGTAGATCTACAGACCTTTGAAACCTTGCGCGACCTTCGCCCCGCACAGGGGACGGCCGCCATGGCTGACGCCCCCTTGTCGCTTTTGGTGCCCAGCTTCATGCTGAGCGAGATCCAAGGCGCCTTTGAAATCGGCTTCCTGATCTACCTGCCGTTTCTGATCATCGACCTCGTCGTGGCGGCAGTCCTGATGTCGATGGGCATGATGATGGTTCCGCCGGCAGCCGTGTCCATGCCGTTCAAGCTGGCCTTCTTCGTCATCGCCGACGGTTGGTCGCTTGTTTCCTCGGCGCTTGTCCGCGGTTATGGCTGAACTCTGACTGAGGCTGTTCGGCTAAAGGCAAAACATGCACAGGCACCTCAGAGCGGTCTCCTGTGCATGTACGATCTGCATCTCACTCGGCCGGCACCCAACCTTCACCCGGATCGTAGCTGTCGATCGCTTCGGCGGCAGGCAGGGTATCAGCGCCCAAATCCTTTTCGTAGACGATGCCGTTTTCGCCGACGATGAAAGTCATGATCCCGGTTTCACCATAGGCGGCCGGGTAGGCAAGCAGGGCATGGCCGGCAATCATGTTGCCGTTCACGATGTAATCGAGGGCCCCGCCGGGCGCGCCACCGCCCTGTTTTTGCAGGATACGGAAGTAGTAGCCGAGATAGGGGTCCGGCTCCTGATCCGTGCCGTCGATACTGAAGCCGCTATCTGAGGCTCGCGCCAGGAACGCACCGATCGGGCTTTCCTCTGTTCCGGCTTCGGATGGCCAGTAAAGACCGTCGCGGCGACCAGGTGTACTGAGGATCGACGAGGCGAATTCCATGACGCCGTCCCCGTCATGATCGGTCTGCCGATAGACCGACTGCACCGTGACGGCACGATGCATGAGGTCGATCACGTCAAGCTCGTTGATCCCGATGCGGCGCATCTGAACCTCCTCGCGCGCCGCAGCGCCATCAAAGGACCAGGTGCCTGACGTCTTCACGATCGGTGCCGGAAAGGGCCAGTCCTCGCGACCGATGTGCAGAATCGCACGGTCAGGCCCTTCCATTTCGATGCTGTGGCGCCGGCGGTACTCGCGGATGAACCCGGTCCAGATCTCGAGATCCCGTTCGGAGTCGCCGGTGAACGCGACATCCTCGTTCTCGGGGCCGAAGACGGTCAGCAGGGCGTCCCGGTCGCGTGCCTTGAGGGCAGCCATGACAGCATCGACTGCCGCATCAGGCGTGGCATATTTCGCTGGCTCTGCCCGCATGGGAGTTGCAGCCAGAATCAAGGCGGCGGAAACGGTGATGATGTGCTTCATGGTCTTAACCCCTCCGGCCCGCGCTGGCACGTCCACGGCTTGATGCGGCCTTGGCCCTGCTGCCGCCCGTCCGTTCCATCGCCGACGATCGGGATGGCTTGTTGACCGTGGCGGGGCGAACCGCCTTGGTGGGTTTCGAGACATTGGCCGGACGGCTGACATTGGCCGGCTTGTTCACCTTCGCGGGCTGCTTCGTGGCAGCAGGCCGGTTGACTTTTGGCAGGGCGTTGTCCGGTTTCTTGATCTTGCCAGCCGCGGCACCGGCCACTGCGCCCGCTCCCGCACCGGCCGCCAGACCGCCGCCCTCGGGGTTTCGTACCCTTGCAACGCCCTCGCCGGTTGCCTTGCGGTTCTCGATCTTGGCCCGCGCATTTGCCCGCTGGTCATCGCCAGGCTGGAAACTGCCGTCGAACTGTCTGTCGAGTTGGTTGCGGTCGAGATCACCGATCCTGTTGCCGCCATTGATCGTCTCGCGGTCGATCTGGACCTTGTCGCGGCTGATGTTGGTGAAGCGGTCATTGTCGATGTTGATGTCGCCGTTGACGTTGATCCCGCCCGGCCGCGGATAGAAATCGCCGTCGTTCCAGTCGATCACAGGCGGACCCCGCCAGTAGTCGTCCCAGGGATCGTCGTCATCGAAGATCTCGTCCAGGATCATGGCCGTGCCGAAAACGATTGCGCCGGTGGCCAGAGCATCGCCCCAGTCATTGCCATCGGAAATGTATACAGGGTTGGCCGGGGCCGTCTGCGTATAGACAACGTTGCTGTCATAGGTCGGCACATAGACGACTTCGGGATCGGCCGGCTGCACGACAATGGTGTTGTCGTTGGTGACCTCGACCGTCTGCGCGTCGTTCGATTCGAGATAGCCATTTGCCTTTGCCTGTTCACGCAGCCGCTGCACGCTGTCGAGAACGTCATCGGTCTGGATCAGTACCGCCTCGCCCATCTGTTCGGTCCAGTCGATATTGTCCGCCATGCGCGAAACTATATCGGGGAAGCCTGCCGTCAGGGCCCGAACGCTTGGATCCCAGCTTTGCTTTTCGGCGTCAGCCGCGCGCTCCTTGTCGGCAATGTCCGGGTTGTCGTTCAGGAACCTGTCGGCCTTCACGATGTCGATGGGATAGGTCGATGCCATCATGATCTGTGTCAGAAGGCTGTCCGGAAACAGCGCAACGGGAGCGGTCAGGGTATCGAGTTCCTCCGCACTCAGCAGATCCTCGCCCGCGGCTGCCTCATTGAGGCTCGCATCGGTGGAGGTCTCCGTCGTTGAACCAGCTGTTTCCGCAACGGCCCCGCCCGGCTGCCAAGCCGCAAGTAGTACGGCCAGCACCGCCGCAAAATGATCGTGTCGCATCTGCTTTCCCCCCATTCGGGCTCTCGCGCCGACCTTGGGAAGTCGGGCCTTGCAGCCATGCGCTGCCTTCGCCGTTCCATCATGCCAGATGAGTGTATTCTTAATTGACCCATTTCGCACAAATTCGGTGCGAAGTCGCAGGGTGACATGCCGAGTCAAAGCCCCATCTTAGACCGCAAGCAAACCGCATTCCGCGGACCAACTCATTCGAGGTCAACATGACGAAGAACAGCATCCCCGGCATTCACCATGTCACGGCAATTTCCGGTCCGGCTCAGGCGAATGTCGACTTCTATACCGGCACCCTGAAGCAGCGCCTTGTCAAGAAGACCGTCAACTTCGACGCGCCCGATACCTATCACCTCTACTACGGGGACAGAAAGGGCTCGCCCGGCACGATCCTGACCTTCTTTCCTTTTGCCGATGCCGGTCCGGGCCGGGCTGGGCCGGGCATGGCCAGTGCCTATGCATACGCCGTGCCAAAAGGGAAATTCACCGAATGGATGGAACGTCTGGGCGACGCGGCCGTGGACTTTGCCGGCATCGATGAACGCTTCGGTCAGCAATACATCACGCTGCGCGATGCCGACGGCGCACCGGTCGAGTTGATAGAGACTGATCGCACCACGGAAGATCTGCTGGACGGATTCCATTCCGTTACCCTGTGGGAACGGGACATCGCCCCGACCGCCCGTCTGCTGACCGACGCTTTCGGCTACGAGGAGCGGGGGCACGAGACCCTGCGCGGGGTCGAGCGGCTTCGCCTGGTCGCCCCGGGAGACGAGCGGGGCAACGTCATCGACCTGATCCGCTCGGAAAAGCCCTCGATCGGGCGCTCGGGTGCCGGAACCATCCACCACGTCGCGTTCCGTGCTCGCACGAACGAGGAACAGCGCGACTGGCAGGATCGCCTGCTGTCCTTCGGTCACCGAACCACACCGGTGATCGACCGGCAGTATTTCAACGCGATCTATTTCCGCGAACCAGGTGGCGTCCTGTTCGAGATTGCGACCGATCCGCCCGGATTTGCCGTTGACGAACCGGTGCGGACACTCGGGCAGGCCCTGAAACTGCCGCCTCAATACGAGCCGATCCGCGACCGCATCGAGCGCGTTCTGCCGCCCCTGAAGGTGGCATCGTGAGACGCACCGGTGCAGTGGCGGGACAGGCCCGCTCCGGGCTTGTCCTGATGCACGGGCGCGGGTCGAACTCGGCCGACATCCTGGGTCTGGTGCCACATCTGGCCCTGCCCCAGGTTGCCGCCATCGCACCGGACGCCCCCGGCGGAAGCTGGTGGCCGGTCAGCTTTCTTGCTCCCTCGTCACAGATGGAGCCGCATCTGGTCCGCGCCGTAGCCGAAGCCGGCAGGGCCGTGCAGGCGCTGGAAGATGAGGGTTTGCCGAGAAGCCGGATATGGCTGGCCGGCTTCAGCCAGGGGGCCGTCCTCGCGCTCGAAGCTTTTGCAAGGCAGGGCCAGGGTCTCGCTGGCGCCTTCGGGTTGTCGGGCGCGCTTGCCGGAACCGGTGATGCGACGGGGGGGCCGGATGCGGCCCTATATGGTCATGGCCCCAAGCGGTTCGACTACGAAGGATCGCGCTCTGGGTCCAAGGTCTGGATCAGCGTCCATTCGCGCGATCCGCACATTCCGGTGAAGCGGGTCGAGGAAAGCGTGACGGTGCTCAAGGGGCTCGGCGCCGAGGTGCAGAGCCTGATCTATCCCGGCGCCGGTCATTCGGTGATGCAGGACGACATTGTGGCGATGCGCCGCTGGCTGAACGACTGACCGCGGGCCGGCATTCGCTTGGACTGATCACAGCAGCGTCTGGCCACCTTGCCAGACCTGCCCTAGGCGCCAGTCATCGGTCAGATGGACAAGATCGGCGAGTCGGCCGGGCCCGATCGAGCCAGCCCGGGCCTGCGCGGCGATGATCCGGGCAGGGCGGCTGGTCGCCATTGCAAGCGCGATCTCCGGAGCGACGCCGACCTCAGTGATCAGACAATGGATCGCGTCTGGCAGGGTCAGGTCGGCCCCGGCCAACGTCCCATCCTCGAGCGTCAACCTGCCCTGACGGCGCAGGATTCGGCGACCGCCCAGGGTAAACTCCGTCAGATCCGAACCGGCGACGCACATCGCATCGCTGACGAGGAACAAGCTCTGGGGACTCGCGGCCATCGCGATCCGCATCGCGGCCGGATGAACGTGGATACTGTCCGCGATCAGGCCGGCGGGGATGCTCTCGGTCAGGATCGTACCGACCATTCCCGGCTCGCGGTTGCCAAGCTGGCTCATGGCGTTGAACAGATGGGTGGCGCAGTTCGCGCCGGCAGCGATTGCCTGCCGTGCTTCGTCGGACGTGGCCTCAGCATGGCCTAGGCTGACGATGGCCCCCGCCGCCCGCAGCGCCTTGATCTGTTCCGCACTTGCCGCGACGGGGGCAAGGGTGACCATCAGTGCGGGCAGTTGCCGCGCGGCATCGCAGAGCCGTTCGAGATCGGTCTGGTCCATAGGTCGGATCAGGCGCGGATCATGTGCACCCTTGCGGCGCGGGTCCAGATGTGGACCTTCGAGATGAAGGCCCAGAAATCCGGGCACGTTGCGGCGGGCGGCCTCGATCCCCGCCCGGATGACGGCAGCGGTCGCCTCGGGCGTGTCCGTGATGAGGGTCGGCAGGATGCCTGTCGCGCCAAGCCGTGCATGGGCTGCACAGATCTCTGCCAGGACATCGGCCGTGGCGCTGCCATCAACCATGCGTCCCCCACCCCCATTGACCTGCAGGTCGATCAGGCCGGGCGCCAGCACTCCGCCCTCTAGTCGCAGACGCTTTCCCGGAGGCGCGTCCGCTTCGGGCAGAGTTGCCACGACCCGCCCGCCATCCACTACGACCGCTTGGGTCCCGTGAAGGCGCTGTCCATCGAACAGGCGGGCACCGATGAGGATCTGGCGCATCAGATCGTCTCCGTCACCTTGCGCAGATGCGGTGGCGTGTCGGGGTCGAATCCGCGGCGCCGCGCGAGTTCCTCGATGAACTTGTAGAAGGCGACCGCTGCGATGAGCGGAGATACCAGCGGGTGCAAGCCCGAAACGAGCGGTAGCGTCATTGCCCCGTTCGCGGTCGCGCCGGTGACGAAGACATCGGCATCCTGAGCAGCCAGCCGTTCTGCTGTCGCAACGACTTGCGGCTGCGCTGCATCCTCTACCGCCAGAGCAAATACCGGAAAGCGCGCCTGCACGAGGGCGGCCGGCCCGTGGAGCACCTCGGCGGCGGAATAGGCCTCGGCATGGAGGCCGCAGGTTTCCTTGAACTTCAGCGCCGCCTCGTTCGCGATCGCGAAGCCCGGCCCCCGGCCAAGCACGAAGAGCGACTGTGCCCGAACAAGCCGTGCCGACAGGGCCGACCAGTCCAACTTCAGCGCCTTGGCAAAGGCTTCAGGCAGATCGGCCACGGCCGCGCGCAGCGCGTCATCCTGCTGCCACTCCGCCAGCAATGCCAGCGCGGCAAGAACTGAGCTGACGAAGGTCTTGGTGGCGGCGACACTCTTTTCGGTCCCTGCCTGCAGCGGCAGGCAATGGTCCGAGGCAAGCGCCATCGGGGAATCCGCGAAGTTGGTAATGGCGATGCTCAGCGCCCCGCCCACGCCGGCCGCCCGCATCATTTCGACGATGTCCGGGCTTCGACCGGACTGCGAGATGCCGATGCAGGCTGCCCCCTGCAGCCGCAGAGGCCGGTTGTAGATCGACGCGATCGAAGGTCCGACGGAGGCCACTGGAACGCCCGCGAGCAGTTCGACGGCGTATTTGAGATAGGTCGCCGCATGGTCGGACGATCCGCGCGCGACAGTCACGATCAGGCCGGGATCGATCCGGCGCAACTCCGCAGCGGTCTCGGCGACTGCCTGCTTCGAAAGGTCCAGAAACCGCGCTGCGGCCTGTGGAATCTCGGCGACCTCAGCCGCCATGTAGCTTTGGGTCATTTGATGGTCCTTTCCCCGTCGGGGGCAAGCTTCAGCTCGACGGCGAAGTCATAGGCATCGCCGCGATAGAGTGAGCGGGTGAATTCCACGACGCGTCCCGATGGGAGGTAGCTGATCCGCTCGATCCGAAGACCCGCAACGCCGGGGGCGACATTCAAGAGTTCCGCATCCTTGGCGCCGAGATTGGCGGCAGAGATGCGTTGGACTGCTCGGACCGGGCGCATCCCCCGTACCTCGAGCGCCTTGTACAGCGAGCCCTCGACTCCCGCGGGGTCAGGCAGGACGGATTCCGGGAGCGACGCCCGCTCGATCGCGAGCGGAACCCCATCGCTGGACCGGACCCGCTCCAGCCGCACGACGCGATCCCCGGCACCAAGACCAAGCGCCATCACCTCCTCGGGCGCGGGGGCTGCCAGACTGCGCGTGATCCAGACAGATTCCACAGTCCGGCCGCGCCGCGCCATGTCCTCGGTGAACGAGGTCAGAAGCGACAACGCCTGCTCCAGTTTCTCGACACGCGGAGCAACGAAAGTTCCCGATCCGCGCTTCTGCAGGAGTTGGCCTCCGGAGACGAGAGCTTGCACCGCCTTGCGCACGGTCACCCGGCTCAACCCGGTCAAGGCCGCCATGTCCCGCTCGGGCGGCAGGCTGTCGCCGGGGGACAGTCTGCCCGAGGCGATCGCTTCAGAGATACGCTTCTGGAGCTGGATGTAGAGTGGTCCAGACCCAGACTCGTCAAACCCGTCAGGACTGAAGATCTGGTTCATGCCCCCTCCTCGCGCGCGAGCGCGACCGCCCCGTCAAGCGCCGTTCCCAGAGGCGACTGGATCGTCCAGCGCGGCGCAAGCAGACGCGCGAATTGCTCCCCCAATCCCCCCAGCACCACGACCGGCAGATGTGGATCAGGCTGCAGGACCGAAATCCAGGCTCCAACCTCGTCCGCCGCCGCTGACATCACGTGTCGCGCCGCATCGTCGCCACTCGCGGCGACGCGCGGGGCAAGCTGGGCGAAATCGATCGGGCGTGCGTCGCGGGCGAAGGCCACGATGCCATCGGGCCCGCCATGTTCCCGGATCAGGTCGCGGCTCAGGTCCGTTTCGGGGAAAAGGCCATCGCGCGCTCGAAGGGCGTGGGCCAAGATCGACCGGCCGATCCATGCCCCCGATCCCTCGTCGCCCAGAACCAACCCCCAGCCGCCGACCTGCCGGTACTCTCCCCGCCACTGGCGCGAAAAAACCGAGCCGGTGCCGATGGCGGCGACGATCCCATCCCCCGTCCCAACCGCGCCGCGCGTCGCTGTCAGGGCATCGGATACCACGCGAATCCGAGCGAAGGGCAGGCCAGGCAAAAGTCGCGCGACACTGTCGCGTACATTTGCCCCGGCCAGGCCCAGAACGGCGTGCAAATCTGACATTTCCACTCCCGGAGGGAGGGCTTGGCGAGTGGCGGCCAGAATGTTTGCGCAGGTTCCGTGCGTATCCGTCGTCACATTGGCAGGACCAGCCGCGCCCTCGCCCAGGACGCGACCGACCCCGTCGACGATCCGCGCACGACAGCCAGTGCCGCCACCATCGATTCCCAGAAACAGCCCCATCAGTACCTCCCGAGCGAAACAATACCAAAACAATACCAGAAGGAAAGGAAAAAGGCGCTGTTGGGTGAATTCGGGCGGATTTACCTCCGATTTCATCAGGTACTTTACAATTGGTATTAATTTGGCATTATCTCTGGCAGGGGGATTCGAATGGCCGGATACAGCACGGAAGAAAGGCATCCTTCGTCGCACGGCTTGCAGGCGGTGTCGGCTGAAGTGGCCTTGTCGCGTTTGCTTGACGCACAGCAGGCTGCGATCGGCGCAATCCGACCTGCTATGCCGGCGCTCGCGAGGGCGGCGCAAATCGCCACAGACGTGCTGCGCGACGGGCGGCGGCTAGGCTATGCGGGGGCCGGCAGTTCCGGTCTCATGGCGTTGTCAGACAGGCTGGAACTCGCGGGAACCTTCGGAATCGCGCCCGAGCGCACGCCGATGCTCTTTGCCGGCGGGGCCGAGGCCCTGTCCCATATGGTGGGCGGGGTCGAGGATGATACCGGGCTTGCCCTCCGCGATCTGCTGGCGTCCGGACTTGACGCCGGAGACGCGGTCATCTGCCTCTCGGCTTCGGGCAGGACGCCCTACACCGTCGAGATCGCCCGCCAGGCGAAGGCGCAGGGGGTGACGGTCATCGCAATCGCGAATGTGGCGGGGAGCCCACTGCTGGATGGCGCCGATGTCGCCATTCTGATTGAAACCGGCGCCGAGGTCGTGGCGGGTTCGACGCGGCTTGGCGCTGCGACGGCACAAAAGGTGGCGCTGAACATGCTGTCGGTCCTGCTCGGGATCGGACTGGGCCATGTTCACGAGGGTTACATGGTCAATGTCGTGGCCGACAATGCCAAGCTCGTGGATCGGGCGACCCGCATCGTTGCGGCGGTGTCAGGTGTCGCCCCGGACAAGGCGCGCGCGGCGCTGGATCGGACGTTGGGCGCGGTTAAGCCCGCAATCCTGATCGCAGCCGGCGCAGATCCGGCGACGGCTGCCGGACTTCTCGACCGCCATGGCGGGCATCTTGGGCCCGCACTGCGCGAAATTGGACGCTGAGAATTCAAAACCAGGGGCACATCGCCCCGCAACAGGGAGAAACGACCAATGCAATCAAGACCGCTTCGCATCGCGCTTCTGACCAGCACGTTGCTGGCCAGCGCCTTTGCCGCCCATGCCGAGGATGTGACGCTGACCATCGAAAGCTGGCGTAACGACGACCTTTCGATCTGGCAGGACAAGCTGATTCCGGCATTCGAGGCCTCGCATCCGGGGGTCAAGGTCGTCTTCGCTCCGAGTGCGCCCACGGAATACAACGCTGCGCTCAACTCCAAGCTGGACGCGGGCTCTGCCGGTGACCTCATTACCTGCCGGCCGTTTGACGCCTCGCTCGAGCTATACAACAAGGGCAAGCTGACCGATCTGTCGGGCCTGGCCGCGATGGCCAACTTCTCGGATGTGGCCAAGTCGGCCTGGTCGACCGATGACGGCAAGGCCACCTTCTGCGTGCCGATGGCTTCGGTCATCCATGGCTTCATCTACAACAAGGACGCCTTCGACGCGCTCGGCATCGCCGTGCCGACGACCCAGGCCGAATTCTACGCCGCTCTCGACAAGATCAAGGCCGACGGCACCTACATTCCGATGGCCATGGGCACCAACGACCAGTGGGAAGCGGCCACGATGGGCTATCAGAACATCGGCCCGAACTACTGGAAGGGCGAAGAGGGGCGCCTGGCGCTGATCAAGGGTGAGCAAAAGCTGACCGATCCGCAATGGGTTGCACCGTTCACCGAGTTGGCGAAGTGGAAGGACTATCTCGGCGACGGCTTCGAGGCACAGACCTATCCCGACAGCCAGAACCTGTTCACGCTCGGCCGTGCCGCAATCTATCCGGCCGGGTCCTGGGAAATCTCGGGCTTCAATACCCAGGCCCAGTTCAAGATGGGCGCCTTCCCGCCGCCGGTGCAGAATGCAGGCGACGACTGCTACATCTCGGACCACACCGACATCGCGATCGGGATGAATGCGGCCTCACCGCATTCAGATCAGGCCAAGGCATTCCTGGAGTGGGTGGGCTCGCCGGAATTCGCAACGCTCTATGCCAACGCGCTGCCTGGCTTCTTCTCGCTGAACAGCACGCCGGTGAAGATGGAAGACCCGCTGGCGCAAGAGTTCGTGAGCTGGCGCGAGAAGTGCAAGTCGACGATCCGCTCGACCTACCAGATCCTGTCGCGCGGGACACCGAACCTCGAGAACGAGACCTGGACCGCTTCGGCAAACGTGATCAAGGGCACCGAGACGCCCGAGGCCGCTGCCGCCAAGCTGCAGGAGGGCCTCGCCTCCTGGTATGCGCCGCAGCAGAAGTGACGGATGCCGTGAACGGCTGATGCGACGGAAGCGGGGGGGGCTGTCTGCCCCCCGCACCCCCTGAGGATGTTTTTCAACGGAAAATGAACAGGAGGGCGCGGGCGATGGCCGCACGCAAGCCGATCCGCTGGCATATCCCGGTGTTCCTTGCACCGGCGGTGCTGGTCTACACAGCGATCATGATCGTGCCGCTGTTCGGCACGCTGAACCTGTCGCTGTTCAGCGTGAACGACGCCCGGGAGACGGTCTTTGCCGGGCTGGACAATTTCCGCACGCTCTTTACCGATCCGCGCTGGTCGGCTTCGTTCTGGAATGCGCTGAAGAACAACACCTGGTTCTTCATCATTCACATGCTGGTCCAGAACCCGATCGGCATCCTTCTTGCCGCACTGCTGTCAAGCCCGCGGCTTCGGATGGCCGCCTTCTATCGCACGGCGATCTTCATCCCGACGATCCTGTCCTTCGTGATCGTCGGCTTTGTCTGGAAGCTGATCCTGTCGCCCATCTGGGGCATCGCGCCGGGCATGCTGGATGCCATCGGGCTTAAGTCGTTGTTCGCCCCTTGGCTCGGCAAGGAACAATACGCGCTGACCACCCTGGCGCTCGTTTCGGTGTGGCAGTTCATCGGCATTCCGATGATGCTGATCTATGCCGCCCTCCTGTCGATCCCCGACGAGGTGCTGGAAGCCGCCGAGATGGACGGCATTACCGGCGCTAGCCAGTTCTGGAAGATCAAGCTGCCCCTGATCCTGCCGTCGATCGGCATCATCTCGATCCTGACCTTCGTCGGCAACTTCAACGCTTTCGACCTGATCTACGTGGCGCAGGGGGCGCTGGCCGGTCCCAACTTCTCGACCGACATCCTGGGCACGTTCCTGTACCGGACCTTCTTCGGCTTCCAGTTGCAGCTGGGCGACCCGCATATGGGGGCGACGATCGCGACGGCGATGTTCTTCATCATCCTCGTCGGCGTGTGCTTCTACCTATTCACCATCCAGACGCGGCTGCGCCGCTACCAGTTCTGAGGAGGTCAGGATGGCACAGGCCCGTTCCCATCTCGGTCGGACGATCGCAGCACATGCGGTGCTGATCACCTACACGCTGATCGCGCTGTTCCCGGTTTTCGTGATCGTCATAAACTCGATGAAGTCCCGCAAGGCGATCTTCGCCGAGCCGCTGGCCCTGCCAAGGTCAGATACGTTCGACCTGATCGGCTTCACCACTGTGCTGCAGCAAGGCGACTTCTTTCTGTACTTCCTGAACTCGTTGATCGTGACCGTCGCTTCGCTGTTCTTCGTGCTGCTCTTCGGCGCGATGGCGGCCTTTGCCCTGTCGGAATACCGGTTCAAGGGCAACACGTTGATGGGTCTTTACCTGGCGCTCGGGATCATGATCCCGATCCGGCTTGGCACTGTGGCGATCCTGCAGATGATGGTGGCGGCCGGTCTGGTGAACACGCTCACGGCACTGATCCTCGTCTATACCGCGCAGGGGCTGCCGCTGGCGGTGTTCATCCTGTCGGAGTTCATGAAGCAGGTCTCGGATGACCTGAAGAATGCCGGGCGGATCGACGGGCTGAGCGAATACCGCATCTTCTTTACCCTCGTTTTGCCTCTGGTTCGACCAGCCATGGCGACGGTCGCCGTGTTCTCGATGATCCCGATCTGGAACGACCTGTGGTTCCCGCTGATCCTTGCGCCGTCGGAGGCGACCAAGACGATCACGCTCGGCAGCCAGGTCTTCATCGGGCAGTTCGTGACCAACTGGAACGCGGTGCTGGCGGCGCTGTCGCTCGCCATCCTGCCGGTCCTCGTCCTTTACCTTGTCTTCTCGCGGCAGTTGATCCGCGGCATCACAGCGGGAGCCGTGAAATGATCCGAGTGCTTGTCGCCGGTCTCGGCAACATGGGGCGCAGCCATGCGCTCGCCTACCACCACAACCCGGAATTCGAGATCGTCGGGCTGGTCAATCGTTCCGTTCCTTCAAACTTGCCGGAGGAGCTGAAGGGCTACACTATCACCGCCAATTTCCATGAGGCGCTGGCGCGTCTGAAGCCTGACCTCGCCTGTATCGCCACCTATTCCGACAGCCATGCCGACTATGCCGTGGCGGCGATGGAGGCAGGCGCGCACGTGTTCGTGGAAAAGCCGCTGGCGACTTCGGTGGCGGACGCCAAGCGCGTTGTTGCGAAGGCCAAGGAAACTGGACGCAAGGTGGTCGTGGGTTACATCCTGCGCCACCATCCGAGTTGGATTCGCCTGATCGAGGAAGCGCGCTCTCTCGGTGGCCCCTACGTCTTCCGGCTGAACCTGAATCAGCAGAGTTCGGGTCCGACGTGGGAGGTGCACAAGGCACTGATGCAGACCACCCCGCCGATCGTCGATTGCGGCGTGCATTATGTGGACGTGATGTGCCAGATCACCGATGCGCAGCCGGTCGAGGTGCGGGGAATGGGCCTGCGCCTGTCGCACGAGATCGCGCCTGACATGTATAACTACGGCCATTTCCAGGTGCTGTTTCAGGACGGCTCGCTTGGCTGGTACGAGGCCGGCTGGGGTCCGATGATGTCGGACACAGCGTTTTTCGTGAAGGACGTGGTCAGCCCGAACGGCGCGGTGTCGATCCGGATGCCAGAGAGTGCCAAGTCGGACGACATCGACACCCACACCAAGACTTCGCTCTTGCGCGTGCATCGCGTCGGACTTGGAGACGAAGACTTGAGCATGTCCGACGAACCTGGCCATCAGGAGCTTTGTGACCGCGAGGCGGCCTATGTCGCACGCGCGATCACCGAGGACCTAGACCTTGCCCGTCACATGAATGATGCGGTCCAGTCGCTCGCCATCTGCCTTGCCGCGGATGAAAGCGTGCGCTCGGGCCAGCCAGTCAAACTCTGAAGGAGCCGCGCATGGGCGACCTTACCCTTTCCGCCGTCACCAAGAGCTTCGGGTCAACCCAAGTCATCAAGGGCGTGGACCTGACCGTGAACGACGGAGAGTTCTGCGTCTTCGTTGGCCCGTCGGGCTGCGGCAAGTCCACTCTCCTGCGGATCATCGCGGGTTTGGAGGACGCTACCAGTGGCACCATTTCCATCGATGGCAAGGATGTGACCCTGCTGCCGCCGGCCCGCCGCGAAATCGCGATGGTGTTCCAGAGCTACGCGCTCTACCCCCACCTCACGGTGCGTGACAACATGGGCCTGGCGCTCAAGCAGGCCGGTGACAGCAAAGGAGATATCGCCCAGGCGGTAGATCGTGCTGCCGCGATGCTGTCGCTCGAACAACTGCTCGATCGCCGGCCATCCGAACTCTCTGGCGGCCAGCGCCAGCGTGTTGCGATCGGACGGGCCATCGTGCGGACGCCGAAGCTGTTCCTGTTCGACGAACCGCTGTCAAACCTCGACGCTGCCTTGCGTGTGGCCACCCGGATCGAGATCGCTCGCCTCCACCGCGAACTGAGTGCCACGATGATCTATGTGACCCATGACCAGGTCGAGGCGATGACGCTGGCCGACAGGATTGTCGTGCTGCGCGCCGGACAGATCGAACAGGTCGGTGCGCCGATGGAGCTTTACAACAACCCCGCCAACACCTTCGTCGCCGGCTTCATCGGCTCGCCGCAGATGAACTTCCTGAAGTCTGAGCTGCTTGGACTGCGCTCGGACACGATGGGTATCCGGCCGGAACATATGGCGATATCGCGCGAATCCGGACAGATCGTTGGAACGGTTAGCCATGTCGAAAAGCTTGGCGGCGAAACGCTGGTTTACGTGAACACCGCCGACCATGGTCTGCTGACCGTCCGGCTTTTCGGCGAGCACGATTTCAGCGTTGAGGAAAGCGTTCACCTGACCCCCGATTCGCAGCGCGCCTTCCATTTCGACGCTGGTGGCCAGAGGCTCCGCTAGAAGCGAAGAACCGTCTCCAGCTGCCCGACTTCCGGGCAAACGCCCGACCGAACTGGTCAATTCCACGATCCTTCCGCCTGGGACCAGTGCTGCGCCGCCGCATTGACGGTCCTTTGACGTTGCCGTTACGGCAGCGTCACGACACCGGTGGCATGGTGAAACCAGCAGAACCGGAATGTCGGAGCGACCAGATGACCGTACAGACGTCAGAGCGGAGCTTTTGCATCCACCTCATCGCGGCTTCCCCGGCCGCGTCGCTGGTGATCCCGTCCATCGCCAGCCTTCTCGGGATCGAGCCGTCTCAGGCAGTGGCCCGCCTTGCGTCGCTCCCCTCGACGCTTGCGGCTCGTTTGCCGGACCCGGAGGCCCGTCGACTTTCAGGCCTTCTGACCATCCTTGGTCTGACGGTCCGGCTCGATCCCGCTCTTTCTCTGGCCGTGGCCGGCGGTACGGACCTCTCGGTGCGTCCGGTCGGCGATGCAAAGATCGATGCTGAAATTGATCTGACTGCTGATCTTTTGCAGCTTTCGCCGAGCGAGGTCGAACGGGCAATTGCAGGGGCCGAGGGCGTCGTGTTGCACGATGTCAGTCCTGCCCGGGCCCAGGCGATCCGCCTTCGGTTGCGCCATCACAAGTCGCTGCGGGTAATGCTGTCGGACCCGGCGCAGGCGATGCACATGTTGTTCTGCCGTTCGCCTCGATCGGCTGCCTGGGCCGAAGCGCGCCGGCTTGGGCTGGCCTCCTGCACGTTCACGGGAGCATCCGCAACCGAGTTCAATCTGGCCACGGCCCGCCATCTGGCACGGTTTGCCGAGGCTGGCGACAGGATCTTCAACCGTGACTTCCTGCGGCTGGATCTTTTTGCCGATGTCGAACGGGAATTCGTAGGATCGGACCTGATGGATTTCCTTCAAACCCGTCCAGCCAGCCGCAGCAGGAAGGCGGCGGACGGGATGCTGCGGATCGAATCCGATCTGAGTTTTGCGAGTGCATGGCAGTTCGCCAAGGACTATGCGGCCATCGGCCTGACGGTCAATTGCCGCATTCGGGGTCAAACACGCTAAAGGCTCCCAAGGCTTGACCCCTGGCGCCCCTCGTCCAGCCCACGAGGGGCGCATCCTTTCCCCGGATCGAAAAAGGGATCGCCGTTAAGCGTCGCTTCATTCCCGGCGTCTAATGCTGAGCCGGGGTGATAGCGGGTGAAGGCATGTCCGGGCAATCGAACGCCGCGGCCGTCATCATCAAGCGTCGGAAGGTCGTGAAGGGTGACGGGCACCATGGCGGTGCCTGGAAGGTGGCATATGCCGACTTCGTCACCGCGATGATGGCCTTCTTCATGCTGATGTGGCTGCTCAACGCAACGACGGAAAAGCAGCGCAAGGGTCTGGCGGATTACTTCAATCCCACGATTCCGATCAACCGGATCTCGGGTGGTGGTGACGGTGCCTTCGGAGGCGACAGCGTTTTTTCCGAACAAACCTACACGCAAAGCGGAACCGGGGCGTCGCAGGACCGGGCGACGCGCGATCGGCGAGCGCGGGGGCAGAACACCCCCATAAATCCCGAGCAAAGCAACGAGACCACCGACGCCCAGCTGAAGGAACTCGAGAAAGTGCTCTTGGCCCGCAGCGGTGAAAGCATGACCATGGAGCGCGCGATGCGCCATGTGGTGACCCGGGTTTCTGATGAGGGCCTGATTGTCGATCTGTTTGATGTCGAAGGTTCACCCCTTTTCGCGCCGGATAGCGTCACCCCCGAGCCGGTGCTGAAGCAGATTCTTTCGGTGGTGGTCGAGGTCTTCGATCTGGCCGCAAACAAGGTAGCGGTGCAGGGCCATGTCAGGGCCTATCCGATCACGCTGCGAAGCAATCCGGCTTGGCGCCTTTCCATCGATCGGGCGGATGCCGTTCGCCGCAGTCTGGTGGGTGAGGGACTGTCACCGCAACGCATGCGGCGCGTGGCTGGCATGGCCGACAGCCAGCCGGTCACCGCGAATCCCATGGCAATCAGGAACAATCGTATCGAAATCATCCTGCTGCGCCACGATCGCTAGCGCGAAGTGCCCATGGGCATTAGTTCGATCTTAAGGCCAAGCCCGCAGTTTTGCCCCGAGCTGAATTCAAATCTGCCAGGGGGCGCCTTCAGGATGACGATCTCTTCCTCGATGAATGCCGGCGTTGCGGGGCTGAATGCCAACGCGACCCGGCTGGCCACGATCTCGGACAATATCGCGAACTCCGCGACCTACGGATACAGGCGCGCCGAGACGGATTTTACCGCGTTGGTGCTGCAGGGGTCCGATTCGTCACGTTACTCCGCGGGTGGTGTCCGCACGTCGACCTCTCGCGCGATCGATGAGAACGGCCCGCTCATCAACACCAGCAATGCCACCGATCTTGCGGTCGATGGACGTGGGATGATTCCGGTCACAACCGCGGCTGCCGCGTCTGCGGCAGACGGGAGCTATCCCTTGCGCCTAATGACGACGGCTTCGTTCAAGGCCGACGAACAGGGCATCCTCACCACCAGTTCGGGCATGGTCCTTCTTGGCTGGCCGGCGAATGCCGATGGAACGATTGACACCTATTCACGGGTCAGCGCCTCGGGTCTGCAACCCGTCAGGGTCAACTGGAACCAGTTCGTCGCCAATCCCACTACAGAAGCGGCGGTAAAGGTCAACCTTCCGGCAACCTCGACGAAGGCAGGGGCCACCGGTTCGGGTGAGAGCCTTGCTCTGGAATATTTTGACACGCTCGGCACATCGCAGACGCTCGACATTTCTTTCGAGCCGTCAGTGCCGGCTTCTGGGTCGTCAAACGAGTGGACGATGACCATCCGCGATTCAGCCTCTTCGGATTCGATCGTCGGTCAGTACAGGTTGACCTTCTCGGATGCCGCCGGATCTGGTGGCACGCTGCAATCGGTCGCCACGGTAAGCGGAGGCACCTACAACCCGACGACTGGGAAGGCTTCCGTCGCCGTGGCTGGCGGCAATATCGCTCTCGATATCGGCACCTACGGTGCAATCGATGGCATGACGCAACTGTCCGGCACCTTCGCGCCGGTCACGCTGACGCACAACGGCTCCACCGTGGCGAGCGTCACTTCTGTCGAGATCGATGAGAAGGGATATGTCAACGCGATCTGCGATCAGGGCTTCACACGGCGCATCTACCAGATCCCTCTGGTCGACGTCGCGAATGTCAACGGTCTGAAGGCGGGCAGCAACCAGACCTATGAGGTTACGCCAGACAGCGGCGCGATCTTCCTCTGGGATGCGGGTGATGGTCCGACGGGTACTATCCAGGGCTATTCGCGTGAGGAATCCACCACTGACGTCGCCAACGAGCTGACCCAGCTGATCCGCACGCAAAGGGCCTATTCCTCGAATGCGAAGGTCATCCAGACGGCCGACGAGATGCTGCAGGAAGCCTCGAGCCTGAAACGCTAAGGGGGATAGTGAATGAGTCTGTCTCTGGGTCTGTCCAACGCGCTCTCGGGGTTGACCGCCAACAGCCGTGCGACGGAGCTCGTATCTTCAAACATCGCCAACGCCCTTACCGAAGGCTACGCGCGACGCGAAATCCAGCTTTCGGCCCGCGGCATCTCTGCCAGCGGGCAGGGCGTGACTGTCGCCGGTGTCTTGCGCGTGTCCGACAGCGTCCTGATTTCGGACCGTCGCGCCGCCGAAGCAAACGCCGCCGGGGCAACCGAAATAGGAGGGTTCCAGCAGGCAATCGAGGATGCGCTCGGAACACCCGAGGATGAAGGTTCGATAGGCGCGGCGTCCAGTTCGCTTTCGGTCGCTTTGATGGAGGCCGCAGCCAGCCCGGATTCGACTGCAATGCTCGACTCTGTTCTGCGTGCTTCGCAGGATCTTGCTGCAAAGTTCCGGGCAGTCAGCGGGGAGTTGCAAGGTCAGCGCGAACGCGCCGATGACCGCATCGCGGCATCCGTCGACCAGTTGAACACCACACTTTCGCAGATCGATGATCTGAACGCGCAGATCGTCCGCCTGACTTCGGCGGACCGGGACGCATCCGGCCTGATGGACCAACGGCAGAGGCTCGTCGATTCCGTCGCCGAAATCGTGCCTCTGCGCGAAATTCAGCGCGACAACGGCGAGATTGCTCTTGTCTCGACCGGCGGCGCCGTTCTGCTCGACGGTCGCCCAGCTGTCTTCGGCTTTGTCCCGGCTGGGACAATTACCGCTGACATGAGCCATTCAACGGGGGCGCTGTCGGGACTGACGCTCAATGGCAAGGCAATCACACCGGGCATCGGCTCCAACCGCCTGGACGGCGGGACGCTCGCCGCCGATTTTGCCATAAGGGACACCCTTGCCCCTGCGTATTTGGTACGGCTCGATGCGGTCGCCCTCGATCTGGTCGAACGACTGTCCGACCCAGGTGTCGACCCGACCCTTGGTGGCGGGGCGAGGCTATTCACCGATGCCGGCGGTTTGGTGAGTTCCACAACCGGCCTCGCTGGCCGGCTGGCAGTCAACAGGTCGGTTGATCCCGAAGCCGGCGGGGCGCTCTGGCGGTTGCGGGAAGGAAGCGGCGCCGCCTCTGAAAGCTCGGCGGGGATGTCCAGCCTTCTGTCCAGGCTGAATGCAGCCCTGAAACAGACCGTGGCGCCCAGTGATCCGGCCGCGGGAACGGCATCGCGCAGTTTTGACGGCTTGCTGTCCGATCTGGTTTCGAACGTCTCGCTGCAGCGCGTTCGTGCCGAAGATGCCGAAAGCTATGCCTCGGCACGATACTCGGCCCTGCGCCAGGACGAGCTGGAACAAGGTGTCGATTCCGACGCCGAGGTCCAGGCCCTGATGGTGATCGAACAGGCTTATGCGGCAAACGCCAAGGTCATCTCGACCATCGACGAATTGCTCAAGACGCTTCTGGAGATGTGAAATGTCGGCTTCCGCAATAGGTGACAGCGCCAGAGGTTTCGTACTGCGGCAGCAGACTGTCGCGCTCAAGGCCGAGTTCGACCGGCGCAGCCTAGAGGTGACGACCGGTCGACAGGCTGATATCGGTCGACATCTTCGTGGCGATCTGGGGCCTCTGGCCGCAATCGACTCATCGCTCGCCAGGGCCGAGGCATATCTGTCCAGCGCATCCACCGCCGAAATCCGGGCAACCGCGACGCAGATGGCCCTCAATTCGCTCGCAAGCCTGACGGAAGACCTGGCGGGTTCGTTGATCTCGGTGGGTAGCGGAACGAGCCAGACAGCAATCGCAACGGTCGCCGAGCAGGGGCGGGTCGCGTTCGATGCGGCTCTGTCCACCCTGTCTGCCCGGATCGGCGATCGTTCGATCTTCGCGGGTCTCGAAACGCGTGGCGCCGCGATCGCCTCTGCCGACACGATCCTTGGCGAACTGAAAACAGCGGTTGCCGGGCTGACTTCGGCCGGTGCGGTCGAGGCGGCCGTAAACAGCTGGTTCGATGGTTCGGTCGGCTATGCCAGCACCGGATATCTGGGAGGCGATGCCCTTGAACCGATCGAAGTCGCCGAGGGAGAAGCGGTCGCGCCTGACGTGACGGCGCTTGATCCTGCAATTGTCGACACGCTCAAGGGGCTGGCGCTCGCCGCACTGCTGGATCGCGGAGTTCTGGCTGGTGACACGAAGCAGCAGGCCGCGCTCGTAAAGGCGGCGGGAGAGTCACTTTATCAGTCCGCGATGTCGCGGGCCGACCTTTCGGCCCGCATCGGCATCGCACAGGACAGGATTGAGGATGCCCAGACTGCGGCGGAAGCCGAAAAAACAGCCCTTTCGACCCGTCGCCTGTCGCTTGTCTCAGCCGATGCCTACGAGGCCGCGACGGCGCTGACGGAAACCCAGTCGCAACTGGAGACACTGTATTCGGTTACGGCGAAGGTTCTGGGACTGAAGCTCTCGGACTATCTCTGATGCGATGGTTCTTTGTCCTTCTTCTGCTGCTCTTGTGCAGTCCGATGCCCCTTTACGCCGGGGAAATCCGCATCAAGGACTTGGTCGAATTCGATGGCGTGAGAAGCAACGATCTCGTCGGGTATGGCCTCGTGGTTGGTCTGAACGGCACCGGTGACACGTTGCGCAATTCACCCTTTACCGAAGAGATCATGTCGAACCTGCTGGAGCGACTTGGCGTGAATGTCGCCGGTGAGCAGTTCCGGGCCAAGAACGTCGCTGCCGTTTTCGTGACTGCCAGCCTGCCGCCGTTTTCGCGGGCAGGTTCGCAGATTGATGTCACGGTGTCTGCCATCGGTGATGCCCAGAGCCTGATGGGCGGGACATTGGTCATGACACCCTTGAATGGAGCAGACGGCCAGATCTATGCCGTCGCTCAGGGAACTGTCATCTCGGGAGGGGTGGTGGCGCAAGGCGATGCGTCAAGTGTGACGCAGGGTGTTCCGACCTCTGGCTCGATTCCAGAGGGCGCCCATGTCGAGCGCGAGGTGGAGTTCAACTTGGCGAGCCTGGCAGATGTGCGGCTGGCCCTGCGCACCCCCGACTTTACCACTGCCGAGAAGATCGAGGTCGCGATCAATCGCGAGTTTGGCCGACGTGTCGCAACCATGCTCGATTCAGGGACAGTGTCGCTCAGCGTGGCGGAAGCCGGTATGCGATCACCTGCGCATTTGCTCGGCCGGATCGAGAACATCGATGTCGAGCCGTCCCAAAGGGCGCGGGTCGTCGTCGATCAGAGGTCCGGCACGATCGTGATGGGCCAGGATGTCCGGATCAGCGAGGTAGCGGTTGCCCAGGGCGGCATGACGTTACGAGTTGAGGAGGAACCACTCGCCGTTCAGCCCAACCCCTTTGCGCGCGGTGAGACGGTGGTCGTCCCGCGGACGGATGCCTCGATCAGCGAGGCCCCGGGAACCGGGCTAGCCCGGCTGTCGGAAGGAACGAGCCTTGCCCAGGTTGTCGAGGGGCTGAATGCCCTTGGCGTGACGCCTCACGACATGATCGACATCCTGAAAAGCATCAACGCCGCCGGCGCGCTGCATGCCGAATTCGTTGTCCAGTAGGAGCTGGGAGTGGGCCTCTCCCAGGAGGCAGGTTGCTGCGTCTGGCCTTTCCGGGAAGCCACTCGGAAAAGCACGGGGAACGGGTCGAGCGTCAGCCCCCGGATCGTGCCGCGCGGACAGTCTGCGACAGCCACTGTGCACCCGGTCACTGGGGCGTTGGCCGCGCGCGGGGAGCACCTTGACTTCGCCCTTGGCGCAGGCGCTAGTGGCCCGGTCACAGCCTGCAGGTTTCCAAAATGAACAAGGCCTTGCCCATTTTCGATGGTCACAACGACTTCCTGCTACGTCTTCAGTCGGACCCGTCACGGCGCGAGATCTTGTGGCTGGAGGGCGATGGGACGGGTCATCTCGACTTGCCCCGGATGCGCAAGGGCCATTTCGCGGGCGGCTTCTTCGCCATCTACGTCCCGTCTCCATCGGGCGCGGACTATGACATCAGCGACGCGCTGATGGAAAACCCGCCCTACGATCTCCCGCTGCCCGATCCTATCCCGCTTGACCGCGCGCAGGTCATTGCGCTGTCGAAGGCCGGGCATCTACTCTGGATGGAGCGGGCCTCGGGCGGGCGGTTCAAGGTTTGCCGTACGACATCCGAGCTGCGCGCGGCACTCAGCGATGGTGTGATCTCGGGGATCATGCATATGGAAGGCGCCGAGGCGATCGATCCGGCGCTGGATACGCTGCCTCTTTATCATTCGATGGGTCTGCGGTCGCTCGGACCGGTCTGGAGCCGCCCGACCGCCTTTGGTCACGGCGTGCCGTTCCGGTATCCCGGAACACCCGATACCGGGCCGGGTCTGACCGACGCCGGAAAGGCGCTGGTTCGTGCATGCAACCAGTTGGGCATCATGGTCGACCTGTCGCATCTCAACGAGGCTGGCTTCAACGACGTCGCGCGTCTCAGCACCGCGCCCCTGGTCGCGACCCACTCCAATGCCCATGCGATCACGCCCACCACCCGCAACCTGACCGACCGCCAGCTTGGCATGATCCGCGATAGCGAGGGGATGGTCGGACTGAACTTTGCCACGGTCTTCCTGCGCCCTGATGGTCGCCAGTCCCCCGAAATGGATTGGGACCCGGTGCTTCGCCATCTCGATCACCTCATTGCCCATCTCGGCGAGGATCATGTCGGCTTCGGGTCCGATTTCGATGGTGCGACGGTGCCGCAGGGGATCGGTGACGTGACTGGGCTACCTGCATTGCAGGACGCCTTGCGCGCCCACGGTTATGACGAGCCGCTGATGCGCAAGCTCTGCTACGAAAACTGGTTTGCCGTGCTCGACCGGACCTGGCATCCCTGACCGACGTCACTCGATGTCCGGGTCGGCCAACTCACGCAGCCGTGCCGGATCGCAGATCAATACCTCGCCCTCGCGCTGGATCGCCTGATCTTCGATCAGCGCCTGGAGTGCACGGTTCACCTTCGGTCGGCTTGCCCCAAGAACCGCGGCCAGGTCTGATTGGGTGATCGCAAGCCGCAGCCGCGCCTTGTCTGGCAGGTCGTCGCCGTGAATCTGGCGCAGGGTGAACAGCAGGAAACGGGCAAGGCGAGCGTCCAGGCCGTAGAGCGCAATCGACTCCAGCTTGTCGTTGGTGTCGCGCAAACGTCGGCAGAGGAAACGCGCAACACCTTCCATCAGGTCCGAATGGCGTTCCGCGACCGAACGGAAGGCCGCACGGTCTACCACATAACCGCAGGTGGCGGTCAGGGCGGTTCCGTCGGCCGATCGCGGGTCTTCGTCGAACAGAACCATCTCGCCGATGATGGTGCCCGGTTCGGCAATGGCGAGGGCGAGTTCTCGCCCGCCCGGCGTCACGAGGGAAAGCTTCACTCGCCCTTCGGCGATCGCCAGCAGGTAGTCGCCCGGCTCGCCACGCAGGAACAGGACCGCCCCGGCAGGCCACTCGCGGGCGACCGCCACTTCCGACAGGGCGGCAAGCGTTTCGTCTCCGAGGTTCTCGAACATCGGAAACGATCGCCAGAAGGCATGACCTGGCCGGGTCGCCAGGGTCTTTGTCTGCGTGCCCGTCATAGTCCGGCCTTCGCGAGCTTGCATCTTCGCCCTCTTTAGCGGTTCGTCCCGAACCTCTCCAGCCAATACCGGCGACAGGGTCGTTCCCGCTTGGCCGTTCCATGAGGATTCGAAAGCGAACAATCTGGGGTTGCGGGCCTTGTCCTGCCTCGCTTGAGGCAAAGGCCCCTCACGCGAAATGACTAGGATTTCACCTCGAATCTTTTCGGAAGTTGCAGCGCAAGTTGCTCTTTTCCTTGGAAACCTCTTGCCGCACCCCGCGTCGCGGTAGACGTTGCGGCAATCAAGACCTAATCCTTGGAACATGACCGATCGGTCCAACACTCCTGATGCCTCGCCGCCGCGAAGCTCGCTTAGCTTTCGCGTCTTCGACTCGTTTGAGCTGTTGCTGAACGGCGAGGTGGTTCCGCTGCGACCGACGAAGGCGAAGGCGATCGTCGCGTGGTTCTGCCTCAGCGGACAGTCGCGCATTTCGCGGTCGCGCCTGGCGAGTCTTCTCTGGTCTGGAGCGAACGAGGAAAACAGCCGCGGCTCACTGCGCAACATCCTTTATGTCCTGCGCGACAATCCCCCCGTTCCCGGAATGGACCCGATCGTCTCGGACCGGGAAACCGTGATCTGGACTCTCGACCGCTTGCCAAACGAGGTGGCAGTCGCCCTGTCCGCGCTGGATCAGGGGGACGAGCGGCCGCTGCGTAGTCTTTCGTTGGCCGAAGCGGACCTGCGTTTCGCTACAGACCTGTTCGGGCTGGATCCAGAATTCGAGACTTTCCTGCGGAGCCAGCGCGACCCATTCATCGCTGCGATGGCCGATGCGCTTCGTGCGCGTCTTCAGCCAACCAACCAGAGCGAGTCGAGCCGGGTTGTCGCCGAAAAGCTTCGCGAGCTTGTGCCGCATGATGAAACGGCAACCCGGCATTTGATGCTTCTCGATATTGCCGCCGGCAACAGCGCGGCCGCCCTGGAACACTACAACCGGCTTTGGGCGCTTCTGGATGAGGAATTCGACGTCGAACCTTCGGAGGCGACGCAGGCGCTGGCGGTTCGCATCAAGTCGCAGGGGACGGTCCAGGCGCCCCCGCCCCAGCCTCTCCTTTCGCTTGCACCGGCGCAGGATCGGATCACCGTCTATCTTCGCCCGATTGCCGGCGACATGATGTCCGATGACAACCGGATCGTCGTGAACGGTATGCAGGCCGAAATCGTCTCGTCCCTGCTGACGGTGGGAGACTGGATCGTCATCGAGGCCGACAACGACACGCCGCTTCCCACGATGCGCGGTAACTTTGAACTACGCGGGGTCTTTTCGCCCGGTATCGGAGAGATGCGGGTGATCCTCACGCTGAAAGACACGAGTTCGGGCCGGATCATCTGGACGACTGCCCTGCCGCTGAACCGCGGAGACTGGATCCGCAACAGCGAGCTTGCCGTGCAGCGCCTTGCCTCGCATCTGATCGGCAAGGTCGAATCTCATTACGTCACCAATCTGGATTCGCTCGGGGATGGCGATCTGCCGGACTATGACAAGCTGGTTCGGGCCCGCTGGCTGATGAACGACTGGTCTCCGGATTCCGACCGCCGCGCCGAAGCTTTGATGCGCAGCGTCACCACGAAGGGCGAGGTTGGCCTGCGCGCGCGTGTCATGCTCGCCGAATTGCTGAACAGTCGCAGCGTCGTGTTTCCGGGCCTCTATGCCCCACGAGAAGGCGTCGCCGAGGCCTACGAGATTGCCGAGGGATGCGTACGCGACGACATCTTGAGATCCGATGCCTGGCTGGCGCTGGCCTGGTCGTCCGTGCAGAGTGGTCGCTTTGGGCGCGCGATCGAGGCGGCGGATGAAGCGGCACTTGGCAGTCAGAGCAGCCCGCGCCGGATTGCATCGACAGCCGAAGTTCTGGCGCTTTCGGGCCAGACCGAGCGTGCAGCCCGGCTTTCCGCGGCGGTCAATGTCCTCGATCCGGGCATCAACCGGGCGACCTTGGGGTATCGGGTCTCCATCGCCCTGCTGAGCGGCGATTACGATGGCTGCGTCAGCTATGCGCAGAAGTCAGACAACATCATCGTCTTCGGATATGGCTATGCGGCCGCTGCTGCGGAACTTGCCGGAAAGCCTGATATCGCCAAAGGCTGCTGGGACCGTTTCAAGTCCGATCTCCGCCGACGATGGCATGGAAAAAGCGAGCCGGACGCACTTCAATGGTTTGCCTCTGCCACGCCGCTTAGTCCTGAGGCTGGCCTGAACCGGGTGATCGACGCAATCGCCCGGATTGCCTGAATCCGGGCGGCAGAGCCAAGTGCCAGCAATCCTGCCGTCGCCTAGCGGCAAGACGACGTGGTGTAGTCCGCGATCCTTGACCAGAGGTACTCCATCGTGGACATCCCCGGCGAGTTTCGGAAGTAGTCGTAGTAGTAGTTCGGGCCCACGAACTTGTCGGTATCGCCGGCGATGGACAGCAGACGGGCGTCCTTTTCGGCCTGCTCCAGCAATCCAGCTGTAGGCAGGCGGATGGCGACGCGTTCGGGCTTGTGCTGGACAAGATCGATCGCCGCATCGCGCCGGATGTTGCCGACCTCGATATAGGGATGGACCATCCAGGTTCCGATCGCCGCTGCACTGGTATCCCCTTGCGTCGCCGGCACGAACGCAGCTGCCGCCTCACCCTTGGTCGCTGCGACCTTCGGTGTCAGCATGGGCGCCGGCATCTTCGGGTCGATCCGCTTGTTCGGATCAAGGAAATAGGCGTTCAGATATCCGGCAAAGGCAGTCATCAGGCCCTCGACCGTCTTGGGCCGATCCGCCTCCGGCAAATGCGCAACCGCCGTCAGGAAGGCGCCGACTGGGCGCTGATGCGCGACGGTCATGATAACTTCTGTCATTCTTCGCTATCTCCTCACTCCAAACCCGTCAGGAATTCGATCAACGTCCACATCTCTGGCGCCCTGCCCGCGGGAGGCGGGAAGATCGACCGCGCCCTGTTCAGCTCTGGCTGCGCCGCAATGAAGTTGCGAGCCATGCGCAGGCGAGGCATCAGCACTTCGGCCACCAGAGTCGAGCCAAGCGCGCCAAGCGTACGGCCGCCGCCAAGACCCTGATCGACACCATTCGCGCCAGACTCGACCATCAGATAAAGACTAAGCGGCGGATCGAGCTTCAGGTGATCGGGCGCCTGGCCCGGCTGGGCCGACAGCCAATCTGCCATCACCGCTCGGCGTCCTGCCTGAGACCACAGAACCCATCCTGCGCATCCGGCCCGGTTTGCAAGATGCGGCGCCAGCAGCTCGGCCAGGGCCGCGACGCTCTGCAACCGGCCTGTCGCGCTGCTGGCCAGGTCGCGTAGCGCGAGATCGCTCTTGCGCCCGCCTGGGATGGCGCGGTTCTTGCCGACCCTTTCCAGATCCGGCGGCAGGTCCGGACCGATGCGGCGGGCCATCTGCAACTGTGGCCCGTCACCGAAGAACAGTCGCCAATCCACCCGCCAGAAGTTCGAGTTTCCGGCCCGGATACCTTCCAGGCCGGGGGGAACCGGGCCGATCAGGTCACCAAGCGGCATCACCGGGCTGCGGTCGTTCAGCCAGTAGGTCGATCGTACCATCGCATGGCCGAAGCGGAATGCGGCATTGGTGAACTCGACGGGGATTGCGAATCCTTCGCGTTCAGCTGCCAGATCGACCAGGCGCCAGCCGTTCGCCCGAACCATCGCCAGCACTGCCGGATGAAGCAGACGCGCCAGAAGATCGTGCTCGATGATGTCGAGATAGACCTCGGCTGTCAGGCAGCGCGCGAGAAGCCGCGCCCGCTGCTCCGGAAACTCCTCGGACAGCGCGGAAGCCGCCAGATCGAAATAGCGGACAAACAGCGCAGACAACTGCGACAGGAACGGCGTATCGCCGTTTCGCGCATCATGTGCGTCTACGGTGTTGCCGGTCCAGGTCAGGTCGACCGCGACGGGCCTTCCAGGATCCGAGGCCGAAAGTCGGAAGCGATAGAGCTTCGGCATGGCGCGCGCGCTTGACAGCGGGCCGAAGATCGAATCAAGCGTCAGCCCATGACCGCGCGCATCGTCCGGCCGGTAGGTCTCGTCGGGTCCGAACGTATGTGCGGCCACATCATGAGCGACCAGCTGGGCCAGGAAGGTGTAGCCGGCGGGCATGCTGCCCGGCAGGGCATCGACTTTCCAGGCATCGTCGACAAGGTGCTCGGCCACCGGTTCCAAATGCCGCAACGTCTCGGCGACCGAGCCTGCACCGGCATAGAGCCGTGATGGATCAGGTTGCGCCGCGTCGCACAGATAGTTGCGCCGGTCCGGGGGCAGGGTGGCTGCCCGAATGGCCCGCGCTTCAAGGACCGCCCGCGCGTGGCCGCGTGGCTCAAGCGGGTCAGTGGATTGATCGTCGCGGGCCATGCAATCCGTTCCTGTTGCCTTTAGATGGTCGTAAATTGGCGTCCGTCATTCAAACGTCAAAGGACTTTGAAGGATCGGGCGCCAGCGGGGCAGGGTGGAGGAAACCGCACGCCAGACCGGGAGGCCAAGTGCGGGATGAGTCAGCTCGACAAGGCTCATATCCTGCCCGGCCTCGTGGCAAAGCAGGATCAGGTCATCCGCCGAAAGGGATTGGCCAGGGTGCGTCTCAGTCAGCGTGACAGGTCTTGCGACGCGCCGGGCCAGCGCCCTGTCCATTGCCAGCGCTCGCTGGTGATCCGGATGGCCGGGCGGCGCGAGCAGGGCCACCTCGGACAGAAGCGCTTCGGCAAGTGCGGCCTGGCTGGCCTCGACGGCACCGTCGGCGGCAGCGCTCCCAAGAACCATCGGCCCACCTCCCGCATCGCCGGTTATGACGAGGCAAGTGGCGATGCCTGGTATCGCCTCGATCAGCCAGCATCGGCTCCAGCGAAGCGTTTCGCCCTGTCGATAGCGGGTCATGGTCTCGAGATCGATATCGATTTCAAAGGCTTCTGCCTTGCCAAGCCACCATAGGGCTAAAGCGGCCCTCTCGACCCGTTCAAGCACGGCACTCTTGCGCGCGAGGGTATCGTCCGAATGCGCCGCGCAGCCTTCACTCCCCAGATCCGCCGGATCGGTCAGGTTGCGGGCCCGCGCGTCAACGGGCCCGGCCGCTGTCGCGGCCCAGACAGGAAGTGGATGCGCCACGGTGCCAATCGAAAGGTTCTCGACCGCTTCGCCAAGGCATCCCAGCCTGGCTGCGGCGGCGTCCGTGCCCTTGCCGGTTGCAAGGCGCGATATCGGATCGAGCGCTCCCTTCCAGCGGCCGAAGGCAACATGAAGACCAGGCGCGAGCGGCGAGCGCATCTCGTGGATCTCCAGATCGGCAGCAAGGCTTTCAAGGGAAACTCGCATTTCGCCGATCTGTCTGATTCGCCTATGCGAAATCATACCGGCACCGAGCGCCCCCGATAGCCGGATGCGACCGCTTGCGCGATTCTGTCAACTCGGGGGAGAAGTGGTGAGCCCAACAGGATTCGAACCTGTGACCCACTGATTAAAAGTCAGTTGCTCTACCAACTGAGCTATGGGCCCACAACGCGGGTTTCCTATGGAGTTCAGCCCGGAGGGTCAATACCCTTTCCACAACTTTCCGGGCACATACTGGCAAATGCAGGGGCAGAGGCGTATATGCCTGCCCATGAACGCGCGCATTCCAGATACGGGCCTGCCCTTCATGAAGATGCATGGGCTGGGCAACGACTTCGTCGTCATCGACTCGCGGGGTCGTGGGGCGGCGGTGACGACGCCTGCCTTGGCGCGGGCGCTTGGCGATCGCAATCGCGGGGTCGGATTTGATCAGCTGGCCGAGATTCGCGCTGGCGACGAGGGCGGAATATCGCTCGACTTCTGGAACAGCGACGGCAGCCGTGCCGGGGCGTGCGGAAACGCCACGCGCTGCGTTGCGGATTTCGTGATGCGGGATACGGGGCAGGACCGGATCGCTATCCGGACGGCCCGGGGTGAGCTGGTGGCGCTGCGCCGAGCGGATGGGCTGGTCAGCGTCAACATGGGCCAGCCGCAGCTCGACTGGGCCGAAGTGCCCCTATCGGATGCGTTGGACACCTTGCATCTGCCGATCTCAGGCGATCCGGTCGCGGTAGGCATGGGGAACCCGCACTGTGTCTTCTTCGTTCCAGATGCCGAAGCGGTCGATGTCGCGGGTCTGGGCAGCCGGGTGGAACACGATCCGCTTTTCCCGCAGTCCACGAACGTGGAGTTTGCCAGCATGACTGCCCCGGACCGGCTGCGGATGCGGGTCTGGGAACGCGGGACCGGCATAACGCTGGCTTGCGGATCGGGGGCCTGCGCAACCGCGGTTGCCGCGCACCGGCGCGGGCTGACTGGGCGGCATGTGCTGCTTGATCTCGATGGGGGCACGCTCGAAATCGACTGGCGCGATGACGGCGTCTGGATGACCGGGCCGACAGCACATGTCTTCGATGCGGTGCTGACCCCAGCCTATCTCTCCGCCACGGCATGAGCGCGCCTCCGGTCTTTGCGACGCTCGGGTGCCGGCTGAACGCCTACGAAACCGAAGCGATGAAAGAGCTGGCGGCCTCTGCCGGGCTTGATGGTGCGGTCGTGGTGAACACCTGCGCCGTGACCGCCGAAGCCGTCCGGAAGGCCAAGCAGGAAATCCGCCGCCTGCGCCGCGAAAACCCGGACGCCATGCTGATCGTCACCGGCTGCGCGGCCCAGACCGAACCCGGGACCTTCGCGGCCATGGCCGAAGTCGACCGGGTCATCGGCAATACCGAAAAGATGCAGGCGGCGACATGGGCCGCGATGTCGGCGCCTGATCTGATCGGCGAGACTGAACGGGTCAAGGTCGATGACATCATGGCCGTCAGGGAAACAGCCGGCCATCTGATCGACGGCTTCGGCCGCCATCGCGCCTATGTGCAGGTCCAGAACGGCTGCGACCATCGCTGCACCTTCTGCATCATCCCTTATGGCCGCGGTAACTCGCGCTCGGTTCCGGCCGGCGTCGTCGTCGAGCAGATCAAGCGGCTGGTGGGCAAGGGCTTCAACGAGGTCGTGCTGACTGGTGTGGACCTGACAAGCTGGGGCGCCGACCTGCCTGGTCAGCCGCGCCTTGGCGATCTTGTCATGCGGATCCTGCGGCTTGTGCCCGACTTGCCTCGCCTGCGGATCAGTTCGATCGACTCGATCGAGGCCGACGAGAACCTGATGATCGCCATCGCAACCGAGCCGCGTTTGATGCCGCATCTTCACCTGAGCCTTCAGGCGGGGGACGACATGATCCTCAAGCGGATGAAACGGCGGCACCTGCGCGATGATGCGATCCGTTTTTGCGAGGACGCCCGCAAGCTGCGTCCCGATATCGTCTTCGGCGCCGATGTCATTGCAGGATTCCCGACTGAAACCGACGAGATGTTCGAAAACACGCTGAAGCTCGTCGACGATTGTGGCCTGACCTTCCTGCACGTCTTCCCCTTCAGCCCTCGCAAGGGAACGCCGGCTGCGCGGATGCCGCAGGTGCCCGGCCCGGCCATCAAGGCACGCGCCGCCCGGCTGAGATCGGCGGGCGACACTGCACTGCGGTCCCACCTGTCCGCGCAGGTCGGGCGAAAGCTGCATGTCCTGACCGAGGGCCCTCGTCTTGGCAGGACCGAACAGTTTGCCGAGGTTGCGTTCGACAGCGACCAGCCCGAAGGCACGATCATCGAAACGCGCATCACCGGCTACCAGAACGGGCGTCTCACGGCCTGAGGCGCCATCAAGCTTGCAGTTGATCCCCATCAAGGCGCTCCCGGAGATTTGCGCGCAGTATTCCCGATACGGAACGCGCAGATTTAGGGAGGAGTAAGCCGATGCGTAGTCTATTACTCAGTGCTACTGCGGTCACGTGTCTTGGATTTCCAGCCTTTGCGGCAGACGACAACGCCGTGGGAAAGGCACTTTACGAAGGTTACTGTGCTGCATGTCACGGGGCAAAAGGGATGGGCGATGGCGACATGGCCGATGTCCTGACTGTTCCCGCGCCTAACCTGACGTTGATCGCAAAACAGAACGGCGGTGAATTCCCGATGCTCAAGGTGATCCACATCATCGACGGCAGGACGGGAATGCGTGCCCACGGCGGACCTATGCCGCTATGGGGGGATGTGTTCTCATTGGGTACGACGGACCCATCGCTTGTCTACAACGGCGAGATCATGGCCCGTGGCCGTGTGCTTTCGCTCGCCGTGTATCTGGAATCGCTGCAGACTGAATAGTGCGGCGCAATCCGGCGGGCTCAGGCCCGCCGGATTGTATCGCCCGGCTCCAGCGTCGGTGTGAGTTCGACGACCTCGCCGCCAATCACGCCCTCCCGGTGCTTGCCCGCAACGATCTCGGCGGCGATGCGCCCGATCTCGTAGCGGCACGCGTCCATCGTGGCCAGGCGCCGCGGCAGGCCATCGAGCAACTCCACCCCATTGAATCCGGC
Source organism: Alitabrizicola rongguiensis (assembly GCF_021491355.1). Classification (GTDB taxonomy): domain Bacteria; phylum Pseudomonadota; class Alphaproteobacteria; order Rhodobacterales; family Rhodobacteraceae; genus Aliitabrizicola; species Aliitabrizicola rongguiensis. The sequence goes on along the minus strand of NZ_JAKENF010000004.1, from coordinate 286,807 downwards.
GAGTCCCAGCTTGTTGGGGATGTCGATCCCCTTGTCGAGGCAGTAGAGCAGTCCGCCCGCGCCAATCATGTCGTTTGAGTAATACAGGAAATCCAGATCCGGCGTACGCGACAGGATGGCTGCCGTCATTTCTCGCCCCTTAAGAAGGGCCGACCCGCCCGAATAGAACTCGCGATCCGCAAGGGTCAGCCCGGCCTTGGCCAACCCCTCCTCGAATCCGTCAAGCCGTTTCCGTGCCCGATGGTCATGCGGCATCATCGTGCCCAGAAATCCGATGCGGCGATAGCCGGCGGCGATGATCGCCGCTGCCATTTCGAGACCGGCCCGCCGGTGGGAAATGCCGACGGCGCTGTCCACTGGCGTTCCGTCGATGTCCATAATCTCGACAATCGGAATGCCGGCATTGGCCAGCATCGCTTGCGATGCATCGCTGTGCTCGAGCCCGGCGATGATTACACCTGACGGTCGCCAGGAAAGCATCTCGTAAAGCACGGCCTCCTCGCGCTCGGGCGAGTAGTTCGTCACACCCACGACAGGTTGCAGTCCAGTATCCTCGAGTGTTTCGGATATGCCGGTCAGCACTTCGGGGAAGACCATGTTCGACAGAGACGGGATGATGACCCCGACAAGGTTGACCCTTTGGCTGGCCAGGGCACCAGCGATCTTGTTCGGCACATAGCCAAGCTTGCGCGCGGCATCCAGAACCCGCTCCCGCGTCGTATCTGAAACATCCCCCCTGCTTCGCAACACCCGACTTACGGTCATTTCGCTGACGCCAGAGGCTTCCGAGACATCGCGAAGGGTAAGGGTGCGCTTGGGATCGGGAATGCGAGCCACTTGGATAGGTTCTCCTCAAGCCTGCGGGGTGAACCCTTGTTAGCGCCAAACTTCCCGCTTGTCCAAGCCGTCGGAAATGGCTATGTTACCGCTAACAGTTCTGGCGAATCCGGGACTGGCGATGTCCTGCGCGTCCTGCAAGCTCTCAACTCCGACGCAAGGGACCTGAAGGGGGAGTGGTGGGCCAAAAGCACTCCCCCTTTCCATTTTCCGATCAGACGCCAAGACAGGTTGCGCAAATCCGCGTTTGACAGCATGTAGGGCGCAGGTGAACGGCCCCGTAGCTCAGGGGATAGAGCGACCGCCTCCTAAGCGGTAGGTCACAGGTTCGAATCCTGTCGGGGCCGCCACCTGTCTTTCAGGTCAGCGCCTCAGACCACCCGGATGACATCTTTTCCGACCGCCAGCACATAGCCACGCTTGGCGATGGTTCGTACCAGAAGCTCGCTGACCATCTGGTTGCCAAGCGCATCGCGCAGCCGCTTGATCCGGGTCGCCCCTGCGGCCTCTTCGCAATCGGTCTCGGACCGCCCCGAAATCACGGCCTCGATCTGCGCGCCGGTCAGAACCTCGTCGTCCATTCGCGCCTCAGCCAGCACCGCCAGTGTCTCGATCGCGGCCTCGGTCAGCTGAAACTCCATGTCGTTGATGTAGACCGACCGGCTTTCTCGCGCGATGAGCAGGGACGAGACCTGGATGCCAGACCGCTGGATCGCCGAGATGCGCCGGTTTAGCGCGACAATCGTGACCAGAAAGACCAGCGCCGCGATCAGAAGTGCCGTCGCAAAGACCAGAAGCACGAAGATGACCTGCCGGTAGCTTTGAAGCACTTCCTGGAACGACGTTCCCGACTGTGCGAGGATCTCCAGCAACCGAAGCTCGGATGGAGTGCGCAGGTCGTTCTCGACGAAGATGCGCTCCACCCGGGCGTTGAAGGCATTGGCGTCCGGAAGGTTCAGGAAAAGGAACACGGCCGCGCCGAGCAGGATCAGCACGATCGCCGCGATACCGCCAGCAACAACCCGGTTGCCCCGGCGCGCCGCATCAGTAGCGGAGGAACTGGTCTCCGGCACTCGCTTTCCTTTCTTCCAATCCGTCCGGCCCGAACAGGCTGACGACCTTGAGCAATGTCCAGCCCGCTGCCGCCAGCCGCGGCGCCAGGGCCGAGGCGGCGTCCGCCGTGCTTCCGCAAGCTCCGTCGGGAATCTGCGCCACACCATAAGCAAGTTGAAGAGGCGGTTCCCGCTTCGCCTTGTAATCGGCGTAGCAATCCGCCTTGGCCGCACCGGCCAGCGCGAGGCCTAGCGATATTGCCGCAAGCGTTGTCCGCATGTTCATCACCTTCTCCCTGATTGCCGGCAGAGTGGGGTGAAGCGATCTGTCATTCAATGGCAGAAGGGGGACCCGCGGCTGTTATCCGATAACAAGCCGTCGATATTGCCTGTCCGCCGGGAGGTGCCCCACCTGATCCGCATCGGCCCCGCGGCAGTCTCGGGGCCCCCCGGAAAGGATCGGCACATGTCCCGCATTCGCCTCATCATCCTGAACTCCGTTACCGCGATCGCCGTCGCCGGCGCTGCCGTGACCGCAAGCAGCGGACCGGTTTCCGCCCGCGACAATGACGATGGCTGGAAGGTCATCCTTGGTATCGCGGCTGGCGCCCTTGCCGTCGGAGCGCTGGCTCCCCGTGGATCTTTGGCGGCGCCGGTCACGCGCTATGCACCGGCACCTGTCTATGTCGACCCGCCGCGATACGCCGGGCCGACCCCGGTCTACGTCTATCCCGGACGTCCCGGCTACGGCCAACCTGCCTGGCAGGATGACGGGTGGGAGGAAGGCAATTGGCGTGACGACGACTGGCGCGAGCACGACCGTCGCCATCGCCACAATCATCGCCGCGCCGAACCTCCGGTCTACTACACGCAGCCCGGCTGGACGCCCTGGCGCTGAGCCACAAGCGCGCATGTAACTGCCCCCAGGCTGTGCGCGCATCCGGCGTCCTGCCCCCAGGATGCCAATCTGGGGTGGAGGGTCGAGCAGCCTCCACCCCCTTTTCTTTCCAAACGCGGCGCGGCAGGGTGCCGTCATGCCGTCTTTGCCCGATTTCAGTTTCGAAGCCCGTGTTCTTGCCCGCGGCCCCAACCGGATTGCCGGGGTAGATGAGGTCGGTCGCGGCCCGCTTGCCGGTCCTGTGGTGGCTGCCGCGGTGATCCTTTCGCCCGACGGTATTCCGCCGGGACTGAACGATTCCAAGCGCCTTACGGCGAAGCGGCGCGAGGAACTGAACCTTATCCTGCGCCAGACGGCGATCTTCGCCTTGGGGCAGGCCAGTGTTGAAGAGATCGACGCACTGAATATCCTCAATGCCAGCCTCCTTGCCATGAAGCGTGCCGTCGCCGCCCTGCCGCTTGCCGCCCAACACCTGCTGATCGACGGCAACCGCCTGCCGCCCGACCTGCCTTGCTCGGCAGAAGCGATTGTTGGGGGCGATGCGCGCTGCCTGTCGATTGCGGCTGCCTCGATCATCGCCAAGGTCGAACGTGACCGGATCATGGTGGATTTGGCGCAACAGCACCCCGGCTACGGCTGGGAATCCAATGCCGGCTACCCAACCGCTGATCATCGCGCCGCGCTGAAAAAACTGGGGGTCACCGCAGCGCATAGGCGTTCGTTCAGGCCCGTCCACAACATCTTGTATCAAGATGTTTCTGTAAGTACTTGATTCAAAAAAGAATTTGACGGCGAATCATCCCTGACTCATCCTGCAATCCAACAAGCGGCACACCAGAGGCCGCGAGACAGAGGCAGTGATGACGAAGACCAAGACCCCGGCCGAAGCCCAGGTGCTTCCGCTGAACCAGATCCTTGCAGGCGATTGCGTGGAGGTGATGAACTCCCTCCCGGCAGGTTCTGTTGACCTGATCTTCGCCGATCCGCCCTATAACCTGCAGCTCAAGGGCGAACTTCACCGCCCCGACAATTCACGCGTCGATGCCGTCGACGACCACTGGGACCAGTTCTCGAGCTTCGCCGCCTACGACCGGTTCACCCATGACTGGCTGAAGGCCGCCCGACGGCTCTTGAAGCCGAACGGTGCGATCTGGGTCATCGGCAGCTACCACAACATCTTCCGTGTCGGTGCGGCGATGCAGGATGCGGGCTACTGGCTCCTGAACGATGTCGTGTGGCGCAAGTCGAACCCGATGCCCAACTTCCGCGGCAAGCGCCTGACCAATGCACATGAGACGCTGATCTGGGCCAGCCGCGACGAGGCCAGCAAATACACCTTCAACTACGAGGCGCTGAAGGAACTCAACGACGGCGTGCAGATGCGGTCTGACTGGGTGATCCCCCTCTGCACCGGCGGCGAGCGGCTCAAGGACGCCAACGGCGACAAGGCCCATCCGACGCAAAAGCCCGAAGCGCTGCTCCACCGGGTATTGCTCGCCACGACAAACCCCGGCGATGTGGTGCTTGACCCGTTCTTCGGCACCGGCACGACTGGCGCGGTCGCCAAGATGCTGGGCCGCTCCTACATCGGCATCGAGCGCGAGGAAGCCTACCGTCAGGCAGCGACCGCCCGCCTCGACCGCATCCGCCCCTTCGACCGGTCGGCGCTGGATGTCACCGGCTCGAAGCGCGCCGAACCGCGTGTGCCCTTTGGCACCGTGGTGGAGCGCGGCATGCTGCGCCCCGGCGAGGTTCTGGTAAGCCCGCGCGGCAAGACCGCCCGCGTTCGTGCCGACGGCACGCTGATTTCCGACGAAACCAAGGGGTCGATCCATCAGGTCGGCGCGGCGCTGGAAGGTGCACCGTCCTGCAACGGCTGGACCTACTGGCACTTCAAGCGTGACGGCCAGATGATCCCGATCGACATCCTGCGGCAACAGATCCGCGCCGAAATGGGCGACGCCGCGCATTGACCTGATCCGACATTCCGAACCGCCTGCAGCTCGGTCCCCTTGACCGGACTGCAACCTTGCCCGCCGTGACATCACGGCGGGCTTTTTTTATGGTGGCAGCCCTTCCGGCAGGAGCAGACCGATGACGAAGATCTTTGCCGCCTACGCTGACCTTGCCCATGCGATCGGCGTCGCCTTTCGCACGCCGAGGTTTCTTGCACTGCTGTTCTTCACGACGCTGATCGCCTCGGCCGGCGCATTTGCCTTCCGCCTGCTCGAAGGCTGGTCGCTGATCGACTCCTTCTATTTCAGCGTCGTCTCCATGGCGACCGTCGGCTACGGCGACCTCGCCCCCAAGACCCCCGCCGGCCGGATCTTCACCATCGGCTTCCTGCTGGTCGGGATCGGCATGTTTGTCCTGACCGTATCGACATTGGCCGAGATCGTGATCCGCGAAATCCGCAGGAGCATGGCCGACGCCGGCGATCCGCCTCGCAAGGACTAGCGCCCCTGCCTAACCAGGCAAGAAGAAATGCGATTCCTTGGGAAGCTTCGCGACCGTCTCTTCAGGCAGGCCGAGATTGGCGCGCAGGATGTCATCGGGGTTCGAGGCAAGCCACGCCGAAAGTTCGTTCGACTGGTAGTGCGGATGGTTGAAACCGATGAGCACCTTCAGGACGCCTGCGCCGGTATTCTTGATGTAATGCCCCGAACCCATCGGCGCATAACCGACATCGCCCGCTTCGAACTGTTCGGTCACCACGGTGCCCTCGGCAAGGAAGACTGACATCTCGGCGCTGCCTTCGATATAGTACTGCCATTCGTCAGCCGACGGATGCCAATGCAGTTCCCGCAAGCCGCCTGGTTCGATCTCCAACAGTGATCCGGCCATGGTCTGCGAGATCGGGAATTCCTTTGCAGTAACCGTCCGCTGCAATCCACCGCCCGGAACCCGGCGTGGCTCCTGCGCGGCAAGCGGATAGCGGTGCATGGCGGCAAGTGCCGGTTCCCCTCGTAAGGTGCTGAGGAGCGAACGGTCGGTCGCCGGGGTGCCCTGGGCGAAATAGACCTCGCCCTTCGGCAGGCGGCTGATTTCGTCCAGCGACAGGCCCAGACTTTGGGCAAGGATTGCCGGCGGGGTCCGTGACATCCAATCGGTGACGGAAAAGGTGTGATCCTCGGAAAAGTCGCCGTTGTCGAAGATCAGGATAAAATGGCACTCGCCCGTGCCCGTTGCCTGGATCGCGTGCCCCCAGCCGCGGGGAAAATACCAGACGTCGCCGGGGTAGAAGTCGTTCGTCGCCGATCCGCCGTCGGGGTGCAGCACCGTCGTCCGACAGGAGCCGGAAATGACAAAGGCCCATTCCGCCGCGTTCGCGTGCCAGTGCATCTCGCGCATCGCGCCGGGCTGAAGGCGCATCGAAACGCCGGCGATCCCGATGCTGGTCGGAAAGTCATGGACCGAAGCGCCCCGCGTGATCCCTCCCGGCCCAAGGCGCGGCTCTTTCTGTTCCAGACGATAGCGGAAGGAGGGTAAGCTTCTGGTCATCACAACACCGGTCTGTGGCAATATGCGCCGCATCTAGGATGAAGCACGCCCGGCCTGTCAAAGCAAAATGCCGCAGAGAGTCGCGGACCTCTCGATTTCGGGGTCAGGCAGCGCCTTTGGGCATGGGATTCAACGCCTTGTTATATGGCTTCCAGTCGGCGATGTCGGGATAGAATTGCTTCCGCCACGCCTTGACGCGTGGGTTCATCACCCGCTTCCAGGCTGGTGGAACCATCGCGAGCGTCGTCATGATGGGATAGCCATAAGGCAATTGCGGTGCCTGCTCTTCGTCATAGGTCTGCAAAAGCGGGAAGCGACGGTCAGGCTTGTAGTGGTGGTCAGAATGGCGCTGCAGGTTGATGAGCAGCCAGTTCGATGCCCGGTAATCGGAGTTCCAGCTGTGGCGTGGCAGGACATGTTCGTATCTGCCCTCGCCCTTGTATCGCCGGGTAAGGCCGTAATGTTCGATGTAATCGACCAGTTCCAGCTGCCAAACTGCGATATAGGCTTGCCAGATGAACAGCGCGAGGCCGATCCACCCGCCCAGCCCGAACGCCAATGCCAGCATCAAAAACTGGAGCGCCGCATAACGCCAGAATGGATTCGAGCGGTGCCACCAGGGCAGGTTTCGCCGCGCCAGCATCGCCACCTCGGCGCGCCAGGCGCTTTGCGGACACTCCCACAGAACTCGTGGAAAGAAGCGATGAAAGCCTTCATTGTAGCGCGCCGTCACCGCATCGCGCGGGGTGCCGACCCAGGGATGATGGACCCGCAGATGTTCCGAGCGGAAATGGCTGTAGAGCACCATCGACAGAAGGATATCGCCCAGCCAGCGTTCGAAGGCGGGCTTCTGGTGCATTAACTCATGCGAGTAGGTGATGCCGATTGTGCCGGAAACGATTCCCAGCCCGAAGAACAGACCGATCTTTTCTCCTAGCGACAGGTGTCCGGTATGGGTCACATACCAGATCACCCAGAACAGAAGGACGAACTGTAACGGAACCCAGACGATGGTGATGAGCCGATACCAGAACAGCCCGGCCTCGGGCGTATCGAGATCGGCATTGTCCTCCGTGCGTCCTTCGACAGTATCCAGGACCGAGAACATCCCCCAGGAATAAAGCGGCAGAAGTGCGATCACCCAACCGCCCAGAAGGGTCGCGGCAACCGCGATCGGCATAAGGCCGAGCGAGAGCCAGAAGGGCAGCGCCCGCTTGAGCTTCATCACGTCCGAACTGGGGATAGTGGTCATCGACGATCCTCCCGGCTCCACGATAGGGGCGCGGCGCGCGTCACTCAACGCGGTCGAATGCACCGGACGCAGCGTCATAAGCCTTCCTCATGACCGTTGGCAGGTCGGCGGGCCGGAACTGTTCGCGCGGAATAAAGGCCCCGCGATCTGTCCGCTGCCCAAGAGGGACGTCGGCGACCATCAGGTCCAGTTCCAGATGAAAGTGGGTGAAGGTGTGGCGAACCACTGCGCCTGCCTCGCGCCATTCGGCCTGAACCGGCGCATCGCCGCCGGCGCCATCCCATCCATTCCCGGGCCAGCCGAGCATCCCGCCCAGAAGGCCGCGCTCGGGCCGCGTCTCAAGCAGCATGGCGCCGTCGATGCGCCGTGCGATCCAGACAACCCCTTTGCGGATCGGTTTGGCCGCCTTGGGTGCCTTGCGCGGCAGGTCCGCCTGCACTCCTGCGGCACGAGCGTCGCAATGCTGCATCCATGGACAAATGCCACAGGCCGGGCTGCGGGGCGTGCAGATCGTCGCTCCCAGGTCCATGACCGCCTGCGCATAGTCCCCGGGGCGCGCTTCCGGAGTGAGCGACGCCGCAAGCCGTACCAGGTCGGGCTTGGCAGCAGGCATCGGAGTCTCGACCCGGAAAAGACGTGCCATGACCCGCTCGACATTGCCGTCGACGACCGTCTCCGCTCGGTCGAAGGCGATGGCGGCGATGGCTGCCGCCGTGTAGGGGCCGATGCCAGGCAGGGCGAGCAAGCCTTCGCGAGTTTCGGGGAACCTACCACCCTGCCGTGCCAGCTCGCGCGCGCAAGCCAGAAGGTTTCGGGCGCGGGCATAGTAGCCGAGCCCCGCCCACTCGGCCATTACATCGGCGTCAGCGGCGGCTGCCAGATCCGTGACCGTTGGCCAGCGCGAGATGAAGCGGCGGAAATAGTCGCGAACTGCCGCGACTGTCGTCTGCTGCAGCATGACTTCGGACAGCCAGACATGATAGGTATCGGGGAGCGCGCCTGACTTGCGCTCGGCTGGTCCCACCCGCCAGGGCATTACCCGTGCGTGGCTGTCATACCAGTCGAGCAGCAGCCCGGCCAAACCCACGTCACGCAATCTTTATGTCCCCGTCCGGTCCATTCCGCTGGCATGTGCCGCCCGCCTGCCTAGAATAGCCTGAGGAGCCGCGAAGACCAGATGAGCCAGCCGCCTGCCGAGCCGAAACAGCCGACCCGCCGGATGCGCGGGTTCGAACCGGCATCCGGGCTGGTCGCTGACCGCATCCGAGCGGCCGGCGAGAAACGCGGCTTTGCTGTCGCCCGCTTGCTGACCGCATGGCCAGAGATCGCCGGCCCGGAACTTGCCGCCGTTACCCGCCCCGTAAAGATCGGCTACGGACGTGAGGGTATGGGCGCGACACTGACCCTGCTGACCACCTCGGCGCAGGCGCCCATCGTCCAGATGCAGTTGCCGCGGCTGAAGGAGCGGGTGAATGCCTGCTATGGCTACAACGCGATTGCCCGGATCAGCCTGACCCAGACCGCAGCCACCGGCTTTGCCGAAGGTCAGGCGCAGTTCACACCGGCGCCCAAGCCCGAACGCCCTCACGATCCCGCCGTGGTCGCCCGGGCAGCGGCCGAGACTGCCGACATCCATGACGATGGGTTGCGTGCCGCCCTTGACAGGCTCGCGCAGAACGTCCTTTCAAGACAGAAAAGCTGAACAAGGGGCCCAAGATGGACCGCAGAACCTTCCTGACGATGATCGCGCTGACCGGCGCTGGCGCTGCCATTCTGCAATCGGGCGGCACCGCCCTGTTGGCGCCCTCTGCCGCCTATGCCGAGGATGCGCCTGCGATCAAGGACATGGTTCTTGGTGACGCCAACGCGCCGGTCACCATCGTGGAGTACGGTTCCTTCACCTGCCCGCACTGCAAGGATTTCCACGATGAATCCTTCAAGCCGCTCAAGGCCGATTACATCGACACCGGCAAGGTGAAGTTCATCTTCCGCGAAGTCTATTTCGACCGCTACGGGCTGTGGGCCTCGATGATGGCACGCTGTGGTGGCGAGACGCGCTACTTCGGTATCAACTCGATGCTCTACGACCAGCAGCGGGAATGGGCAGCGTCGGACGACCCGACGGTGGTCGTTGAGAACATCAAGAAGATCGGCCGTACCGCTGGCATGGACGATGCCTCGATCCAGGCTTGCATGGAAGATGCCGCGACGGCGGAGGCGCTCGTCACCTGGTCGCAAGAACAGATGAAGGCCGACAATATCCAGGGCACGCCCACCTTCATGATCAACGGCCAGCAATACTCGAACATGAGCTATGCAGACCTGAAAGCCATCCTCGACGAAAAGCTCGGCGGCTGAGATGACGGCACCTCTCGAGGGCATCCGCGTCATCGAACTGGCGCGGATTCTCGCTGGCCCATGGGCCGGACAGACGCTTGCCGATCTTGGAGCGGATGTCATCAAGGTTGAGGCCCCTGAAGGCGACGATACCCGCCGCTGGGGCCCGCCCTTCATTGACCGCGAGGGCGACCGGTCCGCGGCCTATTTCCATGCGACAAATCGGGGCAAGCGCTCGATCACGGTCGATTTCCGGACGCCTGAAGGGCAGGAAACGGTTCGCCGGCTGATCGCCGATGCCGATGTCGTCATCGAGAACTTCAAGCTTGGGGGCCTGAAGAAATACGGGCTCGACTGGGACAGCCTGCGCAAGGTGAACCCCCGGCTGGTCTATTGCTCGATCACCGGATTCGGCCAGACTGGGCCCTACGCCCACAGGGCAGGCTACGACTTCATCATCCAGGGCATGGCCGGGCTGATGAGCGTGACCGGAGAGAAGGACGGCCAGCCGCAGAAGGTGGGCGTCGCCGTGACTGACGTGTTCACCGGGATCTATGCGGCAACGGCGATCCTGGCCGCCCTGATCCAGCGTGGACGGACGGGCGAAGGCCAGCAGATCGACATGGCGCTGATGGATGTGGCTACGGCTACGATGGCGAACCAGGCGCTGAACTACCTCGCGACCGGCAAGGCCCCGCGCAAGATGGGAAACGCCCATCCGAACCTCGCGCCCTATGCGGTGTTCGACTGCGCCGACGGCTGGATCATCCTCGCTACTGGAAACGACGCCCAGTATCGCCGCCTTTGCTCGATCCTCGGGCTGGCCGACATGGCCGAGGCATCGGATTTCCTGACCAATGCCGACCGGGTGACCAACCGCGAGGCGATGACGGACCGGATTACCGCCGCGACCCGAACATGGGCAAAGGCCGATCTCCTGGCCGCCTGCGAGGCCGAAGGTGTGCCGGCAGGGCCGATCAACTCGCTTGATGAGGTCTTTGCCGATCCTCAGGTCGTTGCCCGAGGCATGAAGCTTGATTTCGACGGGGTGCCGGGGGTCCGCTCGCCCTTCACCTTCTCGGGTGCCGAACTGAAGCTTGACCGGCCCGCGCCGAAACTCGGCGAGCATCAGGACGAGGTTCTGGGCTAGTTCGGTCCGCAGCTGTCAGCCGAGTTCCATCGTCGCGATCGCCTGCAGGGCCGGCCCCGTCTTGGGTGTTGGGCCTCGCACCATGCGGGCCGTCGTGAAGCTATTGACGAAGCCCTCTGCCATCAAGCGCCTGCGCAGGTCCTCGTTCGTTTCGGGCAGGTCGATGATTGCTTGTGTCTCTCCCATCCCGTGCAGCGCAGCGCGGGCGAGCACCAGCGCAGTCTCTGAATCGGGTGCGATGATGGGTCCGATCTTGCAGCCGTTGCGGCAACGGCGTGCGGTGGCGAAACCGGCGATCACGCCGTCCGACAGCACATAGGTCTGGCGGGTCTCGGCGCGCGCAAGCCATGCCCGCAGGAAGGCCGGACGGTCGTAGCCATTGGCAACCCGGTCAAGCTCGAAGAGGCGGGGCAGATCCTCGTCTCGCCTGATCCGCACGGCAGCGTCGCCTTTGGCGGCAAGCTCACCTTCCCACCTTTGCGTTGCGCCGATCAGGGCAAAGCCGGATTTCGCATAATTCGCCTGCTGCGCGGCAACACCGTCCAGCCCGATGCTGCGCGGTCCCGCATGCCGAATAGCGTGAGTCCAAAGGGCAAAGCCGATGCCCTGTCCCCGCCATTCGGGGCGGCAGATGTAGAGCCCCAGAAAGGCATTGGCCGGGTCATGATTGACGACCGAGATCGCTGCAACCGGCGCGCCGTTCACTTCCGCAACGAAGAAGCCTTGAGGATCGCTATCATAGAAGGCCCCCGCATCTTCCAGGCCAGGATTCCAGCCTTCCTCTGCAGCCCAGGACAGGATCAGGTCCATCTCGTGTCGCGTTGCCGTCCGGAACGTCATTGGTCACCTTGATCGCTGTGTGGTCAGACAGTCGATTGACGCCCGAGCCGGGCGTGGAGCGTCACATTCGCACCGCGCATTCCCGCTCACAGCCCCATCCGCTCGAATGCCTCATCGAGGGGCAACCAATCGTCCAGACGCAAACGGACCGGCAAGGTCAGGACCTTCGACCGGAAGCCGGCCGGCAGGCGCACGGCATCCTTTTCGGTGGTAACCAGTTGCGCGCCGATGGCCTTGGCCTCGATCTCGAGCCGGGTCATCAGAGCCTCACCAAGCGGCTGGTGATCGTCTAGCGCCTCGGCACGCACCACCTCGGCCCCTTCGGCGCGCAGCGTCGCAAAGAACTTTTCCGGGTGGCCTATCCCGGCAAAGGCCAGCACCCGCTCGCCTTTCCAGTCCATGCCCATCTGCAGCGGATCGAGCCGCCCCGTCAGATGTGGCTGCCGAAGACGGCTGCCCCAAAGGCTTCGGAAGCCTGCCTGCGCCGCTTCGCCCCCGATCGACAAAACCGCATCGGCCCGCAGCAGCCCCGCCTCGACCGGCTCGCGCAGAGGTCCCGCCGGAAGGCACAGGCCGTTGCCGAAGCCTATGACAGCATCGACAACGATCAGAGAGAAGGACTTCACCACCGACGGGTTCTGGAACCCGTCATCAAGCAGGACCACGCTCGCTCCGTTCGCTTCGGCCTGCTTCACCCCGGCTGCGCGATCCTGCGAAACGAAGGTTGGGGCGAAGGCGGCAAGCAGCAGCGGCTCGTCGCCGACATCGGCGGCACCGTGGCGCAGCGGATCAACCTGGACCGGGCCGGCCAGGCGGCCGCCATGGCCGCGCGAGACAATGGCCACCCTGGCGCCGCGGGCCATCAGCCGATCGACCAGAGCGATGGCAGTCGGTGTCTTGCCCGTGCCGCCTGCATTCAGGTTTCCGACGCAGATCACGGGGATGCCGGCGCGGTATCCCGGCTCTGCAATCCGCCGCGCCGTCGCCGCCGCGTAGAGCCGGCCAAGTGGCGCAAGCAAGCGTGCCATCGCAGTCGGCTGATCCGGCGCGGTGAACCAGAAACTCGGCGCCCTCATGCCCGTTTCTCCAACGTTTCGCGCAGCATCATGAGGACGCGATCGGTCACTTCGGCACCTGCAGACGCCACCCCCCAGGCGGCTTGGGCAAGCCGCGCCGCGCGATCGGGGGAAAGCAGGTCCGTCAGGCCCTCGGCCAGATCCGATGGCGAGTTCACCAGCCGTGTTGCCCGGGCCGCTGACAGGCGGGCATGCGCGCCGGTCCAGTTGCCTGCTCGCGGACCATGCAGGATGGCAGAGCCGAGCGCCGCGGGTTCCATGGGATCACGCTGCGTTCCGGCTCCGTAAAGGCTGCCGCCCAGATAGGTGATAGGGGCAAGGCGATACCACAGGCCCATTTCGGCGGTCGAGGCAACGAATACCTCGGTCTCGTTGTCGGGCTCTTCGTCGGCATTGCGCAGGGCGACCGTCCATCCCTCGTTCTTGCGCAAGGACTCCGCGAGCTCTTCGGCACGTTCTGCGCGATCGGGAACCACGATCAGGAGGAGCCTGTGCGACATGCGCAGAGCTGCACGGTGTGCGGTCACGACGGCAGCTTCCTCGGCTTCGGGCAGCGACGCAGCCAACCAGACAGGTCGCGTCTCGAACTGGCGGACCAGCGCGGCCCGCTCGGCCTCGAGGCAGGGAAGCACGCTCGATCCCTCTTCCATCCGCCCATCGGCGCGCAGCCGGCTGCTCTCGGCGCCCAGCCTTTCGAAGCTCCGAGCGGCCGCGTCATCGACGGCCACGATGCGGTCGACATGCGCCAGAGTCGATCGGGCGAGGCCCGGCCACCAGCCCGGGGCCGAGTCCGGCAAATAGGGCTGGCGAGCGTCAACCATGATCACCGGAACCTTGCGCCGCGCCGCCTCGGCCAGAAGAACCGGACGCAACTCGCCATCCGCAAGTACGGCGACATCCGGACGCCAGTGATCGAAGAAGGCCCGCACGGCGGCGGGCATCTCGGGTGGGGGCCGGACGTTCGGCACGCCCGACTGCAGGCCGGTTTCCTCCGGAGAGGTCAGGACGGCCTGATAGCCGTCCTCGTCCCGCAGCCGACGGCCAAGCTCCAGCAGCCCGCGATAGGATCCGGGTCCGGGCGCGTGCAGCCAGACAAGCTGCCCCGCGGGACGGGCGGGCCAGACAGGCAGAGGCTCGTTCCGGCGGCGAGCCGCCAGGGAATAGAGCGACAGAACGAGCGACTGCTGCATCTGCTCTCGGTATCAGTCCCCGAAAGTCTCGGTCGAGGAACCCGGCTTTTCTTCATCGCGCAGCCGGTGCAGGTGGGCAATGAAATAGCGCATATGCGCGTTGTCGACGGTCCGCTGCGCTTCGGCCTTCCAGGCCGAGAAGGCGCTGGCGTAGTCGGGATACATGCCCACGATGTGGATCTTGGAGACATCCTTGAAGACAGTTTTTGTCGGATCGACAAGCTCGCCGCCAAAGACGAGGTGAAGACGTTGCATGGGCATGGGGCGCGCTCTCCTTTGCCGCGGAAGGACGGACGCAACCTAATGATTGCGCCCCCGGGGTCAAGTTCGCCGCGCCGCAGAAATGCTTACCGGCCGTCACATCGTGAGGATCGTCGAACCGGTTGTCTTGCGCGCCTCGAGCGCGCGATGGGCGTCGGCCACCTGTTCCAGAGGGAAGCGCTGGTCGATGCTGATCTTCACGGCACCTGAACTGACCTTGCCGAACAGGTCGGCGGCCATTTCCTGACAGACAGCGGGATCGGCGGTATGGGTGAAGATGGTCGGACGGGTAATCTTCAAGGATCCTTTCGCGGCCAGCGTCAGGATATCGAAAGGCGGAACCTTGCCGCTGGCGCTTCCGAACGAGATCATCATGCCGAACGGTCGCAGACAGTTCAAAGACCCCTCGAAGGTCGATGCGCCGACCGAGTCCATGACGACATCCACCCCCTTGCCACCTGTCAGGTCTTTTGCGCGGGCGGTGAAATCCTCGGTCGAGTAGTTGATGCAATGTGTCGCGCCGTTTTCTATCGCGAGACGGCATTTCTCGTCGCTGCCCGCAGTGCCGATCAGGGTGATTCCCTCGCTTCTGGCCCATTGGCAGGCAATCAGGCCGACACCACCCGCGGCAGCATGGAACAGGACGGTGTCCCCCCGCGCGATCGGCACAGTCCGCCGGAACAGGTATTGCACCGTCAGTCCCTTGAGCATCATCCCTGCGGCTTCGTCGAAGGTGATCGCATCGGGCAGGCGGCACACCTGGCCCGCGGGCATCGTCCGCGCCTCAGCATAGGCGCCGGGTGGCTGAGCGGCATAGGCGACGCGATCCCCGACCTTGAGATGGGGCACGCCCTCACCTACGGCCGTGACCGTGCCCGCGCCCTCCATTCCAAGCGCGGCAGGCAGGGGCAGGGCATACAGACCCGTCCGCTGATAGACGTCGATGAAGTTGAGCCCCGCCGCTGCCTGCCGGATTGTGATCTGCCCCGGCCCGGGGGCGGGAACATCGCGAAGGGCGATCTTCAGCTGCTCGGGGCCGCCAGGGGCCTCGATGATGACAGTGCGGGCCTGGGGCATGGGGCTCTCCTTTTGTTGTCGGCGAATGATGGCAGGGCGGGCGGCGGGCGCAAGGGGCGGTCGGGCCTATACAAGCGTCCCGCTTTCGGATACGGGGGCGGCTTGGCTCCGACTTCCGGGGCGGCGGGCGAGGAGGCCCGGCCGTGAAGGGGAATGGCGCCAGGCGTCGGGTGCAGGAATTGCACCCCCTTTCTAGGCAAGGATACATGATGAACGATCGGATCGCCCGGCCGCTGGCCGAGGCTCTTTCCGCCAAGGGCTATGAAACCCTGACAGCCGTGCAAGAGGCCGTGCTGACCCCCGAAGCCGAGGGACGCGACCTGCTGGTCTCGGCCCAGACCGGATCGGGCAAGACGGTGGCCTTCGGGCTGTCGATCGCGCCGGACGTGCTGCAGGGTTCGGACCTTCTGCTCTTCGCTGACCGTCCGGTGGCGCTGGTGATCGCGCCGACGCGCGAACTGGCCCAGCAGGTCGCCCGCGAATTCGGCTGGCTCTACGAACCGGCCGAGGCGCGGATCGCCACTTGTGTCGGCGGGATGGACTATCGCACCGAACGCCGCGCGCTGAGCGCGGGCGCCCATATCGTCGTCGGCACGCCGGGTCGCCTGCGCGACCATATCGAGCGCGGCTCGCTTGACCTCACGGGGGTCCGCGCCGTCGTGCTGGACGAGGCCGACGAGATGCTGGATCTGGGCTTTGCCGAGGATCTGGAATTCATCCTCTCTGCTGCGCCCGCCGAGCGCCGTACGCTGATGTTCTCGGCCACCGTGCCGGCGGATATCGAAAAGCTGGCGCAGACCTTCCAGACCGATGCGCTGCGGCTCCAGACGCAGGGTGAGGCGCGGCAGCATGCCGATATCGAGTATCGCGCGCTGAACGTTGCCTCGCGCGACCGCGACCACGCGATCTTCAACGTCCTGCGCTATTACGAGGCCGAGCGGGCGATCATCTTCTGCAAGACCCGCGTGGCCGTGAACCACTTGCTGGCGCGCCTTGGCAACCGGGGCTTCAACGTGGTGGCGCTGTCGGGCGAGCTGAGCCAGCAAGAGCGGATGCACGCGCTTCAGGCGCTGCGCGATGGCCGGGCGCGGGTGTGCATCGCCACAGACGTCGCCGCGCGCGGCATTGACCTGCCGGGGCTGGAGCTGGTGATCCACGCCGATCTGCCGGCGAACTCCGAGACGCTGCTGCACCGTTCGGGCCGGACGGGCCGGGCCGGGTCCAAGGGCGTGTCGGTGCTGATCGTTCCGCCGGCCGAGTTCCGCAAGGCCCACCGTCTGCTACAGGGCGCGAAGGTCGTGGCGGAATGGGCGAAGGCCCCCTCGGCCGAGGAAGTGGCCGAGCGCGATGCGGTTCGCCTGATGGAGGACGCCGCGCTGACCGAGGCGCCGTCGGACGAAGACGCCGCGCTGGCTGCCGAATTGGTGGCGCGTCATGGTGCCGATCGCGTTGCTGCGGCTTTCCTGAAGCTCTGGCGTATCGGGCGCGCCGCGCCGGAAGAGCTTTCGGATACGACGACGCCTGCTGCGCCTGCCGCCCCCCGGCCCAAGACCGATTTCGGTCCCGCCGTATGGTTCACCCTGTCGGTCGGCCATACCGGCCGGGCAGAGGCGCGCTGGCTTCTGCCGAAGATCTGCGATGCTGGCGGGATCACCCGCACAAGCATCGGTGCGATCCGGGTTCAGCAGGACGAGACCTTCGTGCAGATCTCGGCCCCTGTTGCCGCGCAGTTCGCCGCTTCGACGGAACTTGAACCGGGCCTGACCCTGCGCCGCATGGAAGGCGAGCCCGACCTGAACGCCCCGCCGCGCGGTCGTCCGCGCGAGGAAAGGACCGAGCGCAAGCCCTATGCTCCCCGCCCGCCGCGGCCGGAAGGTGAGGACAGCCGTCCGCCGCGCGACGAAAGTGCCCGCGAGGACCGCCCGCGCAAACCCTATCCCAAGCGCGATGAGAGCGAGCGCAAGCCTTACACCAAGCGCGAGGACAGCGAGCGTAAACCCTACGTCAAACGCGAGGATGCCGAGCGCAAGCCTTACGCGAAGCGTGAGGATACCGAGCGCAAGCCCTATCCGAAACGCGACGGCGAAACCCGCGCTCCTTACGCGGCGCGTCCCGATGGTGACCGCAAGCCGCGCGGCGAGGCGGCAGAAGCCCCCCGCAAGCCTTATGTGAAGCGCGATGAGGGTAACGGTCGTCCCGCGCCCAAGGGCGCCTATGGCGATCGGAAGCCCTATGCCAAGCGGGACGACGCCCCGTCGAAGCCTTGGGCAAAGCCGGATCGCGCCACGCCGAAACCCTATGCCCGCAAGGACGCAGCCCCCGCCGCGGAAGGGGATGAGCCCCGCAAACCGCGCTGGAAGACCAAGGCCGATGCGGGTCCGGATGCGCGGCCGCAGCGTGCCGGAGCAGGCGATGGCAACGGCAAGCCGCCGTTCAAGTCCGCCGGGTTCAAGTCGCATGGCGGCAAGCCCGGACAGTCGCGCTCGGCTGGAATGAAGAGCCACGGCAAGCCCGACACGCCACGCCGCCCGCCTGCGGATGCATCGGACACCAGCAAGCGGTTCGTGCCACCGAAGAGGCCGAAGGGCTGAGCATCCGACGAAAGAAGAAGGCCCCTAGGGAAACCCGGGGCCTTCGGTGTTTCAGGCTTCCGCGTCGTTGCTCAGACTGGCCCGGCCTTGACGCCCAGCTTGTCGAGCAGAGCGCCATGAACTGCGGGCGCGGCGGCCACCACTCCGGGCAGTTGTGGATGACGCGCGTTGAAGCTCAGCCTCGCGCCCGCCCGGTCGCTGACGACGGCACCGGCGCGTTCGGCGATCAGGGTCCCTGCGGCCACGTCCCATTCCCAGGTGTCGCGCAGGGTCAGCATTGCGTCATAGCGCCCCTCGGCCACAAGGCAGAGCCGGTAGGCCAGCGACGTGCGAAAGGCCCGCTGCACGTCTGGAACGCCCCCGGGCCAATGCTCGGGCGCGAGACCTGCGCGGCTGGCCAGGACCGTTGCCCCTGATAACGCCTCGCGCCGACTGGCAAGAATAGGTTCGCCGTCCCGCAGGGCAGGTCCGTGGTCACAGGCCGTGTAAAGCCGGTCGAGCGCCGGCAGGTAGACGACTGCCGCCGTCACCTTGCCGCGATAGGCGACCGCGAGCGAATGGGCAAAGGCTTCCTCGCCTGCGATGAAGGCGCGGGTGCCGTCGATCGGGTCGATGACAAACAGATGGTCTGCATCGGTTCTTGCGACACTGTCCTCGGTTTCCTCCGAGAGCCAGCCATAGTCAGGCCGCGCGGCACGCAGGGTCTTGGCCAGCATGTCGTTGACGGCAAGATCGGCCTCAGTGACCGGATCGTTGCCGCCGCCCTTGTCCCAGACCTGCGGCGTCTTCTTCCAGAAACGCAGGGCGATCTCGCCCGCCTTGAGCGCCGCCTCGGTCAGAAGTGCAAGGTCACGCTCCGGCAAGGGTCAGTCCCTCGACGAGCAGGCTCGGCACGCGGGTCGACAGATGCGCGCGGGCATCATTGGCCGGCGTGATCCGCAGCAGCATGTCGCGCAGGTTGCCAGCGACTGTCACCTCGTTCACCGGGTAGGCGATCTGGCCGTTCTCGACCCAGAAACCCGAGGCCCCGCGCGAGTAGTCCCCCGTCGTCGGGTTGATCGAAGAGCCGATCATCGAGGTAACCAGCAGTCCCGTCCCCATCGCCGCAATCAGGTCGTCGCGGCTCGCGCTGCCCTGCGTGAGGTCGATGTTGCCGGTTCCGGGGGAGGGAGGCGCGGTGGTGCCGCGGCTGGCACTGGCTGTGCTCGGCATCCCCAGCTTCCGCCCAGTGGCAAGGTCAAGCGTCCAGCCGGTCAGCACCCCGTCATCGACGATCGCGCGGCGGCGGGTCGGGAGGCCTTCCGCGTCGAAGGGGCGCGAGGCGCCGATGCGTGGTCGGTAGGGGTCCTCGATCACGGACAGGCCCTTGGGCAGCACCTGCTGGCCCAGGAGGTCGCGCGCCCAGGACGCACCACGCGCGATTGCGCTGCCATTCACTGCGCCGAGCAAATGCCCAATCAGCGAAGAGGCAACGCGCTCGTCATATAGGACCGGATAGGCGCCCGTCGCGGGCTTGCGCGCACCCAACCGCTCAAGCGCCCGCTCGCCGGCAAGACGGCCGATCTCTTCAGGCGCCGGCAGATCGCCGAGGAAGGTTCGGCCTTCGGCAGCCCAGTCGCGCTCCATCCCCGTGCCCTCGCCGACAAAGGCCACGGCCGAAACGCTGTGCGACGATCGGGCATAGCCGCCCGAGAAGCCGTTAGTCATCGCAAGATGCATCCGGCGCATCGAGTATCCCGCAGCCGCCTCGACCTGCGTGATCGCGCCAGCGGAAAGAGCGGCCGCTTCGGCGCGCCGCGCCTGCTCCTCAAGTGCGGCTGCACCCGGTTCCGCTGCCTCTTCCGCCAGTTCCAGCGCGTCCAGATCCCAACTCCGGGCAATCTCGCCTGGGTCGGCAAGCCCGATATAGGGATCCTCCGGGGCTTCCATGGCCATGGCGACGGCACGGGCGGCAACCTCGGTGATCGTGCTGTCGGACGTGTCAGAGACCGAGACACAGGCCTGGCGACGCCCGACCAGAACCCGCAGCCCCAGATCCACGCCTTCCGACCGCTCGGCCTGTTCCAGCTTGCCCTGACGCAGATGGATCGCCAGAGACGTGCCTTCGACCGCAAGCGCGTCGGCGGCATCCGCCCCGGCCTTACGTGCGGCGGCCAGCATGGCTTCGGTCAGGTCTTGCAGCGATCGCGACATCTGGCTCTCCTTCGGTTCCGGCTGAGGTAGTCTGCCTGTGGTCGGCCTGCAAGCACCCCAGCAAAAGGGGCGCCCCCGGTCCGAAGGCGCCCCGATCACATTCCTGCGCTCGGCTTTACTGCAGGCGCTGGCCGTTGGCGTAGAAGCCCTTGTCCTTGAACTCCAGCGTCGAGACGAGGTCGTCGGGACCGCCGCCTTCTGCGGGCTTGGCGAACAGGCCCAGCATCATCCTCGCGCCCATCGCCTGATCCTCGGGGACGAAGCCAAGCTGTATCAGCTTGTCGATCAGCCCGTTGAGACCCGAAAGCTTGAGGTCAATCGTGCCGGTAGGGGCGGGCATGCCCTGGAAGGTCGTCAGATCGGTGTTGTCAAAGGTCAGCGCGCCCTTGCCTGAGATGGCGGCCCCGGCGAGTTTCACGACGAGGTTGTTGAGGTTGAAGCTCTGCATCTCGACCGGGTTTTCCGCTGGTGGAGGTTGGTCTGCAGCAGCTTCGCTAAGGATGTCGGTCAACCAGCGTCCGGTCCCGGTCGTGTCGACCTCTACCGTTGCCGGGTCGCGGGGCAGGACCTTGTTCGGATCGAACATGTTCCAGGCATCGTCCGAAATCGTCAGGTTCTTCAACGCGATCAGGAACTTGAAGTCGCCGGGCGTGTCGGATTTCGTTGGCGGCATGAGCAGATCAAGCGCGCCTTCCGAGTAGCCGATGGCAAGCTCCGGGAAAGGCATGTCCGAGCTCGACAACTTCATGGCCACGTCCTTCACCGTGCCGCCATAGCCGAGCGCGGTAGAGTTCAGCGTGTAATGGATGTCACCCCCGCCGATCGTGGCCGAACCCTTCCCGTTCGAGGTCGCATCCGCGAACTCGAAGTCGTAGCTGCCTACGCCATAGGCGAACTGGCCGTTGGTGTTGAACCCGTCCTTCAGGGCCGCATTCAGGTCGGCCATGGCCTCGGGCGCCAGGAAGACGCCGTCGCTCTTGCCGCTGAGGTTCGAGATCTTGCCCTTCAGCACGAACTTGTTCTTGGCTTCCGTGTCATTCGCGTCAATGTCGATCGAGGCGTCACCGGCGGTGAAGTTTGTGGTGGCGCCCTTCTTCTCGCCTGAGGTCACGACATAAGTCCCGGCAAGCGTGGAAACGTCCGCCTGAGCCTTCACGTCCTTCTCAACGTCATCGACCAGAAGCTTCTCCAGCGTCACCTTCACGCTTGGCGCCGAGAAGGTATAGGTCGTCTCCTCGGGTGTTCCCGAGGCGATCACCTTGAGTTCCGGCTGGCGGATCAGCACATCGCCGGCAACCTTGCCCTTGTCGTCGGCGGCGTTGAAGGACAGCGGATATTCGGGCGACATCGTCACTTCGACAGTGCCATCGCCCAGTTCCCGGAAGTTCACGGTCTCGATCTTGCCTGTGAAGCTGCCGCCTTCGAAGGTCGACGACATCTGCAGGCCAGAGATCACCAGTGTATCCCCTTGGCGGGCCTCGGATGTCGCGGTCAGGGTCTGGCCGTAGCTGCTGCTGGCATCACGCCAGTTCTGCCAGACCTGCTCTGCTGTCACTTGAGCTTGCGCGGCGGTCGAGACGAGCAATGCAGCAAGCACCCCGCCGACGCGGATGGTGGACTGGAACATAATCACGCCTTCCATGAAAGAAATCAGGTTTGGCCGGCATAGTCCCCGCAGGTCCGAGCCGGGTCAAGGCTTTCCGATCAAACGCGCCTTGCGCTAGGAGGGGGAAATCCAGCGGGAGAGTCGGCATGAAGGACAAAGTCGTCGTCATCACGGGCGCAAGCCGCGGCATAGGAGCTGCCGCCGCACGGGTGTTTGCTGATGCCGGCGCAAAGGTTGCGCTGGTCGCGCGGAGCAACACGGCCATAACCGATCTGGCGGCAGAGATCGGGCCGGCGGCGCTGGCCTTGCCCTGCGATATTGCCGAATGGTCCCAGGTCGAGGCCGCCACGGCCAGGGTGATGGATTGGGCCGGGCAGATCGATGTGCTCATCAACAATGCCGGAGTGATCGAGCCGATCGCGCGGCTGGCCGAGGCAGATCCGGAAGCGGTTGCGCGGTCCTACCGGATCAATCTTCTTGGCGTTTTCCACGGTATGCGGGCGGTGCTGCCGGTCATGCGCCGGCAGGGCAGTGGTACGATCCTGACCGTATCGTCGGGAGCTGCGCATAATCCCTACGAAGGGTGGGGGGCCTATTGCAGCGGCAAGGCTGGCGCCGCGATGCTGACGCGTGCGGCGCATCTGGAGGAGGCACCGGCTGGCATCCGGGTCATGGGGCTTTCGCCAGGAACTGTCGCAACCGAAATGCAGGTCATCATCAAGGCAAGTGGCGTCAATCCGGTGAGCCAGCTCGACCCGTCGGTCCATATCCCCGCCGAATGGCCGGCGCGGACCCTGCTGTGGATGTGCGGGTCAGAGGCCGACCCTTGGCTGGGCAAGGAAATCTCGCTTCGCGACGAAGCCATCCGCCGCGCCGTCGGACTGATTTGAGAAGGAAAGACAGACGATGATTCTTCGTGATCTGACGGACGGCCTCTGCACGCTGAGGCTCAACCGGCCGGACAAGGCAAATGCTCTGACCGGCGCCATGCTCGACAGTCTCGATGCCGAGATCGTCCGGGCGGAAGCAGAGGGAGCGAAAGCGCTGATCCTGACCGGTGAGGGCAAGGTGTTTTCCGCCGGTGCCGACCTTGATGCCGCGAAGGACGGGCTGGCGACCGATCCGGTCTGGGAACGGCTTTCCTCGCGTATCGCCGGCTTCGCAGGCCTGACCATCTGCGCGATGAACGGGACGGCGGCTGGAGGGGCGCTTGGCATGGTATTGGCCTGTGACCTGCGCTTGTCGGTTCCGGGGGCGACTGTCTTCTACCCGGTCATGCGGCTGGGCTACCTGCCGCAACCGTCGGACCCCGGTCGCCTCATGGCACTGGTGGGACCTGCGCGCGCCAAAATGATCCTCATGGCGGGCCAGAAGATCCCGGTCGAAGAGGCGCGGGACTGGGGGCTGATCGACAGGATCGTCCCGCCCGAGCGGCTGATGGACGAGGCGCTGATGCTGGCCGCCGGTCCGCTCGCCGCGAGCGCCAGCCATGTGGTGGCCATCAAGCGAATGATCGGCTGATGAGCCTATCTGTGCCGCCGTCCTCCTGCGCTGCGGGCATGGAAACCGGCTGGGCGGCGGGCCACCCAGGCGATGAACCGTGCAATGCGGGGATGGGCACGAAGAGCCTCGATGGTATTGAAGCGGCGGGCGAGCTCTGTCTCGGTCAGCGTGGCGTGGATTTCGGAATGGCAGATCTGATGCAGAAGAACGGTCGGTCCCTGCGTTCCGCCACGCAAGCGGGGGATCAGATGGTGCAGGCTTTGCGGCGCATCAGGCGGAATAGGGCGATCGCAGAGCGGGCAGACTGGCAAGTCGGTCACATGGGCCTCCGGCAGAACCCAGTTTGGCGCAGAGCGTTCGGCAGGCAAGGGGCGTCATGATGACCGAGACGCTGGATGCCCTGGTGATCGGCGCCGGACCGGCCGGGTTGATGGCCGCCGAGGCACTGGCAAGCGCCGGTCGCAGCGTGGTGCTTGCCGAGGCCAAGCCCACACCGGCCCGCAAATTCCTGATGGCGGGCAAGTCGGGGTTGAACCTGACCAAGGTCGAACCGCGCGACCCTTTCCTCGGCGCCTATGCCGAGGCGGCAGGCTGGCTGCGCCCCATGCTGGACGCCTTTGGACCTGCCGAGGTGCAGGACTGGGCGCGTTCGCTCGGGCAGGAGGTTTTCACCGGCTCGACCGGGCGGGTTTTCCCTGTGGTTATGAAAGCCTCGCCGCTGCTGCGAAGCTGGCTCGGGCAGCTGGACGGACTGGGCGTGGACCTGCGGACGCGCTGGCGCTGGACGGGCTTCGACGGGGATGCCCTGACCTTTGCCACGCCCGACGGCGCGCGGAGCATCGCGCCGCAGGTAACGGTGCTGGCGCTTGGTGGTGCCAGTTGGGCACGCCTGGGCTCTGACGGCATCTGGGTGCCCTGGCTGCGGGACAAGGGTGTGGGTCTTGCTGGTTGGCAACCCGCCAATGTCGGATTCAGGGTTGTTTGGTCGTCGCAAATGGCGCGCTTCTTCGGCCAGCCGGTGAAGGGTGCGGCGCTTATGGCAGGCGGATTGCGCCAGCGCGGCGAGTTCGTGATCTCTGCCAAGGGGATCGAAGGCGGCGGTCTTTATCCCCTGTCGCGCGCCCTGCGCGAAGGAGCGGCGC
The DNA here is from genome assembly GCF_021491355.1 of Alitabrizicola rongguiensis. Classification (GTDB taxonomy): domain Bacteria; phylum Pseudomonadota; class Alphaproteobacteria; order Rhodobacterales; family Rhodobacteraceae; genus Aliitabrizicola; species Aliitabrizicola rongguiensis. The sequence continues at coordinate 262,301 of NZ_JAKENF010000004.1, read as the reverse complement.
TCTGGGTCGACCTTCTTCCCGATCTCGACTCGGCGGCCTTGCGCGAGCGGCTGAACCGGCAGCGCAAGGGTGAAACCTTGCCCAACCGCCTGCGGAAGCTTGGTCTTTCCCCTGTAGCGGTTGCGCTGGCGATGGAATTCGGCCGCCCGCTTGGGGGGGATCCCGCGGACTGGCTGAAATCTCTGCCCCTCCACCTTGATGGCCCTCGGCCGCTGGACGAGGCGATCTCGGTTGCCGGAGGGATCACGGCCGCAAGCCTGACGCCCGAACTTGAACTGCGGTCTCTGCCCGGGGTCTTTGTGGCTGGCGAGATGCTGGACTGGGAGGCGCCGACGGGGGGCTACCTCCTTACCGCCTGCCTTGCCACCGGGCTGTGGGCAGGCCGTGCGGCAGCGCGCCACGGGTGACCCCTGTCCAGTGTCCTTGGCGCCGGCGAGTTACGGGTGCAGAGTGGTGGTATCAACGGCAGGGAGTCCCCGATGATACCCAGACCCGACCCCGATGCGCCGCCCCCGCCGGATCCCAACGATCTGCCCGATCCGTTGCCGCCCGAAGAGCCCGCCGATCTGCCGGACGAGGGCGAGCCTTGGCCCGACGAAAGCGAGCCCTGGCCGGACGAGGTCCCCTCGGACCTGCCGGGAGAGCTTGGCTGATCCGCCTAGCGGCGGACCAGCATGGCAATTCGGATGAGCGCCCGTTCCAGCAAGGCCAGGGCGGGGGCGCGGCTGGATGAGCGGAGCGTCAGATCCGTTTCGACCAGCATCGACAGTGCCTCTTCTGTCCGGTGCAATCCAAGCGTCTGAGCCTGGCGCAGCATCAGGTCCCGGCGCGGGCCAAAGACCGGCGGACGCGCCCGGGCCAGCCCGCTCGCTGGCCCGCCGGGATCAGCGGCTGCGGCCTGAAGCGTCCGGAAATGCCGCGTGGCCGCGATGCAGATCGCTACGGCATTGACGCCTTGCCCGTCCAGCCGGCGCATGATCGCCCCGATCTGGTCGGCCCGGCCCGAAGCGGCGGCATTGACGATGTCATCGACATCGGCCTCGACCGTGGTTGGGGCGCAGAGGGCGATCTCCGCCCCGGACAGCGGCGCGGGATCGCCCCGCTTGTAAAGCGCGATCTTCTCGACCGTCTGACGGAAATCGCCGGGATCGAGCGCCTGAGCCAGTGCCATCAGATCGGCCATCGCGGCCCGGTCTGTGACCGCAAGGCCCGACTGGGCGATGATCGTCTCGACCTCTTCGCGGCTGGGCGGATCGTCGTAGAGCCCTAGCGCATGTGTCGCCGCGCCTGCCTCGAACAGCTTGCGCAGCGCCGATTTGGCGGCAAGCGATCCCGCGGTCACGACCACCAGAGCATCGCCGGATCGCCAGTCATCGAGCGCGGTTTCGATCAGCGGGGCAAGACCGTCGCCCGCATCCTCGACGAAGGCCACCCGCGGACCGGGGAAGAAACCCTGCGCCTTGATCGCATCGGCCAGAAGCGCCGGGTCCCGCCGCAAGTCGGCGGCGGCGATCCGGGCAAGACGCATCTCCGCTTCGCCTTCCGGGCCGATGATGGCGGCAATGACCTCTTGGCGCTTCAGCGCGACACGCATGGCATCGGCCCCAAAGATCAGCAGACCCTTCCGTGCCGGGTCCGGCCGCGCATAGGTCCGCAGGACCTCGGCCGCGGTGATCTTCATGGCTGGGCGGCCGTCGGGGCTGCGAAGGATGAGGCAGCAGCGGTCAGATGGGCAACAACCTGATCGGCGAGGATGATCATCAGCCGCTCGTTCGCGTCCTGCTCTGCCGACTGCGCCGCAATCGTCGCCTGGGTGGCCGCCGAGGCCGTAAAGCTGTTGGCTCGGCCGGTGAACAGCGTCGCGCCGGTCTTCAGGTCGATCAGCGAGTAATTGACCTCGCCGACGATGTTATAGCGCAGGATCGAGCCTTCGGTGGTTACCGCGAGTTCGATCTTTCGGGTCGAGATGCGATAGGACAACCGGTAGCGCGGGCTGGTCGCTGGCCCCAGCCGCGCTTCGATCTGGCCTATGAAGCTGTAGGCCAGGCGATTTGGCGGATTGTCGGGCACCACCGAGTTGCGCAACGAGTTTGCCGCAGCCCCCGGTGCATAGGCAGGTGTGAAACCGCATGCCGTCACCGGAAGCGCTGCCGCGAGGGCGCCCAGACGGATCAGAAGGCTGCGGCGATCACACGACGACATTGACGATCCGGCCCGGCACGACGATGAGCTTCTTCGGCGCGACGCCGCCGAGATGCTTCACCACATCCTCGTCTGCCAGCACCAGCTTTTCAACCTCAGCCGCTGGCATGTCCTTGGGCACGGTGATTTCGCTGCGGCGCTTGCCGTTGATCTGGATCGGCAGCGTCACCGAATCCTCGACCAGGAGGGACGGATCGGCCTTCGGCCAGGGCGCGCGGACGACAAGACCCTCGCCGCCCAGCATTGCCCAGACGTCCTCGGCCAGGTGCGGGACCATCGGCGACATCAGCTGCGCCATGACCTTCATCGCGCGGCGCTTGGCCTCTGCCCCGGCCTGCGATTTCGCCAGCGTGTTGGTGAATTCGTAAAGCTTGGCGACCGCCTTGTTGAAGGCGAAGCCCTCGATCCCGGCGGTCACGTCAGCGATGGCTCTGGCGGTTGCACGGTCAAGCGCACCGTCCTCGGCCGAGGCGGGCGCCTGCGATTGCGCGATTTCATCCGCCAGACGCCAGACGCGCGAGAGGTGCTTGTAGGCGGCCTCGGCCCCCGCGGCAGTCCATTCCACGTCGCGCTCGGGCGGGCTGTCGGACAGGATGAACCAGCGGGCGGTATCGGCGCCGAAGTTGGTGACGATGTTCACCGGGTCGACGACGTTCTTCTTCGACTTCGACATCTTGGCCGACGGGATGATCTCGACCGCCTCGCCTGACGCCTTCACGGCGCCGTTCTCGACATCTTCGGGCAGGTGATAGACCGGACGGCCCGCCGCATCGCGGGTCATGTAGATCTCGTGCGTCACCATGCCTTGGGTGAAGAGCGCGTTGAACGGCTCGATCGCCTTGGCGGGCAGATGGCCGGTCTTGTGCATCGCCCGCGCAAAGAAGCGGGAATAGAGCAGGTGCAGGATCGCGTGCTCGATGCCGCCGATATACTGGTCGACATTCATCCAGTAGTCGGCTTCCGCCGGAACCGTGGGCGTCGTGGCGTGTGGCGCGGTGAAGCGGGCGTAGTACCACGACGAATCCACGAAGGTGTCCATCGTGTCCGTCTCGCGCCGCGCGGGCTTGCCGCAGGACGGGCAGGGCACATCGCGCCAGGTGGGGTGGCGGTCGAGCGGGTTGCCCGGCTTGTCGAAGGTCACATCGTCGGGCAGGCGGACCGGCAGGTTTTCCTTGCGCTCGGGCACCACGCCGCAATCGGCGCAATGCACCACCGGGATCGGGCAGCCCCAGTAGCGCTGGCGGCTCAGGCCCCAGTCGCGCAGCCGGTAATTAGTGACGCCCCGGCCAACATCCTTCGATTCGCAATGCTCGATCGCGGCGGCGACTGCCTCGTCACCGGTCTGGATCTCCGTGCCCGCCAGCAGGCGCACGTAGCGCACACGTTCGGACTTCATCGGCACGAAGGGCAGGTCGGTCTCGCCCTCTTCGGCGACAAAGACCGGCGGGATCGGAAGGGCGTATTTCGTGGCGAATTCAAAGTCGCGCTGGTCATGTGCCGGGCAGCCAAAGATCGCGCCCGTGCCGTAGTCCATCAGGATGAAGTTAGCGATGTAGACCGGCAGTTCCCAGTCGGGGTCGAAGGGATGGCGGACGCGGATACCCGTATCCATGCCCTTCTTCTCGGCCTTCTCCAGCGCCTCTTCCGAGGTGCCGACGCGGCGGCACTCGGCGACGAATTCGGCGATCTTCGGATCGTGACGCTCAAGGTGCTTGGCGAGCGGGTGATCGGGGCTGATCGCGGCGAAGGAGGCGCCAAGCAGGGTGTCGGGGCGGGTGGTATACACCTCCAGACGGTCGAAGCCTTCGGGTGCGCCGACTGTCGAGAAGGCGAATTGCAGCCCTCGCGACTTGCCGATCCAGTTGGCTTGCATCAGCCGCACCTTCTCGGGCCAGTCCTTCAGCCCGTCCAGCGCCTCGAGGAGTTCGCCGGCATAATCCGAGATGCGGAAGAACCACTGCGTCAGCTCGCGCCGCTCGACCACCGCACCCGACCGCCAGCCCCGCCCGTCGATCACCTGCTCGTTGGCGAGCACAGTCATGTCGATCGGGTCCCAGTTCACCACGGCATTCTTGCGGTAGACGAGCCCCGCTTCGAGCATGTCGATGAACATCGCCTGCTGCTGGCCGTAATACTCCGGGTCACAGGTGGCGAACTCGCGGCTCCAGTCGATCGACAGGCCGAGCGGCTTCATCTGCGCGCGCATGTCGGCGATGTTGCCGTAGGTCCAATCCTTGGGATGGCCGCCACGCTCGATCGCGGCGTTCTCGGCGGGCATGCCGAACGCATCCCAGCCCATCGGGTGCAACACGCTGAATCCGCAGGACGATTTGTAGCGCGCGATCACATCGCCCATCGTGTAGTTGCGCACGTGGCCCATATGGATGCGCCCCGATGGGTAGGGGAACATCTCGAGCACATAGTACTTGGGCCGGTCGTCGTGCCGAGCCGTGAACACGCCCCCGGCATCCCAGGCGGCCTGCCATCTGGCTTCGGTGCTGGCGGGGTCGTAGCGCGACATGGACAGGCCTCATTTCCTTGCGGTGCCGCGCGGGATTACACCGACAGAAGGGCAGAGGTCCAGAGCGGGGCGGCAGCCGCCCGCAAGTTCAGAGCTTGGAGTCCTGAATGCGCAGTTGGCGGGCGCGCGTCATGATCGCATCTTCGACGGCGCGCTGCGTTTCGACCGGCACCGCGCCGCCACCCCTGGATTCGATCGCGACCTTGATGGACCGGGCATCAAGCGCAGGGTCCTGAACATAGACGGTCGCGCGATAGGAGCGGCCGCCGCCGGGCGGTGTGCCATAGCCCATGACGATCACGCCGGAAAAGGGATCCACGGTTTCGACAGGCAGGAAGTTCAGCACATCAAGAGCGGCGAACCAGAGGTACTTGTTCACCTCGACGGTTGTGTTGGGGTCTGCGCTGTTGCGGAAGAGATCCCAGATCGAGGTCTCGGTGCTTTGGTTCGGGTTTGGATTCGCCCCGCGCTTCGAGTTTGACTGAAGTGCAGGATTGTCACTTGTGCTCTGGGCGTAAACGTCTGTCGCCCCGATTGCGCCGACCAGGATCAGTGCGCCGATCGCCGTCGCGCGTTTCATGCCCAGGATAGCCATTTGGCCGCGCCTCCGAAACAATTTGCTGCTGTCTAACTTAGGCTGACTCGCAGGACAAGGCATTTCCCCGTGAGCCTTCAGGGCACGAAACCCGGGCCAAGGCAGAGCTGGCGAGGGGTGTCGAAATCGACTGTGGCAAAGCTGCACCATCGGTTTCCCAGATATCGACAGGGTGTGCAGTGTGCATTGCATTGCGGCTCCTAACGTTCGAAATAGGGCCATACCCAATTCGGATTTCCCTGAGTTGGGCGCCTTTCTTACAACGAGGGAAAACGAAATGAAGAAGGTACTCTTCGCCTCGACGATCCTGGCGAGCCTGGGTTCCGTCGCACACGCCGAAAGCGGCGTGACGATCGATGGCTACGGCCGTTTCGGTGTGGTCTACTCGGAAGGCCGCGATGCGTCTGGGCTCTATCAGCTCTCGCCGGCAGCGATTGCAGCCGGTGCGACGATCCCGAACGCTAACGGCAACACCGAAGCCTATTACAGCCAGAACCAGTCGACCTTCACGACCCGTCTGCGTATCAACCTGAACGCCAAGGTTGAAACCGACGCCGGCGTGACCTTCGGCGGCCTGCTGCGCCTGCAGTACGACGATGGCACCTCGGGCAACCTGGACATCCAGACCGCTGCCAGCTCGGACAACAACGTTACCGGCCAGATCAGCCCGGCGCTGCTGTACGGTGAGTACATGGGCTTCCGCGTCGAAGTCGGCAACGTCAACACCGCGCTCGACTCGGCTCCGCTGTTCTACGACTCGGAACTCGGCCTGCTCGACAGCTCGTTCGGTGACTCGCGCTCGTCGTTCTTCGCGTTCTCGTCCGGCCCGTACAACATCGGCCGGAACGGCCTGTCGGCCTTCTACTCGGTCGGCGGCTTCAGCGGCGGCGTGTCGTATGTCGACCCGAACCAGATCTACACCTTCGACGGTAAAGCCGAGGAATACTCGATCTTCGCCGCCTACAACGCTGGTGGGTTCACCGTTTCGGGCGCTGCGACCATGAACGGCGCGGGCATCAAAGAAAACGACATCTACTTCATCGGTGCCGCTTATGCGATCAACGACGTTGCCAATGTCGGCCTGAACTACATCGACGAAGGCGTCGACGGTATTGGCGGTGACTCGCTTGGCCAGACCATCGTTCTCTACGGAAACTACACCGTGGATGCGATGACCTTCAAAGGCTACCTGTCGAACAACAGCGCCGACAGCAACGACAACGACATGGCTGGCGGTATCGGCATGGACTACGATCTTGGTGGCGCTGTCCTCAAGACCGGCATCCAGTACGGCTATGACGAAAACGTCTACTTCGACGCCGGTGTGAAGTTCAACTTCTGATCTGACGATCAGGTTGACGGAAAGAACGGGCCTAGCGCCCGTTCTTTTCATTTCGGGGGTTGCTTATGTTGCGCCCACAGCCAGATGAAGACTCATGTCCTATTCCGAGATTCTTGCGCGGATCGCAGCGGCAGTTAAGGCCGCGGGCCGCACGGACGGCAGCGTAAAGCTGATTGCCGTGTCGAAGGTTCAGCCGCTCGACAGGGTCCGAGCCGTGCTTGAGGCGGGGCATCGCCTGTTCGGCGAGAACTATGTGCAGGAGGCGGCCGGCAAATGGCCCGACCTGCGCGCCGAGTTCGGCCCAGTCGCCGTCCACATGATCGGCCCCTTGCAGACCAACAAGGCCAAGCTTGCTGTCGAGCTTTTCGACGCCATCCACACGGTCGATCGCCCGTCGCTGGCCGAGAAACTCGCGCGACTGGCACAAGACCGCGGGGTCTGTCCCGAACTGTTCATCCAGGTCAACACCGGTCGCGAGCCGCAGAAAGCAGGGATTCTCCCCGAGGACACGGACGACTTCATCGCCAGTTGCCGCACACTCGACCTGCCCATCTCGGGCCTGATGTGCATACCACCTGAAGGAGAGGATACGGCTCCTCATTTCGCAAGCCTGGCCGAGATGGCGCAGCGTAACGGGCTTGCGGGCCTGTCGATGGGAATGAGTGCGGATTTCGAGGCTGCGATCGCGGCTGGGGCCACTCATATTCGCGTCGGCAGCGCCATCTTCGGCGCCAGAACCTACGCCTGAACCTGTCAGCCCCGCACGATCAGCCGGCTGGACGGGCTCAGGCGTTGCGCGATCCAGAGAAGATCGGAGCGCGAGAATGCGACGCAACCGGCTGTCGGACGCCGGGGGCGCCGCCAGATATGCAGAAAGATGGCCGAGCCTTTGCCCGGCTCCGCCGCTGGCCAATTCCAGTCAGTCACCAGAAGCATGTCGTATTGCGGGTCGGCACGCATCAGCCGTTCGTGGCTCCAGCCATGCGGGGCAGCGACCAGATGATTGTAATCGGCATCACGACAGTCGTCCGACCAGAGATCGCCCGGTCCAATTGGCAGCGCCCAGTCCGGAACTTCTGCCCTGGCCAACCGGTCGGCGCGATAGAGGCATCCAACGATACGATGACTTCCGGCAGGTGTGGCGCCATCGCCTTCCCGCTTAGCGCTGCTGATGCCACCGCGACCGATCGAACAGGCAAATCGGCGCCCGAGAAATCGTGTACCCCAGGGTGTCACCACCAAATCGTTCGGTGTCACAGCAGATGTCCTGACTTGGTAGCCTTTGTCGCCAGATAGGCCGCGTTCTGGGCGGTCTGACCGACCTTGAGCGGCACGCGTTCGGTGACCGTCAGCCCGTTGTTTTCCATCATCGCGATCTTGCGCGGATTGTTCGTCAGCAGCCGCACCGTCGAAAAGCCCATCGATCGCAGGAGGCCGGCACCGATGCGGAAGTCGCGCTCATCGTCCTCGAACCCGAGGCGGTGATTGGCTTCGACCGTATCGAATCCCTGGTCCTGCAGCGAATAGGCCCGCATCTTGTTGGCTAGGCCGATTCCGCGCCCCTCCTGATTCAAGTACAGCAGGACGCCAGCGCCTTCCTCACCCATCTGCGCCAGCGCCGCCCGCAGTTGCGGGCCGCAGTCACATTTCAGGCTGCCAAGCACATCCCCGGTAAAACAGGCCGAATGAAGCCGTGCCAGCACTGGACGCGACCGATCCGGCCGGCCGATTTCGACCGCGTAATGTTCCTCGCCCCCGTCTTCAGGGCGAAAGATGTGAAGGCGACCCGCTTGCGACGCAGCCATCGGCAGGCGGGCCGAAACAACCGGATGCAGCGGCGAGGACCGCATAAGTTCGGGGGCGGCCTCGTCGAGTGGCAGAAGGGTCAGGTTCAATCTCGCGGCGACTGCAACCGCGTCGGGCACCGGCAACAGCACGGCAGCTGGCAGAAGATGGGCCGACTTTGCCAACTGGATCGCGGCCCGGTGCAGATCGGCCGGCCCTTCGCGGAGCGACGACAGCGGCCCTTTCATCGGCAAGCGCAGGTCATCGGCCGGATCCGCGATGCAATGCAGCCAGTCGATTCCAACTTCGTCGGGCACGGCGATCCGCGCCAGGTCATTGTCATAGGCGCGCGCCTTCAGCGTATCCGCCCGCCAGGACGTGATCGCGAGTTCAGGTCGTCCAAGCGCGCGCAACTCGGCCAGCCGTTCGGTCGAGAGCGTCTCGACAGCCACGGCAAGTCCGCCTCGCCCCCCGGAGGTCAGGACGACGGGCACCCCCATGCGCAGGTCCGCCCCGGCGCGGGCAAGACGTTCGACGATGGTGGGACCAAGGCTCATCGCGGCATCCGTGGGCAGGGCTTCTGCCTGCGTATCTATGTCGGATCATGCAGAATTGAAACATTTCCCGCCTGAGCGACACGAGCGCGTGAGAACTCTGTCGCAATTCTTGCGGGATTCGTGATCCAGACGCATCTGGCGACAAGGAACGGGAAGGAGCAACAAGATGGCCAACCTCAAGAAGATCCTGCTTGTCGATGATGACGACGATCTGCGCGAAGCCCTGAGCGAGCAACTGGTTATGACTGAGGATTTCGACGTGTTCGAAGCCCGAAACGGGGCCGAGGGTATGGAGAAGGCAAAGGCAGGCCTCTATGACCTGGTCATCCTCGATGTTGGTTTGCCCGATACTGACGGTCGCGAACTGTGCCGTCGTATGCGCAAGCAGGGCGTGAAGTGCCCCGTGTTGATGTTGACGGGCCATGACTCGGACGCCGACACAATCCTTGGCCTCGATGCGGGCGCGAACGATTACGTGACCAAGCCGTTCAAGTTTCCGGTCCTTCTGGCGCGTATCCGGGCGCAGCTCCGTCAGCACGAGCAGTCGGAAGACGCGGTGTTCCAGCTGGGCCACTATACCTTCAAGCCCGCCCAGAAGATGCTGGTCGACGAGAAGGAGCGGAAGATCCGCCTGACCGAGAAGGAAACCAACATCCTGAAATATCTTTACCGCGCCAGTCAGGGCGTGGTGGCGCGGGATGTGCTGCTGCACGAGGTCTGGGGCTACAATGCCGGGGTCACGACTCACACTCTGGAAACGCACATCTACAGGCTTCGTCAGAAGATTGAGCCCGATCCTTCGAATGCCCGTTTGCTGGTCACCGAAAGCGGCGGATACAGGCTGGTTGCCTGATTGCCGCATTGTTGACAGAATCTAGTCTTATGAAGGCACGATAGGGTATATTGTCCTCTCTGAGATCCCCTGGTCGCGTCGGGGCAATGGCGCGGCGACCTCCCTGTTGGACCTGGCCGGGCGCGAGCCCGGCCGCTTTTTTCCTCGATGTCCAGATCGGTCCGCGGGCTTGAGCATTGCAGGGCACCGCCCTAGTCTGCCGGCCCCAGAGGAGACGCCCTATGCCCTTCACCATCGCCACATGGAACATCAACTCGGTCCGCTTGCGGGAAAGTCTGGTGCTCCGGCTGCTGAGCGAGAATGCGCCCGACATTCTTTGCCTGCAGGAATGCAAGAGCCCGGTCGACAAGCTTCCGCTCGATGGCTTCCGCGCACTTGGCTACACGCATGTCGTTGCCCGGGGACAGAAGGGCTACAACGGTGTCGCGATCCTGTCGAAACTGCCGATCTCCGATGCCGGTGACCGCGATTTCGCCACGTTGGGTCACGCCCGCCACGTCGCCGCCCGGCTCGAGAACGGAGTGACGATCCATAACCTCTATGTGCCGGCCGGGGGCGATATCCCGGACCGCGCGGAGAACGAGAAGTTCGGCCAGAAGCTCGATTTCCTGACCGACCTGCGCGACCATTTCCGCGCCGACAGGCCGTCGAAGTCGATCCTTGTCGGCGACCTCAACATCGCCCCGCGCGAGGATGACGTCTGGAGCCACAAGCAGCTTCTGAAGATCGTCAGCCACACCCCGATCGAGGTCGAGCATCTTGCCGCGGCGCAAGAGTCGGGCCGTTGGGTGGACGTGACCCGGCAGGACATTCCGCAGGGCTTGCTCTACAGTTGGTGGTCCTACCGCTCGGCCGACTGGAATGCCGCCGACAAGGGCCGCCGGCTGGATCACATCTGGGCCACGCCAGACATCTCAAGTGCGGCGCATGGCAGCCGGATCCTGCGCGATGCCCGGGGATGGGAGCAGCCTTCGGACCACGTGCCGGTCTTTGCGACCTTCGACCTGTGAGCGCCCCCTTGGCCTTTCACGGTGCCGCGCTCATATAGGGCGCAACAGATCATTTGGGAGACGAACGATGTTCGGATTTGGGGACAAGCCGCAGGCGCAGGGCGATCTCGTCAAGGACTCGAACGAAGCCACCTTCATGGCCGACGTGGTCGATGCCAGCCAGACCGTGCCGGTGATCGTCGATTTCTGGGCGCCTTGGTGCGGCCCCTGCAAGACCCTCGGCCCCGCTCTTGAGGCTGCCGTCAAGGCGGCTGGCGGCAAGGTGAAGATGGTCAAGGTCAATGTCGACGAGAATCAGCGTATTGCCGCCCAGTTGCGCATTCAGTCCATTCCGACCGTCTACGCATTCTGGCAGGGACAGCCCGTCGACGGATTCCAGGGGGCGCTACCCGCGTCGGAGTTGAAGACGTTTATCGACCGTGTCAGCGCCCTGGCCGGAGATGGCGGCCTGGCCGATGCGATAGAGGCCGCTGAGCAGATGCTGGCCGAAGGTGCAGCGACCGACGCGGCCGAGACCTTTGCCGCGATCCTGGGCGAAGAGCCGAACAACGGCGCCGCCTACGCCGGATTGATCCGCAGCCACCTCGCACTTGACCAGATCGACCAGGCGCAGGCGCTGGTAAATGCAGCATCGCCCGAGGTCGCAAAAACCAAGGAATTCGATGCAGCACGGGCGCAGATCGAACTGGCCCGGCAGGCCGCGAATGCCGGCCCCGAGACCGAATTGCGGGCTGCAGTCGATGCCAACCCCGGCGACAACCAGGCGCGCTTCGACCTTGCGCTAGCGCTTCATGCCTCGGGCAAGGTCGAGGAGGCCGTGGATGAATTGCTGGAACTGTTCCGCCGTGACCGAGAATGGAACGACGGTGCCGCCCGGACGCAGCTTCTGACGATCTTCGATGCGCTGAAACCGCAGGATCCGATCGTGCTCAAGGGTCGGCGGCGCCTGTCGTCGATGATATTTGCCTGAACACGGCCGGGGACTAGCTTCATGGGCATGACCCGCTCAATCGACCTGCCCGATGTCATCCCCATATTCCCTTTGTCCGGGGCATTGCTTTTGCCCCGGGCGCGGCTCCCGCTGCATATCTTCGAGCCGCGCTATCTGCAGATGCTCGACGACGTGATGAAGACCTCTCACCGGCTGATCGGCATGATCCAGCCGCGCGAGGTGCCGGGCGCCGCGCAGAAGCGACTTCAGGCGATCGGTTGTGCCGGGCGACTGACGGGTTTCTCGGAAACCGAGGATGGGCGCTACATGATCACCCTGACCGGGATCTCGCGTTTTCGCCTGACCAACGAGGTCAGCGGCTTTACTCCCTATCGCCGGGCAGAGGTGGACTGGGCCCCGTTCGCCCGTGATCTGGGCACGGCGGAATGCGATCCCGGCTTTTCCCGCGAGGAGTTTCTGGGTCAGCTCAACCGGTACTTCGACGCCATGCACCTCTCTACCGACTGGAGCAGCCTGAACGAGGCCGAGGACGAACTGCTGATCAATTCGCTGTCGATGCTTTGCCCCTTTGCACCCGAGGACAAACAGGCGCTTCTGGAAGCCCCGTCGCTGCCGACGCGGCGCGAAACCCTCGTAACCCTGATCGAGTTTACGCTGCGCGGCGGCTCGACTGACGAGACTTTGCAATGACCGAACACGAAACCGCCCCACTGTTTGACCGCCATATGCTCGAGGCGCTGGTATGTCCCTTGACGCAGGCGGTTCTGACCTACGACGCCGAGAAGCAGGAACTCGTCTCTCGTGCTGCGGCGCTGGCTTTCCCGATCCGGGACGGCATACCGATCATGCTTGTCAGCGAAGCGCGCACGCTCGACTGAGCCTCGGGTCAGATCGCCTGACCCGCAAGGAGGCGCGGCAGATCGCCCGCAAGCCCGGCCGCCTGGCGGATGAAGCCGCGCCGAAGGGACGGCATTGCATTCACTAGGCCAAGCCCGATGTCCCGGCCTGCCCGCAAGAATGGATTGTCGTTCGAAAACAGTCGGTTGACCGTATCCATGCCGAGCGCAAGAATGGTTGAATCAAATCGCCGCCAGACTTGGTAGCGCTCCAGCACATCGATTGCTCCGATGTCTTCGCCCCGGCGGGAGGCCTCGACCAGAACTTCGGCAAGGGCGGCGACATCGCGCAGGCCAAGGTTGAGGCCCTGGCCGGCGATTGGATGCACACCATGTGCCGCATCTCCCACCAAGGCCAGCCGCGGCAGTACGAACTTCTCGGCTAGGCTCAGCGAAAGGGGATAGGTGAAGCGTTCGCCTGCCAGTCGGATCTCGCCGAGGAAATCACCGAAACGCGGGCGCAGCGCGGCAAGGTATTCATCGTCTGACAAGGCCTGGATTTGCCGCGCAATATCGTCACGCTCGCTCCATACGATGGAAGAGACATTGCCGGGCAGCGGCAGGATGGCCAGCGGCCCCTCCGGCATGAAAAACTGATGTGCTATGCCGTGGTGCGGCAGGTCATGGGCGATCGCCGTGACCAGCGCCGTCTGACCATAGCCCCAGCCATGGCGACGGATGCCCGCGCGCGTGGCCGTCCCACTGCCGCGTCCGTCGCAGCCGACGATCAGGCGGCCGGACATCCGCCGACCCGAGGCCAGGGTCACGCTGGCGCCGTTCGAAGTGGTCTCCTGTTGCGTGACCGTTTCCCCGGATAGCAGCGTGATCCCCGGTGTCGTGGTCATGGCGTCCAGGAAGGCCGAGTAGAGGAACCTGTCCTCCAGCATGAAGCCCATGGGGCCTTCCTCGATTTCGGCCGCATCGAAGGTCAGGAAGAAAGGCGCGGCGCCTTGTCCCGCCAGACCGTCGCTCGCCTTGATCTTCAGGATCGGCTGGCTGTACGCGGCGACCTGAGGCCAGACGCCAAGAACCGTGAGCAACCGTTTCGAGGCGATGGCGAGCGCATAGGCGCGCCCGTCAAAGCCTTTTTCGGCACGGGTCGGGGCCGGACGTGCGTCGATCACCGTGACAGTCAGCCCGCCTTGGGCCAGGGCAAGCGCAAGAGCCGGGCCGTTCAGCCCGCCGCCCACGATCAGAATATCGCTGTCATATGCCATGTCCCGCAATATGCGCCCGATGGCGGGATTGTCCATGCGCTGCTCTGCCGCTACCGTTCGCCACAGTCGGATCGGAGATGACGATGCTGGGGCAGACGGCGGCGGAGCTTGGGCGCGCAATTGACAAAGGCCGGATCCACCCGGTCGAGCTTGTCGAAGCGCAGTTGGACGCGATCGACAAGCATCCGCTTGCCGGTCGGATCTATGCCCGTCTGACGCCGAAGCGGGCACGGGCCGAGGCGATGGCCGCAGCGGGCCGGGTAAAGGCGGGGTTGCGCAGGGGTCTGCTCGATGGGGTTCCTGTCAGCTGGAAGGATCTCTTCGACACCGCTGGCGTCGCGACCGAAGCCGGGACCGCCTTGCTGCGTCGTCGCGTCCCCGAGCGGGATGCGCTTGTCCTGGAACGCGCGACATTTCAAGGACTTGTTTGCCTTGGCAAGACGCACATGACCGAGCTTGCCTTCTCGGGTCTCGGGATCAATCCGGTGACGGCCTCTCCGCCCTGCATCAATGATCCCGGGGCCGCGCCGGGCGGATCGTCATCCGGTGCCGCGGCTTCGGTGGCGTTCGGGTTGGCACCCGCTGCCATTGGCTCTGACACCGGAGGATCAGTTCGCATTCCCGCCGCCTGGAATGATCTCGTCGGGCTCAAGACGACATCGGGACTCTTGCCGCTGGATGGTGTGGTTCCGCTCTGCGAGCGCTTCGACACGATTGGCCCGATCGCGCGCAGCGTCGAGGATTGCGCGCTGCTGCTTGGCCAGTTGCAGGGCGCCGCGCCGCCCGACCTGGGCGGTGTGGCACTGGCCGGAGCTCGGCTGATGGTGCTCGAGACCGTGGCGCTTGACGATCTTCGGCCCGCGCCCGAGATGGCCTTCGACCACTCGGTGGCCCGCCTGATCGCTGCGGGTGCGACCGTCGAACGCCTTGTCGCGCCCGAGGTGGCCGAGGCGATGTCGTTGGCAGGCATCCTGTTTACCGCAGAAGCCTATGCCATCTGGCGCGACAAGATCGAGGCGGCGCCAGAGAAGATGTTCCCGCGCATCCTCGAACGCTTTCGCTCCGGAGCCAGCTTCACGGCCGCAGATTATGTCGCGGCGTGGCGTCGGTTGGAAGAGCTTCGCCGGATCTGGGCGGCGCGCGTTGCCACGGCCGATGCCGTGATCCTGCCGACTTCGCCGATCCTGCCGCCCAATGCCAACCGGCTGATGACCGACGACGCCTATTTCGTAACCGAGAATCTTCTGGCCCTGCGCAACACCCGCATCGGAAATCTGATGGGCTCCTGTGTTCTGACCCTTCCGGCCGGCGAACCGTCCTGCGGGATCAGCCTGATGGCCCCCGCCTTTGCCGAGGCGCGCCTTCTGCGCTTGGGCGCGGCGGTGGAAGCGGCGCTGCGTTAGCGCGGCGAACCGGCGAAAAAGCAACAAGGAATCCCGATCGGAGCGTTTTCTCGCGGCCTTTTTCTGGACCGCGCCGCAAACTGCCGGTATCCTTTCCGCAAACGGGGCGAAACGACCCCGGAAATGAGGCAGTGATGGCGTTTCCCGAGCGGTTTTCGAACCTGCCAGAATACGCATTCCCGCGTCTGCGGGCCCTTCTGGATTCGCACGCTCCCGGCGGCGAACCCCTTGCCATGTCCATTGGCGAGCCGACCCATGCTATGCCTGCCTTTGTGGGCGAAGTGCTGGCGGCCAATCTCGAAGGTTTCGGCGTCTATCCTCCGAACGACGGCACGCCTGAGCTCCTTTCGGCGATCTCGGGCTGGATCCAGCGCCGCTATCACGTTCAGGTCGGGCCGGAGCGGCTGATGGTGCTGAACGGCACGCGCGAGGGGCTGTTCAACGCGGGGCTTGCCCTGTGCCCCGAGACGAAGAACGGCCAGCGCCCGGTCGTCCTGATGCCGAACCCCTTCTATCAGGTTTACGCCGTGGCCGCGCTCGCTGCTGGGGCAGAGCCCGTCTATGTGCCAGCGACGTCCGCCAACGGGTTCCTGCCTGACTATGCCGGGCTCGATCCGAAGCTGCTCGACCGCGTGGCGCTGGCCTATATTTGCTCGCCCGCCAACCCGCAGGGCGCCGTCGCCTCGCGCGAGTATTGGGCGAGCCTGCTTGCGCTCGCGGAGAAGCACGATTTCACCGTACTGGCCGACGAATGCTATTCCGAGATCTGGCGGTCGGCGCCGCCGCCCGGGGTGCTTCATGTCGCAGCGGCGACCAATACTGATCCCGAGCGAGTTTTCACCTTCCATTCGCTGTCGAAGCGGTCGAACCTGCCGGGCCTGCGCTCCGGCTTCGTGGCCGGAGGGCGTCAGGGGATCGCCCGCATCCGCAAGCTGCGAGCCTTTGCCGGAGCGCCGCTGCCCCTGCCGATCCAGCGTGTCTCGGAACGGTGCTGGCAGGATGAGGACCATGTCGAGGCGAACCGCGCCCTCTATCAGGAGAAGTTCGCCGATGCCGCCGTGATCTTCGCGGGCGTGCAGGGGTTCCAGCTGCCCGAGGGTGGCTTCTTCCTTTGGCTGCCTGTCGAGGATGGCGAGGCCGCCTCGCTGAAGGTCTGGCAGCAGACCGGCGTTCGCGTGCTGCCGGGGGCGTACCTTTCGCGCGACGTGAACGGGCAGAACCCCGGCAAGGAATACATCAGGGTCGCTTTGGTGGCCCCAAGGCAAGAAACGCAGCGCGGGCTCGAGCGGCTTCGCGACTGCCTCTACGTGTGAGGACGACAGGGCATGGCTTCGTATCAGTCTAGGCAGCGTGACCCCCTTCTGGACCAGAACGTCCAGGCGATGCTGGAGCGTCGGGGGAAAGAACTGCTGGGCCTCGTGCTGATCATCGCGGCTTTGGCCGTGACGCTGATGCTCTGGACTTACACGCCCGAGGATCCGGGCTGGATGGTCGCCACGACCGAGCCGGCCAAGAACCTGATGGGCCGCTTCGGCGCGGCGGCAGCTTCGACCCTCGTCATCATCTGCGGCAAGGGTGCCTGGACGGTGCCGCTGATCCTCTTGTCCTGGGGGCTTCGTTTCATGCTGCACCGGGGCGAGGATCGCGCCATGGGCCGCACCATCTTTGCGGTCATCTGCGTTGCACTGGCCTCGATTTTTGCCTCGACCCATGTGCCGGGTGCGTCGTGGACGCATTCCTTTGGTCTTGGCGGGCTGTTCGGCGACACGATCGTCGGTGCGCTGCTGGGCATCCTGCCCTTCGGCGCGGCCATCGGCTTGAAGGTCCTGTCGGTGCTTTCGGGCATCGCACTGATCCTCATGCTTCTCTATGTGACCGGCTTCGACAAGGAAGAGGTCCGCTCGGTTCTGCGTTTCCTCTATGTCGGCGTGATCATGACCTATGCCCGTCTCGTGACCTGGGCAGGGCAGGGGGCCGCCGGAACAGCCCGCGCTGCGCGCGACATGCGTGACCGGCAGCAGGCCCGCCGCGAGGCGAGGGCCGTTGCAGAGCCTGGCATGCACGTGGCACAGCCCGTAGCGGCTCGCCCTGCCTGGTCGTCGCGCATTCGCTCCGCACAGGTGGTGGAGCCTGAGCCTGATTACGCGCCCGAACCGCTGGCTGCGTCCGGTCGCACGATGCCGGGTAACCCGTCTCGCTTGCGCGCAGATGTCCGCTATCCCCGCGAAACCGTGGCCGAACCAGTCGTGATGCGCGCCGCTGCCACTGCCGTGCCCGCCGCTGCGATCGGAATGGCCGCCTCGGCGTCCACGCTTGCGGCGCCCGTGCGCGCCATCGCGGCGATACGGCCGAAAGGCGGACTGTTGTCGCGCATGCCGAACATCCTGCGCCGCTCGATCGAACCGGAGCTGGTCGAACCGCGCCTGACCCTTGGCGAAGACTATGCGGACGCCCCGACCGAGGATCGTATTCGCGCCAGGATCAGCGACGCGATCCGCACCCGCGCGACCGGTCGCCCCGTGACCGAGCCCGTGATCTCGGCCCCCCGCGCAGAACCGCCGGTGGCCAGGGCACGCGGGCCGCAGCCGCTGATCGCCGATCTCAGCCGCACCCCCGCCCAACAGGTGAGCCCCGCGATCCAAACCCGTGCGCCGGCAGTCGAGGAATGGGACGGCGAAGAGTTCTTTGACGAGGACGAAATCCTGGAAGCCGGGCAAGACGACGCAATGACCGCGCCGCACCAGCAGGCTGCGACTGCCTTCGTGCAGGACGACAGCTTCGACGACGAGGAATTCGACGAAGAGGACTACCTGGCGGACGTGCCGCCGGCTTCGCCCCGCCTCGGGTCGCCGCTGCAATTGCAAGAGCCCCGGCGGGTCGTTCAGCCGGCAGTCAGGAAACCGCAACCTTCGCGCCAGGCCGTGCAGGAGTCCCAGCCGCGGCTGAAGTTCGAAGAACAGGTGACGGCCTATGAGCCACCGCCTCTGTCGCTTCTGACGCAGGCGCAGGCCTCCAGCCGCAGTCACCTCAGCGAAGAGGCATTGGAGGAAAACGCCCGGATGCTCGAATCCGTGCTCGACGACTATGGTGTGAAGGGCGAGATTGTCTCGGTCCGGCCTGGCCCGGTCGTGACGATGTACGAACTCGAACCCGCGCCGGGTCTGAAGGCGAGCCGCGTCATCGGTCTGGCCGACGACATTGCCCGTTCCATGTCCGCTCTCTCGGCCCGCGTGTCGACCGTGCCGGGCCGCTCGGTGATCGGGATCGAACTGCCGAATGCGCATCGCGAGAAGGTCGTTCTGCGCGAGATCCTTGCCGCCCGCGACTTTGGCGACTCGAACATGCGCCTGCCGCTTGCACTCGGTAAGGATATCGGCGGCGACCCGATCGTGGCCAACCTTGCGAAGATGCCCCATCTGCTGATCGCGGGGACCACGGGTTCGGGCAAGTCGGTCGCCATCAACACGATGATCCTGTCGCTCCTCTACAAGCTGACGCCCGAGGAATGCCGGCTCATCATGATCGACCCGAAGATGCTGGAACTCTCCGTCTATGACGGCATCCCGCATCTGCTTTCGCCGGTCGTCACCGACCCGAAGAAGGCGGTCGTCGCGTTGAAATGGGTCGTGGGCGAGATGGAGGAACGCTACCGCAAGATGTCGCGGATGGGCGTACGGAACATCGAGGGCTACAACGGCCGCGTCCGCGAGGCGCTGGCCAAGGGCGAGATGTTCAAGCGCACCATCCAGACCGGCTTTGACGACCTGACGGGTGATCCGGTCTTCGAGACCGAGGAATTCGCGCCTGTCGCACTGCCCTATATCGTCGTCATCGTCGACGAGATGGCGGACCTGATGATGGTGGCGGGGAAAGAGATCGAGGCCTGCATCCAGCGCCTCGCCCAGATGGCTCGTGCCTCGGGCATCCACCTCATCATGGCGACGCAGCGCCCCTCGGTCGATGTCATCACCGGCACGATCAAGGCGAACTTCCCCACCCGGATCAGCTTCCAGGTCACCTCCAAGATCGACAGCCGCACCATCCTGGGCGAGCAGGGGGCGGAGCAGCTGCTTGGAATGGGCGACATGCTCTACATGGCCGGTGGTGCGCGTATCACCCGCATCCACGGGCCCTTCGTGTCCGACGAGGAAGTCGAGGAAATCGTCAACCACCTGAAGAGCTTCGGCCCGCCCGTCTACATGTCCGGCGTGGTCGAGGGGCCGGAGGATGACAAGGCCGACGACATCGACCTCGTCCTTGGTCTCGGCGGCGGGGAAGGGGGAGACGACGCGCTCTATGATCAGGCAGTGGCGATCGTCGCCAAGGACCGGAAGTGCTCGACCTCCTATATCCAGCGCAAGCTCGGCATCGGCTACAACAAGGCCGCGCGCCTCGTCGAGCAGATGGAAGAGCAGGGCGTCGTCACCCCGGCCAACCATGTCGGCAAGCGCGAGATCCTGCTGCCGGAGCAGTAAATCCGGCGGAAGGCCGCCCCCGCTCATCGCATCGTGAGATGCGCGGGGGTGCAGAGCGGCGCAAAGCCCACTAGATTGGCGGCATGAAACTGCTTCGCACTTCCATCGCCGTAGCGGCCTTTGTGGTCGCAAGTTTCCCGGCTCTTGCCGCTCCCATCCCTCTTTCCGAGCTGTCGCGCTACATCAACAGCCTGACCAAGGCCCAGACCGACTTTGTTCAGGTCAATGGCGACGGGTCAAAGTCGAAGGGCACGCTCTATATCAGCCGGCCAGGCCGGGCGCGGTTTGAATATGCGCCTCCCGAGAAGACCGTGGTCATCGCCGGCGGCGGTCAGGTCGCGATCTTCGACGGCAAGTCAAACCTGCCGCCAGAGCAGTATCCGCTTCGTCGGACACCTCTGAATCTGGTGCTTGCTCCCAAGGTCGATCTTGGAAAAGCCAAGATGGTCATCGGCCAGCGGGAGGTAGGGGGTACCACGCGCGTTCTGGCGCAGGACCCCGAACACCCGGAATATGGCACGATCGAGCTTGTCTTTTCGCCGAACCCCACGACGCTCAAGGCCTGGATCATCACAGATGAGGCGGGCAACGAAACCGAGATTACGCTTGGTCCCCTGGTTCAGGCCGAAAGCTTCCCGATGTCGCTGTTCGATATCAACCTGCAGAAGCCCAAGCGCTAGCGGTCGCAGAGGATGAGCTGCGTCTGATACATGTCGGCGCGGCTTTGCACCCGGTCGGCGACATCCATCAGCCACGGCTTGTCGCGATAGCTTCCCCGGGCATAGCCTGACCGGCCTTCGTGATAGGCGAGGTACTGGTTGCGCGCGTCATCCATGGGAATGCCGAGCTTGGCGTAGGTACCGGTCATGTACCAGCCCATGAAATCGGTCGCATCTCCGATCCGGTCGCGCTTGGCGTTCCGGCGACCCTGATCCTCGCGATACTCGTCCCAGGTTCCGTCCAGCGCCTGGCTGTAGCCATAGGCAGAGCTTTGCCGGCCCATCGGAATGACCCCGAGCGCGAATTGATGGGGAGTCTTGGCGTTGCCAATGAATTTCGACTCCTGATGGATCGCCGCCATCTGGACATAGATCGGCACGCCCCATTTGCGCTCGGCCGCGCGCATGGCCGAGTAGTATTGCGGCTTTTCGTCGATGAAGGCGCAAGCGTCATCAAGATTGCGCGGCGCAGACTGCCGGCCGCCGCCGCACGACGCCAGCAGCAGCAACACGAGTGTTGCGCGGAGTAGCCTGCTCATTTGCCTCTCGAAGTCTTTTGTTTTGCGAAAGGATAAGCCAATTCATCCGCATTGCAAATGGCTGTTGCCCACGCCCTTGCAATGTCGTCGTCACTGCCGCTCAAGCGCAACGCTTCGGCACAGCCGCGACCGACTGTCGGGGACAGCCCCACAGATTGTTTCCTCAATTCACGACTCGGTGATGTGGACAAATTGGGGGGGGCGGAGTTACACCTTTTATGGGGGTTGTTTTGATATGTTGAAAACGCAGGCCAAATATCATCTGGGCCAGATACTGCGCCATCGGAAGCATCCGTTCCGGGGCGTGGTTTTTGATGTGGATGCGATGTTTTCGAATACCGAGGAATGGTATGACGCCATTCCCGAGGAAAGCCGTCCGGACAAGGATCAGCCGTTCTATCATCTGCTCGCCGAAAACGATCAGAGCTATTACGTTGCCTATGTGTCCGAACAGAACCTCGTTCCCGACGAAACGGGCGAGCCGGTGGATCACCCCGACCTGCCCGATCTTTTCGGCGATTTCGAAGATGGTCGTTACCCGCTGCAGTTCCAGTTGAACTGAACCGCATCAGTAACCCAGGGCGCACCCGTCCTTGCGCGGGTCCGATCCCCCTGTGAGCACGCCATCTTCGCCGATCCCGATCGCCTGCGCCCCGCCAAGCGGGCCGTCTGCAGGGATGACCCTGTGGCCCAAGGCAGCCAGTTGGTTTTTCACGCGCTCGGAATAGCCGCGCTCGACCTCCAGCCCAGTTGCGCCGGCAAAACAGCGCGGTCCATCGATTGCCGCCTGGGGATGCAAGCCGTAATCGAGCATGTTGGTGACGAACCGCACGTGGCCGGTGGGCTGATAGGCGCCGCCCATGACGCCGAAGGGCATGATTACATTGCTATTTTTCCGCAGCATTCCCGGAATGATCGTGTGCATCGGGCGCTTGCCCCCCGCCGCTTCGTTCGGATGGCCGGCCTGAAGCGTGAACCCCGCCCCTCGGTTCTGGAAGTTGATGCCGAACCGGTTCGATGCAAGCCCGGACCCAAAGGCGTGGTAGACCGAGTAGATCAGCGAAACGGCCATCCGATCCCGGTCGACGACCGTGAGGTAGACGGTATCGCGATGCACTGCCTCGGAGAGCGGCGCCGGGTCGGGCATCGCCCGCTTCGGGTCGATCAGGGCTGCAAGCCGCCTCGCAGTCTCGGGTGCAAGCATGTAATCGATTGCGCGAACCATGTGGTCGGGGTCGGCGATGAACCGGTTGCGGGCGTCGTAAGCGAGTTTGGCCGCCTCTGCCTCGAGATGGGCACGCTCGGCCCCGAAGGGGTCAAGCGGCGCCAGATCGAAATGCGACAGGATGTTCAGCATCAGGATCGCCGTCGCCCCCTGGCCGTTCGGCGGATGCTCCAGCAACTCCACTCCCTTGTAGCTGCCAGATACGGGATCGCCGTAAGTGCATGAGTTGGAGGCGAAATCTTCAAGCGTGTGGGCCCCGCCAAGGGCCTGAAGAGAGGCGACCATGTCCTCAGCCACCTCGCCTTCGTAGAAGCCCTTTCGACCTTCGGCCGCGATCCGGCGCAGCACTTCGGCTTGTCCAGGCGCCCGGAAGATCTGGCCCACCCGCGGCGGGGCACCACCGAACAGGTAATGCTGCCGGGCTGCGCCCTGCAGGTCGGGTGTGGCCTCAGCCCAGTCAAGTGCCGTTCTTGGCGCGACCGGCACCCCTTCCTCGGCATAGCGGATTGCCGGCGCGAGCACCTCGTCAAGGCCCAGCCGCCCCCAATCCGTCGACAGCCGGCAGAAGGCGTCGATTGCGCCTGGAATCGTCACCGCATCGGCGGAATGCAGCGGCATGGCCGCAAGCCCGCGGGCGCGCAGGTCTTCCGAGTGCAGACCGGCCGGGGCGCGGCCGGAACCGTTCAGAGCGATCACGCGCTCATCGCCAGCTGGCTTCATCAGCACGAAGCAATCACCGCCGATGCCTGTCATCTGCGGCTCGCAAATGCCAAGCAGCACCGCTGCTGCAATTGCTGCGTCTACGGCATTGCCGCCCGCCTGGAGCATCCCGATGGCGGTCTGTGCCGCCAAGGGATGCGACGTTGCACACATGCCGTTCAGTGCCAGAACGACTGACCGGCCAGGAGTTTCAAAATCGCGCATGTGGTCCCCTCTGCTTGGCGTGACACTAGTGCCAGAATGCACCGGTTCCAAGCCGAAGGGCCTCGGCATCGCGGACTGGGTGGGGGCTGTTACCGCGATGCCGAGGGAAGCTTTTGGCAGCTACAGGACAGACTCTTGACTCAGCTTGTGGCGAAGCCGCGGGCAAAATGCGGCAAGAATTTGGCGGTGTTTCCGCTGAGGGAACCAAAGGGCCATTTCCCGCCTATTGTCCGAGAACGATCCGAAAGCTCAATTCGTTCCGGTTGTGCTGGCGAAGGTAGCGCAGGTCGGACGTGAGACTTCGAATCAGGAACCAGCCATAGCCGCCTTCCGACAGGTCAGCGGCATCGGGGTGCACGCGCAGATCGCCGCGCGGCAGCTGACCATGCGGCATGCCTGCACCGGTGTCGATGACAGTGCAGGCGATGCCCATCTCTTCCCAAAGAAGGCAGATCTCGATCGGTCCGCCGCGGCCCCCATAGGCATGCTCGGAGATGTTGTTCAGGATCTCCGCAAGCACGATCTCGGCGGTGCCCCGGTCGGCAGGGCAAAGACTGGCCAGAGGTGGCCGGGTCACCATTTCGGCCAATGCCCGCCTGATCGCATTGGCAGTCCCGGCAATGGTCAGTCTCAGCCCGGCATCGTCACGTCGATCAGATCGCAGTGCGCTGCACATCGGACACCGCCGTGTGAATGACGAAAACGCTGTCCATCCGCGTCAGACGGAACACCTTCTCGACCGTCGGTGTCAGTGCGGCGAGTTCCAGGCGCCGCTCTGGTGCCAGTAGCTTCATCACGGCAACCACGGCGCCAAGACCGCTCGAATCCAGAAAGGTCACCTGCGACAGATCCAGAACGACGCGCGAAGGCGCATCCTTGATGAGGTCGCGCATCTTCTCCTTGAACTCGATCGCCACGGCTGCGTCGATCCGCGGTTCGGCCACCTCGATCACCAGACTGTCCGAGCAGACATTGGGCAGAAGTCGCATCCATCTCTCCCTTGATCCCTTGCCGTCGCAGTCTAGCCCCCTTGAAGTTATCCAAAGGTAAGTCTGCACCACCCTTTTCCTTTTTCAGCGACGACCCTAGGTTGGCGGGGATTGGCGGCTTGGGCAGGGTCATGGATTACGCGGCGTTTGAAACGAGCCTTCGGGCTCTCTGTCATGGCGAAACGGATGCGGTCGCGCTGATGGCGACCGTGGTCTGCGAGCTTCACGCTGCCCATCCAATGGCGGACTGGACCGGCTTCTACCGGGTCGTCGCGCCCGAGCTTCTGAAGATCGGGCCCTATCAGGGTGGCCACGGATGCCTTGTCATCCCGTTCTCGCGCGGGGTTTGCGGCGCCGCAGCCCGGACTGGCGAGGTTCAGCTCGTGCCCGATGTCGACGCCTTCCCGGGCCACATTGCCTGTTCCTCTTCGACGCGGTCCGAGATCGTCTTGCCGGTCTGGAACGGCAAGGGGCGGCTGCTGGGGGTGCTCGACATCGACAGCGATACGCCTGCCGCCTTCAGCGAGAACGATGCGCGGCATCTGACCCGCATCCTCGCAGAGACGTTCCAGGACGCAGAGTGACGATTTCGCCCCTTTCCAGCCGATGCCACGGGTTAGGCTGATACCGTCGATCAGGAGCCGAGATGATGCGCGGAAGCTGTCTTTGCGGTGGAGTAGTTTTCGAGGCAGACCCGCCGCTTCGCGACGTGATCGCCTGCCACTGCAGCCAATGCCGCAAGACGTCGGGCCACTACTGGGCCGCGACTTCGGTTCCCCATGAACGTTTCCGCCTGATCCGTGATACCACGCTTGCCTGGTACGACTCCTCGCCGTCCGCCCGGCGTGGATTCTGCAGGGGCTGCGGAGCCTCTCTCTTCTGGCAGCCTGCTGGCGAGGCACGGATCTCCTTCGCCCCCGGAGCGCTGGACGGCCCAACGGAGCTTGCGATGGCCGAGCATATCTTCACCGAGGATGCTGGCGATTACTACGCACCTGAAGGACCGCCACCGTCCAAGGTGCAGGCCCCGGAGCGCGTTCGGGCGTCCTGCCTGTGTGGCGCCTGCGCCTTCACCCTGCCACGCCCGATTGGCGGCGTCGGAGCGTGCCACTGCAATCAGTGCCGCAAGCTGTCAGGCCACTACACGGCCTCTTTCGATGCGCCGGAGGATCAGGTCGAGTGGCAAAGCCGCACGACGATCGCCGAATTCGTCACTCCCGGCGGTGGACAAAGGGGCTTCTGCACCTCCTGCGGATCGAGCCTCTACTTCCGAAATGCATCGGGGGATTTCTCGGTCGAAGCAGGGGCGGTTGACGGCCCGACCGGCACATCGCTGGACAGCCACATCTTCGTGGCAAACAAAGGCGACTACTACCGGATCACCGACGGGCTGCCGCAACTCCAAGGCTGGGATTAGTCCCGATCACGCCGCGGCATCTCTGCCTCGCCCAGAAGGCCGGATCCTGCCCTCTGCGAGAGGCGGGCGAACGGGACGATCGCGAGCAGCGACAGGCAGCCGATCATCACGAAGACAGGTGGGAAGATCGCGGCCGTCAACTCTGCCGAGCCATTCCATCCCCGCGCGACCTCGATCCCGAAGGCCGCGACCGTAATGCCGACCGAGCCGGACAACTGCTGCAAGACAGAGTTGAACGAGGTCGCGCTGCTGAGCCGCTCAGGTGGGACATCGGCATAGGCGACGGCATTGATGCTGGTGAATTGCAGCGAGCGGGAAATGCCGCCGACGAACAGCACCGTTATCATCAGGAGCCAAGACATGCCCGGCTGGAACGCCCCCGGAGCCATCAGGAAGAGCGCGGCGATCACGGTATTGGCAACCATCACCCGGCGGAAGCCAAACCGCTGGAGGATTGGCTGCGCCAGGAACTTCATCGTCAGCGCGCCGACGCCGGTGGCGAACGTCAGAAGCCCCGAGTGGAAGGCCGACAGTCCGAAGCCGAACTGGAGCATGAGCGGCAACAGGAACGGCAGGGCGCCAGTTGCGATGCGGAACAGTGTGCCGCCGGTCACGCTGATGCGAAAGGTCGACAACTTCAGCAGCCGCAAGTCCATGATCGGGTCCGGTACGCGGAGCGCGTGCCAGACATAGGCGATCAGCAGCGCTATCCCCGACAGAGTGAGGGACCAGACAGCAATGGGCGGGGCGAGCGTCAGGCCCGACAGAGTGATGCCGGTCAGAAAGGCGGCGATGCCGGGCCCGACGAGGAAGAAGCCACGGAAGTCGAACTCCGCCACATCCTCCATGCGGATGTCGCGGATATGAAGCGTGACCAGGATCAGCCCGAGCACGGCAACAGGGACGTTGATCCAGAAAATCCAGCGCCAGTCGAAATAGGTGGTGATGAAACCCCCAAGCGGCGGGCCGATGACCGGCCCGATCAGTGCTGGCACCGTGAGCCAGGCCAAGGCGTTGACGAGCTGACTCTTCGGGGTGGAACGGAGAACGATAAGCCGGCCCACCGGCGTCATCATCGACCCGCCGATCCCTTGCAGAACGCGCGCGGCGATCAGTTCCGGCAGAGTGTCGGACTGGGCACAAGCGATGGATCCGAGCGTGAAAACCAGGATCGCCAACCGGAATACCTTGCGCGCGCCAAAACGGTCGGCCGCCCAGCCAGAAGCGGGAATGAAGATCGCCAGCGCAAGCAGATACGATGTCAGAGCCAGCTTCAAATGGATGGGATCGGCATTCAGGTCGCGCGCGATCTGGGGCAGCGAGGTCGATATGACCGTGCTGTCGATGTTCTCCATCAGCAAGGCAGTTGCCACGATCAGCGGAGTGATCCGGTTCCGCCAGACCGAAGTCTGGACGCTATCGATCTGAGCCGTCGTCACGACGGACCTCCTGCTCGCCTCTATCCTGCCCCGGCTGTCGGTTTGATCCTGATTCCCGCCAGTTGCAATTGCCGAACGCGGCGGATCACGAAATCCTGTCAGCGCGGTCGGGGAGCAAAGAGCCGATAGTAAAGCCAGTCTGGCAGGAATTGCGAAACCCGGAACAGCCAGGCAAAGGGAATGGGGAAGCTCGATGAAAAACGCCGCCCCGACATCAGGCGGAAGACATGATCTGCCGCTTCCTCCGGTGTCATCAGAAAGGGCATGCTGAAGTCGTTTTTATCAGTTAGCCGTGTCTTGATGAAGCCGGGATTGGCCAGTTGAACCGTAACGCCGCTGCCGCGAAGGTCGGCATGGAGCGACTCGGCCAATGCCATGACTCCAGCCTTGCTTGGACCGTAGCCGATTGCGCCGGGCAATCCCCTGAAGCCGGACAGGCTGCCGACGATCAGCACATGCCCCCTGTCGCGCGCCACCATTCCGGGCAGAACCGCGCCGATCACCCTAGCGCATCCGGTGAAGTTGACATCGCACATCACTTCGACCTGGTCAGCGTCCCAGTCCTGTGCCCGCATCGGCCAGTAGAGCGCCGCCAGCCAGACCACACCGTCGACCGGTCCGATTTTTTGGGCGGCATCCCGGACCGCAGCGGCGTCCGACACGTCCAGCGCCCAGGTCTCGGCCTTGCCGGGAAGTTCTGCGGCAACTTCGGCCAATCTGGACGCGTTCCGAGCGGACAGGACAAGGTCCACCCCCGCTGCACTCAGCCGTCGCGCAAGTGCGGCGCCGAGTCCTTCGCTTGCCCCGACCAGCCAGTAACGCTGGCCCCGGAAGTCTCTCATGCCGGGACCTTGCGCATCGTTGCGACCAGTTCGGCGACCTTGATTCCGAATTTGCGAAACTGGCTGCGGTTCATGATCGTGCCGTTCTCCAGCAGGTACATCCAGTCGGTCACCGAAAGGACATGCCCGCCTGCGTCGTCGGGCAAACGAATCCGATATTTCAGGCAAACCGCCGAGCCTTGTGCCTGCCCCTCTCCTACGCCCAGAACATCCGGTGCCTCGGCCTGGATTGAACCGTCATTGCCGAGCGTCAGGGACCAGACCCGGTCCTGAACCGTACCGCTGTCGTAGTGGAAGCGCTCCGTCAGTCTTCCTTGCGCACCGATCCATTTGCCTTCCATCCGCGCGACGAAGCGCGAGCTGACCCGCCCCAGGGGGCCGTAGATGACACCTTCGCATAGCAAGGGCCCGTCGAGATGCGCGCGCAAATCAAACGCGGGTCCGGTCGCTGCATAGTCACGCGGCGTCTGCGCCTCAAATCCCATCCGGCGCGAGATGACCCAGCCGAGCAGAAGCACGAAGGCAAGACCAAGGAACAGGCCAGTGAAAAGCGCAGGGGTCATCGCATGTCCTCCTCGAACCGTGCAGTCAGGACCAGACCGATCGCCGCGACCTTCAGGGCGCAGGGCAGGACCGCATAGAGCAGCGTGAGCCAGAGTAGAGCTTCAGGTGGGTTTTCGCCGCCGGACACGAAGCCGGCGCGTTCAAGAAGCGGCAGGGTTCCCGCTGCCGCGAGGGCAAGCGTCAGCTTCGAGACAAAGTTCCAAAGCCCAAATCCCATGCCCGCCTGCGGCGCGACAGCCGCTAGTCGTCGCGAAAAAACGGCTGGCAGAAGGGTCAGGTCAGCACCGAGCGCCGCGCCCGAGAGCATGCAGATAAGAGCGAATGGCCAGGCATCGCCCGCGCCAAGACCCGCCGCTGAAAGGAACGCCAGTATCGCCAGGGACATGCCTGCAACAAGTGCCCGTCGCGCCCCGACCCGTCGCGCCAGATGGCTCCACAGAGGTGCGGCGATCGCGGCGGAAAGAAAGAACAGCAAGAGCAGCGGTCCAGCCGCATCTGGTGCGTCCAGCCGGCTTTCGACGAAAAACAGGAACAGGGTCGATGTCACGGCGACCGGCATGGCATTCACCAATGCGATCAGCAGAAGCCGCCGAGTGATCGGATCGGAAAGGATGGGGCCGATCGAAGCCAGGGGCGATGTTGCCTCTGATCGCATTCCGATCCAGTCACGCCGCATGGCCCATCCGGCCGCCAACGCAAGCACCGCGAACCCGATTGCGAAGCCGGTAAATGGGTCAGGCATGATCTGGCCCAACAGCGCAGGCGCGACCGCCGCCAGCGAGACGCCGACGAGGCCACCCGCCTCGCGCCAGCCTGCAAGCCGGAGGTGGCCCTGACCCGAAAGGGTTCCGGCCTTCCGGACACCTTCGGCATAGAAGCTGATGGTAAGGAAGCTGTAGGCAGAGAACAGCACGATCAGCGTGACCGAAAACCACAGCAGTGGCGCGAACGGGGGCGCGACAGCGAAAAGCGCGATCATCGCCCCTGCCATCAGCACCAGCGCAACTGCCACCATCACGCCCCGGCGGTTGGCCTGGCGGTCTGAAAGCCAGCCCAGCAGAGGGTCCTGCACCACGTCAATCAGCCGCAGGACAAACAGCGCCGCCCCAAGCGCGCCCAGGCCGATGCCATAATTGTCGACATAGAACTTTGGGGCATGGATGTAGATCGGCAACCCGGCCGCGGCGATCAGACCCGAGAAAAGCGCCCAAGGCCAAAGGCCCGCACCGCGCAGTTGGATCTTCGCGGCCATTGCGGTCACCGAGTCACCTCGTCCGCCGGAGGCAGGGGACGGTTGCGGAAGGCGACGCCCTTCCACCAGAGCTTCAGGGCCTGCCAATGGATCAGTGCCAAGACCCGGCGCGAGCCGAGCGGGCGCCGGAGACAGGCCGCGATGATACCGGAATTGGTTAGCGGGACCACGGGACCGGCAAGCGTCGCCACAAGACCGTGGCCTTTGGCCGTGTAATCGATCCGGATAGCGATCCGGTCCTCGGTGATGTCGAAGCGGAACGCGTATTCGCCCTCGACCGGCTGGAAAGGCGAGACGTAGAAGATCTTCGTTGCCTTCACTTCGTCCGTCGCCGTCATCGGGGCAAGGTCATCCCGGTGGCAAAGATAGGAATGACGGTCGCCATAGGTGTTGGAGACTTCGGCGATCACGACGCGCAGCGCACCGGTCTCATCGTGGCACAGCCAGAAGGAGACAGGATTGAATACATGGCCCAGTACGCGCGGCTGCGCCAAGAGCAGGATGCGCTTTTCGCCGGGCAAACCACGCTCGGCCAGAACCTCCCGGACCCAGTCGGTGCTGCGACCCTGCGTCGGCGCGCCGCCATGGTCGGTGTCATGCAGGGAAACTAGCCCGGCCCGGTTGCGAGCAAAGAGCGCCGGCCCCCGATCGCGGTCGGGGTCTAGCAGGACGTAATCCACGCCATAGCGAAAGTTGTTCGCCGGCCCGCCCTTTCGCCCGTGAAAGGTCTCGCCTTGAAGATGCCGGATGCCCGTCATGCAAGCATCCTCCTGCCGAGTTCCTTGGGATGCCCGGCATTTTCGCCAAGGGTCTGACCCGAACTCCGCGTGGCGCTGCGCATGGCTTCGACCACATCGACCGCGCTTGCACAGCCGTCTTCGTGGAAGCCGTTCCGCATCCAGGCCCCGCAGAACCACGTTCCGCGGCTGCCGTTCATCTCACGCAACGACTGTTGCGCAGCCAGGGTGCCCCGGTCGAAGACTGGATGCCAGAAGGTCGTGACATCGTGAACCAGCTCGTCGCGGATCGGTGTCTGGCCGTTCAGCGTCACGAACAGCGGATCGTCCTGCGGGATGGATTGCAGCAGGTTCATCCAGTAACTCAGGGCGATCTTTTCGGGCCGTTTGCCTGCCGGCTCGACGTAGCACCAGGATGACCACACTGCCTTGCGCTGCGGCATGACCGAAGGATCCGAATGAAGGACCGCCTCGTTTGGCTGGTAGCGGATTGCCGAGAGCGCCGCTGCCTCCGTTGGCGTGGCGTCCGACAGAAGCCGCAGGGTCTGGTCGGAATGGGTGGCGAAGACCACCTCGTCGAAGGGTTCCCATTCGCCGCCCGTGACCCGCACGGACACGCCCATAGCCGACCGGCGGACCCCGGCTACCTCGGCACCAAGTCGCAGGTCGACCCCCTGCGATTGCATTGCCGACTGGAGCCGGCGGACATATTCGACCGAGCCGCCCTTGACCGTGTACCACTGGTGCTGGCCGGTCACGCCAAGAAGGTTGTGATTGCGGAAGAACTGCACAAGCGCCCGCGCCGGGAAGGACAGCATGCCCTCTGTGGGTGTGGACCAGATCGCGCCCGAGAACGGCAGCAGGTAATGATCGCGGAACCAGTCCCCGGTCCGGAGCTCGCGCAGGAATTCGCCAAGCGACGTCGACTCGTCCTTTGCCAGTTCCACGGCCTTGGAATTGAAACGCAGTATGTCGCGCAGCATGCCAAGGAACCGCGGATCGATCGCGTTGCGCCGCTGCGCGAACAGGGCAGAGCAGCTTGCCAGACCGTATTCGAGCCGGCCGCCGCCGAAGGACGCGCCAAAGCTCATGTTGCTTTCGACCAAGGGTACGCCGAGACGTTCAAACAATCCGACAAGATGCGGATAGTTCACCCGGTTGAAGACGATGAACCCCGTATCGACGGGCTGGTCGCCACGTTTGCCGGCGACCACGGTGCGCGCATGGCCGCCCAGACGGTGTTCGGCCTCGAACAGCACGACAGCGTGATCCTGCGCCAGAAGGTGCGCGGCGGCCATGCCGGAAATGCCCCCTCCGATGACGGCGATCCTGCGCGGGACTTGGGCTAGACGTTCGAAGGGCATGTTCACTTGGGCCTTTTCTTTGCGAGGTCAGTTATTTCTACGCGGGCTTTCCGCCCGTGGATCATTAATGGGCAGCTACCTCTTGCAGTGCTCGTGCGATAGCAGTGATCCGGTTGCGTGCAATCCACGTAAACTTGCACATGAGCTTCGACATGTCCCCTTGCGAGAAAGCGGATGCGCCACTGGATCAGCCCGGCTATCCTGTGCGTGTTCGGAGTTTTCATCCGCAGAGGTCGGGAAAAGCAGTGAAGCGGATGGAGGACGAGGCTGACTGGCCGGCACTGGTGCTGAGGGTGCGCGACCATGCAGATGAACAGGCGTTTTCTGCGATCTTCGCCTATTACGCGCCGCGTGTCCGGGCCTTCCTGCGCAAGGCAGGGGCATCGGATGCTCAGGCCGAGGAATGCACTCAGGATGTCATGTCGATTCTCTGGCAGAAGGCGCATCTGTATGATCCCGCCCGCGCCAGTGTCTCGACGTGGATATTCACCATCGCCCGCAACCGGCGTATCGACTTGCTGCGCAAGTCGCGTCGTCCGGAGCCAGAGGATCTGCCGTGGGGTCCAGAGGACGAGCCCGATCAGGCCGACGTCTTCGAACTGCAGCAGGAAAGCCGTCGGCTGGTCGAAGCTCTGGCCGACCTGCCTGAAAATCAGCGTGTCCTGATCCAGCGCGCTTATTTTGGCGAGCTGTCCCATTCCGAAATCGCCGCCGAGACGGGCCTGCCCCTCGGCACGATCAAATCCCGTATTCGTCTGGCGCTGGATCGCTTGCGCCGGAACATGAGCTGAAAGACGACCATGACGATCCGCCACCACCTGTCAGATCAACTCTTGATGGCCTACTCGGCCGGCGAGCTGCCCGAGGCCTTCAGCCTTATTGTCGCGACTCACGTTTCGATGTGCGACGAATGTCGCGCCCGCGCCGCCGCGTTTGACGCGGTGGGCGGCGCCCTCGTCGAAACGGCATCGGCACCGTCGGGCGAGATGGACGATATGCTGGCCCGTATCCTCGCATTGCCCCAGTCTCGCGCAGAGGCCATAACCTCGCGCCGTCGGTCGGTACTGCCCGCGCCACTGACTGATTATGTCGGCGGCGACCTTGAGTCCGTCCGCTGGCGCCCCGTCGGCATGGGGGTTCGGCAAGCGATCCTGCGCACGGGAAAGGGAGCATCGGCCCGGCTTCTGTACATTCCCGCTGGCCAGTCGGTGCCCGATCACGGCCATCGCGGTATGGAACTGACGCTGGTGCTTCAGGGTGCGTTCCGCGACGAGACCGATCGCTTCGGTCCCGGCGATGTCGAGATAGCGACCGAGGAGGTTGATCACACGCCGGTGGCCGAGGTGGGCGAGGCCTGCATCTGCCTGGCGGCCACCGACGCGCCGCTGCGGTTCCGCAGCCTGATACCGCGTTTGGCGCAGCCCTTCCTGCGGATCTAAAGTCAGGACGTCGACAGAGAAAAAGAGATCGAAAGGCGCGGCGTCAATCGCCGCGCCTTTCGCTTTCAATTCAGGGCGCGGCGCAGCCCTGGAGCAAACCGCAGCATAAGCGCATCGATGGCAACCACAGCCAGCATGGCGATGCCCGCCAGCGGAAACATGGCGCCGACCGCCAGAACGATCACCAATGCGCCTTTCCAAAGCGTCATGTCTTGCGGGCGAGGCGGGGCGCCAATGCGCGCCGCGCCTTCAGGGCGCCGCTTCCACCACAGGACCACGCCAGAGATCGGCAGGAAGATCATCGACAGGCAGAACAGCGTGTTCAGTGCAAGGTTCCAGATCCCCATGTCGCCTTCGTGGAAGGCCACGCCCCAGGCCATCATCTTGGCATAGGTCGAGTAGTCGGCATAACGCACGTCGGCCAGAATGTTGCCAGTGTACTGGTCGATATGGATCGTCCGGTCACCCCACGGATCGTGACCATCGTTCGACATGGAGTCATGGCTGATGGTCCAGACCCCTTCCTCGCCCGCCGGCATGTTGACCTGGAAGCGTCCGGCGAAGCCAAGTGCCCGGGCAAAACCGACGACATCATCGAAAGTCGCGGGGGCGGCCACCGCCGGTTGACCGGCCAGAGAGCCGGACTCGGGCATCGGCGTCTTTTCCAATGCCCATGGCACTTCCTTTGACGCACCGTGGTTCATGTCGGCATGGGTCTTGTCCGACAGCGGCACGGCATCCCACTTCTCGGCCGGGAAGGTGCTCCAGGCCTGAACGAACTTGTCGCCCCAGATGCCGGCCCAACTGAGGCCGGACACGAAGAAGACGAGCATCACCAGTGACATCCACCAGCCGACGACACCGTGCAGTGATTTCCACCAGGCACGCCCCCGCGCCGCAAGCCTGGGAGCGAAGGGGTTGCCCGAGCCGTTGCGTGGCCAGTGCAGATAGATGCCGGTGACCACAAGGAGCACACCGAGGCTGGCGGCCGTCTCGATCAGACGATCACCGAAGTCTCCGATCAAAAGGCTGCCGTGGATGTCGTTGGCGAAGTCGTACCAGCCGGCGCGCCAAGGGAAGGTCTCGACGACCGCGCCGCTATAGGGGTCGATCACGACTGTCATTGATTCCTCGCCCGCATCGACCTTGAAGACGGCAACGCGATCTGGGCCAAGCGGTTCGATGTACTGGCTGGCCGCGCCACCGGGGATGGCAGCCTCGGCCACGGCCTGCTGGGCAGAGACCGCAAGCGGGCTGCCCTTCGGGGTGACAAAACCGCGTTCGCCATTCAGTTCTGTCGTTGCACTGATCCACAGCATGACAAGGCCGGTCGTGGCCAGCACCAGCAGGAACGGGATGACGTAGAGCCCGGCATAGAAGTGCCAGCGCCAGGCAGTGAAGTAATGACGATTGGGGCGCGCCAGATTGGCGGCCTGGGATTGGACGTTGTCCATCAGAGGTCTCCTGCGAGATTTCGTGAAAAGGGTCGAAATCAGGCGACGAACGGGGGGCCTCTGGCCGTAGGTGTTTCCGGAGGGGCATTCGGCACGAGATCATGCCATGCGGTGTCAGTCGGCGCAGGTGCGATGACTTCGGGCGCCGCAGGAACCGCGGGCAGGTCGGGCACTAGCGCCAAAGCTTGAGCGAGAGCCCAGACGCAGGTCTGCGGTGACGATTGATCCTCGGAAGGTGCCGTGTCGCCCGAAAGCGGCATCTGCACTTCCTCTGGGCCATCCGGCGTGCAGAGGACCAGTGTCAGCATCTCGGCCGATGAGCGGTGCGGCATCCAGCCGGCGGGCAGAAGCGCTGCAGCCGTCATCATGGCCATCATCGCCGCCAGAACGAGGCGGTTGAGCAAATCAGGCGGGGATCGGCGCAGCGTCATTCCGTTGGGCTATCCGCCGCGAGCTAACCGGTCAAGCTCCGGCTGCGACATGTCGCACATGTCGTTTTCGGACGCCAAAGGTCGGCGCACCTTGCCCGCTGGCGGCACGATCGGGCATCTATGGGCCAAATCTTTCGGGACGGAGTCTGCCCATGAAAACCCATGTCAAAGCACTGGTCGTCGGCGGCGGTGCGGTCGGAACCGGCATCGCCTACCACCTCGCGAAGGCGGGCTGGGACACGATGCTGATCGAGCGGGACGAACTGACGTCCGGCTCGACCTGGCATGCGGCGGGCCTTCTGCCGCTGTTCAACATGAGCTACGCCACGACCCACATCCACAAGTACTCGGTGGACTTCTACAAGGGACTCGAGGCCGAGACGGGCCTGAACCCCGGCTTCTACGTCGTGGGCAACCTGCGCATGGCCCAGACCGATGCGCGGATGGACGAATACATGCTCTATTCGAGCGTGGCCGAGACTGCGGGCGTCTATCACGAGTTCCTGTCGCCCAAGGAGATCAAGGACCGCTGGCCGCTGGTGCGGACCGAGGACCTGAAGGGCGCGCTGTTCCATCCGCAGGACGGCTACATCAACCCGGCCGACGTCACTCAGGCGATGGCCAAGGGTGCGCGCCAGCTTGGCGCGACGATCGAACGGAAGGTTCAGGTCAACGGCTATCGCTGGACCGGGTCGGAATGGATCGTGTCCTGCTCGCGGATGGTCGAGAAGGGCGGCATGCTGGTTCCGGGCGAGGAGACCTTCGACATCACCGCCGAGCATGTCGTGACCGCCACCGGCAACCACGCGCAGCGCACGGCGCGGCTCCTCGGCATCAAGATCCCGGCGATCCCGGTCGAGCACCAGTACATCGTGACCGAGCCCGATCCGGCGCTGGTCGAATGGCGCAAGACCAACCCGCAGCACCCTGTCCTGCGCGACGCCGACGCCAAGTGGTATGTCCGCGAGGAACGTGGCGGCTGGATCCTTGGCCCCTATGAGAAGGGCGCGCCTGCGCGCTTCCTCTACGACGTGCCGGAGTCGTTCCGCGCCGACCTCTTCCCGCTCGATCTGGAACGGATCGAGGCGGAATACATGAGCATGATCCACCGTATCCCGTCGTCCGAGACCGCCGGTCTGAAGGACGATTTCAACGGCCCGATCTGCTACACCCCCGATGGCAACCCGCTGGTCGGCCCGGCGCCGGGTTTGCGCAACATGTGGCTGGCAGAAGGCTTCAGCTTCGGCATCACCGCGGCGGGCGGTACCGGCTATTACCTTGCCCAGCTGATGACGCAGGGCGAGGCCGAGATCGACATGGCTTCGCTCGACCCCAAGCGCTACGGCAACTGGATGACGACCGAGTATGCCGCGCGCAAGAACGAGGAATGCTACGACCACGTCTTCATCCTGCACCACCCGGACGAAGAGCGTGAGGCCTGCCGGCCGCTGCGCACCTCGCCCTCCTATGACCGCGAAAAGGCGGCGGGCGCGCAGTTCGGGCAGGTGAACGGCTGGGAACGGCCGAACTACTACGCGCCGATCGGGTTCGACGACCACAACTCGCGGTCCTTCCGCCGCGGTGGCTGGTGGGAATACGCGGTGCTGGAAGCGCAGGCGATCCGCAAGACCGCCGGACTCATCAACGCTTCGGCCTTCACCAAGCACCTGCTGCGTGGCCCGGGGGCGACGGCTTTCCTCGACAAGTTCACCTGCAACAAGCTGCCGGGCGTGGGCCGTATCAACCTGACCTATGCTCTGACCGAACACGGCACGGTGCGCACGGAGTACACCATCGTCCGGCTGAAGGAGAACGAATACTACCTCGTCTCTGCTGGAGCCTGGACGGCCTATGACTATGATTTCCTCCAGAAATCAGCCGATGACTTCATGGCGGCGGGTGGCGGTTACATCGACATCCACGATGTCACCACCCAGTGGGGCGTTTACGCCATCGCCGGGCCGACTTCGCGCGCGATCCTGAAGGAGATCGTCAAGGACGCCGATCCCGAGACGGTGCTGGGCAACAAGCGCTTTCCGTGGCTGTCGGCGCGCAAGATCGAGCTGGGCATGTGCCCGGTCAACGCGATCCGCGTGGCCTATACGGGCGAGTTGGGCTGGGAACTCCATCACCCGATCGAGATGCAGAACTACCTCTGGGACCAGTTGATGGCGGCGGGCGAGAAGCACGGGCTGAAGCTGGTCGGAGCACGGGCGCAGAACTGGCTGCGGCAGGAGAAATCCTACCGCGCCTTCGGCAACGAACTGGGCCGGGATGCGACGCCGCTGGAAGGGGGCCTGGACAGATTCATCGATCTTTCCAAGGATTTCACCGGCAAGCAGGCGATGATCGATACCGGCATCCGCGCCAAATGCGTGACGGTGCTGATCGACGGCCCGGCTGATGCCGACCCTTGGGGCAAGGAGGCGCTGGTGCTGAACGGCGAGAAGATCGGGCGCCTCACGTCGGGCGGCTATTCGGTGGCGTTCGGCAAGCAGATCGGCATGGGCTATGTCCGCCCGGACCTGGCGCAGGTGGGGCAGAAGCTGCAGGTCAGGATGCTGCGCGAGCTGTGGAATGCCGAGGTGGTCGAGGACAGCCCCTTCGACCCGACGAACGCCCGCATCCGGGTGGATGGCTGACAGACGGGCATATGAAAATCGTATGATTTCCGTATGCATTCCGTATGTAGAGTCAAGAAATTGGGGCCTCGCGGCCCCTTTTCATTTTTCCGGATCACGGGCCGAGTGAGCCGTGGCCGCTTTGGCCAATGCGCGGTGAAGGACGAAGGCGGCGAATTCCGGCGGGAGAGTCTCGTCGGCACCGGCTCCTGTGCTTGCATCGGCCGCCCAATTCATCCCCCGGATCACGTAGAGCGTGTCATGAACGCGGATGCTTGCCACCAACGTGTCCGCGGGATGGTATGCTCGGAACAGAGTGGGGGAGAGACAGAACTCCGTCATATCCGGGAACCCCGGGATATGAACCCGTGCTTTGTAATGGCAATCGCGATCCCTGGCCCACCAGACAGACTCGACCTTCATCGGGAGATGGATCGTGCGTCCGAGAAAGGCCATTTCGGCTGCAGGAAAGATCAAAGCAACGGTTGCGTAGGCAATCATGTACGTGGTCACCGGGACCAAAATGAAGACTCGGCCGATTCTCTGGTTCACGGCGCGAGCGCTTTCCGGCTGGGCAGGATCATGGGCCTGCCTTTCGGAAAGGACGGCGGTGGTCAGCCACCAGAACGTGCCGAGCAACACGATGCTTAGCCCGGTGTAGTCGGCACGATCCATGAACGCGCCTACCCGTGACTTGGCGCCCCCTGCATAGAAGATCGCCGGGAACGCCAAAAGGATGGCAATCAAAATCGACAGGACGCCGAGTAACAGAAGCCATTCGGCGGCGCGCTTTAGCGGCGAGAGCGTGATGTCCTGAATTCGAAGCGCGCTGCGCGTGTCGGTTTGCATGTCGCTATTCTGACTGGACACGATGGCACTTTTGCGGCGTGGTGCGACGTCGCTCTGAAGCGATGCGCATGCCGCCGTGGACTTTCATCGCTGCAAATTCGGTCCCATTGCTGCGGCACAACAGGCCATTGACGGCTCTGGATTGGACCTGCCCCAATAGCGATCAAAGTTGAACAGCATTGAGGCCATTGCCCGGGAATGCCGGGGTCAGTCGCCCCGGCTTTTGCCTTTCACCAGGCCTGAACCCGTTTCTCGGGTTGCAGCCACATCGGATCGCCGTCCTTGATCCCGAAGGCCTGATAGAAGGCGTCGAGGTTCTGGGGTGCGGCGACTGCCCGGTAGGGCCCCGGCGGGTGCGGATCGTTGGCGATGATGAGGCGCAGGAACTCGTCAGAGCTCTTGGTCGTCCACAGCTGCGCCCATGACAGAAAGCAGCGCTGCTCGGGGGTCAGGCCGTCGATCTTGACGTTCTGGTCCGGATGCTGGGCAAGGTGCTGATGCAGGACATCCATCGCCAGGGTCAGGCCGCCGACATCGGCCATGTTCTCGCCGACCTCGATCGTGCCATTGCCCATCAGGCCGGGAAGGACCTCATAGGCATTGGCCTGATCGATCAGCTTCTGCGCCTGCCGGTTAAAGGCCTCTGCATCGGCCGGCGTCCACCAGTCACGGATGTTGCCCTGCGCGTCGAACTGGCGCCCCATGCTGTCGAAGCCGTGGGTCAGTTCATGGCCGATGACCGCGCCGATCCGGCAGACGTTCACGGCGAAGTCCTTGTCCGGGTCGTACATCGGCGCCTGCAGGATCGCGGCGGGAATTTCGAAGCCGTTCAATTGCGGATTGTAGGCGGCGTTCTGGGCGACGGCATAGGTGTTCTTGGTCGAGAACTGGTCCAGCACCACGGGCTTGCCGAACTTCGCCAGCATCCGGCGGTTCTGGAAGGCGGCGGTCGCGTTGAGGTTCGTCACAAGGTCGGGGCCGATCTCGACACCTGAAAAGTCGATCCAGGTGTCGGGGTATCCGACGCGCACGGTCAGGGCATCGACCTTGGCCATCGCCTGGCTGCGGGTGGCCTCGGTCAGCCAGTTGCGCGTGGGAATGCGCGCCTTGAAGGCCCCAACAATCTGCCCGATCAATTCGGTCGCGCCGGCCTTCTGTTCGTCGGTGAAGAAATCCTTGACGTAGATCTGGCTGACCGGATGGCCGAGCGCGCCGACGGCGAGGGCCAGGCCGCGCTCTTCCATCGAGGGCAGGACGGGCACGCCCGACAAAGCGGCAGACCAAGCGCGCGTCGGCTCGTCGAAGGCGGTAGACAGGACACCCGAATATCCGGCGATGGTCAGGACCGTGATGTAGTCCTTGATGTCCTGCAGGCTGTGCTCACGCAGAACCTTGGACAGGCCGGCGAAGTAGCGCGGCTCCATCAGGTTCATCTCGCCGGGCTTAGGAATGCCGATCGTGTCGAGATAGAGTTGCAAGTCCAGTTCGGGGATCTGTGCCTGCATCGCCTCGACTGTGATCGGGTTGTTGACCATCACCGGCTCGTTGGCCTCGATCGGGTTCAGCTTGCCGGGCTGCAGTGCGGATTCGATCGACGTGGCAAGGTCCGCCATGCGCGCGGCCTCGGTCGGGTCATAGCCCGCCACCTGCAGCACCTGCGTCAGGTAGGTCTTGTAGGCAGAGCGGCGGGGACCGTCCGGCGGTTCGGCCAGAACATCGTCGAAGGGAACGCCGAATGCTCCCGCATAGACCATCATGACGTACTGCGAACTGTCCGCGAAACCGATATCCGGCTTCAGTTCGATCAGGGCCGGAGGGGCGGATGTGTTGATCCAGGACGTCGCCAGGTAACGCACCAGATCGTCGTTCGACTGGATGGCGGCGATGGCGTCAAGCTGGGGCTGGAGCGGTTTCATGCCGGCGGCGTCGCGGGCGGCGGTGTCAAGGAAGGCGTTGTAGAGCGTGCCGACCTGCTGGACAGGGCTGCCCTTGGGTGCTGTTGCAGCCTCAGCGCCCGCCTGGGCGAGGACGACCTTCATCTGCGCCTTCTGCCGTTCGCCCATGATGTCGAGCATGCCATAGCTTGCCAGCGTCTCGGGACGCTGCACACGGTCCTGCCACGCCCCCGAGGCGTAGCGATAGAAGTCGGTTCCGGGGCTGACCGACGGGTCCATGTTGGTGATCGAGAACGAGAGCTCGTCCGGACCTGGAGGCGGGATCTCAGCCGCGCTCTGCGCCAGCGCAGTGGTCCCAAGCAGCAGAGGCAAGAACAGCGGGGCAGCATGCCGGAGACAAAACATGTCTTTTCCAATCGCAACGGGCCAACGGCGCCATAGGCACATCGGCTTGCGCTTCTGTCTATCCACTTTGCGCAGGCAGCTGGTCTGCGCGCCGCAACCCGCTCGTGCGGGCAAGGACAGCGGCGCGCCCAAAGCCCTCAGGTGGATGGGTCCTGCGTGCCGCGTTCGTTGGCGAACTCCTGCAACAGCGCCGGGAAGTCCGCCATTTCGGGGAAGGCCGCGTAACTGTGGCGGGCCGGGGTGCTGGCCCAGGGCAGGCGGGCCGAGGTCATCGTCTCGATGAACGGGTCGCACCAGTCGGGGCGATCGAACATGGTCGGCCGGACATTGACGATGTCGTCCATCCCGACGATACGGGTGAACATCCAGGTCTTGCAGTCCGGGCAGAAGTAGTGGTCAAGCTCGGGCCCCTGCGCTCCGCCCTTGACCGGAGTTCCGGCCACCACATGGAAGGCGGCCGCGGGAAAGATCGCGGTTAGGGAAAAGGCACTGGAGCTCATCCGCTGGCAGCCCCGGCAGTGGCAGGCGGCGGTCATCAGCGGCGGCGCTGAAACCTCGATCACCAGCCGACCACAGCGGCAGATGCCGGTTTGCGAGTCGAATTCCATCGCTCACCTCCCTTGACTACTGCGCATGGGCCTCCAGCCACTTGCGCCACTGGCGCGACGATCCGTTGAAGGTATTCAGATCAACCGGCCCGTCCACGCCCGGCGCGCGGCCGGTCCCGGTATACTGCCAGAAGGTCCAGCGGTGGTGGCCGCCATAGACATCTGCCGGATGACCTGCAACGGCACGGAGCCAGAAGTGGTAATCGCCGAGCTTCCACATCTCGTTCTCTTCCCAGAAGTCTATCGAGGTGTAGATGATCGGCTTGCGGCCGTAATGCGCCGTCAGCATGTCGAGGAAGATCTTCGCTTCGGATCGCACGGTCTCGGGAGGCGGGCGCAGGCGGCAGGAGGGGGAATAGCCGTTCCATTCCATGTCGAGCACGGGCGGCAGGTCGCCCGGTTCTGCCGGAACATGGTCTATGAACCACTGGGCCTGCTCCTGAGCTGTGCGGCAGTAGTAGTAGAAGTGATAGGCGCCAACCGGCACGCCAGCACGCCGAGCAGCCTCGCGGTTGGTCTGGAACATCGGATCGGCGAAATCGCCGCCCTCGGTGGCCTTTAGGAAGGCGAAGCCCACGCCGCCGCGGGCTGCCTCGTCAAAGTCGATGGCGCCCTGGAAGCGCGAGGCGTCGATGCCATGGATGTCGTAGTTGCTGGGCTTGTTCCGCCCGTGCCATTCGGTCGGGTCAACGTCGTCAAATCCCTTGGGGATTCCCGTGGGATGGCCGCCACCGCATCC
Source organism: Alitabrizicola rongguiensis (assembly GCF_021491355.1). Classification (GTDB taxonomy): domain Bacteria; phylum Pseudomonadota; class Alphaproteobacteria; order Rhodobacterales; family Rhodobacteraceae; genus Aliitabrizicola; species Aliitabrizicola rongguiensis. The sequence goes on along the minus strand of NZ_JAKENF010000004.1, from coordinate 220,041 downwards.
CGCCAGCACCACAAGCAGAGCCGCCACCAGCGCCTTGCGCCCCAACCAAGCCATGTCCGCATTCCCCGTCTGTCCGGTTGCTTTCTGGCGTGACCGGGGCGGGTTGTCACGGGGGGATCGAAGGGTCAGGCGGCAGAAAGTTCATCCCAGCAGGCCAGCGCATGGGCGGCATACATCAGCGACGGTCCGCCCCCCATCTGGATCGACATGGCAAGGATGTCGCCAAGTTCCTCGCGCGTGGCACCGGATTTCATCAGTGCCTCGACATGGAAATTGATGCAGGGCTCGCAGCGCATGGCGATGGCGATGCCGAGGGCAACATATTCCTTTTCCTTAACGCCGAGCGGGCCGTTGTCCTTGGCCGCCGCCGAGAGCTGTGCAAATCCCTTGGCGACTTCGGGAATCAGCTTGTTCATGGCGCGCAGTTCGCTGCGCATCTCCGAAATCTTCTGCTTGTAGCTCATGGTCGCGTCCTTTCCTTTGCCCCGAGGTAGCGAAAGGCGACGCGGGTTGAATTGACCTCGATCAATTCGGATGCATAAAAAAGAATGTGTTAGCCAAACCGGGCGGGATCGAGCGCATCGACCAGGGCGGCCGACAGGTCTGAGGTCCGTCCGCCGATCAGGTCTGCCGTAAGCTGGCTTGCGGCGGCCGAAGACTGGAACCCATAGCCGCCCTGACCCGCCAACCAGAAGAAATCCGGTTCTCTCTTGTCGCGTCCGATCACCAGCACACGATCCGGCGAAAAGGTGCGCAGGCCGGCCCAGCTCGAGATCAGTCGCGTCACCGGTTCCGTCACCATCTCTTCGTAGCGCGCCAGACCCTCGGCCAGGACCATGTCGTCGGCCCAAGCGTCATGCGGATCCATCGGGTGCTCTTCGGCAGGCGAGACGATCAGCGCGCCCGCATCGGGCTTGGCATACCAGCTCTCGCCCGCCCCGAACATCATAGGCCAGGAACGCAGGTCATTTCCGCCGGGGGCCGGTATGCGGGCGATCGAACGTCGCATCGGCTGAAGTCCCAAGGGGGGGACCCCTGCCATCTTTGCCAGATCGTCCGCCCAGGCGCCGGCGGCGTTCACGAGCAGCCGGGTGCGAAACTCGCCTTTTGATGTAATGACCACCCAACCAGATGAGTCGCGCCGGATGGCCGTGACGGGCGCGGAGGTTTCAATGACCCCGCCATTGGCACGGGCTTCGCTGGCAAAATTCTGGATCAGACGGTCGGTATCTATGTCCCAGGCATGGTCGGCCCAGGCGGCATGCGAAACAACTTCGGTGTTGATCACCGGAACGCGCTCGGCAGCCACTTGAACATCGATCACATCGAGGCTGTAGGATCTGACATCCTTCCGGAACGTCTCCGCCTGGTCTGGTCGTGCGAGAACCATCATCCCCCGCGGAGAGAGAAGTCCTGGCACGGACCGGAAATACTCCCCGCTTGCCACCGTCAGTTCGACAACAGCTCCAGAGCCATAGCATGGTTCATACAGAGCCGCCGACCGGCCGGAGGTGTGATAGGCGAGTCCCGGCTCTGCTTCGAGCAAGACGACACTGCCCAGATGCGACAGGCGCGCTGCCGCCGAAACGCCGGCGATCCCGCCGCCAATGATGAGGAAGTCGATCATTGCAGCAAGCTGCCCGGCGGCAAGAAAGATTTCAAGAGGGAGTTGATGCAAGAAAAAAGGCCCGGCTTGGCCGGGCCTTCATCAGGTCTGAAATCGGGCTCGGGGTATCAGGCCCGCCGCGCCCGCCCTATTGCGGCAAAAGCCGCCAAACCTGCAGCAAGCATCCCGAGCGCGCCCGGCAGCGGAACTGGCGCCGGCGGAACATAGGTCATGAGGTCCTGCGTCGTGTCTCGTCCGGCGGTATCGACCGGAACGGTGAGGATCTTCAGCCCAGCCGTCGACAGCTCCCACCCCTTTGTGCCGAGTTTCGACAGCCAGTCATTCGCAGTCGCGATCGAGGTGGCCTGCAGATACTTGCTCGGCGCGCGAACGCGGAAGTTCTTGTCGGCGGGACCTACCTCGTAGACGCTCAGATGTGGTCTGGTCTCGGCGACGATTTCCCAGGCGGCCAACTGGAAGGCGACGGCATTCTCGATGCTGTCATCCATCAGGTCCCACGCGCCCTTGGCCAACGCACCGAGCATCTTGAGCCGTTCGAGGCTGAGCGACTTGATGCCGGAGGTGATTTCATCATGCAGGGTGTAATCGCCGACAAGCGAGGTGCCGCTGCGCTTCAGATAGGTGAAAGGGGTGATGCAGAAGCCAATGAACTTCTCGAAGGCTCCCTTGGTGCCATCGCCGATTGTGCCATTGCCATCGATGTCGAGGTGGCTTTGCAGCTGGAACGCGCCCGCCAGTCCCGTCATGTAATCATGCGGGTCGGGGGTCGTGGTGTTGAAGATCATTACCCTGGTGCCGCCGAGTTTGCCGGCGTCGCCCGTGAAGATGTCACTTGTCTGCTGGGTGACGGTCGCGGCATGGGCCGAAAACGGCGTGGCCAGGGTGGCAGCAATTGCCAGAACCTTTACGAATTTCATCTCGAAACTTCCTTACTTTCGCCCAAATCGCCCCCGCGCAAATTCGAGGTTGCATCGCCGGGCGGGAAGGTCAAACGCCGTAAGTTCAAGTGATTGCGAGCTTCGTGAACGCCCAGATCCCGCCTACAACCAAGGGGGGAGCGGGCTTGCATCCGATTCTCGCGTTTTGGAGCGGCGATCTTGCCAAATGGTGCTGCAGTCCAATCAATCCTCGGGTTTGCCTTGCACTGTCCTGCTGGTGAGGACAGTCGCGCGCAATTTGGCTCGTGGCACGGTCAAGGCTGCCGCCCCGAACCGGCCACGAACACGAAACAGGGTGTTTCCGGGGCGGGATTGGGGCGGCAATGCGGCAAAGCTATGGCCGGATACAGGCAGGAACCAATCGGCGGAACTGTCGCGGATTGATGAATCTGCGGTCGCGCACCGTGTGGTCTGATTCGGCTACGAAGGGCTAAACCGCGTCGCGCGTCTCGGTCTCCGAGCGGCGCTGCAAACCACCCTTGATCAGGGCCACTCCAACGCCCAGGGCAATAGCCTGCGGATGTTTGCCAAGGGTGCGGTCGCCGATCGGACATACAATCTGCGAGATCGCCTGCGGCGAATGTCCAAGCGCGGCAAGACGGCCTCGGAACCGCGCCCATTTCGTGGCCGAGCCGATCAGCCCGCAGCCAGCGAAGCCACGAAGAAGCAGGCGGTGGCAGAGTTCCAGATCCAGGGCATGGGAATAGGTGAGGATCAGGTGCTCAGCCTCGCGAGGGGCATGATCGGCCAGAACGGCCGGATCGGCTGCCGGAATGGCCCGGACACCTTCAGGGACCAGAGGTGGAAAACGATCGGCGGCGACGTCGATCCAGGTGACGGCGAAGTCCGGCAGCGGCGTGAAGACGGACACCAGCGCTCGCCCGACATGGCCGGCCCCCCAGATCCAGAGCTGGCGGGTGGGCTGCGCAACCGGTTCGATCATCCAGCCCTGAACAAGCGCGGGCTCGGGTGCAACGCCTTCGCCCCTGGCCTTGGCCAGCAGGCGCTTGACGGCCAGCGGCATCGGCCGGCCATCCACGGCACGTGCGATCACCGTCTCGCCCTCCAGCGCGGGAAGCGTCGTGGCGTCATGGACCTCCGTCAACACCGTGACGGAGCCGCCACAGCACTGACCGAGCCGCGGCCCGAGCGCCTCATGGTCAAGGCGATGACCGCCCTCCGGCAGCATCGCCAGCGCGCGCTGAGTCGCCTCCCATTCCAGCGCACCGCCACCGATGGTGCCTGCGCTACCGCCCGGCCAAACCAGCATCGAGGCGCCGACTTCGCGCGGGGAGGAGCCCAGCACCGCGGCGATCACCACCCGCACCACGCGGCCATGGGCCGCAACGGCGGCGCGAAGGGCAACCAGGTCAAACATCGCCGCGCTGCCGCTTGACCGCCATCAGGATGCGCTCGGCCGTCGCCGGGGCATCGAGATCGGGATAGATCGACCCGTCGCCGCAGGCCGCAACCGCGTCGGACAGGGCGAGGAACGCTGAGATGCCAAGGTTGAAGGGCGGCTCGCCTACGGCCTTGGAACGGCCGACGGTATCCTCGCGGTTCGGGCGGTCCCAGAGCGCGACGTTGAAGACGCGCGGTCGGTCGGAACAGGCCGGGATCTTGTAGGTTGACGGCGCATGGGTGCGGAGCCGCCCCTTGTCATCCCAGACCAGTTCCTCGGTTGTGAGCCAGCCCGCGCCCTGCACATAGGCGCCCTCGACCTGGCCAATGTCGATGGCCGGGTTCAGGCTGTGGCCGGTGTCATGCAGGATGTCGGTCCGCAGAATGCGGTTCTCGCCGGTCAGCGTGTCGATCACCACCTCGGTCACCGCCGCACCATAGGCGAAGTACAGGAAGGGGCGACCCTGCCCCTTGACCCGGTCCCAGGTGATCTTCGGTGTCTTGTAGTAGCCGGTCGAGGAGAGCGAGATGCGCGACTGGTAGGCCATCGCCGCGACCTCGGCAAAGCTGTAATCGGCACCGCCCACCTGCACCCGGCCATCTGCGAAGCGGACCTGCGTAGGATCGGCCTGGTGCTTCTCCGCCAGATGCGCGGCCATTCGCTCCTTGATCGTCTCGCAGGCGATCTTGATCGCCATGCCGTTCATGTCGGCGCCCGACGAGGCCGCGGTGGCCGAGGTATTGGGCACCAGCGCCGTATCGGTCGCGGTGATCTTGACCATCCCGGCATCGACGCCGAAGACGCCGGCCGCTACCTGCGCGATCTTCTGGAACAGGCCCTGTCCCATCTCGGTCCCGCCGTGGTTCATGCGGATCGAGCCGTCCTGATAGACATGCACCAAGGCACCCGCCTGGTTGAGCCATGTCAGCGTGAAGGAAATGCCGAACTTCACCGGCACCATCGAGATGCCACGCTTGAGAACCGGGCTGGTCTTGTTCCACTCCCGGATCGCCTCGCGGCGCGCAGTGTAGCCCGAGGTCTCGGCAAGCTTCGCCGTCATGGCATGGCCGATGAAATCCTCGATCGGCATCAGGTAGGGCGTCGTCTGCGGCTGGAGCTCTTCGGCTTTCGGCGAATGCGGGCCGCCATAGCGGTGGCCGTGACCGGGGCCCTCAACGACGTCGTTCTCGCGGTAGAAGTTCACCCGGCGGACCTCGAGCGGATCCTTCTTCAGCGCATGGGCGATGTGGTCCATCACCCGCTCGATGCCGATGATCCCCTGCGGCCCGCCGAAGCCGCGATAGGCGGTGGCGGACTGGGTGTTGGTTTTCAGCCGGTGGCTTTCGATCCGGACATGCGGCAGCCAGTAGGCGTTGTCGGCATGCAGCATCGCCCGGTCGGCGACGGGCAGCGACAGGTCCTGGCTCCAGCCGCAGCGGAAGAGATGCAGGAACTCGATCCCGGTCAGCTTGCCGGTATCGTCGAAGCCCGCCTTGTAACCGATGGCGAGGTCGTGGCGTTTGCCGGTGATGACCATGTCGTCATCGCGGTCGTAGCGCAGCTTGCAGGGCCGCCCGGTGCGCGCGGCGGCAATCGCGCAGGCAACGGCCAGCGCGTTGCCCTGGCTTTCCTTGCCGCCGAAGCCGCCGCCCATGCGGCGCACCTCGACCCGCACCGCGCTCATCGGCAGATGCAGCGCGTGGGCGACCTTGTGCTGGATCTCGGTCGGGTGCTGCGACGAGGCATGGACGAGCATGTCGCCATTCTCGAGTGGCAGGGCGAGGGCGACCTGGCCTTCGAGGTAGAAATGCTCCTGCCCGCCAACCTCCATCCGGCCTTCGACGACATGCGGGGATTTTGCAAGCGCCCCGGCGGCATCGCCGCGGGTCCAGATGCTGGGCCCGGATTCGAAGCGGCTGTTCGCAGCGAGCGCCTGATCCACGGTCAGAAGGGCCGGAAGTTCCTCGATGTCATACTTCGCCTTCTTCACCGCCTTGCGGGCGGCAAGGTGGCTTTCGGCGGCGACGAGGAACACCTGCTGGCCGACGTAGTGCACCGTGCCGGTGGCGAGTAGCGGCTCATCCTCGGCCGAGGGCGAGCAGTCGGGCATAGGATCGAAATCCTCGGCCGACCAGACGCCGACGACGCCGGGCGAAGAGCGGACGGCGGACAGGTCGAGCGCGCGGATGCGGCCATGCGCCACCGGCGAGAGGCCGAAGGCGAGGTGCAGCGTGCCGGCTGGCGTCGGGATGTCATCGACATAGCGCGCGGTCCCGGTGACATGCAGCGGCCCGGAATCATGCGGAAGGGGTTTGCCCAGGCTCATGCGCGCACCTCCAGCGGGTCGAGGTCAAGGATCCGGGGCGTCTGGTGGGAAAGCTCGAGGGCGTAGCGGACAAGCATGTTCCCTGCCGCCTCCAGCCGATAGCCGGCCGATGCGCGCATGTCGGTCATCGGCGTGAAGTCCTGTGCAAAGAGCGGCTTTACCGCCTCGGCTGTGCTGCGGTCGAGCGGCTTGCCGATCAGCGCCTGCTCGACCGTTGTCGCCCGCTTCGGGATGCCTGCCATGCCGCCGAAAGCGATGCGCGCAGACGAAACGAGACCGGCTTCGGTCGTGACGTTGAAGCAGCCGCACACAGCCGAGATGTCCTGGTCGAAGCGCTTGGACAGCTTGTAGCAGCGCAGGGCGGGGGCCGTGGCCGGGATGCTGACGGCCTCGACGAATTCGCCCGGCTGGCGGTCCTGCTTGCGGTAGTCGAGGAAGAAATCCTCCAGCGGGATCGAGCGGCGGCTGTCGCCCTTGCGGAGGTGGAGCGTGGCGCCGAGCGCGATCAGCGCGGGCGGGCCGTCGCCGATCGGCGAGCCATTGGCGATGTTGCCGCCTATGGTCGCGGCGTTGCGGACCTGCACCGAGGCATAGCGGCGGAGAAGCTCGGCGAAGTCGGGATGCGGGCCTTTCATCGCCTCAAGCAGGTCGCTGACCGTGACGCCTGCGCCGATCCGGATCTCGGTCCCGGTCGTCTCGATCCGCTTCAGCTCAGTGATCCCGTTCAGGAAGGCGACAGGGGCGAGGTCCATCAGCGCCTTGGTCACCCAGAGGCCGACATCGGTCGCCCCGGCGATCAGGGTCGCATTCGGGTTGGCTGCGTACCAGCGCGCCAGTTCGTCGGTCGTTGAGGGGCGGAAGGCGTCGGACGTGGAGCTGTCTGCCCCCCGCGCGGCCATTCCGGCCGCTTCCCCCGAGGGTATTTTGGCCAAGAAGAAGCCGGGGTCGGTTTCCTGTTTGAGCCAGTCCGGGACGGGCACATCAGCGGCGGCCTCGGCCGCACGGATGATCGGGGCGTAGCCGGTGCAGCGGCAGAGGTTCCCGGCGAGCACGTCGTCATGGTCGGTGCGGTGGTTCAGGTGGCCGGTCGCCATCGCCATGACGAAGCCCGGAGTGCAGAAACCGCATTGCGAGCCGTGATGGTCAACCATCGCCTGCTGGACGGGGTGGAGCGTGCCATCGGGGGCCGTCAGCCCCTCGACCGTGCGGACGGCCTTGCCGTGCAGCTGGGGGAGGAACAGGATGCAGGCGTTGAGCGCTCGCGTTCCCGCTTCGTCGCTGACCATGACGGTACAGGCGCCGCAGTCGCCCTCGTTGCAGCCTTCCTTGGTGCCCGTCAGGCCGCGTGTTTCGCGCAGCCAGTCGAGGAGGGTGCGCGTCGAGGGTTCATCCGCGATGCGAACCGGCGTTCCGTTCAAGAGAAACGCTGTCTCAGCCATGTGCAAACCTGCCGCCTTCTCTTCGCCCGGGGCCGATGCGCGCCCGCCCGATGCGGCGTAAAGCGGGGCGCGCGCCCTTGATGCCCATATCTTCATCAAATGCCGCGCCCTGCCCACAACGCAAGCGGAACCTTTCCGGCTTTGCCAATGTCACTTTCGCCTTTTGCCGAAAAGCGGAGCGGGCCTTGCGGTGCCATGCCCGGTCGTTAGGCTGTGCGCCATGACCGACGCGCCGCGATTCATCCATCTGAGGGTCCATACCGAGTATTCGCTGCTGGAAGGCGCGGTGCCGGTGAAGAAGCTGGTCAAGCTCTGCGAGGCGGCGTCGATGCCGGCGGTTGCGGTGACCGACACCAACAACATGTTCGCCGCGCTGGAATTCTCGGTGACCGCGACGGGGGCCGGGGTGCAGCCGATCGTCGGCTGCCAGGTCTCGGTCGCCTACGAGGCGCAAGCGCCGGGGGAAAAGCCGCGCCCGCCGGCGCCGATCGTGCTGCTCGCCCAGTCCGAGGCGGGCTACATGAACCTGATGAAGCTGAACTCCTGCCTCTACATCGACAAGGGTGGGCAGCTTCCTCAGGTGACGATTGACGAGTTGCAGGCGCATGCCGACGGGCTGATCTGCCTGACAGGCGGGGCAGAGGGGCCGGTCGGGCGGTTTCTGCAGGCCGGGCAGGAGGCGAAGGCGCGGGCGCTGCTGCAACGCATGGCGGCGATCTGGCCGGACCGGCTCTATGTCGAGTTGCAGCGCCATCCGGGCGAGGGCGGGCTGACGACCGAGGCCGAGCGGGCGACTGAGCCGGGGCTGGTGACGCTGGCCTATGAGCTGGGCCTGCCGCTGGTGGCGACGAACGACGTCTATTTCCCGAAATCGGAAATGTTCGAGGCGCATGACGCGATGATCTGCATCGCCGAGGGCGCCTATGTCGACCAGCAGGCGCCGCGCCGGCGGCTGACGCCGCAGCACTACTTCAAGTCCGAAGCCGAAATGTGCGCGCTCTTCGCCGACCTGCCCGAGGCGCTTGAGAATACCGTCGAGATCGCCCGGCGCTGCGCCTATGCCGCGAAGAAACGCAAGCCGATCCTGCCGAAATTCGCCGATGACGAGGTGGAGGAATTGCGCCGCCAAGCCTGGGAAGGGCTTCGGGCACGGCTGGCGGTCATCCCCCATGCGGTCAGTGTTCAGGAGTACGAGGACCGGCTGGCCTTCGAGCTGGGCATCATCGAGCAGATGGGGTTCCCCGGCTACTTCCTGATCGTGGCCGACTTCATCAAATGGGCCAAGGCGCACGGCATCCCGGTCGGCCCCGGCCGGGGGTCGGGCGCCGGCAGTCTGGTGGCCTATGCCTTGACCATCACTGATCTTGACCCCCTGCGCTATTCGCTGCTGTTCGAACGCTTCCTGAACCCCGAGCGGGTCAGCATGCCGGACTTCGACATCGACTTCTGCATGGACCGGCGGGAAGAGGTGATCCGCTATGTGCAGGAGCGCTACGGGCGCGAGAAGGTCGGGCAGATCATCACCTTCGGCGCGCTTCTGTCGAAGGCGGCGGTGCGCGACGTCGGTCGGGTGCTCCAGATGTCCTACGGGCAGGTCGACCGGCTGTCGAAGCTGATCCCTGTCGAGGGAGTGAAGCCCGTCTCGATCACCAAGGCTTTGGCCGACGAGCCGCGCCTGCGCGAGGCGGCAAAGGAAGAGGTCGTGGGCCGCCTTCTGACCTATGCCGAGCAGATCGAGGGGCTTTTGCGCAATGCCTCGACCCACGCCGCGGGGGTGGTGATCGGCGACCGGCCGCTGGACGAACTGGTGCCGCTGTACCAGGATCCGCGCTCGGACATGCCCGCGACGCAGTTCAACATGAAATGGGTCGAGGCGGCGGGGCTGGTGAAGTTCGACTTCCTTGGGCTCAAGACACTGACCGTGATCCAGAACGCCATTGACCTCATCAAGGCCGGGGGGCGGCATCTGCACGAGGCGGCGGATGGGCGTCGGCTCTATGACCCGAAGCCCGAGGCGGTCGATGACATCGGGCATATCCCGCTCGACGACAAGCCAAGCTACGAGCTTTACGCGGCGGCCAAGACGGTGGCGGTATTCCAGGTCGAAAGCTCGGGGATGATGGATGCGCTGCGGCGCATGAAGCCAACTTGCATCGAGGACATCGTGGCGCTGGTGGCGCTGTACCGCCCCGGCCCGATGGAGAACATCCCGACCTATTGCGAGGTGAAGAACGGGCTCAGGGAGATCGAGTCGATCCATCCGACGATCGACCACATCCTGGCCGAAACGCAGGGCATCATCGTCTACCAGGAACAGGTGATGCAGATCGCGCAGGTCATGGCGGGCTATTCGCTCGGCGGTGCCGACCTGCTGCGCCGCGCCATGGGCAAGAAGATCGCCGAGGAAATGGCCAAGGAGCGCCCGAAGTTCATCGAGGGTTGCACGAAAACCCACGGCATCGATGCGAAGAAATCGGGTGAGGTCTTCGACCTGCTCGAGAAGTTCGCCAACTATGGCTTCAACAAGTCGCACGCGGCGGCCTATGCCGTGGTCAGCTACCAGACCGCCTGGCTGAAGGCGAACCACCCGGTCGAGTTCATGGCGGCGGTCATGAACTGCGATATCCACCTGACCGACAAGCTGGCCGTGTACAAACGCGAGATCGACAAGCTGGGCATCCGCACCGTCGCGCCCTGCGTCAACGCCTCGCAGGCGACCTTCTCGGTCAAGGACGGGGCAGTGGTCTATGCGCTCGGGGCGCTGAAGAACGTTGGCGTCGAGGCGATGCGGATGATCGTCGAGGCGCGCGGGGACAAACCCTTCGTCAATCTCTTTGACGTGGCGCGGCGTGTGGATCTGAAACGGGTGGGCAAGCGGTCGCTGGAAATGCTGGCGCGGGCGGGGGCGTTCGACGTGCTCGACCGAAACCGGGCGCGGGTCTTCGAGGCGCTGGATGCGCTGGTGGCCTATTCGGCGGCGATCCACGAGGCGCAGGGTTCGGCGCAGGTGTCGCTCTTCGGCGAGGCCGGCGCTGACCTGCCCGAGCCGCGGCTGGCGAACCGGGACGACTGGCTGCCGGTCGAGCGGCTGGCCGAGGAACACAAGGCGATCGGCTTCTACCTGTCAGGCCATCCGCTGGACGACTACTTGTCGAGCCTGAAGCGCCGAGATGTGCGGACGCTGACCGAGGTTGCGGCTGCTGCCGAGCGCGGGCCGCTGGTTGCCAAGATCGCCGGATCAGTCTCGGGCCGGCAGGAGCGGAAGTCGGCCAAGGGCAACCGCTTTGCCTTCGCGCAACTGTCCGATCCGACCGGGCTTTACGAAGTCACGATCTTTTCCGACGTGCTTGAGGCGGCGCGCGATCACCTGGAGCCCGGGCGGAATGTGGTGCTGACGGTCGAGGCAACGCTGGAGGGCGAGACTCTGAAGCTACTGGCCCGCGCGGTGCAGCCGATCGATCAGGTGGCGGCCGAGGCGGGCGGTGCGGCCGGCCTGCGCATCCATCTGGACCGGGTCGAGGCGGCGGCCTCGGTCGCGGCGCTGTTCGAACGGGTCAAGACCGACTCCGCTCGCGCGCGCGGCACCGTCATGATCTGTGTCGCCGATCCCGATACCGGTGAGGAGATCGACCTGGAACTGCCGCAGGGCCTGCCGGTCACGCCGCAGGTGCGGGGGGCGCTCAGGGCGATCTCGGGTGTGCGGGCAGTCGAAGAGATCTAGATTCGGCGCGGAGACGATTTTTCTGCGAAAAATCTGGCATGCTGGCTGGGGCAGAGCCTGATTTCTCGCAGAAAAATCGTCGGTTCAACCCCAACCCATGGCAACGGCGCCGTTGTAGATCAGGAACGACCCGATCCAGGCGAGCGCGAACATGTAGGCGAAGGTGGCCCACATCCAGCGCTGGCCACCGGTCTCTCGCCGGATAACGGCGAGGGTCGAGATGCATTGCGGGGCGAAGATGTACCAGACCAGCAGCGACAGCGCGGTCGCGAGGCTCCAGTTATGGGCAAGGACAGAGCCGAGATTGGCGCCATCCCCTCCCACCGCATAGACCGTTGCCAGGCCCGAGACGGCGATTTCGCGCGCCGCCATGCCGGGGATCAGCGCTACCGAGATCTGCCAGTTGAAGCCGATCGGGGAGAGGATCGGTTCGATCAGGTGACCGAGTTTCGCGGCGAAAGAATAGTAGATTGCAGGCTCGGTCGCGTCGGGAGGTGCACCGGGCAGTGTTGCCAGCACCCAGATCAATACGGTCATTGCGAAGATCGTCGTGCCTGCACGCCGCAGGAAGGCGCGCGCCCGCTGCCAGAGGCCGATCGCCACCGATTTCGGCCGCGGCATCTTGTAGTCCGGGAGATCGAGCATGAAGGGCGGGCTTGGCGTATGGCGCCAGACCAGCATCTTGGCGGCGAAAGAGACTGCCAGTGCCGAGGCAATTCCGGCGACGTACAGCGCGAACATCACCAGACCCTGGAGGTTCAGCACCCCGAAGACCGGTCGCGCAGGAATGAAGGCGGCGATGATGAGCGTATAGACCGGGATCCGCGCCGAACAGGTCATCAGCGGTGCCACAAGGATCGTTGTCAGCCGATCGCGTCGGTTCTCGATGACCCTGGCCGACATGATCCCCGGTACGGCGCAGGCAAAGGACGACAGGAGCGGGATGAAGGCGCGGCCATGCAGCCCGGCCCCGCCCATGATGCGGTCCATCAGGAAGGCCGCGCGGGCCATGTAGCCGAGGTCTTCCAGAAGCAGGATGAACAGGAACAGCACAAGGATTTGCGGCAGGAAGATGATCACCCCGCCGACGCCGGCGATCACCGCATCCAGCAGGAACGAGCGCAGGATACCGTCGGGAAGATGGGTGGAGATTGCGCTGCCAAGCGCGGCAAAGGCGGTGTCGATCAGGTCCATCGCGGGTTGCGCCCAGCTGAACACCGCCTGGAACATCAGGAACAGGATCACCAGCAGACAGACAAGGCCGAGCACGGGATGCAGCAGCACCTTGTCGATGCGGTGGGTCAGCGTGTCGGGTTCGGGCGGCAGCGTGATGGCGCGGGCGATCAGCCGGTCCGCCTCGCGGTGGCTTTGGCGCAGGTCCGAGGCCGAGGGTGGACTCCACAAGTTCTCACTTGCGGGCGGAACCCCTTCGTCCAGCGTCGCCTGCAATTGCGCCAGCAGGGCATCGAGTCCGCCCTTGCGAACGGAATTGGCGGTAACCACCGGCACACCGAGCTTGTCCTGCATTGCCGCTGTATCGATCTCGATCCCGCGATGGCGGGCGATGTCGATCATGTTGAAGACGACGATCATCGGCAGCCCGACCGTGACCAGTTCCATCGCCAGCCGAAGCCCGGTCTTGGGCGATGAGGCATCGACGACCGCGATCAGCAGGTCCGGCACGGGCTCGCCCGGGCGCCGGCCAAGGATCACGTCGCGGGTGACTTCTTCATCCGGGCTGCGGGCCCGAAGCGAATGCGTGCCAGGCAGGTCGACAAGGTTGATCTCGGCGCCGGAAGCCAGGCGGGCGATGCCGGTCTTCCGTTCGACCGTCACGCCCGAATAATTCGCGACCTTCTGGCGGCTGCCAGTCAGCGCGTTGAAAAGTGCCGTCTTGCCGCAGTTGGGTGGGCCGGCAATGGCAAAGCGCGGGCGGGAGGCGGGCAGGGTCATGTCGGATCAGGAGACGAGGATCGCCATCGCCTCTCGCCGCCGCAACGCAACGGTCGCCCCGTTGACCTGCACCGCGATCGGGTCTCGTCCGAACAGACCTTCGTGCAGGATGCGCACCCTGGCCCCTTCGACGAAGCCGAGTTCGATCAGTCTGCGCTCCAGCTCCTCGGGGGGCAGGGCACCTGTGTCATGGTTCGCGCTGATGTGGTGAACATGGCCAGTGAACCCCCGATCAAGATTCCCGAGCGGACGAGGCGCCTCGGAGCCGTGGCCGGCATGGCGATCCGGATGTGCCGGGGTGTTCATGGGTGCAGTCCTCACGGCCGAGAGCCTGCCGACCCTTCTGGCTAATCCGACTGGAATAGTCAAGAAAGGGGCTGCCGTCTGGCTCGCTGTTGGCATGGTGCTGGTCCAGTCACGATCCTGCCGAGCGAAAGCGTCGCCTGGCGCCAGGCTGATTGGTCAGAGACCAACGGGAACCTCAAGCCCAAGGCAGCTGGCAATACGTTCCAGCGCCTGCCGCTCCGCAACAAGCCATTCGGCATGGCGGGCGGCATAGAGAGTCGCCTCGGAACTGTGGACCAGGCCGTCGGACAGGATCTTGAGGTGGTTGGCCCGCAGCGTCTCGCCGGTCGAGGTGATGTCGGCGATTGCCTCGGCAGTCAGATTCTTGACGGTCCCCTCGGTCGCCCCCTGGCTGTCGACGAGCTGATAGTCGGCTATGCCCTGCTCGGTCAGAAAATCGCGGACGAGGCGGTGATACTTGGTCGCGATCCGCAGGCGATGGCCATGGGTAGCGCGGAAGGCCGCCGCCGCGGCGTCGAGGTCATCAAGCGTGTCGACGTCGATCCAGGCCATTGGAACGGCAATGATGAGGTCGGCATGGCCGAAGCCGAGCCGGGCCAGTTCGGCAACCTGTGATGGCCAGTCGGCAAGCTTGTCGCGGATCAGGTCCGATCCGGTGACGCCGAGATGGATGCGCCCGGCGGCCAGCTCGCGGGGAATCTCGCCGGCGGACAAAAGCACGAGGTCGACGCCTTCGATGCCATCGACGGCGCCGGAATACTCCCGCTCGGTGCCGGCGCGACGCATGATCAGCCCCCGCGTGCCGAACCAGTCGAAGGTCTTGTCCATGAGCCGGCCCTTCGAGGGCACGCCTATCTTGAGCGTCAAGGCTTGCCCCCTTTCAGCGCGGCGACGAGGGCGGGGCGGATCACGCCGCCCACTGCCGGAATCTCGCGCCCCTGTCCCAGAACCGAGGTCAGCGCATCGTAGCGGCCGCCCGAGGCGACGGGGGGCCAGCCGGGCAGGTCGGCAAGGAAGCTGAAGACGAAGCCGTCGTAGTATTCCAGCGTCGTACGGCCGTGGCTGGCCTCGAAGGGCAAGCTGCCGGTCGCGACCCCCTGTCTTTCAAGCGCGACGAGGCGGTCTGCAAACCGGTCCACGGCTGGGCCGATCGCGGGCAGATCCACGGTGATGTCGCGCAAATGGGAGAGGGCGACCGGGGCCGAACCTTCCAGCGACAGGAGATCGTCGAGAATGCCAGCTTCGGTGGCCGAGATCGGGGGCGTGTCTGCATCCTCGATCAGTGCCCGGGCGCGAGCCGCGACTTCCTCGGGCGCGCGCAGGCCGACGAAGGGGCCGGCGGCATCGATCAGCGCCTCGGGGCTGTCCGAGGCGAGCCGGTCAAGCAGGCGGGCGCGGGCCTCCGGCAGGGGCGTGCGGCCCGAGAAGCGGTCGAGCAGCGCGCGGAAACGGCGGGGGCGCCAGACATGGCGGGTCAGCGCCGCCTTGCGGCGGTCAGATGTCTTCAGTCCGCGGATCGCGGCAAGGATGATGCCCAGGTCGCCAGTAACCGGGCGAAGATCCAGCGGCGCCAGCAGCCGGGCAAACAGGGCGAAGACCTCGGCATCGGCCTCGACCGGGTTCTGTCTGGCGAAAAGCTCGAACCCGACCTGAAGGTATTCGCTCGCCCGTGCCTCGGTGGGCGTGTCCTGCTTTCGGAAGACCTCGCCGCGATAGGCGTAGCGCGCGGGTTCCCGGTTCTGCGCCATGTGCATCTGCACGACGGGCACGGTGAAATCGGGACGCAGCATCATCTCACCACGCAGCGGGTCCTGCGTGACATAGGCGCGGGCGCGGATGTCCTCGCCGTAGAGGTCGAGCAGGATGTCGGCGGGCTGAAGGATGTCGGTCTCGACCGGCTCGGCGCCCGCGTCGAGGAAGGCGGTGAACAGGCGCTCTGCCTCGGCGCGCTCGGTGGCGCGGGGGGCGGTCATGATGCAGCCCCGTCGAGCCTGACCGTGGAGGTGTGGCGCCGGAGCGCGGAACGCGCGACACGCGCCCGACCCGCCCCCCCGGGGCGGGCGCGTCTTGCGACGCACCCACCCCGCGGGCCGGTCGCGCGTCGCGCTGCCAGACCGGTGCGGGTCATGGACCGATCATCTCGCGCACCGCCGCGACCAGCTGGTCGCGCGGCACTTCGACCTGCGCGGGGCGGGCCTTCCATTCCTCGAGCGTCGCTTCCTCGGCCAGCTTCGCGCCGAGGATCAGGTCCTTGAGGATCACGGTGCCCTTCTCGGCCTCGTTGCCGCCCTGGATGACGGCGACCGGCGCGGCGCGCTTGTCGGCGTATTTGAGCTGGTTGCCGAAGTTCTTCGGGTTGCCGAGATAGACCTCGGCCCGGATGCCGGCACGGCGCAGGTCGTTCACCATCGCCATGTAGTCGGCCATCCGGTCGCGGTCCATCACGGTCACGACGACGGGGCCGGTCGTATCGGCGCTGGTGCGCCCCTTCGCGCGCAGCGCGGCAAGCAGGCGATCGACGCCGATGGAAACGCCGGTCGCCGGCACCGACTGGCCGGTGAAGCGCTTGACCAGATCATCGTAGCGCCCGCCGCCCGCGACCGAACCGAATTGCCGCTTGCGACCTTTCTCGTCGAGGATCTCGAAAGTCAGCTCCGCCTCGAAGACGGGGCCGGTGTAGTAGCCGAGGCCCCGGACGACTGAAGGGTCGACCCGAATGCGATCAGACATGTAGCCCATGTCTTCAAGAAGGAGCGCAATCTGGATGAGTTCGTCGACGCCCTCGTTTCCCGCTGCCGAGCCAGACACGATGTCGCGCAGGACACTAACGGTGGCAGCATTCCTAAGTGCACCCGGGGATCTCGATTGGTGCGCGCGAGATACTGCAGTTCGCCCGGCCGCAGCTGCTACAATGCCAACGAAAGAAAGCATTTCCTCGGTCGTCATAGTCTCGTCTGCCGCAAACTTTTCGCCGAGCCTATCGAGCTTGTTGTCGATGGTAGCGGGTGCATCCACAAAAAGCATAATGCGCGCGACCTGGCTTTCTGAAAGCCCGGCGCCTTTGGTGAAGTCTCCGCTTTCATCCTTGCGGCCCGCCCCCAACAGCGCGCGCACGCCGTCCGGGCCCAGCCGATCGAGCTTGTCGATGGCGCGGAGCACGATGCCGCGTTCATGGGCGAACTTTTCGGGATCGGCCGGGTCGAGGATGCCCGCGACCTCCATCACCCCGTTCAAGACCTTGCGGTTATTGATCCTTATAACGTAGTCGCCTCTAAGCCCGACCTCTTCCAGTGCATCGGCCAGCATCGCGCAGATCTCGGCATCGGCGGCGACCGAGGGGGCGCCCACCGTATCGGCATCGCATTGATAAAACTGGCGGAACCGGCCCGGCCCCGGCTTTTCGTTGCGCCAGACCGGACCCATGGCGTAGCGGCGATAGGGTGAGGGCAGGTCGTTGCGGAACTGGGCGGCGACGCGGGCCAGGGGCGCCGTCAGGTCGTAGCGCAGCGCGAGCCAGTCCTGGTCCTCATCCTGCCAGGCGAAGACGCCCTCGTTCGGGCGATCCACGTCGGGCAGGAACTTGCCAAGCGCCTCGACCGTCTCGACGGCGGAGGTTTCCAGCGGATCGAAGCCGTGGCGGTGATAGACGGCGGCGATCCTGTCCAGCATCGCCTTCCGCTCGGTCACCTCGGCGCCGAAATAGTCGCGGAAGCCCTTCGGCGTCTCGGCCCGTGGCCGGCGCGGGGATTTTCCGTCCGCCATGATCTTTTCCTCTGGCTTGGTCCGGCGCTGCCTTAGCCGATAGGGCGCGGCGGAGCAAGCTAAGCGCCTGCCGTTGAAGGCAGTCCGGGCCTGTGCGAGGGTGAGTCAGGAGATCGCCATGACCGACATTACCCAGTTCGAGGAACGCATCGCCCATCTGATCCGCTCGGTCGACGACCTGTCCGAGGTGGTCGCAAGGCAAGCGGTCGAGATCGACCGGCTCAATCGCCGGGTGCAGATGCTGATGGAGCGCGAAGCCGAACGCGAGGCAACCGGTGGGACGCTTCCGCTGGCGGACGAGCGGCCGCCGCACTGGTAGCGCATTCCGTCACGTCAAATGCAGCGCCGGGGATTGTTTTTTGTCGGTCGGAATGCTGTGTTTTTGTGACATGGGAGAGGCCCTGCACAATAAAGACGGTCCGTCCTTCAACCCGGCCTTGGCGCGCCGGGATAAAAGTCGGCTGTGTGTCGATCAGGGTTCGAGCGCCCGAATGGCGTCAGGCGCTATCTTGGCTCAGACCGTCGCCAAGCGCCTGAAGCGCGGCGATCCGCTCCGCCGGGAGATCCGGTACGCCGTCGGTCAGGTCATGAAGGGTCTTCACGACATCAAGCGCGACGGCAGTCTCTTCCTTGGTGATAGGTCGATTGGCATGGGTGAAGAAGCCCATCGACCGCATCGGTCCATCGCCCACCGAAACGGCGATGCCGTGTGCCAAGCCATACTCCCGCGCCTGGCGGAAGACGCCCGCAGTATCACCGGGCTCGAGCTCTGCCCAGGTGATCGTGCCCGTATGCGTCATCGCCCACCGGACCGTCGGATCGAAGAACAGCAGGCCGTTCTGCGCATAGAATTCGACCCATGCAGCGGGATAGGTCTGATAGAGCAAAGTGGGGTGATTGAATCTTACGCGAAGGCCGACGGCAAAGCGCCAGTCGCACGTTTCAACCAGACGTTGCAGTTGGTGATTTATCTTTTCCGATTTGATCATGTAAGAAGTGAACCACAGGGCTTGAGACTGCGCATGGATCAGACGCAACGGCACGGAACAGACCACCCCTCACCGGACGGTGATACTTCAGACTGGAACACCTGTCCATTATGAGACTCGGTGATTGCAAGGATACCTTCGGTAGGATCGCCCCTGCAGGCCATTACGCGGCATTGCGTCTGGGTTTTTTCTCGCCCGAGGAAGAACTGACGACCTTTTCCGAGGAATGGATCGACCACTACACGGTCAACGGCCTTGCCTTGCATGATCCGCTGATGCGCTGGATCTACTCGCGCAACGGTGCCTGCAGGTGGAGCGAGCTGTCGATCCCAGACCCGCTGGGCGTCTTGTCTGCCTATGCGGCGTTCGGGATGCGCTATGGTGCCGTGGTCTGCGTGACCGCCGACGAAGAGCGACCGCGCCGTACCTTCGGCTATTTCGCCCGGTCAGACCGAGAACTGACCTCGGGCGAGTTGAGCGAACTCGAGATGACGTTGCGGGCGGCGCACTTCCAGGAGCCGGACAGCGACCAGCCGTTGACGAAGGCGCAGACCGACGCGCTGAAGCTCTTGTCTCGGGGCATGCGGCTGAAGGAGATCGCCTATGCCCTGGGGATTTCGGAAAGCGCCGTGAAGGCGCGGCTGAAAAGCGCCATGGCACGCATGGATGCGCGTACTCCGGTGCAGGCGGCCTCGCTGGCTGCCCAGAAGGGGCTGCTGAAATAGGCGATGGACCTGATCGACCTCAGCAAACTTCCTGGCACGACCGAGAACTTCGAGGGTTTCATCGACCAGCTTTGCCGTCGTCTCGGTGTCGAATACGGCTCTTATGCCTCGATGGATCCTGCAACCGGGACGGTACGGGGCTACGCGACCTACCGAGCTGAGTGGAAAGAGCATTACACCAGCCACCGGATGCACCATGTCGATCCGACCATTCATCGGTCGATCCTGAGCCTTGCCCCCGTCGACTGGAGCCGGTTCGAGCGGAACTCCAATTTTCATGCGGTGTTCCGGTCGGCGCATGACTTTGGCATCTCGAATCAAGGCGTGACCGTTCCGATACGGGGCGCCTTTGGCGAGCGGGGTTTGCTGAGCGTAACGGCGCGAATGCCGCCGGCCGAGTGGCGCAAGCTGAGCCGGCAGATCATGGTCGATCTGCAGAAGGCGGCGGTTCACTTGCATGACGCGGTCCTGCGAATCGGGGGTGAGGTTCCCGGCCCGCTCTTGCGCCCCATCCTGTCTTCGCGCGAGCGTGAAGTTCTGCAGTGGATCGCCGCCGGAAAATCCCAGCAGGACGTTGGCGACATCCTGAGCATTTCACCTCGGACGGTCGAGGTGCATCTGCGCTCTGCGCGCGAGAAGCTGGGCGCACTTACAACCGTTCAGGCAGTGGGGCGGGCGATCGGCCTGGGCCTGATCTATCCGCTTTGAAGCGAGCCTATCCTCCGAAAAGTTAACGAAAAAACCCTTGGATTTACGGGTTTTCCCTTATGGCGCTCACCCTAGGGTTGCCCCACGATTGTTTCGTCGGTGAACAAATTGGGGGCTAAAAATGATCTATGTTGTCGATTCCCTGAACAGTGGATCCTACCGGTCGCTGCTCGAGGATATGTACCGCCTGCGGGCGCGTGTGTTCCATGACCGCCTCGGCTGGGAGGTCAAGGTTACGGACGGGATGGAGATCGACGAGTTCGATGCCATGGACCCTGCCCATGTCATCAGCGTCGATGACGAAGGCCATGTCGTGGGCTGCATGCGCCTTCTTCAGACGACCGGTCCGCACATGCTGGCCGATGTCTTTTCCTCGATCATGGATGGCGAGCCGCCGCTGCGGTCGTCCAGCCTGTGGGAGGCGACGCGCTTCTGCGTTGACACCAATCGCCTGAAGACCGGCCGCGGGCGCAACACCATCGGCTATGTCACCAGCGAGGTCATGATCGGCGCGTTCGAATTCGCGATGGCGGCTGGCGTCACGGATGCGATTGCCGTGATCGACCCGGTGATGAACCGTGTCCTGCAGCGCGGCGGCAACGCGCCGCACGGCTATGTCGGCACGCCGAAGCAGATGGGCAAGGTGGTGGCGATGGCCGCGCTGATGGATTGCTCGGAAGAGCGGATCGCGAAGATCCGCGACTATGCCGGCATCCATCACGATGTCTTCGCCGAACAGGATATGCTCATCGCGGCGGAGTGACGGCCACCGCTTGCCCCCGCCTGGCCCGGGCGGGGGTCAGCGAAGCCCGATATCGGCCAGCGCCCGAGCAAGGTCATGCGGCAGCGCATCCTCGCGCGGGCGGGCCTGCGGCAGGTCGCGCGGGCTTTCCGCGACTGGCAGGTAGCGCCAGCCCTGGAAGGGGCGGCGCGATGCTGCCTCGGTGCGCACGAGGGTCGGGTCCATGCGGATGGCGCAGCGGGAGATGCCGTCAGTTCCGACCCGCTCTTCCAGCCCGATGATGCGCTGGCGGGCCAGGATCACCCCCTTGAACACCCAATAGAGCGATCCGCCGTTCACAACCTCGTCCGCGCGCTTGGGCCACATGCGGGTGACGTGGATATCCACATTCTCACCCAGCCTGCGGCGGTTCTCGTCGCGCCAGGCGATCAGCTCCTCAACGCTGTCGCAGCCGACGCAGAGCTTGACGAGGTTGATATGGTCGGCCATCGGACTCTTTCCCTTTGACAGGAATCTTAACCTTTTGCTCGGTCGCTTCAAGGCAGCCCCGACTCGTTGACCAATCCAGGCAGTAGGACTATCCTGCGGGTTCGCGCGCGGGCGGTACTAATAGTAGTTGTGTCGCCGCACCCTCTCCAAAAAGCAGGATGCTCGATGTCTCGTTTTTCCGCCCCCATTGCCGAGCAGATCTGGGACATGAAGTACCGCCTGAAAGAGGCGGACGGCACGCCGATCGACGGCACGGTCGAGGATACCTGGCGACGGATCGCCCGCGCTCTGGCTCAGGAGGAAAAGGATCCGGCCCTGTGGGAGGACCGGTTCTATGCCGCGCTGGAGGATTTCAAATACCTGCCCGCGGGTCGGATCACCGCTGGCGCCGGAACCGGCCGCAGCGTGACGCTGTTCAACTGCTTCGTCATGGGCACGATTCCCGACACGATGGAAGGCATCTTCCAGGGGCTGAAGGAAGCGGCGCTGACCATGCAGCAGGGCGGCGGGATCGGCTACGACTTCTCGACCATCCGCCCGCGCGGGGCGGAGGTGAAGAGCGTGGCCGCCGATGCCTCAGGTCCCTTGTCCTTCATGGATGTCTGGGACGCCATGTGCCGCACGATCATGTCGGCGGGCAGCAGGCGCGGCGCGATGATGGCGACGATGCGCTGCGACCATCCGGATATCGAGGCCTTCATCGAGGCCAAGAAGGACCCGGCACGGCTGCGGATGTTCAACCTCTCGGTGCTGGTGACTGATGCATTCATGGCGGCGGTCAAGGCCGATGGCCCGTGGGAGCTGATCTTCGACGGCAAGGTCTACAAGACGTTGCAGGCGCAGGACCTGTGGAACCGGATCATGCGCTCGACATTCGACGTGGCCGAGCCAGGCGTGATCTTCATCGACCGCATCAACGCGATGAACAACCTCGCCTATTGCGAGACGATCGCCGCGACGAACCCCTGCGGCGAGCAGCCCCTGCCACCCTATGGCGCCTGCCTTCTGGGGTCGATCAACCTGCCGACGCTGGTCGCGAAACCCTTTGAAAAGGGCGCGAAGATCGACCTGAAGGCGCTGGACGACCTCGTGCGCATGGCCGTCCGAATGATGGACAACGTCGTCGACGCAAGCCGTTTCCCCCTGCCCGAACAGGCGCAGGAGGCGCAGGCGAAGCGGCGGATCGGGCTGGGCGTGACCGGTCTGGCCGATGCGCTTCTCATGCTGGGGCTGCGCTACGGCTCGGAAGAGGCCGCGGCCAAGACCGAGGAATGGATGCACGCCATCGCGCGTGCGGCCTATCTCGCCTCGGTCGATCTGGCGAAGGAAAAGGGCGCCTTCCCGCTGTTCGATGCCGAGAAATACCTCGCCTCCGGCTCGCTCCGGCACATGGACGACGATGTGAAGGCGGCAATCCGCCAGCATGGCATCCGCAATGCCCTGCTGACCTCGATCGCGCCGACCGGCACGATCAGCCTTTATGCCGGCAACGTCTCGTCGGGGATCGAACCGGTTTTTGCCTACGCCTATACCCGGAAGGTCCTGCAAAAGGACGGCTCGCGCACCGAGGAAGAGGTGGTGGATTACGCCGTGCGCCTGTGGAGCGAGAAGAACGGCGATGCGGACCTGCCCGACTACTTCGTCAACGCCCAGACCCTGCCGCCGCTCGACCATGTGCGGATGCAGGCGGCGGCACAGAAATGGATCGACAGCTCGATCTCGAAGACCATCAACTGCCCCGAAGACATCAGCTTCGAGGACTTCAAGGACGTCTACATGGCGGCCTGGGACCAGGGCTGCAAGGGCTGCACGACCTACCGCCCCAATGCGGTAACTGGGTCGGTGCTGACCGTGTCTGAGCAGGCCGAGGCGACGCCCTCCGAGGCGCCGCAGCAGGCGACGGGGAACGGGGCCGAGGTGGTCTACCTTTCCGAACCGCTGGACCGTCCGGCGGCGCTGGAAGGGCAGACCTACAAGGTGAAATGGCCAGGCAGCGAGCACGCGCTTTACATCACCATCAACGATATCATCATTGCCGGGCACCGCCGGCCTTTCGAGGTGTTCATCAACTCCAAGAACATGGAGCATTTCGCCTGGACCGTGGCGCTGACCCGGATGGTCAGCGCGGTGTTCCGGAGGGGGGGTGACATTTCCTTCGTCGTGGAGGAACTGAAGGCCGTGTTCGATCCGCGCGGCGGGGCGTGGATGAAGGGCAAGTACATCCCGTCGATCCTTGCAGCGATCGGCGGCGTCATCGAGGAACACCTGATCTCGATCGGTTTCATCGAGGGCGAGGGGATGGGGCTGAAGACGGATCCCAAGGCCGAGGTCGCCGTGATCGGCACCAAGGCGCGGGCCTGTTCCAGCTGCGGCAGCTACGATTTGCGCATGGTCGAGGGTTGCATGACCTGCGCAAGCTGCGGCTTTTCGAAGTGCGGCTGACACGACTGCGGCAGGCCTGATCCGCGCTCTGGCTGCGCCGCGCCGGTCTTCACCGGCGCGGGTCAGGACTTAAGCTCAGAGCGACTTCAGCACATCGCCGAGCGTGCCGATGAGCGTGTCGATCTCGGTCTTGGAGATGATCAGCGGGGGTGACATGGCGATGATGTCGCCGGTGGTGCGGATCAGGATACCCTTGTCATAGGCGCGCAGGAAGGCTTCGAAGGCGCGCTTGGTGGGCTCTCCCGGGATCGGTTCCAGCTCGACCGCGCCGATCAGGCCCATGTTCCGGATGTCTATGACGTGCGGCAGGCCCTTCAGGCTGTGGATCGCGTCCTGCCAGTAGCCCGAAAGTTCGGCCGCACGCTCGAACAGGCCCTCTTCCTTGTAGGTGTCAAGCGTGGCGATGCCGGCGGCGGAGGCGATCGGGTTGCCCGAATAGGTATAGCCGTGGAACAGCTCGATCATGTGCTCGGGGCCGGTCATGAAGGCATCATGCACCTCGGCGGTGGTCAGGACGGCGCCCATCGGGATGACCCCATTGGTCAGCCCCTTGGCGGTGGTCATCATGTCGGGAAGCACGTCGAAATGCTGGGCGGCAAAGGCCGAGCCGAGGCGACCGAAGCCGGTGATGACCTCGTCGAAGATCAGGAGGATGCCGTGCTTCTTGGTGATCGCCCGCAGCTTTTCCAGGTACCCCTTCGGCGGCAACAGCACGCCGGTCGAGCCCGCCATCGGCTCAACGATCACCGCCGCGATCGTCTCGGCCCCATGCAGGGCGACGATGCGTTCCAGGTCGTCGGCAAGGGTCGCACCATGCTCCGGCTGGCCCTTGGTGAAGGCGTTCTGCGCCGGAAGGTGAGTGTGCGGCAGATGGTCGACACCGCCAAGAAGCGTGCCGAACATCCGGCGGTTGTTGACAATGCCGCCAACCGAGATGCCGCCGAAATTCACGCCGTGATAGCCACGCTCGCGTCCGATCAGGCGGGTGCGCGAGCCCTCGCCGCGGGCACGGTGGTAGGCGATGGCAATCTTGAGTGCGGTCTCTACCGACTCCGAGCCGGAGTTGGTGAAGAACACATGCTCGATCCCCTTGGGTGCAATGTCGACGACGCGGTTCGCCAGTTCGAAGGCGATCGGGTGGCCCATCTGGAAGGCCGGCGCATAGTCAAGCTCGGCGGCCTGCTTCTGGATGGCTTCGGTGATTTTCGGTCGGCAGTGGCCGGCGTTGCAGCACCACAGGCCTGCGGTTCCGTCCAGAACCTGGCGGCCGTCCGATGTGGTGTAGTGCATATCCTTTGCCGCCACGAACATGCGTGGTGACTTCTTGAACTGCCGGTTTGCAGTGAAGGGCATCCAGAAGGCATTCAGGTCATTCGGGGCGGTTTTGCGGTCAAGCGGCATGGCGCCTTTGTCCTTTTCTTTCTGACGTCAGGCCCGTCGGGCATCGTCGAATGGCGACCGGCCTCCCGCCGGTCACGGATAACGGTCCGGCCTACCACCGGGTGGCGAGAGCCTACATGGCGACGGCTGCCGATTAAAGTGGCAGGCTGTTCGCAGACTTCGCCACTCCGCTGCCCCGAAAGGGTCGGGTGGGTCCGACAAGGCCATCAATTAACGAATATGTTGCCCCGAGGTCATAGTCTGCTGCAACTTCCGCTGCTAATGTCCTGCCAATTATAACAAAACGAGCAGGCAACACAGGCATGAAGACGGGCTCAGGCGGCACGTTTGTCATTTCCT
The DNA here is from genome assembly GCF_021491355.1 of Alitabrizicola rongguiensis. Classification (GTDB taxonomy): domain Bacteria; phylum Pseudomonadota; class Alphaproteobacteria; order Rhodobacterales; family Rhodobacteraceae; genus Aliitabrizicola; species Aliitabrizicola rongguiensis. Next base: position 194,732 of record NZ_JAKENF010000004.1, on the reverse strand, counting down.
GGACGCAGACAGAAGTAGACGGACTTGCTTCGGCTCCGGTCGCAATGCTGGTTACAGGCGCCGCTTGGCGCTGGACCGGCACTGCGGTGCGGGTGGACGGTGCGGGAGGACTTCTAACGCTGGACGGGGCAATGGGCGCGGCGGAGCTGCGTCGAAGGGCTGCGCGCAAGGTGCGCCGGCTGGTTGGAGCTGCGTTCGCGAGCGGATCGTCGGACGACGCGGGCGTGGATGGGGACGATGCCCCGACGCAGGATTTCGTCGTGACAGACGGCCGGCAGGCCTATTCCGTGACTCTGATCGACGTGCCGCATCAAGATTCCCGGCTCTTGATGTTCTTCGACGAGATTCCGCCTGCCGATACCGATCTTTGGATCGTGCGTGCCTCGCTGGATCATGTGCCGCAGCCGGTGCCGAACGAAGGCGGTGTGATCTGCTTCACCCAGGGGACGCGTCTTCTGACGCCCGAGGGACTTCGCCGGATCGAGGATCTGCGCCCCGGCGACAAGGTTCAAACCCGTGACAATGGCGCGCAGGAAATTCTGTGGACCGGGAATCGGAGGATGTCCGGCGCCCGCCTTCACGTGATGCCACATCTTCGCCCGATCAGGATCCGGTCTGCCGCTTTCGGTATGGGTCAGCCGGATGCGGACCTGATCGTCTCGCCCCACCACCGGATGCTGATCTGCGGCCGGGCGGCGGAATCGCTCTTTGGCACGTCCGAGGTGCTGGTCGCGGCAGAGGATCTCATGAACGATCTCTCGGTGACGGTCGACCGGCAGTTACGCGAGGTGACCTATGTCCACATCCTGCTGGAGCACCATCAGATCGTCTGGGCCAACGGTATCCAGGCGGAGAGCTTTCATCCATCGAACACGTCGCTCGAGATGATCGAACCCGGTCAGCGCAAGGCCCTGTTTGACGTGATCCCGGATCTTGCAATCCATCGCGATGCCTACGGAGCTTTTGCTCGGCGCAATGTGTCCGCCTCGGAGGCTGCGATCCTTCGGCACGAACTGGCGGAGTGAGCGGCTGTTGACTCTGCCTTGCGGGACGGTATAAGCCCCGCCGATCCCGGGTGAAGGCCCGGGGTTTTTCATTGGTGTTGGTGGCCCCCGCAAGGGGATGCCTGTCGGGCCCTCGGGTCAAAGGACAACGCCCTTCGACAACATGAAGGAGATCAGCGGTGACCAAACGCACCTCTGCCAAGTACAAGATCGACCGCCGCATGGGCGAAAACATCTGGGGCCGTCCGAAGTCCCCGGTGAACAAGCGCGAATACGGCCCCGGCCAGCATGGCCAGCGCCGCAAGAACAAGCTGTCGGACTTCGGTACGCAGCTGCGCGCCAAGCAGAAACTCAAGGGCTACTACGGCGACCTGACGGAAAAGCAGTTCCGCAAGATCTATGCCGAAGCCGAACGCGTGAAGGGTGACACCGGCGAGATGCTGGTCGGCCTGCTCGAGCGCCGTCTGGACGCGGTCGTCTACCGCGCCAAACTGGTGCCGACCATCTTCGCCGCCCGCCAGTTCGTTAACCATGGCCACGTCACCGTGAACGGTCAGCGCGTCAACATCGCGTCCTACCGTGTCAAGGAAGGCGACCTGATCGAGGTCCGTCAGAAGTCCAAGCAACTGGCCCTCGTGCTGGAAGCCGTGGCTCTGACCGAGCGTGACGTTCCGGATTACCTGGAAGTCGACCACTCGAAGATGACCGTGAAGTTCGTGCGCACCCCGTCGCTGGGCGACGTGCCCTACCCGGTGCAAATGGAACCGAACCTCGTCGTCGAATACTACGCCAAGAACTGATTTCGGCCCCTCTGGGGCTGGCAAGGGCCGCTGCGGGAACCCGCGGCGGCCCTTCGCGTTCATGGCGCCTGCAATCGATACGAAAACAGATGCATGCTGCGCCGCGGCGCCCTATATGGGCCGCTGTAAGTTACAGGAGGCCAACAGATGACCCCCAAGACTACGGTGGAACACCGCTTCGAGCGACTTCTCTTCATTTCACGCTGGCTGATGGCGCCGATGTATCTCGGCCTTGTCATTGCGCTTGGCATGCTGATGGTCGTCTTCCTGCGCGACCTCTGGAAATATGCGCTGAAGACACTGACCATGACGCCCGAGGACATCATCCTCGCCTCGCTGACCTTCATTGACCTGACGCTGGCGGCGAACCTGCTGCTCATCGTGATCTTTTCGGGCTACGAGAACTTCGTGTCCAAGCTTGAGGTCGGCGACGACGTGGATCGCCCCGAATGGATGGGCACGGTCGATTTCGGCGGTCTGAAGATGAAGCTGATCGCCTCGATCGTGGCAATCTCCGGTATCCATCTGCTGAAGCGCTTCATGGAGATCGGCGAAAGCGTGGCCGATGCCCGCTTTGGCGAGACCGAGCTTTACTGGCTGACTATCATCCACCTGTCCTTCGTGGTGACGGGCGTCATGCTGGCCCTCATGGACTGGCTGACGGCCAAGTCGAGCAAGTAGTCACGGAGTAGAACGATGACGCATAAGGTCCACGCCCGCATCGACGGGCCGCTGGTTATGATCGGCTTCGGTTCGATCGGTCGGGGCACTTTGCCGCTGATCGAACGGCATTTCGACTATGACCGCGAGAGCTTTACCGTCATCGAGCCGAGCGACGAATATGCCACGCTTCTGTCTGACCGTGGCATCCGCCACGTGCAGATTGGCCTGACGAAAGAGAACTATCGTTCGGTCCTGTCTTCTCTGTTCCGCGATGGCCGCGGCATGGTGGTGAACCTGTCGGTCGATGTTGGCAGCGTGGACATGATGATCCTCTGCCAGGAACTTGGCGTTCTTTACATCGACACGGTGATCGAACCCTGGCCGGGCTTCTACTTCGGCTCGTCGATCCCGAATGCGGACCGCACCAACTATCCGCTGAGGGAAGAAGTGCGCGATCTTGGCAAGCGTTACCCCGGCGGTCCGACCTCGATCACCTGCTGCGGGGCCAACCCGGGGATGGTTTCGTGGCTGCTGAAGGAGGCGCTTCTGCGGCTGGCCAATGACACGGGGCACCCTGTCGAGGTGCCAAAGACCCGCGACGGCTGGGCGCGCCTGATGCAGTCGCTTGGCGTCAAGGGCGTGCACGTGGCCGAGCGGGACACGCAGGTTTCCGCCCGGCCGAAGCCGGTCGGCACCTTCGTCAACACCTGGTCGGTCGATGGCCTTCTGTCCGAGGGCTACCAGCCCGCCGAACTCGGATGGGGAAGCCACGAGAAGAAGCTGCCGCCGAACGGGCATGGCTTCGACTTCGGCAGCCGCTGTGCGATCTGGATCGACCGCCCCGGCGCCGATACCCGTGTTCGCAGCTGGTGTCCGGGCGTGGGTCCGCAGTTCGGCTATGTCGTGACCCACAACGAGGCGATCTCGATTTCGGACTATTACACGGTCGGCGAGGGGGCCCGGCCAGAGTTCCGCCCGACCTGCCATTACGCCTATCATCCTTGCAACGATGCGATCCTTTCCCTGCACGAAATCAACGGAGCCGGGCAACTGCCGATCAACAAGCACATCCTGACGCAGGAAGAGATCGTATCGGGCGGCGACGATCTTGGCGTGTTCCTTTATGGGCACGCCAAGGGTGGCATGTGGTACGGCTCGCGCCTGTCGATCGACGAGGCACGCCGGCTTGCGCCCTATCAGAATGCCACGGGGATGCAGGTAACCTCGGCGGTCATGGCGGCGATGGTCTGGGCGGTCGAGAACCCGCGCGCGGGTTTTGTCGAGGCTGACGAGATGGACCATGTCCGCTGTCTTGAGGTTCAACGCCCCTATCTGGGCCGGATCGAGGCGCACTACACCGACTGGACACCGGTCGCCCATAGGATCAACAGCTTTGCCGAGGATGTCGATCACGACGACCCTTGGCAGTTCACCAACTTCCTCGCGGTCTGAAACCGACAGTTTCCGGGCCAAGTTGGTGCTGGCAAACCCACGATGCCGCCGCTAGAACCGGCGGCATCGCAAGGGATAGATCATGACACACGCCATTCGCCCCCAGCCCGGCATTCTTGACATCGCGCTCTATCAGGGTGGGCAGGCGCATGTCGCGGGCGTGTCGAACGCGGTCAAGCTCAGCTCGAACGAGAACCCCTTCGGCCCGTCCGACAAGGCGAAAGAGGCGTTTCAACGCACCGTGCATTCTCTGCACCGCTACCCGTCGACCGATCACGCCCCGCTGCGCTCCGCCATCGCCGAGGTGTACGGACTGGATGCGGATCGGGTGATCTGCGGGGTCGGGTCGGACGAGATCATCACCTTCCTCTGCCAGGCCTATGCCGGGCCCGGCGATGAGGTGATCCATACCGAGCACGGCTTCCTGATGTATCGCATCTCGGCTCTTGCGGCTGGCGCGACTCCGGTCGAGGTGAAGGAACGCGAACGCACGACAGACGTGGACGCGATCCTGCTGGCCTGCAACCGGCGGACGAAGCTTGTCTTCATCGCCAACCCGAACAACCCGACCGGCACGATGATCTCGCAGGCGGAACTGGCGCGGCTGGCCGACGGGCTGCCGAAACAGGCAATCCTCGTCCTGGACGGTGCCTATGCCGAATACGTCGAGGGGTATGACGCCGGTCTGGGGCTGATCGAGGCGCGCGAAAATGTCGTGATGACCCGCACCTTCTCGAAGATCTTCGGGCTTGGCGGCTTGCGGATCGGCTGGGGCTATGGCCCGAAGCACATCATCGACGTGCTGAACCGCATCCGCGGTCCGTTCAACCTGTCGACCACGCAGCTTGACGTGGCCGAGGCCGCCGTGCGCGATCAGGACTGGGTGGTGAAGTGCCGGTCAGAGAACAGCCGGATGCGCGCCTGGCTGGCCGAGCAACTGGCCGAGATGGGGGTGCCCTCAGACACCTCGACCGCGAACTTCGTGCTGGCCCGCTTCGCCGATCCGACTGAGGCCGAGGCGTGCGATGCCTGGCTGAAATCTCAGGGTCTGATCGTGCGCCAGGTGGCGGGTTACAAACTGCCGCATTGCCTCCGGATCACCGTGGGTGATGAAAGCTCCTGTCGCCGGGTGGTCCATGCTATCGGGCAATTCAAAGGACAGCGCTGATGGCCCCGATCTATGACCGCGTCGCCCTGATCGGGCTGGGCCTGATTGCCTCGTCGATGGCCCATGCGATGAAGGCGGGCGGTCTGGCGGGTGAAATCGTCGGCTATGCCAAGACCGAGGAAACCCGAAAGGTCGCGCTTGAGATCGGCATTTGTGATCGCGTCTGCACCTCTGCGGCAGAAGCGGTGGAGGGCGCCGATCTTGTCGTGCTCGCCGTACCGGTGGGCGCGATGGGCGAGCTAGCCGAAGAGATCGCGCCGCATCTGAAACCTGGTGCGACGGTGACCGATGTCGGATCGGTCAAGCAGGCGGTGATCGAGGCGGTTTCGCCCCATATCCCAGAAGGTGTGGCCTTTGTGCCGGGCCACCCGTTGGCCGGGACCGAATACTCGGGGCCACGGTCCGGATTTGCCACACTGTTCAAGAACCGTTGGTGCCTGCTCACGCCCTGCGAAAAATCTACGCTCGAAGCTACGGCCCGGTTGCGCAGCCTTTGGGAAGCGATGGGCTCGAACGTCGACGAGATGGACGCGCCGCACCATGACCTGGTGCTGGCCGTGGTGTCGCATACGCCGCACCTGATCGCCTATACCATGGTCGGAGTCGCCGACCATCTGCGCCGCGTGTCGAATTCCGAGGTCATCAAGTATTCCGCTTCGGGCTTCCGCGACTTTACCCGAATCGCCGCGAGCGATCCGACGATGTGGCGCGACGTGTTCCTGACCAACAAGGAAGCCACGCTGGATATCCTGGGCAGGTTCACCGAAGAACTCTTTGCTTTGCAACGGGCAATCCGCCTTGGCGACGGAGAGCACCTGCATGCCTATTTCACCAAGACTCGCGCGATCCGGCGAGGTATTATTGAGGCTGGACAGGATACATCTGCGCCAGACTTCGGGCGCGCAGCGGATGTAAAAGCGGGGGACTGAGGCGGATGAAGGCACCGGTCGCGGCAGCGATACTGCTGGCATGCTTTTGCATGCCTTCTTTCGCCGATGCGCCTGCCAGTTCAATTCGCCCGCATGCAGCGCCCGCGACCCTTGCGCTTACTCCTGCCTCCGATCCGGCGACAACCGGTGTCGTGATGATCGCCGTCAGCGACCCTGCAGTGGTTCAGCGTCCTCGCCCACGTCCCGACACCGTCAAGGTCACCCTGTCGACGCAGGCCGTTGCTGTGCCGCTCGCCACGGTCGAATCGTCTTTCCGCCCAAAGGTCCGGCCCCCTCTCATCGGGGGCGACGATCCGGCACCCGAAACGGATACGTCCGTGGTGGCCGCCGGCCCGACCGTCCTGTCGTCGCCGCGGCCTGAAGAACGCCCAGAGACCGGTACCGGAGCGATCGAGCGGGTCGAGACGGTTGCAGCCGTCCGCATCTTGCCTGGCAAGACGGGGGTATTCGGCCGCAAGGGATCTGTCTGTGGCGTGCCGGGCATCAAGGGGGAAGAAATCGCGCCCATCACCTCGCGGGTGCGCGGGTGCGGTATAGCGGATCCGGTCCGTGTGACGTCCGTTGATGGCGTGCAACTCAGCCCCGCCGCGACGATCGACTGCGGAACTGCGATTGCGCTGAACCGGTGGGTTGACCAGGCGCTGCAACCGGCCTTCAAGCGCGACAAGGTGGCTGAATTGCGGATCGCCGCGAGCTATGCCTGCCGCCCGCGTAACAACGTCAAGGGCGCAAAACTGTCAGAACATGGCAAGGGCAACGCCGTCGACATCGGGGCAATCGTGCTGGAAAGCGGCAAAACCATCAGCGTCGAATCCGACTGGCGCAAGAGCGCCGGCAAGCCGATGAAGGCAGCTTATCGCGGCGCCTGCGGCATCTTCGGCACCACGCTTGGCCCCGATGGCGACCGCTATCATAAGAACCACATGCATTTCGACACGGCTGATCAGCGTAACGGGCCCTACTGCCACTGATCAGTTGAGTTGCGGCGCCGGTCCAAGCGGCAGCGGCCCCAGACTCGCACGACCGTCGCGATAGGTCAGCGGAAGCTGCAGCACGTCTGGGTCACCTCCACCATCCCGCGCGAGATAGTCGAGCATCCGCTCCCATGTCGGGGCAACTTCGGGGGTGACGGTGCCCGTGGCGACCAGAAGTGGCATCAGCTTGCGCCAGTGGTCCAACCGCAGGTCTATCTGCCCTTCGGCCCGACCAAACTCATCGGCGGTGATCCTGCCGCTGCCGGCGAGAACCGCGTCCCCCCAGATGCCTGACAGGTCCTTGACCTCGATCGCAGTGACCCGCAGCGGCGTTGAGGCGGCCGTCCCATCGACCGGTCGATCGAAGGTCACGCTCGCATCCAGGTGCAGCCGGTCGATCTGCGATGGCAGGTCTGGCATGGCTGCGCTCAGCGCCGGGTCGGGTGTGACCTTCAGCATCTCTAGCCCGATCTCATGCGATCGGGCGTCCTGCAGAACTGCAGTTGCAAAGTTCAATTGCTCCGCACCTGCCCGCCAGCCGAACGTCGATCCGAGCTCAAGGCCATTGCCCGAGAGGCGGGTCCGCTGCAGCGCCATCGAGGTTCCGGGCGCGAAGATCACGCTGCCCAGCAGTTTCTCGGCCGTCAGGGTGACTGTCTGGTCGGGCAGGGTCACGGTCTGCGTCTGCGGAAAGATTGCGATCAGGTGCCAGGGGGCGTAGGCCAGCGCCGTAACCAGCAGATCTGGCGCGCTCCATCCCGTCCCTGCCATTGGATCAGCCAGATGCGGGGCGGTCAGCGCCACGTCGAAGCGGCCGGGGAAGCCGCCGACCGAAAGCCCCTCGTATCCTGCCTCCAGACCCGAGTCCGATTGGCTCGCCGCCCAGGCCTCGATACCTTTCTCGACACTGCGCGAGCCGACGAACCAGTAGCCCGTCCATAGCACCGCCACCGCCGCCACGAGCCACAGGACCACCCGCATCGTTGCCCCTTTCCAATGCATTCCTGCTGCTGTTTACAGGCAGGCGGCAGGCGCGAACAGGGCGGTGGGATCAAAGCTATGTGGGTCTTCGGCTATGGATCGCTGATCTGGAACCCGGGTTTTCCCGTCGCTGAACGCCAGGTGGCGCGGCTGGACGGCTGGCATCGCAGCTTCTGCATGCGGTCGATCCACCACCGCGGGACCGTCGAGGACCCAGGGCTGGTGTTGGCGCTTGACCGGGCAGAAAGCGCACATTGCGACGGCGTCGCCTTTCTGGTCTCGCCGGGCGAGGAAGGCGGCACGCTGGCGACGTTGCGCGAACGCGAGCTGATTTCATCTGCTTATCTCGAGACTTCGCTTCCCGTGACCCTGCGCGACGGGCGCCAAGTCGAGGCGCTGGTTTACGTCATCGACCCGCATCACGAGCAGTATTGCGGCGGACTGCCGCTGGAAGAGCAGGCGCAGATCATCCTGCGGGCCGCGGGGGGGCGCGGATCAAACCGCGACTACCTCTACAGTACGGCCCATCACCTGGCCGAGCTTGGAATCGCTGATGACGATCTGACCTGGCTTGATGTCCGGGTGCGAAAACTGGCCGGCTGAGACCTCGCAGCGGCACCACTCATCCGATTGTCAGTTGGCATAACTTGTGGGTGCACTTATGATCAACCGCAACCAACAGCGGTCAGGAGACCACATGGCGAAGTCCGCTCCCGTTTCAGAGCTGTCCTTCACCCAGCCGGTGCGCCAGATTTTCCTGATGCTGATCGTCCTCGCGCTTGTCGCGGTGGGTGTCTGGTTCATGCTGCCGGCGCTGAGCGGAATCTTCGCCTCCAACCCCTGGCTGAACGGCGCGATCCTGTTCGTCTTCATGATCGGCGTCCTGTCGTGTTTCTGGCAGATGATCCAGCTCGTCCATTCAGTGAACTGGATCAAGGGGGTCGTGCAACAGACGGGGCGCGAGGCCACACTTCCGCCCAGCCTGCTTGCGCCGCTGGCGGCCCTGCTCAGGGCGCGCGGATCGAAGATGCAGATCTCCTCGACCTCGGCGCGTTCGATCCTCGATTCCGTCGCGACGCGGATCGACGAGGAACGCGACATCACCCGTTACCTTGCGAACCTGCTGATCTTCCTTGGCCTGCTCGGCACCTTCTACGGTCTCGCGACCACTGTTCCCGGCATTGTCGCCACCATCCGTGCGCTCGCTCCTCAGGAAGGGCAAAGCATGGTCGATGCCTTCAACGGCCTGATGGCCGGGATCGAAGAGCAGCTGAGCGGCATGGGCACCGCCTTCTCGACATCGCTCATGGGTCTGGCTGGATCGCTCGTGATCGGACTGCTGGAGCTCTTTGCGGGCCACGGCACCAACCGGTTCTATCGCGAGCTGGAAGAGTGGATGTCGACCATCACTAGGCTTGGTTTCTCGTCTGGCGACGGCGAAGCGCCGGCGAACGAAGCCGCGGCGATTGCTGCGGCGCTCGACACAATGGTCGAGCAGATGGAGACCCTGCAGGCACTTTACACACAGTCCGATATCAGCCGGGCGATGGTCGATGACCGCCTGGGACAGCTGGCAGACGCCGTTGAGCGGGTTGCAGGACGAATGGAGGCGGATGCGGGGCAGACCGCGCTTCTGCGCCGCATCGCCGAAGGGCAGGAGAAGCTTGCCGAGGCGTTGGCCCTGCCAGAAGGGGGCGCGCATGTCGATGCCGAAAGCCGGATGCGTCTGCGCTCGATCGACGTGCAGCTCCTTCGTATCCTGGAAGAGATCTCGGCCGGCCGTCAGGAAAGCATCACCGACCTGCGCACCGATCTCGCAGCGCTGACCACGGCAATCCGCCAGATCGCGCGGCTTGCTCCGCAAAGCCGGGGCTAGGCCATGTCACGGCTCCGGCGCGGCGCGCGGACAGAAAGCCCGATCTGGCCGGGTTTCGTCGATGCGATGACCTCGCTGCTGATGGTGCTGATGTTCGTGCTGACCATCTTCATTCTGGTCCAGTCCGTTCTGCGCGACACGATCACCACAAAGGATACCGAGCTGGACTCCCTGACAGCGCAGGTCGCGACACTCGCGGATGCGCTTGGTCTGGAAAAGCAGAATGTTGCCAACCTGCAAAGCCAGCTTGGCGCAGCGAAGGACGAGGGGGAACGACAGGCGGCCCTCATCGCCACATTGAGCGGGCAGCTTTCCGACGCACAGGGCGCGCTGACCGACGCCCAGGCCAGGATCACCAGCTTCGAGGCGCAGGTGGCGAGCCTTCTGGCAGAGCGGGACAAGGCGCGAGGCGAGGCAAGCGCGTTGACCGCGCAGGTCTCGGATCTCGAGGCGGCCAAGGCGAAACTGCTCACAGATCAGGAAGCCTTGAACCTGGCGCTGGCCAAGGCGCGGGACGAGATCGACGCAAATACCGAAGCAGCGCGCCTGGCCGCGGCAAAGGCAGATGCCCTGAACGCTTTGATCGAAGACTTGAAACGTCAGGCAGCCGAGAAGGACAGCAAGATTGCCGCGACCCAGACCCAGCTTTCGGACGCCGAGAAGGCCCGGCTGGCAGAGGCTGCGGCAGCAGAGGCACTGCGCGAGAAGCTGAAGAACTCGGATGCCGAACTGACGGCGATGACGCTGGCGCTGGAGGAGCAGCGCAAGAAGGCGGAAGAGACGCTGACGCTTCTGGCCGCAGCACAGGCGGCGAAGGTCGATCTGGACCAGCAGCTGACCGAGGCGCAGAAGCGGGCTGGTCTGCTTGCGGTGGCGCAGCAGGCGCTGGATCAGGAAAAGAGCGTCTCGACCGAGAACGCCCGGCGCGTGGCTCTGCTCAACCAGCAGATCGCCGAACTCACGGCGCAGCTCGGTTCGCTTCAGTCGTTGCTCGATGCGGCCAAGGCTCGAGATGAATCAAGCCAGGTGCAGCTCGACTCCCTTGGCAACCAGCTCAACTCGGCTCTGGCGCAGGTCGCCGCCGAGCAGAAGCGGCGCGCAGAGCTTGAGGAAGCCGAGCGCAAGCGGCTGGAGGAAGAGGCGAAAAAGCTGGCTGGCGAAGCTGCGACAGCGAAAAATCAGGCTCAGGAATTGGAGAAGTTCCGATCAGAGTTCTTTGGCGAACTGCGTGACCTGTTGGCTGGCCGCGAGGGTGTTCGGATCGTCGGCGACCGCTTCGTCTTCTCGTCCGAGGTGCTGTTCCAGCCCGCTTCGGCGGACCTCTCGCCCGAGGGCAGGGCGCAGATTGCCGGCGTTGTGCAGATCCTCGACGAGATCAAGGACCAGATTCCGCCGGGCATCGACTGGATCATCCGGGTTGATGGCCATACAGATGACACGCCCCTGTCCGGCACCGGGCAGTTCAAGGACAACTGGGAACTCAGCCAGGCCCGTGCACTTGCTGTCGTGCGCTACATGCAGGACCAGCTTGGCTTCCCGCCCGACCGGATGGCGGCGACCGGCTTTGGCCAGTATCGACCGGTCGCCTCTGGCGATACGCCCGAGGCGCGCGCCCAGAACCGGCGGATCGAGTTGAAACTCACAGAGCGTTAGGGGTCAGACCCCATTGAACAGCAGGTCGAGGGCGCGGACAATCTCGTCGCGTTGGGCCGCAAGACTTCCGACCTTGCTTCCCAGAAGGCGGCCGGGAATAGCGGATAGCGATTGGGTCAGCAGAACATGCGGCTCTTCCCCGAAATCGACCAGCGGGCAGAGTTGCCTCGACTGGGGGCCGACCAAGCTGACAGCGATGATCGGAGCAACTACGCGCGTTGCAATCGTGTCATGCAAATCATCCTGCAGCACGCAAACCAGTGCGCCGTCCGGCAAACGGCAAATGTCATACTGACCCGGCATTCCTCAGAATTGCCGATACTTGGACAGCGGCAGACCATGGGTCTCGATGTAATCATTGTAACTGGCAATCGCCTCGGCATTCTCGCGCTGCCACGCCTCGCGCCGGGCCTGCTTGACCGCCGCCTGCAGGCCGGTTTCAGCGGCGCGGGAGATGTTGACGCCAAGTGCTCGCGCTTCATCGAGCAAGGCGGCGTCGAGTGTCATCGAGGTGGAGCGGCGGGCGGGCATCTGGAACCTGCGGTTTGATGCATACCGCAAAAACATACCGCACGATCATATGTGGGACAAACCAAAAACCCCCGCTGAAGCGGGGGTCTTGCTTTTGCTTTTGTTATTCCGCCGTCAGCAGGGGCGGCTTGGAGCCCGAGATCCGCGGCTTGGCCGGCTCCTCGATCACGAGGTTGATCGTGTCTTCCTTGACCTCGACACGGACGACCCCGCCCTTGGTCAACCGCCCGAACAGCAACTCTTCGGCCAGCGGCTTCTTGATATGCTCCTGGATCACGCGGCCAAGCGGACGGGCGCCCATCTTGTCGTCGTAACCCTTGTCGCCAAGCCAGGCGGCGGCTTCCTGCGTCAGTTCGATATGCACGCCGCGGTCCATCAACTGGGCCTCGAGTTGCAGAACGAACTTCTCGACCACCTGCAGGATCACCTCCTTGCCGAGCGGAGCGAACGAGATCACTGCATCCAGACGGTTGCGGAATTCCGGCGTGAAGGTGCGCTCGATCGCGGCCGTATCCTCGCCAGTACGCCGCTCGCGGCCAAAGCCGATCGCCGATTTCGCCTGTTCGGCTGCCCCGGCGTTCGAGGTCATGATCAGGATCACGTTGCGGAAATCGACCTGCCGGCCGTTATGGTCGGTCAGCTTGCCGTGGTCCATCACCTGCAGAAGGATGTTGTAGACATCCGGATGCGCCTTTTCGATCTCGTCGAGCAGCAACACGCAATGCGGGTGCTGGTCCACGCCGTCGGTCAGCATCCCGCCCTGGTCGAAGCCGACATAGCCGGGAGGCGCGCCGATCAGCCGGGAGACCGCGTGCTTCTCCATATACTCCGACATGTCGAAACGCAGCAGTTCCACGCCAAGCGTATTTGCAAGCTGCTTGGCGACCTCGGTCTTGCCGACGCCGGTCGGACCCGCGAACAGGTAGTTGCCGATGGGCTTTTCCGGTTCGCGAAGGCCCGCTCGGGCCAGCTTGATCGCGGAAGACAGCGCCTCGATGGCCTTGTCCTGACCGAAGACCACGCGCTTAAGCGTCTTTTCCAGATCGCGCAGCACTTCCGCGTCGTCCTTCGAGACGTTCTTTGGCGGGATGCGGGCGATCTTGGCGACGACCGCTTCGATCTCTTTCGTGCCGATGACCTTGCGCCGCTTCGATTCCGCCATGAGATGCTGGGCGGCGCCGGCCTCGTCGATCACGTCGATCGCGCTGTCGGGCAGCTTGCGGTCATTGATGTAGCGCGACGCGAGTTCCACCGCCGACTTGATTGCGTCGGAGGTATAGCGCAGGTCGTGATGCTCTTCGAAATGCGGCTTCAGACCCATCAGGATCTTGATCGCATCCGGTACCGACGGCTCGTTCACGTCGATCTTCTGGAACCGGCGGCTCAGCGCGCGGTCCTTCTCGAAGTGCTGACGGAACTCCTTGTAGGTGGTGGAGCCCATGCAGCGCAGCTTGCCACCTTGAAGCGCGGGCTTCAGCAGGTTCGAAGCATCCATCGCCCCGCCTGAGGTCGCACCGGCGCCGATCACTGTGTGAATCTCGTCGATGAACAGGATCGCGTCGGGATGATCCTCAAGCTCCTTGACGACGGATTTCAGCCGTTCCTCGAAGTCGCCGCGATAGCGTGTGCCGGCGAGCAGCGCCCCCATGTCGAGCGAGAAGATCGTGGCGTGCGCCAGAACCTCGGGGACCTCGTGCTTGACGATCTTCCAGGCCAAGCCTTCGGCAATCGCCGTCTTGCCAACGCCGGGATCACCCACGAGCAGCGGGTTGTTCTTGCGGCGGCGGCAGAGGACCTGGATGCAGCGTTCCACCTCGGACTCGCGACCGATCAGCGGATCGACATCCCCCTTCCGCGCCTTCACGTTCAGGTCCACGCAGTATTTCGACAGCGCGGATTCCTTCGCGTCGCCGGCTTCGGCCTTTGGCGTCTCCTGCTGTTCTTCGGCGCCAGTCACCGGGCGGCTCTCGCCATAGGAGGGATCCTTGGCCACGCCATGTGCGATGAAGTTCACCGCGTCATACCGGGTCATGTCCTGCTCCTGCAGGAAATAGGCCGCATTCGACTCGCGTTCCGCAAAGATCGCGACCAGGACGTTTGCCCCGGTCACTTCGGTCCGGCCCGATGACTGGACGTGGATTGCCGCGCGCTGGATGACGCGCTGGAAGGCGGCGGTCGGCACGGCCTCGGACCCTTCGACATCTGTGACCAGCGTCGACAGGTCGTCATCGATGAAGTCGACAAGCGTCTTGCGAAGCTCGTCGAGGTTCACAGAACAGGCCTTCATCACCCGAGCTGCGTCGGGTTCGTCGATCAACGCCAGCAGCAGATGCTCCAGCGTTGCAAGTTCATGTCTGCGCGCATTCGCGAGCGCCAGGGCGCCGTGGATGGCCTGCTCGAGTGTATTCGAAAACGATGGCACTTCACCGTGCTCCTATCCTCTGGTCGGAGGGGGCCAGCGCCCCGCACCAACCGTGGCCTGATACGCTTAAGGTTCGGTTTTCCCTTGCCGACCTTCAAGCTCTTTTTCCAACCGTCTGCCGATTGCTTCGGCTTTTGTGCAAAATGTGATCGTTCCTGGGAGGAAGTCTGACCACTGAATTGTGGCGGCGATCAGAACCGATCCTTTCGGGCGCGAATTTCGCCGAAAACTGCGGCATCTTGGGCACGGTCCATGCCAAGCACCGCTTTCATCCGCGGGTTCGAAGCGCGAAGGAAGGGATTGGTCGCCAGTTCGTCCGACAGGCGCGAGGGAACGGTGGGCTGCCCATTTGCCCGTGCCTGTTCGACTGCCGATGCTCGAGACTTAATCGCCGGTTCGTCGGGTTCAAGGGACAAGGCGAAACGAGCATTGCCAGAGGTGTATTCGTGGCCCGAGCAGACAAGCGTATCGGGAGGCAGGGCAGCGAGTTTCGACAGGCTTTCCCACATCTGGGCCGGCGTTCCTTCGAACAGGCGCCCGCAGCCCATCGCCATCAGGCTGTCGCCCGTGAACACAAGGCCCGACTGGGGAAAGTAGAAGGCGATATGGCCGACGGTATGCCCGGGCACGTCGATGACCTGACCGAACTCGCGACCGATTGTGACGCTCATCCCCTCCGACACCGCCAGATCGAGCGGCGGCAGTCGGCGGATGTCGGCTTCAGCACCGGTGACAAGCGCGCCGGTCTTGGCCCGCAACTCCGGAACGCCGGCAATGTGGTCGTCATGGTGGTGGGTCAGCAGAATATCCGAAAGCTCCCAGCCTCGGGCTGCGAGGGCCGCAAGGATTGGAGCGGCCTCGGGCACGTCGATGACCGAAGTCTGCCCACTCTCTTCGTCGTGGATCAAAAAGGCGTAGTTGTCCTTCAGGCAAGGAATGGTGACAAGTTCAAGTGGCATGGCGTTCGGCCCGGTTCCGGTTATGCTTCGCCCTGACTGTCGCCTTGGAAAGCCGAAGCCGCAATGCAT
Source organism: Alitabrizicola rongguiensis (assembly GCF_021491355.1). Classification (GTDB taxonomy): domain Bacteria; phylum Pseudomonadota; class Alphaproteobacteria; order Rhodobacterales; family Rhodobacteraceae; genus Aliitabrizicola; species Aliitabrizicola rongguiensis. The sequence goes on along the minus strand of NZ_JAKENF010000004.1, from coordinate 179,230 downwards.
CTCGACGTGGTCGATCTGCGCAATTTCTATTACCGCACCCAGTTGGGGCGGGTGGCGCAGCGCTCCATCCGCGACACCGTCACAAAGATATGGCCCGATGCCCGCGGTCAGACGGTTGTGGGATTCGGCTTCGCCGTTCCTTTCCTGCGTCCGTTCCTCGACAGCGCGCGACGGGTGATCGGGCTAATGCCGGCCCAGCAGGGGGTTATGCCCTGGCCTGCGGGTATGCCGAACGTATCGGTCCTGTGCGAGGAAACGAGCTGGCCGATTCCCACAGGCATGGTGGATCGGCTCCTTGTCGTGCACGGGCTGGAGACGTCCGAGCATCCCTCGACACTGCTCGAGGAGTGCTCGCGTGTTCTGGGGCCGGGCGGCAGGGCGTTGTTCATCGTGCCAAACCGCTCGGGACTCTGGGCGCGCAGGGACGGCACGCCCTTTGGCTTTGGCCACCCCTATTCGCTGTCGCAACTGGAAAGCCAGTTGAAGCGGCACGCCTTCACGCCCGAGCGCAGCCAGGCAAGTCTTTTCGCCCCGCCGTCCAACAAGCGCTTCTGGCTCCGCACGGCGGATTTCTGGGACGGAACCGGGCGCCACGTCCTGCCGTGGTTGGCCGGGGGGGTGCTGGTGGTCGAGGCCTCGAAGCAGACCTATGCGCCGAGCCGCCCCGGCCTGCGCGAGGTTGTCCGGCGCCCGCTGCGCGTCCTGGAAGGGCTTCCCGCCCAGGTGCCGGCCCCGGTATCGACACAGAGCGCACGCCCGAATCCCGCGCGCGCCTGAAGCGGGTTCCGCGACGTTTGCAGATCGTCCGGAACGGGGCGGTCAGAGGTCGTAGGGACTGGGCGTGCAGGCTGCGACGGCCCTGCGACGAACGGCTCGCAATTGCGTGACCTTCGTGGTTGCAGCATGAAAGCGCCTCTGCTACACGGCCTCCCAAATTGAGACGCATGCTTCCTGTATGCGCCCCGGGCTGTCACGGTCTAATGTGACGCTCAGCGCAGAGCAGGTGGCTGACATGAAGGGGTGATCGTGTCGGAACCAGCTTCCATTTCCACAGGAATTGCCGCCCGGTACGCTTCGGCGGTCTTTGATCTGGCCAAGGAATCGGGCGCGCTGAAGGCGCTGGAATCCGATATCGATGCGCTCGCAGCCGCTCTGCACCAGAGCGCGGACTTGCGGGACGTTATCAGCTCTCCGATCTTTTCGCGCGAAGACCAGCTCAAGGCGATCGAGGCTGTCGCAAAGAAGATGGGTCTTTCGGCGCTGACCGCGAACACCCTCGGCCTGATGGCCGGCAAGCGCCGTCTGTTCGTCCTGCCACAGCTCATCACCTCGCTGCAGGACATGATCGCCGCCGACAAGGGCGAGGTCACTGCGGAAATCACCTCGGCCACCGCGCTGTCGAAGGATCAGGCGACGAAGCTCGCTGCGACCCTCAAGGCGCGCACCGGCAAGACCGTGAAACTGAAAACCACCGTCGATGAATCCCTCATCGGCGGTCTCGTCGTGAAACTGGGCTCCACGATGATCGATACGTCGATCCGTGCGAAGCTCTCGGCACTCCAGAATGCAATGAAAGAGGTCGGATAATGGGTATCCAAGCTGCTGAGATCTCTGCGATCCTCAAGGAGCAGATCAAGAACTTCGGGCAGGATGCCGAAGTTTCCGAAGTGGGTCGCGTGCTGTCGGTCGGTGACGGTATTGCCCGTGTCTATGGCCTTGACAAGGTTCAGGCCGGCGAGATGGTCGAATTCCCCGGCGGTATCCGCGGGATGGCGCTGAACCTCGAAGTCGACAACGTCGGTATCGTTATCTTCGGCTCGGACCGTGACATCAAGGAAGGCGACACCGTCAAGCGCACCAAGTCCATCGTGGACGTGCCCGCCGGTGACGCCCTGCTCGGCCGCGTCGTCGACGCGCTTGGCAACCCGATCGACGGCAAGGGTCCGATCGCGGCCGCCGAACGCCGCGTGGCCGACGTGAAGGCCCCGGGCATCATTCCGCGGAAATCGGTGCATGAGCCGATGGCGACCGGACTGAAGTCGATCGACGCCATGACGCCGATCGGCCGTGGCCAGCGCGAACTCATCATCGGCGACCGCCAGACCGGCAAGACCGCCGTGGCGCTCGACACCATCCTGAACCAGAAGGTCTATAATGACGCTGCCGGTTCGGACGAATCGAAGAAGCTCTACTGCATCTACGTCGCCGTCGGCCAAAAGCGCTCGACCGTGGCGCAGCTGGTGAAGAAGCTCGAGGAAACCGGTGCGATGGCCTACACGACCGTCGTGGCCGCGACCGCGTCGGACCCGGCGCCGATGCAGTTCCTCGCCCCTTACTCGGCGACCGCGATGGCGGAATACTTCCGCGACAACGGCCGTCACGCCCTGATCATCTACGATGACCTCTCGAAGCAGGCCGTCGCCTACCGCCAGATGTCGCTGCTTCTGCGCCGTCCGCCGGGGCGTGAAGCGTATCCGGGCGACGTGTTCTATCTGCACTCGCGCCTTCTGGAGCGTTCGGCCAAGCTGAACGCCGACTTCGGGTCGGGCTCGCTGACCGCTCTGCCGATCATCGAAACCCAGGCCGGCGACATCTCGGCTTACATCCCGACCAACGTGATCTCGATCACCGACGGCCAGATCTTCCTTGAATCCGACCTGTTCTTCCAGGGCATCCGCCCGGCCGTGAACACCGGTCTGTCGGTCAGCCGCGTAGGTTCGGCCGCCCAGACCTCGGCGATGAAATCGGTGGCCGGCAAGGTGAAGCTCGAACTGGCGCAGTACCGCGAAATGGCGGCCTTCGCGCAGTTCGGCTCCGACCTCGACGCCGCGACCCAGCAGCTGCTGAACCGTGGTGCGCGCCTGACCGAGTTGATGAAGCAACCGCAGTACGCGCCGCTGACCAACGCGGAAATCGTCTGCGTCATCTTCGCCGGCACCAACGGCTCTCTCGACAAGGTCGCGGTGAAGGACGTGGTCCGCTACGAGACGGAACTGCTGAAGTTCCTGCGCAGCAAGCACAAGGACCTGCTGGACGACATCACGAACAACGACCGCAAGGTCGCGGGCGATCTTGAAAAGAAGATCCGCGAGACGCTGGACGTGTTCACCAAAGACTTTGCCTGAGCGCCGATTGGGGAGCAGGTAAATGCCCAGCCTTAAGGCACTCAAAAACCGGATCGCCAGCGTCAAGAACACGCGGAAGATCACCAAGGCGATGCAGATGGTCGCCGCGGCGAAACTTCGTCGTGCTCAAGAGGCTGCCGAGGCCGCCCGGCCCTATGCCGATCGGATGAACGCCGTGATGGCGGGTCTGTCCGCTGCCGCGGCCGGCAATGAAGGCGCGCCGCGCCTTCTGGCCGGCACGGGGTCGGACAAGGTCCATCTGCTGGTCGTCATGACCTCGGAGCGCGGGCTTTGCGGCGGATTCAACTCGACCATCGTCCGCCTGGCGCGGGCGCGGGCAAATGACCTGCTTGCGCATGGCAAGACGGTCAAGATCCTGACGGTCGGCAAGAAGGGCCGCGAACAGTTGCGCCGCGATTTCGGCACCCTGTTCGTGGGCCATGTCGACCTGACCGAGGTGCGCCGTGTCGGCTACTCCAACGCGCAATCGATCGCGTCGGATATCCTGGCGCGCTTCAACGCGGGCGAGTTTGACGTCGCGACGCTGTTCTTCAACCGCTTCCAGTCCGTGATCAGCCAGATCCCGACGGCACAGCAGATCATCCCTGCCCAGTTCGACTCTGCTGCGGCCGAGTCGACCTCGACGCTGTATGACTACGAGCCGAGCGAGGAGGCGATCCTTGCGGACCTGTTGCCACGCAATGTGGCGACTCAGGTCTTTACGGCCCTGCTGGAGAACGGCGCGTCGGAACAGGGCGCCCGGATGAGCGCGATGGACAACGCCACCCGCAACGCGGGCGACATGATCAACAAGCTCACCATCCAGTACAACCGGTCGCGCCAGGCCGCGATCACCACCGAACTCATCGAGATCATTGCAGGCGCCGAGGCGCTCTGAGGAACCGGAGACAACGACATGGCGAAAGCGAAATCACAGGGCAAGGTGACGCAGGTCATCGGCGCCGTTGTGGACGTCCACTTCGAGGGGACGCTGCCGGCGATCCTCAACGCTCTTGAAACCGACAACAACGGCAAGCGCTTGGTGCTGGAAGTTGCCCAGCATCTGGGTGAGAACACCGTGCGCACCATCGCGATGGACGCGACCGAAGGTCTGGTCCGCGGCGCGGAAGTGACCGACACGGGCATTCCGATCTCGGTCCCGGTGGGAGATGCGACGCTTGGGCGGATCATGAACGTGATCGGTGACCCGATCGACGAAAAGGGCCCGCTCAAGACCGAAGCCCGCCGCGCCATCCACCAGTCGGCACCCGACTTCGCTTCGCAGTCGACCGAAGCGGTGGTGCTGGTGACCGGCATCAAGGTCATTGACCTGCTCGCCCCCTATGCCAAGGGCGGCAAGATCGGCCTGTTCGGCGGCGCTGGCGTGGGCAAGACCGTTCTCATCCAGGAACTCATCAACAACATCGCCAAGGTGCACTCGGGTTATTCCGTGTTCGCCGGCGTGGGTGAGCGGACCCGTGAGGGGAACGACCTCTACCACGAATTCATCGAGTCGGGCGTCATCAACATCGACGACCTCGAGAAGTCGAAAGTGGCGCTTGTCTACGGCCAGATGAACGAACCCCCGGGGGCCCGTGCCCGCGTGGCGCTGACCGGTCTGACCGTGGCCGAGCAGTTCCGCGACCAGTCCGGGACCGACGTTCTGTTCTTCGTCGACAACATCTTCCGCTTCACGCAAGCGGGTTCGGAAGTGTCGGCGCTTCTGGGCCGCATCCCGTCCGCCGTGGGTTACCAGCCGACGCTGGCCACCGACATGGGCGCGCTGCAGGAACGCATCACCTCGACCAAGAACGGCTCGATCACCTCGGTTCAGGCCATCTACGTTCCGGCCGACGACCTGACCGACCCGGCGCCGGCGACCTCGTTCGCCCACCTCGACGCCACCACCGTTCTGTCGCGTGCGATCTCGGAACTCGGCATCTATCCGGCCGTTGACCCGCTCGACTCGACCTCGCGCCTGATGGACCCGGCGATCGTGGGTGAAGAGCACTACAATGTCGCCCGCCAGGTGCAGACCATCCTTCAGCGCTACAAGTCGCTTCAGGACATCATCGCCATCCTCGGGATGGACGAACTGTCGGAAGAGGACAAGCTGACCGTGGCCCGCGCCCGGAAGATCCAGCGCTTCCTGTCTCAGCCCTTCGACGTGGCGAAGGTGTTCACCGGCTCGGATGGCGTGCAGGTTCCGCTCGACAAGACCATTGCGTCCTTCAAGGCCGTGGTGAATGGCGAGTATGACCACCTGCCGGAAGCCGCCTTCTACATGGTCGGCGACATTGAAGAAGTGGTGGCCAAGGCGCAGCGTCTGGCTGCGGCGGCGGCCTAAGGGGGCATCATGGCCAACACGCTGCACTTCGACCTCGTCTCGCCGGAGCGCAAGCTTGCTTCCGTCACGGCGACCGAGGTCTCGATTCCCGCGGCGGCGGGCGACATGACGGCGATGGAAGGCCATGAGCCCACCATCGCCACCCTGCGGCCCGGCATCCTGCGGGCGTTGACGAGCGAAGGCGTTCGCGCTTTCGCCGTGACCGGCGGCTTTGCCGAGATCACCGGTTCGACCGTGACGGTACTGGCCGAGCGGGCGACCCCGGTCGAGGAACTGTCTGGCACGCTGCTCGACGACCTGATCGACGAGGCGCGCGAGCTTGCCAAGGTGGCGCTGGCCGATGGCCGCGATGATGCCGAGAAGCTTGTCAACGACATGCTGGCGCTGAAGACCGCTGCCGGTCACTAAGGCCAAGCCGTAACTCCTTGGGAAGGCCCCGCCATCGCGGCGGGGCCTTTTGCTGTCAAAAAGACCAATTGCCGCCAAGTTTGCCGCAGATAGTCTGCCGGTATGAAGGTGCATGCATGAAACGGTTTTCCAGTTCGCGCATCGGGATCGACCAGGGATCGCAGGTCCTGTTTTCGGACTTTGCCGATGGTGGCCCGATGTGGACGGGCAGCGGCCCGCGCGAAAGCCGACACAAGATCACCTTCAGGGAGCCGTTCCGCGAGTCGCCCTCGGTCATGGTGTCGATCTCGATGTGGGATCTCGACCAGAAGACCAACACCCGTGCAGACATCTCGGCTGAGAAAATCACCAAGTCGGGCTTTCAGCTGGTTTTCCGCACCTGGGGCGATACACGCGTAGCCCGCATCCGAGCCGACTGGATGGCGATTGGCTCGCTGCGGGATGACGACGACTGGGATGTAGACTGAGGTAGAGCAGGTGCGTGCGAGCACGCAACCTACGGATCAGCGCGAATACATGCCCTCGTAGATCGGCACCAGCGTGTCCGTCTCGAACAACGACGACACCGAGGTGCCGTTCCAGATGTTCAGGATCGCCTGCGCGAAGATCGGGGCGGTCGGCACGATGCGGATGTTCGGCGCCGCCTTGACCTTCTCGCCCTGTTCGATCGAGTCGGTGATGACGAGGCTTTTCATCACCGACTTGGTGATGCGTTCGACCGCCGGTCCAGAAAGCACGCCGTGGGTGATATAGCTGTGGACTTCCTTGGCCCCATTCTCGATCAGAACCTCGGCGGCCTTGCAGAGCGTTCCGGCGGTGTCACAGATGTCATCGACGATGATGCAGGTCTTGCCCTCGACACTGCCGATGACGGTCATTTCCGCAACCTCGCCCGCCTTCTCGCGACGCTTGTCCACGATCGAAAGCGGAGCATTGATCCGCTTGGCGAGCTCCCGTGCGCGAGCCACGCCGCCCACGTCGGGGGAGACGACCATGAGGTCGCCCATCTTGCCTTTGAAATGATGCTCGATGTCGAGCGCGAAGACCGGCGAGGCATAGAGGTTGTCCACCGGCATGTCGAAGAAGCCCTGGATCTGTGCCGCGTGCAGGTCAAGCGTCAGCACGCGTTCCACCCCCGCCTGGGCAATCAGGTTGGCCACCAGCTTGGCACTGATCGGGGTGCGTGCCTTGGCGCGGCGGTCCTGCCTTGCATAGCCGAAATAGGGGATCACCGCCGTGATGCGGCCGGCCGAGGAGCGGCGCAGCGCATCGGTGATGATCAGCAATTCCATAAGGTTATCATTCGCCGGGTTCGAGGTCGGCTGGATGATGAACATGTCCTCGCCGCGGACGTTCTCGTAGACTTCGACGAAGATCTCCTGGTCGTTGAAGCGCTCGACCCGCGCATCGACGAGGCTGACCGACATGCCGCGATGCATCGACATGCGGCGGGCGATCGACTTGGCCAACGTGAGATTGGCATTGCCGGAAATCAGTTTCGGCTCGGTGATGGCGGGCATGGGCATATCCTTGGCAGCCGCCGCAGCTGACCCCGCAGCAGGGTCATGCAACGGATTCGTGACGTTGGCATCCGCTTATCACCCGGCTAGGGTCCTTGGAAACCATGCCTTTGGGGGAATGACGCAATGACACAGATCGATTGCTATATCTCCACAGTGTCTCCCTATGTGTATCTCGCCGGACGGCGTGTCGAAGAGATTGCCGCCCGGAACGGCGCGACCTTGGCCTACAAGCCCGTCGACCCTTCCGCCCTGTTCCCGCGCACCGGTGGACAAATCCTCAAGGATCGCCACGACAGCCGGAAGGCCTATCGTCTGCAGGAGTTGCGCCGCTGGTCGGTGAAGACAGGACTGAAGCTGAACCTGCAGCCGCTTTTCTTTCCGGTGAACCCCGCGCCGTCCTCCTATGCCGTGATCGCGGCCATCAGGGACGGAGGTGGCGATGTGGCAGGGCTTATCCACGGGTTTGGGCGCGCGCTGTGGGCCGAGAACAAGGATATCGCCGATGCCGAGGTTATCGCCGACGTGCTCGCGTCAAACGGATACGACCCAAGGATTGCCGATCTCTACATGCTGTCTGCGGCCGAGACTTATGTTGCCAATCTGGAAGAGGCCATCGCGCGGGGTGTCTTCGGCGTGCCGTTCTACATCGTCGGCGAAGAGAAATTCTGGGGCCAGGACCGGCTCGACGACCTGGACCTGCATCTGCAGGGCAAGCTCTAGCTGATGAGCTTCACGAAGCGGTCGGTGTCCTCTTCGGTCGTCGACCAGGAGCAGACGAGACGCGCAGCCCCATCGGGCGGGGCCACCCAGTCATAATAGGCGGCACCTGCGGCTTTTGCACGGTCGTGACCGGCTTTCGGAAACCAGGCGAACATCATGTTGGCCTGGGCGGGGTGGATAAGACCGCTGCCCGGCAGGGCGGCGATCCCCTGCGACAGACGCGCCCCCATGCGGTTCGATTGCGCAGCCAGCCGCAGCCAGAGGTCGCCCTCCAGATAGGCCTCCATCTGTGCCGAAAGGAAGCGGTGCTTGGAAAAGAGATGCCCGCCCCTCTTGCGGCGCAGTTCGAATTCCCAGGCTTTCGCCGGATCGAACAGCACCACTGCCTCGACGCCCATGCAGCCGTTCTTCGTTCCGCCGAAGGACAGGACGTCGATCCCCGCCTTCCAGGTCATCTCTGCCGGGGTTGCGCCCGTTGCAACGATCGCATTGGCGAAACGGGCGCCGTCCATGTGGCTTGGCAAACCCTTTGCGCGGGCCAGTGCCGTCAGCGCGGCAACCTCGGCGGGGGTGTAGACGGTGCCGGCCTCGGTGACATTGGTGATCGAAAGGATCGCCCGTTGCACGCCATGCACGCCGCTTTCACCGATGCGCGACAGGGCCGAGGCAAGCGTGTCCGGCGTCATCTTGCCATGGGCGCCCTCGACCAGGACCAGCTTTGCACCGCCGCTATAGAACTCCGGAGCGCCGCATTCGTCCTCGGCGATATGTGCGTTGCGATGGCAGAAAACCGCACCCCAGGGCGGGCAATAGACCGACAGCGCCAGCGAGTTCGCAACTGTGCCGGTGGCGACCAGATAGACCGCCGCTTCTGGCGCCTCGAAAATCTCGCGGATGCGTTCCGTGACGCGCTCCATGATGGCATCGGCACCATAGGACTTGGCGTAGCCCTCATTTGCGCGGGACAGCGCCGCCATGACCTCGGGCGCGGCGCCAGAGGTGTTGTCCGAGGCGAAGAACATCAGGGGGTCTCCTCGATCAGGTAATCTTCCCACTCTTCCTCCGGCACCTCGAATTCCGGGATCGTCCAGCCGCGCACCGAGGCGCCGGCCTCGTGAACGGAGTTCGGATCGCCGGTGATGAGCGGGTGCCAGGGGTAGAGCTTTCGCCCCTCGTGCAGCAGCCGATAAGCACAGGTTCGGGGCAGCCAGTAGGCAATCTTCGGCAATGTCTCGGTGTTGAGTTGCACGCATTCCGGGACGAACTGCCGGCGGATGGCATATTGGCTGCAGCGGCAGGTCTCGCCATCGAGCAGACGGCAGGCGATACGGGTGAAGGCGACCTCACCTGTGTCTTCGTCCTCGAGCTTGTTCAGGCAGCATTTGCCGCAGCCGTCGCAGAGCGCCTCCCATTCCTCGGGGGTCATCTTGCGAAGGGGGACGGTTTCCCAGAAGCGGGGACGAAGGGGTTTCGCAGCCATGGGCGGACCCTGCACCGGGGCGGCGGAAAAGGGAAGGTCAGAGCGAGGTAAGAATCGCGCGCGCCTGATCGACGTCTTGATCCATCTGTTCGATCAGGGCCGGCAGGCCGTCGAACTTTCGCTCGGGACGAAGGTAGTCGACCAGCGCGATAGACAGGTGCTGGCCATAGAGATCGCCCTTGAAATCAATCAGGTAGGTTTCAAGGTTTGGCCGGTTCTCTCCGAACATCGGCCGGACGCCGATATTCGCCGCGCCCATGTAGCTGCCGATCTGTGGCCCGGTCATGACATCAACCTTCACGGCATAAACCCCGGGCCGGGGCAAGTGCAGCCCTTCGACCGACATGTTGGCGGTCGGATAGCCGAGCTCGCGGCCCCGTTTCATGCCGTGCAACACCTCGCCGTCGATCCGGTGCCAATGGCCGAGCATGTTGGCGGCGTCACGCGTGCGCCCCTCCGACAGGGCAGTGCGGATCGCGGTTGAGGAGATCGACGTACCGCCGGCCTGGACCAGCTCGGCGACGGTCACGTTGAAGCCGAGGTCCCGCCCCAGTGACTGGAGCGTCTCCGCAGATCCGGCTCGCGCCTTGCCGAAGCGGAAATCGGCGCCGACCACAACATGCGACACGCCGAGGCCGTCTGCCAGGATGATGCGGGCGAACTCCTCGGGCGTCAGCGCCGCAAGGTTCCTGTCGAAGGGCAGCTCGTAAAGCTCTTGGACGCCAAGCTTGGCAAGACGGTTCGCGCGCGTCTCGGGGTTCATCAGGCGGAAGGGCGGCGACTCGGCTGCGAAGAACTGCCGAGGATGGGGTTCGAATGTCACGACTCCAAGCGGCTCGTTGGGCCGGCGGGCAAGGTCAATCACCGCCTTGTGGCCAAGATGGACGCCGTCGAAATTGCCCATTGCGATGGACGCGCCCCGATCCGAAGCGTCAAGCCCCTGCCAGTGATGGTGAACCTTCATTCGTCCCCGCGCCGGATCGGGCGGGCCAGCCGCCGTCAGTCGAACTTGTTGCTGGGCGCAAGAACCAGCGCCTCGCCCTTCAGCACCACGGTATTGCCGACCGAGCAGCGGGTTTCAAGGGTGACACGGCGCCTGCTATGGTCGATGGCCGTCACCGTGACTTCGGCCAGAACGGTGTCGCCGGGGCGAACGGGCGCCATGAATTTCAGGCTCTGGCCCAGATAGACGGTCCCATGGCCGGGAAGCTGTTCGCCGATCACCGCCGAGATCAGGCCGGCCGTCAGCATGCCATGGGCGATCCGGCCCTCGAAGATCGTGTCTCGGGCATAGTCGTCGTCCAGATGTACCGGATTGCGATCGGTAGAGACCTCGGCAAAGAGCTGGATATCGCGGTCCGTCACCGTCTTGCGCAGGTGGCGGGTCATCCCGATCTCGATGTCTTCAATGCAGATCGTGCCGCGGGGCAGGTTGTCGAGCATCTCGCGAATCCTCTCGGTCATGACGAGGGAGTTTACTCGATGCTGCGCCGCAGCGCAATTGCTACGCGCAAGATTAAACCGCATTGTAGCAACAGATCGAAAGATTGTTACCCTCCCGGCTCGGCGCAAGGCTATGGCTAGCCTGCCTCCTACCGGAGACGCGAGATCGAATAGGTGGGCGACATCTGGTGGCTGGCAAGCCAGTCTTCAAGCAAGCCTTTGTCGGGATTGAGTGAATCCGGTCCGAATTGATCGACGGCGATCCCGCCGGTGACGAAGACCACATCGATCCCTTCGCCCTGTGCGCCCTGGACGTCGGTCGCGATGCCGTCGCCCACGGCGAGGTAGAGCGGATCGCCCTCTCCCCCAAGTTCGGCGACACGGCGGCGGGCCAGATCATAGATCGGCGGATGCGGTTTGCCGAAATAGAGCGCCGTCCCCCCCATCTGCTCGTAGAGCTGTGCGAGCGCGCCGGCGCAGAACAACCGCTTGTCGCCGTAATCGACGATGATGTCTGGATTGGCGCAAAGCATCTTCAGACCCTTGGTCTTTCCGTAAAGCAACTGCCCGCGATAATCCTCGGGCGTTTCGGTCAGGTCGTCGGTGAGGCCGGTGCAGACGATGCCTTCGGCTTCCTCGAGCGGAACGATGGAGAAGGGTGGTTCGGTTGCCGCCAGACGGGCGAGATCTTCGCTGAAATCGGTGAAGAAGGGCTTGTCCTTCTCGGCGCCGATATGCGCGACCTTGCGACCGACCGCGCCGGTGACGAGGCCGTATTGCGCGGCATCGCCCGAGCTGACGATGTCGTCCCAGATGTCCCGCGGGACGCCCATCCGGTCCAACTGTTTGGCGACGCTAGGTTTCGGGCGCGGCGCATTGGTGAGGAGGATCACCTTCCCACCACGGGCCCGGAAGCCCCGCAGGGCTGTGACAGCCTCGGGGAAGGGGTGCTTGCCGTCATGCAGGCAGCCCCAGAGATCGCAGAGCAGCACGCCGTAGCCATCGGAGATTTCGTCGAGATGGGAGATCAGCCGGGTCATGCGAGGGCCTTTCGCTGCTAGAAGGGAGGCTGGAACCCGTTCGGATTCCGTGGGGCAGGCGTAGGCCCGCAAAGACAGGTGTAATCCGGTTGCCTGCGGCCCGTCCGGCGGAGCCTGTGACGGGCCGCAAGATCCCTTGAAGGATATTGCCAAGACTTTGCGAGCAGTCTTGGCGTCGCGGTCAGACCTTGAGCATCGGCAGGATCTGCTTCTTGCGGCTCATGATGCCGGGCAGAACCACCGTGTCGCCCGAGACCTTCGCGCCGAAAGACGCCTCGGCCACCGTCTTGACGAAGTCGTTCGGCACGAGGAGCGTCGCCTCTTCCTTCAGGATGTCGATGATGAACAGCAGCACCTGATCGGCGCCGTCTTCCTTGGCCACGCCATCCATCGATTTCATCAAGCTCGCCTTGCGGTCGAGAAGCACCTTGGGGGCGGTGGTCTCAAGGACCGAGACACGGAGCTGCTTGCCGCCGAGTTCGTATTCCTTGGAGTCCATGCGCAGCAGTTCGGCATCCGAGAAGCGCGATACGTCCGACTTGGCGGCGAAAAGCTCGGCCGCATAGTCGGGGATCGATATGCCGAGGTCCGCCGCCAGCTTTTCAGCCACCGCCTTGTCATGCGAAGTCGTGGTTGGCGACCGGAATTCCAGCGTGTCGGACAGGATGCAGGACAGCATTGCGCCCTTGATCGCCTTCGGCGCCTTGGCAAGGTCGGCACCGATCAGGTCGTGCATGATCGTCGCGGTGCAGGCGAGCGGGCGGATGGTGATGTCGATCGGGGTCTTGGTCTTGATGCCGCCAACCAGCATGTGGTGATCGACGATACCAAGGATGTTGGCGTCATTGATCGAGGCGGGCAGTTCGGCCGGGTTGTTGGTATCGACGATCACCACCTCTTCCCCCGCGCCGACGTCGGCGATGATCTCGGGCTTGGCCAGATCCCACCGCTTCAGCACGAAGGCGGCCTCGGTGTTCGGCTCGCCAAGGAGCACGGGCTTGGCCGGGGTGCCCTTCACCTCGGTCAGGTACCAGGCCCAGATGATGGGCGAGCCGGTGGAATCGGTGTCGGGGGATTTGTGGCCGAAAACCTTGATCATGGGTATGCCTTCGCAAAAGGGGAGTTTTCCGCGCGCCTTATAGTGTCGGGCGGCCGGGTTGTCACGCCGCGCCGCCCTGCGCTGCGTGTGGTGCTGCGCCGCAGCTAGGACTGGCCTGACGGCTAAGGGGAGGGGAACGGCAGTCGCTCGATCGCAAAGCCCTGCTGCTGCAGAAGCGCCAGAACGCCTTCGGGGCCAGCCAGATGCAGGGCGCCAAAGGCTGCGAAGACGGCCCCTTCCTTGGCGGCGGCCTCGATGACCGGAATCCATGCGCGATTCCGGCCTGACATAAGCATCTCGTCCATCTGCTGGGCCTCGGCGCGGGCCCGTTCAGGTGTCATCCCCGGCGTCTGCGCCGACTGCCAGAGTGAGAATTCCCACATCAGTCGGGCGTTCTCGGCAAAATAGGCCTGCAGTAGAGTGGCAAAGCTGTCGGCCGCCTGATCTTCAAGGGCGATCGACATCTCCAGCATCTCGATCTGGTCGTCGCTCGGCATGGCGCGGATCAGCTTGAAGACAGTGTCGAAGGGCTCGAGCGCGCGGATGGGAATGTCCTGCGCTTGGGCCCGGCCGATGAGCCTCTGGTCAAGACCGTTTCCGTTGCCCTGCATCATCTCCGTTGCGCAGGGTGGTATAGACAGGACCAGAGAGACGTAGGCCGGCTGCATCTTGGCGCCAAGAAAGGCGGGCACCCCGCGTGCCGCGAAGGCCGCCTTCAGCGTCTGCCAGTCGGCCCCGGGCAGGCGTTCGGCCAAGGTCGGGCCTTCGGTGATGAACATCAGCGACGGATCGCTCGCCAGCGCCTTCTGCAGCTTCGCCTGCTCTTCCGGCCCTGCCTCGACCAGCAGCACTGTCGAGGTCTTGAGATCAGGCAGAGCCGCAGCCACCACTGCATCAAGCCGCGGATCGTCGATATGGACGGTGCCAAGAAGCGTGACGACCTCGTCCCCGCGGGTGGCGCGCCAGTAATTCCCCCGTGCAAACGGGGCAGCGTCGGCGGCGGACTGAAGCTCCGCCTGCGTCGCAGGTGGCAGGGCAGCGAGCTGGTCCTGCCCGTTGCAGGCCGCGAAGGCAGGCGAAAGGGGCAGCAGGGCGAGAAGTCCGGCAATGAGAAGGCGCATGACCATTTCCTTGTGAGCAAGGCGAAGGTCGCATGTCCGCGACCGCGCTCCAACCCGGTGCCACAAAAATTTCATCGAAGATTCTGCCGTCGCGGACGTTGACAGGCCGAAGCGCCATGCCTAACTACGCGTCGTTGGCACTCGACCAAGATGAGTGCCAATAGCAATTGAACCTGGAACCTAGGGAGTGTTCTCAGATGGCTTTCAAACCGCTGCATGACCGTGTCCTCGTTCGCCGTGTGAAGAGCGACGAGAAAACCAAGGGCGGCCTGATCATCCCCGATACCGCGAAAGAAAAGCCCGCCGAGGGCGAGATCGTCTCGGTCGGCGAAGGCGCGCGGAAAGACTCGGGCGAACTGATCGCACCGTCGGTCAAGGCTGGCGACCGCATCCTGTTCGGCAAATGGTCGGGCACCGAAGTGACGCTGGACGGCGAAGAGCTGCTGATCATGAAGGAAAGCGACATCCTCGGCATCATCGCCTGAGGACTGCCTTTCCGAACGGGTGCCACCGGCGCCCATCGAACGAAACACAAAGTAAAACTGGAGCATTGATATGGCTGCCAAGGACGTCAAGTTCGACTCTGATGCCCGCGACCGCATGCTGCGTGGCGTGAACATCCTCGCCGACGCCGTGAAGGTCACCCTCGGCCCGAAAGGCCGCAATGTCGTGATCGACAAATCTTTCGGCGCGCCGCGCATCACCAAGGACGGTGTGTCGGTTGCCAAGGAAATCGAACTGGCCGACAAGTTCGAGAACATGGGCGCGCAGATGGTGAAAGAAGTCGCCTCGCGCACCAATGACGAGGCCGGCGACGGCACCACGACCGCCACCGTTCTGGCTCAGGCGATCGTGAAAGAGGGTATGAAGGCGGTTGCCGCCGGCATGAACCCGATGGACCTGAAGCGCGGTATCGACCTCGCTACCACGAAAGTGGTCGAATCGATCAAGGGCGCGTCCCGTAAGGTCGAGAACTCGGACGAAGTGGCTCAGGTCGGCACGATCTCGGCGAACGGCGAAGCCGAAATCGGCCGTCAGATCGCTGACGCGATGCAGAAGGTCGGCAACGAGGGTGTCATCACCGTCGAAGAGAACAAGGGCCTCGAGACCGAGACCGACGTGGTTGAGGGCATGCAGTTCGACCGCGGCTACCTGTCGCCCTACTTCGTCACCAACGCTGACAAGATGGTCGCTGACCTGGAAGACGCGCTCATCCTCATCCACGAGAAGAAGCTGTCGTCGCTCCAGCCGATGGTGCCGCTGCTGGAAGCTGTCATCCAGTCGCAGCGTCCGCTGCTCATCATCGCGGAAGACGTCGAAGGCGAAGCGCTGGCGACCCTCGTGGTCAACAAGCTGCGCGGTGGCCTGAAGATCGCTGCCGTGAAAGCCCCGGGCTTTGGCGACCGCCGCAAGGCCATGCTGCAGGACATCGCGATCCTGACCGCCGGTCAGGTGATTTCGGACGACCTCGGCATGAAGCTCGAGAACGTCACGATCGACATGCTCGGCCGCGCCAAGAAGGTGTCGATCAGCAAAGACAACACCACGATCGTCGACGGCGCTGGCGAGAAGGCGGAGATCCAGGCCCGCGTTGCTCAGATCCGCGCGCAGATCGAGGAAACCACCTCGGACTACGACAAGGAAAAGCTGCAGGAGCGTGTTGCGAAACTCGCTGGCGGCGTGGCCGTGATCCGCGTTGGCGGCATGACCGAAGTCGAAGTGAAAGAGCGCAAGGACCGCGTCGATGACGCCCTGAACGCGACCCGTGCGGCCGTGCAGGAAGGCATCGTCGTTGGTGGTGGCGTTGCCCTGATCCAGGCCGGCAAGTCGCTTGACGGTCTGAAGGGCGTGAACAGCGACCAGGACGCCGGCATCGCCATCGTCCGCAAGGCGCTGGAAGCCCCGCTGCGCCAGATCGCCGAGAACGCCGGCGTGGACGGCTCGGTGGTGGCCGGGAAGGTCCGTGAGTCGAACGACAAGACCTTTGGCTTCAACGCCCAGACCGAAGAATATGGCGACATGTTCAAGTTCGGCGTCATCGACCCGGCGAAGGTCGTGCGCACCGCTCTGGAAGATGCGGCGTCGATCGCGGGTCTGCTCATCACCACCGAGGCGATGATTGCCGACAGGCCGGAGCCGAAAGGCGCCCCGGCCGGCATGCCGGGCGGCGGCATGGGCGGCATGGGCGACTTCTGATCGCCCGAGCAAACGACATCGGGAAAGGGCGGCCTCTGGCCGCCCTTTTTCTTTGACCGCATGGCGGGTGCCCGCTGCGATACCTGCGACGCAAGCGTGACGTATGACACCGCCCGGGCTATACCTGCCGAAGAAAGGAGGTGTCCCATGGCTCGCGAACCGAAGGACGAGGCGGCACCGACCGTCGAGGAACTCACCAGCCAGATCGCCGAACTTCAGGCCGAGATCGCGGCACTGTCGGCCGATCTGAAGGAGAAGGGCGCAGAATTCGCCGCCGGCCTGAAGGTCAGGGGCGAGCATGTCGCTGGCGAGGCAAAGGCCAGGGCGCAGCACGCCTTCGCCGATGCCGAGACCGCCATGCGTCAGAACCCTGCGACGGCGATGGCTGTGGCTGCGGGGGTCGGCTTCCTTGTCGGCCTTCTCTTGAACCGGAGATAGGCGTGTTCCGGCTGGTTGGTCTCGTTGCGCGGGCGAAGGCGCGCGACACGATGCGGAAGGCGGGCTTTGGCCTTGCTGCCGTCATCTGCCTGATTGTGGGTCTGGGCTTTCTTGTCGCCGCAGCCTGGATCGCGCTGGCGGCCCTGAAGGGGGCGCTGTTCGCTTCGATCTTCCTCGGGCTGTGCTTCCTTGGCCTCGGGGCCATCCTGATGGCCGTCGCGGCAATGCGGCCGCGCCGTCCAACGAGCGCGGCGCCCGATCTGGACAGCGACGCGCTCGAAGCCCTGTCGCGCGCCGCCGCCGGTGGGCCGGGCGAGATGGAACGGGCCATGCGGGGGTTCCTGGCGCAGGCCGGGTTGACCCCGCCGGAAACCGGAGGGGTGCCGTCGCTGGTGGCGGCCTTCGTCTTTGGCCTGACCCTGGCGCTGACCCGCCGCCGCTGATCTGAAGGAGGCCCCTTGCGGGGCCACGCCTTTTGTCTCGCCGGCGGCCTTCGCCGCCGGCTCGGGTTTGCCTCCGGCGGGGGTATTTGGCGAGGAGAAGCCTCAGGCGCGGAGGATCGCCGGGCCGTCAGGCCAGCCGTCGAGCCGCGCCTCCTTCGGGACCACCAGCGTTCCGACTGCGCCAAGGGGTGCGATGGCAAAAGGGGAGGAGGCGCCAAGCTTGTCGGACGTGGCGAGCACCACGGTTTCGCCGGCCTGCGCCATCATCCGGCGTTTGATTGCCGCTTCTTCGTCATCGCCGGTGGTCAGACCCCTCTCGGGGTGGAGACCGGTGACACCAAGCAGGCAGAGGTCGGCATGGATTTGTGCGAAGCCCTCGGCGGCGACAGCACCGACCGCGACCATCGAATGGCGGAAAAGGCGACCGCCGATCAGGATCACTTCGATGTCAGGGAAAGGCTCCAGCGCAGCGGCGATGGTCGGGCTGTGCGTGACGATCGTCGCGCGAAGATCGGCGGGAAGGATGTGGACGAGTTCCAGATGGGTGGTCCCGCCGTCGAGAATGACCACCTGCCCGGGCCGGATCAACCTTGCTGCAGTTGCGGCAAGGCGACGCTTTTCGCCGACCGCCATGCTACGCCGGTCTGCCAGCGGACGGTGCGTCGGCGACAGCGGCAGAGCGCCGCCATGGACGCGCAGCAACTTTCCCTCGGCGGCCAGTTCGCGCAGGTCGCGACGGATCGTGTCTTCGGACAGGCCCAGCTCGGCTGCGAGCGTGGCGGCGACGAGCCGACCCTCAGCGGCGAGGCGGGAGAGCAGGAGGGCCTTGCGTTGCGCAGTCAGCATTCCACAACCATGATTACACGAGATTGCACGAGATTGCATGAATCAGTCGGGTTTGCTAGGGGGGTGATGACAAAGGAGACTGCCATGACCAGACCAATGATGATCCTGATCGCCGGACCCTACCGCTCGGGAACCGGCGATGACCCGGCGCGGATGGCCGCAAACCTGAAGCGGCTGGAAGAAGCGGCCTGGCCGATCTTCGAGAAAGGGCATGTGCCGATGATCGGCGAATGGGTAGCATTGCCGGTTCTGCACGGGGCGGGCGGCGGTGCCGTTGGCGATGCGCTTTATGACCGGGTGATGCACCCTGCCGCGCACCGCCTGCTGCAGCATTGCGATGCGGTGCTGAGATTGCCGGGGGCGAGTTCTGGTGCGGACAACGATGTGCGCATCGCCGAGGCGCGGGGCATTCCGGTCTATCGCAACCTCGACGAGATCCCGGCCGCAGCTTGAAGCGTAAACCTAGGGACATACGGCAAGGCGTGTTAGAGTAGCCCATGAAGCTATTCCTGCTCGCCGCCCTTACAATGACGGCCTTTGCCGCGAACTCCGTCATCAACCGCGCGGCGGTCGGGGGCGACCACACGAGCGCTGCGATGTTCGCGCTTCTGCGGCTCTGGTCCGGTGCTGCGCTTCTTTCGGCGCTTGTCTGGTTCGGTGGGTCTCGCCTGGCCCTCGGGGAAAGGGATCGTCCGGGTCGCGCGCTGGCGCTGCTGGCCTACATGGCGGGATTTTCCCTTGCCTACCGTTCGATCGATGCCGGCAGCGGGGCGCTGATCCTGTTCGGAGGGGTGCAGATCACCATGTTCTGCGGGGCGCTCTGGGGAGGAGAGCCCATTCCGGCGCGGCGTTGGCTGGGGGCGGGGTTGGCCTTTCTCGGGCTGATCGTTCTGCTGGCGCCGGGACGTGCGGGCGCGATCCCGCTGCCAGCGGCGGGTTCGATGGCGGGCGCGGCTGTGGGCTGGGGGATCTACTCGCTGCTTGGGAGCGGCAGCCGGGATCCGGTTGCCGACACAGGAGCCAGCTTTGTCCTGGCGGCCATAGGGTTTTCCGGGCTGGTGGCGGTCTGGCCCGGTATCGTGCTGACGGCAGACAGGACGGGGATCGCGTTGGCCTTGCTGTCCGGTGCGGTCACTTCCGGGCTCGGCTATGCGCTCTGGTACCGGCTTCTGCCCCGGCTCGGGGCCAGCAGGGCCGCGGTTGCGCAACTGACGGTGCCGCTGATCGCTGCGACCGGCGGGCTGGCGCTTTTGCACGAAGGGCCAGGGCCGGTGTTTCTGCTGGCCGCGGCGATGGTGCTGGGCGGCGTGGCGCTGGCCCTGACTGGCCGGCGCGTCTGAAAGGATTGGTCAAAGATCCTTCACCATCCGCGAGGCCGTCTGGGTCTTTTCGCCAAGCGTGACGCTGCGCCCTCCCTCGTGGAGGATGAACCCCTCGCGTTCCCAGAAGGCACGACCGCGGGGGTTGGCATCGAGCACGGCGAGGTAGAGACGGCGTTTCCCGCGACGGCGCGCTTCGGCTTCTGCCTCTTCGAGTAGAATGCGGCCGAGTCCACGCCCTCGGGCGCGGGGGGCCAGGAGCATCAGGCCAAGATAGGAATCTTCGTCCGTCGGGTAGCCGAAGGATTGCTCGATCAGGCCGAGCAGGCTTCCCTCCCCGTCAAGCGCGCCAAGACGGAACGATGTTGCCGGGTCGATGCCGGGCGGGGCATCGGCGAAATACTCATCGGTCAGTTCTGGCCCGGGCTCGGCATCGCGTTCGATCGCCACATAATCGGCAGCCTCGGCATAGAGGGCCGCGACAAGGGCACGATCGGTATCGGGGGAAAGCTGGCGCAGGATCATGGGCCGGTTTCGACGGGCGAAATGGCCAGGATCTCGAGCTCGGTCCTGCCGGCCGGGCGCGTCCAGAAAACCGTATCGCCGATCCGCGCGCCGATCAGGTTGCGGGCAAGGGGGGCATGAGGGGCGATGCGTCCCTGTGCTGGATCGGCCTCATCCTCGCCCACGATCTCGTAACTGGTTTCGGTCCCCGCCTCGTCCGCAACGGTGACGCGGGTGGCGAAGGCCACTTCCTGAGGCGCGGCGGGCGGTTCGACCGGAATCGCCGAACGCAGGCGCGCCTCGAGATAGCGGATGTCGCGCTCGGCTGCGGCTTCCGGCAACTTGTCGAGCCGGTCGGGCCGCGCGCGCAGGCGGGCGAGTTCGGTTTGGGTTGCGGCAAGCCGCGCCTGCAACGACGCAAGGCCGCGCGGGGTGACATAATTCGGATGGGGAGAGATCGGCAAATCGGGCAGCGGGTCAAGCTCGCCCGAGCCCTCCTTCACGAAGGCACGGCTCATCGGACGATCGGCTCCAACGGGTCGTAGAGCATCGTCCCGCCCCAGGCAGCGGCGGGCAGGCTGTCGGGCTTGAAGCGGATGGCACCTGACGAAAGCTCTTCCCGCGAGAAGAAGCGGCGGGAATGCACGACGCGCTCTGGGTCGCGCCAGGCGTCGGACAGGGAGCCGCCGATGATGGAGCAACGGAAATAGATATCGGCCTGATGAAACCCCGAGGCCGGATCGTGG
The DNA here is from genome assembly GCF_021491355.1 of Alitabrizicola rongguiensis. Taxonomy (GTDB): domain Bacteria; phylum Pseudomonadota; class Alphaproteobacteria; order Rhodobacterales; family Rhodobacteraceae; genus Aliitabrizicola; species Aliitabrizicola rongguiensis. The sequence goes on along the minus strand of NZ_JAKENF010000004.1, from coordinate 158,432 downwards.
AACTCGTTGACCAGAACCGGCTCGCCGACCGAGACGGTGAGGCCGCATTCCTCGTGCACTTCGCGGATCAGGTTGTCGGGAAGCGAGGTGCCCGGCTGCGCACCACCCCCCGGCGCGCACCAGAGGTCGGAGCGGCGGCCCGCATAGGCGTTGACCAGAAGCAGCCGATCCTCGTGCAGGATCAGCGCGCGAACGGCCAGGCGGGGCGTACGGTGGCTCATCCTATAAGGTTGGCGCGCGGGCGTTCATTTGTCCATGCCGCAGCATTCGGATAGGCTCAACGCCATGCGCATGCTTCTGTTCCTTCTGACCGTCCTTCTTGCTCTGCCAGCGCGTGCGGAGTGCGTGATCCTGTTGCACGGACTTGCGCGCACGTCGTCGTCGCTTCTGGCGATGAAGCTCGCGCTCGAGGAGCAAGGCTACCGGGTCATCAATGTGGATTATCCCTCGACCGAGGAACCGGTCGAGCAACTGGCCGGGCGGTATGTCGGCCCGGCTGTTCAGCAATGCGGCGGCGAGCGGGTCAACTTCGTCACCCATTCGATGGGCGGGATCCTCGCGCGGATCTGGCTGGCGCAACACAGGCCGGCCAATATGGGGCGTGTCGTCATGCTGGCTCCGCCAAACCAGGGATCGGAGCTTGTTGACAGTCTGGGCTCGATCGCCGCCTTCGAATGGGTCAACGGCCCCGCCGGGCTCGAGTTGGGAACGGGCAAGGGGTCGGTTCCGCTGTCGCTGCCGCTGCCAGATTTCGAACTGGGCGTCATTGCCGGAGATCGGTCGATCAACCCGATCTATTCCGGCATCATCCCGGGCGCCGACGACGGCAAGGTGTCGGTCGCAAGCACCCGCATCGCCGGTATGACCGATCACATCGTTCTGCCCGTGACCCATACCTTCATCATGCTGAGCCCTGTCGTCATCGCGCAGACCATCCGGTTCCTTCAGACTGGAGCCTTCGAGCATGACATGAGTCTGCGGACAGCCGCAGGAATACTGGGCACAACGACCAAGCCGCCAGAGGGGCCATGACGGGCAGGTGCTTGCCCCTGCTCGCCCAACAGCTAGCGGCGGGTCACCCGGTTCACGTGCCCCATCTTGCGACCCGGGCGCGGCGCGCCCTTGCCATAGAGGTGCAGCGCCGTGTCTGCATCCTTCGCAAGTCCGGGGACGCGCAGGATGTCGTCACCGATCAGGTTCTCCATCACCACGTCGGCATAACGGGCCCCGTCGCCAAGCGGCCAGCCGGCTATCGCGCGGATATGCTGTTCGAACTGGTCGACCGCGCAGCCATTCTGTGTCCAGTGGCCGGAGTTGTGCACGCGGGGGGCGATCTCGTTCACGATCAGGCCCCCAGCCGTCACGAACAACTCCACACCAAGGACGCCGACATAGTCGAGCGCGTTGAGGATTCGGGCAGCGATCAGAATCGCGTCGCTGCGCTGGTTCGGCGACAGGCGGGCGGGCACCGTGGTGGTGCGCAGGATTCCGTCACGATGCACGTTCTCGCCCGGATCGAAACAGGCAACCGAACCGTCAAGCCCACGCGCGGCGATCACCGAAACCTCGTGGCTGAACGACACGAAGCCCTCGAGTACCGCCTCTGCGCCGTTCATTGCGTCCAGAGCCTTGGCAGCGTCCACTGGCGACATCAGCCGCGCCTGGCCCTTGCCGTCATAGCCAAGGCGGGTGGTCTTGAGGATCGACGGCGTACCGATGGCCGCGATGGCGGATTCCAGCGAGGCCATGTCGGACACGGCACGATAGGGCGCGGTCGCCAGGCCGATGGACGTCAGGAAATCCTTCTCGGCAATACGGTCCTGGCTTATCGCCAGCGCCCGGCGGTTCGGGCGGATCGGCCGGCGCGCCTCTATCAGATCAAGCGCCGATGTCGGTACGTTCTCGAATTCGTAGGTCACGACATCGATGGCCTCGGCAAAGGCTCTCAGCGCGGCCTCGTCCTCGTAGGATGCCGTGGTGACGTAGTGCGCCACGTCGCCAGCGGGCGGCATGGCGGCGGGTTCGTAGATATGGGTGCGGAAGCCCAGTCGGGCGGCAGCGACCGAGAGCATCCGACCAAGCTGGCCACCACCGAGGATGCCGATGGTCGAACCGGAGGGGAGCGCCTCAGTCATCCTTCGGTTCCTCGGGGATCGAGGCCGAAAGCGCCTCGCGCCAGGCATCGAGCCTGGTGGCGAGTGCGGAATCGCTGACCGCGAGGACGCCGGCGGCGAGAAGGCCCGCATTGGCCGCACCGGCGGCGCCGATCGCCATGGTCGCGACAGGGTATCCCTTCGGCATCTGCACGATGGAATAAAGGCTGTCCACGCCGGACAGAGCCTTTGTCTGGACCGGCACGCCAATCACCGGAATCCGGGTCTTGGAGGCCATCATGCCCGGCAAGTGGGCCGCGCCGCCCGCGCCGGCGATGATGACCTTAAGCCCGCGTTCGGCCGCCGTCTTGCCGTAGGCCCACAGCCGGTCGGGCGTGCGGTGGGCGGATACGATCTTCGTCTCGTAGGACACACCAAGTTCGTCGAGGATCAGGGCAGCTTCCTTCATCGTCGGCCAGTCGGACTGGCTTCCCATGATGATTCCCACGTCCACGGCCATGCGCGCCTCCGGTTCAAGAGGCGCGCAATATAGCGGCGGGGGACCTAGGGGCAAGGTTGCGGACCCCACCTCTGCGAAGCTGCGGCGAATTTTCTGCGAAAATTCTGATCTTTCGTGGAAAAATCGGGGCGTCAGGCGATGATGTCGGGGATCAGCTGATCCTGGATCTTCACGATCTGATCCTTGAGTGCCAGTTTCTGTTTCTTGAGCCGCTGCAGCGTCAACTGGTCGCCACGACCGCTGGAAGCCAGCGCATGAATGGCATCGTCGAGATCCCGGTGCTCGCGACGAAGGACCTCCAGCTTGATGCGGAGCATTTCCTCGAAATCGAGTTCGGTGGGCGCGTTCATTTCTTCTTGCTCGGCTGTTGAGTCGCAGGATGCCGGATGGGCGGACTATAGCGTCATTGGCAGAGTTGAGGAAAGAAATCTGGGTATTTCCGGGCTCTTGTGCAACCCGTCGCCCCGCCCCATATTTGCTCTCAGGACGTTGCCCGACCCGGGGGCGTCCCATCGTATGTCGCTTAGTCCAAGGACATCCCGGATGACGAAACTGAGCTTTGGGGCCCACCCCTACCTTCTTGGGTTCGAGCAGCTGGAACGGCTGGTTGAGCGTACCGCGAAGACCGCGGGAGAAGGCTATCCTCCCTTTAACATCGAGGCGGTTGCGGAGAACGCCTATCGCATCACGCTGGCCGTCGCGGGTTTCCGCGAGGAGGATCTTTCGATCACGGTCGAAGATCGGCAACTGGTCGTGCGCGGCCGTCAGGCCGAGGAGGAAGGACAGAGGGTGTTCCTGCATCGCGGTATCGCCGCCCGTGCCTTCCAGCGCAGCTTTGTGCTGGCCGAAGGTGTCGAGGTGGCGGCGGCGACGATGGAAAACGGGCTGCTGCACATCGACCTGCGCCGCTCGGCGCCGGAACCTGTGGTGCAGACGATCAGGATCGGTCGGGGATAAGGAGCAGGCATATGGATACGAAGTTCGAAGGTTTTCCCGAGGAAGAAGGCGAGCGGATCGTCTACATCCGGCCCGTTTCGGCAGCGGAACTGCCGGATGAAATCAGGGCGCAATTGGGCGGTGTTGAGACGCTCTATTCGGTCAATCGGCCGGATGGCGAGCGGGTGGCGCTGGTGCGCGACCGCAGTCTCGCTTTCCTTCTGGCGCGCCAGCACGATCTGGCACCCGTCAACGCGCATTGAAGTTGAAGTCTTCGCCAGTCAGAAAGGGCCGGTCGCATGACCGGCCCTTTTGTGTGCTTGAATTCGCGTCAGGCGCGGATGAGGCCCATCTGCTCGAGCTTCAGCAGAACCTGATGCGCGCAGCTGTCGACATCCGAGCCCTCGGTCTCGACCCGCAGTTCGGGATTCTCCGGAGCTTCGTAGGGGTCGGAAATCCCGGTGAACTCCTTGATCTTGCCTTCGCGGGCCAGCTTGTAGAGGCCCTTGCGGTCACGCCGTTCGCATTCGTCGATGCTTGTCGCGACATGGACCTCGACGAAGGCCCCGAAGGCCTCGATCATCTCGCGGACGGCGCGGCGGGTCGCTGTATAGGGGGCAATCGGAGCGCAGATGGCGATGCCGCCGTTCTTGGTGATCTCGGAGGCGACATAGCCGATGCGGCGGATGTTGATGTCGCGGTGCTCCTTGGAGAAGCCAAGCTCCGAGGACAGGTGCTTGCGAACCACGTCACCGTCGAGCAGCGTCACCGGGCGGCCGCCCATCTCCATCAGCTTGACCATCAGGGCGTTGGCGATCGTTGACTTGCCCGAGCCCGACAGGCCGGTGAAGAAGACGGTAAAGCCCTGCTTGTCGCGCGGCGGTGATGTGCGGCGCAGCTGGGTCACGACCTCGGGGAAGGAGAACCAGTCGGGGATGTCGAGCCCTTCACGCAGGCGGCGGCGGAGCTCGGTGCCCGAGATGTCGAGCACGGTCGAGCCTTCCGGCACCTCGTCGACAGGATAGTACTGGGCCTTCTCCTGCACGTAGACCATCTGCTTGAAGTCGACCATCTCGATGCCGATCTCGTCCTGGTGCTTGGCGACCAGTTCCTGCGCGGCATAGGGGTCGTAGAAGTCCTTGCCCTGGCTGTTCTTGCCGGGTCCGGCATGGTCGCGGCCAACGATGAAATGGGTCAGGCCGTGGTTCTTGCGGATGATCGCATGCCAGACCGCCTCGCGCGGGCCGCCCATGCGCATCGCAAGGTTCAGGAGCGACAGGTGCGTGGTGGCTGCCGGGTACTTGTCCAGCACCGCTTCGTAGCAACGCACGCGGGTGAAGTGGTCCACATCGCCCGGCTTGGTCATGCCGACGACCGGATGGATGAGCAGGTTGGCCTGAGCTTCCTTTGCGGCGCGGAAGGTCAACTCTTGGTGCGCGCGGTGCAGAGGGTTGCGGGTCTGGAAGGCGACGATGCGTTTCCAGCCAAGCTTGCGGAAATAGGCGCGGAGTTCGTTCGGCGTGTCGCGGCGGCCGCGGAAGTCATAGTGGATCGGCTGCTGGATGCCGGTCACCGGGCCTCCGAGATAAACGGGTCCGGCAACGTTGTGCAGATAATTGACTGCCGGATGGGCGAGGTCATCGGCGCCGAACACCTTCTCCGCCTCGTTGGCCTTGTTCGGAGTCCACTTGTCCGTGATCGACAGGATGGCGAGGATGACGCCTTCCTGGTCGCGCAGGGCGATGTCCTGGCCCGGTTCGACCTTGTCGGCAAAGGCCTGGTTCACGTCCAGCGTCACCGGGATCGGCCATAGCGTGCCGTCGGCGGTGCGCATGGTCTCGACCACGCCATTGTAATCGGCTTCGGATTGGAACCCCTTCAACGGGTGGAAGCCGCCGTTCATCAAGAGTTCAAGGTCGCAGATCTGGCGCGGAGTCAGATCCCAGGACGGCAGGTTGCCGGCCTCGATCTTCAGTTTCTGGGCGGACTCGGGGGAGACATAGAGCTCCGGTATCGGAGTCAGGTTCGAGATGGTCATCAGGATGGGCCCTTGAATAAGACCGCGGTTGCCGGGTGGCTGCGGGATGCGGGCAGATATCCTTTAGAGGGGGGCAAACTCAAGGCAATAAGGGAAAATCTTCCTCAAAGAGACAGTTTTTCTGCGATTGAAACGATAATCCGACAGCAATCTTGGTCCTGATCGGCACTCCAAAGATGTTTTCCCCGAAAGGTCCGGGTCTGCCGAAACGGTCGTCACCGCAAGTCTGACGGCTTACAGTTCGGAATGGTGAAGCCGGGCCTCCTGGCCCGGCTTCTTCTGTGTGCAGCGAGGTGTAGCGAGACTGTTCCGCGTTCGCCTTCAGACGGAACGCTTGCGTCGGATGGCTGCCATCAGTCCGCCGGCGCCCAGAAGCAAGAGACCCGAGGCGGGCAGCGGAACTTCTGCCACGTCCGGGACTTCGAAGGTGATGTTGTCGACCACTTCGATCAGATCGATGGGATTGATCGCGACGCTGCTGTCCGGCCCGACTGCCAGCCGACCATAGTAGAAGACTGCCTTGTCGATGGGCTGTCCGAAGAAGCCGATCGTCTGATTCATGATGTCGTCGCGGTTCATCACCACAAGCGAGATCCCCTTCAGCACTCCACCGAGGTAGCCCTGCAGAACGGCGACGTCACCGGCCAGCGAGAAGCTGGGATCGTCGTTGCCGAACGACATCGACAGGTTGCTGACCAACTGCGTGAAGGTCATGATCAGCGTGCTGGGGTCATCATGCCGGACGATCAGGCTCTGCCCGTCGGTCTGGGTGCCGTAGTCGCCGATTTCGAGGTTGCTGCCGATCGAGTCCGTGAAGGACACGATCGACGATCCCGAGCTGGTAAAGCCGTTGGCAACATTGCCCGCGGCATCGCCCTCGAAATCGACGGTCACCGTCGCCGCCTGCGCCCCGAAGCCTGCCGCAATCAAGATGGCCGCCATGGCCATTGTCTTCCGTATGTTCATCCCCTCACTCCAATAATGGTTGTGGCAACATTGCGCAGAACACGGGGCAGCTGTGTCCTGAGGGTGGTCGGACTGTGGCAAAAACCCGACCCGTCGAAGGCGGATCGGAAACAGACTGTTGCGATTCAGTGGAGGATTGCCGCGGCGCGGCAATCAGGGGACGCTTACGCGTGCTCGGCGAGGAACCGTTCCGCGTCGAGCGCCGCCATGCAGCCCATTCCGGCGCTGGTCACCGCCTGACGGTAGACATGATCCGTCAGGTCGCCGGCGGCGAAAACGCCCGGAATCGAGGTGCGCGTCGAGCCCGGTTCGACCTTGACGTACCCGCCGTTGTGCAGCTCCAGCTGGTCCTTGACCAGTTCCGAGGCCGGCGCGTGGCCGATGGCGACGAAGAAGCCGTCGCAGGGCACGTCGGTGACTGCCCCGGTGTTCACATCGAGGGCCCGCACGGCGGTGACGCCAAGCGGGGTGTCCGTGCCCAGAACCTCATCCACGGTATGGTTCCAGAGGAGCTGGATCTTCGGGTGCTTGAACAGCCGGTCCTGCATGATCTTCTCGGCCCGAAGGCTGTCGCGCCGATGGATCAACGTGACCTTGGTGGCAAAGTTGGTCAGGAACAACGCCTCTTCGACGGCGGTGTTTCCTCCGCCGATCACGACCACTTCCTTGCCTCGATAGAAGAAACCGTCGCATGTCGCGCAAGCCGAGACGCCAAAGCCCTTGAACTTCTCTTCAGAGGGCAGGCCCAGCCAGCGCGCCTGCGCGCCGGTGGCAAGGATGACCGCATCCGCAGTATAGGTCGTGCCGCTGTCCCCGGTCGCGACAAACGGCCGTTTGGACAGGTCGAGCGAAGTGATGATGTCAGTCACGACTTCCGCTCCCATCGCGCGGGCGTGCTCTTCCATGCGGATCATCAGGTCGGGCCCCTGAACATGGGTGTCACCCGGCCAGTTCTCGACTTCGGTCGTGATCGTGAGTTGCCCCCCCGGCTGCATACCCTGCACGAGGATAGGATTCAGCATCGCCCGGGCGGAATAGACGGCGGCAGTATAGCCTGCTGGACCAGATCCGATGATCAGAACCTTGCTATGACGTGTCTCGCCCATGTCTGCCCCCGATGCTTTGCGGACATCCATATAAGGGTAAGCCTGACCAGCCGAAAGCCCCGCGCTGCCATTGCTTAGAGATGGGCGCTGGCTAGTCGATCCGAACAATTCCTGCGGCTGTCGCGAAACAATGTTGCGCGCTTTGCTGCCAACCCCTACATTCCGCGCGAAAAGGAGACCTGCACATGGCCGGATCGAAGCTGGACCCGATTGACCGCCACATTCTGGCGGAGCTTCAGGCCGATGGGCGAATGACCAATGTCGAACTGGCCAAGCGCGTCGGCATATCGGCTCCACCCTGCCTGCGACGGGTGCGGACGCTTGAGGAATCGGGCTATATCCGCGGATATCACGCCGACATCGACACGCGGGAACTGGGTTTTGAGGTTCAGGTCTTTGCGATGGTCCGTCTGCACAGTCAGGCAGAGGTGGACCTGTCCGCCTTCGAGGCCCGCGCCCGTGCCTGGCCGCTGGTCCGGGAATGCCACATGTTGAACGGCGAGATCGATTTCATCCTGAAATGCGTCGCGCCGGACCTTTCGACTTTCCAGAATTTCCTCACCGCCGAACTTACAGCCGCCGACAACGTGGCAAGCGTCAAGACGAGCCTCGTGATCCGCTGTGCCAAGGACGAGCCGGGTGTTCCCTTCGATGTACTTGAAGACCGACTGAAGCGGTCAGCCTGAGCTACAGCTCACTCGGCGCGCAGGGCAGGATCTCGGACTCAGGGGAAGGAATTTGAAAGGCGGCCCCTTTCGGCGTGTCAGAGGGTCACGCCAGGGCCGCCTTTAGCAAGCAATCGATCCGTTACAACGCCGTCAGGCATCGGATGGAACGTCATGTTTTAACCATGTCGGTTGTGCGGCGGTCTGTCAAACATTTGCCGCTGTGCCGCAATCTTGCGCATCAATCCCCTCTTCCTCCGCCCGATTGTTTCGGCTTTTGTCGCAGGAATCCCCGGTGGCGGCACAATAGGGCGTATTCCACTCGTTCTGTTCGCGAGCCGATTCGAGAATGTGACGAAATTACGGCTGCTTGCGTGGCGCAACCGGGCTGTGTCAGCGCGCGGCGAGCTTCGAGGAAAGGCCAGGAACCGCGAGGCGTGGCTGGGCCGGCTTGGCCGAGGCCCGCGTTGCGACGGCCAGAACGGCTGCCTTTCTCCGGGTCCAGGGAAGAATGAAATCCGCGTTGGCGGCGGTGTCGATGGCGGATTGAATCCAGCGGCGCTGTTTCGTCATTTCCTGTCTCCTCCGGCCGGCCTTGTCGGGCCACCCATGCCGTGACCCCCAAACTGGCCACGACATAGCCATGACAGGTCAATCGGGCAGGCGTTGGACGATTGATTGACCCTGTGAAGGCCGCCACCATTCGAGTTTGACAGACAGCTTGTCGCGCAACTGACTGGAAACGCCTGATTTTTTCCGTGCAGGAAACAATCCATTCCGAAGAATACGATTGTTTCTCGCATTTTCGCCGCATTCTACAGGGCTCAGAGGCGGATCGCCGACAGAAGCCGGCCGTAGTCCGCTTCGCCGGCATGGGTGGTGCGGCGGTAGGAATAGAAGCGCTCGGGGTCCGAATAGGTGCAGTGGCCTGTCCATCCCACATCGGCGAGGCCGAGGCCGCGCAGGCGATGCAGACCAAAGGCGGGAAGATCGAACAGCGCCCGGTCGCCCTTGCCGTTGGCGAAAAAGCGGGCGTTGTCGCGGTCATCGTCGATGAAGCCTTCGACGAACTCCGGTCCGACCTCATAGGCTCTTTGGCTGATGGTCGGGCCGATCACAGCTCGGATGCGGGTCCGTACGGCACCAAGCGCTTCCATCGCTTCGACTGTCGCCTCGAGCACGCCATCCCGGGCGCCGCGCCAACCGGCATGAGCGGCGCCGATGACTTGCGCATCAGGGTCGGCGAACAGCACCGGCTGGCAGTCGGCTGTCAGGACGGCCAGAGCCAGCCCCGGCGTGGCGGTCACCATCGCATCGGCACGGGGGCGGTCCGGCAGGGGCGTGGTCACGGTCACGACATCGGCGGAATGCACCTGATTGACGGTGACAAGGGCTGCAGGGCTTATGCCCATCGCCTCGGCCGCGCGGGCTCGGTTTATGGCGACGACCTCGGCCAGGTCGCTGCTTCCGGTCCCGCAATTGAGCCCGGCGAAGATTCCGGAGGATGCCCCGCCCTTGCGGGTGAAGAAGCCATGCCTGATCGGCTGCAGCAGGGGGGAGGTGATGATCTCGAGCATCAGTCGAATCCCGGTGGCGGCGCGCTGCCCTTGGGGTGAATGGCGATCGCCTTGAACAGCCTTCCCATTTCCTCGGGATGGGTCAAGCGTCGATGCGCGGCGACATGTGCTTCCAGCGCCGTGCCAGACAAATGCCGTGCCAGCGCCTGTGCGCGCGCCGTGATCCCGAGACGCTCGAGCAGAACTCCCTGGTCTGTCATGGCGGTGACGGCGCATTGCCCTGCGGCAAGTGCCAGCGGTTCGAAGTCGACATGAGCGGTCAGATCGGCTGTTCCGGGCGCAGCGTAGGGGTCGGCAAAGGCATGTCCGGCCAGGGCTTGGAACGTGTCGCCGCGCGAATGCCACCCGCCATAGTCGATCACGATCGCTGCTCCGCCATAGCGGCGTATGCGCTCCGCAATCTCAGCGACGATGCCGGCGGCGGCCGGACAGATCTCGACGACCTCGCCGATGTCGGTATCGGACAGGCGGGCCTCCAGAAGGTCCAGTTGCATCGGGGGAGAGAGCCCTGGCACGAGTCGTTCGCCATCAAGCCCCACAACACGCTCTTGCCAGCCCATCGGGTGACGCTGGAACTGGCAGATCGGCAGGGCGTCGAAGAATTCGTTGGCGATCAGAAGCAGCGGCGCAGCGGGCAGTGCGGTTGGCGTATCGATCCAGCTCACCTCGTGGCCCGCCAGGGCCTCGCGCTGTATCTCTCGCAGGCGGGGAGAGGCTTCGACCAGCGTGATCCGCGCCGCCGCCTGGAACCCCGGCACACCGCGCGTTGCCCGCAGAAGATCGGCCATCAGCGTCCCGCGGCCCGGGCCCAGTTCGGCCAGCGTAAAGGGGGACGGGGATCCCTGATCCATCCAGTTCTGCGCAAGCGCCAGGCCAATCAGTTCGCCGAACATCTGGCTGATCTCGGGCGCGGTCGTGAAATCGCCTTTGCCGCCGAAAACCGGCCGGGTGGTGTAATAGCCGTGAACCGGGTGCAACAGGCATTCCGCCATGTAGTCGGCTATCGAGATAGGCCCGGTTTCGCGGATGCGCCGGATCAGGAGGTCGCCAAGTGGTGTCACGCCTTGGCCTTGCGCGTTCGCGCCCACCAGATGACGGCAAGACCGACGGCCACCATTGGCAGGGACAGAAGTTGGCCCATGCTGAAACCGAAACTGTCCGTCAGGCGGATCACGTGACCAAGCGGGTTGTCGGGGGTGATGTACTGGGCGTCGGCCTGCCGGAAGAACTCGACGATGAAGCGGGCCATCCCGTAACCGGCAAAGAACAACCCGGCCGTTTGCCCCGGTATCTTCAGCCAGCCCTTCCGCCAGACGAGGTAAAGCAGGACCGACCCGAGGATCAGCCCTTCCAGAACAGCCTCATAGATCTGCGACGGGTGCCGGGCACAGATCGTCAGCACGCCCGGGCAGGTTTGTGCCGCATCGCCGGGAAAGGCCACGCCCCAGGGCAGGGTGGTCGGCCGGCCCCAAAGCTCGGCATTGATGAAGTTGGCGATGCGCCCCAGGCATAGTCCGGGCGGCGCGGCGACGGCTATTGCATCTGCGGCCGAGGCAATGGGAATCCCCTGATGGCGACAGAACAGCCAGACGGCCGTGACCACACCCAGAAACCCGCCGTGGAAGGACATGCCGCCTTCCCAGATTTTCAGGATCTCGAACGGGTTCGCGAGGTAATAGCCCGGCTGGTAGAACAGAACGAACCCCAGTCGTCCGCCCAGCACGATGCCAAGGATCACCCATGTCAGCAGGTTTTCAAGCTGCTGCTCGGTCATCGGCGCGCCGTTTCGCCAGAGCAACGGGCGGCGCAACAGGGCGACGATGATCCGCCAGCCGATCAGGATGCCGGCGATATAGGCCAGCGCATACCAGCGCAGGGACAGCGTCATCCCGAGGATTTCGATCGAGAAGACCTCGTTCGAGATGTTCGGGAAGGGGATATAGCTCATCGACGGCTCCGTTCGCGGGCGGCATCGGGGTTGTCCGGCGGGGCCGCGGCGATGTCAACCTTGTGCGCCGCCGCCTGGCAGACCATATAGAACACTGCCACTCGATGGAGGCCACCATGCAGACCCGCAACAAGTTCTTCGACGACATGTCGCAACTCATGACGAACGCCATGGGTGTGGCCCAAGGCGCCAAGACCGAGGCCGAGACGGCGATGAAGGGTCTCATCGACCGCTGGCTGGCCGACCGCGATTTCGTAACGCGCGAGGAGTTTGACGCAGTCAAGGCGATGGCCGCCAAGGCACGCGAAGAGAACGAGGCGCTCAAGGCCCGGCTCGATGCGCTGGAAACCAAGAAGAAGTGACGCTCAGGGCCCGGTCAGGCCGACCGACTCGTCGGCCACCGAGACCGACTTGATGACGGCGAACAGCCGGTCGCCCTCGGCCAGTTGCAGGACGGTCAGCGAGCGGCGCGTGATGCGCGCCAGGATGTGATCCCCACCCGCTGAAAGCTGTATCAGCGCGCTTGCGCTTTGATCTGTGCGTATGGCCGAGATCGTCACGGGAAGCACGTTCAGGGCAGAAATCTCCATGGGCCTTGTCCGCGCCAGCATCACGTCCTGCGCGGCGATCCGCACGCGCACGGTTGCGCCGTCTGGGCGCGCAATCTTCGGTAGCCACAATGGACCTGCAGGGGAGTCGAGCCGGGTCAACCCGTCGGGCTCCTGCGCGGCGATCCGTGCCGTCAGCAGCGATCCCGCATCACGGATGCCGAGCGCAGGCGCCACGTCCGGATCGGAGAGAAGCTCGGTAACCGGGCCGGTTCGCAGGATTCGGCCACCGTCCAGCAGCACGACCGTAGTGGCGAGACGGGCAACCTCTGGCAGGGAATGGCTGACATAGAGGATCGGAAGATGCGTCTCGTCGCGCAGCCGTTCGAGCCAGGGCAGGATCTCGGCCTTGCGCGCGGTGTCAAGCGCAGCGAGCGGCTCGTCCATTAGCAACATCGAGGGCGCCGACAGCAGAGCCCGCCCGATCGCCACGCGCTGTTTCTCGCCACCCGAAAGATACAAGGGACGCCGATCGAGCAGGGAGCCCAAGCCAAGGAGTTCGACCACCCTGTCGAAGTCTCGGCGGCGCTTCGCCGGCGCGAACCACTGGGCGTATCGCAGATTCTGAGAGACGGTCAGGTGCGGGAACAGGCGCCCCTCCTGAAACACGTAGCCCAGCCGGCGGCGATGGGGGGGCAGAAAGACCTGCCGCGCGCTGTCCAGAAGCACGGTCTCATCCAGCACGATCCGGCCCGCATCCGGGCGCAGAAGGCCCGCCACCGCGTTGACGACCGTCGTCTTGCCCGACCCCGATCGACCGAAGAGCGCGGTCACACCCTTGGGTGCCTCGAAGGCGACGTCGAGTGAAAAGCCGGGGAAGGCATGGCGAAGGGAAACGGACAGGGTCATCCAGCGGCGATCCTGCGCGCCACGGCCCGCGCAATCCATTCCGACAGGAGAAGCGCAAGCATTGCGATGGCGATGGAGATGCCCACGAGGCGCGCCGCCGGCTCATCGCCCCCAGGGACCTGCAGAAGGGCGTAGATGGCCGAGGGCAGGGTTTGGGTCTCGCCCGGGATGTTCGAGACAAAGGTGATGGTCGCGCCGAACTCGCCCATCGCCTTGGCGAAGGCGAGGATCGCCCCCGCAATTATGCCGGGCAGGATCAGCGGCAGGGTGACGGTCAGGAACACAAGGATTGGCCGTGCGCCAAGCGTCGCGCTTGCCTGTTCCAGCCGCGGATCGACCGCCTCGATCGACAGGCGGATCGCGCGCACCATCAGCGGAAAGGCCATCACGCCGCAGGCAAGTGCCGCGCCGGTCCAGCGAAAGGCGAAGACGATGCCGAATTGCTCCAGAAATCCGCCGGCCCAGCCTCGCCGCCCGAAGGTCAGAAGCAGAAGGTAGCCTGTCACGACCGGCGGAAGGATCAGTGGCAGATGAACAAGGCCATTCAGCAGCGATTTGCCCCAGAACTCTTTCCTCGCCAGCAGCCAGGCCACGAAGATGCCAAGGGGCAGACTGACCAGCGTCGCCCATAGGGCGACCCGCAGAGAAAGCGCGACGGCCTGCCAGTCGGAGGGCGAAAGCCAGTCCGCCATGGCCGCGTCCCTCCCTACTTTAGAACGGTGAAACCCTGAGCTTCGAATACCTTGGCTGCTGCCGCGCTGGAAAGGGTCTTGAGGAAATCTTCGGCTGCCGGCGAAGTCGAGCTTGAGACGATGGCGGCCGGATAGATAATCGGCTTGTGGGTGTCGGCGGGAAAAGCTCCAACCACTGTGACCTCGGCGCCAGCTTCCATGTCGGCGACTGCATCCGAGGCATAGACGATGCCCAGGGGCGCTTCGCCCAATTGCACCAGTTGCAGGGCCGCACGCACGTTGTCGGACTGGGCGACCGATCCTTCGACCGACGACCACAGGCCGAGATTGGTCAGCGCCTCTTTCCCGTATTGCCCAGCAGGCACGGAATCGACCAGTGCCATCGACAGCTTCCCGCCTTTCAGCATCCCGGTCAGGTCTAGATTCTTGCCGACCTCGATCTTCGGCGCATCCGGGCCATGGGCGATCAGCACAAGCGTGTTGCCCAGCAGGTCGCGCCGCGTCTCGGGCTTGATGAGCTTGTCCTTTTGCAGTGTGTCCATCCAGTTGACCGCCGCCGAGATGAACACATCCGCCGGCGCACCCTCTTGGATCTGTTTGGCCAGCGCAGAGCTGCCAGCATACGAGATCTTGGTTGTATTGCCCGTCTTGGCCTGCCAGTCGGTCGCGATGGCGTCGAGCGCGTTCTTGAGGCTCGCAGCGGCAAAGACGGTGATCTCATCTGCGGCGGCGACCGACGGCAGCGCCGTGCCAAGGGCGAGGGCAAGACCGAGGGCGGCGCGGCGGGAGAAAAGCGGAATCACGAAAGCCTCCGAGCGATATGTTTCTTCAGACATATCACTTCGCCCTGACATCCGCGCAAGCGTTATTTCTCGTCGGGAATATCCCTTAGCAAGGCCTGAAGCGCTGCGATATGACCTGCTCCTTCGGACCGGGTAACTGCTTCCAGGGCACGGAACTCGGCCAGCACGGTCGTACCGGTCTCTGTCAGGCGGGCGCCGCCCCCACCCGCCCCACCGCGGGCGCTGTCCACGACTGGCTGCGCGAAGGCAGCGTTCATTTCCTCGACCAGCATCCAGGCGCGCTTGTAACTCATGCCCATGGCCCGTCCCGCCGCCGAGATTGAACCGCTGTCCCTGATCCGCTCCAGCAACTCGGCCTTGCCGGGGCCAAGCATGGCGCTGCCGAAATACAAGCGCAAACGCAGGCGCGGCTCGGGGCGGGGCTGGGTGCTGTCGGTCATGACCGAATTTTCCCGCATGACGCCCCCATTGCAAGTGGCATGGTCCGCCGCGATGATCGGTCTGTTCCCTGTCGGACTCAACGATGCCAAAGCCGCCTGCCGACCCGCTTCTGATCCTCCTGCACGGTTACTCCAACAATGCCGGAGAGCTTGGCTGGCTTGGCGAGCTCCTAGCGGAGCATGTTCCGCAAGCGCGGATTGTCCGCCTGAACGCTCCCTTTCCGCATGAAGAGGGCAGCGGGGGCTACCAGTGGTACAGCCTGGCTGGAGTCACACCGCGCAACAGGCCTGCTCGGGTAAGGGCCGCGAGGGCGGCCCTGGACACCCTGCTGCAGGCGACAATCGACGAGGCAGGGCTATCGGGCCGACTGGACCGCGTCGGTCTGGTCGGTTTTTCGCAAGGAGCGACGATGGTCTTCGATGCCGTCGCTTCCGGCCGTTGGGCCGTCGGTGCGATGGCGACCTTTGCCTGTCGCGTTGCAACCACCCGCCCGTTTGCGCCCCCGCCGACAACGCCGATGCTTCTGGTGCACGGACTTCAGGACGAGGCTGTGCCCGCGTGGAACAGCCTGAAGGCCTGGGGCGAGCTGCACCGGGCCGGCCACCCTGCCGATCTGGTCGCCTGTGCGGGGGTCGGCCATGACATCAGCCGCCCTGCCGCTGCCTATGCGGGGCAATTCCTTGCCAGGCACCTGGCCTGATCAAGCGTCAGTCGAAACTCACGACCTGATTGTTCAGTGGCAACCGGTTTTCCATCTTGCCGGTCAGGCGCGACGTGTCCGGCCTAACCGGCTTGCCGTCTTCCATCGCCTCATCTTGATCGACGAGAACGCCCTCACCGGTAAAGCTGGTGAAGGTAAAGGGTAGGCCATTCGCGTCCAGCGGCGACGGGCCATCCATCACGTGGAAGTGCAGATGGGGGCCAGTGGAGTTCCCAGTATTGCCTAGCAGCGCCAGCGGCTGACCGGTCGTCACCTTGTCGCCCAGCTTCACCTTCAGGCTGTCGCGCTGCAGGTGGGCGTAGAAGGCGAAGTTGCCGTTGCCGATATCGACGACCAGCATGTTGCCACCGATGTTTTCGGTGGTGATGCCCTTCGGATCCTCGCCGGGAACCTGTTCGTCGGCCTCGTTGTACAGGTTCACCACCGTGCCATCGGCGACCGACAGCACCTCGGTCCCGTAGTAGGCGTAGGACGAAAGCTGATCAGCCTTGCCGGTAAAGACCTGGCCCTTGTCATCAAGCTTGACCCAGTCGATCGCGAACCGCTCAGGCAGTCGCATCTGACCGTTGACGGGCATGATCTCGCCCCGGTGCGAGGTCACGGTGTCGCAGCAGCCGTTCACGGCAACCCAGTGCTTGCCCTTCAGCGGCGGGGAAATGACGACAGCCTTGCCGGAAACGGGCGTGGGCGCCCCGGTAAAGGTGTAGGTCGCTGGCACAGGCTGATCCTTGCCGAGCGGCACCGGATTGCCGTTTTCATCTGCCAGTTCACGCGTAGCGGTGACGCGGGCGAAAACCGTTTCGGGCACAGTCTCGCCAACGGCAAAGCTCACGTCCATGAATGCGGTTGCCGTTCCGCCCGGCGGGATGAGCCGCGGCTTTCCGGAAAACGAGGTCATCATCGCGGTCAGCGCATCGCCCTTCAGCGTGCCAAGCACTTTGCCGCCAGCGTCGACCGCCTCGATCTGGTTCGGTGTCACGAACAGCCGCGAATGGTTGTCGATGTGCAGTTCATAGGCAAGATGCACCCGGTCATCGGCCCCAAGGACCGGAACCGGCGGGTCGATCGCAGCGACAGCGATCGAACTCACGATCTCGTCGGCTTTCAAGGATTGCGCGGCAGCCGGCAAGGCGGAAATGGTGGCAAGTGCAATCAGGCAGGTCAAACGGCAAGACATAATCTCTCCTGTTGAAATGCGGAGTTGCGAATGGGTCGATCTCTCGCGGCGTCGCCCTTGATTTCAGAGGATAGGGCCGAACATCGCCAGAGCGTTGTTCCAGAGCCGGGTGGTGATGTGCCAGTTCCTGACAGTGCCCGGCGAGACGGCGTCGGACTGTGCCAGATAGCTGTGCTGACGGGCGCGGATCTGTGCCGTCATCTCATCGTCGACCAAGAGGATGTTGTTCTCGAAGTTCAACTCGAAACTGCGGCGGTCAAGGTTCGCCGACCCGATCAGCGCAGCTTTGCCATCGATCGTGATCGACTTGGTGTGGAGGAGCCCTCCCCGGTATTCATGGATACGGACGCCCGCCTCGATCAGATCGTCGTAGTAGCTGCGGCTCGCGGCCCCCACGAGCCAGGAGTCATTGCGCTCGGGAAAGATGACGGTGGTGTGCACGCCGCGCCGGGCGCTTGCGCAGAGCGCCGCCTGGATCGGTTCGTCGGGAACGTAATAGGGTGTCGTCACGATCAGTTCGTGCCGCGCTGCATACATGAGCGAGGTAAAGACCTCGGGCATGGCGGTGGGGCGGACGGTCGGTCCAGTACCGATCGCCTGTGCGACGAAGCCGGGCTGTTCGGGCGGCAGCGGATCGTCGAACAGGAAAGTCAGATCCTCCTGCGTCTCCGCCATCCAATCGACCGCGAACAGATGCTGGTTCTGCCGGACGACAGGCCCTTCGAAACGCAGCATGATGTCCACCCAGGGCGCGAACTTGGCCTTGGGCAGAAAGGCCGGATCGGCACAGTTCTGGCTGCCGCAATAGGTGATGGCATTGTCGATCACGAGGATCTTGCGGTGGTTGCGCAGATCGATCCGGCCTTGGGTGACACGCAGGAACGGGTTGCCGATGGGCAAGGTCATCGTGACGTGGATGCCTGCATCCTTCATCGCCTGCCAATGCGGCGACCGGATCAACCGGCGTGAGCCGAGGTCGTCGGCCATCGCGCGACAGGTAACTCCACGGGCCGCCGCGCGCTTGAGCGCCTCGACCATCTTCAGGCCGTTGTTGTCTGGCAGCCAGATGTAGAAGGCGAGGTGAACATGATTTCGGGCGGCATCGATATCGGCAATCATCGCGTCGACCGCGCTATCGGAATCCGCCATGAGCGTGGCCCGGTTGCCCGGAACCGGATCGAAGCCGCTGATCGACTGGCCGATATGGAACAGTCTTTCGTATTCGGGACCGACTTCGGGCCACTTCGTCGTGCCCGGCGCCACGCCAATGGTGGCCGGATCGGGCAATGCTGCCTCAGCGGCGCGGGCGCGAGCGACGCGCTTGCGACCGATGTTCGTCTCGCCGAACAGCACATAGGCCAGAAGCCCAATGACCGGCGCCATGATGATGACCAGCGCCCACGCCATGCGCGCGGCAGGCTCGCGGCGCGGGCGCAGCAGGGCGCGGGCGACGAACAGCGCCTGAAGCGCGACGTGAAGGACAACGAAATGCCAGGCGGGCTGGTTGGTGAGCCATAGCAACATTATCCCGTTCGCACTCCAGCCGCTTCTGCCTGCCGACAGTTATCGACATGCCGGACCGTAGCGATCAAGCGCCTACTCAGGAAAACAGGACATTTTCGAAAGATTTGGAGCGGGTAGCGGGAATCGAACCCGCCCCATCAGCTTGGAAGGCTGAGGCGCTACCACTACACCATACCCGCGCTCGAAGCGGCTCTTACCATCGGGTGCGGCCGGGCTCAACCCGAAAGGCTGACCCGGCCGCGCGCCGAACGTGTCATTTACGGGTGATGCGACCATCGAGTACAGGCGTGTAGGGCATGCGCGCCGCGAGATACTCCGCCGTGACATCAGCCAGATCGGGACCATAGTCATATGCGTTCTGGGCAGTCGCAAGCATCGAGAACCCGTCGCCTCCTGTCCGGACATAGTTGTTCGTCACCGCGAGATAGGTCTTACCGCGGTCGATTGGCCCCCAACTGCCGTCGGTTTCGACCAGAACGTCGGAAACGCGCGACCCTGCGGGCCTTGCCGGATCGAAGGTGTATTTCAGACCCGCGACCTGCGGGAAACGGCCCGCGCCTTCTTCCACTTGCGACACGCCGTTCTCCAGCGCCGCGATGATCGTTGCGCCCGTCGTCTCGAAGGTCGAGAGCGTGTTCTGGAACGGCAGGACGGTCAGCACTTCGCCCATCGTGATCGGACCCGCATCGATCGAGGCGCGGACGCCGCCCCCGTTCTGGATCGCGATGGTGACGCCCTGATCCTTGACCCTATCCAGCATCGCCTCGGCAACCAGATTGCCCATCTGGCATTCCTGTTGCCGGCAGGTTTCGCGCTGCCCGTCGATCGGCACCGCCGCCTCGGCGACGACCTTGGCGCGCACCTCTTCCAGCGGCTTGGCCAGTTCCGCGACCTTGGCCACATAGGCCGGGTCCGGCTTGACCGAAGCGTCCAGCAGGATCGGACCGCCTTTCGCCGAGATCAGCTTGCCGTCATCGTCAAAGGTCAGTTCGAGGTGGCCGAGATACTTGGAATAGGCATAGGCCTGCACGACCGGAACGTCTGTCCCTTCCGGGCCCTTCACCATGGTGGGATAGGGTCCGGATGCCTCCGGGTCGGAGGAGGACAGGTATGTATGGGAATGGCCGCCGACCACTGCATCCAGCCCCGGGACTTCCGCAGCGATCTTCTGGTCACGCACATAACCCACGTGTTCCAGCGCGATGATCTTGTTCACACCTGCGGCCTGCAACTCGGCCACCTCGCCCTTCAGGCTGTCGATGTCGTCCTTGAAGATCACCGTCGGACCGGGGCTCGAGGTTTCGGGCGTGTCGGTCGCCAGCGCCGAGACGATGCCGATCTTCTGCCCGCCCACATCCAGGACAACATGCTTCTGCAGCCGGCCATTCAGCAGGTTCGACTGGCTGACATCGAGGTTGCCGGAAATGACCGGCGTATCGGCCTTGTCGAGGAAAACGGCCAGCCCCTCGGGGCCGTTGTCGAATTCATGGTTGCCGACCGCCATCGCGTCGAAATCGATCATCGCCATGAAATCCGCCTCGGCCGCGCCCTTGTAGGTGGTGTAGAACAGACTGCCCTGAGACTGGTCCCCTGCGTCCAGCACGATGACATTGCCTCCCGCAGCGGTGATGCTATCCCGCAACTCATTGATCTTGGCGGCCACCCGCGCGACGCCGCCGAAGCACTTGCCTTCTGCATCATCCTCTGCAGAGCAGGTCGAGTCGAACTTGTTGATCGGTTCGAGCCGGCTGTGGAAATCGTTGATGTGCAGGATGTGAAGCGTGTAGTCCGCCTGTGCCATACCAGAGGACAGGGCGATGGCGGCGACGGACGCGGTAAGCGTGAGTCTCATGGGGCACTCCTGTATGTGATGCCTGCAGGGTGCAGGCCGCTCCGGCTCCTGTCAAAGGCCTGCAGTCCGATCGCGCAGGGCATTGACCGTTTCCCGCCGAAGGGGCATTGAGGCGCCATGCTGATCCTGAAGATCTTTCGCCGTGCCGAATGGGACGCCTTCCGTGCCGAGGGGGTGACCGCCGGTGCGCCCATCGATCTGGAGGATGGGTTCATCCATTTCTCGACCCCCTCGCAGGTGGCCGAAACCGCAGCCCGGCATTTCGCGACCGAGAGCAACCTTGTGCTTGTCGCTGTGGACGCCGACCGACTTGGCGATGCCCTGAAATGGGAGCCATCGCGCGGCGGGAATCTCTTTCCGCATCTCTATCGCGATCTGCGACTTTCCGATGTCGTCTGGGACAAGTCGCTGCCGCTTGGCGCAACCGGGCATATCTTCCCCGAGGGCCTGCTGTGACGCTGATCGAGACTGTCGGCCTTGCCGCCCTTCACCGGCTGGACCCGGAAACGGCGCATGGGCTGTCGCTGTCGGCCCTGCGTAGCGGACTGGTCCCTTTGCCCGGTGCAATTACTTCTCCGAGGCTTAGAACGACGCTGGCCGGTCTCGATCTGGCGAACCCGGTTGGCCTTGCCGCAGGCTATGACAAGAACGCTGTCGCCTTGGCGCCGCTGGCTCGGGCGGGCTTCGGGTTTCTGGAGGTCGGCGCGGCTACGCCCCGACCGCAACCGGGCAATCCGCGACCGCGACTGTTCCGGCTGAGCGAGGACCGCGCGGCGATCAACCGCTTTGGCTTCAATAACGAAGGGATGGAGGCGATTGCTGCCCGGCTGGTTGACCGGCCCCGCACGCTGCCGATCGGGCTCAACCTGGGCGCCAACAAGGACAGCGCCGACCGTGCTGCTGATTTCGCCCGTGTTCTGACGATCTGCGGTCCTGTCGCTGATTTTGTCACGGTCAATGTCTCGTCCCCCAACACCGAAAAGCTGCGCGACCTGCAGGGGCCAGCTGCACTCGCGGCCCTGCTGGCCGGGGTCATGGAGGCGCGGGCATCGCTTGTCCGTCCAATTCCGGTCTTCCTGAAGATTGCGCCAGATCTGACGGCGGACGAGCTGGCCGGGATTGCCGAGGTCGCAATTGCCAGCGGCCTCTCCGGCATCATTGCCACCAACACAACCTTGTCGCGCGACGGATTGAAAAGCAGCCATAGGGGCGAGACTGGCGGTCTGTCAGGCGCTCCGCTGTTCGAGAAATCGACCCGCATTCTGGCGCTGCTGTCTCAGCTGACCGAGGGGCGCCTGCCGTTGATCGGCGTGGGCGGGATCGGTTCTGCTGAACAAGCCTACCAGAAGATCCGCGCGGGAGCCGCGGCGGTGCAGCTCTATACCGCGCTGGTCTATGAGGGCATCTCTCTGCCCAGCCGGATCGCACGGGGTCTCGATGCGCTTCTTGCCCGGGACGGTTTTGCGGCGGTCGCTGACGCAGTGGGCAGCGGTCGGGCCGACTGGCTCTGATCAGGCGGCCTTTGCCTCGGCCTTGTGGTAGAGCCAGGCCATTGTCAGCCCCCGCGCCGTGTTCAGAACCATCAGCGCAGCCCAAAGCCCGTGATTGCCGAAGCGTGGCAAAAGGATCACCAGTGCCAGCGCGTAGATCGCCGATGACAGCAGCATCGCATTGCGCATTTCGCGCGTCAGCGTGGCGCCGATGAAGATGCCGTCGAACATCCAGCTGGCAATGCCGATCATCGGCCCGATGGCGACCCAGGGCAGATAAAGGCGCGCGTCGGCCTGTACCGCCGGATCAGTGGCCATCACATTGATGATTGCCGGCCCGCCGACCCAGAACGCGGTCGCCAGCGCCACGCTTCCGGCCACACCCCAGCCGCTGGTCAGGATCGCGGCCCGGCGCAAGTCGGCCAGCGATCTCGCGCCGACGGCCTGCCCGACAAGCGTCTCGGCGGCGAAGGCGAAGCCATCGAGCGCATAGGCGGTGATCTCCAGGAACTGGAGCAGCACCTGGTTTGCGGCAAGCGTCACGTCACCCTCGCCGGCACCGAGGAACACGAAGGTCGTGAAACAGACCTGGAGCGCGACCGAACGGATCATGATGTCGGTGTTGACCCGCGCCATTTCTTTCAGCCGGCTCACGTCGAACAGGCGCGCCAGGTCAGCGATATGGCGCGGCGCCAGGGCTGGCCGGCACAGCCAAAGGCCAAGCGCCAGGCCTGCCCATTCCGCAATCAGGGTCGCAAAGGCCACCCCTGGCACGCCCCAGCCCAGCCCGAGGACGAACCAAAAGCTCAGAACAACGTTCAACCCGTTGATGGCCACCTGCTGCAGGAAAACCGACTGCGTCCGCTCGACGGCGATCAGCCAGCCGGTTACGGCGTAGATCCCGATCGTAGCCGGGGCGCCCCAGATCCGGATCGACAAGTACTGTCGCGCCAAGTCCTCCACTTCGGGGCTCGCCGGCGCGATGTGGAATGCCGCGCGGAACAAGGCCGCCTGAAGCAGGATAAAGGTCAGGCCGGCCGCCCCGGCGATCAGCAGGGCCCGCAACAGGACGGCGGCGCTTTCCGCATCGTCACCTGCGCCTTTGGCCTGCGCGACCAGGCCCGATGTCCCCATCCTCAGGAAGCCGAAAACCCAGTAGATCGACGCCAGGATGACCGCCCCCATGCCCACCGCGCCAATCGGGGCTGCCTGGCCCATCTGGCCGACGACAGCGGTATCGACCGCGCCAAGGATCGGGATCGTTGCGTTCGAAAGCACGATCGGCAGTGCGATCTTCAGGACGCGGGCGTTTGTAATTCGCCCTATGCCCGGCGCGGAAAGGCTGTCGGCTGGCCGCATTGTTCAGGGCATCAGGAAATGCGCAGTGGCCTGGGCAAACAGACGCGACCTGTTTTCCTGCCAGGCCTCGACATGCACACTGGCGTAGCGCCGGCCCGATCGGTTGACCCGCGCCCGGGCATAAGCATCGCGCGGCAAGCCCGACCGAAGGTAATCAACGGTGAAATCGATCGTCTTGGGCAGAGGAGGCAGTATCGCAGGCGTCATGGCCGCGGGATCGATCGCGCCACTTTCCATGGCCTCCCACATCGTCGACCAGGACAGCTCGATGATCGCTGCCGTTTCGAGAAAGGCGGCAATCACTCCGCCATGCAGAGCGGGCAGCAGCGGGTTTCCGATCAGGCTATCGGCATAAGGCAGGATCGCCGTCAGTTCATCTCCTCGGCGATCGAAGCGGATGCCAAGGAAGCGCAGATAAGGCACGCGTTCGACCAGCGCGGTCAGCGCGGCATCCCGCCCCTGCCATCCAGTTTCTTCCCCGAGATGCGCAGTCACCTCGCCCCCTCCGCGTGAACGACAGTGAAGGCACCTGTTGCGGTCGCGACCGGAGTGCCTTCTTCCTCATCACGGGCAACGGCGCGTACAAAGGCGACAGAGCGGGTCAGGTGGTAACACTCTGCCTCGGCGGTGATCCGTTGTCCGGGCGTTGCCGCCCGCATGTAGTCGATGCGCAGGTCGATCGTGGCGGTGCTCACCGGATTGCTCGGGTGACTCATTGCGGCAGCGCCCGAGGCCGTATCCATCAACGCCGAAACCGCACCGCCATGAATGACGCCGGTGGCAGGATCCCCGATGAACCGGGTGTCGTAGGGCATGGAGATCGTCGCCCGCCCCTCGCCAATGGACTCCAGCGTCATGCCGAGTGCCCGGGAATGCGGGATGGCCTGAATGAACTGGCGGGCGATACTGTCACGGTCGGTCATCTGATGCTCCTTGGGCGCGACCTTCGCGCGGAGGAAATCCCTCCGCAAGGGCACATCTGCGCATTTGCCGCAACTGCGAGACGATTGCGTGAAGGCTAGGCTCGGCCTAATCTGCGGCGTGGAGGGCGCGGATGGCCAATCAGGGATTGCTTAGCTTCAAGGACATGTGTGCGCGCTTCGATGTTACGCCGCGCACCCTGCGTTACTACGAATACATCGAGTTGCTGCAACCCGAAAAGGATGGTCGCGCCCGCTGGTATGGCCCGCGTGAGATCGCCCGCATGACGCTCATTCTCCGTGGCCGCCGCTTTGGCTTCTCGCTCGAGGAAATCCGCCAATGGCTGCTGATTTACGAGACCGCCGGAACACGCCCGCAAATGCAGGCCCTGGTTGCTCTTGCCGACCGCCAGCTTGTGGAACTGAACCGACAGCGCAGTGAACTCGATTCCGCGATAGCCGACCTGGAGTCGCTCCGAGAGACCGCGCAGAAGGCCTCGCAGGCGTGAAATTTCCGGCCCCTGAGGCACCGCCTCAGATTTCCCTTTGGTCAGAATCTTGCGCCTGACCCTACGTCAGGATTGCTGACATTACGTCATTTGCGAAGTGACGTGACGTTCCATTTACGTCAACCGCAAGCCGGCTGGTAAGGTCCGCTCGAACCCCCATCTGAGCCGCGTTCAAATCGAAACATGAACGTGGAGTGAAGGAATGACGACAGAAACGATGACCATCCGCGAGATGTGCGAAGCGTTCGACGTGACGCCGCGCACCCTGCGTTTCTATGAACAGAAGGAGCTGCTTTTTCCTATCCGCAAGGGGACGAAGCGCCTGTTCACGAAACGTGACCGCGCCCGTTTGAAGCTGATCCTGCGTGGCAAGCGCTTCGGCTTCAGCCTTGAAGACATTCGGCAGCTGCTCGACCTCTATGACCGCGAAGGCGGAGGTGCGCTGCAACTGGCCCGGACCTACGAGATTGCCAAGGCGCGCCTGTCCGAGATGGAAGCGCAGCGAGCCGAACTCGACCAGTCCATCGCAGAACTCAAGGGACAGCTCGCCTGGGGTGAAGACGCGCTTGCCGCCCTGACTCGCGACGCAGCCTGAGCCCGCCCATGCCAAGGAGGACCGCATGACCAGTTTCACCCCGCCCGTAGCCGACATGCAATTTCTGCTGCATGAGGTGCTCAGGGTCTCCGAATCCGGTATTCCGGGCTATGGCGATCTTGATGCCGGCTTCACCTCGGCCGTTCTGGACGAGGCGGGAAAACTGTCACGCGACCTCCTCGAGCCGCTGAACGCGGTCGGCGACCGTGAAGGATGCCGGCTGGAAAACGGCGTCGTCCGGACACCGACGGGCTTTGCCGAGGCGTTCCGCACCCTTCGTGAGGGTGGCTGGACCGCGCTTGATTGCGATCCGGCCTATGGCGGTCAGGGCCTGCCCTACCTGATGCATACGGCCGCGAACGAGTTGTTCGTCAGCGCCAATATGGCCTTCAATATGTATCAGGGACTGACGCATGGCGCCTATTCGGCGATCCAGGCGCACGGCACGGACGCACAGAAGGCGATCTATCTGCCGAGGATGGTGACCTGCGAATGGACAGGCACCATGAACCTGACCGAACCGCATTGCGGCACCGACCTCGGCCTGATGCGCACGAAGGCCGAGCCGCAGACGGATGGCAGCTATCTCATTACCGGCCAGAAGATCTTCATCTCGGCCGGCGATCATGACATGGCTGAAAACATCATCCATCTGGTCCTTGCCAAGGCACCAGGCGGAGGCGAGGGGACAAAGGGCGTTTCGCTCTTCATCGTGCCGAAGTTCCTTGTCAACGCCGACGGCACTCTCGGTGCCCGCAACGCGGTGTCGGTGGGCAAAGTCGAAGAGAAGATGGGCATCCACGGCAACGCGACCTGTGTGATGAACTATGATGGCGCGACCGGCTGGCTGCTTGGCGACCTGCACAAGGGCATGCGGGCTATGTTCACCATGATGAACGAAGCGCGTCTGGGTGTCGGCCTGCAGGGCTATGCCGTGGCGGAGGCCGCCTATCAGAACGCCGTCGCCTATGCCAAGGATCGTCTGCAGGGCCGCGCAATCACCGGCGCCGAGAATCCGTCGGGCCCGGCCGATCCGCTGATCGTGCATCCCGACATCCGCCGCAACCTGATGGACCAGAAAAGCTTCGTCGAAGGCGCGCGCGCCTTCACTTTCTGGGGCGCCTCGCTGATCGACCGCGCGCATCGCATGAACGATGCCGAGGCTGACGGCCTGATCTCGCTTCTCACCCCGGTCATCAAGGGCTTCCAGACCGACAAGGGCTTTGAGATGACCGTGGCCGCGCAGCAGGTCTATGGCGGGCATGGCTATATCGAGGAACAGGGCATGTCCCAGTTCGCCCGTGATGCCAGGATCGCGATGATCTACGAAGGCGCCAACGGCATCCAGGCGCTGGACCTCGTGGGCCGCAAGCTGGCAGCCGATGGCGGCAAGCACACCATGGCCTTCTTCGATCTGGTGAAGGCCTTCCTGAAGGAGAACGAGGGCGACGCCCGGCTCAAGGCGGGTTTCCTGGACCCGCTCAAGGCCGCCTCGAAACACCTGCAGGCGGCCGGCATGTTCTTCATGGCCGAGGGCATGAAGAACCCCAACACCGCGCTCGCGGGGTCCTATGACTTCATGCACATGATGGGCCATGTCTGCCTTGGCCTGATGTGGGCGAAGATGGCGAAGGCGGCCTATGCAGCGCTCGACGCGGGCGCGGGCGACCGGGACTTCTACGAGGCAAAGGTCGCAACCGGGCGCTACTACATGGCGCGCCAGCTTCCGGCGACTGCGATGCATCTTGCCCGGATCCAGTCCGGAGCCGATCCGGTCATGGCACTCGCTGCCGAGACCTTCTAGGCTCGGCTCATGCCCTAAGGGAGGACCGCATGCCGAAGCGCTTTCGCCTGACCCGCCGCTTTCCGGTCGCCATGACAGAGGACGGCTACCGCCGGCTGAAGCGCTTTGCAGATGAAGCGGGGCTGGAAGAGGGCGAGGCCTTGTCCTTCCTGTTCGAGCATTTCGACAGTGTGATGGACAAGGACAACCTCACCCACCGGCTGCGCCTGTTCAACTCCGAACTGGACGCGCGCAAGAAATGAGCGGGACGGGCGACATGACGGGCGAGAAGCTGCGCCCCGGCCGTACGGCGCTTTCGACGCCGATCCGGTCCCTCGACCTCCGGCCGGGGCGGCTTCTCCTCGGGCGGTCATCGGCTCCCCAGCCTGTACCGCAAGGGCAGTCCTACCTGCTCAAGATTAACAAACCCTTATTCTTCTTGGGAAAAGTACCCCACGGGGGTGCGGGGGTGTGAAACCCCCGCTTCCACGGCATCCAATGGGAGGGACGGATGGTCGCGAAACTCTACTGCTTCGGTGAAAGCGGCAATGCCTACAAGGTGGCGCTGGCGCTGACCTTCACCGGCACGCCCTGGGAGCCGGTCTTTGTCGACTTCTTCCGCGGCGAGGCGCGCAGCCCGGCCTTCAAGGCGATCAACGAGATGGGCGAGGTGCCGGTCTTCGTGGACGGCGACCTCAAGCTCACCCAGTCCGGCGTGATCCTCGATTACATCTCCCGCAAGACCGGCCGCTTCTATGGCGCGGGCGAGGTCGAGCGGATGGAAGTCCTGCGCTGGCTCTTCTGGGACAACCACAAGCTGTCGGGCCAGATCGGCACCACGCGGTTCCTGTCGAACTTCCTCGCCGAGGAAAAGCGACCCCAAGGCGTGATCCCCTTCCAGCAGGGCCGGCTCAAGGTCGCCTACGGCATCCTGAACGACCACCTTGCCGGGCGTGACTGGATCGTTGGCGACGGGCCGACGATCGCGGATTTCTCCTGCTGCTCCTACCTCTACTATCCCGAACCCTTCGGCTTTTCCCGCACGGACTGGCCGAACGTCGACGCCTGGCTCACCCGCATTTCTGAGTTGCCGGGCTGGAAGCACCCCTACGACATGATGCCCGGCAACCCTTCCGACCGGGCCTGAGGAGACGAGAATGACCGACGCCTACATCTACGATGCCGTCCGCAGCCCCCGCGGCAAGGGCCGGCCCGACGGCAGCCTGCACGAGGTCACCTCCGTCTCGCTCTCGGCCAAGATGCTGAACGCGGTGAAGGAGCGGAACGGCCTTGAAGGGCACGCGGTCGAGGATGTGATCTGGGGCAACGTCACACAGGTGGGCGAGCAGGGCGGCTGCCTTGCGCGGTCGGCGGTGCTGTTGTCCGACCTTGATGAACGCATCCCTGGCCTGTCGATCAACCGCTTCTGCGCCTCTGGCATGGAGGCGGTGAACCTCGCCGCCAACCAGGTGAAGGGCGGGGCGGGACAGGCCTATATCGCGGGCGGGGTCGAGATGATGGGTCGGGTTGCCATGGGCTCGGACGGGGCGGCCATTGCCGTCGATCCGTCGCTGGCCATGAAGACCTATTTCGTGCCGCAGGGCATCTCGGCCGACATCATCGCCACGCAATATGGCTTCAGCCGCGATGACGTGGACGGCCTCGCCGTCGAAAGCCAGCGCCGGGCGGCGGAAGCCTGGAAAGACAACCGGTTCGCGAAGTCCATCGTGCCGGTGAAGGATCAGAACGGCCTGACGATCTTGAGCCATGACGAATACATGCGCCCCGGCACCGACATGCAGACGCTTGGCGCGCTCAAGGCAAGTTTCAAGGACATGGGGGAATCCATGCCCGGCTTCGACAAGCTCGCCCTGATGAAATACCCGCATCTGGCTAAGGTCGAGCATGTCCACCATGCCGGGAACTCCTCGGGCATCGTCGATGGTGCTGCCGCGATCCTGATCGGCAGCAAGGAATTCGGGCAGGCGCATGGCCTGAAACCGCGTGCCCGCATCCGGGCGACCGCCAAGATCGGCACCGATCCGACGATCATGCTGACCGGCCCGGTGCCGGTGACCGAGAAGATCCTGAAAGACAGCGGCATGTCGATTTCGGACATCGACCTGTTCGAGGTGAACGAGGCCTTCGCCAGCGTCGTTCTGCGCTTCATGCAGGCCTTCGACGTGGATGCCAGCCGCGTCAATGTGAACGGTGGTTCGATTGCCATGGGCCACCCGCTTGGCGCGACCGGCGCGATCATCATCGGCACGCTGCTTGACGAGTTGGAACGTTCGGGCAAGGGCGTGGGCCTTGCCACGCTCTGCATCGCCTCGGGAATGGGGGCGGCCACCATCATCGAAAGGGTCTGAGGAATGCCGAAGCTCGATCTCACTAAGGTGCCGGTCAAGTCCGGCTCGATCTACCCCTCTCCCTATGCCGAGATGATGGCGGGCCGGTCGTCGCTTCGCCTTGGCGATGCGGGCGGGCTCACGCAGTTCGGTGTCAACCTAGTGATGCTGGAACCGGGCGCGGTGTCCAGCCTGCGCCACTGGCACCTGAACGAGGACGAGTTCGTAATGGTGACCGAAGGCGAATGCGTCATGGTGCAGGACGAAGGCGAGACGGTCATGCGCCCCGGCGACTGCGCGGCCTTCCCGGCGGGCAGCACCAACGGGCACCATTTCCTGAACCGCACTGACAAGGTGGCGAAGTTCCTCGTCGTCGGCACCAAGGCCAAGACCGAGGTCGCAACCTATTCCGATGTCGATCTCAAGGTCGAGATCGGCGGCGGCAAGGCGCGGTTCACCTACAAGGACGGCACCGACTGGACGGGGCCGAGGTGAAGGTCGATCCGGCAAAGGCGCCCGTCAGCGGCGAGAACGGCGTCAGCACACTGCACCTGTCGGTCGCGGGCGGGCTGACGCAGTTCGGTGCCTATGTCGAGACGCTCGCGCCCGGCGCCTGGT
Source organism: Alitabrizicola rongguiensis (assembly GCF_021491355.1). Classification (GTDB taxonomy): domain Bacteria; phylum Pseudomonadota; class Alphaproteobacteria; order Rhodobacterales; family Rhodobacteraceae; genus Aliitabrizicola; species Aliitabrizicola rongguiensis. The sequence continues at coordinate 128,294 of NZ_JAKENF010000004.1, read as the reverse complement.
CCTCGCATCGCCACTGGCACGACAGCGAGGACGAGTTCCTCTACGTGCTGGAGGGCATCGTCACGCTGCGCGACGACAATGGCATGACCGACCTGCATCCGGGCGATGCGGTCTGCTGGCCGCATGGCAATCCGAATGCCCATCACCTGACCAGCCGCTCCGATGCACCGGTGCGTTACCTGATCCAGGGAAGCCGTGTCGCGCGGGACACCTGCCGCTATCCCGACTCTGGCCGGGTGCTGAAGAATGGCGACACGCGCTGGCAGCTGGTCGAGGCGGACGGCACTGTGGTTCGTGAGGGCGACTTGCCAGCCGAACTCCTGAACCTGCCAGCGGTCTGGGGCACGCCTTTCGATCCCGCGACCCCGCATCCGCAAGTCTTTCGTGCCGCTGAGGCCACTTGGCTGGACGATCCGGACACCGCGCACCCGATCCTAGGAACCGGTCCGGGGCCTTACCGCTATCGCCTCATCTCCGACCTTGGCGGGATCAGCCAGTTCGGCGCCTTTGTCGAGGAATTGCCGCCCGGTTCCCGCTCGGGCCGCCGACACTGGCACGAGACCGAGGACGAGATGATCCTGATGCTCGAAGGCGAAGCCGTGCTGGTCGAGGACCACGAAACCACCCTCGTTCCGGGCGACATGACCTGCTGGGCGGCGGGCGTTGCGGTCGGTCATCGGCTCGACAACCGCTCGGACCGGCCTGTCCGCTACCTCGTCATTGGCACGCGGCATGAACGCGACCGCATCCACTACACCGACCACGATCTCATCACCGAAAAGGACGGCACCTTGCGACATTACTTCCGCCGCGACGGCAGCCGCCACGCACAAGGACCCCGACCATGAGCGATTTCACCTCTGTCACCGATGCCGACGGCGTTGCCGTCATCACCTGGGACGTGCCCGGCAAGTCGATGAACGTCATGTCGATGGAGGCCTTCAACCTGCTCGACCGGCTGGTCGACGCAGCACTCGCCGATCCAGCGGTGAAGGGCGTCGTCATCACGAGCGCCAAGAAGGACTTCGCCGGGGGCATGGACCTGAACGTCATCGCCCGGATGCGTGAGGGCGGTGCACAGGCGCTGTTCGACGGGCTGATGGGAATGCACGGCGTGCTGCGCAAGATCGAGCGCGCGGGGATGGACCCCAAGACGCTCAAGGGCGGCAAGCCGATCGTTGCCGCGCTGCCGGGTACCGCGCTTGGTATCGGGCTTGAACTGCCGCTCGCCTGCCACCGCATCATCGCGGCAGACAACCCCAAGGCCAAGATCGGCCTGCCGGAGATCCTGGTCGGGATCTTCCCCGGTGGTGGCGGCACCACGCGGCTGGCGCGCAAGATGGGCGCCATGATGGCGGCGCCTTTCCTTCTGGAGGGCAAGCTGTCCGACCCGAAGGCCGCCAAGGCCGCTGGCCTGATCGACGATGTCGTGGCGCCAGAGGATCTTCTTGCTAAGGCGAAGGAGTGGGTGCTGAGCGCCAAGGATGCCGATCTGGTGAAGCCCTGGGATGCCAAGGGCTACAAGATGCCCGGCGGCGCGCCCTATCACCCTGCGGGGTTCATGACCTTCGTCGGCGCGAATGCCATGGTCATGGGCAAGACGATGGGTGTCTATCCGGCTGCGAAGGCGCTTCTGTCGGCGGTCTACGAAGGTGCGCTCGTGCCCTTCGACACTGCACTGAAGATCGAGGCGCGCTGGTTCACCAACCTGCTTTTGAACCCGTCCTCGACCGCGATGATCCGCTCACTCTTCATCAACAAGGAGGCGCTGGAGAAGGGCGCGAACCGGCCGAAGGTGCCGGACCAGTCGGTAAAGAAACTTGGTGTCATCGGCGCGGGAATGATGGGGGCGGGCATCGCCTATGTCAGCGCCAATGCCGGGATCGAGGTCGTGCTGATCGACGCGGCGCAAGAGGCGGCCGACCGCGGCAAGGCCCATTCGGCCGACCTGCTCGACAAGGGCATGAAGCGCGGCAAGGTCACGCCCGAGAAGAAGGCCGAGATGTTGGGCCGGATCACCGCGACCACCGACTATGCCGCGCTTGCCGGCTGCGACCTGATCGTGGAGGCGGTGTTCGAGGATCCGAAGGTCAAGGCCGAGGTGACGGCCAAGGTCGAGGCGGTCGTTGGTCCGGACTGCATCTTCGCCACCAACACCTCGACACTGCCGATCACTGGGCTCGCCAAGGCCAGCCAGAGGCCCGAACAGTTCATCGGCATCCACTTCTTCTCGCCCGTCGACAAGATGAACCTGGTCGAGATCATCCGGGGCAAGGCCACGGGCGACCGGGCGGTGGCCAAGGCGCTCGATTTCGTCCGCCAGATCCGCAAGACGCCGATCGTCGTCAACGACGCGCGGTTCTTCTACGCCAATCGCTGCATCATCCCCTACATCAACGAAGGCATCCGCATGGTCGCCGAAGGGGTCGAGCCGGTCTTCATCGAGAATGCGGCGAAGCTGGTCGGCATGCCGCTCGGCCCTCTGCAACTGGTGGACGAAACCTCGATTGATCTCGGCGTGAAGATCGCCAAGGCGACGAAGGCGGCCACGGGCGAAGCCTATCCCGATGGCGCGGTGGACGAAGTGCTGTTCGCCATGGCGGGCGAGGGGCGGCTGGGTCGCAAGGCCAATGCGGGTTTCTATGCGTATGACGTGTCGGGCAAGCGCGAAGGGCTTTGGGAGGGGCTGGCTGCCCACTGGCCAGTCGCCGATGCCCAGTCGCCGCTGACCGACGTCGAGCATCGCCTGCTGATGATCCAGGCTTTGGAGGCAGTGCGGGCGCTCGAGCAAGGTGTACTGACCGACATCCGCGAGGGTGATGTCGGCGCGATCCTGGGCTGGGGCTTTGCACCGTGGTCGGGCGGACCGTTCAGCTGGCTCGACATCATCGGTGCGGCTCGGGCCGTGGAGATCTGCGACGCGCTGACGGCGCGCCATGGCGACCGCTTCGCCGCACCGGAGCTTCTGCGCGAGATGGCGGCGAAAGGCGAAAGTTTCTACGGCCGTTTCGCTCCGGCGGCCAAGGCGGCCTAAGGGTCGAAGCGGTAGCCGAAGCGCCCGATATCCTCGGCGCAGAGGCGTGCGAGGAGGTCCGCTGTCGCTGCATCGTAATAAGGCCGCCAGTCCCGCTGGCGGTCGCTTTCATTGGTGCGGGGCAGGGGCGTCACCCTGAACCCCAGATGCGCCTCGAATGGGGCGAGGTCTTCGTCCAGATGCTCCAGCCGGGCATAGAGGGAACAGCGCTCCATCCCGGTCGGGTCGCGCATGTAGGCGCCGTAGGGCCAGGCGGCAAGGCTGGCCTGCGTTTGCGGATGGGCGAGGAAGCCCGCGAAATCGTGGACCTTGGCCAGACCAACGGCGGGATGCGCAAAGGATTGCGCCCGTAGCCAGTGATAGTAGCTGACAGCGCGATCCCACGGATTACGAACAAGAGTTAGGGTAAATGCGGCATCCAGATCGTCATCGCTGACCATCCCTGCAATGTCGGCAAGCGTGGAGTGCTTCCACAGCCGCCCGGCTGCCTTCACTCCATTCAGCCGCCCACGCCGGGCGCGGGCCTTCGGCGTGTCGCCGATCAGGATGTCGTCCTTCATCGCGCGCGCTTCCAGCGCCAGAGTCAGGGCGGTGCCGCCGGTCTTGGGGATGTGGACAAAGATGTACCTGCGGCCGTGCGAGATGATCATGGCCGCCTGAACCTCAGACCGCGTTCGGAAGCGGCCGCCCCTCGGCGAAGGCGATCAGGTTGTCCACCGCCATGAGGCCCATCGAGGTTCGCACCTCCAGCGCGGCCGTCCCGAGATGGGGCAGGAGGGTGACGTTGTCCATCGTCAGCAGGGCAGGCGTGATCTTCGGCTCAAACTCGTAGACATCCAGTCCCGCTCCGGCGATCATTCCGGTCTGCAAGGCGTCCACCAGCGCTTCCTCATGGACGATGTCGCCCCGCGCGATGTTGACGAATATCGCGCTCGGCTTCATCCGCGCGAGGGCCTTCGCGTCGATCAGACGCTTTGTCTCGGGCGTCGCAGCCAGAGTGACCACCACCACATCAGCCCCGAGCGCCTCTTCGAAGGAAACTTGCCGTGCCGGAACGCCCGGATCAGGAACGGGCGAGCGGTTATAGAAGATCACGCTCATCCCTAGGCCGAGCGCGCAGCGCCGCGCGACCGCCTTGCCGATCCGGCCCATGCCGATGATGCCGACCGTCTTTCCTCCTGGATGCATCCCGAGAAGCTGCGTCGGATGCCAGCCATCCCACTTGCCTGAGCGCAGCAGGCGCTCTCCCTCGCTGGCCCGCCGCGCGGCCATCAGGATCAGAGTGAGGCCGATGTCGGCGGTCGCCTCGGTTACAGCGCCAGGGGTGTTGCTCACGGCCACACCTGCCGCTCGGGCTGCCGCAACGTCGATATGGTTATATCCCACCCCGAAGTTCGCAAGCAGCTTCGTCCGGGGCTGCGGGACATCCGCAAACACCTGGGCGTTGAAGGCATCGCGCAGGGTTGGCAGAACTAGATCGAAGTCGCGCAAGGCCGACCGCAGTTCCGTCTCGCCAAGCGGCACAGTTTCCGGCCGAACCACGGTCTCAAACCGGGCAGACGCGGCATCGACAATGGCTTTGGGTAGGGGCCGTGTAATGAGAAGGCGCATCAGAAAAGTCTCCCGCCAAGTGGCACGTCATGTCCAGGGCCGATCAGGACCACTTCGCCGTCCTCGTCCGGTACGCCGAGTACCAGTACCTCGGACATTACCTTGCCGATCTGGCGCGGAGGAAAATTGACGACCGCCAGCACTTGCCGACCAACCAGCCCCTCTGGAGTGTAGTGGCGGGTGATCTGGGCTGACGACTTCTTTTCTCCGATCTCCTGTCCGAAATCGACCCAGAGCTTGATCGCGGGTTTTCGCGCCTCGGGAAAGGGTTCGGCGCGGGTGATACGGCCGACACGGATGTCGACCTTCAGGAAATCGTCAAAACTGATCGTCACTTGCCCAACTCCCGTCCGCGATCTGCCGCGGCTTTCACCGCCTTCCGCAGGAGCGGCGGAAAGCCGGTCTCGGGATCCATGAGGACCTTCAGCGCCGCTGCGGTTGTCCCTCCGGGCGAAGTGACGTTCACCCGCAATTGCTCGGCGCTTTCCGGTGCGCGGTTGGCAAGTTCACCTGCACCGGTGACTGTGGCCCGCGCGAGTTGCATCGCCAGATCTGGGGGCAACCCTTCGGCCACGCCGGCAGCGGCCAGCGCCTCGATCAGGTGGAAAACATAGGCGGGACCGGAGCCGGACACGGCCGTCACGGCATCCATCTGATGCTCGCCCTCGAGCCGGACCACATGTCCGACAGCGGAGAGGAAAGTCTCGGCCGTCGCCAGATCTTCTTCTGTCGCTGCGGCGTTGCCGGTAATGGCGGTGATGCCACGCCCGACCGCCGCCGGTGTGTTGGGCATTGCGCGCACTACCGGTGTGGCCGCTCCCAAGACCTGCTCGTAGAAACCGATCGGGGTCCCCGCCGCGACCGAGACGAACAGCGTCTCGCCCCCGCCAAGCGGTGTCAGCACCGGCAGAGCGTCCGACATCATCTGCGGCTTGACGGCCACGAGGACGATGGCGGGGCTGTCAGGCAGCCCCTGATTAAGGTGCGCGCCCTTGGTTGCCAGGCCTTTCAGCCAGTCTGTCGGATTCGGCTCAATCACCCAGACGGCATTCAGCGCCAATCCCTGTCGGAGCCAGCCTTCCAGCATGGCCGAGCCCATCTTGCCACAGCCAAGCAGGACCAGCCCCCGGCGGTTCACCTTGTCAAAACTCATCTGCCTTCCCCGATCGTTCGGGGGCCGAGGTTAGGCGCGCCCGTAGGCCTCGGCAATGGCGACTTTCATGGCCTCCGCTGGCGACCTTTCCGCCCAGGAGACAAGCTGGAAAGCCGGATAGAAGCGCTCGGCCGCCATGACCGCGCTGCCGATGAGGCGGTCGATCTGCTCTGGCGTTGCGACCTGCCCTCCCGAAAGTACGAGGCCGTACCGCCACACCATCAGTTTCTGCTCGGCCCAGAAGGTGAAGGCGCCCGTCCAGACCATGTCGTTGCAACGGTTCAGCACGTCGTAGAACTCGCCCATCCGCTTCTCGGGTGGCTCCATCTCGAAGGTGCAGATCAGGCGCAGCGTCTCGTCCTGTGCCGACCAGGCCAGGGTCAGCGAATACGTCCGCCACTGCCCTTCGACCGCCATGGCGATCTGGTCGTCGGTGACGCGGTCGAACTCCCAGTCGTGGTGCTCGGCCAGGGTTTCGACGATGTCGATCGGATGCAGATCCTCGGTCGACAGGAAGTCTTCGGAAAGCGACATATGCCCGGCCTCTTTATGAAGCTTCCGGCGGGCCGAGACCCACAAGAAGCTGGGTGTCTGGCAAGCTACGGCGTTTGCCCGACACCGCGCTTACTAGATATGGTGTGGCCAAAGAGGAAGCCTGTAAAGCAATTTCTTGATCAATCTCCTGTGGACAAATCCGATTGGCCCGCCGTTGCCTGCCGGCGGAGTTTTCAGCTCAAGTCGAGCGACTGCAGCCAGGTACGTACCCCGCCAAAGCCGCGGCGGAAGACGTTCACGGCTGTCGCCGGATTGGTCTTTTCAGTGGATGTTGAAGATGGGTTGCGCCAACGAGGCTCTTCTTTGGAGCCTCGACCCAGGTCACTTGGCCAATCGCGCGGTGGCTGATGTCGGCTTGGCTGGCCTGAGCCCAAATCCGCCTGTCAGAACATGATGTCGATCCGGAGCGACCCGACAACCTGATTGTGGGGCTGCCCCTCGAACTCCCGGCCCAACCACGTCAGACCGTAGAAGAAGCCGACCTGGTCGCCTTGCGCGTACATGCCAGCACGCAGTCGCCCGCGATTGTTGGCCAGTTCCGGGATCTCGCCAGACGGCAGATACACACTGTCGAAGACATAGGCATAGTCGCCGCCGACGAGGAAAGAGAGGCCGGGGGTACGATTGCCCGCGATTCCCCGATAGAGTTGGCCTGTCGAACTGTCGCGGAGCGGCAGCGAGTCTACCCAGTATTGCCCGATGAGAACGTCCGCACCCAAACGGATATAGGTCTCTGCGCCGGCTTGCGCCTCGGCGAACGGCCGTACACTCACGCTCGGACCAACCTGATACCGCCGACCGATCTCTCCAAGCAGAGTCGGGTACAGTCCGTTGTCTATCTGATGATCGGAGACGTTGACCTGCCCGAAGTTCAAGGCCCGGTGGACATCTTCCTGAAAGCTCGCGAGACCGGTCTGCTCGCCGGTCATCACAAGGTCTAGACCCACACTCGCTTCCAGTTTCTGAACGGCCCAGTGTGTGTGCACGCCGAAGCTTAGATTGCCGGCATAGTCGCGATCGTTCTCTGCCGGGTCCTCCAGGTTGTTTGGGGCAATGATCTCGCCGCGGAAACGGTATTCCAGGATAGCGCCAAAGGAAGTCGGCAATTCGCCTGACCATTCCGGTCCGACCACACGGCTGACCGTGTAGGAGCCTGTGCGCCATCTGTCCTCTTGGTCGGCAAGTCCGTCGTTGTTGAACAACCGCCCCCATCCCAGACCGGTCCGTTCCTGAGCAACGACAGGGCAGGAGAGGGACACCAATGCCATTCCTGCCACGCAGATGTTGGCAAACAGAAAAGGCATTCGACCGGGATGCCGCGAAAGAGGCGATGTTCCCACAACTCGAGCTGCCCGATAGACTGACGTCATCGAACTTCCTCCGTCAAGAAAGCCCCTCAACTGGAAATTCGCATATCAGGGCTAGAAAAGCATTGATGTAGACCATTTTTTTGGGAGCTGTTGTTCACTTGCCGACGTCGCTGCAAGGAGTGAAGTCAGAGACTGTGGCTGTCGCCGCCTTGAGGCTGTCAGACATCCAGTCAGGCTCGCGAACCGGCGGTACGCCAATTCCTGCGCCACCGTGAGGTCGTATGCAAAATCGCCTTGTTTTCGCTGACCTTGATCCATATAGGAGGCGGCGGAGTGGTGGCCGAGTGGTCGAAGGCACACCCCTGCTAAGGGTGCAGGCGGGGAACCGTCTCGAGGGTTCGAATCCCTTCCACTCCGCCACTTGCCCTTGCGAAAGCGTTCTCCCGATCCGGCTGCGGCCGGATTTTTCCGTTGTTTTCGGGGGTTATGCGGGTGGGGCTGTTAACCTACCCCGGTGCCAAGATCCTCGGAAGCGGTCTCTCTGGGCCGATATTCTCCAGACCTGTTGCCTGCGCCATTTTGGTGAATCTCCTGCAAGACAATGAAAAGTAACACTTTCTCCTTTCGCGCAGGCTGTGGCCTTCGAACCGTTCAACTGGATGCGGACCGGAACCCGGGTCGAAATGCACTCAGCCAATGAACGGGTTCACACTGCCCACTGCGATGAAAGAGCTTCGGCCTGACGAAGGACAGTTTGCACAGCAGCATCCTGTAAGTCAGGCGGGAAGCCATGCTTCCGCAAAATTCGTTTCACTAGCACGCGCATTCGAGCCCTGGCACTCTCGCGATGTGACCAGTCCACGGAAACGCTACCCTTGAGGCTGACGAGGAGTTCGTGCGCGATCACCTTGAGAGCGTCGTTGCCAATCAGTTCGACCGCGCTCTCATTTTCGGCGAGCGCGTCATAGAACGCGATCTCGTCCTGAGACAAGCCTTCATCCTCACCGCGCCTGCGGGCGGCGCGGACTTCTTTTGCGAGGTCGATCAGTTCCTGCAATACCTCAACAGTGCTGATCGCGTTCGTGTGGTAGCGGGCGATAGCGGCTTCCAGGCGCTCAGAAAAGCGCTTGGTCTCGACGACGTTCGTCTTGCTGCGCGAGCGGATTTCATCGTTCAGTAGCTTCCGCAAGGCCTCAAGTGCGAGGTTCTTTTTTTCAAGCTGCTGAACCTCTGCAAGGAATTCGTCCGACAGGATTGAGATATCCGGTGCCGTAATGCCGGCGGCAGCGAGAATGTCCACAATCTCTGTCGAGACGACCGCCCGATTGAGGATCTGCTGGATTGCGAACTCGCGATCGGCAGCGCTCTTTCCTACGCCGTCGGACGACTTTACTAGGGCGGCACGCACCGTCTGGAAGAAGCCGACTTCATCTCGAATGTTGCGGGCCTCATCGCTTGCAGAGGCCAAGGCGAAGGCCTTTGAAACTGCGAGCACGGAATCCTGATAGCGTCGTTTCTCGCGACGCTTGCCTTCCTCGCTGGATTCCCTTGCTGCAGCTTCATGCTGACGCGTCAGAATCCACTCGATCGCCTCTGCCAGAACGATCAGCCGTTCATGCGGTGTACCAGCCAGCCCCCGGGCATAGTCGAAGCCGTGATACATCGCCTTAACGACCTCGTACTTCTCAACGAGGACGGCGACCGCTTCGGCTTCATCGATTCCGGTCTGGCGCTGGTCAGAACCGGAATACTGACCGAGCGCATTCTTAAGGTTCTGGGCGATGCCGATATAGTCGACGACGAGGCCAGCCGGCTTGTCGCGGAAGACCCGGTTCACGCGGGCGATGGCCTGCATCAACCCGTGGCCCTTCATCGGCTTGTCAATATACATCGTGTGCATGGACGGGGCGTCGAAGCCGGTGAGCCACATATCCCGCACGATCACGAGTTTCAGCGCATCTTTTGGGTCTTTCGCGCGCTTCGCCAAGAGATCACGCCGCGCCTTGGTACCGATGTGCGGTTGCCAACTCTGCGGATCGGCAGCCGAACCGGTCATCACAACCTTGATCGCGCCCGCGGCATCGTCGTCGCTGTGCCAATCGGGCCGAAGCGCGATGATCTGGTTGTATAGCGCCACACAGATCCGGCGGCTCATGCAGACCACCATCGCCTTGCCGTCCATCGCGGCAACGCGATCCTCGAAGTGCCGCACCAGATCGGCGGCCACCATCGCCAGCCGCTTCTCGGAGCCGACCAGCGCCTCGACGGTCGCCCATCTGCGCTTGATCTTCTCCTGTTCAGTGACCGCTTCGTCTTCGGTCAGTTCCTCGATCTCGGCATCGATCTTTGGCTTCTCCTCATCGGGAAGCTCGATACGCGCAAGGCGGCTCTCGTAGTAAATCGGGACCGTAGCGCCGTCTTCTACCGCCCGGCTGATGTCGTAAACGTCGATGTATTCGCCGAACACGGCAGGCGTGTTGACGTCGTCCTTTTCGATTGGCGTTCCGGTGAATCCGATGAAGGACGCGTTCGGAAGGGCATCGCGCAGATACTTCGCGAAGCCATAGGCGATCTCGCCGGTCTTCTGTTCGATCCGTGCCCGGAAGCCATATTGGCTTCGATGGGCTTCGTCGGCGATCACGACGATGTTCTGGCGATCCGACAACATGGGATAGGTCGCTTCGCCGGTTGCCGGCGAGAACTTCTGAATGGTCGTGAAAATCACGCCGCCGGAGGCACGACTAAGCGCCGATTGCAGATCTTCGCGGCTTTCTGCCTGAATGGGCGTTTGCCGGATCAGATCGCGGCACATCGAAAACGTGCCGAAAAGCTGGTCGTCCAGATCGTTGCGATCGGTAATGACGACGATCGTCGGGTTCTCAAGTTCAGGACGCCGCACAAGCTGCCCGGCATAGAACGCCATCAGCAGGCTCTTGCCCGACCCCTGCGTGTGCCAGATCACCCCGACCTTTCGGTCGCCCTGGGGCGCCGACGCCTCAACGGTCTTGTCCACAGCGTGCCGCACGGCATGAAATTGATGATAGCCTGCGATGATCTTGGCGAGGCCCGAACCTGTCTCGCCGAACACCGTGAAGTCGTGCAGTAGATCGAGCAGGCGGCGACGCTCGAAAACGCCTTCGATCAGGATATTGAGTTCCGGCTGGCCCTTCGCGGCGATGACTTTTCCATCCGTGGTGCGCCAGGGCATGAAGCGCTCTTGATCGGCGGTCAGCGAGCCGACGCGGGCCGTGATGCCATCCGAGGTGACAAGGACGGCGTTCGTCCGGAAGAGCGAGGGGACTTGCGCCTTGTAGGTCTGAAGCTGGTTGTGAGCGCCGGCAAGCGTTGCGTTCTCGCCGCCCGGCGCTTTAAGCTCGATCACGCTAAGAGGCAGCCCGTTGATGAAGACCACGATATCCGGCCGCCGGTTGACGCTGCCTTCGATCACCGTGAACTGGCCCGTCGCCAGCCAGTCGTTCGCGGCAAGATCGTCGAAATCGATCAGGCGAACTTTGTCGCCGCGGATCGTGCCATCTTCGCTGTAGAATTCGACATCGACACCCTCGACCATCAGCTTGTGCAGGCGGCGGTTCTCTTCGACGAGCGACGGTTTCTCGGTAGCCAGAACCTTACGCAGTGCATCACTGTGCGCCTCAGCCGGAATCGCAGGGTTGAGCCTTTTAATGGCCGCTGTCAGCCGCCTGACAAGCACCACATCGGCATAGGCTTCCCGCTCGGGCGCTGTTCCGTCCGGGCCGATTTCTGTATCGGTGGCGATCGCGTAGCCGAGGCGAGCAAGATGATCGAGCACGACAGCTTCAACGGCAGCTTCCGAAAGGTATGCCATCACTCGCCACCCTCAAAAACCTGGAGGTATTCAAGAAGCATTGACTGCTCCTCGGCGGACAGGTGATCCTCAACAATCCGTATCCATACTGCCCCTGCTGGCGACCGAATCATTTCCAGATTTTGCGAAGCCCATCCGAACGTAGAAACGATGCCTTCAGTATCAATGGTGCCAACCTTTTGTCCGTCAGCAATTAGTTGCGCAATCGGATAGCATCGCCTCTGTCCGAGTTTCGTGTTGCAGATCGCATGCCCCCACGCGACATTCTGGGGAATGTGCTCAATGTCCGAATAGGTTAGCGGCACCATATGAAAAAGGTTCACCACCGTAGATCGGGTAGCGTTTGCGACCTGTTCAGCTGCATTGAGCAATGAGGCTTCATCGGAGAAGGCGATTTGGTCGTGAAGCTCGTTGTATTTGATTAGCTTCATGCACAACGGACACGAACTGAAGCCGCTCCTCACTAACCCAAGAGCTTCCCACTCTTTCGGGTCGAATAGCCCATAATAAGCGAGGATTGCCTCTAAATGCTCGGTTTGAGCAGCAACATAGGGGCTGTCCACTGTGTGAGCGGTAAGCCACGCCAATATACACTTCGCCAGGAAGTTCGCGTTCTCGTTTGCATACTCAGGCGCGAATATTCCTTGCGGTGGACCCTCCGTTCGCGCGGCGTTGTTGCCATGTGCTGCAATACGCAAGACGTACTCACCTTCGTCGATGGCTCCCGCGGATCTCTCATTGATTGGAACGCCATCTAAAGACAGAGAGCGCACCCGCCAGTTGGGCGGTGGCGGATAGGTCTGAAGCTGATGGTGGGTTCGATAAAGGACAAATGCGTCCTGCCCTGGTTTGGGCGCGTCAGCCGCAGCGAAGTAGGGCTTCGGCTGTCCAGGAGCGTCGAAATACTGATCCGGGAAAAGACGAATAACGAAGCCATCTTCATATTTGTGGAGTGGTGCCTGGCCTAATCGCTCGAAAGGAACAATGACCTTGTTGCTTCGCAAGACGTGGTTTTGATATGCTCCCTTTGCTCCGCCGCGTGGGGTAGCAAAGCCTGCCTTTGTGATTTTGTCCTTGTCCTTAGATGCAAGGAAACCCCATGCTTGTGATGGATGTGGATTGTGGCCACCGGAATGGCCTTGTTTCTTGAGGCACCCCGCGGATAGACACAGTGCCATCAGAGTTTTTCTCCGATCAATCGGCCGGAAAAGATTACGGGCAGAAGAGTTGAGTAAAACCCGTTCACTCGATCCCGAAGCGTTTGGAGGTGAAGGACCTCTTCCACGTCGATCGCGGAATGAGAAGTGGCATCGAGACACAGGGCAAGCTGCTTTGCAGCGGAAATTATTCTTAATATCTCTCGCTGCTTCTCAAGCGGCGGAACTGCCATCTCAAACTCGAACAGATCTCCCTTGTAAAGTTCCGGATACGTTGACCCGTTGGCTACAGCATCTAAATATCGACGATTTGCAAGAAGCCAGTATGCGAGATACGTGGGAAGCAGAGACTTTCCGCAAATGAAGTTGAGGAAGCCCTGGTTTGTGCACATGGGCACCGTCGCTATAGCCACAGCACCAACAGGAGCTCGCTTTGTCAGCATAACGGTGCCCACGGGCATCAGCTTGGCGGCGCTCCCTTGCATTCCGGCTGGGGTAATATTCCGCTCTGTGCTCGAAACATATAGGCCCCCTTCATTGCGCGTTATCTCCTTTGGCGTGAGCCAGGGAATATCGCCGTCCCAGTAGTCGTCATTGGATGTGCTTGGAGTCCCTCCGCTTTCAACGCGTTCGATGAAGCCGGATCTCGGGTTTGGCTCCAATGAGATGACAGTCCAGCCATTTGGGTGATCAAGAAAGGGCTCAGCCATTGAATAGGCCTTCAAAAATGTTGATTGACTTCTCGACTTCTGCCGGAAGGTTGACCAAAGCAGTCTTTAGTTGAACAAAGTCGCTTTCTAGCTGGCCTATTGCGCTGGACGAGATTTCTGACCGATCGAAACCAACGTATCGACCGGGAACAAGCGCCCAACGGTGCTTTGATATTTCTTCAACACTCACAGATCGACAGAAGCCCGGAACGTCCCGATAGGAGTGGCTCTTCCAGCTTCTATAGGATTGCGCAATCCTCGCAATTTCTTGATTCGAGAATTCGCGACGGGTCCGATCGACTAGGTGGCCCATTCCACGTGCATCAATAAATAGAACCTGTTTTCGGCGATCGGCGCCGTCCCGAAACATCTTGTTTCGACTCAAGAACCAGATGCTTGCGGAAATTTGAGTTGAGTAGAATAGCTGTACTGGAAGTGTCAGGATGCAAGAAACGAAGTCACCTTCAATCATTGCTCGACGAATTTGGCCCTCGGTAGTTTGGTTTGACGTTAGCGATCCGTTGGCAAGCACCACGCCGGCCGTTCCATTCGGTGTCAGGTGATGAAGAATGTGTTGTAGCCAGGCATAATTAGCGTTGCCCGAAGGTGGCGTCCCCAGCGTCCATCTGACATCGTCCCTTAGTCGCTCGCCGCCCCAGTCAGATATGTTAAATGGTGGGTTCGCGAGTATATAGTCAGCTTTGAGATCGCGGAGTTCATCTCTGTGGAAGCTGCCTTCATTGTTCCACCGTATGTCCGCGTCTATGCCACGCACCGCCAAGTTCATTTTGCAGAGCCGCCAAGTCGTGTAGTTCGACTCCTGACCATAGACGGCGATGTCGCCTATGCGTCCACCATGGAGTTCCACGAACTTTTCTGACTGCACGAACATTCCGCCCGATCCGCAACACGGATCGTAGACGCGGCCCTTGTAAGGTTCGATCATCTCGACCATCACTCGGACAACGGAGCTTGGCGTGTAGAACTCGCCGCCGCGCTTGCCTTCCGATCCTGCGAACTGCCCGAGGAAATACTCATAGACGCGGCCAAGCACATCGCGCGCCTCGCCCTTTTCCTGCCCAAGCGCGATGCCGGAAATTAGGTCGATCAGTTCGCCGAGCATCACTGCATTGAGCGCGGGCCGGGCGTAATCCTTGGGCAGCACACCCTTAAGGCTTTCGTTTCGCTTCTCGATGGCGATCATCGCCTCGTCGATCATCTTTCCGATCGATGGCTGCTTCGCGTTCGCCTGAAGGTGCGACCAACGGGCTTCCTTCGGCACCCAGAAGACGTTTTCGGCGGAGTATTCATCCGGGTCTTCGGCGCCGTCGGGATAATCGGCCATTAGCTCGGCGCGCTTGGCCTCGAAACTGTCGGAAATGTGCTTGAGGAAAATCAGGCCGAGCGCGACGTGCTTGTAGTCGGATGGCTCCATGTTGCCGCGCAGCTTGTCCGCGGCCTTGAAGAGATCAGCCTCGAACCCAAGGTTTCCGCCATTCCCATTGGCGCGAGGAGCCTTCGCGCGGGCGGCGACCGTCAGGGGTTCGTCGGCTCCGGCTTCTACCGCGCCGCCGAGAGAGACCGAACCGCCGCGACCACGCCCGGGCGTTACGGCGCCCTCGGCGACGAGTTCATCCTTCACCGAGTTGTAGGCAGCCTCGTCCCATTGCAGGGTTTCGCGCAAGAGCCCGTTGCCGGCTGAGCCACCAAGCTCCGCCAATGCCGCCACGAAACTGTCTTTTTTCGCCTGATCACCCATTTCGCCCCGCGTCACTTCTTTTCACCGGAGCGTGGCGTCTTCGCGCTTCGCTCCAACTCAATTTCCTTCAACCGCTCGAACTCCTCCACCGACATCACCACAACGACGGGCCGACCATGCTTGGCGACCGCAACAGGTTCGGCGCGGGCGAGGTCGATCAGCCGACCGAAGCCATACTTCGCGTCTTTCGCGCTCAGGGTCTGCATGCGACTCCCCGCTTATGTCTTCGCCACTTTTGGCCAATTTGGCCCAATGAAGCAATAGTGGCGTTTGCGCAGGATGTCAGAAGCGCGGTGTTCAAGGACTGGAGAAAGTGTCTCTTTGATCGCTCCAGCTCAGCGGGAACGGCTCCATCAGTCGGGCGAGCGTGACGTCACCGCCCTGTCGTCCTTCGAGAACGGCCTCGACGATGTCGGGCGCGAGCAGCGTGAGGCGCAGCACCCGAGTCAAGTAGGACGACGCGATCCCCTCGCGCTCGGCCAGCTCGGCGATCGTCGAGAACTCGCCAGACTCCAGCATCCGCTTCCAGCGGAAGGCGCGGGCCAGCGCCTTGACCAGCGTGTTGTCGGTCCTTCGCGGCAGGGTGGCGCCCTCGGGCAGTTGCATCTCCTTCCGCCCGCCGCGCTTCACGATGCGGAATGGCACGTGGATTGTGACCGTCTCGGGGACCGCCGTCGCGCGGGTCATGCCGCTGCTCCGATGCTGCCAGACAGCATCTCGCGCGCGAGCCCTCCGAGGCCGTCCATCCGGAGCCGGAAGTTGAGCCCGTTCGTGCCGATATCGACGCGCTCGACCAGCAGCGTGACTATGCGCGCCTGCTCGGCGGGGAAGAGTTCGTCCCACAGCGGGTCGAGCTGCTGCAATGCCCCGCGAGCGTCGACCTCGGAGACGTCGTCGGCTTGGGCACGCGCCGCCTTCCAAGTCCCCGCAACAATCTCTGGCTGTCGGAACACGGCACGGAGTTGGTCGATGACCGTGGCCTCGATCTCCCCTGCTGGCACGCGACCCACGGGGCATGACCCGGCACCGTGCTTCAGCACTGTCTGGCTGACGTAGTAGCGGTAGAGCCTGTCGCCCTTGCGCGTATGGGTCGGCGAGAACGCGGCGCCATCGGGACCGAAGAGTAGTCCCTTCAGCAGCGCTGGCGTGTCGGCGCGAGTCCGGGCGGCGCGCTTGCGTGGGCTTTCCTGCAGGATGGCGTGGACGCGGTCCCATGTCTCGCGGTCGATGATGGCTTCGTGTTCGCCGGGGTAGCTGTCGCCCTTGTGCACCGCCTCGCCGAGGTAGGCGCGGTTCGACAGCATCCGGTAGAGATACTTCTTGTCGATCCGGTTGCCGCGCGGGGTGCCAAGGCCCCGCGCACCGACCTCGCGGGCCAGAACCGTGCAGGACCCGATCTCGAGGAAGCGGGCGAAGATCCAGCGCACATGCGCTGCGGCGGCTTGGTCGACCAACAGCTTCCGGTTCTCGACCCGGTAGCCGAAGGGCGGCACCCCGCCCATCCACATCCCCTTCTTCCGACTGGCGGCGACCTTGTCCCGGATACGCTCGGCCGTCACCTCGCGCTCGAATTGGGCGAAGGACAAGAGGATGTTCAGCGTCAGCCGCCCCATGGAGGTGGTCGTGTTGAACGACTGCGTCACCGAGACGAAGGTCACGCCGTTCCGGTCGAACACCTCGACCAGCTTGGCGAAGTCGGCCAGCGAGCGGCTGAGGCGGTCGATCTTGTAGACCACCACTACGTCGACCAGCCCGTCCTCGATGTCGGCCATCAGGCGCTTCAGGCCGGGCCGTTCCAGCGTGCCGCCGGAGATGCCGCCGTCGTCATACTGATCGCGGACCAGCACCCAGCCCTCGGACCGCTGGCTGGCGATGTAGGATTCGCAGGCCTCGCGCTGGGCATGCAGGCTGTTGAACTCCTGCTCCAGCCCTTCCTCCGAGGATTTCCGGGTGTAGACCGCGCAGCGCAGCTTTCGGACGACCTTCGATTTTTCAGGCGGCTTCGTCATGTCCGCCCCCTGTGGTTCTTGAGGCCGAAGAACACCCAGCCGTTCCACCGCGTGCCGGTGATGGCGCGTGCGATGGCAGACAGCGATTTGTAGGGGCGTCCCTGCCATTCGAAACCGTCGGCGGTGATAGTCACGACGTATTCGACGCCCTGCCATTCGCGCAGAAGCCGCGTGCCCGTGATGGGGCGATCACGGTCGAGGCGGATGCCGCGCTTCTTCTTGTCGCCGCCGTCCAGTTCCTCGCCCAGCCGTTCCAGCCGCCGGACGGTCTCGGGTTTCAGCCCGCCATAGGCGAGTTCCTGGATGCGGTAGGCAAGGCGGGACTCGAGGTAGCGCCGGTTGAAGGGCGGCGGCTCACTGTCGAACAGGTCGCGCCACTGCTTCTTCAGGTCGGGCGTCGGCGTTGTCTTCAGCGCGGCCAGGCGCGCGGGGATGGGGTCGTGTGTCGTCATGCGGTCTCCGTTGGGTTCGGGGTTGCATGACGGCATCGGTCGGCCCGATAGTGTAGGCGAATTTCTCCAGTTTCGTCAGAAGGTTCGCCCCGCTCGCGCTGCATGAGCCTGACCAGCCCGAGAGCGAGCAAGGTGCACAACTCGGTGCGACGCTCGGCAGCGGTCATCTGGTCGGGCGGCAGGGGATTGGGGCGTTTCATGCTGGCAAGTCCAGGTTGGCTTGCCCTGCCTCTACTCACGCCCCCGTCAATACGTCCCAGCGTGTATGTGTGTACTGTATGCGCCGCTGGACTCGACTCATGGTTGATCCATGGTTTAGAACATAATCAGAACAAAGCGGCCGTTTGCGAGGTGTTCCCGTGGGTTCCGATCTCAAGAAGTTTGTAAATGCGAAGTTCCTCAAGACCGTCGATCCTGCACTCATGCGGACATTATTCGTTCGGCACTTTGGCGAAGATGGGCTCCCTTTGTCGTTCGAAGGCGATGCAGCGACCATTCGCGAAGCTTTGATCGCGTATTTCAAAGGCACCATTACAGGTTGGAATGCTGGAATGGTCGCCGATCTGCATCGCGTCGCCGAGCTTGGTACAGGCGAGGGCATGCAGCTTATCTTGAGCGAGGCCCGTCGCCGCGGTGTCGTTCTTTATACGGATCCCGACTCCGATGACGCCAATGCCGCGCCCGTCCGGCACGATCCCAAACACGTCGCGCTGCACACCTATCTGCTGCATCACCGCGTTTTCGAGGCAGCAGCCGACTTCCACGCCCTTCGGGCACCGACATCGCCTGCAGAGTTCCGCGGCCCAGAGCGAGACGTGGGTGCGGACCTGACCGAAGAAATGACCGAGGCTTTCAAGGCCGCGGTGATCAATCTGTTTTCCCAGGACCTGCAGGGTCAATATTGCCGCCTTGGGCCTTATGAAGAAGACGGCGAAATCAACCTGGTGATCAGCCATGGGGCGCAAGTCACCACAACGCCGGTGGTCACCGGCGATCGGGAAGAGATCATCACTCTTCGCGCGGTGAAGTATGCGGTGCTGCGCTACTCCCCGATGGAAGGACGCCTGTTCGTTGGCGGCGTAGTCAAGGCGCAGCAAGGCGAGATCGCCGAGCTTTTCGCCCGGCATATCTTGAGGCGGCCGGGCTTCTTCTCGGGGCGTGACGCGCGCGATCTCTACACGCTCGATCCGATCAGCGATGCCGGGCCCGATTTCGCGTTCCAGCATCGATATGATGCGACCATCAAGGAGGTCCGGATCGTGGCTGCCGCTGCTGACCTCTTCGAGCGGGATGAAGAGGATCAGCGCTGGCGGCATGTGCGCAGCTGGGAGTCGAAGGACGCATCCGGCGGCGCGCTGACGCATTTCCGGGGCAGCGAGGTGCGGTTCGGTCGGGGCTGGAGGTTGGGAGAGATCACCTTCCGGGTCGCCTTCGAAACAGGCGCAAAGCGACCTGCACAGGTCACGGTGCGGCTGAAGCCGCCGGGCACGCTCGCCTTCCGCCGGACGCGGTTTGAAAAGGCGATCCACACGCTGGTGCAGCGCAATGGGCTCGAGAAGGACCGCGATGCTGGCATGGTTGTGGACGCGGCTGAGTGAGGGCGGCGCCCGGGTCTCGATCTCGGGCCGGGCGTTGGGCCGCTTTCCCGCAAGCGAAGTCGAGCGCCTTTTGCGGGCGCAGGTGCTGATCGAAGAGCGGAAGGTAGATACCTGGTCGGTCTGCGCCGAGTGCGACTGCGGGCTTGATGCTCGCCCCCTCGAACAGTTGGACGACGCGTTCCGCGCTTGCTGCCCGCACGATCCGGCCGAAGACGTGATCCTTCAGAAGGACGATCTGAGCCGCTTTTCGGTCGACGCTGACCGGCTTGTGGCCCGGATTGCTGCCAGCGGGAATCTGGGCGGCGCAGTTGCCTGCATTGCTGACGGCGTCTGGCTGTTGGGGGAGACCCCATCCGGGCATGCCGTGGTCCTGTCATTCGATGCTGAAGATCTGGTTGCGCCGGGCGCTGTGATGGCGATCAGGGCGGCCGTGGGGCCGAAGCCGATCTTGGCAATCGTCCACGACCTTTCCGCGGCAATCGCTGTCAGATTGCGGGAGGTTGGGATCGAGCCCCAAGAGATCGCGGCGGTTTTCAAGGCGGGAACAGTTGGCACGGAACGCCTCGTCCTCAATCCGCCATCTTCAGTGCCGCGCCTTGTCGTGAAGCTTTCGGCGCAATCGGTCACTCTCGACGGGCGTCGGCTCGACCTGCCGACACAGATGTTCGCGCTGTTTCGTCTGCTGATCGAGCAATCCGCCAAGCGTGATCCTGTCCTGAAGAATCAGGAGATCGAGACGCAGACCGGCCGGCCGCCCAACCAGATCATTCGGGACCTTCGGAAGGCGTTGGTCAGTTGTGGGCTGACCAGCGACCAAGCAAAGGCGTTGGTCGCGACGGTGCATGCGCGCGGCTATCGGCTCGGCCTCGACCCTGCCGAAGTGGTCATCGAGCCCTGAGGCCGTCACACACAATCCGCACATAACAAACACACGGCAATCACACCGGCAGCAGCGGTCTGAGCGGCACATTCGGAACAACAGCAACATGTTCCGAGGTGCTCCCGAATGTTTCCGCCGATTTCCCCCGACGACCTTGCCGCACTGATCGAAGAAGCGACCTTTGCCGCGCGCCGCCTGCATCGCAAGCTGGTGCTGCCCGCCGCCGATCTCGAAGATCTCCGCCAGGACCTGCTGGTCGACCTGATCTGCCGGTTGCCGGGTTTTGACGCCCGCCGTGGCAGCATCGGCGCCTTCGCCAACATCGTCCTGCGCAACCAGTCATCGCGCATCGCCATCCGCCATCACCGTCAGCGCCGCGCGCAGGGTGGCACGGTTTTGTCACTGAATGCACCCGTTTCAGGCGGCACCGAGCCGCTGGGTTGCATGCTGGCGGAGGCGGACGGTCTGGCCGCCTGGCATGGTCAGGACCGCTCCGCCGTGGATGATGCCGAGACCCATCACGATCTCGCCCGGGCGCTGGGCGATCTGCCGGACGACATGCGTGGCCTCTGCGCAGCACTTGGCACCTGTGCCGTTCCCGAGATCGTCAGCCGCACCGGCATCTCCCGTTCCGCCCTCTACCGCCACATCGCCCGCCTGCGGCTCGACCTCGCGATGCGCGGGCTCGGGGCGGAGTGGGACGGTTCCAAGGCGGCGTGAGTAGAGGACCGACATGGAGATGTTCGTCATGCACCCCACCGCCTTCATCCCGGCCAGGCCCCGGCCGCTCACCGACATCGAGTTCTGCGCCTGGATCGGTCAGGCCATGCCGGGCGACCGCCTCGAGTATCATCGCGGGTTCCTCGGCATCGATGCCACGGCGGTGATCTCGACCCTTCCGGAACCGGATCGCCGTAGGCTGGGGGCACTGGCCAGTGCTGCTCACCGCGCCTTCGAGGCTTCGCTGGTGCATCTGGTGCAGGTCCGGGTCGGCCCCGACCGCTTCGCCTATCTGGCCATCGCGCGGACCAAACCGCGCCATGCGCCGATCCCGCTTTCCCAACTCATCGCGACAGAGGAGGCCGCCTGATGCGCGCCATGCTTGCCTGGATCGGGGATTGGCTCCCGCCGTCCCTCTACTTCGCCATCGCCGGTAAACCGGCCGAGACAGTGACAACGGAGCCGCAGCCCGCGCGGCTGCCGAACCTGATGACGCGGCTCCGCCGTTCCTTTCACAGCCTCGACGACCTGCCGGATGCGATCCCCGCGCCCTGGCGCGAGGGGAACGAGACCGAACCGCTGCTGATCGAGTTGGCAACCATCGACGACATCGCCTTCGCCGTCGTAGCGGCGAATGCCGACGTGTCGGCCGCGATCCGCCGCTCCTCGGCGCTCGAACGGCTCCACCGCCTCGCCCGCGAGGCCGGGGCTCTCGGCACGGACCGCGCCGTTGACGCGGCCCTGAAGCGGGAGGGGCGCTGATGGCCGTGCCGTTCCCCACCACCGATGCGCCGACCGAGGGGCGGGCCGACAACATGCCGACGTTCGATGACCTCGACCGGCTGTCCATCGGCGAGATCGCCGACATGCCGCCCGACCTGCTTTTTGAGATGCAGGAAGCAGCAGCGGCAGAGACAGCCCGGGTGAAGCGGCTGAAGGACCGTTTCGAGGCGGCACTGGCGCAGCGCTATGGCGCGGCGACTGAGGCCGAGCGGTCTGCGCAGGGCAAGGCCTCGGGCACCGTTCGGATCGAGGATGCGGGCGTGGTGGTGATTGCCGACCTGCCGAAGAAAGTCACATGGGATCAGGACCGGCTGGCCGCGATGGCGACCCGGATCCGCGAGGCGGGCGACGATCCGACCCAGTATCTCGAGATCGCCTACCGCGTGCCGGAACGCCGTTTCGGGGCCTGGCCCGACGCCATGCGGGAAGGCTTCGCCGCCGCCCGGTCCGAGACCACCGGCAAACCCGTGTTCCGGCTCGAGACCCGAGACCGGTGACGCGCGGCGGCGGGACGCCCGAGCGGCAACGCCGGGCAGGTTCCCCTTCGGCACCCGGTCACCCCCGCCGCCGCGCCCTTTCAATCCTTCGGAGAACCCAATGGCCTTCCGCATCATCACCGCCGACGAACGCCTCTCGGCCGCCGAGAACAAGACCTCGCTCGCCATCTTCGGCCCACCGGGCGTGGGCAAGACCACGCTTCTGAAGTCACTGCCTGCCGAGGAAACCGTCTGCCTCGACCTCGAAGCCGGGATGAAATCGGTGCAGGACTGGCGCGGCGCGTCGATCCCGGTGCGCAGCTTCACCGACTTCCGCGATCTTGCCGTGCTGATCGGCGGGCCGGACCCCGCGCAGCATCCGCAGTCCTGGTACGGGACCGAACGGCATGCGTGGCTGCAGGCCCACCACCGCGACAGCGGCATCGAGGCCTTCCTTGCCGAGCGTCGCATCGTCTTCGTCGACTCGATCACCGATCTGACGCGGCAGGCGATGGCCTATGCCCGCCAGCAGCCCGAGGCCTTCTCGGACCGGACCGGCAAGCCGGATGTCCGGGGCGCCTACGGGCTTCTGGGGCGAGAGGTGATCCAGGCGCTCAAGCACCTCCAGCATGCGCGCGGCAAGACCGTGATCTTCGTCGGCGTGCTGGAAAAGGTGACCGACGACTTCGGCACCGTCACCTGGCAACCGCAGATGGAAGGCAGCAAGGCCGGGCGTGAGTTGCCGGGCATCGTGGACCAGGTCGTCTCGATGCACCTCTTCGCCCGCGATGCCGAGGGTGGCTGGGTGCTGGACGAGACCGCCACCGACCGTCGCCTTGTCTGCAAGTCGGGCAACCCGTGGGGCCTTCCCGCCAAGGACCGGTCTGGCCGCCTAGACCTGACCGAACCGCCCGATCTCGGCGCGCTGCTCGCCCGGATCGACGGCCGCGCCCCCCACCAATCCGCTTTCGCCTCCTGATCCCTGAAAGGACATGATCCCATGAGCTACGATCTGAACGACGCCCAGCCGCAGATGGCCCCCATTGGCGAACTGATCCCCGACGGCACCTTCGCCAAGGTGCGGCTGACCATTCGCCCCGGTGGCGTGAACGGCGCGACCCCGGCGGATGCGGGGCTTCTGAAGGCTTCGCAGTCCAGCGACGCCCGCATGCTCGACTGCGAGTTCACAGTCGTCGACGGCCCCCATGCCCGCCGCAAGTTCTGGCAGAGCTTCACCGTGGCGGGCGGCAAGCTGGACGAGAAAGGCCAGTCCATCGGCTGGAAGATTTCGAAATCCACCTTTCGCGCCATCGTGGACAGCGCCCTTGGCCTTGATCCCAGGGACGAAAGCCCCGCCGCCAAGGCCAAGCGGGTTCTACCCGGTCTGCGGCATCTGGAGGGCATCGTCTTCGCCGCCCGCATCATGGTGGAGCCCGCCTCCAACCCGCAGTACCGCGACCAGAACCGCATCGCCAACGTCGTTCTGCCCGACGAGCTGCACCATGCCGCCATCATGCGCGGCGAAACCGTCCCGCCCGATCCGGTCAACGCCCCGCCGCGCAAGGCCGCGAGCGTCGCGGCGCCGGGCTGGCAGGCCCCGGCACCGGCCTGGGGCGCGGCGCAACCGTCGCTTGCGGCGCCGAACTGGGGCGCGACACCGCAGCCCGCAGCGGCACCGGCGCCCGCCTGGGGGTCGCAGAACGCCCCGGCCGCTCCGCCCACGCCGCAGGCCCCGGCACCTGCCGCGCCGGGCACCCCCGCCATGCCCGCGTGGCTCAATGGCTGAGGAGCGGCGGAAGCGGCGGTCGGGTGGGTCGGTGCGATCCACCACCGCCGAGCCCGATGGGGCTGGGCCGGGCGACCGGCCCATGACCCCCGACGAATGGCAGGCGCATGTGACGCGCGCCGCCGCGCTGGAGATCGGAACATGGCTCGAGGCCCGAGGAAGACTGCACCACCCCATCGCAAGCCTTACCCTCGCCGACCTCGAGGCCATGGCGGTGAACGCCATCTCGCGCTGGATCGTGATGCAGTCGGAACGGCTTCACCAGCAGGACTGGCCACGGGACGACCCGATCGCGACGCTCTTGCTCGGGTGACGATTTGCGCCGTCTGCGCCCGGGAGGCCCGCGGCTTCGGTTACGTCCACCGGCTCCAGCACGACCGCTACCCCTATCACCGCTTCTGCTCGCTCCGCTGTCAGGACGTGGGCAGCGCAATCGCCCAAAGGAACAATGGCATGATCGACAAGACCGCCCGCGAGGCACAGGCCATCCGCGACGCCCGGGTGCTGTTCGCCGAAGCGCTGACCGACCTTGGCCTGATGGCGCCCTTCTTCAACCGCAACGCCGCCGACATCGACCGGCTGATCGAAGCGGCCGTCACCGGCTACGTGGACAGCATGCTGGCGCAAGGCGCGCGCAAGGAACGGACCGGCACGGCCCATGACGATCCGATTCCGTTTTGAGAGGGCCGTCATGATCGATCTGAACGACGAGACCGCCCCCTGGACCGACCTTCTCGCCGCCGCGACGGCGAACGCCATCACCGACTTCGAGGTCGAGTTCTGCGAGAGTCTGCGCCAGAAGCTCGAGAAATTCGGCGCGCGCGCCCGGCTGACAGAGGCCCAGCATCACAAGCTGACCTGCATCGCGCAGGCTGGCGGCTTCTGGGAACGCGACCGATGATCGATCTGAACCATGGCTCTGGCTGCAACTATGGCCAGGATGCGCCACGACCGCCGATCGCCACGGCCGTCTCATCCGCCATCGATGCGGCCCTGACGGCGCGCAATCGCGCCGAGCGCCCCCGCACCTATGTCAGTTCCTCGGGGCTGGGGCGCGACTGCCTCCGCCAGATCCAGTACGACTTTCTCGCAGTGCCCAAGGACGAGGGCCAGGAGTTCGAGCCGCGCATCCTGCGGATCTTCGAGGCTGGCCATCGGGCCGAGGACATCGTCGCGGGCTGGTTCAGGATAGCCGGGTTCGACCTGCGCACTGAACGCCCCGATGGCCGCCAGTTCGGCTTCGAGGCCATGGCGGGAAGGTTCAAGGGCCATATCGATGGCTGCTTCGTTTCGGGTCCCGTCGCGATGGAGTACCCCGCGCTTTGGGAGAACAAGGCGCTCGGGGCCTCCAGCTGGAAGGATGTGGTCAAGCGCGGCGTCAGCATCGCGCGCCCGGTCTACGGCGCCCAGATCGCCCTCTATCAGGCTTACATGGACCTGCCCAACCCGGCGCTCTTCACCGCGCTGAACCGCGACACGATGGAATTGCACGCGGAACTCGTCCCGTTCGATGCCCGCCTCGCGCAGGAGATGTCGGATCGGGCCGTCACGGTCGTGCAGGCCTCGGCGGCAGGCGAATGGTTGCCCCGGATGGCCACCGAGCCCACGGCGGTCGTCTGCCGGGGCGGCATGGCCGGCGGCAAGTGGCACGCGCCCTGCGCATGGGCGGGGCGGTGCTGGAGGGGCGGCGGTGTCTGACTTCGTCCCCTCGGCCGCGCAGGCCGCCGCCATCGCCGAAGTCCGCGACTGGTTCGAAAACCGCACCGGATCGAGCCAGGTGTTCCGGCTCTTCGGCTATGCCGGGTCGGGCAAGAGCACGGTCCTGAAGTTCGCCCTCGACGACCTTGGACTGTCACCCCATCGCAGCGCCAAGGACGGCCGTTGCGTCCCGGGCGTCGTGACCGCCACCTTCACCGGCAAGGCTGCGCTCGTGCTGACTCGCAAGGGCACGCCCGCGCGCACCATCCACAGCCTGATCTATTCGGTGATCGAAGCGACCGAGGAAGAAATCGCCGCCGCTGCCGCCAAGGTTCAGGAGGCCGAGAGCGCCGCACGCAGGCTGACCGGTTTCGACAGGACCGCGGCCGAAGCCGGGATCGAGGCGATGCGCCAGGCGCTGTCCGCGATGAAGCATCCCCGCTTTGCCCTGAACCCGCAAAGCGATGCCGCGGATGCGCGGCTGATCGTGCTGGATGAGGTGTCGATGGTGGGCGAGGAGATGGCCCGCGACCTGATGAGTTTCGGCAAGCCGATCCTCGTGCTGGGCGATCCCGGCCAGTTGCCGCCGATCAAGGGCGAAGGGGCCTTCACCCGGGACGCGCCCGACGTGATGCTGACAGAGATTCACCGCCAGGCAGCCGAAAGCGCCATCATCCGTCTCGCCACGATGGCGCGGATGGGGGAACCCATCGGGTTCGGGGTTTACGACGCCCATGTCGCCAAGCTGCGCAAAGGCGACATCACGCCGGATCAGGCGCTGCGCGGCGGGCAGTTGATCTGCGGCCTGAACGCGACGCGCTTGCAGTTGAACAACGCGATGCGCGCGGCGGCCGGTCTGGGCGGGACATATCTTCCCACCGGCGGGGCGGAAAAGATCATCTGCCTGAAGAACGACAACTCGCTCGGTCTGATCAATGGCATGTTCCTGACCCTTGAGAATATCGTCGACGAGGGAAGCCTCTACTTCTCAGCCGTGGTGCATGACGAAGACGGGCGACGTGTGACGCCATTCGACAGCGACGGCCGCCCGGGCCGGCTGCGCATCTACAAGGGGCATTTCGAGGATCACGTCGCCTACGATGCCAAGCGCCATGACCGCGACTGGCGGGAAAAGCGCAAGCTGACCGAAGCGACCTTCGGCTGGGCGATCACTGCCCACAAGGCGCAAGGATCGCAGTGGGAGAACGTGATCGTCTGGGACGATGGGCTGGGCCGCAGCGAGATCGACCGCCGCCGCTGGCTATACACTGCCATCACCCGCGCCGAGCGCGGCCTCGTCCTCCTGGCGTGAGGGCTGCGATGATCGATCTTAACGATGTCGCCACACCGAAGGCACGACACGATCTGGCCGCCGTGAAAGATCGGCTTGCTGCGACCGCAGGCGATTGGCTCCCTGGCGTCTTTCCGGAGGCGCGGCTTGCGCGCGACCGTCGCTCCTTGCGCTGTGCCGACCTTTCCGGCCGCCCGCCGCGCAAGGAAGGGTCGTGCACCATCCACCTCGACGGGCCCTATGCGGGCTGGGGCTTCGACTATGCGACCGGCGAAAGCGCCGGGCCCATCGATCTGATCGCGCAGGCGACCGGGCTGAGCGACGGCGCGCTCTTCGACGAAGCGGCGCGGATTGCCGGGATGGATCGCCCCGCACCTCGATCCTTGCCGCGTCCGAAGCCCGACCATTCAACGGAGGTTGCCAGGCTGGTCGATGGCGCGCAGCCACTCTCCGGAACCGTGGGCGAGGCATACCTGCTTGCGCGCGGCCTTACGGACCCGGGCTGCCCGGATCTGCTGTTCCACCCCGACCTGCCGGATTTCGACACGCGACGCGGGTGGCCGGGGCTGATCGCATTGCCTCGACTGGCGGACGGCACACGCGCGCCGGGCATCCACAGGACCTTCCTCATGGACGACGGCAGCGCCAAGGGCCCGGCTGGAAAGAAGATGCTGGGTTCGGTTGCCGAAGCAGCCGTGCGCCTGTTCGCCATGCCTGCGGGCGGCCACCTTAGTATTGCCGAGGGCATCGAGACTGCCCTCGCAGCGCATGCCCTGTTCGGCACCGCCGTCTGGGCGGCACTGTCCGCGGATGGCCTCGCGCGCTTTCGCTGGCCCGAGGGCACGACACGGGTCACGATCTATGCCGATGCTGGCGATGCCGGTCGTCAGGCAGCCGCCACGCTCTCGGACCGGCTGAACCAGTCCGACATTCCGAACGAGATCGTCGTCCCGCTCCTTGGCGACGACTTCAACGATGATCTGCTGCGTGGAGCGCGCGCCGAGGACTACGGCCCGCGCCAGGGGCTGCCGACCGAAGACCAGCCCGCCGCGATGGATCGCTTGCCGTCTGCTGGCGACATCATCGCTGATCTGGTGGCGGCCGCCGATGCACTGACCAACCCGCCCGATATCTCCGCCCTTGGCGAACTTCTCGGACGCATTGCCCTTGCGCGGCTGGACCCGCTGCCCGCGCGCCAGATCCTTGCCCGCATCAAGACCACGACCGGCATCGCCATGTCGATCCTCGACAAGCAGCTGGTCGAACTGGTGAAGCGCGTGAACGTCTCCGGCGATCCCCATGCGCGGATCGCCAAACCGGGCTGGTTTAACCGCCTGCGACAGGATCTCGTCGGGACGCCCGAGCGCAACGAGGCCAATGTCATCATCGCACTGACGTCCGACATCGCTTTCGCGGGCGTGCTGGCCTTCGACGACTTCTCCCAGGAGATCGTCGTGCGCCAACCGCTGCCGTGGGATGCCGCGACCGGCCCGTATCCTCGTCCGTGGGAAGACGCCGACGATGTCCGGACCGCGGAATGGCTGCAGCTGCGCGGCGTCAATGTCGCGCCGCTTGTGGTCGGTCGCGCTGTTGGTGCCGTCGCCCGCGAACACCGCATCCATCCTGTCCGCGACTGGCTGGAACACCTCCGCTGGGACGGCACGCCCCGGATAGAGACCTGGACCAGCACCTATCTCGGCTCTGCCCCGACCCCGTTCCACCATACCGTCGGCGCGCTCTGGCTCATCTCGGCCGTGGCACGCATCTTCCGCCCCGGCGTGAAGGCCGATCACATGCTGATCCTCGAAGGCCCACAAGGCGCGCGCAAATCGACCGCCATCAAGGTGCTTGCGGGCGAGGACTGGTTCACCGACGAACTGCCCGAGCTTGGGTCCAAGGATGCCGCCATCCACATGCAGGGCGTCTGGATCGTGGAAATCGCAGAGCTAGACGCCATCGGCCGGGCCGAGGTCTCGCGCATCAAGGCCTTCCTGACCCGCACTACAGACCGCTTCCGCCCGCCCTACGGTCGCTACAGTGTCGAGGTCCCGCGCCAATGCGTCTTCGCGGGCACGGTGAACCCCGACACCTATCTGCGCGACGAGACCGGCAACCGCCGCTTCTGGCCGCTGCGCTGTGGCACCATTGACATCGCGGCGCTGGCCCGCGACCGGGATCAGCTCTGGGCAGAAGCCGTCCATCGCTTCCGCGAAGGCGCGATCTGGTGGATCGACGATCCGGCGATCCTTGCCGAAGCTCGTAATGAACAGGACCGCCGCTACCAGTCCGACGCGTGGGACGACCTGATCGAACACTGGCTGACGCACGAACTCCGCACCGTCTCCGATGGCTTCCCCGACTACGGCAACTCCCGCACCGAAAGCGTGCCGCGGCCGGAGCCGCTGGCCGACGTGTCAGTCGGCGAGATCCTCGAGGAGGCCATCGGGCTCGAACCCGCCCGCTGGACCAGACGCGATCAGACGCGTGTTGCGGCGTATCTGAAGGCGAATGGCTGGAAGCGGGAACAAGTGCGCATTGGATCAGGCCGCAACGCGCCGAGAGTGTGGCGATATCGCCAACGCGTGGAAGATTAGCGCTAAGCCTCGAGCCTACCCTGCTTCGGCATACAGCGCGAAGAGGTCTGGTGTGTCGGCGTCTCGCTTTTGCGAAAGTCGCTCGCCCAAGTGGAGGCAGGGATGCTTGATCCTTGAAAGTCCTTTTCCTCCCTCGAAATGGGCGCTCCCGCCGTTGGGCATTCGCACCGTGATGACTTCGGCACCGCACATGGGGCATCGGTGACGAAGGCTCCGACGCTTCTTCTCGTCTGGCGAATGCTGCAACACCCAGCTTGCACGGACTTCAGTGGTCCTGCCGTCCGGCAGCCGCCGCGGATGTGAGCGTCTTGGGATCCAGCGGTGACCCATCAGACAAGCCCTCTTTCTTCCACACTACTCCCGGAGATCCCTTTTCTGACATAGAAGCCGTTGGGGATCGCCTCCTGGACGAGCGGCACATGCGAAATCAGACCAACGGCACGGTTCTGTCGGACGATGGAGTTGAGGACCTGGAGTACCTGGTCGAGCGTGCCGGACCCGTTTTCGGTGTCGAGGCTTCCAAACCCTTCGTCGATGAAAATCGTGTCAAGCCGCACCTTGCCGCTCGCACTTTCGACCACGTCGGCAAGACCGAGTGCGAGAGCGAGCGCGGCAATGAACGCCTCGCCACCTGAGAGGGTGCTCGTGGCGCGCGATTTCCCGGTGTGAAGATCGAACACCTGGATGCCAAGCCCGCGGCTACCGCGTCCGGCCCCTTCGAGATCTCGCTCGAGTCTGTAGCGGCCGGAGGTCATGGGCGCGAGCCGCAAGTTAGCCGCTTCCAGCACTTGGTCGAACATCGCGCCGATTGCGAATGTCTCCAACGTCAGTCTTTGCGAGTTCTGCCCGTTTACCACAGCTGCCAGTTCGCGCAGCGGGCCGGATGCAGCTTCAGCTTCGTCAAGCTTGCGCAGGGTCTCCTCCAACCCCGTTCTCAGTTTATCCAGATGATCGACACGGCTCTGGGCGGCGACGCGCTCTTCTATCGCCCTGCCGAGTGCCTCGGCATGGGTCTGGTGCGTTTCCCGTAGTGCTTCGAGATCAGGCCGGGACATCCCTTGGATCGCAGAGGCGGCATCTGTGGCTGCATCGGACGCACTCTTGTGCTCGCGCCGGTAGGTCTCGACGGCTTCCCTATCCTCATCGAGCGTTTCGATGGCCGGCTTGAGAGACTGAAACGCCTCTGCTGTGAGGCCAGCGCCAGCCAGTCTTGTTCGGAAGACCTCCGCCGCCTTCTGATGGCGCGTCTTGCTGTCCGCGAGCGCCTTGTCCGCGCTTTCGAGATCCTTGACCGCGCCGAGTGCTTTTTCGCGAGCGGAGTGCAGCGCCTTGTCCGCCGCGGTCCGCGCCGCCTGAAGCGACCCCAGCGACCCGTTCACCTTCTCAAGTGTGGCCGCGAGCGCCGGCACATCGCGGAGGTTCTCCGGCACCTCTGCGAGCCTGCCATCGCGCGCCGCTTTGGCCTCAGTTGCCTTGTTCCGCCGCTCATCGAAGCAGTCCCGCAACTCATCGCGTTTCCGCTCCAATTCCTCGATCTGCAGTTCCAGTTCCTCGATCCCGGTCTCCGCGGCAAGAATGTCGACCCGAGGCCCAAGCGCTGCGAGTGCGTCTTCTTCACGACCGATCTGTGCCGCGATGACGGCTGCACGCTCCTCTGGCGGTTCAAGGGTGGACAAGCGTTTCTGTCGCTCCTCGAGCGTCGCTTGCACTCCGACCAGTGCTTCGCCAGCTTGCCGGGCTTCGCGATCGGCGGCCAGCCATGCTTCTCGTGACTCTCGGAATGCCTTGTCCAGGCCGGCACTACCGATTTCGCCAGTCGCCGGCGCAGGATGTTCGGTTGCGCCGCAGACCGGACATGGCGACCCTGCTTCCAGTCTCGTCGCAAGGTGCAGCGCCTGTGCGGCCGCGAGATTTCTTTCGGCCGTCTCATAATCATCTCGCGTCTTCTCGGCCTTTCCGACCGCAGCTTCCGACTTCCGCAGTTGTTCTTCGACAGCGGCCTGAGCCGTTGCAACATCCTGCAAGGCGCCCTCGTAGGACTTGGCGGCCAGATGTCGTTTGTCGAGCTCTGCGCGCCGGCCCGCGATCTCGGCGCGCTTCGCCTCCGTTTCGCGTGCAGCTTTCAGCTCGGCGCTTTTCGTGATGCGCTTTTCCTGGAGCTTGGTCAGTTGTGCCTTTGCCGCCTGAAAAGCGTTGTCGGCGTCCAGCTGCTCTTTCAGCGCGACGTCGACCGCCTGATTGCTATCGGCTGCTGCCTCGAGGATTCGACCATACCGCTCCAGTTCATCGCTTCTCCGGCGCAGGGTTTCGACCTCATCGGCACGGTCTTCCTCACGCCGGAGCGCCTCTGCCGCCTTTTCTGCTTGTTTCGCGGCGATTTCGGCGGCCTTGTCTGCCTCTTCGCGCTTGGTATCGGCTTCACCAACCTCGCGTTCGGCATCCCTCACACGTTCCTCGACATCGATCAGACCGCGCGCGCGCTCGGCTTGTCGGACCTGCTCGGCAAGCGCGTCGATATCGTCCTTTCGCGCCTCAATTGCGCGAAGCCGCTCCCTCATCTTTTCGGCCGCCGCGAACTTTTCCTCGATGGCCTCCGCCTGGTGCAACGCCCTCTCGGCAACTTCCGCCGTCGCCTTCTTGGTTTCTTCGATCGCGCGAAGTTCCGCACACCCCGCAGTTGCGTTTTCGATGCCCGCGATCAGTGCATCGGTGCTCTCGAATCCTTCTGCCGCGAGCTGCCTGGCACAGAGCGCACGTTCATCCCGCACCTGCCGTTCAGCCTCATCGGCTGCGGACTTGAGATCGGCCATGAGCTTCTCGTACAGCGAGACATCGAAGAGTTCTCGCAGGATTTCGAGACGCTCTTTCGTCTTGGCCGAAAGGAACTTCTCGAAGCGCCCTTGCGGAAGAAGGACGATTTGCCGGAACTGCTCAGAGCCGTATCCGAGCATCTCCATGACAGTCGCGTCGACGTCGCGCACCTTCTTCTCGGCTACGATCTTGCCCCGTGCCGCATCTGTAATTGCGTCGAGCGACATTCCGGTCGCATCGAACAGATAGGCTTCGTGCGCGCTACGGGTCTCGCCCTCACCGCGCGCCTTGGGTCGCATCTGGTCGGGTCGGCGAAGCACGACATATCGCCGCTCACCAATGTCGAATACGAACTCTGCCTCAGTCATTACATCTGGATCGGCGTGATCCGAGCGCAGCGACGGAGCGTCTTGCTCCGCCTTGGCCGCTTCTCCAAAGAGCGCAAAGGTCATTGCGCTGAAGATGGTCGATTTGCCTGACCCCGTCTGTCCGTATATGCCGAAGAGGCCCGCCTTGACGGCATCCCGGAAGTCGATGACGACCCGGCCAGGATAGGGACCAAACGCCTGAAGCGTGAGCCGAACCGGTCTCATTGCACATCCTCCGTCTCACGCAGGCGACCAAGGGCCGATGCTACGACAGCCAGTTCTTTTTCCGAGGTCCGGTCTTCGCGCACATGCTCGAGGAAGTCGCCAATGACCTCGACAGGGCTCGCAACCGCTGGAGCGCGCCCCGCCAGCGATTTGACTTCTGGCGCGCGTTCGTTCCGCTCGTAGACAAGTTCACAAGCGTTCGGGAACACGTCGCGGATGCGCTTCATTCCATCGATCACGGGCGTATCGTCGGTAAGCACGAACTTGATGAAATCGTCAGATCGGTCAGCAAGAAGAAGCTCTGCGTGTCGTCCCCTCAAAACGCGCACTCGACGAATGGGCTCGAAGGAAATAGTCTCTACCGTCGTTCGGCCGACCGCATCGATCTCGACGAGGCTCATCGACTTCTGGCAGTCAGATTCATCAAATCCGAAAGCCAGTGGCGATCCCGAATACCGGATATGAGGTACACCGACCGATTGCGGCCGGTGCAGATGCCCGAGCGCCACATAATGAGCACCATCGAACACGGATGAACTGACCGTCTCGACGCCCCCCATTCGAGTGAGAGGCCGCTCACTTTCGCTGCTCGCCGCCCCGGCCACAAAAGCATGCGAAACGATGACCCATCGCGCGCCATCGGGAATGTTGCGCCGACTGCAAGCCACCTGAGCCGCGAGAACGTCCTCGGGGGTGTGGAGAGCTTCATCGGCGAAGCATTCGCGAGCGGCATATTCATAAGCGAAGGGCAACCCTGTGAACGCCACGGGTCCGTATGCGTCACTGAGGACCAGAGGCTTCTCGTCTGCACTGATGGCTCCGCGTATCAACGCGCGCCGTGTGTCGGTCATGATCGCCATGGATGCGATTCGATCGCCAGAGTCGTGATTGCCGGCGATCATCACCACGGCTGCCTCAGTCTCCGAGGCCACGCGCGCCAGGAACCCATTGAACTGGCGCACAGCAGACGTCGGCGGGGCAGCCCGATCGAATATATCTCCCGCAATAACAAGGACATCAATGCCGTTCGACGTGATCGCCGAAACGATCTGATCGAGAACTGCGCCGTGGTCGGCATCGAGAGGGATCCCGTTCAACTGACGCCCGAGATGAAGGTCGGCGGTATGGAGAATCCTCATTGCCCTAGTCCGTATAGTTTTTGATCGTATAATTTCTAGATGGACATTTCGTCAGGAGTCAAGGTAGGGATGCACGCATGACGCTCGACGACCTCAAGCATGCTCAGAGAGAGCGCCTGATCTTTCTGGACCGCTGCCTGACTTGGCGGGGCATGGCGAACCGCAGGGATCTGATCGAGCGCTTCGGCATCTCGACCGCGCAGGCGGCGCTGGACTTCCGTGTCTACCTAGGTCTCGCGCGCAGCACGCCGCCCATCTACGATCCGGTGCGAAAGACCTACATCGCCGCGACCGAGCACGAGCCCTTAGCACCATCCGGCCTGACCGAAGCCTTCGATATCTTGGCGAGCGGCGATGAAAGCATGCCTTCGGCCGCGTTGCCCCGACCAGAAAGGAAGGCAGATCGGAGGACCATCGCGCTTCTTCATCAAGCAATCAGGTCGGGGAAAGCCGTCCACGTCCGATACACATCCATCTCGTCCGGCGCCGACGATGAGCAGTGGATTGCGCCGACCCGCTTCACGTCGGACGGTGAAAGCGTTCACGTGCGTGCCCACAGCTTCAAGCACGGCGAATATCGTAACTACCTCCCGATCCGCATCGATCCTGACAGCTCGTTCGAGGAGAAGCTCCTGGCTGAGCCACTTCCGGAGGACGTGGATTGGAACACTCGGGCAATCATCTGGCTGCGCCCGAAGTCGGGGCTTTCGGATCGACAAGCCAGCGTGGTCCGAAGCGAATTTGGCTTTGAGGGAGAGTTTCTGCGCGTTGAAACGCGGAAGGCTCTGGAGTTTTTCTTCAATCGGCGATGGGGACTGGATACGAAGGGCGCGCGACTTGAGCGGGCGAAAACTGAATACGAGCCGATCGCGCCAGCATGGCCGAACGACAATTGAGACCGCGGCAGGTCGTTACCTTTGAGCGGCTCGTGTCACCAACCGCCAGTATCACCAACCGTGACACCATCCCAACGCGAAAATCGGTGACACGAGAAACGCCGCGATTTCAATGGTGTCACCAACGTTGCCGAGTGTCACCAACCGGTTTTCTACCTTCAAGTGAGGACCGACATAACGGGTGGCGGCCATATCTTCTCTGCGAGGGAAATGATATGGGGCGTTGGTGACACCAAGAATGGTGACAAGGTCCGGTAATATATTGAAAAATATCGGAAAGGTCGTGTCACCAATCCGAAAAGGATTTCACATCATCGGTGACATCGCTTGAACAGAGACAGCTGATGCCGGTTCCGGACCGGCTTGTTTCTCTGGGCCTTCCTCAGTATCTTGTGAAAGACCGAAGCCGAAGGCCCACAGCTTGTGAGCCTTCACGATGAACACAACGATCCTCGCGCAGGACGACCGCCCCGAGCCGGACGCGATCAACCGGTCCTGCGTCCTCGCCCTCGATCTCGGCACCACGACCGGCTGGGCGATCCGCGCTCATGACGCCCCGATCACCAGCGGCACCGTCTCGCTGCGTCCCGGCCGTTTCGACGGAGGTGGAATGCGCTACCTGCGCTTCTCCAACTGGCTGACCGAGATCGACCGACTGTCCGGTCCAATCGCAGCCATCTGGTTCGAGGAAGTTCGCCGCCATGTCGGTACAGACGCTGCCCACGTGTATGGCGGTCTGATGGCCACCCTCACTGCATGGGCCGAACTGCGCGGCATTCCTTATCAGGGCGTTCCGGTCGGCACGATCAAGCGCCATGCCACCGGGAAGGGAAACGCCGACAAGGATGCAATGGTCGCCGCAGCGCGGGCCCGGGGGTTTAGTCCAGCTGATGACAATGAAGCTGATGCCATCGCAATTCTGCACTGGGCCATCGAGACGAACGGGGGCGTCGCATGAGGTGGCATCCCAAGGGCTACGGCGGCCAACGCCGGGATCCCGAGCAAGTCAAGCGGGAGGGGTGGCAGGAACAGGGGTTGCTGGCGATTTCTGTCGAAGAACCCCGCCTCACCTGGCCCGAACGCGAACTGGTGCGTCAGCTGGGCGAAAAGCTGTATGGGCCGCTCGTGGCCGAACGGGAGGCCGCGAATGGCTGACTGGACGCCCACCATGGTCGAGGACCGGCTCGAGAGTGCTGCCGACGTGTTCCGGTCGCTGCCCGAGGTGAAGCCTCAGGGCTATTTCAATGCCTGGCCCGAGTACTTCCACAGCTTCGCCGATCAGGTCGGCCAGGAGCCTCGGATGCGCCGACCCAAGCCCGGCCCACGTGAGATCACGCAGGCCGAGGATGCTCTCCTCTGGCTGCGCTGGCTCGATCCCGGCGACGCGCGCCTGCTCTGGCTGCGGGCGAACCGCAAGCAGTGGAAGCCGATCTGCTGGGAGTTGGGCATCAGCCGCGCCACCGCGAACCGGCGCTGGCAGTACGGCATCGCGGTCATAGTCTGGCGGATGAACGGGAGGCGAGTAACCGGGAAGCGGTCGATGGAGTTCGTGGTG
Source organism: Alitabrizicola rongguiensis (assembly GCF_021491355.1). Taxonomy (GTDB): domain Bacteria; phylum Pseudomonadota; class Alphaproteobacteria; order Rhodobacterales; family Rhodobacteraceae; genus Aliitabrizicola; species Aliitabrizicola rongguiensis. The sequence continues at coordinate 91,877 of NZ_JAKENF010000004.1, read as the reverse complement.
GCCCGCGCGACTCAGTGAGCGTGTCAAGGCTCGGCAGGCGCGTGAGACAATTTCCGGCGAGACACCAGACAGCGAGACGGATCGCCTTTCTGAAGCTATCCATGGCGATATGCTCGGGGTCGTGCGCTCGGGCGAAGCGGGGCTGATCCCGAGGGGGATACCCCCGCAGGCCTCCAGAGTCCGGTCGGGGTCCAGCGCCGGCGAGTTGGCGGTTCCTTCCGGGCGAAATTCCTATGCTGGCGGGCGAAGCGCGGCACATCGCTAGCGACAGGGCCGGATTTTTGGGAAGCCACCCCCTCGGGAAGCCACCCGAAAACGGCTGAGATAGCACAATAAAACAGGCACTTGGCTGGTGGACTCCGGGGTGGATACCGCCGGGCTCCTGCAGCCGGTGAAATCCGGTGTGGATTCCACATCCGGGGTCCACCCCCGAAGCCAGCCTATCCTTCAACAGGACGCCCCATATGACCCTGAGCTTCGCCCCGGAGCGCATCGAGCAATGGCCGCTCGCGCGCTTGCAGCCCTATGCCCGCAATGCGAAGGCGCATGGCGCGGATCAGGTCGCGAAGATCGCCGCCAGCATGGCAGAGTTTGGCTGGACCGTGCCCTGCCTCGTGGCCGAGGATGGCGAACTGATCGCAGGCCATGGGCGGGTTCTGGCGGCAACCCAGCTGGGGCTGACCGAGGCGCCGGTGATCGTACTCGGGCATCTGACCGAAGCGCAGCGCCGGGCGTACCGCATCGCGGACAACAAGCTGACGGAACTGGGGACCTGGGATGAGGCGCTGCTGTCGGCGGAACTGAACGACCTGTTGGCCGAGGATTTCGACCTGTCGCTGGTTGGCTTCTCGGATGGCGAGTTGGACAAGCTGCTGGCTTTCGTGCCGGAGGGGGACGGGGAAGAAGGTGGCGCCGGGGGCTCCGTGCCGCCGGTGACCATCCCCGAACCGCCGCGCAATCCGGCCTCGCGGACAGGTGATCTCTGGATCCTCGGCGATCACCGATTGCTGTGCGGCGACAGTACCAGCCACGAGGACGTCCGCCGCCTGATGAATGGCGAGCGCGCGATCCTGTTCGCCACTGACCCGCCGTATCTGGTGGATTACGATGGCTCGAACCATCCGACGCGGAACAAGGACTGGTCGCAGTCCTACGGCGTCACCTGGGACGACAGTTCGCAGGGGGCGGAACTCTACGACGGCTTTATCGCCGCCGCGGTCGCCGAGGCGATCACCGAAGACGCCGCCTGGTACTGCTGGCACGCGTCGCGCCGCCAGGCGATGCTCGAGGCCTGTTGGGAGAAGGCCGGCGCCTTTGTCCACCAGCAGATCATCTGGGTGAAGGAGCGAGGGGTGCTGACCCGGTCTCACTACCTCTGGAAGCACGAGCCCTGTTTCATGGGCTGGCGGCGCCCGAACCGGCCGCCGAAAGTCGCCGAGCAAACGCTGCCCTCAACATGGGAAATGCCGTCCTTCGCGAAGGACGAGCGCCCGGATCACCCGACGCCGAAGCCGCTCGACGCCTTCGGCATCCCGATGCGCCAGCACGTCGCCCGTGGCGGGCTCTGCTACGAGCCGTTCTCGGGCTCGGGCTCGCAGATCATGGCGGGCGAAGCCAACGGCCGCCGCGTCTTCGCGATGGAAATCAGCCCGGCCTATGTCGACGTCGCCGTGGAGCGGTGGGAGGCCGAGGCCGGCCGCGACGCGATCCTCGACGGTGATGGCCGGACCTTCGCGCAAGTGAGGACCGAGCGGCTGGGCGACGATGCCGAAGCCCCCGCCGACGCCACGGCAAAGGACGCCGCCCTTGAACCCGCGCGCAAGCGCAAGACCGCCGCGTGACATGCATGACCTGGCTTTACCTTCCTCCGGACGCGCTTCCGGAGTCGGAGACGCATGCCTCTTCGGCCTCTCCCTCTGTTCCGGCGCGGGCGGGCTCGACCTCGGGCTTGCCATCGCCATCCCCGGATATCGTGCTGTGGGCCATGTCGAACGGGAGACCTTCGCCGCAGCCGCTCTCGTGGCGCGGATGGAGGACGCGTCCCTGGATCAGGCTGTTGTCTGGGACGACGTTGGAACCTTCGACGGCCGCCCGTGGCGCGGCGCGGTGGACATCGTCACTGCGGGCTATCCGTGCCAGCCGTTCTCTGTCGCGGGCAAGCGCCGGGGCGCGGACGACCCGCGCCACCTCTGGCCTCATGTCGCCCGCGTCATCGGCGAGGTCCGGCCGCCCTTCGTGTTCCTCGAGAACGTCGCCCATCATCTCCGCCTCGGCTTCCCCGAAGTCGCCGCAGGACTGGTCGGCATGGGCTACCGCCTTGCGGCAGGCCTCTTCACGGCGGCGGAAGTCGGCGCGCCTCACAAGCGCGAGCGGCTCTTCATCCTCGCCATCCGCGAGGGGGACGAGCTGGCCGACCCCGCGCGCCTGCTCTGGCACCCGGTCGAGTGGCGGGAACCGGACGGAACTGCTTCGGCTGTGGCCGACGCCGAGGGCCAGCGCCAACGAGAACCGGCAGACGAAGCCGACGCCGTCGCAGACAGCGGGCCAGCACGGCATGAACCTCGCGACGACAGCCGCCATGTGGCCGACGCCGATGGCGAACGACGGCTGCAAGCCGAGCGCGGGCAACCGGCGGTCGGCCGACCTTACCCATTCGGCGGGGATGTGGATGACGCCGACGGCGCGCGACCACAAGGACGGGGCGACGACATTGGCGAATACGCCGGTGAACGGCCTGCTTGGCCGCCAGGTCCTGGTGACGCCGATGGCTGGGCACGATACCTCCGATGCGCGCCGGACCTTGAACCCGCTGTTCGTCGAGGCGCTGATGGGCTGGCCCACCGGGTGGACCGGCTTCGGCTCTGTGGCAACGGAGTGGTCCCGCTGGTTGCGGCGCATGCGCTGCGAACTCTGGCGGCTGAACTGCTGGCCGATGGATGAGGTGGTGGCATGAAGCAATCCCGCTTCATGTCTCTGGTCGAGTCCGTCGCCAACGTGATCGTCGGCTACGGCGTCGCGGTCATGACGCAGATCCTGATCTTCCCGATCTTCGGCCTGCACACGACGCTGGCGCAGAACCTGAAGATAGGCGCGGTCTTCACCGTGGTCAGCATCGCGCGGTCCTACCTACTGCGACGGCTGTTTGAAGGGATCAGGGTTGCCAATCGCTCCGGCGACCGTGGCGGACATGCAGAACCCGCACAGACCCGTCGATGACGGCATAGTAGATCCGCCAGCGCGTTGCCTTTCCATAGAGCGCGCGGCGGATCGGTAGATCGAATTCACGCGACTCCGGGGCAATCGGATGAGCTTCCGGCATCGTGCCAAGGGCGAGGATGGTGTCGCGGACGCCCGCCAACCATTCGTCCGCCGCCCTCGGGTTGCGATCACGCAGGTAGTTCCATGATGTTGTCAGATCTTCCGCCGCGTTCGGCGTGATGATCACCGGCAGAGGCGTGGTCATTTGGTCTGTGCGAGGCCGTCAAAGAACTGGCCCGCTTCAATGCCTTCACCAGCACGGGCCTGCGTCAGACCCTTGCGGATCCCGGCGACGGTTTCGGCATAGTCGAGTTGGTCCTGCATCTCCTGCCACGCGGCAGCATCCATCACGACGACGGAAGGCTTGCCGTTCACGGTCAGGATCTGCGGCCGTCCGGTTTCTTTTATCTGCGCAATCAGACGCGCCGAATCCCGCTTGAACTCGGTCAGCGGGCTGATGTCCTTGGTAATGTTCATGGCTGGCCTCCTGACGCGCATCGAATTAGGTGCGAATATAGTGCAGATTTCGATGCGCGTCGAGGTCTTCGGTGTCTACTTCAGGGTGTAGACCCGCCCGCGCCCTTCGACTTTCTCCGAGGTCACTCCAAGCCCGAGCTTCTTTTTGAGCGCCCCGGCCATGGCACCCCTGATCGTGTGTGCAGCCCAATCGAGGGCGACCATTATCTCTTCGATGCTCGCGCCCTCCGGCGCGCGCAGCATGGCGATCAGGGTTGCCTGCTTGGTCCCCTCACGCGGCGTGCGCGCCTTGGGCCTGACGTCTGGGTCGCTGGGGGTCTCGGGCGCAGGCTCCTCGCTCGGCGCGTCCGTCGCGGCCTCAGGCGCGGGGTTCGCGTCTTCGGGCTCGATGCCGATGGCGGCGAGTCCTGCGTCGGTGGCGACCAGCGTGACGCCGTGGCCATCTCCGGTCTCGCGCCACATGGGCTCGCCCCTGCGCAGGTCGGCGTCGACCTCCTGCAGGAGGCCCTTGGCGATCATCGCGCCGACCACCTTGGCGGCGGCGCCCCCCCGCAGGCTCTCGGGCAGCGGCAGGGCGATGCGCTCGGGACGTTGGGCAGCGGCGCTCAGGATCGGGGCTTGGGTATCGGAAAGCTTGGTCATCGTCGTCTCCCGTATCGGGGCGCGCGTGATGCGGGCCCTTCTACGAGGTCGAGCCCGCCAGTCGGCGGGCGGGACCGGGGACGGATCGTTTCACTCGGCGTGTTCGCCTTCGTGGAAGGCCATGTCGGTGATCTCGCGCAGCTTGGCGCGGTAGTGGTTCAGGGCGCCGACATGGCCCCAATTGATCTCGTCGGGATGGGTCTCGAAGTGGTCGGCGCTGAGGGCGGCGAGGCGTTCCAGCATCGCGTCGATCTCGGCCTTGGCGGCGATGAAGGCGTCGAGGGCTTTCTCGTTGGTGGTGGCGCGGCGGGTCATTCTGGTGGCTCCGTGGTGAGTTGCATCGTCCTTCTGACGACACGTTCCCTCTGTCCGCGACGCTTATCAACTCGATAAGCACATGAAAATGAATGATAATCGGAGCCGTCGATGCAGGGCATGAGCGAGCGCCAGTACGCCGCGCATGTCGGGCTGTCGCGCGGCGCGATCCAGAAGGCAAAGACCGCCGAACGGCTCGTCCTCTATCCAGACGGCAGCATCAACGCGGCCGCCAGCGACGCGAGGCGGGCGGAGACAACCGACCCGTCGAAGACGCGCAAGCCACCCCAACCGAAGCTGAAGCCGGTGCCAGAAGCTGCCGTCATAGCTGTCGGCGACACGCTCCGCGAACAGGGGCTGGCGGTCCCGGCGGTCGGCGGCGGCACGACCTTCCTGCAGGCGAAGACGGCGAACGAAGTGCTGAAGGCGCAGGAGCGGCGTATCCGGCTCCAGAAGCTGAAGGGGGAGTTGATCGAGCGGGCCCGCGCGCTGTCGCTGGTGTTTCGCCTCGCGCGGGAGGTGCGGGATGCTTGGGTGAACTGGCCTGCACGCGCGGCGGCGCTGATGGCGGCCGATCTGGGCGTCGAGCCAGCCGCGATGCAGAAGGTCCTGGAAAAACATGTCCGTGCCCACCTCGACGAGCTTGCCGAGGTCCGGCCCGACTTCCGGTGATGATGAGAGCCTGACCGACTTCGACGGCGCGGCGGAGATCCTGCGCACCTGGGGCAACGGGCTGCGACCCGATCCGGATCTGACCGTCTCGGAATGGGCGGACCGGCACCGGGTGCTGTCGGGCCGCGCCTCGGCAGAACCGGGGCGCTATCGCACCGCGCGCACGCCCTACATGCGCGAGATCATGGACCGGCTATCGCCCGGCGATCCCACGCAGCGGATCGTGTTCATGAAGGCCGCGCAGGTCGGCGCGACCGAGGCCGGGAACAACTGGATCGGGTTCGCCATCCACCAGGCACCGGGCCCGATGCTGGCGGTCCAGCCGACCGTGGAACTGGCCAAGCGCAATTCGCGGCAGCGGATCGATCCGCTGATCGACGAAAGCCCCGAGCTGCGGGAGCGGGTCAAGCCGGCCCGGTCCCGCGACGCGGGCAACACGATGCTGTCGAAGGAGTTCGCGGGCGGCATCCTGATCATGACCGGGGCGAATTCGGCGGTCGGGCTGCGGTCTACCCCGGCGCGCTACATCTTCCTCGACGAGGTCGATGCCTATCCGGCTTCGGCCGACGAGGAAGGCGATCCGGTCACGCTGGCTGAGGCGCGCTCACTGACCTTCGCCCACCGGCGCAAGGTGTTCCTGGTCTCGACGCCCACCATCCGGGGATTGAGCCGGATCGAGCGCGAGTACGAGGCCAGCGATCAGCGGCGGTACTTCGTGCCGTGCCCGCATTGCAGCCACGCGCAGTGGCTGAAGTTCGACCGGCTGCGATGGCAGAAGGGCCGCCCGGAGACGGCTGAATATCACTGCGAGGGCTGCGAGCAGCCCATCGCGGAACACTACAAGACGGCGATGCTGGAGGGCGGCGCATGGCGGGCGACCGCCACGGCCGCCGATCCGACCACGGTCGGATATCACCTCTCGGCGCTTTACTCGCCGATCGGCTGGCTGAGCTGGGAGCGGATCGTGCGGGCATGGGACGCGTCACAGGGGTCGGACGAGGCGATCAAGGCGTTCCGCAATACCATCCTCGGCGAGACCTGGGTCGAGACCGGGGAAGCCCCGGACTGGCAGCGGCTCTACGACCGGCGCGAGCGCTGGACATCCGGCACGGTGCCTGCGGGCGGGCTGTTCCTGACGGCCGGGGCCGATGTGCAGAAGGACCGGATCGAGGTCGATGTCTGGGCCTGGGGGCGTGGGCTGGAAAGCTGGCTGGTCGATCACGTCGTGATCGAGGGCGGGCCGGACCGGCATGGCGCCTGGTCGGAACTGACCGCGCTGCTGGATCGGTCCTGGCCTCACGAACGCGGCGCGCACCTGCGCATCGCACGGCTTGCCATCGACACCGGCTACGAGGCCCCGGCGGTCTACTCCTGGTCGCGGGCGCAAGGGTTTGCGCAGGTGTCGCCGGTCAAGGGCGTCGAGGGGTTCAACCGCGCAAGCCCGGTGTCGGGCCCGACCTTTGTCGATGCGACCGAAGGCGGCAAACGCCTGCGGCGCGGGGCGCGGCTCTGGACCGTGGCGGTGTCGACCTTCAAAGCCGAGACCTACCGCTTCCTGCGGCTGGAGAGACCGACGACCGAGGAACGCGCCGAGGGCACGACCTTCCCGCCTGGCACGATCCACCTGCCGACATGGGTGGATAGCGAATGGCTGAAGCAGGTCGTGGCCGAACAGCTGGTGACGGTTCGCACAAAGCGGGGCTTCGCCAAGCTCGAATGGCAGAAGCTGCGCGAGCGCAACGAGGCGCTGGACTGCCGGGTCTACGCCCGCGCCGCTGCCTGGATCGCGGGCGCGGATCGCTGGCCGGAGGCCCGGTGGCAGGATCTGGAACGGCAGTTCCCGGACCGGGACGCAATTCGGGCCGAGAGCGGACCAACGCCAGCGCGTATTCCAGGGACTCCACAGGGGCCTCGGCGCAGGACGGTGCGCTCGACCTATATGGGCTGACCTTCGGAACTACTGCTGTCGCAGCACGCGGCTGCGGGCGAAGGCCTCGAGGGAAACCTTGCGCCGGCTGGCAAGATCGCGCACGCGCGCCGCGATCTCGGGTTCGCCAAAGTCCACCGGGTTGAAGGGGCCGCCATACCAGCGGACCATGTCCTTGTGCTGCGGATGGCGGCGGTTTGCGATGGCCTCGACGAACTCCATGAAGCCGGGTGGACCACCCACATCCTCGGGCGGCGCGGTGCGCTCGCCCGCGACGAACAGCGGATAATCTGTGCCGGGATCGGCCGCGCCGACGTGTTCGACAAGGACGCGGTGCTGCCAGTCGTCCCCGAAATCGTAGGTGTAGAGGAACTCGGTCACGCCGCGATCGATCAGCGTGCCGAGGCGCATGCCCTTGGCCTGATAGATCTTGCGGCCCCACACTGCGTCCTCTGGATCGGGTTCGCCATAGACCCTGTCGCCGACCCGGAAATCATAGAGATGGTAGTTCTCCCACGGCATCACCGCCTGGATGATTTCGTGCAGGGCGCGGAGGTTGGTGGTCAGGCTGACCTCGAGCTCACGCCAGATGCAGGGCTCGAGATGCAGCAGTTCGATGCGAAGGCGGGCAATCCGGTCGGTCATGGCGGGCCTGGTCAGGACGGGTTGCGAGCAGGATAGAGGTGGGCCGTCATGGCGACAATCACGGACCTCCGCTCCCGTCGCGAGGCGTTGGCCGCACAGCGTGCCTCGGGCGTGGCCCGTGTCAGCTATGACGGAAAGACAGTGGATTACCGTACCGTGGCGGAGATCGACCGGGCCCTCGAGGCGCTGGATCGCGAAATCGCTTCAGCCGAAGGGCGGCGGATCGTGCGGCAAGTGCGCGTCATCACGGAAAAGGGGCTCTGAGCATGGGGCTGTTCGACAGGTTCCGCGGCGGGTCCATTCCCGGCCGGGCCAGCGGCAGCCCTGCAGCCGTGCGCGCTCGGCTCGAAGGGGCCATGGCGCGGCGACGGCTCAAGGGCTGGAATCCACCGCTCGAGAATATCAATGCGCTGGTGGCCGCCGGCGGTCCGCGCCTTCTGGCCCGTGCCCGTGAACTGGTTGTCACCAACGGGTATGCGGCAAACGCCTGCGAGGCCTTTGCGGCAAACCTGGTCGGCGACGGGATCAAGCCGTCCTCGTTGATCGAGGATGCGGGCCTTCGCGATCGGGTCCAGAAGCTCTGGCTGGCATGGACGGACGAGGCCGACGCGGACGGGCTGACTGACTTCTACGGACTGCAGGCCATGGTCGCGCGCGAAATGTTCGTGGCGGGCGAGTGCTTCGTGCGTCTGCGTCCCCGACGCGTCGAAGACGGGCTGATGGTGCCGCTGCAATTGCAACTCCTGCAGTCCGAGATGCTGCCCTTCGAGAAGACCGAGACAGCCGCCAACGGCAACCGCATCCGGTGCGGGATCGAGTTCGACGGGATCGGGCGGCGCGTGGCCTATCACTTCCGCCGCCGCCATCCGGGTGACAGCACGGACCAGCGGGTGGCAGTGCCCGACACGGTCCGCGTGCCGGCCGGGGACGTGCTGCACATCTACCGGCCCATCGATGCGGGCCAGATCCGAGGCCTGCCGTATGTGGCACCTGCCATGGTGCGGCTGTTCCTGCTCGACCAGTACGATGATGCGGAACTCGACCGGAAGAAGACCGCGGCGATGTTCGCGGGCTTCATCACCAAGACCGCGCCGGAAGAGCCGATGATGGGCGAAGGCGCCGCCGACCCCGAGGGTGCCGCGATTGCCAGCCTCGAGCCCGGCACGATGCAGGTTCTGCTGCCCGGAGAGGACGTGAAGTTCTCGAGCCCGGCCGATGTGGGCGGGGGCTACGAGGCGTTCCAGTACCGCACGCTGCTCGCCGTCTCGGCCTCGCTCGGTCTGCCCTATCACCTGGTCACCGGCGATGTACGGCAGGCGAACTACTCGAGCCTCAGGGCCGAACTGGTCGAGTTCCGTCGCCGCATCGGCCAGCTGCAACATTGCGTGATTGTCCACCAGTTCTGCCGTCCGATCTGGGCGCGCTGGATGGAAACCGCGGCGCTGTCGGGCGCGCTCGATCTGCCCGAGTTCGCTGCCACACCCGGCCGATTCCGCGCAGCACAATGGATCCCGCCGCGCTGGGACTGGGTCGATCCTTTGAAGGATATCCAGGCACAGGTCCTCGCCATGGAGGCGGGCATCACCTCGCGGCGCAAGGTGGTCGAGGCCACCGGCTACGACGTCGAGGAGGTCGACCGCGAGAACGCGGCTGATGCCAAGCGGTCGGCCGATCTGGGCCTCCGCTACCGGACAAGCCCCGGCGAGACGCAAGGCGCGCGGGCAACGCCTTCAAGGCGACCCGACCCGGAAACCGATGGATCTGACGCGGCCGCGCAATCCGAACAGGAGTGACAGGATGAAGAACTGGTACACGATCCGCGCCCGCGGCACCGGGGCGGAAGTGCTGATCTATGACGAGATCGGCGCCTATGGCGTCAGTGCCAAGGGCTTTCTCGCGGAACTCGGCGCACTGCCGGACGGGGTGCCCATCGATCTGCGCCTCAACAGTCCGGGCGGCTCGGTCTTCGACGCGGTGGCAATCTACAATGCCCTCCACCGGCATGACGGAACGATCACCGTCTGGATCGACGGCGTGGCCGCCTCGGCCGCCTCCTATGTGGCCATGGCGGGTGACGAGATCGTCATGCCCGAGAATGCCTTTCTGATGATCCACGACCCTTCGGGGCTGGTCATGGGCACCGCCACCGACATGCGCGAGATGGCAGACACCATGGACAAGATCGCGGACGGCATGATCCGTGGCTATGCGACCCGGTCCGGACGCACCGAAGAGGAGATCGCGGCGCTGATGGCGGCCGAGACCTGGTTCGATGCGGAAGCGGCCCTCGAGGCGGGGCTTGCCACCCGCATGATCGAGCCAGTGCGGATTGCAGCCAGCTTTGACATCGGGCGGTTCCGCAACGCGCCACCCGCACTTGCGGAAGCCATCGCTGATCCGGCTTCCGAGAGCAATCAGGACGTCAATGAAGCCGCCGGAGACGTCACAGGCGGCGAGATCTGCGACGAGGCTCTCGCGATCCAAGGTGAACCCGAGCCTGAGCCGGGCACACCGCCAAGTCCAGACCCTGTGGTGACAGGCATCGATCCAACCGCCATCCGGCGTGACGCCATCGCCCATGCCCGTGCCGTGGTAGACCTCTGTCGCCTTGCGGGACAGCCGCAGATGGCCGGGCGCTTCCTCGAAGAGGACGCCAACCTCGATGCGGTGCGCGCGAGCCTTCTTGCCGCGAGGGCGGAGGCGGAGGCGCAGATCAGCCCCCATCACCCGCAACCCGGGCCCACTCCCACCGCCCGTCCCTGGGGCGACGTGATCGCCCGCACCTTCAAGCTGAAAGGATGATCCTCCATGACCACGCTGACCGAAGGCAGACATGCGGGCGGCTTCCTCGTCTGGGAAACCTCGCGCGACTACACCCGTGAGACCGTCACCCTCACCTCCGGCGCGGGCAAGCTCGACCCCGGAACGGTGCTGGGCAAGATCACCACGGGCGGGAAGTTCACCCAGCTTGCCCCCGCCGCGTCGAACGGCAGCCAGAACGCCGCCGGGATACTCTGGGGGCCGGCTGACGCGACGGCCGCCGATGCCGCCGCCGTCGCGGTCCTGCGCGGCCCGGCCATCGTCAACCGCAACGACCTCGTGTGGCCCGAGGGTGCCACGGAACCCCAGATCACCGCCGCCACTGCGGCGCTGGCCGCGCTCGGCATCCTGCTGCGCTGATCACTTCCTCGAAAGGACATCCCCATGGCGACCATGGACATCTTCGAAGGCGATGCCTTCTCGATCATCGAACTGACCCGCGCACTGGAGAACATCCCCTTCAAGCCCGCGATCCTCTCGGGCGCCAACCTCTTCGGGCCGCGCGGCGTGCGGTCGCGCACTGTCGTGATCGAGAGCCGGGACGGCACGCTGCAACTGATCCCGTTCTCCGAACGTGGCTCGGCCTACGAGAGCCAAGTGCCGGAACGCCGCGAGATGCGCGCCTTTGTCGTGCGGCAGTTCAAGAAGCAGGACGTGCTCTGGGCCTCGGAGATCCAGGGCATCCGCGACCACGGGTCGGAATCTGCCACCCAGCAGGTGCAGACCGAGGTGGCCCGCAAGCTGGGGCGACTCCGGAACGACGCCGAGGCCACCTTCGAGTTCCACCTCTTCAACGGCATCCAGGGCGTGGTGAAGGATCCGAAGGACGGGGCGACGGTGGTGAACTACTTCACCGAGTTCGGCATCACGCCCGCCACGGAGGTCGACTTCGACCTCGACAACGCGAGCCCCGCGTCGGGCGCGCTCAGGAAGCGCTGCCAGGCGCTGATCGAGAGCGTCGAGGACAGCCTTGGCGGGTTGGCGGCCGGTCAGGTCCAGCTGCGCGCCGAATGCGGCTCGGCCTTCTTCGCCGATCTCGTGGCCCACAAGGAGGTGCGCGAGACCTATCTCAACACCGCAGCCGCCGCCGATCTGCGCGGCCGCGTGGGCGAAGAGGTCAGCTTCGGCGGCATCACCTTCCGCCGCTACCGGGGCGGCCTTGGGTTCGGCGTGCCGACCGACAAGGCGTACTTCTATCCCGAAGGCGTCGAGGGCCTGTTCGAGATCTACTTCGCCCCCGCCGACACCTTCGAGACGGTGAACACGCTTGGCCTGCCGCTCTATGCGCGCATGATCCCCGACCGCGACCGCGACGAATGGGTGCGCCTTGAGATCGAGAGCAACCCGCTGCCGATCTGCACCCGGCCGCAGGTGCTGCGTTCGGCGCGGCGGACGTGATGACGGCCTATCGGGCGCGGGGGCGGTCCCATAGCATGCCGACAAGGCGTGGGTCCGGGGCGAAGCTGTCCTTCGGGAACTCGATCCCGAGGCGCGGATGCTCGCGCAGCGCCTGCGCGCCGGTGGGGCCGATCCGGATGCGCCAGGTCTGACGTTCGACCGGCTGAGGGGCGGCAAAGGCCCGGCAGGTCAGCACGGCAAGGTTCGCACCCCGGGCAGGATCGCGGACAGAGGCGTAGCGGATTACCTCTGTACCGATCGCGCGGGCCTCCTCGGCCAGTGCCTGGCAGGCCGCGTAGTCGGTGAGGTGGGCCCAGGCGGCATGATCGTTGGCCAGTGCCCCGGCCGTCAGGTCGACTGCCACGGGCGTTGCGACCTCCGCCGAGAAGGCGGTGTATTCGGCCGCATCGTCTGGAAAGGGCGTCTCCGGGCTCTCGGCGTAGAACAGGAAGCGGTAGAAGACCATTTCGGCCGCTGCCGTCTCGGGTGCCTCGGCCCCGTACCAGACGCCGGGCGTCAGTCCCGCACGGCGAAACCGCGATCCCGCCGGATAGGGGCGATACCGGAAAGGCGTGGCCAGCAAGTAGTCGAGCGCGCGGCAGTCCTCCGGCAGGGGCGGCTTTGTGGCCTCGAGGATCTCCTCAAGCGCCCCCTGCTCGGCGAGGCTGTCGACAAGTTTCAGGGTCGAGACCCGATGCTGGGCCTCGACGAACCGCCATGCCGGGCCCGCGTAGGGCCGCGCCTCAGAGCGGAGCGCGTCGTGCGTCCAGATAGGTCGTGACATCGACAAGCCCCTGCACCTGCGTCATCCGCTCCACGGGCCGTGCCACGAGCGCGGTGTTCGGGGCGACCAGCCACCGCCGCGCCACCGCCTCGTCGCCCCCGGTGATCGCGTCGAGCGAGCGGAAGGTCCGCACCAGAAGGGCCGCAAGCTCGAAGGGCTTCGAGCCAGGCTCGAGCAGGCTTTCGCCCCTTTTCCAGCGCGACACGGTCGCCTCGGAGACGCCGACGATGTCGGCCAGTTGTCGGCCCGAAAGGCCGAGCCGGTCTGCCGCCCGCAGCGCGGCCTTGGTCAGCACGGCACCGGCCACAGGGTTTTGGGCGATCTGATGGGAAAGGGGCATAGCTTTCTCCTGTCTGCTGCAAACATAGTATCACTTCCTTTCTGAGGAAAGAGGAAACATGCCGGACGCCCTCTCTGTCGCACTTGCGGCGCTCTTCGCCGATCCGAACATCGGCCGGGATGCGGTCTACATCGCCGATGGTGGCGCGCCGGTGCTCGTGCGCATCGTCGCCCGGCGTGCCGATGCGGTCACCGATTTCGGCGACGCGCGGCTCTGGTCCGAGACCACACGGATCGACCTGCGCGTCGCCGAGGTTCCAGCCCCACGCCCCGGCGACCGCATCGAGATCGAGGGCGACGCCTTCCTCATCCAGGGAGCGCCCGTCCGCGACCGCGAGCGGCTGGTCTGGACCATCGACCTCCGCCCGGCGTGACCGCGATGAAACTGAAGCTCGACATCGATCCTGACATCGCCGCGATGATGGCGGCCGAGGTCGCGGCGGGCGAGCGGGCTGTCTCAGCCGCGATCCGCGAAGCCGGAACCGGGCTGAAGGCCGCATGGCGGCTGCAGATCACCGGTGCGGGCCTCGGGCCCCGGCTCGCCCGCACCATCCGGTCGGAGCAATTCCCCAAGGCCACGCCGAGCCTCAACGCGGCGGCCGTGGTCTGGTCCAACGCCCCGGTCATCATCGGCGCGCATGACACCGGCCCGCTGATCCGCTCGAAGAACGGCTTCTGGCTGGCGATACCCACACCCGCCGCCGGCAAGTCCCAGCGCGGCGGCCGGATCACCCCCGGCGAATGGGAGCGCCGAACTGGCCTAAGCCTGCGGTTCATCTATCGTCGTCGTGGGCCAAGCCTGCTGGTAGCCGAAGGGCGGCTGAACACAAAGGGCCGCGCCGTGGCGTCACGATCGAAAACCGGCCGTGGCCTCGTGACCGCGCCGATCTTCCTGCTGGTGCCACAGGTGAAGCTCCCAAAGCGACTGGATCTGGCGCGGGATGCCGAACGGGCAGTGGACGGTGTGCCCGGATTGATCGCGGCGATCTGGGTGGACGGAAAAGCCAGTTCGTGATCGTTTGCAGCAAGACAAATGATAGTCGGGCTGAAAAGATATATGCTTACCGCTGAAGTCATCCGATCCGCACGAATGAAAATGCTTCATCGCGCGCGATCAATCCGCAATGCCGAGTTCAACAATCCGGTAGAGCGTCAGTTCACGGCAGAACAGATCCGTGAAGGTGTCGCAGCGCAACAGCTTGGGCCATGGCTGGCGCAAAGTCTCAGTGTAAACATCACGCGTCCATCGCTCTACTCGCTTTCGGTCGATAATGCCGAAGCCGCTCAGACGATCAGACATGCATTTGATGGGCTACCGGCCGAGCAGGTGAGAGGGTATCGGCTCCCACGGCGCAATCCTGAAAGGGAAGAGCAAACCGCACTGTATGTTGGCGGCTCGGAAGACATCCGTCGTAGATTAAGAGAGCATGTCGGGTCGGCAGCGGCCGGGACTTATGCCCTGAATATGCAGCGTTGGTGCCCACAGTTTGATGGCGTGGTGACTGTCAGAGTGCAGTCGTTTTCGCCTGAAGTTAGTCGGGATTGCAGGCAAGATCTTGAAGACTCCTTGTGGGACACACTGCAACCGATCTTCGGCAAGAAGGGGGCGCGATAAGCGCCTGACGCCGTCCATTTAGGTTAGAGCTTATGCCTACCACCCGCGAAACCATCCTCGCCGCGCTGCACGCGCGGCTTTCGGCGCTACCTCCCACAGCCCTCCGCGGCGACGTTCTGCCTGAGCGCATGCCAGCCGCGGGCCTGCTGATCATGCGCGACGGCGAGCCGGGGGAGCCCGAGGTGACACTGTCGCCGCTTCGCTACCACTATCAGCACCGCGCCGAGATTGAGGCGGTCGTTCAGGGCGCTTCCCGTGAGGCGACCTTCGATACTCTCTGCGCCTACATCGGCGCGGCGATTGCCGCCGACCGGACGCTGGGCGGTCTTTGCGACTGGATCGAAGCTGAAGCACCGCGCCCGGTCGATCTGCCGGTCGA
Organism: Alitabrizicola rongguiensis; assembly: GCF_021491355.1. GTDB lineage: Bacteria > Pseudomonadota > Alphaproteobacteria > Rhodobacterales > Rhodobacteraceae > Aliitabrizicola > Aliitabrizicola rongguiensis. The sequence goes on along the minus strand of NZ_JAKENF010000004.1, from coordinate 76,606 downwards.
AGGTGCTGCTAGCCTAAAGGCCGCGGTGATCCCGGTAATGTTGCACTATTCCACGGCTGATCCGCTTGCCTGATGCTCATGCCGTGGACTGGCACGCGTCGGGCCAGGACCGGAGCGTGATCAGCCCTGAATTCAGTCAGGCGTTGCGGTCTGGAGCGTCGCCCAGCACCCACAGCAGAAAAACTGCTAGAAGGGGCGAAAAGAAAAGGCTCACCAGAACCCAGCCGATGGCACTGCGTCCCCTCGCTTCTGCCATCCTGGCCGGCAGCAGGATGAACAGCCAAAGGGTGATGTAGAGGGCCGCCAGCCCGGCGATCAGAAATAAGAAACCTTCGATCATGCTCCGGCAGTACCTCGCGATGGTATGATCTCTGCCATGCCCGCTCAGCAGGTTCCGTAGAAACCGCCGGAATAGCGACAGTATTCATCTGCCGCACCGGAGCGGATCATTTCTGCGGCGATGTCCCGGCCATCAGGCAGGAAACACTGGGCGACGAGGCGACCGTACCGATCGATGTCAAGGACAGCACAGCTCAGGCGCTTGCCGGAGATCAGGCCGCGCAGCATGGCAGTAGCAGCCGAACCCCCGCGATGGTTCCATTCCGGCGCGTCGAGACCCCAGACCCGGATACGGCGGGACTCTCCGCTAAGTGTGAAGGTGTCTCCGTCAAGGATCTTGCTGACCCTTGCCTCGAACATATCGGACGAGCGGCTTTGCGCCTCAGTCTTGATTGCGAGGGAGGCCCCAATCGCAAGGACGACCATAAGAAAAAGCGCACGGCGGAACGGGCCGGTAACGCGGCGAATGAGAAACCTTCCAAACATTGCGACAGCAGACCCGAGAAACAGCTCTGCTGCAAGACAACCATCGACTGCTTAAGGAAGAAGGGACCTATCCATGGCACGTGCGCAAGGCGCGCGGGCGCAGATGGCGCTTGCGTTCGAGACCACCTATGGCACCCCGCCCACGGGCGGCTTCACGAAGATGCCGTTCGCCAGCACCACGCTGGGGTCGGAACAGCCGCTCCTCAACAGCGAACTGCTGGGCTACGGTCGCGATCCACTCGCGCCGATCAAGGATGCGGTGACGGCCGATGGCAGCGTGGTCGTCCCGATCGATGCCGCGGCCTTTGGCTTCTGGCTTGAGGCCGCCTTCGGGACGCCTGTGACGACTGGCGCTGCACCGGGGCCGTTTACCCACGAGTTCCGCTCAGGTGCCTGGTCCTTGCCATCCATGTCCATCGAGACCGGTATGCCCGAGGTGCCGCGCTATGCCATGTATTCCGGCTGCGTCCTCGACAGCCTCAGCTGGCAGATGCAGCGCTCCGGGCTGCTAACCGCGACGGCAAGCCTCGTTGCGCAAGGCGAGACCATCGCCAGCATCTCCGCCGCAGGCACACTGGCCGATCTCGAGCTCCAGCGCTTCGGCCATTTCAACGGGGCGATCACGCGCAACGGCCAGCCGCTCGGCAACATCATCTCGGCCGAGATCACCTATGCCAACAACCTCGACCGGGTGGAGACCATCCGCTCTGACGGCCGCATCGACGGGGCAGACCCCTCCATTGCCGCGCTGACCGGCAAGATCGAGGTGCGCTTCGCCGATCAGGTGCTGGTGAATCAGGCCATTGCGGGCGATCCCTGCGCCCTGACCTTCGCCTATGTCCTGCCCTCGGGCGAGAGCTTCAGCTTCACGGCGCATGCCGTCTATCTGCCACGACCGCGGATCGAGATCCCGGGGCCGCAGGGCATCCAGGCCAGTTTCGACTGGCAGGCCGCACGGGATGCCACGCTGGGGCGGATGTGCACCTCCACGCTCGTCAACGACATCGAGGAGTATTGATCATGCTGCGCCTGAACCTCGCCCGTGAGGCTTGCTGGCTGGACCTCGCGCTGGGCGTGCGCGTCAAGGTCGAACCCCTGACCACCGCCATCATGGTCGCCGCACGCACGGACCAGGCCGTGCGCGGCATCGCACCCGGCACGCCCGATGACAGCATCGCGGTGATCTTCGCGAAGGCCATCGCAGCCCGCGCCATCGTCGATTGGGACGGTGTGGGTGATGCTGATGGCGCCCCGATCCCGATCAGCCCAGACGCCATCGACGCGCTTCTCGACCTCTGGCCTATCTTCGAGAAGTTCCAGACCGCCTATGTCGCCAAGGGTCTGGAGCTCGAGGTGGAAAAAAACGTCTCATCGCCCTCGCCGAATGGGTCTTCGGTGGGGGCGACGGCTACTGCCAGGCCTGTGAAGCGCGCTGCCGGGACTGCCCGCAAATCCTGAACGCCCCCCTAAGCCATGAGGGCTGGCAGGTCTGGGATCTTGCGCAGCGCATGGGTGGGCAGATCCGCGCCGTCCCGGGCGCTGTCCTTGGCTGGGACATGACGGCCGCACTGGCCATGGCCGCCGCCATGGGCATTTCCCCGCGCGCGGTCGTCGAACTGCTCCCGGTGATCGAGGCGGTGATGGTCCGCAAGCTAAACGAAGAGAGAGAAGGTCGCCGCGATGGCTGAGAAGCGCGTTTCTGTCCGCCTCGCGGCCGTCGGCGGCCGCCAGGTGCGCGCCGAGCTGGAAGGGATCGGCGAGGCCGGAACGCGCGGCTTCGGGCGCCTGTCGCGCGAGATGGAGGCGGCAAACACCCGGCTTGCCGCTTTCGCGCGCCGTGCCGGGATCGCCATGGCTGCGGCGGCCTCTGCCGCGACTGCAGGGCTTGGCATCATCGTGCGCAATGCAGCCCAGAGCGCCGACCAGATCCGGCAGTTTGCGCAAGTCGCCAATGCCACGCCGGAGAGCTTCCAGCGCTGGGCGGCCGGGGCACGCACGGTCGGGGTCGAGCAGGAGAAGCTTGCCGATATCCTGAAGGACGTGAACGACCGGGTCGGGGATTTCCTGCAGACCGGCGGCGGGCCGATGCAGAATTTCTTCGAGCAGATCGCGCCGCGCGTGGGCGTCACGGCCGAGGAGTTCGCGCGCCTCTCAGGGCCGGAAGCGCTGCAGCTCTACGTGACCTCGCTCGAGAAGGCCGGGCTCAGCCAGCAGGAGATGACCTTCTATCTCGAGGCCATGGCCTCGGACGCCACGCGCCTCCTGCCGCTCCTGCGCGATGGCGGGGCCGAGATGACCCGCTTCGGCGATCAGGCCCGCTCGGTCGGCGCGATTCTCGACGGCGAGGCACTGTCCTCGCTGCGCCAGACCCAGATCGCACTGGGCAGTCTCGGCATGGTTTTCGACGGGATCCGCAATCAGATCGCCGTCGCCGTGGCGCCCGCCGTCACCTCGCTTGCCGAGGCTTTCGTGGCGCTGGCGTCCGAAGGCGGCGCGCTTCGGACGGCACTCGATGCGCTGGGCGAGAACCTGGGGCGCATGGCGTCCTATGCCGCGGCTTTTGTGGGCGTCATGGCGGGCCGCTGGGTCGCGGGGCTGGCCACGGCGGCACTTTCGGTCCGGGGTCTTGCGACCGCGCTTGTCGCTCTGCGCGGCGCGCTGATCCGCACCGGCATCGGGGCGCTGATCGTCGGCGCGGGCGAGTTGATCTTCCAGTTCGGTCGGCTGGTGCAAGGCACGGGCAGTGTCGGAGCCGCGTTGGGCCTTCTGGGCGACGCTGCTCGCGAGGTCTGGGACCGCATGAAGCTCGGCATGGTGGCGCTGGGTCTCTCGATCATGGCGGGCTGGGCCGAGATCAGTGCGGGCATCACTGCGGCGCTGCAGACCGGGCTCGAGGCGGTCGTGGGCTTCGGGAATGCCACGCTGAACACGTTTCAGGGGGCGATGGAGGCGGTGAAGGTCCTCTGGTCGGCCCTCCCTGCCACCATCGGCGAGTTCGCCTATGGTGCAGCCAATGCGCTGATCGGCGGGGTCGAGGCCATGCTGAACGGCGTGGCGGCACGGATCGATGGCTTCCTAGAAGGCATCAATGCCGGTCTCGATGTGCTGGGCATCGAGAAACGGGTGCCGCTCATCGGGACCATCGAGCTGGGCGGGATCGAGAACCCCTTTGAAGGGGCTGCGGCCAATGCGGGGGCGGAAGCGCGCGCGGCCTTCGAGGCGGCCTTCAGCAGCGATCCCATCGCACCCCCTGATCTGGGCCTCACCGCTGCAGCCGAGGCGGCGCGTGGCGAGGCCGCGCGTTTGCGCGACATGATGGGCGAAGTGGCGACAGCGGCCACCGCTCCTCTGCAATCCGTGGCCGCCCTGCGGGATGCCGTCTCGGCATCCGGCACCGAAGCAGCGGTAGGGCTCGAGGATGCGCGCACGGCCGCAACAGGCCTCGGCACCGCCCTGCAGGGGGCAGGCGAGGCCGCGGACGCCGCTGGCAGTTCTGGGCGCGGCGCAGGCAATGCGCTGCGCGAGGGAGCCGATGCGGCAAGGAATGCCTGGGAGGCCACGGCCGAGGCGGTACGCAGGGCGCAGGAGAAATCGCGCGAGATCGCCCAAGGCCTCGCGCAGGACCTCACCGGGCCGATCAAGCAGGCCCTCACCTCGGGCGAGTTCACCTGGGAGAGTTTTGCCGGGGCGATTTCGCGGATCGCGCAGAACCTCGCCACGCGGCTGATCGATCTGGCCTTCAAGCCGATCGAGAACGCGCTGATCAACGCCTTCACTGGTGGAGGTGCCGGGGGGGGCGGCGGGTTCTTCGCCAGCCTCTTCGGCTTTGCCAAGGGCGGGGTCTTTGCCGGTGGCGCGGAACTGACCGCCTTCGCGCGGGGTGGTGTGGTGAACCGGCCAACGGTTTTTCCCTTCGCCAAGGGCGTGGGACTGATGGGCGAGGCTGGGCCCGAAGCCATTCTGCCCTTGCGCCGCGGAAAGGGCGGCAGGCTCGGCGTCGAGATGAATGGCGATGGCGCGGCTGCTGCATCTTCGATGTCGACCCGCATCATCAACGTGCTCGACCCGTCTGTCGTCGGCGACTATCTCGCCACGCCCTCGGGCGAGCGGGCCATCCTGAACGTGATCCGCCGCAACAGGGGCGCCATCAATGCCTGAACTCTGGCCCCTTCCGGCGGCGCAGGAGATCATCGAGGTCTTGGAATGGCGCACAGATGTGCTGCAGTCCCGGACGGGCGAACAGCGCATCGCGCTCAGATCCCTTCCGCGGGAGATCGTCACCTTCCAGCATCGCTGTGATGCGCTGGGCATGGCTCGGGCGATTGAACTTGCGCGGGCGGGATTTGCGGGAGACTGGCGGGTGCCGCTCTGGCATATGGCGGTCCAGCCGACGGCGGATGTGGCACAGGGGGCGACCGAGATCATCGTCGACATCACAGTAGCGGATTTCCGGGCGGGGGATGCTTTAGTTATCGCGGTGGATGGCCGCGAGGCATCTGTCGCGGAGATCGCCGCTGTAGAGGCGGATCGGCTGATCCTGGTGGAACCGCTGGGTGGGCAGCTGCCGGGAGCCATTGTGGCAGCGGCGCGCATCACCGTTGCGCCGGTGCGAGAGGGCGTTCTGTCTGCCCCCGTCGAGATCGCGCGTCGCCGCCAGAATGACGGCATGGTCACGGCAACCTTCCTGCTGTGCGATGCTCCTGATCTGTCCGCACCGGTCATGCCAACCTATCTCGGCCGTCCGGTCCAGACCGACCCGAGCCTGACCCGTTCGCCGATCACCACCAGCCTGCGTCGCGCCGTGGAATACGTCGACAACGGCTTCGGGCCGGTCGTGGTCGAACCGTTGCGGGATCTGTTCGAGAGGGGTGAGGCGATTACCCTGAAGGCGCAGGGCACAGCGGAACGTTGGGCACTGCGTCGCTGGCTGTGGTCGTTGCGGGGCCGACAAGCCAGCTTCTGGCTGCCGACCTGGGGGCGCGATTTGCAACTGCGTACGGCCATGACTTCCGGATCCACGCTGATGCGCGTAGCGCCCATCACGGACCTGGCGGATTATGTAGGCCGCGCCATCCTGCTCGAGATGCCGAGCGGGTTCCGGTTCCGGACGATCAACGCTGCGGTGGCGGAAGGTGCGGATTATCGGCTGACGCTGTCTTCCAGCCTCGGCGAGCCGGTGGCCATCGGGACCAAGGTGCATTTCCTGACGCTGGTGCGGTCTGATGCGGATCGGATCGAAATTCGGTATGGGGCGGTGGCGAGTGAGGTGACCTTGCCGGTCGTGGAGGTCAAGGAATAGGGTCGAGCTGGGCTGCTATGGGTTTCTTGCAGTTGAGAGAAACCAGCAATGAAAGCTGCCTATGCCTTCTGTTCCCGACCCCAAGCCCAGCATTCTTCCTGGCATGAACGATGAAAGACACGCTCATCGGTGAAGTCGTATCCCAGACGCCGTGCGCCATTGGCGAAACCGGAAAGTGCAGTCGGGTCGAGATCGCCAACGAGCAGGTTCGGCTTATTTACACAGATTGCGGGCAGCATCGGTAGTCCGCGGGAATGACAAAGATCCAGAAGCCGGTCCAGATGGCCATTCGGCCCATTCATCTGGTGACGGGCGACGCTCCACTCTACTCCACTGGCCTCGGCAATTTGACCGTAAGAGGTACAGGTCTGATTGATCGCTGCATCTCGCAGTAGTGCGATGGACTTGTTGAAATCGAGACGACCCTTGGCTTGGGCACGCCGCGCCCTTTCTTCCAGCAGGAGTGGATAGATCGGACGATCCCGTGCGTTCTTGTCCTCGTGGTTCTTGATGAGCGCGTTGATCTGGGCGTCCGTTTTTGTGCTCAGGTCGATGTTCATCCTCACTCCTGCCACGTTGATCCCGATCAGCCAAACAGCACCATTACTGCAGCCAAGCCTATGATCTGCCGTGCCTTTGCTCAAGCCAAAGGAGAGGCGTACCGATAACCTGTTTTCGTCCGTTTCCCGGCAAGGGCCTCATGCGGTGCAGTGGCTACGGGAGCATGCTGTATCCCAATCGGCAATGAGCTCATCCAATCATGACCTACGCCACCATCGAGTCCTCGACTGCCGAGGGCCGCCCCTACTACCTGTACCAGTTCGTCGAGGGCGATCAGGTCTGGCGCTTCACCAGCCGGGCCACCGACTGGACCAGTGCCGCCAGCGAGGGCGAGACGATCAGCTGGGAAGCCGCCGCCATCTCCCATGGCGATGTTGTTCAAACCAGCGAGATCGAACGTGGGCGGCTGGAACTGACCTGGCCGCTCTCGCACCCTTTCGCGCGCCGGTTCCTCGCGCCCTTGGGCAACACGCCCGTGACACTGACTATCTTCCGCGGCCACGAGCAGGTGCTGGGCGAGACCGTTGCGCATTGGAAGGGGCGCATTGTGGGTGCCGAGGTCGAGGGCGTCCGGATCCTACTGAACTGCGAATCCGTCTTCAGCACCCTGCGCCGAGCCGGTGTCCGCGCAAAGTACCAGCGCCTCTGCCGCCACGCGCTTTACGGGCGCGGCTGCGGGCTCGATATCGGGTTCCACTGGCAGACCGGTACGGTGACGGCCGTGTCGGGGAATGCCCTGACCGTTCCCGAGGCCGCAGGCCAACCCGATGGCTGGTTTCGCGGTGGGGTGCTGAGGTTTGGGGTCCAACTTGGGTTCATCACTGGCCATGTCGGGACGACCCTCACGCTATCTCGGCCGATGCCTGAGGTGGCAGAGGCGCAGGCCGCACCCGAGCTCGACCCCGAGACTGGCGATCCGCTCCCCGTTGTAGCTGATATCGCCCCAGGCTGCGATCTTCGCGCCTCCACCTGTGCGGCCAAGTTCGGCAACCTCCCGAACTTCGGCGGCTTCCCCGAGATCCCCGGCCGCAACCCCTTCGGCGGCAGTTCCATCGTCTGACGCGAGCGCTTGCAGAGAAAGTTGCAGACTTTCTCGGTTCGCGAGCGCGACCACTAAGAGACGCCCCCATGGTCTGGACCTTCATCGCGCGGCTCGTTCTCGGGCTCGTGCTCTCTGCGATTTCCTATGCGCTGAGCCCGCGGCCCAAGGTCGAGAAGCCCCAGGCGGCAGGGCTCGACGACTTCACACTGCCCACGGCTGAGGAAGGGCGTCCGATCCCGGTCGTCTTCGGCACGGTACTGATCACCGGCCCGAACGTCGTCTGGGCCGGGGACCTGAGGGTCGATCCCATCCAGAAGAAAGGCGGCAAGAAGTGACACGCGTCATGATCCAGGACCTGCGTGCGGCGCGCTACTGCCTCGCGGGCGTGCGGCCATGGTTCCGTCGCCATGGTCTGGACTGGCAGGCGTTTCTCGACAGCGGCATTGACGTCGAAACGCTCCGCGCCACGGGCGATGCGCTCGTGGAACCGGTGATCCTGCAGGCTGAAGCAAGGGAAGCGACGATGCCGGAGGCAAACGATGGGCGGTAGGAGCAAGGCGCAGACCGTCGGCTACCGCTATTCGCTGGGCGTGCATCTGGCGCTTTGCCACGGGCCGGTCGACGCCATCCGCGAGATCCTCGTCGACCGTCGCACCGCTTGGTCCGTAACGACCGGCGGGAGCTCTTCGGGAGGCGGCGGGGCTGCAGTCGAGACGCGCATTGGCACCGTCGTGGGCATGGCCGCCACCGCGGCACTGGCGGGCGACAGCGGTGCAACCCTCAGCTTTCCCGGCACCCGCGCGGGCGTGCGCATCGGGCGTGACTACCGACTGGCCCTCGCCAACGGGTCGAGCCAGACCATCACCCTGCAATCCGTCACCTTTGATGCCGCGACCGACATCACACGCTGGACAGTCCTGCCCGAGGCCCTGAGCTTTGCGGCCCAAACCGTCGAGGTCTTCCAGGCCACGACCGGCGTAAGCAATACCGGTGCCGGCGGCGGGCGCATCCGGATCGACAACCCCGACCTCTTCGGCGGCGAGAGCCGGGAGGGTGGGATCCGCGGCGATGTCGATGTGCTGATGGGCGGGCCTGCACAGGGGCCGAACGACTACCTCGCCGCGCGCATGGGCGGGGACGTTCCCGCCTATCGCGGCCTCTGCAGCCTCGTGCTGCGGCAGGTCTATCTCGGCATCAACCCCTACCTGAAGCCATGGGCAGTGCGCGTGACCCGCGTCCTGACGGGCGAGGCGGGCGCGGCGCAATGGTATCCCGAGAAGGCGGCCATCGTGCCGGAGGCCAACATCTCGGATGCCGCGATCTACATCGCCCTCGATGTCTCGGGCTCCATGTCGGGCACGCGAATGTCGGCCCAGAAGGCAGGCGTCGCCGCCCTGATCCGCGAGATCGCGGCGGGCGTGGATCCCGACCGGCCGAACGATATCCGCATCGTCCTCTGGAACGCGGCCGTCGCCGGATCGATCGAGCGGCGCAACATGGGGCCTGCGGACTATGCCGCGCTCGAGACCTGGATGCTGGGGCTTTCGAACGCCACCAATGGAGGCACCAGCTTCAACGCGGCTTTCGCGGAAGCCAGTGCCTTCTTCGCAGGCGGCGGATCGAAGCGCCGGATCGTGATCTTCGTGACCGATGGGGAACCGGCACCGGTCTCCTCGGTCGATGCGGCGCTGGCAATCATCCGCACCCTACCGCCTGCCGACATCTTCGGCTTCAACATCTCGCTCGCGAACACGTCCTACACGGCCCAGATCGACAACACCCCCGTCGATGGCGTGCCGGTGATCCCGCCCGGCAACCCGCAGGCACTGGTCGCCTCCCTGCGCGGCGCCTTCGGCAACGGCCCGGACATGAACCCGGCGCATATCATCCGGGAATGCCTGACCAACCGGGATTGGGGCCTTGGCTATTCCTCGGTTGAGATCGGGGCGAGTTTTACCACCGCCGCGGATGCACTCTATACCGAGGGCTTCGGCCTCTCGCTGATCTGGCAGCAGGACTCCTCCATCGAGGAGTTCATCGCCAGCGTCCTCGACCATATCGATGCCACGCTCTTCATCGACCGGCGCACCGGGCTCTGGGAGTTGAAGCTGATCCGGGCGGATTATGCAGCCGCAACGCTGCCCTTGTTCGACGAGACCAATGTTGTGGATTGGGGTCGTCTTGGCCGTCGCTCGCCCTCCGATCTGGTGAACAGCGTCACAGTGCGGTTCACCGATGCCTGGACCGACGATACCGGTGCCGTCAGCGTGACCGACACCGCGCGCGTCCAGGCGATGGGCGAGGTGCTGGCGACCACGCTCGACTATCCCGGCATCCGCTATCAGGGGCTGGCGGTACGCGTGGCCGAACGTGACCTGCGTGCCTTGTCCGCCCCCCTCCTGACCGGCGAGATCGTCGTCAACCGTGAAGGCGCAGACCTCGAGCCGGGCGATGTGATCCGGCTGCGTTCGACGCGGCTGGGTCTCAATGACGTCGTGATGCGGATTTCGGAGATCGGCCAAGGCGACGGCCGTGACAACGGCATCCGGCTCAAGATCGCCGAGGATGTCTTCGCGCTGGGCACCACCGCCATCGCGGGCGGACGGATGCCGACCAGCTCGGGCGTTGCCGCCCCGCCGCGGGCACTGTCCCGCCGCATGGTCGAGGAAGCGCCGTACTGGCTTCTCGTCCGCGAGCTTGGCCACAGCGAGGCCGACCGCCGCCTTGCCGAGGATCCGGATGCAGGTGCGCTGGTCGCCACTGGCGAACGCCCCAGCGCCGATGCCCTGGCGGCGCAGCTCTGGATCGATCCCGGCACCGGACCCGCGCAGGAGGGCGTGGTGGCCTTCGCCCCCACGGCGCTGCTCGCTGCGGATGTGACAGACAGCCCGGAAGCGCGCGTGGTCCCGGTCACCAGCTGGCGTGATATCGGCGAGGTCGAGATCGGGACGCTCGCCAGCATCAATGGCGAGTTGGTCCGCGTCGACGGGATCACGCCAACCAGCATCACCGTCGGTCGGGGTTGCCTCGACACTGTGCCGCGCGCGCATGCCTCCGGCACGCTGGTCATCTTCTTCGACGACGGGGCTCGGATCACCGAAGACAGCTGGGCGGCTGGCGAGACGCTGGCCGCGCGGCTTCTGCCCGAGACCGGGCGCGGCACGCTGGCATTTGCGCTGGCGCCGGAAGATGTCGTGACGCTGGACCGCCGCGCCATCCGGCCCCTGCCGCCCGGCCGTGTGCAAGGGAATGGCAGCTACGAGCCCAATGTTGATGCGCTTGTCATGGGCCCTCTCGCCATGACCTGGACGCACCGCGACCGGCTGACCCAGACCAGTCCCGTGATCGTCGACCACACCGGGGCCTCCATCGGGCCGGAACCGGGGGTCAGCTACATCATCGAGGTGCGCTGGGTAGACCCTGACACGGGGTTGGCCATCCTGCTCGCGGGCGCAGTCATCGACACAGGCAGTGCCGCCAGCTGGACCCTCGCACCCGAGGCCATCCCGGAACTCGGCGCTCCCGACCGCACGGCCGAGATCGACTTGGCCGTGCGGTCCCGGCGTCTGGTCGAGGGCAGTTGGGTCACCGATCGCGAGGCGCGGTGGTTCCGGCTGACGGCACCCTTCGCCGCCGGATGGGATCGCGGCTGGGGATTCCTCTGGGGCACCTGACCCCGGCAATCAAACCGACCACCATCATGAACGAGGACGAGCATGCCGGAACGGATCATGCCGGGATTGGGGCTGCGCGCCTTCTACGATCCCGGCCAGCGCAACTGGGGCACCAGCCTCAGCGAAGACCTGCGCCGCCTCTCGGCCCTCGTGCAGGCCCGCGCGACCTCCCGCACCACGCCGCTGCCTGCAACGGGCAGCATGGGCCAGATGCTCATCGTTCCCGCAGCGGCCGGGCCCAACGCCAATGCGCTCGCACTCTGGGACCAGTCGCCAGCCGGGGCTGCGGCTTGGGTCTATCTCACCCCGCAGGAGGGCTGGCAGGTCTGGCTCGCCGACGAGGCGCGGCATGTGCGGTTTGCAGCTGGAGCATGGGTCGAGGTGCCACGTCCAGGCATCGTGCGCATCCGGACCCTGACCGCTACGAGCCACACGCTGGAAGCCGTCGATCTCGGTAGCATCATTGAGACCACCGGTTCCTCGGCTGTCACCGTAACCATTCCCCCCGAGGCGACTGTTCCCTTCGAGTTCGGCGCGCTGATCAACGTGACGCAGGTTGGCGCCGGGGTCGCGACCGTGGCGGCTGCGGCCGGAGTGTCGCTTAATGGGGTGGTGGGCGGTTCCGTTGCCGTCGACGGCCAATGGTCCGGGGTCGCCCTCGTGAAGCGCGGGGCCGATGCCTGGATCATCCAGGGCGCGCTGGCGGGAGCCGTCGCATGAGCCTCCTGATGATGCGCGGCGCCATTCTTGCCCAAGGCGGGGATACCGCACCACCGGTCGATATCGGCGCAGTCTGGCAGCTCGACACCACCCGCCGTCCCATGGGCTATACCCTGTCGAACGGCAACCAGACCGCAGTGAACACGTCAGGCGGCACCAACTACCTGCGCTGGGTGCCAACCGCCAAAGCGATCCTGCCGACGGACGGGCGGCGCTATTGGGAAGTCCTTTGCGCCCCGGGTGCCGCAACCTTCGACGGCTACATGGGCGTCGTCGCAGCCGCACAGCGCGAGGAGTTCAATGCAGGCCTCAACCCGATCACGCTGGGCTCGATCGGCTGGCGCGGCACCGGGGCGCTGTGGTCCTCGGCCACCGCAACCGCCGAGCAACGCCTGACCGGTCTGCCCACCTTCGGCGCGAACGATGTGCTGATGTTCGTCCTCGACCCCGCCCTCGGCCGTCTCTGGATCGGCAAGAACGGCATCTGGCGCGATGACCCGGTGAGCGGCGCCGCCACCTGGACCGCAGGCGGAAGCTCGGCCTTCTACCCGCAAGTCCAGGGGCGGAACCCCGGCGACGGCGGTACGCTCCGCTCGTTGCCCTCGCAGTTCAGCTATCCCGTCCCCCCAAGCGTGAAGGCGCTCGGCTATCTCGATCCGGATCTGCGCTTCTTCGACGCCGCAGCTTTCCTCGAGATCGGTTGGGACCGCGGTCTCAGCATCGCGGGTGCCTCCCTCTGGATCAGCCGGGGTGGCGGGTCGCATCTCACAGCCGCGGATGCCGCGCTCTTCCTCGAGCACGGTGGGGGTCGCGGTGCCACCTGGACCCAAGCCAACCTCTATATCGAAGTGGAACTGCCATGAGCTACATCCTGCACCTCGGCCACCAGCCGACCGACGTCTCGGGCATCTCCGGGCTTCTGAACACCACGGCCATCGGCTTCGATGCCAACCTCGACGTGAACGGCATCCGCTTCATCGCCTCGCGCAGCTATGCCATGCCGTTCTCCCTCGGATTTGCGGCACCCGCGGGCGATCTCTGGCTCGGCTTCCGCTACGTGCCGCCCAACGGGGATGCCGACCTCATCACCGAAAGCAATGCCAGTTTCATCGAGTTCTTCGACGCAAACCAGGTCCGCGTCGCGCAAATCCAGCCGGTCGCCAGCACTGATCGCTACCACGCTGTCGCACGCGGCGACACGAGCGTGCAGGGCAACTCGAGCTACACCCCGCCGAATGGCCAGCCGCAATGGATCGACGTGCGCGTGGCGGTGGGCGCCAGCATCACCATCGACTTCTATGTTGATGGCGTCCTGCACAGCACGGCCACGGCCGCCAACACCCAAGGCAAGGGCAAGCCGGTGCAGATCGTTTTCCCGAACGTCGGGCTGCACGGCACCAGCGTCACCCGCACCTGGTACTATGCGCATTTCGCGGTGCTGGATGGCGTGTCGACCATCGGGCGGCGCTTTGTCCGCCGCACGCCCAATGCCATCGCCACCTTCAGCCAGATGGCGGGCAGCATCGATGCGCTGAAGGACGAGGATGTCGGCACGCGGGTGTCCAGCAATGCGGCCGGGCAGCGGCTGTCCTTCTCATTGACCGGGCCGACCGGACCTGCGGCCGTCGCAGCCATCGCGGGCGTGCATGTGAAGCAGGTCGCGCAGGCAGGGACGGTCGGGCCGCAGGCCACGGGAGGTTTCCTGCGCATGGGTGGGGTCAATCACGATGCGCCCTCCGTCACCGTGCCGACGCTCGCGCCGAGGTCGGTCTATTCCACTTGGGCGCTGAACCCCACCGACAGTAGCGCGTGGACTTCGGTCACGGTGCCTGCCGAAGTCGGGATCCTCTCCGCATGAGCCCGCGCCGTTCAGGAGAGGGCCACGTCCGCATGCCGGATACCGAGTTCGAGGAACTCCTCGCGCGGGCAGCTGAGGAAGGCGCCAAGCGCGCACTGGCCGATGTTGGCCTCGACGGCAAGGAAGCGGCCCTCGACATTCGCGATCTCCGCGCGCTGCTCGATGCCATCCGGTTTGTCCGCCGCACGGCCGTCCAGAGCGCGGTCCACCTGATCACCACCGGCGTCATTCTCGCGCTACTCGCGGGGATTGCGATCAAGCTGAAGATCTTTGGCAGCGCGCCCTGACCGGGAGGCGCTGCCGATTTCATCATCAAAACCACCACCTCGCCCGCCCAAAAGGCGGGTTTTTCCATTTGGAGGATCCACCATGCCGACCCTGTCTTTCCCGACCTGGCGCGACGTTCCTGAGAAGGCGTGGCGCTGGCCCAGCTTCTCGCCCGCCGAGATCGCCTGCCGCGGCACTGGCGCGATCAGGATCAACACCGAGGCCATGGACAAGCTGCAGGCCCTGCGCGACCGCCTTGGCAAGCCGCTGATCGTCCGCTCGGCCTATCGCAGCCCGGAACACAACCGCGCCGTCGGCGGGGCCCCGGCGTCGAAGCACATGCAGGGCACCGCTTTCGACATCGCCATGGCGAACCACGATCCCGCGGCTTTCGAGGCGGCGGCTCGGGCGGTTGGCTTCCTCGGCTTCGGCTACTACCCTCGATCCGGCTTCATGCACATCGACCTCGGGCCCGCCCGGTCTTGGGGCGATCCTTTCACAGCACGGCCCGTGCCCTTCGCGCAGGAACTTCCGCCCGCGCGCGAAGTCCTGTCGGAAAGCCGCACGCTGCGCGGTGGCGGTGCGGCAGGTGCAGCGACCGTTGGCGCAGCCGGGGTGGAGGTGCTGCAGGACGTCCTCGCGGAAACCCAGTCCACCATCCAGCCGCTGGTGCCCTATCTCGACACGCTGCGCTGGGTGCTGATCGCCATCGCGCTGATCGGCATCGCGGTCACCATCCACGCAAGACTGGACGACTGGAAGCGGAGCCAGCGGTGATCGGCTGGCTACTCACCCATGGCCCACACAGAACAAGGGAGGTCTTCGAGCAGGAGATTTCCGCCGAGCTGCCCGCCAATACGCAGTTTCTGTCGCAGCGGCAGTTCCTGAAGACCGGGGCGACCGACGCCGCCGTCGCCTACGATTGCGCAGGGGTTTATCTGGAGACGGACTCTTGAACAGCGCTCCGGTGCCTTCACTTGCCCGCCATCCGGCGCTCAGTCGCGCAGGCTTTCCTCTCGGAGCGCATTGGCCAGGAGATTCAGTCCGAGGACGAAACTGACCAGACAGAGGGCAGGAGCGAGCGCGATGTGAGGAAAGATTGCCATCAGCTTTCGCCCCTCGCTGATAGTCGATCCCCAGTCGGGGCTTTCGGGGCTGACGGCCAGCCCGAAGAAGCCGAGCGCTCCGAGAAGAATGGTCGTATAGCCGATACGCAGGCAGAAATCGACGATCAGCGGGCCGCGCGCATTGGGCAGGATCTCCCAGCACATGATGTACCAGGGTCCCTCGCCGCGGGTGAGGGCGGCCTGCACATAGTCACGCGCGCGCAGGTCCATTGCCGCGCCACGCACGATGCGGAACACGGTCGGCGCGTTGATGAAGGCTACAGCGACGAAGACGTTGAGAATGTTGGGATCCAGCGAGACCATGCCCAACGGGTCCGCGTCGAACACCACTCCGGCCACCAGCCAGGCCATGAAAGCCAGTAGAAGCCCCAGAACCCAGTTGCGCCGGGTTGGAGCGACGAAGAGACGGGAGTTGACTGCCGCCAGCAGGAAGAATGTCGGCAGCACGAAAAGCACAGCTGCGATTCCCGCCGGGATGGCCGAGTCGCGCACCTCGGGGCTGACCAGCAGGAAGAACAGCAGGATCACCGGGAAGGACAGCAGCGCATTGGCAAAGAAACCGACCACGGCATCGAAGGCGCCACCGAAGTAGCCGGCGGGCAGGCCAAGCGCGATGCCGACCATATAGGCCAACGCAGCGGCGGGCGGAGCGATCATCAGCACCTCGCGCGCGCCGGCGAGAGCCCGGCTGAACACGTCGCGTCCCAAAACATCGCCGCCGAGCAGATAGGTGACGGTCGTGCCATCAGGCAGGGTCAGGCGGCTTCCCGGCAGAGCGTTCTTCATGTCGGTGATCTGCAACAGCGGATCCTGCACCACCAGACCGGGCGCCATCAGGCCCACCAGAACCCAGAACAGCACCAGCATCAGCCCAATCAGACCGACCGGACTGGTCATCGTGTGGCCAAGGATCCCGAGGCGGCGGCGGAAGATCATGGCTGCCCCCAGTAGGACGATCAGGGCAGCCGTGACGAGGCCGAGCTGCGAGAGGATCGCTGCAATGGTCTGGAGAAGCGACAGCCGGGTCATCGCGCCTTCAGCCGAACCGGAGGCGCGGGTTGAGAAGGGTATAGGCGATGTCCGACACCAATTGCGTGATGAGCACGATTACCGCCGCGACCATGGCGCAGCCCATCAGCAGCTCGATGTCGTTGTTGCCGGCCGCCTGCACGACAAGCCAGCCGAACCCCTTGTAGTTGAAGATGATCTCGATGATCACCACGCCGTTCAGAAGCCAGGGGAACTGCAGCATGACGACCGTCACCGGGACGATCAGCGCGTTGCGCAGCGCGTGGCGAAGGACGATGCGGCCCAAGCCCAGCCCTTTCAGACGGGCCGTCCGGATATATTGCGCCTTCATCACCTCGACCATCGAGGCGCGGGTGATGCTCGCGATATAGCCCACCCCGTAAAGCCCGATGGCCAGAACCGGCAGGGTGAAGTTTCGAAAGTCGATCGCCGTCTCGGCGCTGGTGGCCGTGCCGAGCAAAAGCGTCGGCGTGTCGATCAGGCCCCAGTCCCTCAGGATCGGCGACACACCGGAAGTCGCCGAGGCGAAGGTGACGACCAGCAGTACGGCCCAGACATAATCCGGCGTCGCGGTCGAGGCGATGGCCAGGGCCGAGACGATGCGGTCGGTCGCCGAACCTTCGCGGATCCCCGCGACCACCCCAAGCCCGATCCCGCCAAGGGTCAGGATCAGCATCGAATAGAGCATTAGCCAGCCTGTAGCGGCCAGTTTGGGCGCAATGACATCGGAAACCGGCATGTCGAAGACGGTAGAGCGGCCCAGATGCCCCTGTAGCGCTCCGCAGAACGGCTGCCCGCCGTCGGCCGCGACCGCGGCGCAGCGCCCGGGCAGGGTTGATTCGGTCTCGGGCTGCCAGGCGGGCAGCACCCCCAGCCATTCCCCGAAACGCGCGGTCAGCGGCCGGTCATAGCCGTTCTGGCTTAGCCAGAGGTCCACATCGGCGTCGCTCATCCGCACGCTGGCCTCGCTTTTCGCCATCTTCTTGAGGCTCGAGGGCAGATTGGTCAGCCAGAACACCATCGAGGCCAGAAACAACATCGTCAGCACAAGGATTCCCAGGCGCCTGAGCGCAAAGCCGATCATGACCCACCTCGGCGCGCGCTGGCGAAAGGGGGGAGGCCCCCCCTTTCCCTGCGGTCTGAATTGCCGCAATCAGGCATCCAGCCAGACCTGCGCGCAATCGACCACGAAGGTGGGATGCATCCCCAAGCCTTGCACGGCCGGTGTGGCATGGCGGCCCATGCTGGACCAGAAGGGCTGGATCAGCACACCGCTGTCCTGCAGCATCCGTTCCAGATCGCCCATGATCGCGCGGCGCTTCTCGACATCGGCCGTGGCCAGGGCCCGATCCAGCGCGGCGTCGAACTCCGGGTTGGAGTGGCCCGTCTCGTTCCAGGCCACCCCCGAGCGATAGGCCAGATCCAGCACCTGCACACCCAGCGGACGCATCGACCACGAGGTGGAAGCCAGCGGATACTTTGTCCAGTCGTTCCAGTAGCTCGACCCCGGAATGATCGTTCGCTTGATCTTCAACCCCGCCTCGCGCATCTGGCCGGCAAAGGCATCGGCAGGCAGGCGCAGATAATCGGCATCGACCGAGATCAGTTCGAACTCGGTGTCGGCCTGGCCCGCCTCGGCCAGCAGGCGCATCGCCTCGGCGATGTTCTGCTCCGGCTTCTCGGGCAGGTCGAAATATTCCGGGTGGAGTGGCGCAACATGGTGGTTTTCCGCCAGCGTCCCGCGCCCCGACAGCGCGATCTGCAACATTTTGGGCGCGTCGATCACCATCTGCAAGGCGCGGCGCACGCGGATATCGTCGTAGGGCGGCTGGGTGACGTTCATCCGCAGCATCTGCGTGTTGGCCGAGGCGGTTTCGTGCAGGGTCAGGCCAAGGCCGGTCAACACATCGTAATAGTCCGTAGCGGTGGCATAGTTGGCGTCGATCTCGCCGCCGCCGAAGGCCGCCGCCTCGGTCGCGGGATCGCCGCCGAGATCGATAAACTCCACCCCGTCGAGATGCGCCTCACCGCCCCACCAGGCACCCGAAGTCCGGCGGCGGTAGGTGGCGCGCTCTCCCACAGCGTATCTTTCCATTTCGAAGGCGCCGGTGCCGACAAATCCGCCCTTGGCCGTATCGACCGTGCCGTCGAAGCCACGGTGGACAATCAGCGCCGGATAATCGGCGAGGTTCGAGATGAAGGCGATGTCGGGCCGCGCCATCTGCACGGTCACCGTCATGTCGTCGGTCCGGGTGATGGCGCCCTCGCGCGCCTTGCCGGTGGCTTCGTCGATCAGCGCCGACATGCGGCCGGCCATCGAGTTCCCGGCAATCGTGGTGTCGCACCAGCGGGTCAGGTTGAACACCACGTCATCGGCGGTGAAGGCATCGCCATTGGTCCAGGTCACGCCGGGGCGCAGGCGAAGGACATAGGTGGTCGCGTCGTCGTTCACCTCCCAGCGGTCCAGAAGCTGGGGTTCGAAGGTGAAATCCTGCGTATAGCGGACCAGGTTGTCCAGCATGGGCCGCGCCAGGTTGCCCATCTCGGTCCAGTCCATCAGCATCGGGTCCTTCAGTTCCTTGACCGTCATCGCCATGCGCAGAGTGCCGCCACGTTTCGGGGTGGCTTGCGCATGGGCGGGTGCTGGCAATCCCAGCATTCCATAGGCCACAACGGTCGTGGCGCCGAACGTGGTGGCAAGGGCAAGAAATTCGCGCCGGTCCACGGCAGCGCCGCCCATGAGGCGGCGGAACCGGGCGTGAAGAGAGCGGTCGGATTTCGGGGAGATGGGTGCCATCGGAAGATCCTTCATTGGGGCAAGACAAGGAAGGAATCCGACACGCAACCTGCACCGCAATAAGCCTGCGCCGCAGAGATTGCCGATCCGCACTGGTCACGACCCTTGAGGCCAATGAGAGGGAGCAAGATGCGATCGGTGCACATGATGCCGGATCCTTGCAAACAAGGTGACGGCCATCTTAACCCTATCGCCAGTGGGTAGGCCGGATGCTGCGTGATGGGACGCCATCCTGTCAAGCATCCTGTCTACCATCCGGTTGCGATCGGTGCTGCCTGCCCGGAAACCGGGCAATCGGCCCATTTTCGGCAAACCCCCTTGACCCGTGGCAGACGCCGTGCATCTTTTCCTGAAACCTCTGGCACAGGACATCCTCAGGGCCACGCAACATCGATCCTGGAAAGGGAGATGATGAAACGTGATCTTGTGCTGGTGCGGCACGGCGACGATCCGCCTGATGACCGGGTCGTGACCTTCGCCGTCGAAAACGGGTTCAACCCACTTATCCGCAAGCCGTTCAAGGGCGATGTCCTGGGTGAACCCTGGCCTGAGCTGGCCGGAACGGTGATCTATGGCGGGCCGTTCAACGTCTTCGACGAGCATCTGCACCCGTTCCTGCAGGACGAAGCGCGCTGGATCCGCGCCTGCATGGACCGCGGTCTTCCGATCCTCGGCATCTGTCAGGGCGCGCAGCAGATCGCGCGCCTTTTGGGGGCGAAGGTCGGGCCGGTACCGGAAGGCTTGCACGAATTCGGCTACTACCCGATCTCGGCCACCGATCAGGGCCGCGATTTCCTGCCGGATACGCTGCACATGGTGCAGGCGCATTTTCACACCTTCGACATTCCCGAAGGCGCGGTGCATCTGGCCGCAAGCCCGCTCTATCCCAATCAGGCCTTCCGCGTCGGCGACAGGGTTTACGGCCTGCAGTTCCACCCCGAGGTGACGATCGAGGGGTTCCGACGCTGGCAGGGGCGACCCTGGGCCGCCTACGGCCAGCCCGGCGCCCAGACGCGTGAGGAGCAGGACCGGCTGATGATGCAGCATGACGCGGCACAGGCAGACTGGTTCTATGCCTTTCTGCGCCGGCTTTTCGGCACCGGGCAGCCGCAGGAACGGACATGAGAGCACTGGCCGCGCGCAACCCTCAGGCCTATGGCCTGCTGATCACAGGTCTGGGTGTGCTGGTCTTTGTGCCGGATGTGCTGGTCCTGCGGCTGGTGGGGGGCGATCTGATCGCGGTCGCGGTGTTTCGTGGCCTGCTGGCCGGGACGGTGTCGCTCGCGGCGCTTTGGCTGATCGGGGGGCGGTTTCCGTCCTTCGCGGTGCTGGCAACCCTGCCCGGGGCCATCGTCGTGCTGATGCAAGGGTTCGGGCTGGTGGCCTTCTGTGCCGCCGTTCAGGGCACAAGTGCCGCCAATGCCCTGCTGATGACGGCGACCGCCCCCTTCATTGCGGCGGTGCTGTCCTGGGCCTTGCTGGGCGAGCGGATCGGGCGCACGACTCTGGTGGCCATCGCCCTTGCCTTTGCCGGCGTGCTGGTCGTTGCCGCCGGCGGCCTGGGCGGCGGGCGGCTCTGGGGCGACCTGATGGCCCTGGCGAATGCGTTAGCGCTGGCCTGTTTTTACGTCGCCCTGCGCAAGGCAGGACGGCAAGACATGTTCCCGGCCCTGATCGCGGGTTACTTTCTGGGCGCGGCGCTGGCGGTGCCGCTGGCGGATTTCTCGCCGATGGAGGGGCGGCAGATCCTCTGGCTTATCGTGAGCGGGGCGGTGATCTTGCCACTGGCCGTCGGCCTCTTGTCGCTTGGCCCGCGCTATCTGACCGCGCCGGAGGTGTCGATGATGACGCTGCTGGAAATCATCCTCGGTCCGCTTCTGGTCTGGGCCGTGATCGGTGAAGATCCCGGCCGGGCCAGCTTGGTCGGCGGGGCGATGATCGTGGCGGCGGTGCTGGGCCATGCGCTGTGGGCCCTGCGCAGCCCCGAGGCGGAGGCTGCCTGATGCGCCTTCTGGTGATCCACGCCCATCCGGTGCCCGAGAGTTTCAACAGCGAGCTGTGCCGCACCGTGGTGGACACCGCGCGACAGGCGGGCCACGACGTGCGACTGCTCGACCTCTACGCCGAGGGTTTCGACCCGGTGATGTCCGCCGATGAGCGGCGAAGCTATCATGACGATGGCCCGCCCGCCCCGGTGGTCGCCGCCCATATCGCGCATCTCAGGTGGGCCGAAGGCCTGATCTTCGTCTATCCGACCTGGTGGTATTCGCAGCCTGCGATGCTCAAGGGCTGGATGGATCGGGTCTGGCGGCCCGGTGTCACTTTCACCGTGCCGACGCCAGACCAGCCGATGCGCCCGGCCCTGACGAATGTGCGCCTGATCGGGGTCGTCACCACGCTGGGTTCGCCGCGGTGGTTCTGGACCTTTCTCATGGGCGCGCCGGGGCGCAAGATCCTCTTGCGCGGCTTGCGGTTCTGCACGGCGGCGCGCACCCGGACCTTCTGGCTGGGCCTGCACGAGATGGACACCACGACCGACGCGCAACGTCGGCGCTACATCGAAAAGGTGCGGGCGCGGATCGCCCGCATCCCGGTCTAGGGGGGCACATGGGCCGCATCGCAGAATGGGGCGCACTGACCGCGCCCGAGATCGCCGCGCTGGACCGCGCCCGCGCCATCGCCCTTCTGCCCATCGGGGCGGTGGAACAGCATGGGCCCCACCTCGGCACCGGCACCGATGCCGATCTGGCCGGGGCGGTGGTCGCCCGCGCCATTGCCCTGATCGACCCCAATCTGACAGTGCTGGCGCTGCCCGTCCTGCCCTATGGCAAGAGCACCGAACACGAAGCGGTGGCGGGCACGCTGTCGCTGTCGGCGGCTACCCTCTTGGCCGTCCTGGACGATATCGGCGCTTCGCTGGCGCGGGCGGGGATCGGCAAGCTAATGATCCTCAACGGCCATGGCGGCAATCGCGCGGTGCTCGAGATCGCCTGCCGCGACCTGCGCGCGCGCCACGGATTAGTGACCGCCCATTGCATGTGGGACGAACTGGTGGATGCCGCCGCCATCGTCGGCGCGCCCGAGGCCGCGCGCGGCCTGCACGGTGGCGACGTGGAGACGAGCGCCATGCTGGCCGCCTTTCCGGGCCGGGTACGGATGGAGCATGCCCGGGACTTTGCATCGGCACACGAAGGCTGGACCGCGGGCAACGGGCGGCTCGGGCTCGGGCGGCCGGTTGTTCCGGGCTGGCTGATCGGCGACCTGACACGCGCGGGCGCCGTGGGTAATGCCGCCGCCGCCACAGCCGGGAAGGGCGAGGCGCTGCTTGATGGTGCTGCGCGCGGTCTGGCCGAGGCGCTGGCCGAATTCGACCGCTTCGCACACGGGGCGCGCGAATGACCCGGCCGGACTTCGTGCTGACGGACGTCCAGGTGCCCACCTGCCTGCTGGTCGATCCCGACCGCTTCGGAGGCAAGCCGGAGGGCGGCTTTCGCCGCGGCGATCTCCTGATCCGGCAGGGGCGCGTGGCCGGACTGGGTCACTGGCCCGACCTGCCGCGCATCGAGGGGCGAGGCCGCATCCTGTTGCCCGCGTTGTCCGACCCGCATGTGCATCTGGACAAATGCCACACCGCCCACCGCCTGCCGGGAATCGGCGGTGATCTGGTGGCGGCCATCGCCGCGCAGGGCCGCGACAAGGCGCGGTGGACCGAGACCGACATCCGCGCCCGCGCCGAGCGGGGCCTCGAAGAGCTTTGCGCCGCCGGCGTGACCCGTGTGCGCAGTCACGTCGATTGGGGCACCGGAACAGATCCCGCCGCCGTGCCGCTGGCCTGGCCGGTCATGGTGGATCTGGCACGCGATTGGTCGGACCGGATCGACCTGCAACTCTCGGCGCTGATCGACACCCCCGTCCTGGCCGACCCCGACACCGCACGTGGCATCGCTGCTCGCATCGCACGGGACGGTGGGGTGCTGGGGCTGTTCGTGTCGCTGCAACCGGATCGTGCCACCGCCATAGCCGCCGCTGTCGATCTGGCGGACAGCTTCGGCCTGCCGCTCGATTTCCATGTGGATGAAGGGCTGGAGCCCGGGATGAACGGCCTGTCGCTCATCGCGGAAGCGATGCTGCAGCACAGGCATCTGGGGCCGGTGCTCTGCGGACATGCGTCGAGCCTGGCCAATCTTGCCGGGGCGGACCTCGCTGCGACGCTGGACAAGGTCGCGCGTGCCGGGATTTCGGTGGTCAGCCTGCCGACGACCAACCTGTATCTGCAACATCGGGTGACAGGCGCCACGCCCGACCGGCGCGGGATCACCCGGCTGCACGAACTGGCGGATGCCGGAGTCAATGTGGCGCTGGGCTGCGACAACGTACGCGACGCCTTCTTTCCGCTCGGCACGCATGACCTGCTGGCCATTCTGGGCCTTGCCGTGCCGGCGCTTCATCTCGACCCGCCGTTCGAGCGCTGGCTGCCGCTCGTCACCACCAACGCCGCCCGCGCCATGGGGGCCGCGCCCGTTGAGATCGACCGTGCCGGCGTGGCCGACCTCATCCTGACCGAAGCCTCCAACATGGCCGATCTGCTGGCCACCCCCGGCCGTAGCCGGCTTTCCTCCCTTACCCCAGGCTGAAAGACCCCTCCATGCCTCATCCCACCTCGATCTCTGGCAAATCCGATCTGGACTGGTCCGCCATCGCTGCCGAACTTGCGCCCGTCGAGGTTATCGCCGAGTCGGTGCTGGTGAAAAAGCGCAGTCGCGATTTCTTCTGGTATTCGCCGATCCTGGACCGCCAGCTGAAATCCTGCTTCGGCGATCTGGTCGCCCGGCCCGCAACCCCGGCCGAGATGGCGCATTGTCTGTCGGTCGCCGCCCGCCACCGTACGCCGGTGGTGTTGCGCGGCGGCGGAACGGGGAACTACGGGCAGGCGGTTCCGGTCGATGGCGGGCTCATCATCGATACTACCGCCATGGGGAATATCCTCGACATCGGCCCGGACCGGGTACGGGTCGAGGCCGGCTGCAACATCCTGAGGCTGAACGAGGCGCTGAGGGAACAGGGGCGGGAACTCCCGATCTTTCCTTCGACGCAGGATATGGCAACCATAGGCGGTTTCATCTCGGGCGGCTCGGCGGGCATCGGCACGGTGACGCACGGGATGCTGCGCGATCCGGGCAACATTCTGGAAATCCGTGCGCTCAGCGCCGAGGAAACCCCGGTGGAACATGTTTTCACGGGCGCGGACATCAACCTGATCCACCATGCCTGGGGTATCAACGGTGTCATTACCGAACTGACCCTGCGCACCGTGCCGGCCGAGGACTGGGTGGGCTGCATCGCCAGTTTCGCCAGCTACCCCGATTGTCACCGTGCCGCGATCGCCCTGGCGTCCTCGTCGATCGGGCGCAAGCTCTGCTCCACGCTCGACGCCCGCATCGGGCGCTATTTCGACCGGCTGCGCGGCATTGTCCCCGAGGGCCGCGCGATGCTGGTGACGCTGATCCCCAGCGGCCGGATGCCTGCCTTCCGTTCGCTGGTGGCCGAACATGGCGGCAGCCTCGACCTCGCGATGGACGAGGAGGAGCGTCAGGCCCGCAAGTTGCCGCATGTGTTCGATTTTTCCTATAATCACACGACCTTGCAGGCGCTCAAGACCGACCGCAAGGTGACCTATCTTCAGGTGCTTTTCCCCGACCCGGTATCGGTGGAGAAGGTGGAGGAGCTGCTCGCCGTCTTGGGCGACGATGTCTGGATGCACCACGAATTCGCCCGGCTGGACGGCAAGCTGGTTTCCTTCGACCTGCCCCTGGTGCAATACACCACCGACGAACGGCTATACGAGATCATGGGGATCTACGAGGCGCACGGCTGCCCGGTCTCGGACCCGCACAAGAGCGTGCTGGAGGACGGCGGGATGAAGAAGGCCAACATGGCGCAACTGGCGCTAAAAAAGCGGATGGACCCCTACGGCCTTCTCAACAGCGCCAAGACCCGCAGCTGGCCGAAGGTGCAAGACATGACGCCAGAGGCCATCGCGGCGCTGGAATGGTGATGGCGATGCAGGCCGTGAACCCACCCGCCCTGCGCCCGCCCTTCGCCCGCTATTCCCACGCCGTGCTGACCGGACCGGTGTCTCGGCTGCTGGTGGTTTCGGGGCAATTGGGAGTGGCCCCGGATGATACCGTGCCCGATGGGGCCGAGGCGCAGGCGGCGCTGTGTCTGGCCAATATCGACCGTATCCTGGCCGAGGTTGGCATGGGCCGGGGCCATGTGCTGCGGCTAAATGCCTATGTGACCGACCGAGCGCACATGGCGGGCTACATGTCGGCGCGCGATGCCTGGGCGGCGGGGTTGACCCCCGTGCCGGCCTCGACCCTGATGATCGTGTCGGGCTTCACCCGGCCCGAGTTCGTGGTCGAGATCGAGGCGCTTGCGGCCGAGGCGTGATGCCTCAGCCGCGCAACCTCCGTCCTTCGGGGTCGAAGGGCGGCGCGGCCAGCACCCGGGCGCGGTGCGAACGGCCGAGGATCATCACCTCAAGCTCGGCCCCCGCCGCGATGTCGGGGCGCAGATAGGCCAGCGCCAGCGACTTTTCGAGGTGATAGCCGTAGGCCCCGGACGAGACCTTGCCCGCAGGCGCGCCCGACAGGTCGAAGATCGGTTCGTTGCCGGTGGCGTCCGCCGTGGTTGCGGCGATCTCCAGATAGCGCAGCACCTCGCGCGCCGGGCGAGCCATGACCTCGGCGCAGGCATCGCGGTTCAGGAAGGGCTTGTCGAGCTTGACGAGGCCGGCCAGCCCCGTCTCGTGCGGCCAGTACTCCGGCGAATAGTCGCGCCCCCAGCTGCCGTAGCCCTTTTCGACACGCATACTCATCAGTGCACGGCTGCCCACGGGGCCCGCGCCCGCCGCCTTGCCTGCTTCCAGCAGCGCAGCATATAGCCGCGCCTGATCGGCCTCGGCGCAGTGCAGCTCCCAGCCCAGATCGCCGGTGAAGCTGACGCGCAGTGCGATGCAGGGCACGCCCGCCACCTCGATCTGCGCCGAGCGCATGAAGGGGAAAGCGGCGTTCGACAGATCAGCATTGGTCAGCCGTTGCAGGATGTCGCGGGCCAAAGGACCGGCGATGTTGAACCCCGCCATGGCGTCGGTCACGCTGCGCCACGCGGTGCCTGCCGGCTGGGGCACGGCATCGAAGAAGCGCTTGTGATAGCGTTCCGCCATGCCCGAGCCGACCATGAAATAGTCGTCCGGGGCAAGGCAGGTGACGGTGAAATCCCCCGCGATCCCGCCGCGCTTGCCGATCAGCGGGGCAAGGCAGGACCGGCCCGGATTGGCCGGGATCCGGTTGGCAAGCAGAGCCTCCAGCCAGTCCTTCGCGGCGGGGCCGGAGATGCGGTATCGCGCGAAGTTCGAGATGTCGATGATCCCCGCCCGGTCGCGCAGCATATGCGCCTCGCGCCCCACGGGGGCCCACCAGTTCTGCCGCTCGAACCCGATGGTTTCTTCGCACGGCTCACCGTCAGCGGCGAACCACAAGGGATGTTCCCAGCCGTAGTTCAGACCGAAAACTGCGCCCATGGCCTTCTGTACCGCATAGACGGGCCGTATGCGAACCGGACGGCCCGCGGCGCGTTCCTCGTTCGGGAAATGGATCTTGAAGCGGTTGGCATACTGGTCGCGCACCCTTTCGCGCGTGAAGTCGCGCCCAGCCCAGGCGCCGAAGCGCGCCAGATCCCAACCGAACATGTCAAGCTTCGGCTCGCCCTCCACGATCCATTCCGCCGACAGCAGCCCCAGCCCGCCCGATTGCGAAAAGCCGGGGATGATGCCATTGCAGCAGAAATAGTTGCGCAGTTCCGGCACCGGGCCGAACAGGGCCGCGCTGTCGGGCGACCAGATCATCGGCCCGTTGATGACCCGCCTGATGCCTGCGCCGCCCACCGCCGGCACGCGGTCGATGGCGCGCAGAATGTTGGGCTCGATCCGCTCCAGGTCGTCGGCGAACAGTTCGTGGCCGAAGCCTTGGGGCGTGCCATCCTCGGCCCAGAACTTCATGTCGCGCTCATAGGCGCCGACCAGCAGGCCCTTGCCTTCCTGCCGCAGGTAATATTCGCCGTCGCGGTCGGCGACCGATGGCAGGCGGCGGTCCATCGCCGCGATCTCGGGGATGGTCTCGGTGACGAAATACTGATGCTCGGTCGGCATCAGCGGAAGGGTGATCCCCGCCAGCGCGGCCACCTCGCGCGCCCAGAGGCCAGCCGCGTTCACCACCCACTGCGTATGCACATCGCCCAGCGGCGTCTCGACGATCCACGACCCGTTGGCCTGCGGCCGCGTCGCCGAGACGGGGCAATTGCGGACGATCTGTGCGCCGCGTGCGCGCGCGCCTGCGGCATAGGCCATGGTGACGCCCGAGGGGTCCACATTGCCGCCC
Organism: Alitabrizicola rongguiensis; assembly: GCF_021491355.1. Classification (GTDB taxonomy): domain Bacteria; phylum Pseudomonadota; class Alphaproteobacteria; order Rhodobacterales; family Rhodobacteraceae; genus Aliitabrizicola; species Aliitabrizicola rongguiensis. The sequence goes on along the minus strand of NZ_JAKENF010000004.1, from coordinate 48,969 downwards.
TGGGGTTCGTACATGATGCAGCGGATGCCATCGAAGTTGACCAGCGGGTGCAGGCGTTCGGCCTCGTCCCGGCTGACCTCGAAGAACTCCATGCCGTAGTAGCGCGCCTTGGCAGCCTGCAGGCGCAACTGGTGTTCGCGCGCCTCGGTCTGCGCCAGATAGAGGCTGCCGGGCTGGAAGATGCCGCAGCCCTGGCCCGTCTCGACCTCGAGCTCCTTGTAAAGGCCCATCGTGTAATGCTGGATGCGGCTGATGTTGGTGCTGTCGTGCAGCCCGTGGATATTGGCCGCCGCATGCCAGGTGGACCCGGAGGTGAGTTCCGCGCGTTCCAGCAGCACCACGTCGGTCCAGCCCAGCTTGGTCAGGTGGTAAAGGATCGAACAGCCGATCAGCCCGCCGCCGATGACGACCGCCTGGGCGTGGGATTTTGGTTTCGCGGTCTCAGGGTTCGTCATGGCCGATCTCTTCCTTGCGCCGTGCGACATAAGCTTCCAATTCCTCGCGGATCGCCGGGTCCATCGGCGGCTCTTCATAGTCCTGCAGCGCCTGCTGCCAGAGGTCGGTCGCCCGCGCGGACGCGTCCTTTGCGCCGGCAAGCTGCCAGTTTTCATATCCGCGCCAGTCCGACAGCATCGGCTGGTAGAAGGCGCGTTCGTAGCGTTCCATCGTGTGGGCGGCGCCGAAGAAATGACCGCCGGCGGGCACGTCCCGGATCGCGTCGAAACCCAGTTCCTCGGCATCCCATTTCACGGGGCGCAGGAATTCGATCATGTTTTGCAGGATCTCCACGTCGAGGATCAGCTTCTCGAAACTCGCCGTGAGCCCGCCTTCCAGCCAGCCCGCCGCATGATAGATCAGGTTCGCGCCCCCCATCACCGCGCCCCAGGTGGCCATCGCGGTCTCGTAGGCCGCCTGCAGATCGACCGCATTCGAAGCATTGGCGTTCGAGGTGCGATAGGGCAGGCCATAGCGCCGGGCAAGCTGGCCTGCGATGACATTGGCCTTGGTGTTCTCGGGCGTGCCGAAGGCGGGGGCGCCCGACCGCATGTCCACGTTCGAGGTGAAGGCGCCATACATGACTGGCGCACCGGGTTTGACAAGCTGAGTCAGCACCACGCCGAACAGCGCCTCGGCATTCTGCTGCGCCATGGCGGCGGGCAGGCTGACGGGCGTCATCGCACCCATCAGGGTGAATGGGGTGATGGTCACGGGCTGGCCGTGTTCGGCCATGGCGATCAGCCCGTCGCCCATCGCATCGTCCAGAAGCCGCGGCGAGTTGACCGAGATGATGGTGATGACACCCGGATCGCGGGCGATCTCCTCCAGCGAGATGCCGCGCGCAATCGCCATCATGCGAATCCCGTCCATGGCTCGGCCACGCCCGATCGCGGTGCAATGGAACGACAGCTCCGAAAGGGTCAGGTTGGCGAGATAGGTATCGAGATGGCGGTTGTTCGCAGGCAATTCCTGCGGGGCCGTCACCTGGTTGCCGATCAGGTGAACGGCGTTGAAGTAATGCGCAAGGCGGATGAAATCCCGGTAATCCGACAAGTTGCCTGACCGGCGGCCGCGCAGGGCATCGTGCACGTTCGGCGGGCCGGCCACCAGTCCGAAGACCAGATGATCACCGCCCAGATGCACACGCCGGCCCGGGTTGCGCGGGGTCAGGGTGAAGGCTTTCGGCACCGTAGCGAGGGCGGCCTCGACGATGCTCTCATCGATCCGCACCAGCCCGTCGTCGTCGATCCTTGCCCCGGCAGCGGCGAACAGGGCCCGCGCGTTCGCCCCCATCACCTTGACGCCGAGTTCCTTGAGGATGCGGATCGAGGTGCCGTGCAGGTCCTCCATCTGCTCGGGTGTCAGGATATCAAGCGGGCGATATGGGTTGCGCACAACTTCCCATGGCAGTTGCGGGATGGTTGTCCCCGCCTTCTGTCTGCGTCCCCGCCGCGTCTCGCGCATGATCTTCCCCCCGCCTGCGGAACCAGACTAGCGGCGGATGCAAAAGCGTTCACGAAAAGGAAACAACGGGCTGGACCCCGTTTTCCTTGTGGGTACCGCATTGGCGCGAAGGAGTTGCATCGGCTAATATCCATGCAGGAGAACAGAAATGACATCTCTTCCGCCCCTTAACTTTATCCGGTCTTTCGAGGCCGCGGCGCGGCACCAGAGCTTTACACGTGCCGCTGCCGAACTGGCTCTGACGCAGGCGGCAGTATCTGGTCATGTCAGGGCGCTGGAAGATTTCATCGGACGCCCCCTTTTTCACCGTTCTCCGCGCAACCTCGTGCTGACCGAGATAGGAGCGGCTTGGTTGCCCGGCCTGCGCCAGGCGTTGGCGCAGATAGAGGCGGCGACGGGCCAGATCCTCAACCGGTCGCACCGGCAGGAGGTGACGATTTCATGCCCCGCCAGCCTTGCCACCAACTGGCTGCCTGCCCGCCTGCGCGCCTTCCGCGATCTGCACCCGGGCGTCGATGTGACTGTTCACGCCACGATCTGGGCCGAACCGGGCGAGCAGATCGCCGACCTGCGCATCACCCCGCGCCAACGCGGAGAGCAGATTCTGGGGACGAGCCTGCAGCAGGAGCGGCTGGTCATGGTCTGCGCGTCCGAGTTCCTCTCCGGCCCCGATGCTTTGACCACGCCCGCCGACGTGGCGCGCAAGGGAATGATCCACGTTCTCGGCCGCCCCGACCATTGGGAAGCCTTCGCCTGCCATCACGGGCTGACCGACCTGCCTCTTGAGCGCGGCCCGAAGACTGACAGTTCCAACGTCGCGCTGGAGATGGCCGTTGCCGGTCTGGGCTGCGCGATCACGGTCGCATCTCTGGCTGAAGTCCATCTGAGCCGCGGCCTTCTGGTCGCCCCGTTTCCCGGCGACATACCGTCCAACTGGGTGTACGACCTGCATCTGGGTGACCGCAGTCCGACCCGTGCCGCGGAGGCATTGGTGGGCTTTCTTCTGGGCAAGGGCAGCCCTGCACCCCGCCTTCGGGGATAGCCCCCGGTGTCGGGCGCCAGCGATGCCGGCACGACCGGACAGCGCCGGTGCGCGGCTTGTTCCGATCAATACAGGTCTTTGACGCCTGACAACGTCGTTGCGCGGAAGTGGGGCTTTAACGACGCCCTAACGGGCGAGAGAGAGCGAGAATACACCTGACACCCGGCGACGGCGGAATCTTGGCACACAGCCGAGGCCAGAGAAGGTTCGACCCCAGTCCCTTTCCCTCCGCCAGCCACCCGCTTGATTTCGTTACATAACTGTCTCCACCCGATTTTCCTGCGTGTTTCCGCGGGTTAGCGGGTCGCGCTTCGCTCGGAGAGGGGCCTGTACCTGCGACATCCACGCTTTCCGGCGCTGCGTCTCCGCGGGGCCCGGGACGTGGTTCGGTTTGCCCTCGCGCGATGGAAACAGGGAATTAACAGGGTATCGGCGATTTTTCGGCAGGATTTGGGTGATTACCCCCAAGATTTTGCGGCGATTTCCGTCGGTTACGGCCAAATTCCCTGCTCGCAAACGACAGGGAATTCATTCGGGTCGAACAGGGAATAAACTCCACCGATCAGGGAAGGAAATCCGCGGAACAGGGAAGTGCCGATTCCGGCGAGTACCGAAGATGAGGGGGCTCAAGCGGCGCCGAACCGGCGCTCCTGGGCAGCCCAGTCAAGCGGAATCCTCTCGCGCACCAGGCGGGCGACGGTCAGGTCGGGGGATTGGCGCCCTTCCAGGATTGCCTGCTGCAGGCGCGGCGAGAGAAAGGCGATTGGCAGTCGGGTGCGGAGATAGGCTTCCGAATGGCCGGTGCGGGCGGCGATCGTTGCCAGTGGAATTCCGGCCCTGAGGTCGCGGGCCCAGGTGCGGGCCTCGGAAAGGATACGGAGCAGGACCGGATCCGGGCTCGGCAGCCGCTCGCCCGCGACGATGCGCGCCTCGTTGCCGCGCCGGCGGATCCGGAACGGGCCAGCGAGGTCGAGAACAGGGGCGGCGATGCGTTCGGGAGCAAGACCAAAGGCTTCGCCGATGGCCGCCGCCTCAAGCCGAATCCGGACCGACCCGGGGCCAAGGGTTACGCGGGCGACGAGACGGCCGAGCCGTGCCGGTTCGGCGGCACAAGCCTGTGCGAGGGTCGCGACTTCGGCGACCATCCGGTCCGCGACCAGGATGTCCGGTTCATCGAGGAGCCGGTGCGACTGCGCCATCTCGCGCAGATGGCCGAGGACCATGCCGGCCAGAGCCGCCTCGAGGGCGCGGGCCGGTATCCGCCAGCCGGTCGGGTCGGCGCCACCGGTAACGAGCCGGCGGGAGACGTAATAAGAGAAGCGCCTCCCATGGCGCTGCGTGTGGGTGGGGGTCAGGAGATCGCCGGTCTCGTCCCGGATCTTGCCAAGAAGGAGACGCGGCTCGGCGCCAGCCTGGCTCCGGCCACGCGGTCGGGCGCGGGCCGCCATCATCCGGTCCTGCACCCGCTGCCAGAGATCCTCCGGGACCAAGGCCGGATGCTGACCGGGATAGGTCCGGTCCTTGTGGCGGATGCGACCGAGATAGACCGGGTTGGTCAGCAGGTAATGCAGCTGGCCGCGGCTGAACGGGCGGGGCCGGAAGGTCCCGGTCTCGGGATGGACCGGTGCCCGTGGTCGCAGTCCGCGCCGTGCCGCCTCGATCTCGAGGTCGCAGAGGCTGCCAAGCGCGCCGTAGAGCTCGAAGAGCTTCTGCACGGTCGTGGCTTCGGCCGGCTCCACCATGAGTTCCCGGCGCTGCGGATCGGGATGGCGGGCATAACCGAGCGGAACACGGCCGCCCATCCAGAGACCCTTCTGCTTCGAGGCGGCGATCTTGTCGCGGATGCGCTCGGCCGTGACTTCACGCTCGAACTGGGCGAAGGACAGGAGCACGTTCAGCGTCAGTCGTCCCATCGAGCTCGAAGTATTGAAGGCCTGGGTGACGGAGACGAACGAGCAGGCCCTCGCCTGGAGCCGCTCCACCAGGCGGACGAAGTCGGCGAGCGAGCGGGTCAGCCGGTCGATCTTGTAGACAACCACCATGCCGATCCGCCCGGCCTCGATCTCGGCCAGGAGCCGGTGCAGCGCCGGACGGTCAAGCGTGCCGCCCGACAGGCCACCATCATCGAAGCGCTCCGGGACAAGGCTCCAGCCTTCCTGTCGCTGGCTCGCAACATAGGCCTTGCAGGCCTCGTATTGCGCATCGAGGGAATTGAACTCCTGCTCCAGCCCCTCCTCGCTCGACTTGCGGGTGTAGATGGCGCAGCGGATCCTGGCGGGCGCGGTCATGCGGCCCCCAGGGCCGAGGTCGGCGCCAGACCGGGCAGCGTCGCCGCCTCGGCCCTCTTCGGGTCACTTGACAATTCCGTGCTGCGGGCGCGACGGCAGCGTGTCCCGGACCGCGCGGGGGCATCACCCTTCTCCGTCAGGCCGAAAAACCGCGGGCCGGACCAGCGGGCGCCGGTAATGGTCCGGGCGATGGCCGAGAGCGAGCGGTGCCGGATGCCGTTCCAGCGAAAGCCCTCCGGCTCGACATCGACCACATGGGTGACGCCATTCCACTGGCGCAGGAGGCGCGCACCGGGCTTGAGACCGGGCGGGGCCGCGGCTGTTCCGTCACGGGCGACCCGGTCGAGACGCGCGACAAGCGCCGGGGCAAGGTCGCCCGCGGCCCGCGCCTGCAGCGCATGGGCGAGGAATCGGCGCTGGATCGGCTGGCTCATATGGCGGGGAACCGGTCCGCCCATGAGGTGCGACCAAAGCCAGGCCAGCCCCGCACGGTCCAGAGCGGCAAGCCCCTCCGGGTCGATCGCGGACGTGGCAGGCGCGGCGGAGTGCCCGCGATCGGCGGCGGGGACAGGACACGGATCGCCGGGCGTCCGGCCTTTGGGCGCGCGGGTCCTGTCAATCGCTGCTGGCATTGGTCTCTCCCCGGATCATGGCCGACGCGCAGTCGCGCCGGTCCGTACCGGGACAAGCCCGGGGCTCGGCCGGGCTCGGGGGAAAGTAGCGCTCCAAGCCGAGGCGAAGTCCAGTTCAAATCATCGTCATCCGGACGGGTCCTTCATTTTACAAAATGGCCCGAGGGTCCCACAATGTTCATGGTTTAGTCTCCCCCGTTTCCAGCGGGCTGATAAGCCGAACAAGAACAGTCAGGCAGACACGACATGAGGTGAAGACGTGACGAGCAGCCATATCGAACAGATCCCGCCGGGCAACCTTCGTCCCTGGGAGCGAAATGCCCGGACCCATTCGGCCAGGCAGCTGAAGCAGATCGCGCGCTCGATCGAGACCTTCGGCTTTACCAATCCGATCCTCATCGACCAGGCGAACGTGATCCTGGCCGGACACGGTCGGGTCGAGGCCGCCAAGGCGCTCGAGCTCGCAACCGTACCCTGCCTCAGGATCGAGCACATGACGCCGGCGGAGAAGCGCGCCTATGTCATCGCCGACAACAAGCTGGCGCTGAACGCCGGTTGGGACGAGGAGGTGCTGGCGGAGGAGCTGAAGGGCCTGCTGGCCAGCGAGGAGCTCGGCTTCGATCTCGGTGTGATCGGCTTCGAGGTGGCCGAGATCGACAGCCTGATCGAGGGGCTGGCGCCTGAAGAGCCGGGCAATCCCGCGGATGACATCCTGCCCGAGATCGCGCCGCGCCGGGTCTGTCCGGGCGATATCTGGCAATTGGGCGTCCACCGGCTTGCCTGCGGCGATGCACTCGATGTCCGGGTGCTGGACCAGCTGATGGCGGGCGATGTGGCCCGCATGGTGTTCAGCGATCCGCCCTACAACGTGAAGATCGACGGCCATGTCGGCGGTGCAGGCAAGACGAGGCATCGCGAGTTCGCCATGGCCTCGGGCGAGATGTGCGCGGAGGAGTTCACCGCCTTCCTGACCCGGGCGTTCCGCAACATGGCGGACCACAGCTGCGATGGCTCGATCCACTTCCTCTGCATGGACTGGCGCCACCTGCGCGAGATGCTGGCGGCCGGCCATGCGGTCTATGACGAGCTAAAGAACCTCATCGTCTGGGCCAAGGACAATGGTGGCATGGGCAGCTTCTACCGCTCGCGCCACGAGCTCATCTTCGTGTTCAAGAAGGGCACCGCCCCGCATGTGAACAGCTTCGAGCTCGGGCAGCACGGCCGCTACCGCACCAATGTCTGGAATTACCGCGGCGTGAACACCATGCGGAAGGGCCGAATGGAGGAACTGGCGCTGCATCCGACCGTGAAGCCGGTGCAGATGATTGCCGACGCGATCCGCGATGTCTCGGCGCGGGGCGAGATCGTGCTCGATGCCTTCGGCGGCTCCGGCTCCACCCTGATCGCGGCGGCAAAGACCGGCCGGCGGGCGCGGCTCGTCGAACTCGATCCGATCTATTGCGACCGCATCCTGGCCCGATGGGAGACCTTCGCTGGCGACGTGGCTGAGCATCTTGTCTGCGGCTGGCCCAGGGTCGCCGCGGCTTCGGTCCTTGCCCCAATGGAGGCCGCAGAATGAGTGCGGGCAAGGGCAAGAACAAGTCAATGCCGGGAACGGACCTTGAAACACCCGGCTTCCCGGACGGCAAGCCGGGCGCGCTGGCGGTGCGACCAGGCTATGAGGTCGGCTATGCCAAGCCGCCCGAGAGCACCCGGTTCCGCAAGGGACAGTCTGGCAATCCCCGCGGCCGGCCAAAGGGCGCGAAGAACAAGCTTCCGGCGCTGCACGAGGAACGGATGAAGACCATCATCCTCGAGGAGGCCTATCGCAGCATAAAGGTCCGCGATGGTGAGCGCAGCGTCAGCGTGCCGATCGCCCAAGCCGTCCTGCGGTCACTTGCCGTCAATGCCGTCAAGGGCCAGCACCGCTCGCAGCGGCTCTTCGCCGAACTTCTCGCTGCCGTCGAGACCAGCAACAAGGCGCTCCATGACAAATGGCTTGACACCGCGATGGAGTACAAGATCCAGTGGGAGCGAGAGTTGACGCGACGTCGGTCGCTCGGTATCACCCATCTCCCCGATCCCCTGCCCCATCCCGACCATATCAAGCTCGATCCGAACGCCGGGACGATCCGGATTGTCGGTCCCTCCACCAAGGAGGAGAAAGCCCAGTGGGACGACTGGATGGAGCATAAACCCGAGTTCGAAGAGGAGATCCGCGAACTCAAGCGCCTGCTCGAAGACGAAACCGACCCGGGCATGCGCGACTTCCTCAAAACCGACCTCGCCCAGACCGAGAAGATCGTCCACTTCCTCAACAAGGCCGAAAGAGGGGAATTGTAGTGGGACGGCAAGGTACCCTGTGCTGTCAAAACGAAGGCCGTCATCGGAATGGGAGAGCGAAGGAGCGTGTTGGTTGCGGGGGCAGGATTTGCGCTTCATTTGCCGTGCACGGCCCGCTCAATCCACCTTATACGGAGCTCTGGTCTGGCGGCTGGTTAGGGAGGAATGCGGCCATTTGCCGTGCACATTCCCCTATGAGGGCGAAGAAGACCCCGACCTCATCAATGCCAGCAAGCAGACGATTACCGAACTGCCGCAGACCGCGTTCTTCGACAGCGCGACCTCCTTCGCCATGATCCGTGGCGGCAAGATCGTCATGGCGATCCTTGGCGCGATGGAAGTGGCCGAGAATGGCGACCTCGCGAACTGGATGATCCCCGGCAAGCTCTTCAAGGGTATGGGCGGGGCGATGGCCCTTGTCGCGGGCGTGGGGCGTGTCGTGGTCGTGATGGACCACACCTCGAAACACGGCGAGCGCAGGTGCTGCACCAGTGCACGCTGCCCCTGACCGGCAAGAGCGTGGTCGACCGCATCATCACCAATCTCGGTGTGCCCGCCGTGGTCTACTTCAACACCATCGAAACCGACCAGCAGGTGCAGGCCGTAGCTTAAATCACCCCGAAATCTGTCCAACAATCGGGGATTAGCTCAGTCCTCGGAAGGTTCGCACAGGGCACTGGCGACCCACTGGTTACGGGAGTTGACCTTCGTACTCAGTCTGAAAAGCGCAGGCAGGTCCGTGACTTGCTATCCCCGATGTTCCAAAGGTGAAAAGCCGAAGCGCTGTTTGAATGCCTTTGAAAAGCTACCTCGGCTGCTGAATCCGGTTTCGATCGCAACCTCCAGCACCGACATGGTGGTGCTGCGGAGCAGGTCGCGCGCCTCTTGAAGCCGAAGGCCAAGATAATAGCTCTTCGGCGTCTCACGCATGCATCTCTTGAAGGACCGCTCGAGCTGGCGCTGGCTGGTGCCAAAAATGTCGGCAAGTTCGCAGATCTCCAGCGGAACCGCGATGTTCATTTTCATCGCATTGACAACTCGAAGGAGATCCGGATTTCGGCGCTCGGTCGCGGAAGGGAAAAGCTGTGTCTGCCGATCAGTCGCGCTGCGGATCGTGGAATGCAGGCACATGTCGGCCACTGATTTAGCGAGATGACGACCGTAATCGCGTTCAATCAGGGCCAGCATCATGTCGATCACGGCCTCACCTCCCGCGCTGGAGAAATGCCTGCGACCGATCACATAGAGCTGTTCGAGAGGTTCGATTCCGAACAGCTCGCGAAATGCTGCCAAGTTCTCCCAGTGAACGGTGGTGGAATCGTCACCTATCAGGCCAGCGCGCGCAAGTGTATAGGCTCCTGTGCACACAGCCCCAAGCCTGCCTCCATGTCTGGAATGTTCCCGCAGCCATTGAAGCACATTACGATCAGCTGCACCTGAAGAGTCGGTGCCAGCGCAGACCACTACCGTTGTTTCCCGGCCCAGACGCTCCAACCCCTGATCGGCATCTATCCGAACTCCGGCCGAACTCTGGGCGGGCTTCCCGTCGATGCTGACCACGCGCCAACTATAGAGGGGTTGTTGCGTCAACTGATTTGCAATCCTCAACGGATCAATCAGGGCGCTGAAGGCAAGCAGCGTAAAATTTGGCAGTGTCAGGAAAGCAAAATCCCGAGTTCGGACTTCACCGGAATAGCGCAAATGCGCGACGCCAGTTGCGATAACCGGCGCAGCCTCTGCCAGAGCTGTCCTGAAGATGTGACTCGTCATGCTGGGGACTCCTGTTCAGATCTGGAGAAACCATCTGTTTGGTTCAGGAGACAACCAGTTCTACTGGCCGCGCTGCCGCCTGAATGGGTTTCTTCCCAGTATCTTGGCTATCCGATGAATAAGGTCGGCAGTGGGGAATGAAACTGCCGCAATCTGCGATTTACTCATTCCCGTTGTCGCAACAGACAGCACAAGGCTATCGATTTTATCTGTCGCATTGTCCATCGCCATAGGAGTCAGACGACCTGCAACCAATGCCGATCCGGTCGAAGAATTAGGATGACGCGATGAGGTGACCATCTTCTTTCCTCCACCAAGCGAAAAGGGACTGCCCTATTTCAAGGTCCAACTCGGCAAGCTCTTGATGGCCCTTCTGGACCCTCATTTCCTGGCCGTCTGAGGTTTCAAGATAAATCGTCGCTGTTGCGCCGACAAATTCCTCACCGATCATACGAACGGGAACTGCATTGGCACCTGCAGGCCGTGTGTGGCTGAGCTGTGTTTTCGTATCCAAGACTGTCAAAGTCGCAGATTGTCCAAGCGGATTACTGTTGTTCGGGAGATCAAGATCGAAACGTCCAACGCTAGTGGAAATCTCGATCCCGCTTCCCGCCGACCCGCGCTGCAATGTTCCGGTGAAAACATTCGACGATCCGAGGAAATCAGCGACGAACCTTGTCTTCGGTGTTCGATAGATTTCCTGCGGAGTACCTATCTGTTCGATATTGCCTCGGCTCATGATTACAACCCGGTCTGCCATCGAGAAGGCCTCGGACTGGCTGTGCGTGACATACACGAAGGTAATGCCCGTCTCGCGCTGGAGGTTCTTCAGGACTGACTGCATCCGCACCTTCAGTGCGGCATCCAGCGCTGACAGCGGTTCGTCGAGCAGCAGAATCTCAGGCTCCACCACAAGCGACCGAGCCAGCGCCACGCGCTGCCGCTGTCCACCGGAAAGCTGCGAGATGTTGCGTTCGGCGAACTCGGTGATCTGCATCCGATCCAGCCATTGTTCAGCCCGGCGGCGACGCTCGGCCTTGCCCACGCCGCGCATCTTCAGCGCGAATTCGACGTTTTCGCGGACGTTCAGGAACGGGAAGAGCGCCAGGCTTTGCCACACCATCGGCGTGTCCCGGCTCCAGGTCGGCAGGTCGTTGATTGGCTTGCCCGACAGCCTGATCACGCCTTCGGTCGGCGCCTCAAGCCCGGCCAGCATACGCAGCGTCGTGGTCTTGCCACACCCCGACGATCCCATGATCGCCAGGAACTCGCCCTTCTTTATCTCGAAGTCCAACCTCTGCACGGCAACGAAGTTGCCAAAGCTTTTGACCACGCCTTCAAAGGAAACCAGGGTATCGCGGCTCATCGTGTTATTCCCTTTCGGCGGACTTGGCGCCGCGGCCGGACAGCAGCAGCTGCGCCAGGATCACAAGCGTCATGGAGAGGATGAAGACGAAAGTGCCGATGGCGTTGATCCGTGGGCTGACCTGACCCTGCAGGAAGCCTAGCACCTTGACGGGCAGCGTCTCGTTCAGGCCAGAGACAAACCAGGCCACGGCGAATTCGTCGAAGGAGACAGCCATCGTGATGAAGAGCGCGCCAAGGATCGCGGGGGCGCAGAACGGCACGATGACATGCCGCATTGCCATCCATTCCGAAGCGCCAAGGTTCCAGGCGGCAGGTTCCAGCGCCGGATCCATCTGCGACAGACGCAACCGGATAATCGCCATTGCAAAGGGCGCGCAGACGACGACGTGACTGATGATGACCGATAGCGCATTGCCCGACAGGTTGACGCGCGACAGGTAGGCCAGCATGGCAAGGCCCAGGATGATTACCGGAATTGTGGGTGGCAGGAGCGCCAGCGCAAGGTAGACCTGCTTGCCCGCGAACTTGTAGCGATAGTCGGTATAGGCAGCGCCAAAGCCCAAGAGGGTTGAGACGACCCCGACGATCACACCAACCATCAGCGTGTTGCGCGCGCCCTCCCAGACGAGCGGATCGGTGGCGATCGCTCGGTACCAGTCCAGCGAGAATTCACCGAGCGGGATCGAAGGAAAGCGGTCCGAGTTGAAGCTAAAGACGAAACTGGCCGCGATAGGCGCGAAGACAAAGGCGTAGGCCAGCACGATGTAGGCCACCAAAGCCCAGTCCAGCGCCCGGTTGCGGTTCATGTCGGCAGCGCCGCTCATTTCGACTTCCCCTTGTAGGCAAATTTCACTGCCACGAAGGCCACGACCATCAGCGTGCCGATCATGGTCAGTGCGATCACGGCGGCGCGGGGCCACTGCTGGCCAGACTTGGTGGTGTCGGTGATCAGGATCGACAGCGTCGTAGGCTCTCCCCCGCCCAGATAGACGGGGCTGACAAAGTCGCCGAAGGACAAGATGAAGCAGAAAAGGGCGGCGATCACGAGGCCGGTGCGAGCCGAGGGAATGACCACCTCGAACACGGTGCGCAGCCGCCCACAGCGCATGTTGTGCGCGGCCTCGATCAGGGTGCGGTCGATAAAGACGAGGCTGAAAAGCTGCAACAGCACGACCAGCGGGAAGCTCAGCGTCAGGTAGCCGATCATCGTAGCGCCGACGGTGTTCAGCATGACAAAAGGACCAAGCCCGATCCAGCTCAGGATCACGTTGATGATGCCGTTGTCGGATAGGAAGGTCTGCCAAGAATAGACACGCACCAAGTAGCTGGTGAAGAAAGGGATCACCATCAGGAAGACCGCCCAGCGTCGGGAAGTGTCGCTCAACTTGAAGGCGACGGCATAGGCCGCCGGAAAGGCCAGAACGCTTGTCAGGACGGAAGCAGCGGCGGCGAGTGCAAGCGTTGTGCCATAGGCCTGCCAGAAGACCGTCCGTCCATACATGGTGGTCCAGTTCACCGTGTCGAAGTCGGGCCGCATGACGAAGTTCTTCACCGTCCAGAAGGACAGCGCGACCAGGAAGACCAGCGGGAAGACGAAGAACAGAACCTGCCAGATCAGAAGCGGCAGCGAGAACGTCAGACCATAAAGTGAAATCGGGCGTCGCATCGGAGGGCGAACTCCATCTGATGGGGCATGGGCCGGCACTGAAGGAGTTGCCGACCCTATGTTTCAGGGCCCTTCCCGGTCAGGCGCCTTTGTATTCCGACCAGAAGTCGTTCCAGGTCTCTAGATCCTGCTGGATCGGCCATTGGCGGTAGTGGATTCGGCCGGACCGGATCAGGTCCATCACATTGGGCTCACCAATCAGCATGCCCTGGCGTTTGGCTTCATCCGGATTGCTGGCATTCAGGACTTCCCAACCCTTCTGGTTCGGGATCAGCGCCGGATAGGCCGCCATTTGAGCCGATTTCGCCTGACCTTTGGCTGACGTGATGTACTGGATCCATTTCTTCGCCAGGTCTGCCTTGGCCGAGCCCTTGCCGATCGAGAAGCACTCGGACCATTGCAGCCCGCCCTCCTCGGGGATCGCGGTGCTGACCTTGGCACCGTTCTTCTGAAGAACGCCGGTGATCCAGTCGCCGATGCCACAGAAGGCCAGCATCTGCCCGTCGTTCAGCGACGAGAACGTCCCGCCGTAGTCGAAGAAGCCGCCCACCTGCGGACGCAGCGACATGGTCTTTTCCTTTACGGCCTGCCAGGCAGCCTCGTCAATGTCGTAAGGGGTGGCGTTGCCGTTCAGCAGACTGATCTGGCCAAGGTTCGGCAGGTGCCAGTCGAAATGGCCAACCTTGCCGGTCAGCTTCGGATCCCAGAAGACGTTATAGCTGGATGCCTGGGCTTCGGTCAGCGCATCGGTGTTGTAGGCGACACCAAGGAAACCGAAACGGGTGATAAGGGAAAACAGTTTTCCGTCCTTCCAGTTGCCTGGGAAGTTCTGAAACTCCGGGAAATAGTCCGCGATGGCGTAGTCGTTCGGGTCCAGCTCTTCAACATAGCCGGCCTCATTCAGCGCCGTTACATATTCGGCATCCGACAGGATCACGTCAAAAGTGCCGGGGGGCGACTGCGAGATCAGGCCCAGCATGTTGTCGCCGCCGGTATAGTATTTCGGAACGAACTTGACGTTGTTCTCGGCCTCGAACTCTGCAACGATATCCGGCTCTGCATGGCCGTACCAGGCGAGCATCGTCAGTTCCGTCGCCTGTGCGAAGGCGCGCCGCGACAGCATCGGCGTGGCCAGCATGGCCGCCCCAGATGCAAGCAGCGATCGGCGCGTCAGGCCGCTTGCGGTCCCGTTTGTGTTGGTCATTTCGTTTCTCCCCGTATTCGGCCGCAAGGGCGTTCTCTTGACCGTCACGTTAAGAGATCAGGGTGACCGTACAAAATCGGTTCTTGAAATCCACTGATAAGCAGCCGTTATCCTGCTTGCCACTTCATCAGTTCGGCAACGTGTTCACGCCTGAGCCCACGCTTTCTAGGCTGGCGACAAGGTCACTGACCAGCTGCAATCCCGCCACCGACAGTCGGGGGTGCTTGTAGAACAGACCGATCCGCAAGGGTTCCAGCTTTGGGAATCCGTCGGTCTCAGTCAGTTCGCGCATGCCCGGCAACATCGTGGCCTGGGTCAGGGCAGTGACGCACAGCCCGTTCACGACAGCGTTCTGCAAGCCCGAGATTCCGGGACCGGAATACACGATCCGCCACCGGCGGCCCGCACCGTCGAGCGCGTCGATCATTCGGGCGCGGTAGTCACAGCCTTCAAGATGCGCTCCAAGCGGCACCGGGCGGCCCTCGAGCAGGCGCAGGTTCTCGGCTGCCGCCCAGATCGGCTGTTCGATCCATGCGCGCGAGAGATATGGCATGCGCGCTGTGGGCATCGTTGCGACAATGATGTCGAGGTCGTCCGAGCGCAGAAAATGGTGCAGTTCGCGGCTAAGGTCGCAATGGATTTCGAGATCCACGTCTGGATGGAGGTGCAGAAAAGAGGTCAGCGTGTTCTGCAAGAAGGCGACGGCGTAATCGGTCGGCAGGCCGATGCGCAGGACTCCCGTCATGTCCGAGCGGTGGAAGTAGCGCACCGCCTCATCATTGATCCGTACCATCTCGCGCGCGTAGGACAGCAGCGCCTCGCCCGCCGGGGTGGGGAGGATCGCGCGGCCCTCCTGTGACAACAAGGGCGCACGGACAAGTTCCTCAAGGCGTCGGATCTGCAGGGAAATCGCGGGTTGGCTGCGGCCGAGAACCGCGCCGGCCTTGGAATGACCGCCCAGTTCCACCACCGCGATGAACGTGCGCAACAGATCGGTTGGCAGGTTAGTGAGCAGCGCCATGGATTTGCTCTGTCAATGGAAGGATTGGGACAATCTATTTTCCTTATGCACCCCCTGCAACGTAGTTTTCGCCATCACTCTTGCAGGGTTGGCCTCATGAAACACACCACCGCCTTCGCCTCGGAACTCACTTGGCCCGACTACGCTGCTGCTGTGAGCGGTGGGCAGACACCAATCCTGATCCCCATTGGCTCGATGGAGCAGCACGGCCACCACATGCCGCTGCATGTCGATGTCCTTTTGCCCACCGAATTCGCCCGCCGTGTAGCGCTGGAGATTGGCGCTCTGGTAGCTCCGCCCTTCACCTATGGTTACAAGTCCCACCAGAAGTCGGGCGGCGGGAACCATCTGCCGGGCACGACCAGCCTGGACGGCGCCACTCTGGTGTCGGCGCTTAAGGACGTCGTCAAGGAATTCGCTCGTCACGGCGTGCGCAAGATCTGCCTTGTGAACGGACATTTTGAAAACTCGTGGTTCATCGTCGAAGGCATCGATCTGGCGTTGCGAGAACTGCGCTGGGACGGGATCACCGATCTGAAGGTTGTCGTGCTGTCCTATTGGGATTTCGTCCACAAGGAGGCCATCGCACGGCTTTACCCCGGCGGCTTTCCCGGCTGGGACGTGGAACATGGCGGGGTCCTGGAAACCTCGCTGATGCTGGCGCTGCACCCTGAACACGTCCACCTCGACCGCGCCGTGGACCATGCGCCCGCCACCTTCCCGCCCTACGACGTCTACCCGGTCAAACCGGAATGGACGCCACCCTCGGGCACATTGTCCTCGCCAAAAGAGGCATCTGTCGAGAAGGGGCAAATCCTGCTGGAGGTCTGCACTGCCGGTATCGTGGGGGCCCTGCGGTCCGAGTTCGACTGAAGGGTCTTCTTCCCGGTGCAACTAGGGGGGCTTCGGCCCCCTTTTCGTTGTCGCGAACTGCGGGCCTTCAAAAAGGAAAGGGGCCGGATCGATCCGGCCCCTTTTGCCCTGATCTTGTCTGGATCAGTTCCTGATTATGTTGTGCTCCGGTCCAAAGGGGAAGCCGGTAATATTCTCGGCGCCCGTCTCGGTCACGATCAGGATGTCATGCTCACGATAGCCGCCTGCACCTGGGGCACCTTCGGGCAACATGACCATCGGCTCCATCGACACGACCATGCCCGGCTTCAGTTCCGTCTCGATGTCTTCGCGCAGTTCGACGCCCGCCTCGCGGCCGTAGTAGTGCGACAGCACGCCAAAGGAGTGCCCATAGCCGAAGGACCGGTATTTTAGCAGGTCCCACTGGCGGTACATGCCGTTCAATTCCAGCGCGATCTCGTTGCATTTCGCACCAGGCTTGATCAGTTCCAGCCCGCGACGATGGACAGCGACGTTCTTTTCCCAGATGTCGAGGCTCGCATCATCGACATGGTCGCAGAACAGCGTCCGTTCGAGCGCGGTGTAATAGCCGAAGATCATCGGGAAGGTGTTCAACGACAGGATCTCGCCCGACTGAACCTTCTTGTTCGTCACCGGGTTGTGCGCTCCGTCGGTGTTTATGCCTGACTGGAACCATGTCCAGGTGTCCATGAGTTCAACGAAGGGGAAGGAGTTCGCGATCTCGCGGATCATGGCGTTGGTACCGGCGATGGCGACCTCATGCTCGGGCACGCCTGCCTTGATGGCACCCGCCACGGCCCAGCCCCCTACGTCGCAAATGCGCGCGCCGGTGCGGATCAAGGCATGCTCTTCCGCCGACTTGATCGACCGCATCCACATTGAGGGCTGGGCGATATCGACGAATTCCACACCCGGCAGGGCCGCTTCCAGCGCCTTGCGATAGTCAAGGTTCACGTGGTCGAACTCGATCCCCAGCCGCTTGACGCCCGGGGTCAGCTGGCGCACCGCACGGTAGAAGTTGTCCCGCCGCCAGTCGGTGTAGGTAATGTTGCCGCCAAAGCTGCGCCGCCAAGGCTGGCCGCCGTCGATCCCGGCCGAGATCGTGGTGGAAGCTTCTTGGGTGATGACCATGCCGTACTTGCGGCCGAAGTAGCAGTAAAGCCAGCCGGAATAGTAGTTGATGCAATGGTAGCTGGTGAACAGCGCCGCATCGACGTTGTTGTCGGCCATCCAGCGGCGCACGTCGTCTTGGCGGCGCTTCATCTCGGCGTCCGAGAAGGGGGAATAGTCCTTGTCCCCGTTGTGCCATTCCATGACGTGCAGCATGTCGTCGGTCATTTTCTAAGTCCTTTCAGTAGTGCCGCGATCCGATCGACAGCCTACCGCCCGTCAATGGCCCATAGAAATTTGTTCTGATTATCTCTGGATTTGTGACACGAGGGAGGTGTCCGTCGAAACGCCTCCCGCGCCATCAGGAGGCTCTCTCAAGCACAATCGGCGGCCGTCATACACTTCGATTCTATCGAAATCGACCTGCAGGAGCAGGCATAGTGGCCTGCCCTTAGTTGGAACGGTTTATCGCAGAATAGGCGCCGCCCAAAACAAGGCTGCCCCACGGCCCGCCCCATGACAATGGTCACCAGTCTTTCGACAGAACGGAAGCCCGCTTCGATCGGACAGGCTCAAGTCAATCTCTCAGATGATCCGGAACGCGCAGACCGCAGTCAAGGTTGGCAAGGCAGCGGCAATCAGCAATCCTAGCGGGCTGATGGCGCCGTCAGAGAACTTGTCGCGCAGAATAGCCGCACCGGCCGGGTTGGGGGCGTTCGCGATGATCGTCAGCCCGCCGCCAGTCACTGCCCCCGCCACAAGCGCTGTCTTGAAATCCGGAGTCAGCCCCTGGGCAAGCGAGCCAAGATAGGTCAGCGCCGCGTTGTCGGTGATTGCGGTCAGGGCGGTTGCACCGAAATAGACCTGATTCTCGTCCAGCCGCATCAGGAGGGGTTCCAGCCACCAATGCTGCGGCCCCCCCAAGACGACAAGCCCGGCGAGAAAGAACGCTACCAAGAGGGCCTCGCGCAGGATCAGCCGGCTTTGGTATTTCTCATAGGCGGTGGCGAAGCCAAGAAAGAACAAAAGCATGCCAATGAACACGACGGGACGGTGCGCCATCAGCACGATCCCGGCCAGAAACAGCAGGTGCACGATTGTCACCGCTGCCGGCATCGCGGGGCCGGTGCCGCCGGCGACTGTGGGAACCCGTTCCAGTTGCGCGCGGAACAGGTAGGTGATTGCCGCAGCGTTGACGAGCACGGCAATTGCCGCCCGCCAGCCGAAGGTGGTCAGCATGAACGATAAATCCCAACCCCAGGTTCCGACCACCATCAACACCGGTGGCGCGGCAAAGGGGGTCAGCACCCCTCCGATCGAGATATTGACGAACAGCACCCCCAGCGTGCCGTATTTCAGGGTCCGGGGCACCTCCTGCGAAAAGACGCCGTCGCGCAGCATCAGGGCTGCAAGGGTCATCGCGCCTGGTTCGGTGATCAGCGACCCCAGCAGCGGCACAGCGCTGAGGGTCAGGAAATACATGCCCATGCCCCGGCGCACTGGCAGAAGCCGGGTCGCCGCCCGCACCAGAAGTTCGGCAAACCGCAAGATCGGCTGCGACCCGGCGACGACCATGATCGCGAACACGAACATCGGTTCGGTAAAGTTGCGCGACTCGATATAGGCGATGGCCGTGTGCTCTCCACTCAGGGCCACGATCTCCACGATCAGCACCATGGCCCAGAAGCCGAAAACGACTTCGACCTCTCCCAGAAGATGGAAGACCCCCGCATGGTTCGGGCGGGTATGGGCAAGGTGTTCGAAGAACTTCGCCGAGAAGGTGTGCAGGATCGCGATGGCGAAGACGCAGGCGGCGAAGATTTCCACAGTGTGGGCAAGCGGCTCTGGCATGTGTCAAGCCCGATGAGCGGCGGAACGTGGCATGCTCAGCATTCTGGAAGGTTGACGGCCAAACCGCCGGTGGAGGTTTCCTTGTACTTCAGGTTCATGTCGATGCCGGTCTGCCGCATCGTCTCGATGCAGTTGTCGAGCGGCATGAAATGCTGGCCGTCGCCGCGCAGCGCAAGGCTGGCCGCCGACACCGCCTTGATTGCGCCCAGGCCGTTACGTTCGATGCAGGGCACCTGAACCAGCCCCTTGGCCGGGTCGCAGGTCATGCCAAGATGGTGCTCCAGGGCGATTTCGGCTGCGTTCTCGATCTGGTCGTTGGTGCCACCAAGTGCTGCGCAAAGCCCCGCCGCCGCCATGGCCGACGCCGATCCGACCTCGCCCTGGCACCCCACTTCGGCCCCCGAGATTGAGGCGTTGTGCTTGATCAACCCGCCGATGGCAGCGGCAACCAGCAGGAAGTCGCGGATCCCCTCATGCGTCGCGCCGTGGCAGTGATCGCGGTAGTAGCGGACCACGGCAGGCACAACACCGGCGGCCCCGTTGGTGGGCGATGTCACCACCCGACCACCGGCTGCGTTTTCTTCGTTCACGGCCATCGCATACGTGGCGATCCAGTCGTTCACGACATGCGGCTGGCTGCGGTTCGCGCCGGTTTCAGACAGAAGCTGGCGATGAATCTCGCGGGCGCGGCGGCGCACTGACAGGCCGCCGGGCAGGATGCCTTCCTGCCGCAAGCCGCGTTCGACGCAGCCGTCCATCGCGGCCCAGACGGCATCCAGCCGGTCATCGAGGCTTGCGCCATGCGCCACGGTTTCATTCGCCCGCTTCATCGCGGCGATGCTTTCGCCCGAGGCGGCGCCCATCGCCAGCATCTCGGCCGCCGATGTGAAGGGGAAGGGATAGCCCGGTGTCGCCGGACCCGCCGCCAGTGCCGTGCCGTCTTGCGCCCGGTCGGCGGCAAGCTCTTCGGCGGTGCGGACAAAGCCGCCGCCGATGGAATAATAGGTACGCGACAGCAGCGGTTCGCCGTCCGGTCGCAGGGCGGTCAGAACCAGCCCGTTGGCATGGCCCGGCAGGGGCGGACCGTAGTCGAAGATCAGATCATCGTCGGGGCGGAACGCGAGCACTGGCAGGCCGGGCAGCGCGATGGTACCGGCGGCGCGCAGTGCGGCCTCCTGTGCCTCGGCGCGGTCGGGATCGATAGTGTCGGGCAGAAAACCCAGCAGGCCCAGGATGACCGCCCTGTCGGTGGCATGGCCCTTGCCGGTGAAGGCGAGGCTGCCATGCAGGCTAGCGCGCAGCCGGGTGCCTTCCGGCGGAGCGGCGCTGCGAAGCTCGTCCAGAAACCGCGCGGCGGCCACCATCGGTCCCATCGTGTGCGAAGAGGACGGGCCAATGCCGATCTTGAAGATATCGAAGGTTGAAAGGAACATCCTGCGCTTTCCTGTCTGCAATGGGGCGGCACCGAAGCGCCGCCCCGTCTTGTCTTAAGCTGAGGATCACTCGGCCGCGTCCATGTAGCTTTCCAGGGGCGGGCACGAGCAGATCAGGTGCCGGTCGCCATAGACGTTGTCGACGCGGTTGACCGGCGACCAGTACTTGTCCACGCGGAAGGCCCCGGGCGGGAAGCAGGCGGATTCGCGGCTGTAGGACCGGTTCCACTCACCCACCAGATCCTCGACCGTGTGCGGCGCGTGCTTCAGCGGGTTGTCTTCGGCGTCAAGCTTACCTTCGACGATCGCTTCGGCCTCGGCCGCAATGCCCAGCATGGCGGTGATGAAACGGTCAAGCTCGGCCTTCGGCTCGCTTTCGGTCGGCTCCACCATCAGCGTGCCCGCCACGGGCCAGCTCATGGTGGGCGCGTGAAAGCCGCAGTCGACCAGACGTTTGGCCACGTCATCCACCGTCACTCCGGCGCGCTCTTTCATCACCCGGGTATCGAGGATACATTCGTGCGCCACACGTCCGCCCGCCGAATAGAGGATCGGGTAGGCCGACTTCAGCCGGTTGGCGATGTAGTTGGCATTCAGGATCGCCACCTTGGTCGCCTGGGTCAGCCCTTCGCCGCCCATCAGCAGGCAATAGGCCCAGCTGATCAGCAGAACCGAGGCGGAGCCGTAGGGGGCCGAGGAAACCGCGCCACCGTCGGCCAGCAAGGGATTGCCCGGCAGGTGGGGCGCAAGATGCGCCTTGACGCCAATCGGCCCCATGCCCGGGCCGCCGCCGCCATGCGGGATGGCGAAGGTCTTGTGCAGGTTCAAGTGGCTGACGTCCGACCCGATGTCGCCGGGCCGTGACAGCCCTACCATCGCGTTCATGTTGGCGCCGTCCAGATAGACCTGCCCGCCGTGCTTATGCGTGATCTCGCAGATCTCGCGCGCGGTCGTCTCGAAGACGCCGTGGGTCGAGGGATAGGTGATCATGCAAGCGGCAAGGTTGGCCGAGTGCTGTTCTGCCTTGGCGCGGAAGTCGTCCATGTCAATGTCGCCGTTCGGGGCCACACCCACGACCACCACCTTCATCCCCACCATCTGCGCCGAAGCCGGGTTGGTGCCGTGCGCCGAGGTCGGGATCAGGCAGATGTCGCGATGGCCCTGACCATTGGTCCGGTGATAGGCCTGAATGGTCAGAAGACCCGCATATTCCCCCTGCGCGCCCGAGTTGGGCTGCATGGAGAAGGCGTCATAACCCGTCACCTGGCACAGCTTGGCATCCAGATCGCGCAGCATTTCGGCATAGCCCGCGGTCTGGTTGTTCGGCGCGAACGGGTGAACATCGGCAAACTCTGGCCAGCTGAGCGCCATCATCTCGGCGGTGGCGTTCAGCTTCATGGTGCAAGAGCCCAGCGGGATCATCGCCCGGTCCAGCGCCAGATCGCGGTCGGCCAGACGCCGCATGTAGCGGGTCATCTCGGCTTCGGCGCGGTTCATGTGGAAGACCGGATGGGTCAGGTAGTCCGAGGTCCGCACCAGTGCCGACGGCAGCCGATACTCATGCGTCAGGTCGTCGTCGCGACGCTCGATGCCAAACGCGGACCAGATCGCTTCGGTATGGGCGCGGGTGGCGCGTTCGTCGAACGAGATGCCGATCTTGGTCGTGCCGACACGGCGCAGGTTGATGCCCGCCGCTTCGGCCGATTTCAGGATCGCGCCCTGCACAGCGCCGACCTCGACCGTGATGGTGTCGAAGAAAGCCGCCGGTTCCACGGTGAACCCTGCCGCCTCAAGCCCCTTGGCCAGACGCACCGTCTTGCGGTGGATGCGTTCGGCGATGGCCTTCAGGCCTTCGGGGCCGTGGAATACGGCATACATCGACGCCATGACCGCCAGCAAAGCCTGGGCCGTACAGACGTTCGAGGTGGCCTTTTCTCGGCGGATGTGCTGTTCGCGGGTCTGCAACGACAGCCGGTAGGCGCGGTTGCCGCGCGCGTCGATCGAGACGCCGACAATGCGCCCCGGCATGTTGCGCTTCAGCCCATCCTTGACGGCCATATAGGCGGCGTGCGGGCCACCATAGCCCATCGGTACGCCAAAGCGCTGGGTCGAGCCGATGGCGATATCGGCGCCCATTTCGCCCGGAGCCTTCAAAACGGTCAGCGCCAGCGGATCGGCGGCCACGCAAGCCAGCGCGCCAGCGGCGTGCAGCGATGCGATGACGGAAGTGAAGTCATGCACATGGCCATAGGTGCCGGGGTACTGGAACAGCGCGCCGAAGACCTTGGTAGGGACCAGATCGGCAAAAGGATTGCCGACGATCACCGTCCAGCCCAAAGCCTCGGCCCGGGTTTTCACCACGGCGATGGTCTGGGGGTGGCAATCCTGATCGACGAAGAAGGCGGTGGCCTTCGACTTAGCCGAACGCTGGCACAGCGCCACGGCCTCGGCGGCGGCGGTGCCTTCGTCCAGAAGCGAGGCGTTGGCCACGTCGAGCGCGGTCAGATCAGCGATCATGGTCTGATAGTTCAAGAGCGCCTCAAGGCGGCCCTGGCTGATTTCCGGTTGGTAGGGAGTATAGGCGGTATACCAGGCCGGGTTTTCAAAGATGTTGCGCTGGATCGGTGGCGGGGTGACCGTGCCGTGGTAGCCCTGCCCGATGAACGAGGTCATCACCCGGTTCATGTCGGCCACGCTACGCAGCTTGACCAGAACGGCCTGTTCCGACAGCGCCTTGCCCCAGGCCAGCGGGGTTTTCAGGCGAATGTCATCGGGGACGATTTCATCAATCAGCGCGTCAAGGCTGGGCGCGCCGACGGCCTTCAGCATCTCTGCCATCTCGGCCGGAGACGGCCCGATGTGACGCCGGTTGGCAAAGTCGTATGGGGCGTAGTTGGATTCCTTGTAGGTCATGGTTTCCCCCTTAGCCCACAAGCGCCAGATAGGCCGCTTCGTCCATCAGCCCTTCGGCATCGGCGACACGGGCCAGCTTCAGTTTGAAGAACCAGCCGGCGCCCTGCGGATCGGCATTCACAATCGACGGGTCGTTGCGGATCGCCTCGTTGACCTCGACCACCTCGCCATCCAACGGGCAATAGACGTCCGATGCGGCCTTGACCGACTCGACCGTTGCCGCAGCATCGTTCTTGGCTAAAGTGGCCCCGGTTTCGGGCAGGTCGACGAACACCAGGTCGCCCAGCTGTTCGACGGCGTGATTGGTGATGCCGACCGTGGCGATGCCATCGGCGATGTTCAGCCATTCGTGATCTTCGGTGAATTTCAACATGATGCAGCTCCTCAGCGCTTGTAACCTGGGGTGATGAAGGGAAGGGTAGAGACGGTGACGGGCACACGTTTGCCGCGCAGGTCGACGAACAGGCGCGTACCGGTTTCAGAAAGGCTGGCGGCGACATAGCCCATCGCAACGGGGGCGTTCACCGTTGGGCCGAAGCCGCCCGAGGTGATACGGCCCACAGGTGCCGTGGAGGTCTGATCCAGATAGAGATCGCCGCCACGGATCGGGGCGCGGCCTTGCGGCGCGATGCCGACGCGGCGCCGCGAGGCGCCCTTTTCGAATTCGTGCAGGATCACCTCTGCCCCGGGGAAGCCGCCGGCACGGGCGCCGCCAGTGCGGCGAACCTTCTGCACCGCCCATTCCAGCGCAGCGGCAACCGGAGTGGTGCCGGTGTCGATGTCATTG
Organism: Alitabrizicola rongguiensis; assembly: GCF_021491355.1. GTDB lineage: Bacteria > Pseudomonadota > Alphaproteobacteria > Rhodobacterales > Rhodobacteraceae > Aliitabrizicola > Aliitabrizicola rongguiensis. The sequence continues at coordinate 24,706 of NZ_JAKENF010000004.1, read as the reverse complement.
CCGTAAAGGCAGAGGCCCGCTTCCAGCCGCAGGCTGTCGCGCGCGCCCAAGCCGATCGGGTGCACATCGGGGTTGGCCAGAAGGCTACGGACAAACTCCACCGCCTCGGCCTCGGGGACCGAGACCTCATAGCCATCCTCGCCCGAATAGCCCGAGCGCGAGACGATGCAGTCCACGCCCAAGATTGAGACGCTGCGCACATCCATGAAGGCCATCGCCGCCACTTCGGGGGCCAGCGCCACCAACGCGCTTTCCGCCGCCGGACCTTGCAGCGCGACCAGCGCGCGGTCGGTCAGTTCAATCACGTCACAGAGGTCGGACAGGTTGGCGCGCATATGGGCCACGTCCTGTTCCTTGCAGGCGGCGTTGACCACCACGAACAGATGATCGCCGCGATTGGCCACCATCAGGTCATCCAGGATGCCGCCCTGCGCGTCGGTGAATAGCGCATAGCGCTGGCGGCCGGGCTTCAGGCCCAGAATATCCACCGGCACCAGCCGCTCCAGCGCCAGTGCTGCTTCTTCAACCTTGCCGGACTTCGGGCGCAGGATCACCTGCCCCATGTGGGACACATCGAACAGCCCGGCCTTGGCGCGGGTATGCAGGTGTTCCTTCATCACGCCTTCGGGGAATTGCACCGGCATCTCATAGCCGGCAAAGCCCACCATCTTGCCGCCGAGTTCGATGTTCAGGGCCGTCAGCGGGGTTTTCTTCAAGGTCAGGGTATCATCCATTCTGTGTTTCCTTGGCGGAGGTCATGGCGTTGCGGGCGGCTTTCAGGAGCGCGAAGTCATCCCCGGCATGGAAAGACGACCGGGTCATCGGAGTGGCAGAGACGGCAAGGAAGCCCTTGGACCGGGCCATGTTCTCGATCCGGCGAAACTCGTCCGGGGGCACGAAGCGATCCAGTTTGTGGTGCCGTGCGGTGGGCTGCAGGTACTGGCCCACGGTGATGAAATCGACACCCGCAGCGCGCATGTCGTCCATCACCTGGCGCAGTTCCTCGAAGGTTTCGCCAAGCCCGACCATCAGGCCGGATTTGGTGAAGATCGCGGGGTTGCTGCGCTTGGCGTCGTCCAGAAGCCGCAGCGACTGGTAATAGCGCGCGCCGGGCCGGACCGAGGGGTAAAGCCGCGGCACGCATTCCAGATTGTGGTTGAACACGTCGGGTGCCGCATCGACCACGATCTTCCAAGCCGGGCCCTTGTGCAGGAAATCGGGCACCAGCACTTCGATGGTGGTGTCGGGGTTCTGATGGCGAACGGCGCGGATGGTCTGGGCGAAATGTGCGGCACCACCATCCTCCAGATCATCGCGGTCCACGCTGGTGATGACTACATGGCGCAGGCCCAGCTTGGCGACGGCCTGAGCCACCCGGCCCGGCTCGAAGGCGTCCAGTGCATCGGGGCGGCCGGTGGCAACGTTGCAGAACGAACAGCCGCGCGTGCAGGTTTCGCCCATGATCATCATTGTGGCATGGCGCTGCGACCAGCATTCGCCGCGGTTCGGGCAGGCGGCTTCCTCGCAGACGGTGGACAGCGCGTTATCCTTCAGGATGCGACGAGTCTGGCCGTATTCCGGGCTTTCCGCCCGCGACACCCGGATCCAGTCGGGCTTACGCGGGGTTTCGGACACCGCACGGCGGGTCTTTTCCGGGTGGCGCGGCTTTTCGACAAAGTCCTTCATCGCATCCCCCCTCAGGCGTGCAGCGGTTTGCCAAGCGCGGCAAGACAGGCTTCCTTGACCGCCTCACCCATACCCGGATGGGCGTGCGACGTGGCGGCGATCTGCGCCAGTGTGGCCCCGGTGGACATGGCCAGCACCAGTTCCTGGATCAGTTCGCCCGCGTTGCGGCCCAGGATATGCGCGCCAAGGATGCGACCCGTGTCTGCACAGCCCAGCACCTTGACGAGGCCATCGGTCGCCCCCATCGCGCGGGCTCGGCCGTTGGCGATGAACTGGAACTTGCCGACAACATGGGCGCGACCGGCCTGCTGCAGCGCTTCTTCGGTGGCGCCAAGGCTGGCGATCTCGGGCGCAGTGTAGACAACGCCGGGGACCAGGGAATAGTCCGCGGCGCCATGCGCGTGCCCTGCCAGCGCCTCGACCGCCGCAATGCCGTCTTCCTCAGCCTTGTGGGCCAGCATCGGGCCAGGAACCACATCGCCGATGGCCAGAATGCCCGGCACGGCGGTGCGGAACTGCCCGTCCACCGGGATGAAGCCGCGCGCATCCAGCGTGATACCCAACGCCTCAAGCCCAAGCCCGGCAGTGCGCGGGCGGCGGCCGATGGCGACCAGTACGGCATCTGCCTCGAGCGTTTCTTCAGTGCCCTTGTCGCGGCGTTCCAGCGTGATGCTGGCCTTGCCATTGGCTTGGGTGACAGACATCACCTTGCGGCCCAGCTGGAACGCCAGCCCCTGACGCTGCAGCAGGCGTTGTGCGGTCTTGGCAATCTCGCCGTCCGCCCCGGGCAGGATGCGGTCAAGGTATTCCACCACCGTCACCTTGGCCCCCAGCCGCGCCCAGACCTGGCCCAGCTCCAGCCCGATCACGCCGGCGCCGATCACCACCAGATGCTCGGGCACCTTCGGCAGCGCCAGCGCGCCGGTCGAGGACAGCACCACGCTTTCATCCACCGTCACCCTCGGCAACCCGGCCGGGTCCGACCCGGTGGCGATCAGGATGGCCTTGGCGGCGACGGTTTCCTCGCCTACCAGCACCCGGCCCAGGGCCGGAATGCTGCCGCGCCCGTTCAGCCATTCAACGTCGTTCTTTTTGAACAGATGCGCGATGCCCTTGGTCAGGTCGCCCACCACCTTGTCCTTGCGCGCCATCATAGCTGACAGGTCAAACGAGGCTTCCCCAGACGTGATCCCGTGCGCCGACAGGTGCTTCAGCTCGGCCCAATGTTCGGAGGAGGACAGAAGCGCCTTCGACGGGATGCAACCGACGTTCAGGCAAGTGCCGCCCAGCGTGTCACGTTCCTCGACGCAGGCCACCGTCAGGCCCAGTTGTGCGGCGCGGATGGCGGCGACATAGCCGCCGGGGCCCGCGCCGATCACGACAAGATCGAACTCACGCATGGTCGGCCCCATAGATCGGGAAGCGACGGCACAGGTCCTGCACCTTGGCGCGGACCGCGGCCTCGACAGCCGCGTCGCCCTCGGGGTTGTGGCGCAGCGCGTCCAGCACATCTCCGATCAGCCCGCCGATTTCGCGGAACTCGGCCACACTGAAGCCCCGGCTGCAACCCGCCGCCGTTCCCAGCCGGATGCCGGAGGTGACGGTCGGCTTTTCCGGATCGTTTGGAACACCGTTCTTGTTGCAGGTGATATTGGCCCGCTCCAGCGCTTCGGCAGCGGCATTGCCCTTCACGCCCAAGGGGCGCAGGTCGACCAGCATCAGGTGGTTGTCGGTGCCGCCCGAGACGATGGCCGCGCCGCGCTTGACCAGCACCTCGGCCAGCGTCGCAGAAGATGCGACGACATTGCCGATGTAGTCCTTGAACGACGGTTGCAACGCTTCCTGGAAGGCAACGGCCTTGGCCGCGATGACATGCATCAGCGGACCGCCCTGCAATCCGGGGAAGACGGCCGAGTTGATCTTCTTCGCCAAAGCTTCGTCATTGGTCAGGATGATGCCGCCTCGTGGACCGCGCAGCGTCTTGTGCGTGGTCGAGGTGACGATATGTGCATGCGGCATCGGGCTGGGGTGGTGACCGGTTGCCACCAGCCCGGCGATATGGGCCATGTCCACCAGAAGCCAGGCACCCACCTTGTCCGCAATCGCGCGGAAGCGGGCAAAATCGATGACCCGCGAATAGGCCGACGCACCGGCGATGATCAGCTTGGGTTTCTCGGCCAGGGCAAGTTCCTCGACCCGGTCATAGTCGATCCTGCCGTCGGCGCCGAGGCCGTAGGCCACCGCGCGGAACCACTTGCCCGACATCGCAGGCTTGGCGCCATGGGTCAGGTGGCCGCCAGCGTCCAGCGACATGCCCAGAATGGTGTCACCGGGGCTCAGAAGCGCCAGCTTGACCGCGCCGTTCGCTTGTGCGCCGGAATGGGGCTGCACGTTGGCGTATTCCGCGCCGAACAGCGCCTTGAGCCGGTCGATGGCCAGTTGTTCGACCACATCGACATGCACGCAGCCGCCGTAATAGCGTTTGCCGGGATAGCCTTCGGCATATTTGTTGGTCAGGACAGAGCCCTGCGCCTGCATCACGCGCAGGCTGGCGTGGTTTTCCGAGGCGATCAGCTCGATCTGGGTTTCCTGCCGCGCCCGCTCGGCTTCAAGAGCAGCCCAGAGGGTGGGGTCGAACGTGGCAATATCGTCTTGTGCGTCGCGCATGGGGGGGTCCTGTTCAAAAAGCAATCAGCATCAAACGTGGGTCGCGAAGCCCGCGTCCCACAGGGCTTGCTATTGGTCAGCCGCCAGTTCTTGCCGCGATGACGGTCGCATCTTCGGCGAGTTCGCTCTGGAAGGCATTGTACTGCTTGATGTGTCGCGGTTGCTTGCGGATGGTCATCCATGCAATCCCAAGCGCCACGAACCATACGGGCGTGACCATCAGGGCTTCCAGGGTGTCAGGCCGCTGGGTCAGCGCCCAAAGTAGGAAACCGAAGAAGGCGAGCACGGCCCAGCACATCGGCACACCACCTGGCATCTTGAATTTCGATGCCGCATGCAGTTCAGGCCGGTTCTTGCGATAGGCCATGTAGCTGAACAGGATCATCGCCCAGACGAACATGAAGAGCAGCGCCGAGATCGTCGTCACCAGAGTAAAGGCCGCTAGAACGGATTCGCCGGAGAAGAGCAGGACCAGCGACGACAGCAGGAACATGCAGGAAAACAGAAGCGCGTTCACCGGCACATGCCGCTTGCTCAGCTTGGCAAAGGCCGCCGGGGCATCGCCTTCCTGCGCCAGACCGAAGACCATGCGCGAGGTGGAGTAGATGCCGGAGTTTGCCGAAGACGTGGCCGACGTGAGCACGACGAAGTTCACGACCGAAGCCGCAACCCCCAGCCCCGCCAGCGAGAACATTGCGACAAAGGGGCTTTGTCCAGCGACCATTTCGCGCCAGGGCGTCACCATCATGATGGCGATCAGGGCACCGACGTAGAACAGCATTACGCGGATCGGAATGGCGCGGATGGCACGGGGCAGCGTCGTCTCGGGATCGCGCGCCTCGGCGGCGGTGGTGCCCACAAGTTCGATGCCGACAAAGGCGAACACCGCGATCTGGAAGCCGGCAACGAAGCCCATGAAGCCCGTCGGGAACATGCCGCCATCATTCCAGAGGTTCGACACGGCCGCGACCGAACCGTTCGGCGCCACGAAGCCGCGCACTACCATCACCAGGCCGGTCACGATGAGTGCCGCGATGGCGATGATCTTGATGATCGCGAACCAGAACTCCAGTTCGCCGAAGGACTTCACGGAAGGCAAGTTCAACACGAGCAAAAGCCCGATGGTCAGCAATGCCGGGATCCACAGGGCAAGGGCGGGCCACCAGAACGAGATGTATCCCGTGATCGCCACGATGTCGGCGACCCCGGTCACGATCCAGCACAACCAATAGGTCCAGCCAACCATGAATCCGGCCCAGGGTCCGATAAGGTCGGCTGCGAAATCAGCAAAGGACTTGTAGTGCAGGTTCGAAAGAAGGATCTCGCCCATCGCGCGCATCATGAAATACAGGAAGAACCCGATGATGGCATAGACAAAGATCACCGACGGACCGGCAAGCGAAATGGTCTTGCCCGACCCCATGAACAAACCGGTTCCGATGGCACCGCCGATCGATATCAGCTGGATGTGACGGTTGGTCAGATTGCGCTCAAGATGGGTGCTATCTGCAGTGGGCGGGGCGGGATTCCGCGTCTTACTTGTTGTCGTCATCTTCAGACCTTCTCCTCTTCAATCCAAATTTCCCCTGTCCCCGACATGCAAATGCTTGCCGAACCACACAGGGCTCGCACCAAGGTGTATGTTGGGTTTGTGGCCGTCCTCCTCGACGATCCGCTTGCCGCTTGCGGTGGTTGTCATGGGACGTGCAGTTCGGCGTCATGGGGCCGGAACCATCGGTCGAATGAGAGCCTGAGTCGCAAGATTGGGGCGGACACACGCTCTATAGACCTTTATTGACTTTTGAGAATTTCATCTTTCTAATCGTAGATTGAGTTTGGCTAACACTAGGTCTGCCATGCAAAACGTCCCGATGGAGCTGCTGCGCACCTTTATCAAGGCCATCGACAGCGGCAGCTTCACTCGCGCCGGCGAGCTTGTCGGCCGCACCCCCTCGGCCATCAGTCTTCAAATTAAGCGGCTAGAAGAAATCGCAGATGCGACGCTTTTTCAAAGGGATGCCCACAAGTTGCAACTGACTGCAGACGGCAGGACCGTTGCTCAGTTTGCTCGGCGCATTCTTGCCCTCAACGACGAACTTCTGTCCAACCTGCGACAGCCTTCGGTCACGGGCCGGGTGCGTTTGGGGGCACCGCACGAATACACGGCCTCGCTCCTGCCGGAGTTCCTGGGCAAGTTCGCACAGGCACATCCGAACGTCATGCTTGAGGTGACAAGTGACCTCAGCAAGAATCTGCTGCGCCGCCAGCAGGCTGGCGAGTTTGATCTGGTCATCGCACTTCACGAGGATTCGGTTTCTGCTGGCGGTCGCCTCGTCTACACAGAGCCGCTCGTCTGGGTGGGAAGCATGGATCATGCAAGCCATCTGCAGACGCCCCTGCCGCTAGTCCTGGCCCCCCCGCCCTGCATCTATCGAAACCGCATCCTGCAAAGCCTTAACCAGGCTCAACGGGCATGCCGGATCGTCTATCTTAGCTCCAGCTATAACGGCATTTCCGCGGCTGTACGGGCCGGTATCGGCATAACCGTCATGGCGGGCAGCGCGATCCCACCCGACAGCAAGATCTTCTCCGAACGGGACGGCTTGCCCAATTTGGGCGAACTGGAACTACGGTTGCACCGGGCACCGGGAAGCAATTCCGAAGCACTGCAGAGGCTCGAAGAATACATCGCCGGCAGCTTTGCAAATTCGGTTCCCGTGCGAACCTCTGGTCTTGGAAGTGACTGAGCCGGTACTGTCATGTGTGGACGGCTCCGTTGGTGCAAGGATTGATTTGAGCGTCTGTTGATCTTGCGGGGGTGCGGTCATGTGTCCGGCCGGTCCTGTCAGAGCAATTGGCCTTGAGACGGGGTAGCGACCTCCCTAGCCGCCTTTGCTGCGGACCTTCTGCACCATTCCCTGAATATGCAATCACAGGGCTTCTGCTACCGTCCCAGCGAGCGAACTGCGTTGGGTGACACTCTGGTGAGCTCTGTTTCCTTCGATAAGCTCGTGCCCTGGTGGCGAGCTATGGGGCTGATTGAGGTCACGGGCTCGATTCAGGTCAAAGAGACGTTTGAAGGAGAGACCTTAGACATCAGCTTCTACGCAAAAGCGCGAAGGTTTCGTCCCACCACCGATCTGATCAAGTTAGCGGCCAGCTATGGCATTGTGCCTGAGACGATAAAAAGGAACTTCCGTCGCGAATATGGCAAGACTCCACCCGTCACTGTCCGCGATGAGAGGTACGACACTGCCGGGAAGCGGCTTCGCCCAAGGAGGATACCGAACTCGACCCTGAAGCGGTTTCCAAGCTATCAGGAGGAGCAGGCCAGGATCGGGACGCTGAACGACATTCTCCTGTCCTCTGGGTTCGATCTTGAGGAGACCCCACGGCAATGTCAGAGCAAATTCCTTGAGCAGGGTGGGGCCGTCGCCTAGCCTCGTGTGATGATCCAGCGCTCCCCCTTCCGGTACTTCAAGACGAGCCCCGAAGTGATCCGCCTGACGGTGATGCTCTATGTCCGCTACCCGCTCTCGCTGCGCAACGTCGAGGATCTCCTGCATGAGCGCGGTATCGAGATCAGCCATGAGACCGTGCGGTTCTGGTGGAACAGATTTGGTCCGATGTTCGCCGCCGAGATTCGCCGTAAGCGGGCGGATCGAATGCGGTCCCTTCCTCATTGGCGGTGGCACTTGGACGAGGTTTTCGTGAAGATCAACGGCGTCACCCATTACCTCTGGCGGGCAGTCGATCACGAAGGCGAAGTCCTGGAAGGATTCGTATCCAAGAGGCGAGATCGCAAGGCCGCACTGAAATTCCTCAGGAAAACCATAAGGCGGCATGGTCGCCCGAATGTTTTCGTCACTGACAAGCTCAGGTCCTACGGCGCGGCGCTGAAGGACCTGGGACTGCCAGACGATCGCGAGACCGGTCGCTGGCTCAATAATCGCGCGGAAAATTCACATCAGCCTTTTCGACGACGGGAACGTGCCATGCTCCGCTTTCGCCGGATGCGATCGCTCCAGAAGTTCGTCGCGGTCCATTCCTCAATCCACAACCACTTCAACGGAGAGCGCGCCCTCACCAGCCGGGACAGTTTCAAGGCCAATCGTGCCGCCGCGCTTGCCGAGTGGCGCGGCCTTCTCGTGGCCTGATACCCGCGCTGGGTAGGGCAAATAGAGACTGGTTCGCATTCGTCTGACACCACCCGATCATCGCATTGCCGCTCGCGGGTCATTTGTTTGACCTGTCCGCCCGCGAGTATCTGGTGGCAGCCGGGTTTGGGCTGGTTCCGATGACACTCGGCATGATGCTCTACGTCATTGGTTCTGCCTTGATCCCGGCGACGCTCTCGGCATTGATCGGAACCATGGAGGCGCCGATGGGAGCGCTTTGGGCTTGGATCGGGGTCGGCGAAGTTCCGGCCGCAACGACCCTGATCGGCGGGGCGATCGTTATGGCCGGAGTCTTCGGCCGGGTGCTCTACGACCTGCGCGAAGAACGTTTTAGGATGATGTCTGAGGGCGTTCAGACCCCAAATGCCTGATTGGGCGGATTGAGCCATGAAACGGACCCTGCTGCACAAATCGGCTGAGGGTCTGAGCTCCCCTTTCCCGAGACAGACTCATCCCACGGCTTCCGTGACGGGGATGCCGAGCGTGGTGAAGCGGTTGAGCACGGCGACACGGACCTGGAACTCTGCGACCTGACGGTCGAAATCCCGTGCGCTCAGGCGTTGGCCCAGCTGTTTGACACAGTGCATATTGATCTCAGCACGGGTTCGGCGGTGATAGCCGCTCCATCGTCGCCAGATGGTCCGCCCGACGCGCTTTGATGTGCGCAGGACGTCGTTGCGGGCGATGGTCCCGGCGGTATCGGGTTTCCACGGTCGGGACTGCCTTCATCGGCCGCGTTACGTAAGTCTGCATCAAAGCATTTTCGTTTGCAGCAAAACGCGCCCAGCAATTACCCTGACTTCATCTTTGGCCTAGGCGAGGACGTTCCAACCATGCAGTCACCTCAGGACTCTCAAGAAGTCGTATCACCAGTACTTGATTGGACCAGGCAGCAAGTACGACGCGAGATTCTTGGCGATGGCGGGCAGCAGGCAGAAGTCAGATTAGAGGTCGAGTTCCAGCTCTATTCCTGGCGTCAAAAGCTCGGGGATCCCGCCAAGAAGTTTCTTCTTGTGTCGCTGCAGGGCTCAACGGCCAATCCTTTAGCGAGTGGCGGGCTAATGTGGAACAGGGACGACCGGCGAGGATGGTACAACCACGGTGTCATCATCGAGATGGAGTGGGAGAAGGCAACCGAGGATGAGGTCTGGATCAAAGCGACGGGCCCTGACACGACGGCGCAGCAGGGCGCTTCTTCCGTCACATCTTCAATTGACTTCAATATCGGTGCGGGCACTTTCGGCGGCACACCCACGACAAACGCATCTGTCGGGGGCAGCATCAGTAACAGCTGGACTGTGAGCCTAGAAGATTTCGCGGTCAGAAATCTCACTGCTAACAACAAAGTTAAGCATGTCTACAAGCTCCACGCTTCGAAGGGTGGGCCATATGAGGAGCCCGAGGATCTTGTGGATCGGTCAGCAAGTGGTGCGTTCAGTGGTGTCTTCGACGGCAAGGCGCCCGGCGCGCTCTTCAAGTTGCCGGATCGCGCGATCAGCAGCATGGATCTGGCGTCTCAGGTCCTGTTCGAGACGCGAACCGGCTTCGCCGGGAAACGGCGCCTGTTCGTCACCATGGAGCTTCAATGCTGCTGGGTAGAAAAGACCTACCGGTTCGTTGATTTCCACGTCGAGAAGCAGTTCCAGAGTGTACCCGCCATCGTGGATGCGGATATAGATTTCGGCTCGGTCGACTGAGACAGTTGGCTTGGTCGCAGGCTTGGAGCGCGCTTGCTCACCATGCAAACAAATCCTGGAGGTACGGCTCTTGGGCAGTCTGAATAGTTTCCCCTTCGTGTCGAACCAGGCAAAGTACCTGTTTTCAGCATATCCCGCGCTTGGCTCACTCGACGGCTTGCCGTTGTCCGGTCTAACAACTCAAACAATGAAGTCACGACTTGATTATGCATTGAGTCAACTCAAGCAGCGCCTGTCGGCGCCTGGAAGATCGGCGGATTGGGTGGATGCCGCTTTCGCCGGCGCCCTCAACAGCTCCGATATGCTGGCTTCAGCGAAAACGCAGGACATTAAGGAAAAAGCTGCGCAGTTGCTGCTCAAGGCTCTGAAGGATGGCGTGGCACAAATCGGGTCCAATAATGTCAAGACCTCCGACTGGGAAGATTTGCGACAACTGCTGGACGCGATCCGCCTTTCGGTTGTGCATAACCTGGAAGTCGAGTCGGCAGTTCCGGAAGCGCGCAATTTTAGTCAATCTCTTTGGGCGCTTGCGCGCGTGACCAGTTCCAAGGACTTGATGACCGTCCCAGACATGAAAAGTGAATGGGACAAGGCGATGGACGAAGCGGGTGTCGATCGTCGTGACCCCAATGCTGAGGTTGCGATCATTGCAAGAAAGGTGGCCACCGACATCTCTTCGGTCGAATACGGCCTGACGAAATTAGAAGGCAATGCTCAACAGGTATTTCACCTCTCCGAAGCGATCACTGCACTTGTCGCGCGGGGCAACGCGCTCCGCGCAACCGATTCAGCCTTGCTCGCGGTCTTGGGACCAAGACTTGACGCAATCCTTGCAACTGCCTACGCACGTGCCTCAAAGGTTTACACAGCTCGCGCAAAACAGCCTACTCAGAAACCCCCATCGGGAAACATCACGATCGGAATTCGACCGGCCTCGCCGCGCCGTCTGGACGACTGGGATGATTGGAGTCTGATCGATCCAGACAAGCCAGACGTCATGAAACCGGCAGAGACTGAGCACCCTTCTACAGGCGAAACGGGAGTTGAGAAGTAGAAGCGAGATAGTTCAATTCGCACGGTTCACACTGAGATCTGTCTGGACTCAGTCTGAGATTGGAACTGCGGGTCAGGAACGGGAGCACGCCCAGCTGCCTTAGGAAAACTACAAGGCAGCCCGCACCGCCGCTCTAGTTGTGTGGCGCAATCTCATTGCTCCCTGATATCAGGCTCACTCCGCGCTATTGAGACGAGTTCGCATTTGTCTGATAGCGCCCATCGTCGCCCTCGCCACATCGACCTAGCCGTTGTAGCGTCATTGTGGCGATGCCGTGGGAGGACGGTATGGGCGACCGAGAACACGTTACTGAAATCGAGCGTGCGTTGCGCGGCCAGATCACTGGGCGGGATGCGATCGTCACCGACAGTTGGCGGCGCTGCGTCGAGGCATATGGCATGGACCCGTCACGCCCAGATCCGGCGCATATCGTGACCGAGGCCAAACTTCGGGAGCATCGGGAGCAGGCTGAACGCCTGATCGCAACGGCCCGGTCTGGTTTGCAGGCCCTGTTCCGGCAAGTCGCTGGGCAGAACTATGTGCTCCTGCTCGCCGATGCGCAGGGTGTCTGTGTCGACTTTTTCGGCGATCCGCGTTTCGAGGATGAATTGCGGCAGGCCGGCCTTTATCTGGGGTCGGACTGGACGGAAAATCTAGCGGGGACCTGTGGCGTTGGGTCCTGCATCGTGACCGGCGAGGCAATCACCATTCACCAGTCCGACCATTTCGGGCTTGCCCATACACCCCTGTCCTGTACCTCGGCGCCGATCTACGACACGCAAGGGCAACTCACTGCAGTGCTCGATATCTCTCTCTTGCGTTCACCTTCGCCCAAGGCCTCGCAGAACCTGGCAATGAGTCTCGTCACCGCCTCTGCAAGGCGAGTCGAAATGGCAAACCTGATGGCGATGACACGACGCGACTGGGTGTTGAGGATGTCATCATCCCCCGAATTTCTGGAGGTTGATCCCGAAGCAGCCGTGGCCCTCGACGCGACGGGCAACATCATCGGAACGACGCGCGCCGCAGTTCGGGCGCTTCTGCCCAATGGCCAAGGCCAACTGGTCGGGCGACGCCTTGACGAAGTGCTCGACCTGTCGATGGACGATCTTCCCAATCTCATGCGGGGGCAACCCACTGAAGATCGAGTGGTTCATCTCAGGGATGGAAGAAAGCTGTTTGGCCATGCGATTGCCCCGCAGACCCGACCTGTGTTGTCGCGGGCGGGGATCAATGATCTGCCCGCCCCGCTCGCAGGTCTCGCGGGGCCGGATCCGGTGCTTCACCTCCTCCTCGCGCAAGTTGCCCGTTTGGCCACGACCTCCGTGCCGATGATTCTGATCGGGGAAACCGGCACGGGGAAACTGCGTCTAGCGCGCGCCATCCATGTTTGCGGTCCGCAAGGGCGACCTTTCCATGCCATGCGCTGCGCGACGATGACATCGATGGACATCCTGACGACGATTTCGTCTGGCACACTGTTCCTGCGTGGCATTGAGGATCTTGGACCTGACGTCCAGGCCGCCCTTCTCGACCTTCTCGACAGGCGCTCCGACTTGCGCGTGATTTCGTCCAGCCGCCGAACACTCTCGGCGCTTTCCGCAGTGATCCGTGATGACCTGCTTTATCGCCTCGTGGGAACGACAGTCGAGCTTCCGCCCCTGCGGTTCAGGGCCGACTTCGGATGGCTGCTGGATCGCCTGATGCGGCCGCACCCCGAACATACATTGACGCCCGCCGCCCGCGCCGAACTCCAGGCGCGCGCGTGGCCCGGCAACATCCGTGAACTCGAGCGCACGCTCGACGTGGCGACAGCCTTGGCCGAGACCTCGGTGATTGACCTTGTGGATCTCCCGCCGCCAGGCATCCAAGCCAAAACGCAGAATAACCCAGATGAGCAGCTAGAGGCGGTTCTGGCAGCAGCGGGCTGGAACATGGCCCAGGCGGCGCGCCGGCTTGGCCTCAACCGCTCGACCATACTGCGGCGGGTCCGAAAGGCGGGATTGTTGCCGCCGCGGTGAATCCTGCGTTGCGTAACGGTTGCGTGCGCAACGTAGCGCTGCGGCCGCTGCGATTTTCGACCGGCCTCTATCTCAAGGGCGTATCTCCGTGATCCCCTCTCTGACAGCCTCGTCGTGAACGGGATCCAGGGAGGAAGACGATGCTCGATTCAACGATATCCGATCAGACACAGGCCATTCTCGACGAGTTTGGCGCAGCACTTGAACGCGGCGACATCGCCGCGGCCAAGGCAATGTTCCTTGACGACAGCTACTGGCGCGACCTCGTTACCTTCACCTGGAACATCAAGACGGTGGAGGGGCCGGGGGGCGTCGGGGACATGCTGGAGCACCAGCTTGCCACCACGAAGCCACGCAACTGGCGGATCGCGGAAGGTGAGGTGCCGACCGAAGATGGTGGCGTCGCGACCACCTGGATCAGCTTCGAGACCGACGTGGCACGGGGCTACGGGCTGATCCGCCTGAAGGAGGGCAAGATCTGGACCCTCCTGACAACGATGGCCGAGCTGAAGGGCCATGAGGAAAAGAAAGGCTTCGCCCGGCCGCTTGGCGCGAAGCATGGCGCCGGCAAGAACCGACCGACCTGGAAGGAGGAACGCGAAACCGAGGCGGCGGAGCTTGGCTACAAGGTACAGCCCTACTGCGTCATCATCGGCGGCGGGCAAGGCGGCATCGCGCTTGGCGCACGGCTGCGCCAGCTTGGCGTGCCGACCATCATCATCGAGAAAAACGACCGCCCCGGCGACAGCTGGCGCAAACGCTACAAGTCGCTCTGCCTGCACGACCCGGTCTGGTACGACCATCTGCCCTACATCAAGTTTCCCGAGAACTGGCCGGTCTTTGCGCCCAAGGACAAGATCGGCGACTGGCTCGAGATGTATACCAAGGTAATGGAGCTGAACTACTGGGCGAAAACCACCGCCAAGTCCGCGACTTATGACGAGAAGACCAAGGAATGGACCGTCGTCGTGGACCGCGACGGTGAGGAGGTGGTGCTGAAGCCCCGTCAGCTGGTCATGGCGACGGGCATGTCGGGAAAGAAGCGGATGCCGAACTTCCCGGGCATGAACAAGTTCAAGGGCGTGCAGCAGCATTCCTCGGAACATGACGGCCCGGACAAGTGGGCGGGCAAGAAGGTTGTTGTCATCGGATCGAACAACTCGGCGCACGACATTTGCGCCGCGCTGTGGGAGCACGATGCCGACGTTACCATGGTGCAGCGGTCCTCCACCCATATCGTAAAATCGGACACGCTGATGGAGGTGGGGTTGGGCGCGCTTTATTCGGAAGAAGCCGTGCGCAACGGCGTCACGACCGAGAAGGCGGACCTGATCTTCGCGTCGCTGCCGTATCGCATCCTGCACCAGTTCCAGATCCCGGCCTATGCCGAGATGAAGAAGCGCGACGCCGCGTTCTACGATGGGCTCGAGAAGGCCGGCTTCTGGCTCGACTGGGGCGATGACGGGTCGGGGCTGTTCATGAAGTATCTGCGGCGCGGCTCGGGCTACTACATCGACGTGGGCGCCAGCCAACTCATTATCGACGGTCAGATCAAGCTCAAGCGTGGCCAGGTGGCGAGCCTGGACGAGACGGGTGTCAATCTTGACGATGGCACGCATCTTGACGCCGATCTGGTGGTCTATGCGACCGGCTACAACTCAATGAACGGCTGGGTCGCTGATCTCATGGGGCAGGAAACGGCCGACAAGCTGGGAAAATGCTGGGGGCTTGGCTCGGATACCACGAAGGATCCCGGTCCGTGGGAAGGCGAACAGCGCAACATGTGGAAACCCACGCAAGTCGAGGCGCTGTGGATGCATGGCGGCAACCTGCACCAGTCGCGCCACTACTCGCAGTTCCTCGCCCTCCAGATCAAGGCCCGGATGGAAGGAATTCCAACGCAGGTCTACGGGTTGCAGCAAGTCTATCACCTCAGTTGAACCAGACTGCGGCCCGCTACAGCAGCAGCGGGCCGCCGCTGTCGGAGCAGTGTCGGACGAACGTCACTTGAGACAAGCCAAGCCGTCCCATAGCCTGCTGGCATGTCCCAGTGATCCCCGTTCTGCTAGTCAAGATAAGCCCGGGATCATCTGCTTGGCGGTAATGTTGTACATTCGGTTCCCTCGGTCGCTCCCCAACATCAAGGATCTTCTGGATGAGCGTGGAATCGAGATCCGCCACGACACCTTGCGCTACTTGTCGAATAGGCTCGGGCCGATCCTCCCGGCTGCGAAGCAAGCTCGCACCAGCGCATACCTCGCCGATTGGATTAAAGTAGCCCCTGCATTGCTTACAGCATAGAATCACGACAATCATAATGATTTCAATTATTTATCCGATGGAGAAGGTTCGACGATAGACCCGCCCCCTCCGCCACCTGCCCTCGCGAAAGCGTTCTCCCGATCCGGCTGCGGCCGGATTATCCGTTGCACTCGGGGGTTATGCGGGAGCAGCTCAGCACTGACCCTTGCATCACGAGACCCCGAAGCGGTCTCTAAGAGCTGGTCTTCTCTGGACCTGACGACCGAGCCGATATGGTGAATGGGTCGTAAGTTATTGAATTTGGTGCGTTAAGCTCAGGGCCAGAAATTGCCCTCGATTTCAGTGGCATCTGCGCGAACGGGACCGTGAGCGAACTGAACTGTGACGTCCGGTCCGAGAGCGTGGCGCTGTCGGCAAAGGGCGGAAAGCGGACAGACGCAGTGCTGCACGGGTGGTGACGACTTAAGGGGATACAGACATTCGATCACGGCAGCGTAGAAACGGGTTGTCGCAACTTCACCCCTAAATAGCCGCTCGATGGAAGCAAAGCCTCTTTTCTTCGCCTGCCTCCGCCTGCAGGGTCGGTATCGGCGCGGGCAAAGGGAGGATGATCGTGAAGAAATACCAGCTACCTTCCCTCGACCTGTTCCACAGTTTTGAGGCGGTGGCACGCCATCGCAGCTTTACGCTGGCGGCAGGGGAATTGTGCCTGACGCAAAGCGCGGTCAGCCGGCAAATTCGGACGCTGGAGGAGTCGTTGGGCCTGCGGCTGTTCCACCGGCTGCATCGCGCCATCGAACTGACCCCTTCAGGGCAGAGACTGTTCGAGGCGGTAACACGCGGGATGGACGAAATCGGCACCTGCCTGACGGCGCTGGGTGCAGCGGCGCGCGCGCCGCAGATCACTGTCTCGGCTTCTGTCGCCTTTGCCTGGTTCTGGCTGATGCCCCGCCTGGAACACTTCGGCGCCCTGCAACCCGAGATCGACCTTCGCGTGCTGGCGACCGATCAGCCGATCACGCCGGGATCGGGCGAGGTCGACGTGGCGATCCTGTTCGGTGCGGGCCAGTGGGAGGGGCTGGAGGCCAGCCTGCTTTTTGGCGAGCGGGTCTATCCGGTTTGCAGCCCAGCCTATCTGCGCGACCATCCGGCGCTGCTGCGGCCCGAGGATCTGCTGGACCAGACGCTGTTGCATCTGGAATATGGCAAGTCCTCCTTCGGCGGCGTCGATTGGCGGTCATGGTTGCTGCGGCAGGGGGTCAATGGCCAGCCAGTGCGGCGGGGACTGCGTTTCAACGCCTATCCGCTGGTGTTGCAGGCGGCTGAGGGCGGACAAGGCGTGGCGCTTGGCTGGAGCTATGTCACTGATCCGATCCTGGCCGCGGGCCGGCTGGTCTGTCCGGTGGATCGGGTGCTGGAAACCCGGGATGGCTATTACCTATGCACATCCGACGAGGCTGGTGGCGCGCCGGGGATCAGGTCTTTTCTTGATTGGATCAAGGCAGAGGCCGCTGGTCACGACGGTTCTTGCATGATTTCCGGGAATGCGACCCATGCGAAATGATAGTTTGAGCGACACCGGAACCGGGTGCTAGCTGGAGCCAGTTCAACTCCGGGGCCCCGCCTTGACCCAACTTTCCCCACGCCGCACAGGCCGGCGCATCCGCGTCGAAGGCGCCCCGCCGCCCTCGACGGTACCGGCCGGTATGGTCGGCGGTCGCTACACGCCCCTGACCGATGCCGAAATCCTACAGATCCACGAGCTGGTCTTGCAGCTTCTGGCGGACCTTGGCCTGTCGCAGATCACCTCCGGCCTTGAGGCGCGGGCCGTGGCTGCGGGTTGCCGGGTGGATGAACATGGCCGCCTGCGCTTTCCCCGTGCGCTGGTCGAGGATGTAATCGCCCGCACCCGCCGCAAGTTCACTCTGCACGGCATCGACCCCTTGCATGATATCGAGATCGGAGGTCGGCGGGTCCATACCGGCACTGGGGGGGCCGCACCCACGATCATGGATTTCGAGACCGGCCGCTACCGCGAAAGTACGGTGGCAGATCTCTACGACATCGCGCGGCTGGTGGATCGACTGGACAACATCCACTGGTATCACCGCTCGATCGTGGCGCGCGATGCCAAAACCATCCTCGATCTGGACATGAACACCACCTACGCCTGCCTGTCGGGCACCACGAAATCCATCGCCGTCAGCTATACCGACGGTGCCTCGGTGCGCGCGGTGCAGCCCATGCTCGATGCTGTCGCCGGGGGCGAGGGGAAGCACCGCGAACGCCCGTTCTGCACCGCCGTCTGCTGCCACGTCGTGCCACCGATGCGATTTGCGACCGAAAGCTGCGACGCCCTGGAAGCCGCCGTTTTGGCCGGAATGCCGATCCTCTTGGTGTCGGCTGGCCAGGCCGGAGCGACGGCGCCCGCCGCGCTGGCCGGGGCGGTGGCGCAGGCCTGCGCCGAGGTGTTGGCGGGGCTGATCCTTTGCAACATCATCGATCCGGACTGTCGCGGCATCTTTGCCGCTTGGCCCTTCGTGTCCGACCTGCGCACGGGGGCGATGTCGGGCGGATCGGGCGAGCAGGCGCTTCTGTCAGCCGCCTGCGCACAGATGGCGAACTTCTACGATCTGCCGAACTCGGTCCCCGCTGGCATGACCGACAGCAAGCTGCCCGATGCGCAAAGCGGGGGCGAGAAGGGCTATACCGTGTCGCTTGCCGCACAGGCGGGCGCCACGATGATCCACGAATGCGCGGGGATGCAGGGCTCGCTGATGGGCACCACGTTCGAGGGCTATGTCATCGACAATGACCTGCTGGGCGCGATCCTGCGCACGGTGAAGGGGATCGAGGTCAGCGCCGATACGGTCAACTTCGAGGTGATCCGCGACACGGTGATGGGCGTCGGCCACTACCTTGGCCATGCCCAGACCTTTGCCCGGATGAAGACCGACTACGTCTATCCCGAAATCGCCGACCGCCGCAGCATCAGCGAATGGCAGGACGCCGGCGCGCGCGACGCGCGGGATGCGGCGCGCGACCGGGTGCGCAAGATCCTCGCTGACCATTACCCGCGCCACATTGGCGAGGATGTCGATACGGCGATCCGCGCCGGATACAACATCATTCTGCCGCGCGAACGGATGCGGGCCGGAAACGGCATCTGGTAAGGGGGACCGTCATGCAATCGCAGGCAAGGGTGGTGATCATCGGCGGCGGCATGATGGGGGTGGGTCTGGCCTACCATCTTGCCGAGGCTGGCTGGACGGACGTCCTGCTGATCGAGAAGGCCGAGTTGACCAGCGGTTCAACCTGGCATGCCGCAGGGCAGTGCCCGTCCTTCATCGGCAACTACAACATGGCCAAGATTCACCACTACGGCAACACGCTGTACCCCAGGCTGGAGGCGCTGACCGGTCATCCGACCGGCTGGCACGGCTGCGGCGGGATCCGCATCGCCACCACGCCAGAGGAGGTGGACTGGTTCCGTTACGTAGCCGGATTCGCCGCAAATGTGGGCTTCGAGATGGAGATCATCGGCCCCGACCGCATCCGACAATTGAACCCTTGGCTGAAGACCGATGGCATCCTTGCGGGTGCGCATACGACGCTGGATGGCCATGTGGACCCGGCCAGCGCCTGCAATTCCATGGCGGCGGGCGCGCGGGCGATGGGGGCGACCATCGTACGACGGAACCGCGTGACCGGGGTTACCCGCCTGTCCTCGGGCGAATTCCGGGTGGAAACGGAACAGGGCGTGGTCAAATGCGAACATGTGGTCAATGCTGCCGGCTGCTATGCGCGCGAGGTGGGCAAGTGGCTGGGCGTAGAGGTGCCGATCACCAACATGGAACACCAGTATCTGGTGACCGAACCTCTGGCTGAGTTCAAGGACAGCCCGGCGGAGTTGCCCGTCATGCGCGACCCAGCGACGGCGGGTTATTACCGGCAGGAACAGAAGGCGGGCCTGGTAGGCATCTATGAACACAACGGCGCACGCGAAGCCTGGGTGGGCCGGGGCGGCTGGCCGGAATGGTCGAGCGAGAATGAGCTCTTCGAAGGCGATCTCGACCGGATCGCCCCCTGGCTGGAAAAGGCGCTGGAGCGGATGCCAATCTTTGCAAATGCCGGGATCAAGCGCATAATCAACGGTGCCATACCGCACACACCCGACGGCAATCCTCTGGTTGGGCCGATGCCGGGGGTGCCAAACGCATGGCAGTGCTGCGGCTCCTCCATTGGCATCGCACAGGGTGCGGGGTGCGGCAAGTATCTGGCGCAGTGGATGATCCACGGTGACGCCGAGATCAACATGGGCAGCGTCGATCCCCGCCGCTTTGGCGCCTATGCCGATCAGGCCTACACCCGCGCCAAGAGCTTTGACGACTACGAACACATGTTCGAGACGCCGCTGCCGGGACGGGAGGTTCAGGCTGGGCGCCCGGCCCGGGTGACGCCGCTTTATGAGGTGCTGAAGGCTAAGGGCGCGGTGATGACCGAAGTGCACGGCTGGGAGCGTCCGAAGTATTTCGCCCCCGCGGGGTTCGCCGAGAAGCTGCAGTTCCGCCGCACCAACACATTCGACCTGGTCGCCTCCGAATGCAGCGCCGTGCGCGAACGGGTGGGCATCATGGACCTGTCGAGCTTTGCTAAGTTCGACGTGACCGGCCCGGGCGCCGAGGCGCTTCTGGACCGGCTCACCGCCAACCGCCTGCCAAAAAAGCAGGGGGGCATCGGGTTGACGCAGGTGCTGTCGGACAATGGCCGTATATTGGGCGAATGGACGATCACGCGCCTTGGGCCGGATCGCTTCTACGTCCTTACCGGCGCGGGCGCCGAGGAGCAGGCGCGCGACGATCTCGCCTTCTCTGCCGGGCCGGATGTCACGATCGACAACGTCACCGATGATTTCGGTATCCTGGTTGTGGCCGGTCCGAAATCACGCGAGGTGCTTGCCGGGCTGACCAATGCCGATCTGTCAAACGACGCCTTCCGCTGGCTTTCGGCACAGGAAATCACGTTGGCCGGTATTCCCGTCCGCGCCCTGCGAGTCACCTATGTGGGCGAACTGGGTTGGGAAATCCACGCCCCCATGGCAGACCTTGCCCGGCTTTACGCCACCATATGGACAGCCGGTCAGCCGCACGGAATCGTCGATTTCGGCGTTCAGGCGGTGAATTCGCTACGGATGGAGAAAGGCTATCGCGGGTACGGTTCAGAACTGACCAACGAGATCACCCTGATCGAAGCCGACTGCACCCGCTTTTACGCCCCCGACAAGGGCGATTTCCGAGGCCGCGACGCGACCGAGGCGGCAGCCGTCACCACAACGCTGGTTTACGGCGAAGTTGCCGCCACCGATTGCGACATCTGGGGCGGCGAGGCGGTGATGCAGGGGGATCGCGTGGTCGGAGTCTGCACCTCGGGCGGGTTCGGCCATGCAACGGGCAAAAGCCTGACTTTCGCCTATGTCACCCCCGGCGCCGACACGGACCTTGAGGTGGTCATCCTTGGCGAACGCCACGCCTTGACGCTACTTGATGCCCCCGCCTGGGATCCGATGAATGGACGGCAAAGGGCGTGACCCGCCCGTCGAGGAGAACGAGATGACCGATACAGCCCTAGGCCGGCTTGCGCCCCGTCCCGGCCAGCCGACCATGAAGGCTGTGGTGACGATGGGCAACGGCGGCTACGACCAACTGGTCTATTGCGATGTCGCACGCCCTGTCCCGGGGCCTGCCGACGTGCTGATCGAAGTGCGCGCCGCCGGCATGAACAATACCGAGATCAACACCCGGCTGGGGTGGTATTCCGCATCGGTCCGCGAGAGCACGGCAGACACCGCGCAGGCCGCCCCGACACAAAGGGCCGACGGCGGCTGGAATGCGGCGACGCCGTTTCCCTTCATCCAAGGCACCGATTGCTGCGGGATCGTGGTCGAGGTTGGTTCGGCCGCCGACCCCCGCCTTCTGGGCCAGCGCGTCCTTGTCCGCGCCTGCATGCGCCCTGACGGCTTTGCCTCGCCCGAGAACATCTGGATGGCGTCGGATTTCGACGGCGCCTTTGCCCAGTTCGTAAAGGTTCCAGAAACCGAAGCCTTCCCGGTAATCTGCGACTGGAGCGATGCCGAACTCGCAACCCTTCCCTGCGCCTATGGCACTGCGGAAAACATGATGCACCGGACGGGGGTTGGCCCCGGCACGCGCGTCTTGGTGGCCGGGGCCTCGGGCGGGGTCGGCTCTGCCGCCGTCCAACTATCCAAACGACGCGGCGCGCATGTCATTGGCATCACCACACCTGCAAAGATGGCGGATGTGCGCGCGGCCGGGGCGGACGAGGTGATCGATCGGGGCGCAAATCCGGTCGAGGCGTTGGGCAAGGATTCGGTGGATGTTGTGGTGGACAACGTCGCCGGGACCGGATTCGGCGCTATGCTGGATGTCCTTCGGCGCGGCGGAAAATATGTCTCATCCGGTGCGATAGGCGGGCCGGTCGTTGAGCTCGACATGCGGGTGTTCTACTTGAAGGACTTGACACTGATCGGCTGCACCGGCTGGGACGAGCCGGTGTTTCCCAACCTGATCACCTACATCGAGCGTGGCGAGATCCGCCCGCTTCTGGCCAGAACATTCCCGCTTGATGAGATTGCAGCCGCGCAGCAGGAATTCTTGAAGAAATCGCATGTCGGCAATTTCGTTCTGATACCGCCTCGGGCCTGAGGGGCGTATGGATCGGCGGTGCCTTCAGACAACCTCGGCTCTGCGTTCATATTGGCAATCACAAGGCCTCGCCCCGAAGCGAGGAATTCAACAAAAGCCACGTTGCTGAGCGTCTGCTGGCGGTGTCAGAAGAACTTCGGTTGAAGGCGGCCGGCCGGGCCGAAAGCCTGCCGCGATGCTCGGGCCCTCCCCCCTTCAGGTATTTCAAGACCGGGCCGGAGATCATCCGCCTGGCCGTGATGCTCTATGTCCGCTTCTGGGGGCTGAGGTTCGGGCCGATGTTCGCGGCAGAGACCCGGCGCAAGCGCGTCGACGGGATGCGGGGATGCCGCCACTGGCGCTGGCACCTGGACGAGATGTACGTGAAGATCAACGGCGAGATGCACTATCTCTGGCGGGCGGTCGATCATGAAGGCGAAGTGCTGGAGAGCCTCGTGACCAAGACGCGAGACCGCAATGCGGCCCTGAAATTCCTCAGGAAATCGCTGAAGCGGCATGGTAGGCCCGAGACCTTTGTGACGGACCGGCTTCGCGCCCACGGGGCGGCCCTGAAGGACCTCGGCCGCGGCGACAACCGGGACACGGGGAGATGGGCCAACAATCGCGCGGAGAACTCCCACCTGCCGTTCCGCCGACGCGAACGAGAAATGCAGCGGTTCCGGCGGATGCGAAGTCTGCAGATGTTCGCCTCCGTCCACGCCTCGGTTTGCAACCATTTCAACCAGGAGCGAGCGCTCTCAACCCGCGAGAACTACAAGGCCGCCCGCGCCGCCGCTCTCGCCGAGTGGCGTAATCTCTACGCCGCCTAAAAGACAGCGTCACTGCCCTTGTGGAGACGAGTTCGCATTGGTCTGACACCACCGCCACTCGCCCTCGCAAAGGCGTTCTTCCGATCCGGCTCCGGCCGGATTTTTTCGTTGTTTTCAAGGGTTATGCGGGAGGGGCTGAACACCACCCCTGGGCCGGGAGGCCAGAAAGCGGTCTCTCGGGGCTAATATTCTCCAGAACTCATGACTGCCCAAATTCGGTGCTTGGCTTGCAAACCAATGAAACGAAGGACTTTTTCTTCGGTGTATCCGAACACTTCGAGGTCAGGGGCATGTCAACCGACGGAACAGAAATCGAACTTTTGCCACGATGGGGTGGCCCTCCATCTAGGTCTCAAATGTCAGCAAAAGGCGGAGAGCCGTCGTTTGCTGTGACGGCCACGAAGGTCCGCTCTGCGGACAGAACGGACCCTTGGAAGGTGGTCCGTTTGCTGCGGCCTGAAGTCACCATAATGCTTGACGGGGGCCTGACCACCGGCCAGCGTCAACGAATGAAATGGCTCGATCACGAAAGCCTGGTCCGCTCAAGCATCCAACTCGCGTCAGACGGTCGTTGGGAGAATGCCGTTCCGATCGAGAGCACCGATCCCCTCGCGCTGCGTCGCTGGCTCGCGGACAGCCGGCCTGACGTCGCGATCGAAAGTGTCTATCGTAATGCGTCCGGCAACCTACAAGGTTTTTCGGCTTTCGACGTATTTTCGAGGATGCGGAAGAGCGGGCATCCTTATCGCCTGCGATCTGCCCGAGGCCAATGATCTGACCGTCGGGATAATGGCGCTCGTCGCCCAGGTCGAGCGGGAGGCGATCTCCCGGCGGACCAAGGAGGCGCTGGCGGCGGCCAAGGCGCGCGGAGTCAGGCTGGGGAACCCCAATGGAGCGGCGGCGCTCCGGCGGGCTGGCAAGGGCGGTGCGGCTCTGAGGGCGGCCGTCAGCGCCAACGCGGAGGCCTTCGCCGAGGACCTGGCGCCGGTGATCGCCGATATTCGCACGCAGGGGCATCAATCTCTCAGGGCGATTGCAGCGGAACTCGCGACGCGGGGGATCAGGACAAGGCGCGGAGGCAAGTGGCAAGTGTCGAACGTGAAGGACGTGCTGGGGAGGGTCGCACGGGTCTCAGGCTGACCGACCGGCCACTCCGTGCTCCACCGTGTCGAGGCCTTCAGACGAAGAGGAAGTCATCTGCCGTGACGGCGCTGGCCGCGACGCCGGCGAGGTGGATCGAGCCATGATCGCCGATTGCGAGCAGTGTCCCGCCGACCTCCGAAGTGACCTCGAGATCTGCTAACGACAGACCCAGCCCCCTGAGATCGATGATCTCGTGCCCGGAACCCTCATCTGCGACGAAGTCGGTGATGGTGTCATTGCCGAACGAAGCTGTGTCGAAGACAAAGCTGTCCTGCCCTGTGCCACCCACAAGAGTATCGTTGCCGGTTCCGCCCGACAGGCTGTCGTTGCCCGTGCCGCCCTTGAGCAGGTCGTTCCCTGCATCCCCAGTCATCGTGTCGTTCCCGGCACCGCCATCAAGCATATCGTGGCCCAAGCCGCCGCTCAGCCGGTTTGCACCGGAGTTGCCGGTTAGCGTGTCGTTGAAC
>NZ_JAKENF010000003.1 GCF_021491355.1 Alitabrizicola rongguiensis | reverse complement strand
CCGGATACCGTGACGCAACCGGCGCGGGGTGGAGCAGCCCGGTAGCTCGTCAGGCTCATAACCTGAAGGCCGCAGGTTCAAATCCTGCCCCCGCAACCACCGTTACTTGCCCAGAACGCCCGCCACCAAAGCGGGCGTTGGCATTTGAACCACCCGCCTCGCAAAGCGACAGGATCGCGCCAAGTTCCCCATAAAGTTCAAGCACAGGGCCGTCCCGAGCAAAGGGGTGACGGCTACGACACTCCATGACTTGCGGTCTAAATGCGACGGCATGGAGGTCGGCGAGGCTTGGCGTTTGAAGCAGCTTGAGGACGGGAATGCGATGCTGAAGCTGCCTTTCAGATATGTAGCGGTGAAGGTGTGAAGCCGCGTTCCTTCGACAGGACCATGAGAGATGACCTCGGTTTTCCTTCCAACCGACAGGTCCAGGCTGGGAAAATCAATAAAACTGCTGCCGATATCTTCCAAAATCTTCGCCCCAAGGCTCGATGGAAGTGGAAGTGGTGGCGAATGCGCAGATGGACTGCTGCGGATCTTCCCGTCTCGACACTTGACACACCTCAAGGTGCGCAAGGCGCAAGAACCTATGCTGGCAGATCAGGGAGGAGCCGGTCGGATGAACGCGGAAGCAGGCCCCGTCTTTCGGACCAGAGGCCTGACCAAGGTCTATCGCAGCGGCGAGCAGGAGGTGCATGCCCTGCGTGGCGTGGATTTCCAGGCGAACCAGGGCGAGTTCATCGTGATCCTGGGCCCGTCGGGATCGGGCAAGTCGACGTTTCTCAACATCATCGGCGGGCTGGATCGGGCATCTTCCGGCGAGGCATGGTTTCAGGACCATCAGTTGACGGCGCTCGACGAACGGGGGCTTACGCAATACCGGCGCGATCACGTTGGCTTCGTCTTCCAGTTCTACAACCTCGTCCCCAGCCTCACGGCGCGAGAGAACGTGATGCTCGTGACCGAGATCGCGCGCCATCCCATGCCTGCCGACGAGGCGCTTGCCCTGGTTGGGCTTTCCGACCGGCAGGACCATTTCCCTGCGCAGATGTCCGGCGGTGAACAGCAACGCGTGGCGATCGCGCGCGCCATCGCCAAGAATCCCGAGGTACTCCTATGTGAT
Source organism: Alitabrizicola rongguiensis (assembly GCF_021491355.1). GTDB lineage: Bacteria > Pseudomonadota > Alphaproteobacteria > Rhodobacterales > Rhodobacteraceae > Aliitabrizicola > Aliitabrizicola rongguiensis. Next base: position 927,996 of record NZ_JAKENF010000003.1, on the reverse strand, counting down.
GAACCGACAGGGGCGCTTGACTCCGTCACCGGCATCCGCGTGCTGGAAGCGCTAGTGCAGGTCAACCGAACGGTCGGTGCGACAACGCTGGTGATCACCCACAACGCCGCCATCCGCGACATCGCCGACAGGATATTGCGCTTCGCCGACGGACGGATCGTCGAGGAGATCGTGAATTCCGCCAGGAAAAGCCCGTCGGAGGTTTCATGGTGATCGCGCCGCTGCATCGCAAGGTCCTGCGCGACCTGCGTCGTCTCTGGCCGCAGGTGTTGGCTATCGCGCTGGTCCTGGCGGCTGGGGTGGCGACACTGATCCTTGGCAACGGTGCCTATTCCTCGCTCTACGAGACCCGTGCGCGCTATTACGACACCTACCGGTTCGGCGATGTCTTTGCCGACCTGACCCGCGCACCGCGCGCACTGATGTCCGAGATCCGGTCGATCGACGGCGTTCTGTCCGCCGAGGCGCGAATAGTGAAACTTGGCCTGCTTGACCTGCCGGACATGGTCGAGCCCGGCACCGTTCAACTGGTCACGGTCCCGGAGAGCGAAGGAGGCGGCCTCAACCAGTTGCATCTTCGTCAGGGCCGCATGCCCGACCCTCAATCCGCTCACGAGGCGGTGGTGTCCGAAGGGTTTGCCACGGCGCACCGGCTGCGTCCGGGCGCGCCGTTCACGGTCCTCATGAACGGGCAGAAGCGCGAACTGGTCGTGACCGGCATCGCCCTGTCGCCAGAATTCATCTATGCGCTCGGGCCGGGGGAAATGATGCCCGACCCGCGCCGCTATGGCATCGTGTGGCTTCCCCGCTCTGTGCTGGAGGCGGCCTATGACCTAGAAGGCGCCTTCTCGAACGTTGTCCTTAAACTTGCACCCGGCGCTGATACGGATCGGGTGATCGCAGACCTCGACAGGCTGACTGCGCGATATGGGGGCGTCGGCGCCAATGCCCGCGAGGACCAGACATCCCACGCCTTTCTCGATGCGGAACTGAGACAACTCAGCGCCATGTCGAAGGTGCTGCCTCCGATCTTCCTCATGGTGGCGGCGATGCTGGTGAACATGACACTGTCGCGGCTCATCACGCTTGAGCGCGAGCAGATCGGACTGCTGAAGGCGATCGGCTACTCATCGCGTGCGGTGGCGATGCATTATGTGGAATTCGTCCTGGTCCTTGCTGCTATAGGAATCCTGATCGGTTTTGTCGCCGGTGCCTGGCTTGGGACAGGCCTTGCGCAACTTTATGCCCGCTTCTTCTCCTTTCCCTTTCTGGTCTTCACGCGGGACCCGCAGATCTACGGCTTGGCCGCTCTCGTGACTCTGGCTGCGGCAGTGGCTGGCGCGCTTCAGGCCGTTCGCGCCGTGGTCGCCCTGCCGCCTGCAGTGGCCATGTCACCTCCGGCGCCGGCCGACTATCGGGCCGGGATGGGCTTCGCTGGTCGTCTGTTCCCGGTCCGCCAGACCGATCTGATGGTCGCGCGACACCTCTTCCGCTGGCCTTTGCGGACGCTGTCGGGAATACTTGGCGTTGGCATGGCCGTTGCAATCCTGGTGGCGTCGCTGTGGTCTTTCGGATCGATCACACGGATGATCGACGTTTCGTTCTACCGCACGGAACGGCACGATGCCCTGGTGGCCTTTGGCGAGGCGCAACCCGCGCGCGCAATCCAAGTGGTTCGCCAGATGCCCGGAGTGATTGCAGCCGAGCCATTCCGCTCTGTCTTCGCGAGGATCAGCCACCGCAATCTCTGGCGCAGGCTTTCCATCGTCGGCAAGCCAGAGGTGCCGACGCTTTCACGTGTGCTTGCCCCCGATCTGCGTCCCATGACGCTGCCCGAGGCGGGCGTGATCCTTTCGGAAGCTCTCGCAGAAGCTCTGGATGCCGGTCCGGGCGACCTTGTCACCATCGAGTTTCTCGAAGGTGCCCGCAACACGGTGACTGTGCCGGTCAGCGGCCTTTCCATCGGCTACGTTGGTCTCGGCGCCGCTATGGAGCTTGGGGCACTCAACCGGGCCATGGGCGAGGATTCTCTGATTTCGGGGGTAAGCCTCATGATCGACGGCGCGGCCCGGGACCGCTTCTTTGCCGCCGCCAAGGACACGCCAAAGACCGGTTTCGTGACCGTCACCGCCCTTACCGTCGCGCGGTTCAAGCAGACTCTGGCCGAGAACATCACGATCATGACCACTGTCTATGTCGCGCTCGCCACCATCATCGCTATCGGTGTCGTCTACAACTTCTCGCGCATCGCCCTTTCGGAGCAGGGGCGAGAACTGGCCAGCCTCAGGGTTCTCGGCTTCACGCGGGGCGAGGTGTCGGGCATCCTGCTAGCCGAGCTTGCTGCCGTCGTTGTGCTGGCGCAGCCGCTCGGCTGGCTGATTGGCTACCTTATCGGCCTGGGCATGGTGGCCGCCTTCTCGTCCGACTTGTACCGTGTGCCGTATGTGATCGGGCGGGACGTCTTTGCGACGGCCAGTCTGGTCGTGATTGCCGCAGCCCTGGTTTCCGCCTGGGCGATCCGCGGGCGGATCAACCGCCTCGACATGGTCGAGGTCCTGAAGACGAGGGAATGACCCATGCGCCGCGTTCTTCTTTCGCTCGTTGCCATCGCTGTGGTCGGGCTCGCCGTGTGGGCCTTTCTGCCGCGCCCGGTCGAGGTCGAACTTGGCCGGGTCGAAACCCGCACCATCGAGGTCGCGGTCGAGGAAGAGGGTGAGGCACGCATCCGCGATGTGTTCACCGTTTCAGCCACGACGGGGGGCAAGCTTCGGCGGATCGGGCTGCATGCCGGTGATCCAGTCGTGGCCCAGGAAACCGTCGTCGCCGTGATTGGCCCAGGAGCACCGGCGCTGCTCGATATGAGGGCGCAGGCCGTCGGGGAAGCGATGATGGCTGCGGCCCAATCGGCGGTCGACCTTGCCCGCGCCCAGGTGGCGCTTGCCGAGACGTCGCTGGAATTCAAGTCATCGGAGGCCAACCGGGCGCGCGCGCTCTATGAGAGGTCCGCGATTTCCGAGCGGCTTCTGGAGAATGCGATCCTTGAACAGAAGAGTGCTCAGGCCGCGCTGGACAGTGCCCGGGCAAACATTGCCGTGCGCCAGCGCGAACTGGAAAGCGCCGAGGCGGTCATTGGCATGGGCGTCGCCATCCATGCCGAAACCTGCTGTGTCGAACTCACGGCCCCGGTTTCAGGTCGCGTACTTCGGGTGCTGACCGAGAACGAACAGATCGTCCAGCCCGGCACTCCGCTGCTCGAGGTCGGCGATCCGCAGAACCTGGAAATTGCCGTCGACCTGCTGTCACGGGATGCGGTCCGCGTGCACGAGGGATCGGAAGCCCGCATCACCGGCTGGGGAGGACCGCCGGTTTCTGCTGTCGTCGAGCGGATCGAGCCGTCTGCCACCACCAAGGTCTCCGCGCTCGGCATCGACGAGCAGAGGGTAGAGGTGATCCTGAAACTCGGCGGAGATCCGAAGGACTGGCAGGCGCTCGGCCATGGTTTCCGTGTCATTGCGCGTATCACTCTCTGGAAGGGCGAGGACGTCCTTTCGATTCCCGTCGGGGCACTCTTCCGGGACGGGTCCGATTGGGCGACCTATGTCGTTCGCGACCGCCGCGCGCGCTTGCAGACCATCACGCTTGGAGATCGCAGCGAAGAGTTCGCGCGGGTGCTCTCTGGCCTGCAGGCAGGTGACGAGGTTGTGCTGCATCCAAGTGACCAGATCGCCGACGGCAAGGCCGTCGAACAGAGGCCCGCTCGATGAGCCAGGACGGGAACTGCCAGCTTCGATGCGTTAACCTGGACTCGGCCGCGGCATGAGGACGAAGCGAAGCCAGTCTCAGCATGGTTTCGGGCATTAGAGAGGGCAGGTCACAGTCAGATCAGATCGATGCCGGACTCTGCCCGGCGCGCTGAAGCAATGGTGAGGCCTTCTGCTTGGATGCCACCGCGAGAGCGCTCCGGAAGTTTTTCTCCAGCTCTTTCTTTGCATCCAAGGCCGCAAAGGCCGTCCCGCGTATCCGATGGCTTCCAGCTTGGTTGTGAAGACGACTTTTCCGGGGGCAGACCTCAGGGCCGGCTACGGATCACCGACGGGAAATATAATTGACTGCATGTTTAGTTAGTTTATCGTCCCGGATCACTCAAGCGAATCCAGCCGCGACAAGACGGCAGACGCGACAGGGAAGGGTGACTGGATGTTTTCGGCTTTACCGGCAATCGAGGTTCGGGATGTCGTCAAGAGCTTTGGCGATGCCAGGGCGCTTGACGGTGTTTCGGTCAGGATCAAGGAGAACGAGTTCTTTACGCTGCTTGGGCCGTCGGGCTGCGGCAAGACCACGCTTCTGCGCCTTATCGCGGGGTTCGACTATCCGACCTCGGGCGAAATTTGCCTTCATGGGAAAGATATCGCGGGCATGCCGCCCTTCGCCCGGCCGGTGAATACCGTTTTCCAGAACTACGCCCTGTTTCCACACATGACCGTGGCGCAGAACATCGGCTTCGGGCTGGAGATGCAGGGCAAGCCCCGGTCCGAGATCGCGGCCCGGGTCGACCAGATGCTGGCGCTCGTGCGGATGGAGACGCTGCGGTCGCGCCGTACGTCGCAGCTCTCGGGCGGGCAGCAGCAGCGCGTGGCTCTGGCCAGGGCCCTGGCGCCGCAGCCGCGCGTGCTTCTGCTCGACGAGCCGCTCTCGGCACTGGACTACAAGTTGCGCAAGGAGATGCAGGGTGAGTTGAAGCGGCTCCAGACCGAAACGGGCATAACCTTCATCTTCGTCACCCATGACCAGGAAGAGGCTCTGACCATGTCGGACCGGATCGCGGTCATGTCCGGTGGGCGCATCCTGCAGGTCGGCAACCCGCGCGACATCTACGACAATCCCCAAGAGCGGTTCGTGGCGGATTTCATTGGTGAGGTGAACTTCCTTGCCGGGCAGGTGATAGGCATCGACGGCCGTACGGCGCGCGTCCGGCTTGCCGCAGGAGGCGAGGTGGTCGCAGGCCTGCCCGAAGGCGCGACGCCGGTGGGACGCGCGACGGTGATCGTACGCCCGGAACATGCCGAACTGCGCGGGCCCACCGAACAGGCCGACCTGCGCGGGCGGCTGGAGCAGGTGGTGTATTTCGGAACCGACACGCATCTGCATGTCCGGCTCGCCGACCAGTCCGAATTCGTCCTGCGCCAGCAGAACAGCCCCCGAGGAACGGCGGATTTGCAGCCGGGGGCAGAGGTGGCAATCGCCTTCAAGCCGGGCGCGGCCCGTGTGCTGAAGGATTGACCATGAGCCAGGCCCAGGAAATTGCCGAGGAAATGGCCCGCAGATCAGTCAGGACCCGCTGGTGGCTGTCGGCCCCGGCGCTTGCGGTCGTGTTCCTCTTCGCGATCGCGCCTCTGGCGGTGATCGTCCTTTATTCCTTCATGGCCAAGGGCGACTACGGCGATGTCAAATACTGGCAGTTCTCGCTTGACGGCTGGTTCAGCGTCTTCTTCGAGCGGGGGCTGTTCGACGACAGCATCGGCATCGCGCAGGCTCATGTCAGCATCCTGTGGCGGTCGGTGAAGCTCGCGCTGATAACTACGGTCGTGACACTCCTGATCGGCTTTCCAACCGCCTACTTCATTGCGATCCGACCACCGAGCCAGCGCGACTTCTGGCTGTTTCTCATCACCATTCCGTTCTGGACGAACCTTCTGATCCGCACCTTCGCCATCCAGGAGGTGTTCCGCAACGAAGGCGTGCTCAACACAGTGCTGATGTGGAGCGGGCTGATCCGCGAACCCCTGAAGATCATGTTCACCGATCTCGGGATCTTCCTTGGCATGGCCTATGTCTATCTGCCGCTGATGGTCCTGCCGATCTATGCGAGCCTGGAAAAATTCGACTTCCGCTTTGCCGAGGCCGCGTCGGACCTTTACGCCAACAATCGCAATGTGCTGTGGCGGATCATCATTCCAATGACTCGTCCGGCGATCATCGCCGGCTGCATCCTCGTCTTCATCCCGGCACTCGGTGCCTATGTCACGCCCCGTCTACTGGGGGGCGGCAAGAACCTGATGCTCGGCAACCTGATCGAGTTGCAGTTCGGGCAAGGGCGCAACTGGCCACTTGGCGCAGCGCTGTCGCTGACGCTGACCGGCGTGGTGATGCTGGCGCTGCTGGTCTATGTCCGCGCCGCCTCGAAGGAGGGACGCAGCCATGGCTAGGCCGCACTCTGTTCGTCACCAGCGCGGCTTCACCTTCATCGCGTTGATGTGCTTCTTCCTGCTCTACCTGCCGATGGCGACGATGGTCGTCTTTGCCTTCAATGCGGGCAGCACGGTCGGCCAGCTGGACGGGTTTTCCCTGCGATGGTTCCGCACGGCGCTGGCGAATGACCAGATCATCGAGGCGCTGCTGCGGTCGCTGACCATCGCGCCCATCGCCGCCTTCTTTGCCACCGTCGCCGCGACCATGGCGGCGCTTGCCACCACGCGGACCGCGCCCTATCGCGGCATGGCGCTGAAGGTGGCCTTCATCAACCAGCCGCTGATGGTGCCCGAGATCGTGACTGCTGTGGCCCTGCTGGTCGTGTTCTCGCGGGTCAAGGTGTGGACCGGCTATACCGGGCTTGGCTACATCATCGCCGCCCATACCGCCTTCTGCATTCCATTCGCCTTCCTGCCGATCCGCGCCCGGCTCGAGACCATGGACCTGTCGCTGGAAACCGCGGCGGCCGATCTTTACGCCCGGCCTTGGTCGGTATTCCGCCGCATCACGCTTCCGCTTCTCTGGCCGGGCATCCTTGCGGGTTTCATGCTCGCCTTCGTCGTGTCGCTGGACGATGTGGTCATCACCGAATTCATCAAATCGGCGGGGCAGGAGACATTGCCCACCTACATGCTCGGCCAGTTGCGCCGCAACGTGACGCCCGAGATGAACGCGATCTCGACGCTGTTCCTGGCTGTGTCGGTCATCGTCGTCAGCCTCTTCTTCCTTCTCAGCCGCAAAAAGACCTGATCAACCGCACAGGAGATTCCCATGCGCCTGCCTATCCTTGCCCCGACGCTGTCCGGCCTCGCAATTCTGGCCGGTAGCAGCGCGTTTGCCGCGGGGGAACTGAACATCTTCAACTGGGGCGAATACACGAGCCCCGAGCTCATCAAGAAGTTCGAGGAGACCTACGACGTCAAGGTGACGATCACCGACTTCGACTCGAACGATACGGCGCTGGCCAAAGCCCGGCAGGGCGGCAACAACTTCGACATCGTCGTGCCCAGTTCGACCTTCGTGCCGGTGTGGATCGCGGAAGGTCTGCTTCTGGAAAGCCGCCCGGACCAGATGGAGAACTTCAAGAACATGGACCCACGGTGGGTCGATGTGTCCTTCGATCCTGGTCGCCACTATACTGTGCCGTGGCAGTGGGGAACGACCGGCGTCATCGTCGACACGGATCTCTACAAGGGCGATCCGAACACCTCGACCATCTTCCTTGATCCGCCGCCCGAACTCGCAGGCAAGGTCAATGTCGTGCCCGAGATGGGCGATGTCATGGCATTGGCGATCCGGGCGGAAGGCGGTCAGGACTGCACCGCCGACATGGAGGTTTTGAAGCGCGTCCATGAAAAGCTGGTCGCGGCGAAGCCGAAATGGGTCGCGATGGATTATGCGAGCATCGAGAAATACACCGGCGGCGACTATGCGGCCGGTCTCTCGTGGAGCGGCGCCGCCATGCGGGTTCGGCTCGAGGCGCCCCGCTTCGTCTACGGCTATCCGAAGGAAGGTTACCCGATCTGGATGGACAATGTTGCCATCCTGAAGTCGGCCCCGAATGTCGAGAACGCAAAGCTCTTCCAGAACTTCATCATGGATCCCGAGAATGCCGCGATGATCTCGGCCTATGCGCGCTATGCGAACGGCATCAAGGGTTCCGAGCAGTTCATGCCCGAAGACATGCGCAATGCGCCCGAGATCAACATACCGCCTGAATTCGTGGACAAAGGCGAATTCAGCCCGGCCTGTCCGCCCGAGGTGAACGACCTCTACACGCGCATCTGGACCGACGTCCTGAAGTGATCCCTTTCTGCGGGACCGCCACCCCGGTCCCGCTTTTCCCCACAACTCCGGAAGACCGAAATGTCTGATCTCGATCTGTGTTACCTGCCGGCGCATGAGGCGCTGCGGCGGTTCAAGTCGCGCGAGCTGTCGCCCGTCGACCTGATGGATGCCATCATCGCTCGCGCCGAAACGGTCAAGGACCCCGTCAACGCCTTTACCTTCACCCATTTCGACGAGGCGCGTGACCTCGCCCGCAAGGCCGAGACCAAATATGCCAGTGGCGCCCGCACCCGCGCGCTGGAAGGCCTGCCGATCGGGGCCAAGGACGAAAGCGAGATCAAGGGCAAGCCGACCTCGTCGGGTTCCCTGATCCTGAAGGATTACATCGCGGAAGAAACCTCCACCAACAACGCGCGGATCCTTGCGGCGGGCGGGATCATCCATGCCCGCACGGCGACGCCGGAGTTTTCCTGCGCCGGCACCACCTGGAGCCGGCTGTGGGGCGTGACGCGCAATCCGTGGAACCCTGCATTCACCTGCGGCGGCTCTTCAGGAGGATCGGGCGCATCGCTGGCGGTCGGCACCTCTGCCATCTGCACCGGCTCGGATATCGGCGGCTCGATCCGCATTCCTGCCGCCGCCTGCGGCGTGGTCGGCTACAAGCCGCCCTACGGCCGCAATCCCGACGATCCTCCGTTCAACCTGGACTTCTTCTGCCATACCGGCCCGATGGCGCGGGATGTCAAGGACGCGATCCTGCTGCAGAACGTGATGTGCGGGCCAAGCCCGACCGACATTTCCACCCTGCGGCCGAAGCTGCGACTGCCGATGGACTACAAGCCGATCAAGGGCTGGAAGATCGCCTGGTCGATGGACCTAAATGTCTTCGAGGTCGACGAGGAGGTGCGCCGCAATACGCTTGCCGCGCTGGATGTGTTCCGCTCGCTCGGGGCGACGGTGGAAGAGGTCGATCTCGGTTGGCAGCCGGGCATCCTCGAGGCCGGAATGGGCTATCTGGATCATATCTTCGGGGCCTATCTGTCGCGTCTGCTGGCGGATCACGGCGACGAGATGACGACCTATGCCCGCGACTTTGCGCAGAAGGGCGGCAAGTCGACCTCGGCGCAGTTCCTTGGCTGCCTCGAGACCATCGCTGAGATGTACCTGACCTTCGGCCCGATCATGGAGAAATACGACGTCTTCATCTGCCCAACCAACTCGGCGACGGCGATCCCGGCGGACCACGACCATTCGCGCGATACGGTCCGGATCAACGGCAAGGTGGTGGACCCCTCGCTTGGCTGGGTGATGACCACGCCCTTCAACATGCTCAGCCGCTGCCCGGTGCTTTCGGTTCCCTCGGGCCGCGCGTCGAACGGGGTGCCGACCGGCATCCAGATCGTCGGGCGCAGCTACAGCGATGCCGATGTCTTCCGCGCGGGTCTCGCCTATGAGACAGCGCGTGGTGCATGGTATCAAGACGCGGCAAATCGACCGAAGCTGTGACACATCGCGTTGACGCGCGGCCGGTCGAGGATGATATCGGGTGCGGCCAGTCCGCCGCACCCCTACTTTCAGGAAATGCATTTTGTCCCAGGTTCCGGCATCCGTGAATGACCAGGAGATCTCTGCTCCGCTGACCCGCGAAGGGCGGGCTGACCGGCGGCATTTGCGCGGACAGGCGAGCGTCCAGCGCATCATCGAGGCGACCATCGCGGTGATTGCCGAAGAAGGACTGCCCGGCGTGACGATGCAGCGGATCGCCAAGCGCGTCGGCTCGTCGAACGCGCTGGTCGTCTTCCATTTCGGCAACAAGGAGCAGCTGTTTCGCGCGGTGCTGGAATTCCTCAATGACCAGTTCACGAAGCACTGGGAGGCGCATGTGAGGCAACCGGGCCTGACCACGCCCGAGCGGCTTGTGGCGACGCTGGATTGCGCCCGCACCTTCATGATCCAGCATCCGGATTGGGTTGCGGCTTGGGTGATCTTCGCTAGCGACCGCCAGACCATGCAGCTCGACAGCCTGATCAGCGGGCCCTCTGACCATGCCTATCTTGAAGAGGTGCGCGGCATGCTGGCCGACCTTGCACGCGCCGGCGGCCATCTCGGCATCGATGTCGATACCTTGGCTGAAGGCATGAACTACATGGTCCAGGGCCTTTGGTACTGGGATACGATCAACATGGATCACCCGCCGTCAGATGCCTTGCGGAAGACCGGGCTGATCCTGCTGAAGCAGGCCTTTCCGCAGGAATTCGCAAGGTTCTGATCTGTGGGTCAGGACAGCGGCGCGCGATCACAGGCCTTGCGTCGGTGATGAAGCCGACCCGCAGTGTCCCCCTCGATTGCGCGACAGCCTCAACGTCCCCAGACCACGGCATTCTCGTGTCGCTTGATGAGGTGTTTCAACTCGTCGAATGACTGCACGATATGGGCCGCAAAGCGCTCCGCCACGGGATTCTTGGGGGCATTCCTCCGCCGCAGGATGCCAAGTGCGCGCTGCGGCTGGGGAATGTCGAAGGGCAGAGAGGCGATCCGGTTCTCCAGGCGCTGCGAAAACACCACTGAAAAGGGCAGGATGGTCAAGGCGTCGCTGCCGGCCATGTAATTCAGAACCGCCATCAGCGAGCCGCCGGAAAACCGGATATCAAACTCGGGCAAGCCCATCCCGACAAGGATCGAATGGAGATCGGTCAGCAAGGGCGAGCCCGGCAGCGGCGCGACCCAAGGGAAGCCTTTCAGGTCCGCAGCCTGCAGCCGCCGCTGCCGCGCGAGCGGATGCCCGGCGCGGCAGGCGACGACGTTCCGACCCGGCAGGATCTCGGTGAAGTCGAACCCCGGCGTCGCGTCGGTCAGCCCGATCGGCACGATGGCGAGATCTATCTGATCCCCCTCGAGCGCCTTGGCCATCTCTGGCGTGTTACCGTAGGAAAGCCGGACATTCACATCAGGCTCGAGCGTCAGAAAGCCCGCGATCATCGTGCTGATCATCGCGTCGATGAAGAAAGGCACACCTCCCACCCGAACGGTGCCCTTTGTTCCGCGCACGAAACCGCTGACCGTGGACGACGCCTCGCGCGAGGCCGCCAGGATCGTGCGGCCATGCGCGGCAAGCTGCGCGCCCAAAGGGGTGGGGCGCAGAGGGCGGCGTCCGCGCTGGAACAACGGTTCGCCCACGCGCGCCTCAAGCATCACGAGGGCGCGGCTGACGGCTGGCTGGGTCAGGCCGAGAAGCGCAGCCCCCTCTGACACGCCCCCGGCATCCACGACGGCGGCAAGCAGCATCAGGTGGCGTTCATTCAGCTTCATAACAGAATGGTATATTGATCAGCGCATAAGTCATCACTTTTCGCCGCCGAACGACCCAAGATGCAAACCGGTGAGGGCTGCTTGCAGCCGGTTCGGGGGGATCTGAGTGGTGGATGGCGCGCCGGCTGCGGAATCGCAGGACGCTTTGCTCGAAGCCTTCGCTGAACGGCTCGGCGCCGCGCGCGAGGAGCGGCTGGCGCAAGGCGTTCTGGCGCTGGTCGGCCGCTTGCATGACCTCATTCGCGACCTTCGTCCGACGCCCGACGAGTTTTCTGCCGTCCTCGGCTTCCTGACGGATGTCGGTCACAATACCGACGCCCGGAGGCAGGAATGGGTGCTCCTGGCGGATGTGCTGGGCGTCTCGACGCTGGTCGAGGATCTGTCCCAAAGCGCGCGCGGCCGGGCAACGCCTTCGACGATTGCCGGACCATTCTATCGCCCCGATGCGCCGGACCTGCCTGACGGTGCCGATCTTTGCCGCGATGGACGGGGGCAGCCGCTCGACATTGCTGGGCAAATCAGCGATCTGTCCGGGGCGCCCATTCCTCAAGCGGTTGTTGAGATATGGCACGCAAATGCCCAAGGTTGCTACGAAAATCAGCAGCCTGATCTGCAGCCGGAATTCAACCTGCGGGGCCGGTTCCGTGCCGACGCCTCAGGCCGTTTCAGCTGCCGGACGATCCGCCCCGGCGGTTACATGCTGCCCAAGGACGGGCCCGTGGGGATATTGTTCCAAAGGCTTGGCCTTGGCCTCGAACGCCCGGCCCATATCCATTTCCGCGTGGCCGCTCCGGGGTTCCGAACGCTTGTCACGCATGTCTTCGATCGCGACGATCCCGCCATCGGGCGCGATGCCCTCTTCGCGGTAAAGCCCGAGCTTCTGGGGGAATTCCGGCCTGTCTCGGACCATCCTGAGCGGTTCGCACTGGCGGTCCGCTTCTTTCTTGCTCCGGAGACCCATCCATGACCCGCGCCTTCGTATTTCCGGGGATTTCCAGCCGAGTGGTTTTCGGGGCGGGAACGATTTCGACAGCGGGGGCGGAGGTCGCGCGCCTTGGCCATTCCCGCGCACTTGTGCTGTCCACTCCGCATCAGGAAGGAGAGGCGCGGAAACTATCCGAGTCTCTTGGGCCATTGTCTGCCGGGGTATTTGCCGGTGCGGCCATGCATACGCCGGTCGAGGTGACCGAAACGGCAACGGCGCATTTCCGGGCCTCCGGCGCAACCTGCGTGGTAAGCCTCGGGGGCGGATCGACGACCGGCTTGGGCAAGGCGATCGCCGTCCGGACCGGTGCAGATCAGGTGGTGATCCCGACCACCTATGCCGGGTCGGAGATGACCGACATCCTGGGCGAGACCTCGGGTGGCGAAAAGACCACCCGGCGCGATCCGGCGATCCGGCCCGAAACCGTGATCTATGACGTGGCCCTTACGACGACACTGCCCGTCGGGCTGACGGTAACCTCGGCGCTGAACGCCATCGCCCATGGGATGGAGGCGCTTTATGCCCCGGACCGCAATCCCGTGGTGGTGGCGATGGTAAAGGATGCGCTGCCCGCCTTCCGCGACAGCTTGCCGGAGATCGTGAAATCGCCGACCGATCTGGTGGCCAGGGGAGAGGCGCTCTATGCCGCCTGGTGCTGTTCGACTGCGCTCGCCTACGTCTCGATGGCGCTGCACCACAAGCTCGCCCATGTCCTCGGCGGGTCGTTCAACACGCCACATGCCGAAACCCACGCGATCCTTCTGCCCCATACCACCGACTTCAACGAAGAGGCTGTGCCGGGCCTGCTTGCCCCGATTGCTCAGGTGTTCGGCGGCGGCAGTGCGGGCAAGGGCCTTTGGGACTTTGCCAAGGCGCTCGGCGCACCGATGCGGCTGGCCGACCTTGGCCTGACCGAAGCAGACATGGATCGGGCTGCAGCGATTGCGATGAAGAACCGATACGACAACCCCAGACCCTTCACCGAAGCCGATATCCGCGCGCTGTTGCAGTCTGCGTGGGAAGGGCGACGGCCAAGCTGAAACCGGGTCTGACACCAGAACGACAGGGAGGAACGAATGGCGGATATCACCACGGACGTGCTCATCATCGGTTCGGGGCCTGCGGGCTCGGCGACCGCGGCGCTGTTGTCGAGTTACGGCATCGAGAACATGGTGGTGAACCGCTACCGCTGGCTCGCCAATACCCCGCGCGCCCACATCACCAACCAGCGCGCGATGGAGGTGTTGCGCGATCTGGGGCCGGAGGTCGAGCATGAGGCGATGCTGCACGCGACCCATCAGGAACTGATGGGCGAGAACGTGTTCTGCGAAAGCCTTGCCGGTGAAGAATTGGGCCGGATGAAGAGCTGGGGCACAAGCCCCCTGTCCAAGGCCGAGCATCTTATGTCCTCGCCCTGCGAGATGAACGATCTGCCGCAGACCTTCATGGAGCCGATCCTGTTCGGTGCCGCCTGTCGCAAGGGGACCCAGGCGCGGATGTCGACCGAGTTCCTGCGGTTCGAACAGGATGCTGATGGCGTGACCTCGACCTGCCGTGACCGGCTGACAGGCAAGGAGTTCACGATCCGCTCGAAATATCTCGTCGGGGCCGATGGTGGGAACTCTGCTGTCGCCGAGCAGGCCGGGCTGCCCTTCGAGGGCAAGATGGGCGTGGGCGGATCGATGAACATCCTGTTCCGCGCCGACCTGTCGCGTTACGTCGCGCATCGCCCGTCGGTGCTCTACTGGGTGATGCAGCCCGGAGCCGATGTTGGCGGGATCGGCATGGGGCTGGTGCGGATGGTCCGGCCCTGGAACGAGTGGCTGATCGTCTGGGGCTACGACATAAACCAGCCAGCGCCGGTCGTCGATGCCGCATTGGCGACGCAGGTCGCGCGGCAACTGGTGGGCGTTCCGGATCTCGAGATCGAACTGATCTCTGCCAACACCTGGACGGTGAACAACTGCTTCGCCACGAACCTGCAGAACGGCCGTGTCTTCATCATGGGCGACGCCGCGCACCGGCATCCGCCGTCGAACGGTCTTGGTTCGAATACATCAATTCAGGATGGCTTCAACCTAGCATGGAAGCTTGCCGCGGTCGTGAAAGGACAAGCGACGCCGAAGCTCCTGGACAGCTACACGGCAGAGCGTGCCCCTGTCGCGCGCCAGATCGTGACCCGCGCCAACCAGTCCATCGCCGAATTCGGTCCGATCTTCGAGGCGCTCGGCATGGATGGCGGTGTCGACCACGAAAAGATCCAGCGGTCGATGGCCGCCCGCTGCGACGCCACCCCGGCCGGCGAGAAGCAGCGTGAGGCGCTGCGCAAGGCGATCGAGTTCAAGAAGTACGAGTTCGACTGCCACGGCGTCGAGATGAACCAGCGCTACACATCCGGCGCGGTGGTGACCGACGGCCAGCCCGAACCGGCCTTCCAACGCGACCGCGAGTTGCACTATGCGCCCACGACTTGGCCCGGCGCGCGCCTGCCGCATGTCTGGGTGTTCGACAAGAACGGGAAGCGCCATTCGACGCTCGACTTGTGCGGCAAGGGGCAGTTCACCCTGCTGACCGGGATTGGCGGCGATGCCTGGGCGAAGGCGGCCGAAAAGGTCGGCAAGGCGCTTGGCCTGCCGATCCGGACCCATGTCATCGGTCCGCGCCGGGAATATGAGGATCACGTCGGCGACTGGGCGCGGGCCCGGGAAATCCGCGATGCGGGCTGCCTGCTGGTCCGGCCCGACCATCACGTGGCCTGGCGGTCCTTCGACCTGGCCAGGGACCCCGAGGCGGAGCTGACCCGCGTGCTCAACTCCATCCTGGGGAGGTAAGCAATGACCATCGGCTTCTTCACCGAAGAAAACTCGGTCGAGACGGTGCTGGGCCGGAACGGCCCGGGCGCCAATCCTCGCGTCGTCGAGGTCGTCTCGGCCCTTGTGAAGCACCTTCACGCCTTCGCCAAGGAAGTGCACCTGATGCAGGAGGAGTGGGAGATCGGGATCGATTTCCTCACCCGCACGGGTCAGCTCTGCGGACCGGAGCGGCAGGAATTCATCCTGCTGTCCGACACGCTTGGCCTGTCGATGCTGGTCGATGCGATCAACAACCGCCGTCCGAAAGGGGCGACCGAGAACACCGTCTTCGGCCCGTTCCATGTCGATGACGCGCCGCGCCGCAAAATGGGCGACAGCATCAACATGGATGGCAAGGGTGAAACCTGCCTCTACGAGGGCAGGGTGCTGGACCTCGACGGCACGCCGATCGCCGGGGCGAAGGTCGATGTCTGGTCCGACAGCGCCGACGGCTTTTACGACGTGCA
The DNA here is from genome assembly GCF_021491355.1 of Alitabrizicola rongguiensis. Classification (GTDB taxonomy): domain Bacteria; phylum Pseudomonadota; class Alphaproteobacteria; order Rhodobacterales; family Rhodobacteraceae; genus Aliitabrizicola; species Aliitabrizicola rongguiensis. Next base: position 912,346 of record NZ_JAKENF010000003.1, on the reverse strand, counting down.
ACAACCGGGCATCCAGCCCAAGGGCAACAACCGCGGCGTCTTCATTACCGGGGACGATGGGCGCTACTGGTTTACCGGGATCAAGCCGACGTCTTACCCGATCCCCGATGACGGCACGGTCGGCAAGATGCTGGCGCAGCTGGACCGCCATCCCTACCGCCCCGCCCACATGCACTTCCTCGTCGCGGCGCCGGGCTATCAGAAGCTCGTGACCCATACCTTCGTCGGTGGCGACACCTATCTCGAATCCGATGCGGTCTTTGGCACCAAGGCGTCGCTGGTCGCGCCGTTTGACAAGGTCACCGGCGGCGCGACGGAATGGCGGTCCCCCTTCGACTTCGTGCTGGTGAAAGCCGAATGACGACGCCTTGCATCATCTGCGTGGCGATCACCGGGTCCTTGCCGACCAAGGCGGACAATCCGGCCGTGCCGATCTCGATCGCCGAGCAGGTGGAAAGCACACATGAGGCGTTCGAGGCGGGCGCCACCATCGTCCATGCCCATGTCCGCGATGACGAGGGCAAGCCGACCTCTGACCCTGAACGCTTCGCCCGACTGAAGGAAGGGGTCGAGCGGCTTTGCCCCGGCATGGTTGTCCAGCTGTCAACCGGCGGTCGGTCAGGCGCGGGGCAGATGCGGGGGGGCATGTTGCCGCTGAAACCCGACATGGCCTCGCTGTCGGTTGGGTCGAACAACTTCCCGACCCGGGTGTACGAGAACCCGCCCGATCTGGTGGATTGGCTGGCGGCAGAGATGAAGACCCACGGCGTCAAGCCCGAGATCGAGGCCTTCGACCTCAGCCATATCTTCAAGGCCAAGGAGATGGTCGAGAAGGGGCAGCTTCAGGACCCGCCTTACGTCCAGTTCGTGATGGGCGTGAAGAACGCCATGCCCGCCGACCGCGAGGTGTTCGACTTCTACATCCGCACGGTCAAGCGGCTGTTCGGGCCGGATGCGCCTTGGTGCGCGGCCGGGATCGGCGCGGCGCAGATCGTCCTGAACGACTGGGCAGTGTCCTCGGGCGGGCATGCGCGGACCGGGCTGGAGGACAACGTGCGGATCGACCGCCAGACGCTCGCCCCGTCGAACGCGGCACTGGTGCGGCGGGTGGTCGAGCTTTGCGAGAAGTACGAGCGGCCCGTCGCCACCTGGCAGCAGGCCCGCGCAATTCTGGGGCTGCGCCAGCCGTGAGCCGCTCAGCCCTCGAAGATATGCGCGATCTCGGCCCGGAGCGTGGTCAGCGCCTCGGTCACGCGGCCGCGCATTTCGGGCCAGCGCGAGGTCGGGACGGGAACCGAGATCGCGTGCAGGTCGCCGGCGAGGTCGGTGAAGGCAAAGCCAAGGGCGATGATGCCCTCTGTATGCTCGCCGTCATCCTCGGCCAGACCCGTCCGGCGGACCTGGGCCAGTTGGCGGGCGAGCGTGGGCCAGTCGCCCGTCGCCGTGCCGCGCGCCCATTCCGCCTCGGCCAGCTTTCGCGCCTCTGCCTCGGGCAGAAGCGAGAGACAGGCGCGGCCATTGGCCGTGACGGTCAGCGGGAACACCTCACCCACGGAAGAGACGGCGCGCAGGCGGTGACGGCCCTGAACCTGGTCGAGGAAGATCATCCGGCCGCCGCGAAGAACCGAGAGGTCCACCGTCTCGCCGGTCTGTTCCATCAGCTTCTCAAGGAACGGACGGCAGCGTTCGACCACGTTGAAGCGGGCTGCTCCGGCAAGGGAATGGAGCTCCGGACCCAGCCGGATACCCCCGCCATTGGCCGAACCGATGACCAGCCGTTCGTCCTGCAGTGCCTGGACGATGCGCTGCACGGTCGAGCGGGCGAGGCCCACCCGCTCGGCAATCTGGCCAAGGCTGAGGCCGGTCGGATTGTCTTTCAGCGCGCGCAGCACGGCGGCCGCGCGGGCGATCACCTGGATGCCGTTGCGGGTATCGCTGCGGTCTTGGTCGATCTCGGTCTGGTCCATCGCGGAGCCTCCTTCAGGCGGCAGTCACCGCAAAGCGCAGGCGAAGTCAATCGCCCGCAATGCGGTGCAGATGTATTGATATGCGGGAATCATGTTGACCGCAATCCGGTTCGTGTGCATCAATATGCGGGACAGGTGGGGGGAGCCACCAGGACATTCCGTATGAACATGCACCGCCGGGGGCGGTGAACGAGGGAGGATTACCGATGGTCAAGATCCGCGGCATCGACTTCGAGGGGAACCTCGACAACAGCATGGGGCTGAACTTCTACAACCTCAGCCATCGCTTCGGCTTCCAGCATCCGAACTGGCCCTATTTCCAGGACGTACGGATCGAGCGGATCCACTACATGGCGAAGTCGGGCGTGCTGTCGCAGCGGATCACCACGACGATGCATGCGACCACCCATATCGACGCGCCCGCCCATGTGGTGCAGGGCACGCCCTTCATCGACGAGGTGCCGCTGCCGCATTTCTTCGGCTCCGGGATCGTCGTCTCGATCCCCAAAAAGAAATGGGAGCCGATCACCGGGGACGATCTGGAAAAGGCTTGCGGCAAATCGATCCGCAAAGGTGACGTGCTGATCGTCAACACCGGCTGGCACCACCAGTACGAGGATGGCGACTACTTCGCCTATTGCCCCGGTTTCGTGCCTTCGGCCGGGCATTGGCTGGTGGAAAAGGGCGTGAAGGTGGTCGGCCACGACACCCAGGCCAACGACCACCCGCTGGCGACCGCAATCGGGCCACAGCGCAACGGCCCGCTTCTGCCGCATCTGGCCGACGAATACCGCGAATGGTCGGGTGGCCGCGACTGGAAGGACGACTTCCCGGAGTGGGAACCGGTCCACAACATCCTGTTCCGGAACGGCATTCTCGGGATCGAGAACGTGGGCGGCGATCTGGATGCCGTCACCGGCAAGCGTTGCACCTTCGCCTTCTTCCCGTGGAACTGGGACCGGGGCGACGGCTGCATCATCAGGCTCGTGGCGATCACCGATCCGTCGCAGGCCTACCGGATCGAGAAGGGCGAGGCGTACTGACCCGCGGAAAGGCCGGGGGACTTTGCGTCCCCCGGACCCCCCCCCGCAGGGTATTTGGACCAAGAAGAAACGGGGATCGGGGAGGATCGCCGAATGCTGGTGAAGAGATTTCAGGAAGCCCGCCCCTACGACGCGCCCAATCATCGCGGCGTGGTGGGGCTGCGGCTGCAGGGCTTCGAGGCAGGTGGGCCGACCGCGTCCTGGGTCGGCTATTCGCAATTTCTGCCGGGCGGTGGCGCAGGCCCCGACGCCTCGCCGCTGGAGAAGGTCTATGTCGTGATCGAGGGCGAGATGACCGTGATTGTCGGCGGCAGGGAGGTCGTGCTTGGCCCGATGGACAGCTGCACCATCGCAGGCGGCGAAGAGCGCGAGATCGTCAATCGCTCGAACCATGTCTGCAAGATGATCGTGACCATGCCCTATCCGCCGGGGGTCAAGCCATGACCCTGCCCGATCCGCTGCGGATGTTCGACGTGAAGGGCAAGGTCGCGCTCATAACCGGCGCCTCGGGTGCCTTCGGCGCGGTCGCGGCGCGGGTGCTGGCCGGGGCAGGGGCGAAGCTGGTGCTAGCGGCCGGGAAGGCGTCTGAGCTGGCCGCCATCGCCGGGGAATGCCGCGACGGCGGCGCCGCGGTGGTCGAGGTCAATGCGCGCCCCGACAGCGAGGCGGCCTGCGCGGCGATGGTTGCAAGGGCGGTTGAAGCCTTTGGACGGCTTGACATCCTCGTGGTGGCAAGCGGGATGAACAAGGTCGCCAAGATCGACGAGATGGCGCCGGAGACCTTCCTGTCGGTGATGGATGCGAACGTCACGCAAAGCTGGCTTCTGGCGCGGGCGGCGACGAAGCAGATGAAGGCGCAAGGGCAGGGCGGGAAGATCGTGCTCGTGTCCTCGGCGCGGGGGCTCCTGGGCCATCCGGCGGGCTACACGGCCTATTGCGCCTCGAAGGCGGCGGTCGACGGCATCACCAAGGCGCTCGGCTGCGAGCTGGGGCCGACCGGGATTACCGTGAATGCAATCGCGCCGACAGTCTTCCGCTCGCCTCTGACCGCCTGGATGTTCGAGGAGACCGATCAGGCCAAGGCGGTGCGGACCGGGTTCCTGGCCCGCGTGCCAAAGGGCCGGCTGGGCGAACCTGAGGATCTTGCGGGGCCGCTCCTGTTCCTCGCCTCGAAGGCGTCGGATTTTTACACCGGGCATATCCTTTATGCCGATGGCGGCTATACGGCGGGATGAGATGGTGAAGAACCAGCAGATTGCGGTTCTGGGGGCGGGGCTGATGGGCCACGGCATTGCGCTGACTTTCGCGCGGGCCGGCCAATACGTGGCGATCACCGATCCGGTGCCTGAGGCGCGGGCTGCCGTGGCGGGCCGGATCGCCGACAGCCTTCGCCTGATGGGCGAGGACGAGGCGCGGATCGCCACGATCCTGAAAAGGATCGAGATCTTCGACTCGGTGCCGGGCGCGGTGCGCGAGGCGGCCTTCGTTTTCGAGGCCGCACCCGAAAAGATGGCGCTCAAGCAGTCGCTCTTTGCCGAGGTGGAACAGCATGCACCCGAAACGGCAATCCTGGCGTCGAACACCTCGGTCATGCCGATCACCCAGATCATGGGCGGGCTGAAGCTGCGCCATCGCGCGCTTGGTACCCATTGGTGGAACCCGCCGCATCTGATCCCTCTCGTCGAGGTGATCCGTACCGAATGGACGGACGAGGCGACGGTCGCGGCCGCAATGGCGCTTCTGGCGGATGCCGGGAAAACCCCGGTCCGGGTCGAGAAGGACGTGCCGGGCTTCATCGGCAACCGGCTTCAGCACGCGCTCTGGCGCGAGGCGGTGAGCCTGGTCGAGAACGGCATCTGCGACGCCGAGGCGGTGGATACGGTCATCAAGGCGAGCTTCGGGCGGCGGCTTGCCGTGCTTGGCCCGCTGGAGAATGCCGATCTGGTGGGCACCGACCTGACGCTCGACATCCACAACACGGTCCTGGCCGATCTGGAATGGCGGCCGGGACCTTCGCCCTATCTGGAGCGGCTGGTGGCCGAGGGCCGGCTTGGCATGAAGTCGGGCGAGGGATTCCGCCGTTGGACGCCGGAGGAGGCGCAGGCGGTGCGGGAGAAGGTCGTGCGGCATCTGAGGAAGCTCGACACGATACTGGACTGAGGAAACAGGCGCGCGCGTACGGCGCCGGAACAGGGAGGAAGACAGATGACGAGACAGACGAACCGCAGGCAATTCCTGGCTGGCGCCTCGGCGCTGGTCGCGGCGCCCGCCATCCTGCGCGCCACGCGCGTCTATGCCGAAACGCCGACCCTCAAGATCGGCTATGTCAGTCCGGCGACCGGGCCGCTCGCCGGTTTCGGCGAGGCCGACGACTACATCATCGAGGGCATCAACAAGGCGCTCGCGGGCGGGATCGAGAACAACGGCAAGACCTGGATGATCGAGATCATCAAGCGGGACAGCCAGTCGAACCCAAACCGCGCCGCCGAGGTGGCGAGCCAACTGATCCTCGAAGAAGAGGTCGACATCCTGACCGGCGCCGCGACCCCGGACACCACGAACCCCGTGGCCGATCAGGCGGAACTGAACGGCACGCCCTGCATCACCACCGACTGCCCGTGGCAGCCCTATTTCTTCGGCCGGGGCGGCAACCCCGAGAAGCCCTTCGAATGGACTTATCACTTCTTCTGGGGGCTCGAGGACGTCATCGCCAACTTCACCGCACTCTGGGATCAGGCCGGGGTGGCGAAGACCGTTGGCGGCCTCTTCCCGAACGATGCGGACGGAAACGCCTGGGGCGACCCGAAGGTCGGCTTCCCCGGCCCCTTGGCCGAAAAGGGCTTCAAGCTGATCGATCCCGGTCGCTATGAGCCGCTGAACAACGATTTCTCGGCCTATATCAACGCCTTCAAGGAAGGCGGGGCCGAGATCGTGACCGGTGTGATGATCCCGCCTGACTTCGGCACCTTCTGGGCGCAGGCCGGCCAGCAGGGCTTCAAGCCCAAGGTCGTGACCATCGGCAAGGCGCTCCTGTTCCCCTCGGCAGTCGAAGGGCTGGGCGATCGCGGCGTCGGTTTGACCTCGGAAATCTGGTGGTCGCCGAACCATCCGTTCAAATCCTCGATCACCGGCGAAAGCTGCAAGCAGCTGGCCGATGGCTACACGGCGGCGACCGGCAAGCCCTGGACCCAGCCGATCGGCTTCCGTCACGCCCTGTTCGAGGTGGTGGCGGATGTGGTGAAGCGCTGTGCGGATGTCGAGGATCCGGCCGCGCTGGTCGAGGCGATCAAGACCACGTCACTGCCAACCATGGTCGGCAAGATCGACTGGGCGACGGGACCGGTTCCGAACGTCTCCAAGACGCCTCTGGTTGCCGGCCAGTGGCAGAAGCCGGCCGACAAGCTGGAGCTTGTCATCACCACCAACCCGCAGGCGCCGGACATTCCGGTCGGCGGGCAGCTGCAACTCCTGTCCTGATCGGACAGTCACGACCTCCCGCTCCGGTGCGCCGGGGCGGGACAATCGACAGGGGCAGGGCATGGCAGAGGTTCTTAGGCTCGAAGGGGTCAGCAAGTCCTACGGCGCGGTCATCGTTGCGGATGCGCAAAGCTGGTCGCTGGAGGCCGGCGAGGCGCTTGGCGTGATCGGGCCGAACGGCGCGGGCAAGACGTCGATGTTCAACCTCGTGACCGGGACCGTCGTCCCCAATGCGGGGCGGATCTGGTTCGACGGGCAGGATGTGACCGGCTGGCCGGCGGCCAGGCGATGCCGTGCCGGGATTGCGCGGAGCTTTCAGGTTCCGCAACCCTTTGGCGGGATGACGGTCTTCGAGAATGCGCTGGTCGCGGCGACGCAAGGCGCAGGCGAAAACGGAGCGCAGGCTGAAGCCACCTGTCTGGACGTGCTGGAGCGGACGGGGCTTCTGCCGAAAGCCAACGTGCTGGCCAAGGGGCTGACGCTTTTGGAGCGCAAGCGGCTGGAACTGGCGCGTGCCCTTTGCGCCCGGCCGAAGGTGCTCCTGCTCGACGAGATTGCGGGCGGGTTGACCGAGGCCGAATGCCATGCGCTGGTCGCCAGTATCCAGGACGTGCGCAAGACCGGCGTTTCGATCGTGTGGATCGAGCATGTGGTCCATGCGCTTCTGGCCGTGGTGGACCGGCTGATCGTGATCGATTTCGGCCGCAAGATCGCCGAGGGTGAGCCGCATGCGATCATGGAAAGCCGCGAGGTGAAGGAAATCTACCTGGGGATCGAGGCCGATGCCTGATCCCGTCCTGTCCCTGAGCGATCTCGACGCCCGCTACGGCGATTTTCAAGCGCTTTATGGCGTGACGGCCCATGTCGAGCCGGGAGAAGTCGTCGCCATGATCGGGGCAAACGGCGCGGGAAAGACCACGCTGATGCGCTCGATCGCCGGGTTGATCCGCAACGCGCCCGAGGCGATCCGCTGGAAGGGGCAGGCGATCGGGCGGCTTCGGGCAGATCAGGTGGCGGCGCTCGGCATCGCATTGGTGCCCGAGGGACGGCTTCTGTTCCCGTCGCTGTCGGTCGAGGAGAACCTTGTCATCGGCGGTCAGCTGAAGCGGCCGGGGCCGTGGAACCTGTCCCGCGTCTATGACCTGTTCCCGATCCTGCAGGAACGGCGGAACCAGCAATCCACCTCGCTCTCGGGTGGACAGCAGCAGATGGTGGCCATCGGGCGGGCGCTGATGTCGAACCCGGAACTCATCTTGATGGACGAGATCAGCCTCGGCCTCGCCCCGGTCATCATCAAGCAGATCTACGAGGCCCTGCCGGGGATCGTGGGGCAGGGCATGTCGGCGATCATCGTTGAGCAGGACATTGCCAAGGCCCTGTCGGTTTCGGCCCGTGTCTATTGCCTGCAGGAAGGCCGCATCTCGCTCGAAGGGCGATCGGACTCAGTTTCGCGCGACGCGATCAGCCGCGCCTATTTCGGGATGTGACGGCATGGAATGGGTGAACGCAGTCCTGCAAGGCACGCTGCTCGGGGGGCTTTATGCGCTCTTCGCGGCGGGGCTGAGCCTGATCTTCGGCGTCATGCGGCTGGTGAACATCGCTCATGGCGACCTGATCGTGCTGGCCGCATATCTGGGCCTGACGATCGCGGTCGGGCTGGGGATCCATCCCCTGCTGGCGCTGGCCATCGTCGTGCCCGTGATGGCGGCGCTCGGCTACGCCCTGCAAAGAGGCATCCTGAACCGCACGATGGGCGACGACATCCTGCCGCCGCTTCTGGTGACCTTTGGCCTGTCGGTGATCATCCAGAACGCGCTGCTCATGGGTTTTTCCGCCGACCCGCAAAAGCTGCAGGCCGGTGATCTGGAAACGGCGAGCCTGACGGCAGGCGGCCTAACCATCGGCGTACTGCCCTTCCTGATGTTCGCCACCTCGGTGGCGGTGATCGGCGGGCTGCAGTGGATGTTCTATCACACGGCGCTTGGCCGCGCCTTTCGCGCGACCTCGGACCGGCAGGACGTGGCGCAGCTCATGGGTCTGAACCGGGCGCATGTCTTTGGCCTGGCCATGGCGTTGTCGCTGGCGGTCACCGGAATCGCGGGCGTGTTCCTTGGCATCCGCACGTCCTTCGATCCGTCCATCGGGGGGAGCCGCCTGATCTTCGGCTTCGAGGCCGTGATTATCGGCGGTCTGGGCAATCTCTGGGGCACGCTGGCCGGCGGTGTCATCATTGGCATCGCGCAGGCCGTGGGCGGACAGATTCACCCCAGTTTGCAGCTTCTGGCAGGGCACATCGTGTTCCTCGTCATACTCGCCGTCCGTCCGCGCGGCCTCTTCCCGAAGATGGAGGGCTGAGCGATGCAGGTCACCCGCTCGTCTCCCGCCTCGCGCGCCGCTGCCGTGATCGGCCTTCTGATCGTCATCGGCCTTGTCGCCGCGCCCTGGTGGGCGGGGCGGGCCGACCTGCGGCTGATGGGCGAGATTTTTCTCTATGTCTCGCTCGCCACGCTCTGGAACCTTCTCGCGGGCTATGCCGGTCTCGTCTCGGTCGGGCAGCAGGCCTATGTCGGATTTGGCGGTTACGCCTTCTTCGCGCTGACCATGCTGGCCGGGATTCCGATCCTGCTGGCGCTTCCGCTCGCCGCGGTCGCCGGTGCACTGGTTGCTATCCCGGTGGCGACGCTGATCTTCCGCCTGCGCGGCGCCTATTTCGCCATCGGCACATGGGTGGTGGCCGAGGTCTTTCGCCTGATCGCCGCGCAGACGCCAGCCCTTGGCGGCGGGTCGGGGGCGAGCCTGTCGGCAGACATCGTCAAGACGCTGGCCGACAGCCGCGACCTGCGTGAGGCAATCGCGTTCTGGCTGGCGCTCGGGGTTATGATCCTGACGGTGGGTGCGGCTTTCCTCATCCTGCGCTCGCGTCGCGGCCTGGCGCTGACCGCGATCCGAGACAACGAACTCGCGGCGCGCAGCCTCGGCATCGACATCTGGCGCACGAAGTTCTTCGTCTATGTCGTGACCGCCGGGATGACGTCGCTCGTCGGAGGGCTGATCTTCCTCCAGAAGCTCCGGATTTCGCCCGACGCCGCCTTTTCGGCCAATGACTGGACTGCTTTCGTGATCTTCATCGTGGTGATCGGCGGGATCGGTACGCTCGAGGGGCCAATCCTTGGAACGCTGATCTTCTTCGCCCTGCGCGAGACGATGGCCGAGCTTGGCACGATCTACCTGATCGCCCTTGGTGTGGTCGCCATCGCGGTCATGCTCAAGGCGCCGACGGGCCTTTGGGGCCTGATCCGGGCCCGTACCGGCGCCGAGCTTTTCCCGCTGAGCCGCCGTGTGACCGGCCTCGCCCCCATGTCCCGCAAATAGGAGCCATCATGGCCCGCCGTCCGAAGACCGTCATCACCTGCGCCATCACGGGTGCGATCCACACGCCGACCATGTCGGATGCGCTGCCCTACACCGCCGACGACATCGCCGGACAGGCTATCGCGGCGGCCGAGGCCGGGGCGGCCATCCTGCACCTGCATGCGCGCCGGCCTGCGGATGGCGGCGTCACCATCGACCCCGATGCCTTCGCCGCCTTCCTGCCGCGCATCAAGCAGGCGACCGAGGCCGTTGTGAACATCTCGACCGGCGGGAGCCTCAAGAACACGATCGAGGAGCGCATCGCACCCGCCCTGCGCTTTTCGCCCGAGATGTGCAGCCTGAACATGGGGTCGATGAACTTCTCTTTCCATCCGCTGGCCAAGCGCTACGACAGCTGGAAATTCGACTGGGAGAAGGATTACGTCGCCAATTCCGACACCTACATCTTCCGCAACACCTTCCGCGACATCGAGACGGTGGCCAACGCGCTCGCGCCGCACAAGATCAAGTTCGAGCACGAGTGCTACGACGTCGGCCACCTCTACAACCTGCGCTTCTGCATGGATATCGGGCTGTTCAAGGCCCCGATCTTCATCCAGTTCATCTTCGGCATCCTCGGCGGCATCGGTCCCGAGGTCGACAACCTGATCTTCATGAAACGCACGGCAGATCGCCTGTTCGGCGACGATTACCGGTGGTCTGTTCTGGGCGCGGGCGGGGCGCAGATGAGCCTCGCGACCACCGCCAGCCAGATGGGCGGGAATGTGCGGGTCGGGCTGGAGGACAGCCTGTTCATCTCGCGCGGCAAGCTTGCCGAAAGCAACGCCCAGCAGGTCGCCAAGATCCGACGCATCGTCGAGGATCTCGGCTGCGAGGTGGCCTCGCCTGATGAGGCGCGAGAGCTTCTTGGCCTGAAGGGCGGCGATCGCGTCGCGTTTTGACATGCGGCCAAGGCCAGGTCCAATGGGGCAGGGCGGGACGTGTCGCCTCTTGGTGTGTTTGACCGCATCGGCTTCAGCGCGCCCGCGCCACTCGATGAAAGTGACGGCGCGGACGCCCTTGAGGGAGGCGGCAGAAGCGCGCCTTCCCCCCTCACGGATACTGCCCCCGAACCGCCCCAAGGCAGCGTCAGACACCTCCGATCCCGTGCCGGGCCGACGATCAGGCGCGCGCAGACGCTTAGGGTTCAGGATCGAACGCCTGCTGGCGGGCGACTGACTGAAGGGCCTGAAACAGTGCGTACCTCTTGTCATGCAAAGCCGCGATGTCACCCCCTGCCGGCTCGAACAGCCGTGCCCGGCCGGACATGGCAGCCATTGCATCCTGAAGGTTTGCATGCGTTCCGCCCGCAGTCGCTGCAAGCATCGCCGCGCCCAGAAGCACCGGCTCGGCGCCTTCGGGAAGAGCGAGAACCTTGCCGGTCGCGTCTGCGATGATCTGGCAGACCAGGTCGCTTTGCGCGGCCCCGCCGCTGGCCATGATCGTGTCGATGGCGATGCCACGCTGCGCCAGCGCCTCGATCAGCTGGCGCAGGCCGTAGCCGATCCCGCTCAACCCGGCCAGATAGAGACCCGCAAGACTGTCGAGTCCCCGGTCAAGGCCAAGCCCCGATATGACCGCCCGCGCTTCGGGGTCGGCGAAGGGAGAGCGGTTGCCCAGAAACTCCGGCACCACGACCACCTGACCGGCCGCCCGGATCGTCTCCGACAGGGTAGGGGCCAGTGTCTCGGCATGAGCGGCGACATGGGCGATCAGGGATCGCCCTGCAGTCTGCGCCTGCTCTTCGATCTCTGCCGCATCGCGGTGCAGGTGGACTAGGTGGTCAAGCGCCGCGCCGGCTGCCGATTGCCCGCCCTCGTTCAGCCAGAGGCCCGGGATCATCGCGCCGAAATAGGGCCCCCAGACCCCTGGCACATTCACCGGATCGACGGTCGAGGCCATGGAACAGGCCGAGGTGCCGAAGATGTAGGCGAGCCGCGCCGTCGCGGGTTCATGTCGTCCCGGCACCTCGGCGCGAAGCGTGCCGAGTCCCCCTGCATGGGCATCGATGAGCGCAGCGGCGGCAGGCAGACCCTCGGGTAACCCAAGCTCTTGTGCTGCCTGCGCGGTCAGCCCGCCCACCCGCTCTCCCGGAGTGAGCATCTCTGTGCCGATGCGGGCAAAGCCCTCGTCGGCCAGGGCACCAAGGCCGATGGCGCGGAAATAGGACGGGTCCCACCTGCTTTCATGCGAGAGGTAGGTCCACTTGCAGGTGACCGTGCAGGTCGAACGCGCGAGCGATCCGGTGGCGCGCCAGGTCAGAAAGTCAGGCAAATCAAAGAACCGGGCCGCCTGCGCAAAGGCTTTTGGCCGATGCCGCGCCAGCCACAGGAGCTTGGGCGTCTCCATTTCCGGCGAAATGCGGCCGCCCACGTAATCCAGCACCGGATGGCCGAGCGCGTTGATTTCCTCGGCCTCGGGCTGGGCGCGATGGTCCATCCAGACGATGACATTTCGCGCGGGGTCTTCCGAGGGTCCGACCGGAATACCCTCGCCGTTCGGCCCGACGACCACCAGCGAACAGGTGGCGTCAAAGCCGATGCCTTTCACCTGCTTCGGATCCAGCCCGGCCATGGCCTCATGCACCGCCGCGCAAACCGCTGCCCAGATCTGGTCCGACGACTGCTCCACCTGATCGCCCGGCGCCTGCCAAAGGGCCAGGGGATGTTTGCCGAGGCCAAGGAGCCGCCCCTTGGCGTCGAACACCCCCGCCCGGGCCGAGCCGGTGCCGACATCGACTCCGATCAGCATGTCAAAGGTCCACCGAGTTGGGCAGGATGACCAGATCTCGCACCACCACGCCCGGGCGGCGGGTCAGCATGAACATCACGGCCTCGGCCACTTCCTCGGGCTGCATCAGGCTGCCATTGGCCAGTGCCTCGTCCATCTTCGCCTTCGGCCAGTCGTCGAGAAGCGCCGTCACCACCGGACCCGGAAGCACCGCGCCAACCCGCAGACCCTTCGGCGCAAGTTGCCGGCGGATCGTGTGGACAAAGGCCTGAACGGCGAATTTCGAGGCGGTGTATATCGGTTCCCACACCACGGGTACGACACCGGCGATGGACGAGGTCATCACGATGTCGCCCGTCTTGCGCTCGATCATGTGGGGAAGGACCGCATGGACCGACCGGAAGGCCGCGTTGATGTTAAGGTTCAGCATCCGGTCCCATTGCGCGGGATCGCCCGACCAGATCTCGCCGCCGACATAGGCTCCGGCATTGGCATGGAAGATGTCGAGCTGGCCGGTGCGTTCAAGGATTGCGGGCATCATGCCGTCAACGCTCGCCGGGTCCAGGAGGTCCACCACCAGCGGGATGGCATCCGGACCGAGCCCGGCGCAGATCGTCTTCAGATTGTCGGCCGCGCGGTCCACCATCACCACCCGGGCGCCGGCCTCGAGCATCGCCTTGGCACAGGCCAGCCCGATCCCAGAGGCTGCCCCGGTGACAGCCGCAACTTTTCCCTTCAGTTTCATGGTTTTCCTCTTTCTTCAGGCGCGGCCATGCGAAATGCGCGAGCGCCGGGCCAGACTGTCCACGATGACCGCAATCGCCAGAACTCCCCCGGTGATCATGTACCGTAGCGACGAGGACAGGTTCAGCAGGGTCAGGCCGGAGGAAATCGCCTGGATGACGATAATCCCCAGAAGGGCCGACCAGGCCGAGCCCCGCCCGCCGAACAGGCTGGTGCCGCCGATCACCGCGGCCGCGATGGCGTTGAGGTTCACATCCCCCGTGCCGGCCTGCTGGCTGGAGGAGGCAAGGCGGGCGGCGGCAAGGGTCCCACCCAGGGCCGCGAGCGAGGCGCAGAGCATGAAGGCGCTGGTGTAGATGCGTCGCACGTTGATGCCCGCCCGCCGTGCCGCCTCGCGGTTGCCGCCCACGGCCATGACCGACCGGCCCCATTTCGTACGGGTCAGGGCGTAGTTCAGCAGGACGACCAGAAGGACGAACAGGCCGAACATGTAGGGCACGCCACGACCGAGATTCAGATAGCCGACTGCGACCTCGAGTGCGAGCGTCAGAAGCCCGGCCTTGAGCATCAGACCGCCCAGACCCGGCGCAGAAAGGTTCGCCGCGAGCCGCTGCCTGCGCCGGCGCTGCCCGACGATCAGCATCACCACGCCCGGCACGAGGGCCAGCGCATGCGACAGCCAGGCTGGCATGACCAGGATCTGGCCGAACTTCACCAGCGCGCTTTCATAGGGCAGGTTGATCGATCCGCTGGCCCCGAGGATGTAAAGCTGCATCCCGAGCAGCGCGAGAAGGCCCGCTAGCGTCGATACGAAGCTCGGCATCCCGAGGCGGTTGTAGAGCTGGGCATAAACCCAACCCACGGCTGCCCCCATGGCAACGGCGGCGGCAATGGCCAGCAGCACCGGCCAGCCCTGCTGGACCCAAAGGACGCCAACCAGTGCCGAAGCGAAACCACTGATCGAGCCGACCGACAGGTCGATCTCGCCCACCAGCAGCACGCAGACGATCCCGAGGGAGATGATCCCGACCGTCGCGCAATCGAAGAGCAGGTTCACGAGGTTGTTCGGAACCAGGAAGATCGGGTTCAGCGAGGTGAACACGACCGAGATGACGACGAGGCCCACTGCCACGGGCAGCATCCCTAGGTCGCCTGACTTCACCCGGTCGGAGAAGCCTTTGAGCGCCCCGGCAAATCCGGTGTCGGCCCGCAGCCGGGCATCGGCGCGGTCCATCGGTCCTTTCGGTGCAGGTCCGGTTTCGACTGGGCCGGTCATGCCTGCACCTCCTTGCGTTCCATTCTTCGCGTCACGGCATTTTCGCTTGCGCCGGTGATCGCGGCGACCAGCTCGTGATGGCTGGCGCTGCGGTCGAAGACTCCGTTGTTGCGCCCCAGGCGCAGCACGACGATCCGGTCGGCCACGGCGCGCACGTCTTCCATGTTGTGGCTGATCATGATGACCCCCAGCCCCCGGTCCCGCACCCTCTCGATAAGGTTCAGGACTTCGGCGGTCTGCGCGACCCCGAGTGCGGCGGTGGGTTCGTCGAGCATGATGATCTTGGGATCGAGCAGCAGCGAGCGCGCGATTGCCACGGTCTGGCGCTGTCCGCCCGAGAGCGAGGCGATGGGTTCCCGCACGGAAGGGATGCGTGCGGCAAGTTCCTGCAGCAGGGTCCAGGCGCGGACCTCCATCGCGACTTCGTCGAGAGCATAGGGGGAAATCTCGTGGCCGAGGAACAGGTTGGCGACGACGTCCAGATTCTCGCACAGCGCGAGGTCCTGATAGACGGTGGCGATACCCAGCTTCATTGCGGCTGCAGGCGTGTCGAGCGTCACCCCGCGCCCGCCGAAGCGGATCACGCCGGCACTCGGTGCATGGACACCGGCCAGCACCTTGACGAGCGTTGATTTCCCCGCGCCGTTGTCGCCAACCAGGGCCACAACCTCGCCCGGATGAATGTCCAGTTCGATATCGGTCAGCGCGGCCACGGCACCGAAGTTTTTCGACACGCCGCGCAGGCTAAGAATTGGGTCCGCCATCGCCTCTCCCCCAAGAAAAGGCCGGCGCCGTGGCGCCAGCCGGTCTGCTGTATCTGAGCCCTTGGTTACTGAATGATGCCCAGCTTCTTGCAGCCTTCGACATATTCGCCGGTGCAGATATTCTCCGGCTTTTCGATGCCTTTGTCGAAGATTTCGGCCTTGATGTTCTCGGCCGTCACCACCGCCGGCACGAAGAGCTGCGAGGGCGCATTGTACAGCGTCGTGGTGGCCTCTGGGGTCTTGCCGTCGAGGAACATCACAGCCGCCTGGGCCGCGGCTGCCGCCACGATTTCCGAAGGCTTGGAGATCGTGTTGTATTGGTCGCCCGCAATGATGAGCTGCAGCGCAGCCTGGGTCGCGTCGTTGCCAGTCACCGGCGGAACGGGGTTCACGCCCGCTGCCTTGAAGGCAGCGATCGCGCCGCCGCCGGTACCGTCATTCGCCGCCACAACGCCCTTGATGTCAGCGCCAAAGCGCGTGATCTGGCCTGCGGCCCATTCCTGCGCCTTGGGGGGCGCCCAGTCCGGCGTGTCGAATTCGGCGAGAGTGACATAACCCGAATCCTTGAGCGCCTCGTGGATACCGTCACGGATCAGGCCAGCTGCCGCATCGGTGGGCGAGCCGTTGATTTCCAGCACCCCCGCGCCCTCCGGCACGCCGGTTGCCTTGAGGTGCTCGACCAGCGACTTGGCGATGGCAAAGCCGATCCCCTTGTTGTCGAAGGAGACGTAGAAATCGGGGGCCTTGTCCGGGATCGGGCGGTCATAGGCGATGACCTTCACACCCTGCGCCTGGGCCTGGGCCACCAGTGAAGCGGCAGCCGTCGAGTCTACTGGGTCGAGCACGATCACCTTGGCGCCCTGGGTCAGGACCGAGTTGAACTGCTGCTGCTGGGTGGCCGCATCGGCATTGGCGTTCTGGTAGATCACCGTGCAGGTCGGGCACAGCTTCTCCATCTCGGCCTTGAAGCCGGGATAGTCGTGCTGTTCGTACCGGGTCGAAGCCTGGTCGGGCATCAGGAATGCAACGGTCGCACCATCGGCGGCCAGCGCTGCGCTTGCGCCCATCAGTTGCGCGGCGAAGAGCGCAAAGAGGCTTGCAGAAGTCTTTTTCATCGTTTCTCTCCCTAAAGTTTTCCGGTCAGTTCCGTCCGTCCGAAGGCGGACCGGGTCGTTCCTTGGTCTGATGGCCCCTGCGCCCTGCCACGTGGCAAGACTTGACCGTGCAGCGCCCCGGGACCGAAGGCGCGGTCAATTCGGTTCGGATGTTGGCGATACGTCAGGCCGCGACGGGCCTGTTATCCTCCAGGAGCGTGCGGAACCTGCTGGGCGACATTCCCTTGCGGCGCAGGAACTGCCGATTGAAGTTGGACAGGTTGTTGAACCCCACGGCGAAACAGATGTCGGTGACCGGCTTCTCGGGCTCGTTCATCAGCAACTGGCAGGCCAGGTTGATGCGGTGGCGGTTCACATACTCCACGACTCCCATGCCGGTATGTTTGCGGAAACTGCGCGAGAAGGCCGAAGGTGTCATCTCGGCGGTCGCTGCCAAGTCCTCCTCGCTGAAATCCTCGGTCAAGTTGGCGTTAATGAAGCTCAACGCCTTGTTCACCCCTGCGGTCATGAAGCCGGACGGGTCGGGTAGGTAGGTGTCCGAGGCAAGGGTCTGCACCTCGGCATCTGCCGCGAGGTTTGCGAGGATCTGCAGAAACAGGCTAGCCCGGCGCGGCCCCTTGGCCTGGACGATCTCGGCCAGAAGCGGCGCGCTGTCGCGGGAGCAAGCCTCCGAGAACAGTGCCCCGCGGCGGCTGATCTCGAAGAGCGTCGAAAAGCCCCGCGTGTCAGGGAACAGCTCGGCAATGCGCAGCAGAAGGTCCTCGGGGAACTGCACGACACGGCTGCGCAGCGGCACAGACGAACGGTCGCCGAGATCGCTGATCCAGTTGTGCGGGAGGTTGGGCCCCGTGAGCACCAGGTTACCGGGGGCGAATTCGCCAATGAAATCGCCGATGTAGTAGTGGCCCGAGGTGGCCGCGACATAATGGATCTCGAGTTCCGGATGAAAATGCCAACGGACCGTGTGGAACGGATACCCATGTTCCCAGGCCGTAAAGGACTGGCCACGGCCGATCTGGACAACCTCTAGGTCCGGCTTCATGACATCCTCCCCTCAAGCGCCGCCGCTTTTCTACGCAGCGTCTGGCCAGCCTCCCCGCCAACCCAGGAGGACACAATGGCGCATGGAATCCCCCCGCGCTACCACAGTGCGCGGTCCGGACTGATACTATTTTGTCTTTCTGCACTGCAACATTGAGCAAAATAGGCGAAGTCGTATCCGCTTTGGGTCGCAGTGCCGACGGATCGCGCGAAACAGGCAGCACTGCTGCAGAGCCACGCCGCCCCGGATGCGGGCCTTGGATCGTCGCCGCCAGGCCAGCGGGCATACAGCCAGTGGGCTCCGAGCCTAGCCGTCGAACCGCGTGGTCCCCCGCCGCCGCACATCGACCGGCCGCGTGTCGATCACCGCCTGATGCGCGCGCTGGTCGCACCCGGTCCGCGGGCAGATGCGGCAGTTGATGCCGATCGGCGTCATTTGCGCCGTCGTTACCGACAGGCCCTCAGCATAGCCGATCTGGGCGGCATGTTCGATGGCGCAGCCCATGGCCACCGCCAGGCGGTTGTCTTGGGCGTGGCGGAACCAGGTCGGCCTGTCGACCGTGCGCGAGACCACGAAGAAGCGGCTTCCGTCGGGCATTTCCACGAACTGGGGTACGATCCGCCCAGGTGTGCGGAATGAGGTATGCACATCCAGCCGGGGGCAGGCGCCTCCATATTCGGCCAGGGGAAACTCGGTGGCGTTGAAGCGCTTGGTCACGTTGCCGCCCTTGTCGATCCGCAGGAAGAAGAAGGGGACGCCCTGCACCCCCTCGCGCTGCAGGGTCGTGGCGCGGTGGCAGGCCTGCTCGAAACTGACGCCAAATCGCGTCGCCATCAGGTCGAAATCGTATTTCGTCGCCCGCGCCTCGGCGAGGAAGGCGTCGTAGGGCATCAGCACCGCCGCGGCAAAGTAGTTGGCCAGTTCCACCCGCAGCCGGCTGACCGCCGAGGGATCGGTCAGGCCCGCCCGATCGATCAGGCTGTCGAGCAGCCCCCGCCACTCCAGCAGCGCGCACATGTGCACCAGCTGGAAGCTGCGGTTGGGATGGTCGAGTGCCTCGGACAGAAGGATCTCCCTGCGCGCCTCGTCATAGGTCCGCAGAGCGCCCGGCATGTCCTCCACCCGTGCCAGCCGCACCGTTACGCCCAACTGGTCGCGCAGCCGCGCCTTGAGGCTTGCATACATGTCGTCGCGGTCGGGCCGGTCGCCGTGCCAGAAGCCTTCCGACGCCAGCTCCAGTTCGCGGAAATGGTTGCGGTTGCGCCGGAAGATCATGTGGACGGAGGCCTCGGGGCTGCCGGCCGGGTCGGGCGTACCCTGAGACAGGGCTGACAGCCGGTCGATGGCCGAGCCATAGGCGCGATGCAGCCGCAGCAAGGCGGCGGCGAGGTCGGGCGCATGGACGAGTGCCGCGCGTAACTGGGGCAGGTCCGGACGGCTGCCCGCAAAGATGGGATCCTGCAGGCAAGCGCGCAGATCGGCCAGTGTCGAGCCCGCCTGATCGTCAGCCAGATCACGCCAGTCGACGCCATACTCCTCCATGAGGCGCAAGAGCACATGGACCGAGACCGATCTCTCGTTATTTTCCAGAAGGTTGACGTAGGAAGCTGAGATGCCGAGCGTGCGAGCCATGGCGCCTTGGGTCTCACCGCGCTCTTGCCGCAGGCGGCGCAACTGGGGGCCGATGAAGGTCTTTTGCATACTGCTGCACACAAGTCCGATGATGTTGACTTTACAATATTACAAATTTTGCATTTTGTAAATTGCTGCATTCACAGCAGAACCCGACTTCATTTGCCGAAAATCCGGGCAGACCGCATCGTGATCCTCGACCGATTGCTGCCAGAGGATACTCCATGACCTTCCGTCCCGGCCTGAACCACCTCTACATACCCGGGCCAACGAACGTGCCCGACACCGTTCGCATGGCCATGAACGTTCCTCAGCAGGACCAGCGCGGCCCCGAATTCGGCGCCTTCGTTCTTTCGATCCTGGCGGACCTCAAGCCGATCTTCGGGACGACCAAGGGCAAGGTAATGCTGTTTCCCGGCTCGGGAACTTCAGCCTGGGAGGCCGCCATCGTCAACACGCTTTCGCCGGGCGACCGTGTGTTGATGGCGCGGCACGGGCAGTTCTCGACCCTGTGGGTCAAGATGGCGATGGACCTAGGTCTTGACGTCGAAGTCATCGACCTCCCCTGGGGCGCAGGCGCCCCGGTTACGGAGTTTGCGCGCCGTCTCGGTGCCGATCGCGAGGGCAAGATCAAGGCCGTCTTCGTTACTCACAACGAGACGGCGACCGGTGTCACGTCCAGCGTGGCGGGCGTGCGCCAGGCGCTCGATGCCTGCTTCCACGAGGCAATGCTGTTCGTCGACGGCGTCTCGTCCATCGGCTCGATCCCTTTCCTCATGGATGACTGGGGCGTCGATCTGGCTGTCACCGGCAGCCAGAAGGGGCTCATGTCGCCTGCGGGTCTGGGCATCCTGGGCATCAGCGAAAAGGCCATGGCAGCTTCGCGGTCGAACGGCATGCGCCGCAGCTTCCTCAGGTTTGAGGATTACTTGGCCCAGACCGAGACGGGCTATTTCCCGCACACCCCGCCGACCCCGGTTCTGCATGGCCTGCGCGAGGCGCTGAACCGCATCAGCAGGGAGGGCCTGGACAATGTCTTTGATCGCCATGCCCGCCTGGCCGCCGGTGTCCGTGCCGGTGTCGCCGCCTGGGGTCTGGACACCTGCGCCGAACATTCCTCGCTCGCATCGAACACCGTCACCGCGATCAAGACGCCGCAGGGCTTTGATGCGCGCGAGGTGATCCGCATCGGTCTTACCCGTTACAACACCTCTTTCGGCTCGGGCCTCGCGCAACTTGCGGGCAAGGTCTTCCGCATCGGCCATCTGGGCGACCTGAACGAGGGCATGTGCCTGACCGCGCTCGCCGTGGCGGAACTGTCGCTGCGCGCGGCTGGGGCCAAGGTGCCGCTCGGCGCGGGCGTCGCTGCGGCGCAGGAGGTCTACGAACAGGACGCTCCGGCGTTCGCACTGGCGGCGGAGTAAGACGATGAGCCACACCCTTCACCCACTCAGGAAACAGCGCCTGCAGCGTTCGGAACTTGCCGTTCCGGCCAGCAACGTGACGATGATCGAGAAGGCCGCCAACGGTCCGGCCGATTACGTCTTTCTCGATCTGGAGGATGCCGTCGCCCCGCCGGAAAAGGAGCAGGCCCGCAAGAACGCGATCCAGGCCCTGAACGACATCGACTGGGCGGCCAAGGGCAAGACCGTCTCGGTGCGCATCAACGGGCTCGACACCCACTACATGTACCGCGACGTGGTGGATGTAATGGAGCAGGCCGGCAACCGGGTGCACACGCTTCTCGTGCCAAAGGTCGGTGTGCCGGGCGATCTGTACATGGTCGAGGCCATGGTGAACCAGATCGAGATGGCGAAGGGCTTCACCACCCGTGTCGGTCTTGAGGCGTTGATCGAGACCGCTCTCGGGATGGCGAATGTCGAGGCCATCGCCCAGTTCGGTGGACGGCTGGAGGCGCTGCATTTCGGCGTGGCCGATTTCGCCGCCTCGATGCGGGCGCGCACGGTCAACATCGGCGGTCTCAATCCCGACTACCCCGGCGATCAGTGGCACGCCGCCATCGCCCGCATGGTTACCGCCTGCCGCGCCTATGGCTTGCGCCCGATCGACGGTCCCTTCGGCGACTTCTCGGACCCCGAGGGCTACAAGGCCGGCGCCCGGCGGGCCGCCGCCTTGGGTTGCGAGGGGAAATGGGCGATCCATCCGTCTCAGGTGACGCTCGCCAACGAGGTCTTCTCACCCACCGACGCCGAGGTGACCAAGGCGCGGCGCATCATCGAGGAACTGCGCACGGCCGAGGCCCAGGGCAAGGGTGCGGCGAGCCTCGACGGCAAGATGATCGATGCGGCCAGCGAGCGCATGGCCAAGAACGTGCTGGTGATCGCCGACGCCATCTCCGGCAAATAGCGCCCGAAACCTAAGGACGGTGGGCCCTTTGGCCCATCCCACGGACAACCGCAGGACCTGCAGCACGGGAGACCGTGAACGACCCGGTCTTGCCAGGGGAGGACGGAAATGGACATCCACGAATACCAGGCAAAGGAAATCCTCGGCCGCTTCGGTGTGCCGGTGCCGAGGGGCGGGCTGGCCTACAGCCCTGAACAGGCGGCCTACCGGGCGCGCGAACTGGGCGGTCATGCCTGGGTGGTGAAGGCCCAGGTCCATGCCGGGGGCCGGGGCGCCGCCGGTGGAGTGAAGCTCTGCAAGTCGGTCGACGAGGTCCAAAGCTATGCTGCGAGCCTGTTTGGCCGCCAGCTGGTGACCAAGCAGACCGACCAGAACGGCAAGGGGGTCTATCGCCTGTGGATCGAACCCGCCTGCGATATCGCCCAGGAGTTGTACCTGGGCTTTGTCCTCGACCGGAAATCCGAGAGGATCATGATCGTGGCCTCGGCCCATGGCGGGATCGAGATCGAGGATCTGGCCGAGACCGACCCGGCCAGCCTTCGGCGCATGACGATCGACCCGGCAACCGGCCTTGTCGAATTCCAGGCACGCGAACTGGCCTTTGGCCTGGGGCTCTCGGGTACGCAGATCAGCCAGATGGTGACGATCCTGCAGGCCTGCTATCGCGCCTATCGCGACCTTGACGCCATGATGGTCGAGATCAACCCGCTGGTCATCACCGGGGCCGGCGACCTTGTGGCGCTCGACGCCAAGATGAGCTTCGACACCAATGCGCTGTTCCGCCGGCCGCAGATCGCTGAACTGCGCGACCGCAGCCAGGAGGACCCGCGCGAGTCGACCGCCGGCGACCATGGCCTGGCCTATGTCGGCCTAACCGGCGACATCGGCTGCATCATCAACGGCGCGGGCCTGGCCATGGCGACGATGGACATGATCAAGCTTGCCGGGGGCGAGCCTGCCAACTTCCTCGACATCGGCGGCGGCGCGAGCCCCGAGCGCGTGGTCCGTGCCTTCCGCACCGTGCTGGCCGATCGCAATGTCAGCGTGATCCTCGTCAACATCTTCGCCGGCATCAACCGTTGCGACTGGGTCGCCGAGGGCGTGGTGAAGGCCTATCGCGAGGTGGGCATGACCATCCCCGTCGTCGTCCGGCTTGCGGGCACGAATGTCGAGGAGGGCAAGACGATCCTTGAGGCCTCGGGCCTGCCGCTGATCACCGCCGACACCCTGGCCGAGGCCGCCGCAAAGGCTGTGGCCGCCCGTCCGAAACTGGCAGCCTGAGGAGGATCCCATGGCTATCCTGATTACCGAAAAGACCCGCGTCATCGTTCAGGGCATGTCGGGCCGTATCGGCCAGTTCCATGCCGCCGACATGATCAAGCACGGTACAAACGTTGTTGGCGGCGTGACCCCCGGCAAGGGCGGCGAGCGGCTGCTGGACCGGCCGCTGTTCAACACAGTGCGCGAGGCGGTCGAGGAGACCGGTGCCGAGGCCTCGCTTCTCTTCGTTCCGCCGCCCTTCGCGGCCGATGCGATCATGGAGGCGGCGGATGCCGGCATCAAGACCGCGGTCTGCGTCACCGACGGCATCCCTTCGCAGGACATGATGCGGGTGAAACGCTTCCTTCGCCGCTATCCCGAAAGCCGCAAGATGCGCCTTATTGGGCCGAATTGCGCGGGCATCATCTCGCCCGGCAAGGGCTTCATGGGCATCATGCCGCCGCATATCTACATGCCCGGGCGCGTGGGCATCGTCGGTCGCTCTGGAACACTGGGCTACGAGGCCGCGTCGCAGATGAAGGCGCTTGGCATCGGCGTGTCGACGAGCGTGGGCATCGGGGGCGACCCGATCAACGGCTCGTCCTTCCGCGACATCCTTGAGCTCTTCCAGCAGGACCCGGAAACCGATGCCGTGATGATGATCGGCGAGATCGGCGGCCCGCAAGAGGCCGAGGCCGCGGCCTGGGCCGCGCGGAACATGACGAAACCGATCGTGGCCTATATCGCCGGACTCTCGGCGCCCAAGGGCCGCAAGATGGGCCATGCCGGGGCGATCATCTCGGCCTTTGGCGAAAGCGCGCAAGAGAAGGTCGAGATCCTCACTGCAGCCGGCATCACCGTGGCGCCGAACCCGTCGTCGATGGGCGAGACAATGGCGCGTGTGATGGCCGCACGCCGTGCCGCCGCCTGACTCTGGTCAAGCAAACAGTAGCCGCCGGGTCCGGCATGCAGAAAAATCGAAATCTGGCCTTCCGATAAGGACAGCCCAAGGTCGTGCAAAGCTTGGCGAATCGGTGGGCTGGGACGCCAGAGCAGACGCGATTGGTCGGACTATGTCCGTGCGCAGTGACTGAACGGGGGAGGTCCTATGGTCCGCCCCCTTAAACCTGAACACCGGCCGCTCGTTCTGGAGACCCTCGGCATTGATGCGACCGGCATCAGAGGCCGAGATTACGCCTCAACCAGGATCTGGACTTCGCCATTCTCCAGACGAACCGGGTAGGTCCGCAGATCGATGCAGGCCGGAAGCTTGCGAGACTCGCCGGTCCGGTAGTCGAAGGTGCCGAAATGAAGGGGGCATTCGATGATCCCGCCGGCGACCAGTCCGCCAGATGGGGATCGTCTCGCGCGAGCAATTGCCATCCATGGCGAAGAAGTCGCCTTCGGGCGACCGGATGATGACTAATGTCCAGTTTCCGAAGTCGAAGCGCTTGACGTCCTCCAGCGGGATATCGTCGACGCCATGCTGCGCAATGATGTCGTGTCGGAACGGGTCTGGTCCGACCCTTAGACGGGTGCGTTGGCAGTGTCCAAACTGGCGCGCTGGCCATTGAAAGCTCTACGCTGACGCTCGCGCGGGTCCGCGCCTATCGCCGACTTCACCGAAGCGGTCGTGCCGGCCGATCAACGCCGCTCGAACTTTCGGATGCTGGCGCAATTCCTGTCGATGCAGGCGACCTTTGGCGCCGTCCTCGTAGGCTACGGCGCCCGGTTCCAGGGGCTGACACTTGGCGAGTTGTCCGAGGCGATGCTGATCGCCGTGGCGGTGATGAGCGTCTATTGCTTTGCCTCGGCCAATGCCGGTGCCGCGACAGGGCAGACCCATTCGGTCATGGCGCGGAGCATCTTCGGAACGCTCGGCAGCGGGCTCGTCTCGCTTCTGCTGGTCATCAATGGGATGGCCTTCTACCTCTTCACCGTCAAGTTCGTCATCGACATCACGGGTGGCCTTATCACGCTGCCGGCGGTCGGAATCCTGACTGCGATCCTTGCCTTCGTGATGATCGTGAACACCTATTTCGGCTTCGAAGGGGTTCAGCGCTTTGCGCAATACGTCGCCGTTCCGGTCATCCTGGTCTGGGGGATCTTCGCGACGATCCTTGCCTTCCGGGCCACCTCTTCGGACCTGCTTGCGGCTGTGCCGCCGGTCGACTCGAAAACCGGCATGATCCTGGTCATTGGCGGCATGGTCGGTCTGTCCACCTGGGGCAACGAGCCCGACTTCTTCCGCTACGCCAAGGCCGGGCGGGCCTCGATGTGGAACGTGCCGACGATCGTGATTTCCTATCTTGTCGGGGCCTTCCTCTTCCCGGTGATGGGATATCTGGTCGCCGCGCTGTCGAATGCCCCGGATTTCGGGCCGAGCATCCATTACTTCGTCAGCTTCAGCATGCTGGGCAGCGCGCTCCTCGGGATCATCATTCTGGTCATCAACCAGTGGGCCGTGCAGGACGGCAACCTCTACATCGCGGTGAACGGCGCCCAGAACGTGCTGTCGGGCATTCCCGGCTGGAAGCGGCAATACACGGTGGTGGGCCTTGGCCTTCTGGCGGCGGTCCTGACCTTCTTTCTGCCGAACCTGCAGGACACCTTCAACCTTGCGACGAGCGTCGGCTCGACCACAGTGCCCGTCGCCAGCGTGATCATGGCGCTCGACCTGTTTGTTCTGCCGCGGCTCTTTGGCATCCGGCGCCCGATGCACCGGGTCGCGACCTGGGGCGAGCTCGGGATCGCGAACTGGCCGGGCGTCCTGGCCCTGGCCTGCGGAACGCTGGTCGGGCTCTACACGGCGGGACTGCTGCCGATGTTCAACACCGACTACATCGGCTTCCCGGCGCTGCAGTCGTGGATCACGGGTGGGGTCGTCTACCTGCTGGCGGTTGCGGTGGTGCATCGCAGCGCGAACATCTGGTACAGGCCGCCGAGCCAGTCTTCGAGGTGCCAGGTGGTCTGGACCAGGCCGTCCTTGTTGAACTCGTGGACATCGATGGTCATGATCGTGAAGGGACGGCCCTTCGGCTCGAATCCCATGAAGGGACCGACCTGCGTGGCGGTATAGGACGACCGGACCACGACCTTGTTGCCCTCCTGGACGATGTCCTCGATCTTGATGTTGCCGTCCTTGAAGGTCGCGGCGAAGCCCGGGACCAGCTTCTTGAAACCCTCCCGGCCCGGCTCCTCGCCGGGGGTATTGGCGGGGATGTGGACCCAGTCTTCGGCGATGATCTGGTCCAGCAGGGCCGGATCGTTCTTGTTGAAGGTATCGTAGAAGATGCGGATCTTGTCCTTGTAGTCGGGTTCGGCCATCGCCGCTCCGGCAAAGAGCGAAAACACGGTGGCGGCGCTGGCGAAGGCAAGGATGGCGCGGCGGTTGATGGACATGGCGGTTTCCTTCTCGTTCGTTTCGGATTGAGGTCTCCGGACCGGTGCCGCGCCTCCTGCGCGGCCCGGCGGGCCTTGGGGTTCGGGGTCTGGACCGGGCTTCCTGGCTTGCGCCATCTTCCTGCCCGATGAGAGGAAGCTAAACCTTCCCCCTCAGGCAATCATCTGACCTGCTGTTGATCCAGAGTTTCCGCCCAGGAAAGGATGGGGGCCGCCGCCAGGCCATCCGTCATCTGGCACCGAGTTGGCCACCGAACCCTTCGGGCCCTGCGAGGAAGTCCAGGAAGCTCCGGGTCTTGGCGGGCAGGTAGCTGCGGTCGGAGTAGATGGCTGACAGGCTGACCGTGGGCGCGGGCAGATCGGGAAGGAGCGCCTCGAGCCGACCTTCGGCCAGATGCGCGCGCGCCGCCGGATGCGGCATGATCGCGATGCCCATGCCCTCGATCGCGGCCTGGAACAGCACCGTTTCGTTCGCGCTTTGCAGGACCGGGGTCATGCGGACCTCCGGCGCATTGGACCCCAGCCCCATTCGGACGCGCCCGCCGGTGCTGATCGGACTATAGGCGAGGAAGGGGGCGCCGGTCAGATCGGCGATCTCTCTTGGGCGGCCGATCCGGTCCAGCAGTGCAGGGGAGGCCACGATCAGGAAGGCGATGTCGGCAAGGCGCCGTGCGATCAGCCCCTCGTCCAGGACCGGGCTCACCCGGAGCGCCAGGTCATAGCCGTCCTCAACCAGGTTGACCGCTCGCCCGCTGAGGTCGAGATCGAAACTCACCTCGGGGAAGCGCGCGCGATAAGCGCCCAGCACCTGGACAAAGCCGGGCTCGGCCAGCCAGACCGGCAGGCTGATCTTCAGCATCCCCCGTGGATCGATCGTCGATTGAGCCAGCCGTGCGCCGGCTTCGTCCAGCCCATCCAGAAGGGGGCGCACGGCGGCAAGGTAGATGGCGCCGGCCTCGGTCAGGCTGACGCTGCGGCTGGTGCGGTTCAAAAGCCGCGCGCCGACGTCGGCCTCGAGATGCTGGACATGCTTGCTGGTCATCGCGGCCGAGATGTCCATCCGGTCGGCCACGGCGGCGAAACTCTTCGCCTCGGCCACGGCGGCAAAGACCCGCAGGCTGAGAAGGCGGTCCATGAAGTCCTCCGGATGGCGCAACCGTTGCGCATAAGAGCAGGATAGCAAGGGCTCCGTGCAAGATCATCAACTCGGAGGAAAGACAGTCTTCACTCCTGCCCCAATGATCGGGGACAGCGGACCCTGTATCCATCGCGCCATGAAACCATGGGCCCTAGCCCTGACACCGCGAAAGATATCCAAATGACACTGACCTCGACCGACACTCCCCCGGCAAGCCGCAACTGGAACATCGCCCTCTGGGTGGGCCAGATCGCCCTGGCCGCACTTTACCTGATGGCCGCATGGATGAAGGGCATGATGCCCATCGCCGACCTCGCCCAGATGGGCATGACCTGGGTGACCGGTGCGCCCATCTGGCTGGTGCGCGGCATCGCCCTGATGGAGTTCCTCGGCGCCGTCGGCGTTATCCTGCCCGCCGCGACCCGCATTCTGCCCTTCCTGACCGTTTGGGCCGCCGCCGGGCTTCTGGCGATCCAGGCCCTGGCCATCCCCTTCCACCTGATCCGCGGCGAGGCCAATGTCCTTGGCTTTAACCTGATCTACGTCGCGCTGGCCGTCTTCGTTCTCTGGGGTCGGACCCGCAAGGCCCCTATCGCACCCCGCGCCTGAGACCACGCGAAGAGACCAACATGGACACCCAAGCCCTGCAACTCGCCCGGCAGAGGATGGCCCAAGACCGTCCCGAACGCCTCACCTGGGGCTCGCTGACCCTGTCGGTCACCGACCTTGCGCGCGCCGAAGCCTTCTGGACCGAAGCCATCGGCTTCGTGCGGCGCCCCGACGTGGGGGCGGGCCTGGCACTCGGCACGCCGGACCGGACTCTGGTGGTGCTTGTCCCCGACGCCACCAGCCCGGTCGCCCGGGGTTATGCAGGCCTGTATCACGTGGCTTTCAGCATGGCCTCGCAGGCGGAATTCTCGCGCCGGATGCAGCGCTTCGTCGACCTCGGCCTGAGGATGTCTGCGGTCGATCACCTGATGTCCAAGGCGATCTACGTCCACGACCCCGATGGCCACGGCATCGAGATTGCCTGGGAGACGCCCGACCGCTTTGGCCGATTCAGCGATGCCGGCGGAGGCTTTGCGATGCTCGACGCGCAGGGACGCCGCCACAGCGGTCGCGAGGCGCTCGACCTTGTCGCCGAACTGACCCGGGCGGAGGGGGCCGATCCGGTGCTTCCCCTGCACCGCGACACCAGGGTTGCGCATCTGCATCTGCATGTGCCCGCGCTCGAGCCCGCAGTGAGCTGGTTCGAGGGGCTGGGCTTTGCCCGTAACTTGCATCTGACCCACTTCGGGATGGCAGACATGGGGGCAGGCGCGCCCTATACCCATCGGCTGGCGATGAACGTCTGGGCCGGACTCGGGGCACGGGCTGCCCCTGTCACCTCGGCCCGGCTCCGCTCCTATCGGCTGGAGACGACCGATGCCGCAACCTTTGCCGCGGCAGGGACACGGCTAGCTCTCGACCCGGCGACCGGAGATCTGAACGGCACCGATCCCGCAGGCGTCACGCTGACCTTGTCCCTGAAGACCGAGGGGATGCGCAAGGAGACTGCGGCCTGACCGCGACAGTCCCGGCTGCGGGATCGTTGCGGCCAAACTGGTGCCGCCATCGGCTGTTTCGACTTGGACCCTTGGGAAGCGAGAAGCCACAGCCCACGGAAAAGTCCTTCCCCATCACAAGAAGCGAAATCATGTCACAGACTGCCGTCGCCTATCGTCCCGCCCAGATCTGGCTGCATTGGAGTGTCGTCATTGGCGTGATCGTCCAGATCGGTTTCCACGATCCCATCGTCGCCGTTGTCGATGCCCGCGAAGCGGGGCAGGCCCCCACAGCTTCGGATGTCTCCTTGGCTTGGGTCCATGTCGGCGTCGGAAGCCTGATCCTCCTGGCCGTCCTTGCGCGGCTTTACCTGCGCTGGCGCCATGGGACTCCCGGCCATGCGCCCGGTACCTCGGTCCTCCAAGCCCGGAGTGCGACGCTCATGCACGCCGTCCTCTACGGGCTGCTCCTGGCGATGGTCGTGACCGGCATGCTGACCTGGACCGGGATCGCGCCCCTGGGCGGCCTTCACTTCGCGATCAACGTCGCGCTGTTCTTCTCGGCCCTGGTCCATGCGGCGGCTGCGATCTTCAACCAGGTCGTTCGCAAGGACGGGACGCTTGCCCGCATGGTCCCTCTCCTGCGCCGGTAAGGTGCCATGTCCACCCCGACGCGCCCTCGCAGACCAGCGCCGGGCCCTCCTGTTGCCGACGACCTCGCCGATCTCCCCTTGCCGATCCGGCCTCCCACCGTCCGGAGTTTCGGTCGCTGCCCCACTCGCGCGGCACGTTCCTGATGGGGCCGGCAGCGCGGTTGATCTATTGGCAAGCCTCCTCCGGGTCGTTCTGCGCTGGGACGGTTTGGACCTTACCCTGGCCATCGATGGTCCTCGCCCATCTGTGGGAGATGGCGCAGGCGAACCGGCTCCTCGATGAACCGGACATCCTGGCCGCGGACCGGCTGATCGCTCAGGTCGAGGCCCTCGCACAGGCTTCAGCAGCCGATCCGGCGCGGCTCGCTCGTCTGGTCGCCCGCGTGACACTTGGCTCCAGGTCAGTCCGGATCCGGCTTGAGGCGGCAGCCATCGCCGAAGCGTTTGGCCACGCGTCCGAAGATGTCGCCACCCATGTCCTCGACCTTGCCGGCCTGTTCCGTTTCCGCCGCCGCGGGATCGAGGCGCGCATCGTTGCCGGCGAACGACTGCCCAGCCCCGATCCGGTCCTGCTTCGCGTTCTGTCCGAGGCCCGCTGCTGGGCCCGCGCGCTCAGGGCAGGAACACCGCTGGCGGCAATCGCCGCCCACACCGGTCATTCGGAAGCCTATCTCCGCACCCGCCTGCCGATCGCCTTTCTCTTGCCGCGCCTGCAGCAGGCGATCCTGGAAGGGCGCCAATCCCCCGACCTGACCGTCGCCCGCCTAGTCCGCGAGAGGATCCCGCTCGACTGGGCCGCCCAGGAGCGCCGGTTCGGCTTCGCTTGAGCTGTCGTTATTTTCGGTGCTCGTCGGAATCGGCACTTCCCTGTTTCCTTCACGAGGGGCAAGCCGAACCACCTTCCGAGGCCTGCGGAGACGCAGCGCCGGAAAGGGTGGACGTCGCAGGTACAGGACCGTCTCCGAGCGAAATGCGACCCGATAACCCGCGGAAACACGCAGGAAAATCGGGAACAGACGATCAAATAATGAAATCAAGGGGGCGGCTGGCGGAGAGGGTGGCCGCCATTTCCGGGTCGCAACGCGCGGCATGGCGCTGCAGAAATGTTATTAAAACACAGGATATTGAACAGATGGTCACAGGTCGCCAGTCGTCTGCAATTGCAATCCGTCGCATCGTGTGATTCTATCTATGATGGGTAAGACGGGGAGTAATTGCCGTGCCGAAGCTCGCCGCAGAACTTGGGCCGCTGGACGTGAAACGGCTTGCGCACCCTGGAGGCAAGGGCAACGCCATGGTCGCGGTTGGGGGCGTTGCGGGACTTTACATGCAATTGACCCCGAACGGCGGGAAGACGTGGATCTTGCGCGTTCAGGTTGGCTCGAAGCGCCGTGATATCGGGCTGGGTGGATTTCCGACCGTGACGCTGGCGCAGGCCCGTGAAAAGGCCCGCGAGGCGCGGGACAGGATCGAGTGCGGCATTGACCCGGTAGAGGAACGCAAGGCCGCCAAGGCCCGTCTGGCCCTCGCGCAACGCCGGGGGATGCTGTTCAGGGATGCTGTCGATAAGGCCCTTGCCGCGAAGCTGGACGCCTTCCGGAACGAGAAGCACCGCGACCAGTGGCGCAATACGCTCGAAACCTACGCCATGCCGGAACTTGGCGCGTTGCCCGTGCAGGAAATCGACACCGCTGCCGTTCTCCGCGTCTTGCAACCGATCTGGAACACAAAGACGGAAACAGCGTCGCGCCTTCGGGGCCGCATCGAGGCGGTTCTGTCGTGGGCCACGGTCGCAGGGCATCGGTCGGGCGACAATCCGGCGCGATGGGCGGGCAACCTCAAGGAACTCCTGCCTGCTCCGAGCAAGGTTGCGGTCGAAGGCAATCAACCGGCGCTGGCGCTGGACGATGTCCCGGCGTGGTTCGCCGATCTGCGCAAGCGCGACGGGTTTGGCGCGCGGGCGCTGGAATTTGTGGCTCTAACGGCGGCACGCTCGGGCGAGGTTCGCGGTGCGACTTGGGATGAAATCGACTTGGACAAGGGACTGTGGATCATCCCTGCCGCACGCATGAAGATGAAACGCGAACACCGCGTCCCGCTGTCATCAGCCGCCGTTGACCTGCTGAAGGGACTGCCGAGACTTCAGGCCAATCCGCTGGTGTTCCCCGCCGCTCGTGGCGGGATGCTGTCGGACATGACCCTGTCCGCGACGATGCGCCGTGTCCACGAGGCTGCGGTGGCGGATGGTGGCAAAGGCTATGTCGACCGCGTCAATAAGCGCCCTGCGGTGCCGCATGGGCTTCGCTCGACCTTCCGCGATTGGGTGGCCGAGCGCACCAATTTCCCCGGCGACATGGCCGAGGTAGCCCTGGCTCACAAGGTCGGCAATGCGGTGGAGGCATCCTATCGGCGCGGCGACATGCTGGAGAGGCGCCGCAAGATGATGGCGACTTGGGCAGTTTTCATTTCGGGAAGCAATACGGCTGATTCTGGGATTGTTAGGATTTCCTAATGCGACTGGTTCCGAACTTGTTCAGCGATGGCGTACCAAATTCTAGCATGCGTGGCTGGCTCCTCGCCATAGCACACTTCCCCAACAGTCTCTACGACGCCGAACTGTTCTTTTGGCTTTGGCAAAATGAACAAGAACGGATGCGAGACTGTCGGGAAGAGTATACCGAAAGCGAAGTTTTCCGCGCTGCTTCTAATCGCCTAAAAAAGCGTAGGGGGCAGGGTGCTGTCACTGGTTTAGTTGCAATTTCATACTTGTTTCTTAAGGACAGGGGTTTGCGGCCGAGCCTTGAGAAGGCTTCCAGAATAGCGTCTGAAGTCATTTATCTTAGTGGAGAAGGCTCAGTCCTGGGAACTCCTGATACCTTTGCAATGGTAGGTGACCAAGCGAGCGTAAAGGCCGCGTTCAGGGCTAATCGTTCCGTGGCCCACATCTGGGCGACTGAGCTTTGTTTTCGCCCGCCAAGGATCGAGCAGCAGCAAGAATCCTCCATTTTATTGGACGAGCTATCGTATTATTGGTCGGCCAAGGTCTTTCAGGAGCGAATAGAAGCCGCGACCGATACGAGAGATTGGCTTGTCTGGAGCCTGAGTGGAGTCGAGCCATTGGAACTGGAACAGGCAACGACATACGACGAGCGTTCTGGTCCTATCGATGTAATCGAGCAAGCTTTTGAGAGTCTGTCGTCCTGAGCGCTGCACGGCGGGGGGGGGGGACATGAAGTGCCCCGGTTCTCATCAGCCACGCATTGCATGACATTTGTTCCAGACGCAACGCCTTGGAGCAAACGCATTGCCCGAAACTTATCTGACCGACGCTCAGCTTGCCGCCCGTTATGGCGTCAACAAGGCCACGCCTTGGCGCTGGGCCAAGACTGACCCGACCTTTCCCAAACCTGTAAAGCTGTCGCCGCAATGCACGCGGTGGAAATTGGCTGACCTTGAGAATTGGGAAGCCGCAAAAAGTCAACGTAACGGCTAAACGAATTAGCCCCCACCCGAATTGCCGGGCAGGGGCGTTATTCGTATCAGCATCACAGCAGTATGATAACGTCTGCAGTCCCGGCATTCAACCTTCCAAGAGGTAGGAAATGCCCGAGCAAAATTGGGGCAAGGCAAGCTTTGTCGTGGATGCCCCCGACGGAACAACTACGTATATTTCGGTTTGCGGCCGCGAACGTTGGGCGCTGGAATGCCTGATGGCGGCGAACGCCAAGGGCTGCACGCCGATTGACCATCCCGGCCCGCGGTGGTCCGCCTATGTTTTCGATCTGCGCGGAATGGGCCTGGACATCGAGACAGCCCACGAACGCCATACCGGGCCGTTTCCCGGCAGCCATGCCCGATACGTCCTGCGTTCCAAAGTCCGCCGCATCGTGCCCGGAGGTGAGGCATGAGCAGGGCGCAGCTTCTCTATCTTCGCCGCCTCTATGGCCTGACAGATGCGCAGGCGTTGGCTGTCGCCGCACTGTTCTGGGGGTATCCGAAATGACGGATAGGCACAGGCAGGAAACGGGTGACGACTACCGCAAGGTAGTCGTCCAGCTTTCCGACGAATTGCGCGTGGTCATCTGCAAGGATGGCGTCCAGTGGATATTGCAGCGCCGCAAGGCCGGTGGCGCAGAGCGGCCTTGGCGGGCCGTCAGGTTCCATCGCACACGGGAGGGCTTGATGCGGTCCTGCGCCCTCTTCTGCAGCCGGATCGACCCAAGCGCACTTGTGGCTTTGATGGCGATGCCCGACGTTATTCGAGGGTGGAGCGGATGAAGAAGCCCAACAAGACGGGACGGGATACTCGCGGCGAGCATTTCACCCAAGTTTTCCGGTCAGTCATGGATACACCGGCCTGGCGGGCGCTATCAACAACAGCCCAGTCCCTTTACCCATGGATCAAGCTGGAATGGCGGGGAGCCAGAACGAACAACAACGGCAAGATCCGGTTATCGGTCCGGCAGGCTGCCGAGGCGATGGGTGTCACCGCAAATACGGCTGCCAACGGGTTCCGCGAGCTGCAAGCCAAGGGGTTCCTGGTCCTGACCGAGCAGGCGACGCTTGGCATCGAGGGACACGCCCGAACCGCGTCTTACGAAATCACCGAGCTTGCAATGCCGGGAGCAACCGTCGGCAGGAAGCTGTTCATGGGTTGGAGTAGGGACCACGAATTCCAGGTGCAGCGGTCCCCGGCCAACAACCCCACGGGCCGACGCCGAAAAACAGAACCCTGTCTCAAAAACCGCGACGACGCTGTCATCAATTTTGAGACGAAGAAGCGGAGCCCATCTCAAAAATGAAGACGTGCCATCTCGAAAACTGCGACGAACAGCCCAGAACCGCCAAATCCTTCGTCTCGGTTTCTAAGACATCCTTAACTTACCAGGGGGACAGGGGGCCGGGCTCCTCCAAGAAGCCAAGGCCTCCTGTCTTCTTGGTCGCAGATCGAAATGCACCGCGCCGTCCGGCTTGTGTCCATCTGAAAAATACCAGCGGCGACAATCTCCACCACCTGAAACTGAGGCAGCACCTATGGCAACGAAACCCAAGAAGCCGAACACGGCACCAGCGCCACAAAAAGGCGTGGATATCGATACTGCGCTGAAGCGCGTGACAGCGGGCCGGAAGGAACGCGAAAACGAGCGCATCAAGGAAGTCGCGCGCAAGTTCTCGGATCGAGCAGATGGCCCGGAAATGCGTCTCAAGATAAATGGGACGGCCCTGGAAGTCGCATATGCCCATGACGACGCCGAGGCCGCTGCCGTGCTGCTCATGGCGGATATGGGCACGAGCGATCCACATTTCTTCAAAGGCGCCTCATCGCAAATTGCACTCATCGGTTCCTACGGCAAACAAATCGACGCCGAAGCCAGCAACTTCGTTATGTCGGTGGTGCGCGGGATTGCCCCGAAGGACGAACTGGAATCGATGCTGGCGATGCAAATGGGCGCAATCCACGCGGCGACGATGACGCTGGCCCGTCGGCTCAACAACGTGACAAGCATTCCCCAGCAGGATGCCGCAGAGCGCGCCCTGAACAAGTTGGCCCGCACCTTCGCGATGCAGATGGATACGCTGAAGCGCTACCGGACCGGCGGCCAACAGAAGGTCACCGTCGAGCATGTGACCGTGAATGAAGGCGGTCAAGCCATCGTGGGCAACCTGGTTCACGGGGGGAGGGGCAACGATGGAAACTGACATCAGCCCCATGCAAAAGGCGCATCTCGCGCCCCGTTGCACGGCTCACAGCAAACGGACTGGCTTTCCCTGCAAGAACCCTGCCGTCCGGGGTTGGAAAGTCTGCCGGATGCATGGCGCTCGGGGCGGGCAGCCTGCCGGACCACAGCATCCTTGTTGGCGGCACGGCGAGAGAAGCGCGGAGGCGGTGGCGCTCCGGAAATGGGGAGCAGAAATTGTTCGAGAGGTGCGACATGCGACTAAGTTGTTGTCTGGCCGCAGGATCGAATGACATTCCGCGCCGTTCACCCAGTCCTAGGAGAATCATTGATCCTATGCCACGCTTGCGCCATCGCGAGTGACAGGAGAGTACACGATGCGCATTTTGGCGATGGCGGCGGCTGCGATATTGGCAGCTTGGGCTACATTCGGTGAGGCAAGCGCCGCGACTACGGGTTCAGGTGTATACCTGTTCCGATCATACCCGTCCTATTCCGGCCCGATCGTTGGGTCGTTCTCCTTCACGCCCGGGGCTATCGAAGCGGCGAAGAAGGCCGGCAAGTCAACAGCCACTATCACTTATGATGATCTCGTGTCGTTTGACCTATCAGACACGAAGGCAAAGCTGAACTTTACTTTGTCCGATGTTCTGCCGACCTTCGCGATGACATTCCTGCTTCCGAAGCGCGGCACACTGATTACGCCCATAGGGGATACGGACATCGTAGCTGTGGCTGGCTACTACAGCATGAGTTTTGTCGGCGGCCTCGGGGTGCGCATCACGGGTCCGCGCGGGTCAGAGATCAAATATGGATACTGGGGCGAAAAGAGCGCCTACGTTCCGCTCCCGGCCAGCTTGCCACTTCTGGCCGGAGCGCTCGGTCTCGGGTTGGCACTTCGTAGGCGGCGACCCAGCTAAGAATCTACATTACCTAGCATCAATGGGCAGGGCAGGGGGCAGGCCCCAGCCTTCAATCGCGCCCCGCTCACCATTTGATTGCGACTCACGCGTGTTCCGCGTTTGTTCACGTCATGGCGCGATGGACCAGAGCACAGTCCAAGGCGGACGACGAGGCTTTCCCGGTTAGGGTGTGGTTCTACATCCCTGACCGCGGCCTAGGGCGTCTGGTGACACCGATTTATGACTGGCTAGACCAGCATGTCGGCAGGTCTGGGTATGCTGTGCATAGCGGAGGAAGCAACGCCAAGGGCATCACACCCGCAAGCCGACCGCTGGCGCGCAGATCACCCTAGACGATGGCCGGGGCGGATCAGCTCTGCGCGGGGTGGCACGGTTCAACCGCCTTTTGGCTCCGATGACAGAGGCAGAGGGCGCGCAAGCAGGGGTCGATGACTTCCGCCGCTATTTCCGCATAGCAGAGGCTGAGAGCAACCTTGCCCCGCCTTCGTCCGACCGGAACCAATGGTTTGAAAAGACCGGCGTAGAAATCGGTAACGGGGGCGCTTAAAATAGAATAACGATGGCTTTTCAGGTGGGTATCGCTGATGACCGGGGCCGAACTTGCTGCGCTTCGGAAGGCTGCGGGCCTGTCACAAATTTAGCTAGCCAGACAGGCTGGCATCGGACGGCACGCCGTCAGCTATTGGGAATGCAAAGCCCATATTCCGCACAGGTGGCGCTGGCCTTGGGCAGTCGAGCAAATCGGAAAGGTCCTGAGGCTGCCAGATTACCACACACCAAACGCGCGCGCGGACATAGGGTGTTATTGGGGCCAGAAGACAGCTTATGTGCCACTACCAGCATCTGCTTTCTTGCTCGCGGGCGGTGCAGCGTTGTTGGCATTCGCAGGCCGCCGTCGGCCCGCTTAGGCTCTAAATTCGACGGCATGGCCCGCCTGTGGCCTCCAAGATAGCGCAGGCGTGATTCCTTGGGAGCGCCTGCGCTAACGACGATTGCCGAGCTACGAGGGTGCGACCCCTCTGCTCACTGATAGCGGCGCTTCCTTGCCGCCAAGACCATGAGCGCCGCCCCACCCGCGAGCAATGGAGCAGTCGCAGGTAGTGGAACGGCTGCAACACGCCAATAGCCCGCATAAGTCTCGCTGCTCTCTTCGTCGCTCCACAAACTCTCGGTGAAACTGCTCTTATTCCAGCTCCATGCGAAGAAATCCTCAGAATAGTAGTAGGATATCTCTATAATTTTTCCGACACTGTCCGTCAGCAGTTCGAAGGACGAGGTCGCGTTGCTGGGAACCTTAGAAGGATGGACAATAGGGGGGTCGAAATATCCGCACTCGCAGTCATCCGACGACTCCATATCGACTAGCTGACTTATGTGGACATTGGAAAGTGACGGCAGTTGAAGAACTATGGACGTTTGCCCGCGAGGCGCGTCGGTGATGAACGACAGATTGTAAATCGCTGCCTGTGCAACGCCCACCGTCCCCAAAAGCGCCGCAAGAGTGTATCCGACTAGTTGCATCACAATCTCCAATTTTCACAACGACTTGATGCTGTCAGCAGCAGCTCGATTCGACAAGGCAGTCGCTACTCGCAAAGGAAAGATAAACACATGACCCGTCTGTGGATTGGAGAATATCGGATGCCCGACGCCCGCCCCTGACCCTTTCGGCCGCCACCATGACGTAACGCCAGACGGCCGCCCCGCTCAGGTACCGTTCCCGGCCAGCTCGCCACATCTGGCCGGGACGCTAGGAATCGGGTTTGTGTTTCGGAAGCGGCACCCCAGGCAACTGCTTTCGCTTGGCTCAGCCGAATTTTGCGAGCTGGCCACTGTGCCTGCCGCGACGACGAGTCAGGTTGCCGACTGCAAAGAGTGCAACCATGAACGAAGCCAAACCGATGACAGAATGGGGGACAGGGACAGAACTCACCGTAATGCTATAGGTCGATTCACGTGGTTCACTGCCGTACCCGCCTATGAATGAAAAGAAGTTATCTTCATATGCGCAACTGTAGCCGTACGTCCGGCAGTCACGGCCGTTCCAATCCCAATAGGCCGAAAAACTGCCTCCGGGCAGACTGCGAAAGCCGGTTTGAGTTGAGAAAGTAGGTAGCAAGCCAGCGCTCAGCCAAAAATCGAGCGCTGACGAAGACATAGGTCGCGGCGAGAAGGTAATCCGGGTTCCATCATGAACGACGGACTTTATGCCAAGGGGGTTATCACTCGAAAGCCACCCATCGTCGAACGTAAAGCGAATGTCGAACTTCGAGCCAAGCTTGAAATCGATCTTCGATTGAACCTGACCGTCAAGTGACAGAGTCTTCTTGTCATAATCATATTCGTAGGTCGCTGCTTGCGCGGCAGTTCCAATTAGAACCGATGCAATTAGTCCCAGAAAACGCATTGAACCCTCCAAATCACCCTTGCGTGATGCTGCCACGTCGAGACGCGATTCGACTAGGAGGAATGCATGACGGTTCTGATGGCCGACGCAACGCGTGCGACCAAGTGCGGCCCACGGCCTCCAAGAATGCCCTTGCGACTCGCGAATGTTCCTCATTTGTTCTAGACATGACCCGCCGCACGCGCCCGCAGTCCAAGACCGACGAAGAAGCCTTCCCCGTGCGGGTATGGTTCTATGTCCCCAAGCGTGGCCTGGGACGACTTGTGACGCCAATCTATGATTGGTTAGACCAGAATGTGGGAAGAACCTGCTACGCGGTCCACAGCGGCGGCAGCAACGCCAAGGGCGACCGTATCGCTGTGTACTTTCGGCTCCCATCGGATGCACAGGCGTTCGTCGCGGCTTTCCCATCCCTGGAACTTGCCGACGGCACGGTCTTTCCAAGCTATTATTCGCCGCAGAGGTGACGAACCGCGCGTCAACCCCAGATCCAATACGCTGGATCGTGGAGGCCATGCGGGACAGTTACAGGTGGTGTTTCACATTTTGACAGCGAAGTTGCCAGAATGCCGCCAAATTCTCCTGTGAAGTAAGTATTGTTCACAATGAAAGGACAATACTGTGAAACAGACGAGTTTGGCGCTTCTTCTGGCCGTTTCAGTTGTCGCCGGCTGCGCAAGCCAACCTGAGAGCGTCGTGGCGACTTACGTCAGCCCCAGCACGTTCTCCAGCTATAGCTGCAAACAGATCATCTCCGAACGAAACATGGTCGTGAACAAGGTGAACGAATTGACCGGCGCCCAGGAGAAAAAGGCGACCAATGATGCCGTGGCGGTGGGTGTCGCCACTGTTCTCTTCTGGCCGGCCGCCTTCTTGGTTGCAAGTGGCACCGATTATTCCGCCCAGCTCGCCTCGATGAAGGGCAACTATGAAGCGCTCACTGCGGCAGGAACCGCTAAGGGCTGCTTCAAATAGCATCCTTTGCCTAGCAAAATGAGCCCCTCCGAACAGGTGGGGCAGACAGCGTTAGTGGGCAGCAGACAGAACTGCCTTGCCCTGCATATCGGCAAAGCCCAAAGAAGTTGTGGGGTTTTATGGTGGGTGCGCTCGCCGGAATGCCAAAAATGACAGTAAAATCAATGGCAAGTGGCGGAGAGGGTGGGATTCGAACCCACGGAACGCTTGCACGCTCAACGGTTTTCGAGACCGCCCCGATCGACCACTCCGGCACCTCTCCGCATCTGGGGGTCGTCGGCGGCGGTTTAGTCGAGCGGGCTACGGCTTGCAACCCCGATTCTGCAGAGTTTTCAGGCAGTGCGTAACAACCTCTTTCCCGGCAATTCCCCACGTGGCGGCAGGGCTTGGCAGTCTCGTTAGAAGCGCCTAGCCTGCCGGCACGTCCGACCCGAGGCGGGCGGTCGCGGCCATGCGGAGTCCGGTCTTGCTCATGCGATTCATTGCCCTGTCAGCACTGCTTTTCCTGGCCGTCCCTGCGGCCGAAGCCCAGACCGCGACGGCGCAGGACGTGGCGGCGGCGCTGCGTGTGCCTGAATTGATGGAGGTCATGCGCGATGAGGGCGTCGACTATGGCGAGGATCTTGCAGGCGAACTCTTCCCGGACGAGGACAGCGGCCGCTGGCAGGGCATGGTTGCTGCCATTTATGGCGCCCCGGCCGTCCGGTCGCAGTTTGACGACGTCTTCGCCGAGCATCTGGCTGCCGTGCCGCAGGACGTTCCTGTGATCCTCGACTTCTTCACCAGCGAGCTTGGCAAGCGGATCGTCGGCCTTGAGATCGACGCGCGCCGAACGATGCTCGATCCCGCTGCGGAAGAGGCGGCGCGCCTGTCATGGTCCGCGCTGCAAGAAGAGGATAGCGGGCGCGTTGGCGACCTGCGCCGCTTTGCCGAGGTGAACAACCT
The DNA here is from genome assembly GCF_021491355.1 of Alitabrizicola rongguiensis. GTDB lineage: Bacteria > Pseudomonadota > Alphaproteobacteria > Rhodobacterales > Rhodobacteraceae > Aliitabrizicola > Aliitabrizicola rongguiensis. The sequence goes on along the minus strand of NZ_JAKENF010000003.1, from coordinate 871,853 downwards.
GATCGAGGAGAATGTCGCTGGCACGATGAACGCCAACCTCGCCTTCTATCACGGCCTGAACGATGGCGGCGCCTTTGCCGGCGACCGTATGGACGACGACGAGATCGTTGCCGAGGTCCGGGCACAGGAGCCGCAGGTGCGGCGCGAGACCGAAGACTGGCTGATGCCCTATCTGGCTCTGGCCTATCACCCGCTGAGCGATGCAGAACTCGCGAAATACATCAGCTTTTCCGAAACCCAGGCCGGCCAGACGCTGAATGCGGCCCTCTTTGCGGCCTACGGCGCGGTCTATGCCGAGATATCGAATGAACTGGGCCGCGCGGCAGCGCAGGTTCTGGCCGGTCAGGACATCTGATCGGCTACTGCCGGCGCTTGACAATCCGCAGTCATTGCCCGATATGACCGCATCTCCGGAAGGGCGTCTGCCCGGCCGGGGCTTTTTGTTTCATATCGTCCCGGAAGCGGGGCGCGCTGTTCGAGGCACCTAACGCCGGTTGAACCCGGGGCCACAGGACGCGGCAGAGAAGAAGGAAAGACCCATGTTCGCGGTCCTCAAGACGGGCGGCAAGCAATACAAGGTGCAGGCGGGTGACGTCCTGCGCGTTGAAAAGCTCGCGGCCATCGCTGGCGACAAGATCCAGTTCAATGAAATCCTGATGGTTGGCGGCGACTCGGTCACCGTCGGCTCGCCCCTCGTCGCTGGCGCTGCCGTGCAGGCCGAGGTGATCGACCAGATCAAGGGCGAGAAGACCATCCACTACGTCAAGCGTCGCCGGAAGCATTCGTCGCAGCGCACGAAGGGTCATCGTCAGCACCTGACGCTGGTCCGCGTGACCGACATCCTCGCCTCGGGCGCAGAGAAGTCGGGCGTCGCCGCCGCGACCGGCACCGCCGATGCGCGCCGCGCCTCGCACGAAGCCCCCGGTGCGAAAGCCGCCGAAGCCCCCGCGAAACCGAAGCGTGCCGCCAAGGCCGCCGCTGCCCAGGAGTAACGACAGATGGCACACAAGAAAGCAGGCGGTTCTTCCCGCAACGGCCGCGACTCCGCGGGCCGTCGTCTGGGCGTCAAGCTCTATGGTGGCCAAGTGGCTGCCCCGGGCAACATAATCGTCCGCCAGCGCGGCACCACCTGGTTCCCGGGTGAGGGCGTCGGCATGGGCACCGACCACACGATCTTCGCCGTGGTCGAGGGCCGCGTGACCTTCAAGAAGGGCCTCAAGGGCCGTACCTTCATTTCGGTTCTCCCGTCGGCGGAGGCCGCCGAGTAAGCCGAAAGCCCCAGACGGGTGCCACATCGGGGGATCGGCGGAAACGCCGGTCCCCCTTAAGTTTTTCGACATATTGTTCCTGCAGGGCTTGGGCGCATGACACGTGATCGCCATCTTGTTCCGGTAGGGGGAGGGTCTCGGCCCCGCAAGGGTCGCGACGGAACAGGGGAGAACTCCCCGCATGCGCTTCGAAGGAGGGAAGCCATGACACTCGACATGACGATCGCAACGCAGGCGTCCGCTGCGGCGCTGCCGGCGGGGCGGTTCGTTTTGCGGCCGGTCCGGATTTCCGATGCCGGCCTCTTTGCAATGTATGCCGGTGATCGCCGTGTGGCCGAGGCCACGCGCTCGATCCCGCACCCGCTGCCGCCCGGCGCCGCCGAGGCCTTCGTGACCAGGGCGATGTCCGGCAAGTCGGACGAGGACGTCTGGGTGATGGATGGCTCCGCCTCGGGCTTGTCCGAAGTCTTGGGCGTCATTTCGCTGAAGAAGATGGACCGTGGCCAGACCGAGATCGGCTACTGGGTCGCGCCGGCGTTCTGGAATGCGGGCTTTGCCTCGGAAGCCGTCCGCGGCCTGATCGCGGCGAACCCGCAGGGCGCACGCACGATCTTTGCCGAGGTGTTCCAGGACAATCCCGGTTCTGCCCGTGTGCTGACCAACAACGGCTTCGAATACATCGGGGATGCCGAGACCTTCAGCGTCGCCCGCAACGCCCGCGTCCCAACCTGGACCTATATTCGCAAGCTCGACTGACCTCCGGTCGGGCCGGGAAGCGGGCCGAGGCTTGCGCCCCGGCCCGTCCGGGTCTATCGCCAAGACCTGATCCCACGGAAAGCCCTGCCCCATGAAGTTCCTCGACCTCGCCAAAGTCTATATCCGCTCGGGTGGCGGCGGGTCGGGCTGCGTGAGCTTCCGGCGCGAGAAGTTCGTCGAGTTCGGCGGCCCCGATGGCGGCGATGGCGGCAATGGCGGCTCGGTCTGGGCCGAGGCGGTCGAGGGGCTGAACACGCTCATCGACTTCCGCTACCAGCAGCATTTCTTCGCCAAGAGCGGCCAGCCCGGCATGGGCAGCCAGCGCACCGGCAAGACTGGCGATGACATCGTGCTGAAGGTGCCGGTCGGGACCGAGATCATCGACGAGGATGAAGAGACGGTGATCGCCGACCTGACCGAGGTCGGGCAGCGTGTGCTTCTGGCCAAGGGTGGCAATGGCGGCTGGGGCAACATGCAGTTCAAGACCGCCACCAACCGCGCCCCGGCCCGCGCCAACCCGGGGCAGGAGGGGGTCGAGCGGACAATCTGGCTGCGGCTGAAGCTGATTGCCGATGCCGGGCTTGTCGGCCTGCCCAACGCCGGGAAGTCGACCTTCCTCGCCGCGACTTCGAACGCACGGCCGAAGATCGCGGATTATCCCTTCACCACGCTGGTGCCGAACCTCGGCGTCGTCGGCATCGACGGGCATGAATTCGTCATGGCCGATATTCCCGGCCTGATCGAGGGGGCGAGCGAGGGCAGGGGCCTGGGCGACCAGTTCCTCGCCCATGTCGAACGCTGCGCGGTGCTGCTGCATCTGGTCGACGGCACATCGTCCACGATCACCAAGGACTATCGCACGATCATCGGCGAGCTCGAGGCCTATGGCGGCACGCTGGCGGACAAGCCCCGGATCACCGCCATCAACAAGATCGACGCGCTGGATGCCAAGACGCTCTCCACCCGCCGCAAGGCGCTGGAAAAGGCGTCGGGCGGCCCGGTTTTCTCCATGTCGGGCGTAACCGGCAAGGGTATCCCCGAAGTCCTGCGCGCCCTCTATGCCGAGATCACCGGCGAGCGGGCGGAGGCGGAGGTCGAGGAGGGCGGTCCTTGGCAGCCCTGACCGAAACCCGCGCCTCTGCCCCCGACATTCGCGCGGCGAAGCGGCTGGTCGTCAAGATCGGCTCGGCCCTGCTGGTGGACCGCCAGACCGGTCTCAAGATCGACTGGCTGCGCGGGTTGGCCGAGGATGTGGTCGCCGCCAAGGCGCGAGGCACGGATGTGATCCTCGTCTCCTCAGGCTCGATTGCGCTTGGCCGCCGGGTTCTCGGATTGCCGGACGGGGCGCTAGCGCTGGAGCAGAGCCAGGCCGCCGCCGCCGTCGGCCAGATCCGCCTTGCCCGTGCCTATGAAGAGGTGCTTGCTCCGCATGGCATCACCACTGCGCAGGTTCTCGTCACGCTCGACGACACCGAGGACCGCCGCCGCTACCTGAACTCGCGCGCGACGATGGAGACACTGCTCGGCCTTGGCGTCGTGCCGATCGTGAACGAGAATGACACGGTTGCGACCGACGAGATCCGCTTCGGCGACAACGACCGGCTGGCGGCCCAGATCGCGGTGACGATCGAGGCGGATCAGCTGGTGCTTCTGTCCGATGTTGACGGCTTCTATTCGGCGAACCCGAAGGAAGACCCGACGGCGCAGCGCTTCGATCTGGTCGAGGAAATCACCCCGGCGATCGAGGCGATGGCGGGCGATCCGATCTCGGGCTTGTCGAAAGGCGGGATGAAGACCAAGCTCTTGGCCGCCAAGACTGCCGTCGCGGGCGGCTGCGCCATGGCGATCATGGAAGGCTCGGTCCTTCGGCCGCTAAAGGCTTTGGCCGAGGGCGCGAACCGCACCTGGTTCGTGGCCGAGCGCGATCCGCAGGCGGCGCGCAAGCGCTGGATCGCGGCGATGAAGCCGCGCGGCGAGGTGACGGTCGATGCGGGCGCGGTGACGGCGCTGGCAGCGGGCAAGTCGCTGTTGCCGGCGGGGGTGAAGAAGGTCACGGGCAGCTTCGGGCGCGGCGATCCGGTGGCGATCCTCGGCCCCGACGGCGTGGTGCTGGGCAAGGGGCTGGTGCGCTATACGGCCGCCGAGGCCAAGGCCATCGCCGGGCACCGCTCGGGAGAGATCGAGGCGATCCTCGGCTATGCGGGCCGCGCGGCGCTGGTGCATCGGGACGACATGGTGGTCTGAAGTGGAGAGCCCCGGGGGGGTCACACCCCCGGACCCCCGTGGGATATTTGGGAACAGAAGAAGTTCATGGTGAAGGCGATGGACGGAGCGATGAGCGACCTGATGGCGGAAATCGGCGCCCGCGCGAAAGCGGCGGCAGCGGAGCTTGCCTTCGCGCCATCGATGGCCAAGGTTCGCGCGCTCGAGGTCGCCGCACATCGGCTCTGGGAGCGGCGGGCAGAGCTCATCGCGGCCAACGTCAAGGACCAGGCCGTCGGCGCGGCCAAAGGGCTGAACCCGCCCATGATGGACCGCCTCAGGCTCGACGAGGGCAGGGTGAAGGGCATCGTCGAAGGCCTGCGCGCGGTTGCGGCACAGGATGATCCGGTTGGCTCGGTCATTGCGGAATGGGACATGCCCACGGGCCTGCATATCCAGCGGGTCCGGACGCCGCTCGGCGTCATCGGCGTGATCTACGAAAGCCGGCCGAACGTCACCGCCGATGCTGGCGCGCTGTGCCTGAAATCGGGCAATGCGGTGATCCTGCGCGGAGGGTCGGAGAGCTTCCATTCCTCAACCACGATCCATGCCTGCATGGTCGAGGGCCTGAGGGCGGCGGGCCTGCCCGAGGCGGCGATCCAGCTGATCCCGACCCGCGACCGCGAGATGGTTTCGGCCATGCTGCGCGCGACGGAATGGATCGACGTCATCGTGCCGCGCGGCGGCAAGGGGCTGGTCGGTCTGGTGCAGAAAGAGGCGCGGGTACCGGTCTTTGCCCATCTCGAGGGCATCTGCCACGTCTATGCCGATGGCGCAGCCGATCTTGAGAAGGCGCGCCGCGTGGTGCTGAACGCCAAGACCCGGCGCACCGGCATCTGCGGCTCGGCCGAATGCCTGCTGATCGATCGGGCGTTCCATGACCGCCACGGCGCGGTGCTGGTCGAGGATCTGGTGAAGGCCGGGGTCGAGGTGCGGACAGAGGGCGACCTTCTGAAAGTGCCCGGCACGGTTCAGGCCGCGCCGGACGATTTCGGCCGCGAATTCCTCGACATGATCATCGCGGCGAAGATCGTCGATGGTGTGGACGAGGCCATCGCCCATATCCGCAGATACGGCAGCCAGCACACCGAGGCGATCCTGACCGAGGATGATGCCGCGGCAGCGCGGTTCTTCGAGCGGCTCGATTCCGCGATCCTCTTGCGCAACGCCTCGACCCAGTTCGCCGATGGCGGCGAGTTCGGCATGGGCGCCGAGATCGGCATCGCCACCGGCAAGCTGCATGCGCGCGGCCCCGTGGGGGCCGAGCAGCTGACGAGCTTCAAGTATCTCGTGACCGGGGACGGGACGATCCGCGCCTGACCTCAGGCGGCGCGGGCCGACCAGGCGACGACCGCCGGGTGCGCGCTCACGGCCTCGGCGAGACGGTTCAGCCGCTCGTACGGGGCGAGCACGCTGCCCGGGATGTGGTCCACCGCTCCGCTCGCGATCCAGCGATGGACCATGTAGAGCTTGAGGTCGGCGACGCCGATCTTCGTCCCCATGACGAAAGGCCCCGCGGGCGAGGCCGCGGCGAGGGCACGCTCCACGCAGGCCCCCCAGAGTGGTAGGTACTCTGCCGCCAACTGCTGGCGGGCGGCGACCTTTTCCGGCCCGTCGGGCATGCGCATGGTCGGTGAGATGCGGTGGCGCAGGTCCTCGGCCGCATCCATCAGCGCGTCATGCCGGGCGGCCTCGTAAAGATCCTCTGGGTAAAGTCCGTTCTGGCGGCCGATCAGCCGAAGGATGGCGTTGCTCTGGGCGAAGACGCCGTGCCCCTTGATTTCGAGCGTTGGCAGGCTGCCGAAGGGGAACTGCGACTTGAGCTGGGCGAAAGATGCGCGGTCGAGGCGGTGGTCCTCAAACGACAGCCCGGCAATCGACAGCGCAAGTCGGACCTCCTCGCCGCGGCTGCCGGCGAAATCGAAGTAGGTCACCTTGTATGCGGGCATCATTCCCTCCCTGCGCGCGTGCCGGACTCATCTGCGGCAGAGCCAACGCCTGACCAAGGCTTCCGTCAAGGGGAGTCCGAGAAAGCGGGCGCTGGACGCCAGGGCGCGGCCCCCGTGCTGCGGGCATCAAAGCTCGAGCCGGATCGTACCATCCCCGAGTTCGGCGCTGAATCGGCGGCCGGAGCGGCGCAGGTCCTCGGCCAGAAGCGGGAATTGGACGAGGGCCGGTGTAACCTCCAGCCCCGGTTCGGGCGCTTGCAGCGAGCCCCAGAGGCCGGGGTCGATCTTGAGCCGTGGGGCCTCGGCCAGCACGGACCATCGCGCAGGCCCCTGCAGGACCGAGACGCGCCCGCCCCATGGCATGGCAGTTTCGAGGCAAAGCAGGCTCAAAAGCAGCACCTTCACCTCGCCGCGTGAAAGATCAGGGTCGCTGGTCCAGGATATCGCCAGCCGCGTCGCGGACACGTAAGCCGCGAGGATCGACTGCACCTCGGCGCGTGCAACGCGCTGCCCACCGCTTGCCCCGAAGGCCAGTCGGAAGAAACGGAGCTTGGCATTTGCCGATGTGACGCTGTCGGCGATCAGATCCAGTTCGGGGCTTGTGCGCCCGCGTTCCATCACCATCAACTCGACCCCGTTGCAGATCGCACCGATCGGGCTGACAAGATCGTGGCAGATCCGCGATCCGATGAGTGCAGCAAGGTCGGGGCGATCGGTCATGGGCATTGTCCCGCAAGTGGAGGCAAGGGGCGGATGAAGGGTGTCAACGCGATACTTGAGCCGGGGATGCTGGTGCGCCATCCTGGCCAGCCGGACTGGGGGCTGGGGCAGGTGCAGTCGAGCATCGGCGGACGGATCACGGTCAATTTCGAACATGCAGGCAAGGTGGTGATCGATGGGGCGCAGGTCGAACTGCAGCTGGTCTTCGAGGCCTGACATGTGCTGGCATACAACCCAGGATTGTGCAAGCGGCAGCAGGAAGCTGCCTGTCCGGTCTGTTGCAATAAGGTTTACGAAACCCTAAAACCACCGGGCGAGAGGCAGGTCCAATCCGGCCGGCAAACTCAAGGCTGCGACTGCTCCATGATTCCCGAGGAACCGCATTTCACGCTCCGTCTCGCGCGGGACGACCGCGACCTGCGGGCAGCGCAGCGGCTGCGGTACGAGGTCTTTGTCGAGGAACTGGGCGGCGACGGAGTCCTGGTCGATCACGAGGCGCGGCTCGAGCGGGACGAATTCGACACGATCTTCGACCATCTCCTGCTGATCGACACCCGAAAGGATCCGGCGCGTCTTGAGGATGTCGTGGGGGTCTACCGCCTGTTGCCGAGCGACCGGGTGCTGGCCACGGGCGGACGGTTCTATTCGGAAAGCGAGTATGACCTGGGTCCGCTCAAGGCCTCGGGACGCAAGCTGCTTGAACTCGGCCGGTCCTGCGTCGCGGCGGATCATCGCGGCGGGACGGCGATGTTCCACCTGTGGAACGCCCTGGCTGATTATGTGCTGGAGCGGGGGATCGAGATCCTCTTTGGCGTCGCGAGTTTCCACGGCACCGAGATCGAACCGCTGGCGATGCCGCTCTCGTATCTCCACCACAACCATCTGGCGCCGCCCGAATTGCGGGTCCGGGCACAGCCGGACCATTTCCAGCGGATGGATCTTGTGCCTGCCGACCAGATCGACCGCCGGGCGGCGATGGTGGCGACCCCGGCGCTTATAAAGGCCTATCTCCGGCTGGGTGGATTCGTTGGCGAAGGGGCCTGGATCGACCATGCCTTCAACACCACCGATGTCTGCCTCGTGATGGACACGGCACGGATGTCGGCGAAGCACCGGGAATTCTACATCCGCAAGGCGGGCCAGGCCGGATGAGCGGCAAGGACTGGCTTGCCGACGAGATGGTCCTGCCGCGTCCGGGCGTGATGGGCTGGGTCCGGGTGATCCTGCGGGGCGGGGCTCTTGCGATCGTCACCTATGGCTGCCTGCTTCTCCTGCTGCTTCTTCGGCTGATCGAGCGGCCGCTCTTCGGGCTGGACCGGCCATGGACGCCGTGGATCACCCAGTTCGTCTGCCGCTCGGCAATGGTGATCCTCGGGATCCGCCTGAAGGTGATCGGCACGCCGATGCAGGAGCGCGGAGCGGTCGTCGCAAACCACGCAAGTTGGCTCGACATCTTCACCCTGAACGCGGTGCAACGCATCTACTTCGTGTCCAAGGACGACGTCGCGGGTTGGCCGGGGATCGGCTGGCTGGCCAAGGCGACGGGAACGGTCTTCATTGCCCGGAAGGGGAGCGAGGCGAAGGCGCAACAGCAACTCTTCGAAGAACGGTTGCGGGCGGGGCATCGGCTTTTGTTTTTTCCAGAGGGGACGAGCACCGATAGCCTCCGGGTTTTGCCATTCAAGACAACGCTTTTTGCAGCGTTCTTCACTCATGGTCTTGAGACGGTGCTCAGCATCCAGCCCGTTACCGTGGTTTACCGCGCGCCAGAAGGTGCCGATCCCCGTTTCTATGGCTGGTGGGGAGAAATGGCGTTTGGGCCGCATCTGCTGGCGGTTCTGGCCGCGCCGCGGCAGGGGATGGCCGAGGTGATCCTGCATCCGCCGGTGCCGGTCGACGCCTTCCCAGACCGCAAGGCGCTGGCCGCCCATTGCGAGCGGGTGATCCGAGCCAGCCACCCCTTCGCCGAGGCCTGAGATTGGGCCCCGCAATTTTCGTTGAAGAAGTTTGCCAAAATCCTTGCAAGGAATTTGGGCAGCGCCCTCAGCCGAGCGGGGCGATCAACCGTTTCAGCGCAGCCGTGGCGTCCGCCTCGCGCCAGATTTCCTCGCCGAAGGCAAAGAAGTCCGTGACCGGACCGAACTTGGCGACCAGGTCTGCGGTCAGCGCGCCCTCGGCCACCACCGGAACCTCGATCATTTCGGACCACCATTGGAACAGCTCGAACTCGGCAGAAGCCCCTGTGCCGAGCGGCGAGGCGCCGAGCGGACCGAAAGCCACATAGTCCGCCCCGGCCTCACCCGCATTCATGCCCTCATGCCGGGTGGTGCCGCAGAAGGCGCCTACGATCGCGTCGGTCCCGAGATCCTTGCGCGCCTTGCGCAGGTTGCGCGCGCCGTCCGACAGATGAACGCCGTCCAGCCCCAGCCGTTCGACCAACAACAGATGGTTCTCGATCACCAGTGCAACGTCGCGGGCATGGGCGACCTCGCGCAATGCATCGGCCATGCGTGAAATGCGGTCCTCGTCCCGCGTGGCCAGCGACAGGCGGATGCAAGCGACCTCGACCGCGTCCAGAACCTCGGCCAGACGGTCGGGAAAGTCCTCGAGCGTCGCGTCGGGCGGGGTGACGAGATAGATCTGCGGGCGCTCGGCTTCGGCCATGGGGGGCTCCTTGATTGTGACGCCCGTCCTAGCGCAGCTTTCGCGGGCGGTCTACTTGGGCGGCAGCGAATTCACAAAACCGGTTGCCAGCCCCAGCAGCTTTTGGCGGCTTACGTCATCGGCGCTGGCCTCGCCCGTCGCTTCGACCATGCCGGCCATGGCCCGGCCATTCATGGCCATCGGTGTGATCCCGGGAAGGGCAAGGGCCGCCGTCTCGTTCGCCTTGCCGACCCGGTAGAAGGCACCACCCTTGTGGATGCCGCAAACCATGTGCCCATGCAGCATCCAGGCGAGGCCGCCGAACATGCGCTTCTCGATTGTGGGGTGGCCGGAAATGTCCGTCCGGATCCGCTCTGCCAGTGCCTCGTCCCAGGCCATGCCGCGCCCCTTCTTGCCACCTGCCGCCCCGGCATCGTATCAGGCGCGCCTGAACCCGACCAAGGAATTTGCCCGTGACCCCGCCCGTCTTCATCCTTGTCCGCCCGCAGATGGGCGAAAACATCGGCGCCGCTGCGCGGGCAATGCTGAACTTCGGGTTGGAAGGGCTGCGCGTCGTGGATCCGCGCGACGAATGGCCCAATTCCCGCGCTGTGGCGATGGCCAGCGGGGCAGGGCGGCTTCTGGACTTCGCCGGCCCCTACGAAGGGGTGAATGCCGCAGTGGCCGATTGCGACTACGTTTTTGCGACGACCGCGCGCAGCCGCTACATCACCAAGCCGGTGGTGACGCCGGAGCGCGCGATGGAGCAGGCGCGGGCGCTGGCCGCCGAGGGCAAACGCGTGGGCGTCCTCTTCGGACCCGAGCGCGCGGGGCTCGAGAACGAGGACATTGCTTTCGCCAATTCCATCGTGACCGTGCCGGTGAACCCGGATTTCCCCTCGATCAACCTCGCGCAATGCGTTCTCCTGATGGGCTACGAATGGCGGCGGCAAACGGCAGAGGTTCCGGCGGAGGTCATGGTAATGGCCGGAACCGACTTCGCGAGTCGCATCGAGGTCGAGAAACTGGGCGACCATTTCGAGGAAAGGCTCGAGGCCGCGGGTTTCTTCTTTCCGCCGGAAAAGGCCCCCGGAATGAAGCTGGCCATCCGCCAGATGTGGGCACGGCTGGCCTTAACCCGCGCCGATGTCCAGAGCCTTCATGGCATGCTGCGCCAGATTGCCCGGAAACTGCAGTAACCTGACCTGCTGGGGAAATCGGCACGATCGCCCATTTGCGACCTCGACCTGACGCGACGCGCTTGACCGGCGCAGGCGGCCTTGCGCTGATGAGGTCGAAAACCGGAGGACTCCATGCGCGCCGCCATTCTGAGGAATTACAACCAGGACCTTTCGATCGAGGAGGTCGCGGATCCCTTCTGTCCGACTGATGGTGTGGTCCTCAAGGTACTCGCCTGCGGTATCTGCCGGTCTGACTGGCATGGCTGGGTCGGCGAGCATCCGAAGGTGAAGCCCGGGGCAATTCCCGGGCACGAGTATTCCGGCGAGGTGGTCGAGGTCGGCCCGCTGGCCCGATGGCAGGTCGGCGACCGGGTGATCGCCCCGTTCATCCTGTCCTGCGGCGAATGCCCCGAATGCCGTTCGGGCCAGACCACAACCTGCCGCAGCCAACGCGTGCCCGGCTTCGGCGAGCCCGGCGCCTACGCCGAATTCATCGCCGTGCCCCATGCCCATAACCTTGCGCGCCTCCCCGAGATGTTGTCCCCGGTCATGGCAGCCGGCCTTGGCTGCCGGGTGACGACTGCCTGGCATGCACTGACCGGACGCGCCGCGCTGCAGGCCGGCGAATGGCTGGCCGTCCACGGGACAGGGGGCGTCGGCCTTTCGGCGCTGATCCTCGGCCATGCCCTTGGTGCGCGGGTCGTCGTGGTGGATATCGTGCCCGAACGACTGGCCCACGCCCTGTCGCTTGGCGCCGAGGCGGCGGTCGATGCACGCGACGGCGACGTGGCGGCGCGGATTGCCGAGATCACCGGTGGAGGCACCCATGTCAGCATCGAGGCGCTCGGCATTCCGGCCACGGTCAACGCTTCGGTCGAATGCTTGCGCCCACTCGGCCGCCATGTGCAGATCGGCTTGCCGACCGGTCATATGGCGCGGATGGAGATCAACCTGAACGCGGTCTACATGAAGCAGCTCTCGCTCTTCGGTTCGCGCGGCATGCCGAGTTGGCGCTATCCTTCGCTCCTGACGCTGATCGAGACGGGACGGGTCGATGTCTCGCCCATCGTTGCGCGTACGGTGCCGCTTTCCGGGGCAAGCGCGGAGCTGCGGGCGTTCAACGGGCCGATGCCGCCGGGCGTTGCGGTCATCGACGACTTCGCCGGTTAGGGCACGAGCGGCTCCCGGGTCCCGACCCCGGTCACGGGCCAGGCATTCATTGCTGAAGGAAGGGACCCGAGCGCTTCTAATGGCGCATCGCACCCTGTGGGATGTTTGGGAACAGACGCAGATCGGGGGCTCTGTCCAAAGGCTTCGCACTGGCAGAGCCGCGCGGATTGCGGTATGGGCCGGGCATCCCCAGAAGACTCGGAGCGTTGCCGATGAAAGCCGCCGTCATCACCTTTCCCGGATCGAACTGCGACCGCGACCTGGCCGAGGCCTTTGCCAAGGCGGGGGCCGAGGTGACGAGGGTCTGGCACAAGGAAACCGAATTGCCGAAGGGCACCGACATCGTCGGCATCCCCGGCGGATTTTCCTTTGGCGATTACCTGCGCTGCGGCGCGATCGCCGCGCGCTCGCCAGTCGGGCAGGCCGTGGCGGCGCATGCCAAGAAGGGCGGATATGTGCTTGGCATCTGCAACGGCTTCCAGGTGCTGACCGAGATGGGTCTGCTGCCGGGCGTGTTGATGCGCAATGCGGGGCTGAAGTTCGTCTGCCGCACCGTCGGTCTGACAGTCGCGACGCGTGAAAGCGCCTACACAGCGGGCTGGCAGACCGGCAGCGTGATCCGCGTTCCGGTTGCCCACCACGACGGCAACTACACCGCTGATGCCGCCACGCTGCAGCGGCTCAAGGCCGAAGACCGCATCGCCTTTACCTACGTCGACAATCCCAACGGGGCGATGGCAGACATCGCGGGCATCCTGTCGGACAACCGCCGTGTCCTTGGCATGATGCCGCATCCAGAGCGCGTCGTGGACGCTGCGCAGGGTGGCACCGACGGGTCGGTGCTTTTCCGCTCGGTCGTCGGCGCGCTCGCGGAAGCGTGACCTCGGCGCCTTGAGGCGCGGCGCCGGGCAGCCTAGACTGGCTGCCAATGACCGATAACGGCTACGCCATGACTACATCTCCCGAGGGGGATCCGACGCCCGGCCTGAGCTGGCGCGTCAAGTTGGCCATTGCGGCGCTGGTGCTGATCGCCATCGGCGTGATTTTCGCCACGAACCAGTGGATGACCGCGCGCTCGACCGAGGCGACCCGGACACGTGCTGAGTTGCGTCTGGCGCTTTATTCCGGGAACCTGTTGGCCGAATTGCAGCGCAACCAGGTCGTGCCTTTGCTTCTGGCGCGTGACCCGGAACTTATCAAGGCGCTGCAGTCGCATGACTTCACCTATACCTCGCAGCGGCTGATCTCGTTCAAGGACGAAATCGCTGCGGCCTCGATCGTGCTTCTGGACGGCGGCGGGCGGATCGTCGCGGCCACCAATCGCCACCGGCTTGGCGTTTCGATGGCGAAGGAACCGTTCTTCATCTCGGCCCTCCGGTCGAAGGATACGGTCTTTACGGTTGCCCGCCGCGACGAGGGCGACTTCGGATTTACCTATTCCCGCGCGCTGAGCGCGGAGAACAAGCCCATCGGTGTCGTGGTGGTCGAGGTCGACTTGCGCAAGTTCGAGCGCGCCTGGGCCGGCCTGCAGGACGCCGTCGCGATCACCGACAGCGAAGGCGTCGTCCTTCTCGCGACCGAGCCGCGCTGGCGCGCCCTGCCGTTGGACGAAGCCATTGCGATGAAAAGCGGCAACTCGACTTTCGAACGCGCGGTGATGGCGACGACCGACTGGACGCAAACCCAGCCTGACGCCTATGTGCGCGGCGAGGCGGTGATGAAGACCGAAGCGCGCATCCCCTTCCAGGGCTGGCGGCTGGTCACCTACACCACCTACACCTCGATCCGCGACCAGGTGAACGGGGTGCTTGCGCTCGAGATCATGGGCTTTGCCATCCTTCTGGCGCTGACCTTCTATCTTCTGTCCCGCCGGGCCCTGTCGCAGTCGGTGCTGTTCCAGCGCGAAAGCGCCGAGTTGCGCCTCCTGAACGCCCGCCTTCAGCGCGAGATCGCCGAGCGCGAGAAGATGCGCAAGAACCTCGAGGTCGCCGAGCAGACGCTGGCGCAATCCTCGAAACTCGCAGCCCTTGGCGAGATGTCGGCGGCGGTCAGCCACGAGTTGAACCAGCCATTGGCCGCGATGAAGACCTATCTGGCGGGCGCGCGGCTTCTCCTGCAGCGCCGTCGCGCAGAAGAGGCGCTGTCGTCCTTCCAGCGGATCGACGACCTGATCGACCGCATGGGGGCGATTACCCGGCAACTGAAGTCCTATGCCCGCAAAGGGGGCGAGGCCTTCGAGCCGGTCGATGTAAAGCAGGCCGTGTCCTCGGCCCTGTCGATGATGGAGCCGCAACTCAAGGCTCGCGTCGTGAAGATCACGCGGACTCTGCCGCGGGGCCCGGTCATGGTGCTGGCGGACCGCATCCGGCTGGAGCAGGTCATCATCAACCTGCTGCGCAACGCGCTGGACGCCACGCGGGACCGCTCCGAGCCGGAGATCGAGATCCTTTTGACCGCAGGGGAGACGGCCACTCTGGCCGTGCGCGACAACGGTCCAGGCATCAGCGACCTCGAAAACCTGTTCGAGCCGTTCTACACGACCAAGAAGCCGGGAGAGGGGGTCGGACTTGGCCTTGCGATCTCGTCCGGCATTATCAATGATCTGGGCGGAAGACTGACCGCCCGCAATTCGGAAAGCGGTGGGGCTGTATTCGAGGTTCAGCTTCCCATATTGGGACAACCGGCCCTGACCGAGACCACCGAAGCAGCCGAGTGAGGTAACATGGCACGCACGATGAAGGTCGCGATCGTCGACGACGAAGCCGACATGCGCCAGTCGATCAGCCAATGGCTCGCCCTGTCGGGATTCGACACCGAGACTTATGGCAGCGCCGAGGATGCGCTCAAGGGCATCGGCCCGGACTTTCCCGGCGTTGTCGTCAGCGACATCAAGATGCCGGGCATGGACGGCATGGCGCTGCTGAAAAAGCTGATGGGCCAGGATTCCGGCCTGCCGGTCATCCTTATCACCGGGCATGGCGACGTGCCGATGGCGGTCGAGGCGATGCGGGTGGGGGCCTTCGATTTCCTCGAGAAGCCCTTCAACCCCGACCGCATGACCGAACTTGCCAAGCGCGCGACGCAGGTGCGCCGCCAGACGCTCGACAACCGCGCGCTGCGTCGCGAACTTGCCGACGGCAGCCAGATGATGAAGAAGCTCATCGGCACGTCGACTGTCATGGATCGATTGCGCGAGGACATTCTCGATCTCGGGCAGGCGGACAGTCATGTGCTGATTGACGGCGAGACCGGCACCGGCAAGACGCTGGTCGCCCACGCGCTTCATGCGGTCGGCCCGCGCGCCGGCAAGAAATTCGTCACCATCTCCTGCGCCGCCTGGTCCGAGGATCAGCTGACTCAGCGCGTCTTCGGCCCGACCGAGGACGGATCCATCCCGCTGATCGAGGAGGCCCGAGGCGGGACGCTCTGTCTCGAGGATATCGAGGCGCTGAGCAGCGCGCTGCAGGCACGGCTCCTGACCGTCATCAATGAGCAGGGCACCCCGCCCGAAACCCGGATCATCGCGATCTGCAACGAACATGCGCCGGACAAGACGGTCGAGGATGCGCTGCGGCCCGACCTCTACTACCGGATCGGGGCGATGAAGATCACGCTGCCGCCCCTTCGGATGCGGGGCGAGGACATTCTGGCGCTCTTCACCCGGTTGTCCGAGGAGTTCGCCGAAGAATACGGCTGCGACGCCCCGCAGGTCACCGCGCAGGAAGCGGCGCAGCTTCTGCAGGCGCCGTGGCCCGGCAATGTCCGCCAGCTGGTGAACATCGCCGAACGGGCGGTCCTGCAGAACCGGCGGGGGTCCGGGTCGATCGCCTCGCTCCTGATGGCCGACAACGAGGCGGCTGGGCCGGTGCTGACCACCGAGGGCAAGCCGCTGAAGGAGCATGTCGACAGTTTCGAGCGGATGCTGATCGACAACACCATGCGTCGTCACAAGGGGTCCATCGTCGCGGTGATGGAGGAACTGTGCCTGCCGCGCCGGACCCTGAACGAGAAGATGGCGAAATACGGCCTCAGCCGGTCGGACTACGTCTGACCGGCGCAACCGAATTTTCTGCGAAAATTCAACATTCGTCGCTGCGGCGGCTGGGGCGGCGGCGAATTTTCGCAGAAAATTCGGACAGCCGCCCAAGCACGCATCACGAATCCCCATTGTCATTTTCTGCGCATGACCTTTATGGTCACGGAACGCGGTTAGCGGTCACAACAGACCGTCCGCGCGAGAGTTTTCGCGCCGGAGGCGCGGGCCGGGTCCGAGGTGGCCCGGACGCGCCAGAGGCGGAAAAAGGCCGAAAGGCCAAGAGGCTTGCCTGCCACGTCGTTGATGTGACGGGCTTTTCACAAGGGAAGCGCCCTGCGCTTCCGGGACCAGAACCGCGATGGAATGCGCATCGACAGGATCAGGACGGCATGAGCGCCCAGGCGCCGCCGGACCGCTGGACCTTGCGCCCACCTTCGCCCGAACAAGTCACCCGCGCCACGCTGCCCGTCCGCCCGGAGCCTGCTTCGCAGGACGGCGGCAACGCCGGTGCATTGGAATAACATGGCAAAGAAGATGCTTATCGACGCCACCCATGCGGAAGAAACCCGCGTGGTCGTGGTCGACGGAAACAAGGTCGAGGAATTCGACTTCGAAACCGTCAACAAGCGCCAGCTTCAAGGCAACATCTACCTCGCAAAGGTAACCCGGGTCGAGCCGTCGCTTCAGGCGGCCTTCGTCGATTACGGCGGGAACCGGCATGGCTTCCTCGCCTTCGCCGAGATACATCCCGATTATTACCAGATCCCCGTCGCCGACCGCAAAGCGCTGCTCGAGGAAGAGCGCGCCTATGCCCGGGCGATGGAAGAGGAAGAGAACGGCCGCTCGCGGTCACGGTCGCGTCCGAAACCCGCACCCCGGACAGAGGCTGTCACGGGCGAGGGGGATGCGACGCTGGCCGGCGCCGAGATCGGATCGATGGATGTCGTCGATCTGGGCGAAGAGACCGGCGCGGATGCTCTGTTCGCATCCGAGACCCTGGTAGAAGAGGCCCCGGAGGCATCCGAAGCCGACGACAGCACCGGTCAGCATCGCGGACATGACCACGATCACGCCGGTGAGCCGCCCTCGGCGGCGGACGACAACGGCAATGGCAATGGCCACCGGCCTTACCGCGCCGTCGATCATGCTGCCGACGTTGATGACGAGATCGAAAGCGTCGCCGAGGAGGACGTGGCCGAGGAAATCCGCCAGCCGCGCAAACCCCGTCCGCGCCGCTACAAGATTCAGGAAGTCATCAAGGTCCGGCAGATCATGCTGGTCCAGGTCGTCAAGGAAGAGCGCGGTAACAAGGGCGCGGCGCTGACCACCTATCTGTCGCTGGCCGGCCGCTACTGCGTGCTGATGCCGAACACGGCGCGGGGCGGCGGGATTTCCCGCAAGATCACCCAGGCGGCGGACCGCAAGAAGCTCAAGGAAATCGCGCAGGAGATCGAGGTGCCCGAAGGCGCGGGTCTCATCATCCGCACGGCGGGCGCCAAGCGGACCAAGCCCGAGATCAAGCGCGACTACGAATACCTGATGCGGCTGTGGGAGCAGATCCGCGAACTGACGCTCAAGTCGATCGCGCCCGCGCCGATCTACGAGGAAGGCAACCTCATCAAGCGGTCGATCCGCGACCTCTACAACCGCGAGATCGAAGAAGTTCTGGTCGAAGGCGCGGAAGGCTACCGCGTGGCCAAGGACTTCATGAAGATGATCATGCCGTCCCACGCCAAGGTCGTGCAGCCCTATCACGAGCCGATGCCGCTGTTCGCGCGCTATCAGGTCGAAAGCTATCTGGGCGGCATGTTCAACCCGGTCGTCCAACTGAAATCCGGCGGTTACATCGTGATCGGCGTGACCGAGGCGCTGGTGGCGATCGACGTGAACTCGGGCCGGGCCACCAAGGAAGGCTCGATCGAGCAGACCGCGCTGAACACCAACCTCGAGGCCGCCGAGGAAATCGCGCGGCAACTGCGCCTGCGCGACCTCGCCGGCCTGATCGTCATCGACTTCATCGACATGGAAGAGCGCAAGAACAACGCCGCCGTCGAGAAGCGCCTGAAGGACAAGCTGAAGACCGACCGCGCCCGCATCCAGGTCGGTCGAATCTCGGGCTTCGGTCTGATGGAGATGAGCCGCCAGCGCCTGCGTCCGGGAATGCTTGAATCCACCACCCAGCCTTGCGCCCATTGCCACGGCACCGGCCTGATCCGGTCGGATGACAGCCTGGCGCTGCAGATCCTGCGCGCGCTGGAAGAGGAAGGCACGCGCAAGCGCTCGAAAGAGGTGCTGTTGAAGGCCCCGGTCGCGATCGTCAACTACCTCATGAACCAGAAGCGCGAGCATATCGCACTGATCGAGGCCCGCTACGACATGGCGGTGCGGATCGAGGCCGATCCGGCGCTCATCAGCCCGGATTACTCGATCGAGAAGTTCAAGACGGCGACTCGGGTGATCTCGCCCGCGATGGCCTCGGTCATCTCGGCGGAAAGCACGACGATGCCGGATCTGGTCGAGGAAGACGAAGATATCGTCGAAGAGATCGACGAGGTCGAGGAAGAAGCCGAGGAAGCCGCCGCCCCGCGCCCGCAGTCGGCCTCGGGTGACGGTCAGCCGAAGAAGAAGCGCCGTCGCCGTCGCCGTCGTCGGGGAGGCAGCGGGTCGGCTGAGGGGGCTCAGTCCACGGCTCAGTCGGGCGACGAAAACGCCTCTGACGAGGATGAGGGCGATGACACCGCCGAGGACGACGAAGAAGACTCCGTCGAGGTTGCTGTCGCGGCCGAGGCTGCAGGCGCGTCCGACGCCGAAGTGATCGCGGCCGAAGTGGTGGAGCCGGCTCAAGCGGAAGCGGAACCTGCAGCCAAGCCGAAATCGCGCTCGCGGAGCAGCTCGAAGAAGACCGGCGAGGGCGAGCCGGCTCCAAAGCCTGCCAGCAGCCGGTCGCGGTCGTCGAAGTCGAAGGCCAAGAGCGAAGAAACCGTCGCCGAACCCGCTGAATCTGCGGCCCCGGAAGTTGCAGAGAAGCCGAAACCCAAGACTTCGACCCGCTCGCGCTCGTCCAGCAAGAAGGCCGCAGAGGCGGCCCCTGCGGTGCAAGCACCGGCGCCCCCAGTTGTCGAAGTGCAGGCCGTCGTGATGGAATCGGAACCTGTTCCCGCAGGAGAGCCGGCTGCGATCGTGGAAGCCGCTGCTCCGGCGGAGGTCGAGGTCGTGACAGCCACCCCGGAACCTGCCGCCCCGGAACCCGAAGCGGCCGATGATGACGGCAAGCCGAAGAAGCGCGGCTGGTGGTCGATCGGCCGCTGATTGGACGCAAGAGCTCAAAAGGCGGGCGCGGGGGAAACCTTGCGCCCGTCTTTCTATTCGCCGCGCCGGATCAGGTAGAGGCCGACCGCGCCGTCCTGCACGGCGCCGAGGAAGGCATGCCCGGCTTCGGCGCAGAAATGCGGAAGATCGATCGCTGCCATCCCGTCGGTGGCGCGCACGCGGAGAACCTGCCCGGGTTGCATCGCCATCAGCCGCTTGCGCGCCCGCAAGACGGGCAGGGGGCAGAGAAGCCCCTCGCAGTCAATCTCGTCATCCCAGCTCGGCGCGTCGGTCATGGCATGGGCGGATACGCCAGGCGGCAGGGGACGTCCACGCCTTTGTGACGTTGCTGCAGCGTGACGGCGGGAATGGCTTGGGCTATGTCGGCGGGACAGGAGGACAGGCATGTTCGGAATCGACGTGATCGACGCAGGGCTTGTCCCGGCCATGCTGGTGGCGCTGGCCGCCGGCATCCTGTCTTTCCTCAGCCCCTGCGTGCTGCCGATCGTCCCCCCCTATCTTGCCTATATGGGCGGGATCAGCGTGGGCGAGATGCGCAAATCCGGCCACGCGCATACACGCGTCGTCCTCGCCGCGCTGTTCTTCGTGCTCGGCCTTTCGACGGTCTTCCTGCTTCTCGGGTTCACGACCTCGCTCTTCGGGGCGTTCTTCCTGACCCATGCCGAATGGTTCAACACCGTTGCCGCGCTGATCGTCATGGTGTTCGGCCTGCATTTCCTTGGCATCCTCCGCATGCCCTTTCTCGAGCGGGACATCCGCATGGATGCCGGCGACCGCGGCGGCTCGGCCTTTGGGGCCTATGTGCTGGGCCTTGCCTTCGCCTTCGGCTGGACGCCCTGCATTGGCCCGCAGCTGGGCGCGATCCTGTCGCTTGCGGCAAGCGAGGCGAATGTTGCGCGTGGCACGCTGCTGCTCGCCGTCTACGCCGCTGGTCTTGGGATTCCCTTCCTGCTGGTGGCGATATTCTTCCCGCGGCTGACCGGGCTGATGGCCTGGATGACGCGCCACATGGAGAAGATCGAGCGCCTGATGGGGCTTCTGTTGTGGACGATCGGCCTGCTGATGCTGACCGGGGGCTTCTCGAGCTTTTCCTATTGGCTGCTCGAGACATTTCCCGCGATGGCGACTATAGGTTAGCCCTTAATTTCGGCCAAATCCGGCGCTACTCTCTAACCCAAGGAGAGTGACTGCATGCGTTCCAGTCCCGCCAAGAGCGTTCGCCGCCGCCGGGTGTTTTACATCCCGGGCTATGACCCGTTCCCGCCGCGCCGCTACCGCGAGCTTTACCGCAAGGAAGGGGCGATGCAGGCGCTGGTTTCGGGCTATAGCCTGGTCCTGTCGCGGCGCAAGCACACCGGGCCGGATGGCTGGCACGTCGCCTCCGAGATCGACGGAAAAGCGGTCTCTACCGAGATGCAGGTGCTGGTCTGGGCCGATCTGGTGCAGGACTCGATGGGGCAGGGCATCCCCGGCACCTATCTTCAGTTGTTCCGCACCGCCTGGGCCTATATCGGGAGCGGTGCTCTGTTCCGCCTGATGCGGCTTCGCAAGGGGCCGATCATCGCGGCTCTCTATCCGATCATCCTGCTGTTGATTCAGCTGGCTCTTGCCGGGCTGATGGGCTGGGGTGTTGCACAGGTCGCGGCGGGTTTCATTCCAGTCGTGGCCGCGGCACCGCTCGGCCTAGCAACGGTGGCGCTGGTCCTGGTGGCCTTTCGGCGGCTCGACCGCCACTTCTTCGCGTATTACCTGATGCATGACTACGCCTACACGGCACAGCATGGTGGCGCGAATCCGGACGAACTCGAGGCTCGCATGTCCGCTTTCCGCCAGACGATCCGCTCGGCGCTTGAAAGCAATGTCGACGAGGTCCTCGTCGTCGGCCATTCCTCGGGGGCGCATCTGGGGATCTCGATCCTGGCTGACCTGATCCGCGAGGGCCTGCCCGAACGCAAGGCCGAACTTGCCTTCCTGACCCTCGGGCAGGTGGTTCCGATGGTGTCGTTCCTGCCCCATGCCGACCGGCTTAGGGCTGACCTGAACTATCTCTCGGCCCGCAAGGAGCTGACCTGGGTCGATGTCACCGCCCCGGGCGACGGCTGCGCCTTCGCGCTCTGCGATCCGGTCTCGGTCTCTGGCGTGGCGCCGCCCGACCAGCGCTGGCCGCTGGTGCTTTCGGCGGCCTTCACCCAGACGCTCAGCCCCGAACGCTGGAAGTCGTTGCGCTGGCGGTTCTTCCGCCTGCATTTCCAGTACCTCTGCGCCTTCGACCGGCCGGGCGACTACGACTATTTCCGTATCACCGCCGGTCCGCTGAGCCTGCGCGCCCGGTTCGAGGGCCGCCCCCCCTCGAAAAGCCGTATCGTCGAGCCGGCCTCGGGCCATACCAGCATGCACGCATGATCCCGCCGAAGCCGCCTGCGCGCGAAGGCCGGACCTCCTTCTGGCGCTATCTGCGGCTGTTCCGGAAAGACATCCTCTCGGCCCAGCCCGCGCGGCTGTACCGCGCCTGGATGGCCGAGTTCCGTACACCCTTCTTCCGCAGCTATCTCTGCAACGATCCGACGCTGGTGCGGCTGGTGCTGTCCGACCGGCCGGGCGACTTTCCCAAGTCCGACCGGGTCCGAGAGGGGCTGGCGCCGCTTCTGGGCAATTCGGTCTTTGTCACCAATGGCGAGGTCTGGACCCGCCAGCGCCGCCTGATCGACCCGGCCTTCGAGGGCGGACGCCTTCGCGACACCTTCCCCGCCATGTTGGCGGCCGGAGAGGCGGCAGTTGAGCGGATGCCGGAGGGCGACGTCGAGGTCGAGGAGCAGATGAGCCACCTGACGGCCGACATCATCTTCCGCACGCTGTTCTCGATCCCGATCGAACACCGGACTGCCGCCGAGGTGTTCCGCCTCTTTCGCGAACATCAGCGCACGCAGCCAATCCTGAACCTTGGCGCACTTCTGCCCCTGCCAGCCTGGCTGCCGCGCCTGCACCGTCGCACCACGGTCGCGACCGCCGCCAGGATCCGCCAGCTCATCACCGAATTGACGCAAGAGCGCGCCGCGCTGATCGCGGAAGGCCGGGCCCCCGACGACCTTGCGACGAAGATCATGACAGCCCGCGATCCGGTGGATGGCAACGGCTTCGACACGGCGGAAATGGTTGACCAGGTCGCGATCTTCTTCCTGGCCGGGCACGAGACCTCGGCCTCGGCACTGTCCTGGGCACTTCTGATGCTGGCGCTTCATCCCGAGGTGCAGGAGCGGGTGGCGGCAGAGTCTGTGGCCTTGGGCGAAACGCCGGGGTTTTCCGCCGTGGCCGGCCTTCGCTACACCCGCGACGTCTTCCGCGAGGTGCTGCGCCTTTATCCTCCGGTGCCGATGATGGTGCGAGAGACGACACGGCCGGAGAGGTTCCGCGATCGTGATGTTCCTGTCAGGTCACAGGTCGTGCTCAGCCCCTGGCATCTGCACCGCCACGAGCGGCTTTGGGACGATCCGGACAGTTTCGATCCAGACCGCTGGCAGGATGCCGCGCGCAAGGCCCCTGCGCGGGAGGCCTACATCCCCTTTTCCGCCGGGCCGCGCGTCTGCACGGGCGCGGGCTTTGCCATGCTGGAAGGCGTCCTGATGCTGGCGCTTCTCGTTCGAGCCTTCCGGTTTGCCCCTGGGCTGGGGCCGCTTCCGACACCAGTCGCGCATCTGACTGTCCGGTCGCGCGACGGCATGGTCCTGCGCGTGCTGCGTCGCGGCGATTCAACCCCGAAGTGATTCGCTCGCCAGCAAGTGCCTGAGAACAAACAGACGGATTGCCGATGCGAGGCCGCAGTCGCCGCGTTCGGTGTCGATTGTTTCCGCCAAGTGATTGATCGATAGCCCTTTTTCTGCCGCAATGCGGCGAAAACATGACCAGAATTCTGGTTCGAGGGAAACGCTGGTTCTATGCCCATTTAGCGTCAATGAATGTTTTTCCGGCCTATTGTTCACGGATCTTCTCTAATATGGCCATCGAGGTGCTTCTTGAGCCGCAGCGCCTCTTCTTCATCTTTTTGGCGTTGTTCGGGCGTACGCCCATATTTCGCCGCATTCTCTGCCGCCTTTTGGCGCGCCACTTCTCTCTGTTTTTGCTTGGAAAAGCGGCGAAGGTTGATGATTTGGCTCATTTTTCTTGTGGATTCAACCTCTGGTGGGTAGATGCATGGCCGAAGCGGGCAACCTTATGCTAGACATAATCTTGCCACAGAAATGGGCCAAGTCATCGGGGTTTCCTGGTTGGGGATTGTTCCGCAGGAAGAACCAGAAGTTAAGAAGGGACGATATGATGAAGAGCAGCATTATAGCTATTGCCCTCGCTGGTGGCATGATCGCGAGCCAGGCCTCGGCGGCCACCGTTTCGGTCGATGTCTACGCGAAGAAGGATTCGGTTTCCAATTCAGTCCTGACCGGTGCCGATACCGGGCTGACCGTAGTTGCCGGGCATACCTACGAGATCAAGGTTGACCCGAGCGACACCTGGCGTATCGGCAACACTCTGCCGCGGCATGAAGGCAATGCCGATGGCATGACCGCGACGCGGCTCTACACGCTGTTCGGCAAGACCTTCAATCATGGGACCCTGGTTGGCCGGATCGGTGATGGCGCTTTCTTCGAGGTCGGCACCTATTTCCGTGGCATCGTCAGCGCTTCGGGTGCGCTGAAGCTGTTCATCTGGGACAAGAACTATCTCGACAACAGCGGCTTCGTGACAGCGGAGGTTGCCCCTGTTCCGCTGCCCGCCGGCGCGCCGCTGCTTGCCTCGGCCTTGCTGGGATTCTTTGCCCTCCGCCGCCGGAAGTCGGCCTGACGCTGATCGGGCGAAGAGACGACACAGGAAAGGCCGCCGTTGCATCCAACGGCGGCCTTTCTCTTTGTCGAAGCTGTCTTCAGCCCTTCGGTCCGATCATGTCCTCCGGGCGAACGACGCGGTCGAAGGTTTCGCCGTCGACATAGCCAAGCGCGATCGCTTCCTCGCGCAGTGTGGTGCCGTTCTTGTGGGCAGTCTTGGCGACCTTGGTCGCCGCGTCATAGCCGATGGTCGGGGCCAGAGCGGTAACAAGCATCAGGCTTTCCTTCATCAGCTTGTCGATCCGGGCGCGGTTGGCCTGAATGCCGACCACCATGTTGTCGGTGAAGCTCGACGCTGCATCGCCCAGAAGCTGCATCGACTGCAGCACGTTATAGGCCATGACTGGGTTGTAGACGTTCAGCTCAAAATGGCCCTGGCTGCCGGCAAAGCCCACGGCCGCGTCATTGCCCATGACATGGGCGCAGACCATCGTCAGCGCCTCGGCCTGGGTCGGGTTGACCTTGCCCGGCATGATCGAGGATCCCGGCTCGTTTTCCGGCAGGATCAGTTCGCCCAGACCCGAGCGCGGGCCGGAGCCGAGCAGGCGGATGTCGTTGGCGATCTTGAAGAGGCTGACGGCAACGGTGCGAAGCGCGCCCGAGAAGAACACCATCGCGTCATGGGCGGCCAGCGCCTCGAACTTGTTCGGCGCGGTGACGAAGGGCAGACCGGTAATCTCGGCGATCTTCGCCGCAACCCGCACGTCCCAGCCAACACGGGTGTTGAGGCCGGTTCCGACGGCGGTGCCGCCCTGCGCCAGTTCATAGACCTCGGGCAGACATTTCTTCACACGCTCGATGCCCGAGGCGACCTGATGGGCGTAGCCGCCGAATTCCTGTCCAAGCGTCAGCGGCGTCGCGTCCTGCGTATGGGTGCGGCCGATCTTGATGATGTCCTTGAACTCCTCGGACTTCGCGGCCAGCGCCTTGTGCAGCTTTTCCAGCCCCGGGATCAGCACGTCACGTGCCATCATGCCGATCGCGACATGCATGGCGGTCGGGTAGGTGTCGTTCGACGACTGGCCCATGTTGACATGGTCGTTGGGGTGGACCGGTTTCTTCGATCCCTTCACGCCGCCCAGCATCTCGATCGCACGGTTCGAGATCACCTCGTTGGCGTTCATGTTCGACTGGGTGCCCGACCCGGTCTGCCAGACCACCAGCGGGAAGTTGTCATCGAACTTTCCGTCGATCACTTCCTGCGCAGCGGCGGCGATGGCATTGCCGAGCTCGGGCGAAATGTCACCCTGGGCAATGTTTACGAGCGCGCAGGCCTGCTTGATGACGCCAAGCGCGCGGACGATGGCAACCGGCTGGCGCTCCCAGCCGATCGGAAAGTTCTGGATCGAGCGCTGAGTCTGCGCCCCCCAATACTTGTCGGCGGGAACCTCGAGCGGGCCAAAGCTGTCGGTTTCGGTACGGGTTGCGGTCATGGGCAAGCCTCCTGCGGAATCTCTGCCCCTATAGGACGGGGACCGGCCGAAATCAATCGGCATACCGTCGCATACCATAACGCGTGACGTCGCAGGCAGGCTTACTTGCGGAACTTGTCGAGGCTGACGACCTCGGCCTCGTGCGGCTTGGCGTCCTCATCCTCGGCTTCGATTTCCTCATCCTCATCGTCTTCTTCGGGATGGGTCTCGAAGCGCAGGCCAAACTCGACGGACGGATCGACAAAGGTGCGAACCGCGTCGAAGGGGATCACCAGCGGCTCGGGCTGGTTGCCGAAATTCAGCGTGACCGAAAAGCCGTCATCGGTGACGACAAGGTTCTCGTACCAGTGCTGGATAACCACTGTCATCTCGGAGGGGTAGCGCGACCTCAGCCAGTCGGCCATTTCGACATCGGGATGCGTGGTGTCAAAGGTGATGAAGAAGTGGTGGGCGCCCGGCAACCCGTCCCGCGCGACATCGCTCAGCACGTTCTGGATCAAGCCACGCATCGCGCGGTGCATGAGGTTGCCGTAGTCGATACTGCGCGCCATGCCCGGATTCCTGAACTGCTCCTGCGTCCAGCATAGGGGATTTGCCCGTCAAGGGAAGGGGGCGATGTCGGAAACTGGCCAGGGTCAGATCTGCGCCCAGGCCCAGGAAAGGCCTGCCGACAGGATCAGCACCAGTGGCAGCGGCCAGTGCCGCCACAGGATCGCCCCCCCGGCAAGAAGCCCCAGTACAAGCGCTTCTGGATGCAGCGAAGCGGGATCGGGAAGCGGCAGATGCAGTGGTCCGATCTGCATGTCGTTGACCGTGCCGAACAGCACATGCACCCCGAACCAGACCGAGATCGAGGCGATGACGCCCACAACCGCCGCGGTGATGGCCGCCAGAGCCCCTTTCAGTGCCGGACGTCGGGTCAGATGCTCGAGCCACGGAGCACCGGCAAAGATCCACAGGAAACAGGGGGCAAAGGTCATCCACAGCGTGACTGCCCAACCGGCAACCCCGAGCGGGATCCCGCCCTTCGCCTCGGCCGCCAGGTATCCCACGAAGGCGGTTACCAGGATCAGCGGACCCGGCGTTGTTTCAGCCAGCCCGAGGGCGTCGATCATCTGCGCCTGCGTGATCCAGCCATGGTCCTGTACAACGCTCTGTGTCATCCAGCCGAGCACCGCATATGCCCCGCCGAAGGTTACGACCGCGAGCTTGGAGAAGTAGACACCAAGATCGAAGAGTATCCCGTGTCCGGACAGCGCCAGGGCCGCCAAAGGCACAAGCCAGACTGCAAGCCAAAGGGCGATGGTCCGAACCGTCTTGGCCGGGGGCGGAGTCGGGATGTTTACGGCCAAAGCGGCCTGCCCGCGCGCCTCGATCCACCCCCAGAGCGCCGCCGCAACAATGATGGCAGGGAAAGGGATGTTCAGCAGAAAAAGCGCAATGAAGGCCAGGACTGCAATGGCGAGGTCTCCCGGTCCGCGCAGCGCACGCTTCGCCACCCGCTGGAGGGCATGAAGCACGATCCCGAGAACTGCCGCCTTGACGCCCAGAAGCAGGGCCTGCGCCTCGGCTGCCGAGCCCCAGATCGCATAGGCCGTGGCCAGCGCAAGGATAACCAGTGCGCCGGGCACCACGAACAGCAGGCCCGCGATCAGCCCGCCGGGCGTGCCCCGCAGCTTCCAGCCGGCATAGGTCGCAAGCTGCATCGCCTCCGGCCCCGGAAGGAGCATGCAGAAGGAGAGGGCACGCAGGTATTCCTCCTCGCTCAGCCAGTTGCGTTCTTCAACCAGTTCGCGATGCATCAGCGCGATCTGCGCGGCAGGTCCGCCGAAGGAGAGGAGGCCGATCCGGGCAAAGACCCGGGTCAACTCGCCAAGGGACACGCTCATGCCGGACGTCCCGCCGGCCAGTCATGCCCCTCGTCGAACCCGTCGCGGGCCCATCGGTAGAGCGCGTCGTAAAGACCCATCCCGGCCTCGAGCTGTTCCAGATCATCGCGGTAAAGTCTGGACAGTCCGACGGAAACCGCCAGAAGCCCCGCCGCCTGCGGGGCAAGGTCGTGCCTGTCGTTATCGGCAGCGCGCACCACGGTTGCCAGCCGTTCCAGCGCCGGGGTGGACAGTCCGAACTCCTCCACCATTGTGTCGAAGGTGCAGCACTCGCCGCGATGCGACCAGCGGACATCAGGAACGTCGAAAGGCGTGGCTGCGAACCGCTCGGCGACACCCAGAACCTCGGCTGGGGCGACATAAAGGAACCGGGCCGCTGGATCGACAAAACGGCGGATCAGCCAGGGGCAGGCGATCCGGTCGATCTTCGGGCGGTGGCGCGTGACCCACAGACCGCCGGGGGAGAAGCTGTCCAGCGGCACGCGCGGCAGCCCTGCCTCTGCCCAGGCGATGGTGCCGCCCTCCAGCACCTCGGCCGGGATGCCCTTGAGCCGCAGATGGGCGGCCACGCCCTGCGAGAGCTTTCGTCCGCGTTGGCAGAGGATGACGGCGCGTCGTCCCGTCAGGGTAGCGGCAAGGCTCTCGGGCCGGTCGAAGGGGTAAAGGCGCGATCCGGGCACAAGGTGAGGATCTTCCACCACATCCTCGGGCAGGCGAACGTCGATCAGGGCAGGTGCATCGGGGGTACCGACAACCCGTGCCAGTTGGGCTGGGGTGATCGTATTGAAGTCGGGCATGAGCATCCCTTGCAAAGTGACAATGGATGCGACTCTCTGGCCTATGCCTCACGGGGTGATCGCCGACCCCATGACCGAAGCCTAGGGGCGGGGTGCGGTGCGCGTCAAGCGGCGGGTTTGGTCAGTTCGCGCAAGAGTTTTTCACGCATCGCACGAGGATAGTCGCGCAAACCACGGGCGGTAATGACAAACCCGCCCTTGGTCACCGCCCATCGCAGATAGAAGTTGGTAATCGGCGTCGAGACGCCCATGTCCTCGATCGCGATGGCATTGATCTCGATCCCCTGAACCTCGGCCCGTTGGCGAGCCTGTCCGACGGTGAAGCCGACGTTCTCGGGTCCGTCGCCCGAGATGTCGATGACTTTCCGGCGACAATCGGCAACGGCGGGAAACTGAGCGGCCGAGACATCGATGGCTTGCCCGACTGCAGTCTCAGACGCGCGGAAACTCCTCGGCAGGGCGCGGGCGGCAGCGGACAGGCGGGCGGCGTCGCCGGCACCGAAGATCCGTTGCCAGGGGATGACGACGGCCTGTGCACCAATGCCAGACCATTGGACGACCGAGATGGCACTCTGGCCGGCGACCAGCGCATCGACGATCTCGGGATCCTCAAGACCTTCGGCAAGTCCGCGGATCTGAAGGTCGTATTCCGCGGCATCGATCGAGCCGGAGATGTCGATGGCGAGCAGAAGGGCGGTGTCGCATGCCGCGGCGGCCGATATCAAGCCCGGCAGAAGCCCCGCCACCAGGCAAGGCCCCTTGAGCCATCGCAGCGTGGCGTTGAGCCTCATCCGATGGCACTGTCCAGGGGAAGGGGAGGTCCGACGACTTTCATGCGATGCGCCGCAGAAAGGTCAGCAAACTGCTGCGGTGTCATCTTCCCTTTGGCGCTTCCTTCTCGGAAGAAGTCCTCCATCGTTCCGGCCGGCTGAAACAGGACGACCAGCCGCGCCCTTTCGCTGAGATTGGCAAAGGCATGGGGAATGCCGCGGGGTCCGAAGACGCTGTCCCCCGGACCGAGGCGATGCGTGACCTCTCCGACCCGCAGGATGAACTCGCCTTCAAGGACGAAGAACCATTCGTCCTGATCGAAATGGATATGGAGCGGCGGGCCGCCACTTTCGGTTCGGACCGTGTCGAAAACGCACAGGGCGCCGCCTGTTTCGCGTGCCGACACCTTGAGGTCGAACCTGCCATTCAGAAAGTGAAGCGGCGTGTCGAACCGGTCTGCGTCGCGGCGGACAACCTGGGCCACGCCATCTTCTGACCTTGCTGACATGATGCCCTCCCGGAGCCTGACCAATCATAGCACGGAACGGCTCCTCGCGCTCCGACGGAATTCAGTGATCAGGCAGGGATGGGGAGAGTGCAGGTTTCTGTTGCCAGGTACCTGCGAACCCCGCCTTACGCGGCTAAGCGCAAGGGCTTAAGTTTTGGTCTTGCGAACTGCTTACGCAGCCAGCGCGACCGGAGCACGGTTGTCGTTGGCAACTGTACTTTTGCACCGATAACGGTGGTAGCTCACCGAGCGAAAGCTGGCCCCTTTGGACGTTCGTCGATCCTGTTTCGGCCCCATCCGCCCCCAACGAGGGAAAGTTTGGTGGAGCCGCCGGGTACCGCCCCCGGGTCCGATCCGCGTATTACGGGTGCGTTTATCGCCATAGTCCCGGCAAGCCGGAACATCTCTGATATAAGCAGCGTGCGATCTGGCCGCAAGCGCCCCGAAAGGAAACGGGCGCCCAGCAAGGGCGCCCGCAGGAGTTCCGTATCGAAGGGATCAGAACCCGGCCTTGATCTGCTCGAATTCTTCGAGCATCCGGTTGCGCAGGTTCTGGTCAAGCGGTGTCTGGGCCAGCAGCGTGGTCGAGATCGGATCGACCGAAGCCGCCACAAGCTCGTCATGCGGGATTTCGTTCATCGCCAGATCGTTGGTCGAGGAATAGCCGAAATTCGACAGAAGCACCTTCGCCGACGGCTTGGCCGTCAGCGCGTTGATGAAGTCGTAGGCCTTCTCCTCGCTGCCGGGCTGGTCCTTGAAGTTGACGAAGCCGCAGAACCACGACGCCGCGCCTTCCTTGGCCTGGCGCTGGAATCCCACCGGGAAGCCTTCGCTACGCAGAAGCGCGATCGAGTCGTTCCAGGACCAGGCGATCAGCACCTCTCCTGAGGCGACGACCTGCGCGAGTTCGGACGGATCCTTCCAGTAGACGCGAACATTCGGATGCACCTTGCGCAGCCAGTCGGCGGCCGCCTGGAATTGCTCGTCCGTCACCGTGGTCCAGTCGGTCACGCCGGTGGCCAGCAGCGCCAGCGACCAAACGTCATCGGTGTTGTCGGGCAGAGAGATACGGCCGGCATATTTCGGATCGGTGAATACGCTCAGCGACGCGACATCCGCCTCGGGCACTTCCTTGGAGTTGTAGGCAATGGCCGTATAGGCGTAGTCCGTCGGAATGAACCAGACACCGCCATCATCCTTGAACGTGGTGGAGTTCAGGAAGCGGGGGTTGATGTTGGCGAATTCCGGGATCTTGCTGACATCCCAGGGTTCGATCAGGCCGGCATCGCGATACTTGCCGATCATCTGAGAGCAGGGGTGGCCGACATCGGCCTTGAACCCCGCCGACATCTTCTGGAACGCCTCGTCGTCATCGGCGAAGAAGGAGTAGGTTGGCGTGGTTCCGTGTTTGGCGGAGTAGTCCGGAATGAGGTCCGGTACTTCCCAGCCGGCCCAGTCGAACACGATCAGGTCAGGATCGGTCGCGAGGGCCGGCGTTGCCACCGACAGAAGGGCGGCTGCCAAAAGGCTCTTCTTGAACATGGAGGCTCCCGTTGGGTTTGTTCTTGGTTTTATATTTAAGAATTAGGGGGCGACCGGACCATGCAGCAAGTCACATTTGTCCGATTGCAGCACTGGAGTTGCCTTACGTTAAGGCAATTGGCGGAATTCTGACCATTTAGTTGTCGGCTGGCGGCCAAAACCCAAGCCATCCTACAAATGATTCGCGCCCGGGCATGGCCCGGGCGCGAATGCGTCTGCCTGAAACGCAGATCAGAAGCCGGCTTTGATCTGTTCGAATTCCTCGAGCATCCGGTTGCGCATTTCCGGATCGATCGGGGTCTGCGACAGGACCGTGCCCTTGATCGGGCTGACGCCGGCGGCGACCAGTTCGTCATTCGGGATCGTGGCCAGCGCGGCATCGTCGGCATGGGCATAGCCGATCTCGTCCAGGAGCGTCCGCGCGCTGGCGGGCGTCAGCCAGGAATTGATGAAGTCATAGGCCTTGTCTTCCTTGCCCGGACCGTTCTTGAAGTTGACATAGCCGCAGAAGAAGGACGACACACCTTCCTTCGGCTCACGCTGGAAGCCGATCGGGAAGCCTTCCTTCTTGAGGATGGTCACGCTGTCGTTCCAGGACCAGGCCACCAGAACCTCGCCGGTCGCCATCAGCTGCGACAGTTCAGACGGGTCTTTCCAGTAGGCGCGGACATTCGGGTTCACCTCGCGCAGCCAGTCGGCTGCAGCCTGGAACTGCTCGTCGGTGATGTTGGTCCAATCGGTCACGCCGGTGGCGAGCAAGGCCAGTGACCAAACGTCATCCGTATTGTCCGGCAGCGAGATGCGCCCGGCATAGGCCGGGTTGCGGAACACGTCGAGCGTCGCGATGTCCTCGGCCGGAACCTTCTCGGTGTTGTAGGCCACGGCGGTGAAACCGTAGTCGGTCGGAATGAACCAGACGCCCTTGTCGTCCTTGAAGATCGTCGACTGCAGGAAGGCGGGGTGGATATTGGCGAATTCCGGGATCTTGCTCACGTCCCAAGGCTCGATCAGGTCGGACTCGCGGTACTTCGCGATCATCTGCGAGCAGGGATGGCCGACATCGGCGCGGAATCCGGAAGCGACCTTCTGATAGGCTTCGTCATCGTCGCCGTAGAAGGAATAGGTCGGCATGGCGCCATTCTTGGCCTGATAGTCGGTCATCAGCCCGGGAAGACCGAAGCCGGCCCAGTCCAGCACCAGCAGTTCCGGGTCTTCGGCCTGTGCGGCAAGCGGGGCCATGAGCGCCAGGGCGCAGAGCCCGGCTTTCAGCATGCTCACATGTTTCATTGTACCTCTCCTCTGGGCGCCGGCCGACGACTCATTCGCGGGAAGGCGCAATCTCGAGGCGACTATGCCATGTCTCGATGTGGGCGCAATGGTGGTCCCATAAATTTGATCAAATTTTGAAAGTTCCGTAACGGCTGGAGCGGATCCTTGCCGGATGCTAGGAGGATACGACCGGATTTCCCCGGCGATGCAAGCAACGGACTACAGAGACGATGCCCTTTGACCTTGACTTCGTGCGCAGCCAGTTCCCCGCCTTTTCGGTTC
The DNA here is from genome assembly GCF_021491355.1 of Alitabrizicola rongguiensis. Lineage (GTDB taxonomy): Bacteria > Pseudomonadota > Alphaproteobacteria > Rhodobacterales > Rhodobacteraceae > Aliitabrizicola > Aliitabrizicola rongguiensis. The sequence goes on along the minus strand of NZ_JAKENF010000003.1, from coordinate 839,173 downwards.
CGGGCCTCAAGGATCAGGCCTTCTTCGAGAATGCCGGCGGGTCCTATCCCTGCCGCCAGGTCGTGGACAGGCTTCACCGCTTCTACACCGAACGCAAGGTGCAGCCCTATGCGCCCTTTGCCGTCTCGCAGCTGGCGGGGGAGGAGATGGACGAAGCCCGCGCGCGGCTCTCGGCGATGATGGGGATCGCGCCTGACGAGCTGAGCTTCGGCCCATCGACCAGCGCCAATACCTTCGTTCTGGCGAATGCGGTGCGGTTGTGGCTGAGGGGAAAGAACGCGGCAATCGTCGTGACCAACCAGGATCACGAGGCCAATTCCGGAGTCTGGCGGCGTCTGGCGGACGAGGGGATCGAGGTCCGGGAATGGAAGGTCGATCCCGAGACCGGGCATCTCGACTCGGCCGATCTGTCCCGGTTGCTTGGCGACGGCAAGGTGCGGCTGGTCTGCTTCCCGCATTGCTCGAACGTGGTGGCAGAGATCAACCCGGTGGCCGAGATCTGCGCGATGGCGCGGGCGGCGGGCGCCCGGACGGTGGTCGATGGCGTGAGCTATGCCCCGCATGGCCTGCCTGACGTTCCGGCGCTCGGGGCGGATGTCTACCTGTTCTCGGCCTACAAGACCTATGGCCCGCATCTGGGCATCATGACGATCACCCGCAGCTTTGGCGAGGAACTGCCGGCGCAGGGCCACTGGTTCAACGCGGGTACCCTCTACAAGCGCTTCACCCCTGCGGGACCCGATCACGCCCAGATCGCGGCCTCGGCCGGGATCGCAGACTATATCGACGCGCTTCATGCCCGCCATTTTGCCGCTGCGGGCGACCCAGCAGAGCGCAACCGGGCGGTCCATGACCTGATGCGCGCCCGCGAGGTCGAGATTGCGGCGCCGCTGCTCGAATACCTCGCCGGACGCAACGATCTGCGCCTGATCGGGCCGCGCGGGGCGGCGGAGCGCGCGCCGACGGTTGCCGTGGCGCTTGACCGGGCGGCGGAGCCGGTGGCGGGCGAGCTTGGCAAACGTGGGGTCAATTGCGGCGGCAGCCATTTCTATGCCGTCCGTCCGCTTGAGGCGATGGGCGTGGACACGGAGAAGGGCGTGCTGCGGATGAGCCTTGTCCACTACACAAGCGCCGAGGACGTTGCGCGCCTGATCGCCGCGTTGGACGAGGTGCTCTAGGGCAAAGAAGGGAGGGGGCTGTCTGCCCCCTCTGGCCCGTGCCGGGCCATTCACCCCCGAGGATACTTGGAAACGGAAGAAGACCTGATCCGTTTGCCCTTGTCCGGCGTATAAGAACCAATACTCCGGCTCGGCCTGATATGACCCAACCGCTCATCCTCTGGTTTCGCCGCGATCTTCGGCTTGCGGACAACCCCATGCTGACGTCGGCGGTCGCATCAGGGCGTCCGCTGCTTCCTGTCTTCATTCTGGACTCCGAAACCGAGACCCTCGGTGCGGCCGCAAAATGGCGACTGGGGCTGGCAATCGAAGCCTTTGGCGCGCGACTGGAGGGGATTGGCAGCCGCCTGATCCTGCGGCGCGGTCCGGCGCTTGTGGAACTCGAGTCGCTGATCGCCGAAACCGGCGCGGCGGGTGCGATGTGGACCCGGGCCTATGATCCCGAGGGCCGCGCCCGCGACACGGCGGTCAAATCGGCCCTGAAGGCGCGCGGACTGATCGCCGAAAGTCATCCGGGCCATGTGCTCTTCGAACCCTGGACGGTCGAGACCGGGCAAGGGGGATGCTTCAAGGTCTATACGCCCTTCTGGAAGGCGGTTCGCGGGCGGCCGGTCCCACAGCCGTCGCCCGCACAAGTCCGTTTGCCCGGCCCCGCGACCTGGCCTGGATCGGATCGCCTTGGCGATTGGCGGATGGGGGCGGCGATGCGGCGGGGCGCTGCGGTGGTTCTGCCCTGGCAGGCCGTTGGCGAGGCGGCGGCCAACGACCGGCTCCGGCGCTTCCTCGCTGGACCGATCCAGGACTACCGCGAGGCGCGGGACTACCCGGCCCGCGATGCAACCTCGCGCCTGTCCGAGAACCTGACCTATGGAGAGATAGGCGCGCGGACGATCTGGCACGCGGGCTGGCGCGCGATGGAGGAGGGCAAGGCGGGCGCCGAGCATTTCCTCAAGGAACTGGTCTGGCGCGACTTCGCCTGGCACCTGCTTTACCACACCCCCCATATCGCGACGCGCAATTGGCGCGAGGACTGGGACAGCTTCCCCTGGGCGGGTGACAATCCCTTGGCCGAGGCCTGGCGCCGTGGCATGACCGGCGAGCCGCTGGTCGATGCCGCGATGCGAGAGATGTATGTGACCGGCACCATGCACAATCGCGGGCGGATGATCGTCGCGTCGTATCTGACGAAGCACCTGATGACGCATTGGAAGGTGGGTCTCGACTGGTTCGCCGAATGCCTGACCGATTGGGACCCGGCGTCGAATGCGATGGGCTGGCAGTGGGCGGCAGGGTCGGGGCCCGATGCCGCGCCATACTTCCGCATCTTCAACCCTGCGACCCAGGCGGAGAAGTTCGACCCAGAAGGCACCTACCGCCGCCGGTTCGTCGCCGAACTGTCGTCGCGAACGGGATCGGAGGCGATGTCCTATTTCGACGCCGTGCCCAGATCCTGGCATCTCGACCCCAAGACGCCCTATCCGAAGCCGATCGTCGCCCTCGAGGCCGGCCGCGAGCGGGCACTGGCCGCCTATGCGTCAAGAAAGTCTTGAGCCTCGGGACATCATCGGCCAGCATCGCGCAAAACAAAAGACGACTAAGCCGGGGGGAAAAGGTGACGGCACTCACATCAACGAAGGACCAGAAAGACCTGCCGCGGTATTTCACGGCGGCTTTCGACGTCGCGCGTCGGCTGCAGAACGGCAGGCTGGACTTCGTTCTGCCGGACGGACGGCGCTTTCGGGCGGAAGGTCCAAAACCCGGTCCGGTTGCCGAAATTCACATCCATAACCCCGATACCTTCGCCCGACTGATCCGCGAAGGCGATCTGGGGTTCTGCGATGCCTATCTCGACGGCTGGTGGACGACCCCCGATCTGCAGGCCTTCATGGATCTGGTCCATGAGGACAACGACGGCGTGTATGATGGCTACCCCGGTCTCGGCCTGATCCGCGCCTACGAGAAATTCCGCTTCTGGCTGCAGCGCAATACCCGCGAGCAGGCGAAGAAGAACATCGAGTACCACTACGACCTCGGCAACGACTTCTACCGGCTCTGGCTCGATGATACGATGACCTATTCCTCGGCGCTGTTCCGCACCGGGCAGGAAAGCCTCGAACGGGCGCAGATCCAGAAATACGCCAGCATGGTCGACCAGATGGGGGCAGCCCCGGGCGACCATGTGCTCGAGATCGGCTGCGGTTGGGGCGGGTTCGCGGAATATGCCGCCAAGGAGCGCGGTCTGAAGGTGACGGGCCTGACCATCTCGAAGGCCCAGCACGACTATGCGGTGGAACGGATTGCCCGCGCAGGTCTGTCGGACCGGGTGCAGATCAAGCTGCAGGACTATCGCGACGAGACGGGCGTCTATGACGGCATCGCCTCGATCGAGATGTTCGAGGCCGTGGGCGAGAAATACTGGCCGGTCTATTTCAACACGCTGCGGGACCGGCTGAAGCCGGGCCGGAACGCAACGCTGCAGATCATCACAGTTCAGGACAAAAGGTGGGAGGTCTACAAGCGCGGCGTCGACTTCATCCAGAAATACATCTTCCCCGGGGGCATGCTTCCCGCCCCGTCGATCCTGCGCGCCGAGGTCGAGAAGGCCGGGCTCAAGGTACGCCACTCGATCGAGTTCGGCCAGAGCTACAGCCAGACGCTGCGCCGCTGGCACGACACCTTCAACGACCGGTGGGACGATATTGCCAAGATGGGCTTCGACGACCGCTTCCGGCGCATGTGGAACTTCTACCTCACCTCTTGCGCCGGCACCTTCCGCGGCGGTAACTGCGACGTGACCCAGATCACCGTCACCCGACCGCAATAGGGACGCGATGCCGACCGCCGCCAAGCTCGTTGCTGCCATCCTTTTCGCCGCGCTCAGCTTCTTGGTCGCCGAGATTTACAAGACCACGATCACCGAACGCACGGTCTGGGGCTACTTGAGCGAGGTTTCGGCGTTCATGGGCCTTGTCTGGGGCTGGCGAGTTTCGGGGCGGTTCGCGGGGGCGGGCTACTGGGCGTCAATAGGCTTTGGCGCGCGCACGGTCGTGACGGTGTTCTTCTGGGTCATCCTGACCTTCGCGATCTACGTCATGGTCATCCAGTCGACCCGGAGGATCTACGGAGATCCGCTGGAGGCGCTTCTGGGTGCGGGCAGCTTGATGCTTGATTTCGGTCGATCGATCCTGACCGTCGATGTTCTGGTGCCGGCCTTCGCCGGCGGCATCCTGGCCGGGATCATCTGCGAATTCGTCAGCCGGCGGTGGCCGTGAGCGCAGACGTCTTCCTGCATGGCGCCCTTGCATTGCCCGTGTCCTGCAGCGCCATCCTGGGGCGGGAGGCTGCGAGCGCCCGCACGAGGCTTGCGGATCATGCCATCGTCCTTTCGGAAGACGACCCCTGGCCGCTGCTCCTGGCCTCGGAGGGCGAGGACGCCGAGGGTGTGGTGCTACGGCTGGATGCAACGGCGCTCTCCCGGCTCGAATTCCTGGCAGACGTCCTCGACCAGAGCCTGGCGCTGGTGACGATCGCAACCACGGCAGGGGGAGGAACCGCCCGCGCGCTGGTTCCGCGCCACCCACCGTCGAAAAAGGTGATCCCCTTGCAATCCGGCCCTTGGACAAGGCAATGGGCCGCGACCCTTGCCGCGACAGTCGAGGACGTTCTGGCGCTTCAGGGGCAGGCGCACCCGGCCCAGATCCGCCGCCGGCTTCGGCTGATGATGGTGCGCGCCTCGTCGCGGGTGCGGGCGCTGGCTTCGCCGGCCCCGGCGACGCTCCGTCACGATGCCCGGCCGGGCGATGTCGCAACGCGCGCGATCCGGCAGCCCTATGCGAATTTCTTCGCGGTCGAGGAATATGAGCTTCGCCACGTCCGGTTTCGCGGCGGCCTGGGCCCCGAGGTCAACCGGGCGGTTTTCATCTCGGGCGATGCGGTGACGGTGCTGCCTTACGATCCGGTGCGCGACCGCGTGCTGCTGATCGAGCAATTCCGCCCTGGTCCCCTGGCGCGGGGCGATGCGCAGCCCTGGCTGCTGGAGGCGATCGCCGGGCGGATTGATCCGGGCGAGACACCGGAGGAGTCGGCACGGCGCGAGGCGGTGGAAGAGGCGGGCCTCGTGATCGGACAGATGCATTTTGCCGCCGGATACTATCCCTCGCCGGGCGCCAAGGCCGAGTACCTTTACTCTTACGTCGCGCTGACGGACCTGCCTGATGGCAGTGCCGGGACCTTCGGGCTAGCCGAGGAATCAGAGGATATCCGCGGTCACCTGATCGGCTTCGAGCGGCTGATGGAGCTGACCGGCAGCGGCGAGATCAACAACGCGCCGCTGCTGGTGACGGTGATGTGGCTGGCCGCGAACCGCGACCGGCTGCGGGCAGGGGGGCAGGTGCCCTACTGAACGTAGGGCGCCGGATCCACCGCCTCGGTGCCCTTGCGCACCTCGAAATGCAGATAGGTCGGGTCGGCCTTGCGCACCGTGGCGAATTGTTGGCCGCGCTTGACGGTGTCGCCCTTCTTCACGGTGATGTTGTCGACATTGGCATAGACCGTAGCCAGGTTGCCGGCATGGCGGATCACGACGATCGCCACGCCAGAGGTATCCTTCGTCACGGCGCCGATCGTGCCGTCGTCTGCGGCCTTGACCGGGCTGCCGCCCGGCGCGCCGATGTCGATGCCCATGTTCGCCTTCGGCGCGAAGGCCCGGATGATGCTGCCCTGCGCCGGCATGGCAAAGCGCGCGGCGGACGCAGAGGTGCGCTGCTTGCCAAGATCGGGCGAGGGGGGCGTTCCCTCGGGCTTGGCGGAGGCGGGCTGGGTTTTCTCCTTGGGCAGCGGCTTGGAGGCCGAGGGCGGTTCAGGCGTCGGTGAACCCGTGCCTGGAGCGTTGACCACCGTCGGCGCGACCGCAACGGGAGCAGCGCCGGGCAGGGCCACCGGGATCAGCAGGTACTGGCCTTCATGCACTGACAGATCGGGGCCAAGTCCGTTCCATTCCGCAAGTGACTTGGCCGAGACGCCGTACATCCTGGCGATGGAATAGGCGGTCTCGCCACGGGCGACCTTGTGGCGGATCGGCTCCACTCCTCCGGGCGCAGGGGCGCTGGTGGTTGTGCTTGTTGCTGTGGAGCGGTCGATCGCGCTGGAGGCGATGGCCGTCACCTCGATGCCCCCTGCCGTTGCCCCCGGAGCTGTCGGGGTTGCGGTGCCCATTGGCGCGCTTTCGGCAACGCGGCTTGGCAGCGCGAGGACAGCGCCATCGTTGAGCGGCGTATCGACAGTCAAGGCGTTGAACTGGGCCAGCTGCGTCGGTGCAATCCCGACACGCGTGGCGACGCTGCCGACCGTATCGCCTTGCCGCGCGACGGCAACCTGATAGCCGGGATAGGAGATGACGCCGCGTGCGTCAGGCGTCGGACGGTTGGCCGTCGCGGTCATCGCTGCCTCGGTGGTCGAGGCCCCGTTCGCACGCAGATCCCAGTCCTGCGCCCCTTGCGGGCTGACGCAGGCAGTCAGCGCCGACAGGGCCGCGCCCGCCATCAGCACGCGAACCGTCGCACCGGAATTCGATCCGCCGAAAGCCATCCTGCCAGAAAACACCATGCCTTGCCCCACCTTGCCGCCCGGGTTGATCCCGATGCGCTTCATTCCGACCCGAGCCCTTCGACCAGCGGAACGAAGCGCACCGGTCTAAGTTCCTCGTATTCGAAGCCAGTTTCGGTCCTTGTGACCTTGATCAGGCTTTGCACCGCATCGGACTGCCCGACCGGAAGTACCATGATACCGCCGATCTTCAACTGCGCCAAGAGCGGCCCCGGCGGGTCTTCCGCCGCGGCCGTCACGATGATCCGGTCGAACGGCGCCTGGTCTGGCAGGCCGAAGCTGCCATCTGCCGTCATCGCCGTGATGTTTACCAGGTCAAGCTGCTGGAACAGCTCCTGCGCCTCGCGGACCAGCCGCCGGTGGCGGTCGACCGTATAGACCCGCCGCGCGAGCAGGCTCAGGATCGCGGCCTGATAGCCCGAGCCTGTCCCGACCTCGAGCACCTTGTCGCGCGTGTTCACATTGAGCGCCTGCGTCATCAGGCCCACGACCGAGGGCTGGCTGATCGTCTGCCCGCAGGAGATCGGCAGCGGCATATCCTCATAGGCGCGTTCGGCGAAGAGGCCGCGGACGAACAGGCCACGGTCGATCTTCTCCATCGCCGACAGAACCCGAGCGTCGGTCACGCCCTTGGAGCGGAGTGCGTAAAGAAAGCGCATCTTCTGCTCCGCGGCATCCGTCATCCGAGCGCCACCTCGAGATCGCCAAGGCGGTCATGCGCCGTCAGGTCCGCGCGCATGGGGGTCACCGAGATGTAGCCGTCAAGATTGACCGCCACATCGGTGCCCGGCAGGGTCGGGCGGTGCTGCGCGCCGCCCTTGATCCACAGGAAGCGCCGCCCCGAAGGCGACATATGCGGTTCGACCGAGAACGAGGTGTCCCGGCGGAACCCTTGCGCCGCGACACGAGACCCGCGCACCGCGGCCGCAGGAACCGGCGGGAAATTCACGTTGTAGAACAGCCGGTAATCCGTCTGATCCCAATGGCCGCGCTCCAGCAGCCGCCGGATCAAGTCAGTTCCATGCGTGCGGGCCGCCTCGAAAGGATCATCGAGCCCCTCGGTCGCGCTGCCCATGAATTGCGAGAGTGCGATTGCCGGGATGCCTTGCAGCGCCGCCTCCATCGCTCCGCCGATCGTGCCGGAATACAGCACGTTCTCGCCAGCGTTATTGCCGCGGTTCACGCCCGACAGGACCAGGTCCGGCCATTGCCCGTCGAGCACATCGTAGAGCGCTGCCAGCACGCAGTCGGCAGGGCTGCCTTCGGCGGCATAACGCCGTTCGCCAAGCTTGGCGATCATCATCGGGTGGGTGTAGCTGATGCAATGTCCGACGCCCGACTGCTCGAAGGCCGGGGCGACGGTCCAGACCTCGCCCCTTGGCCCGGCAAGTTCGGTGGCGATCTGGGTCAGCACCTCGAGGCCTGGCGCGTTTATGCCGTCGTCATTGGTGATCAGAATGCGCATTCGCCTGCCTTTCGCCGTCCGTTTCCTGATTAGACGAGGGCGTCTCTGGCGTAAAGCGGCCAACGCCCGCAAGGCGGCGGGACAGGCGGGCGGAGCCGATGCGAAGCAGAGTCAAGCCATGCGATATGTGCATGGCGGTTCTTCCGGATGCATGGGTTAAAGTCAGCGGTACATACCTATATGCTGCAATGCAGAAAGCGGAGGAAAGTCCGCTTGCTAAGAAAGGACCAAGATATGACCATTTCCATTGCCCATAGCGCACCCCGCAGCACCGTTGGTTTCTTCACCAACCTGAAGCAGGCCTTCGCCCGCAAGATGCTCGAGATGCACGTCTATGCTCAGACCCGCGACGAACTCGAAGCGATGACTGACCGCGAGCTGGCCGATATCGGCATTGCCCGCTTCATGATCGGCGACATCGCCTCCGAAGCCGCGCGCCGCGCATGATTTCGCGGACTTCCCCGAACGGGGAAGGACGAACATGACCCTCCGCCGCCCGCCCTCCGGGTGGCAGAGGGGTCCGGACCACCTGTCTAGTGGCAGGCCTTGGCTGGACTACTGCCCAGATCATCCAGGATCGGGCAGTCGGGCCGCCCGTCGCCCGCGCAGGTTTCGGCCAGATGTCGCAACGTGCTTGCCATCGCCTGCATCTCGGCGATCTTTCGTTCCAGATCCGCAACGTGGTCGAGCGCCAGCCGCTTGACGTCTGAGCTTTGTCGGCTGCGGTCGCGCCAGAGCGCCAGAAGCGCCGCGATCGTCTCGACCGGAAACCCCAGATCGCGCCCGCGCCGGATGAACCGCAGGATCTGCACTTCGGTATTGCCATAGGTCCGGTAACCCGAATTGGTCCGCGCGGCCGCCGGGACCAGGCCGATCGACTCGTAATAGCGGATCATCTTCGCCGAGACGCCCGAGGCGCGGGCAGCTTCCCCGATATTCATGCCGGACGCTCCGGATGGGGGGCAAAGCGCCGCAGACGCAGCGCGTTGCCAAGGACAAAGACAGACGACAGACCCATGGCCCCGGCCGCGACGGCGGGTGATAGCAGGATGCCATAGGCGGGCCAAAGAACACCGGCCGCCAGCGGTATCAGCGCGGTGTTGTAGGCGAATGCCCAGAACAGGTTCTGCCGGATGTTGCGCATCGTCGCCTTCGACAGGGCGATCGCGTCCGAGACTCCGGTCAGCCGGCCCGACATCAGCACCACATCCGCCGCTTCGATGGCGATGTCCGTCCCGGTCCCGACCGCGATGCCCACATCCGCCTCGGCCAGCGCCGGGGCATCGTTTATGCCATCGCCGACGAAGGCGAGCCGGCCCATCTCCTTCAGCCGGCGCACTACTGCGACCTTGCCCTCGGGCAGCACCTCGGCCACGATCTCGTCGATGCCGAGCTTGCGGGCGATGGCCTCGGCCGTCCGGGCATTGTCGCCCGTGACCATCGCGACCTTTAGGCCAAGCGCATGGAGCGCTTCGATCGCCTGGGGCGTCGTCTCCTTCACCGGGTCGGCCACGGCGAGGATTGCCGCCAACCTTCCGTCGATCGCGGCATAAAGAGGCGAGCGGGCTTCGTCCGCCATCCGCTCCGCCTCGGCTGCGAAGGGCGCGGTATCGAGCCCGAGCTTCGCCATGTAGCGGTCAGCGCCCACGGCAACAGTCGTGTCGCCCACCTTCGCCGTCACGCCATAGCCGGTGACCGAGGCGAAGTCGGTTACCGCCGGCACCCCGAGACCCTCGGCAGTGGCCGCCTCGACCAGTGCGCGGGCGATCGGATGCTCGGACCGTGCCTCGACCGCGGCCACGGCGGCAAGAACCGCGGACCGGTCGAAACCGGGGGCAAGCGTCAGGTCGGTCAGGCGCGGATGGCCCTCGGTCAGCGTGCCGGTCTTGTCCAGCGCGACCACGGTGACATCCTGCAGGGCCTGCAGCGCCTCGCCCTTGCGGAACAGCACGCCCAGTTCGGCGCCGCGCCCGGTGCCGACCATGATCGAGGTCGGCGTGGCAAGGCCCATGGCGCAAGGGCAGGCGATGATGAGGACGGCAACCGCGTTGACCAGCGCGAAGGTCAGCGCAGGCGAGGGTCCGAAGGCCAGCCAGGCGGCGAAGGTCAGGGCCGACAGCGCCATGACCGCTGGCACGAACCACAGCGTCACCCGGTCGACGAGCGTCTGGATCGGCAGCTTGCCGCCCTGAGCTTCTTCGACCATGCGGATGATCTGCGACAGCATCGTTGCCTCGCCCACCGCCGTCGCCCTGAATGTGAAGGCGCCGGTCTGGTTGACCGTGCCACCGGTGACCTGCGCACCGGCAGCCTTGGCCACGGGCAGAGGCTCGCCGGTGATCATGCTTTCATCGATCCAGCTTGTCCCCTCGGTCACCGTGCCATCGACCGGCACCCGCTCGCCGGGGCGAACCTCGACCATTTCCCCGGTCCGCAACTCGGCGACAGGCAGTTCGACAACCCCGTTGACCCTCCGGACACGCGCCGTCTTCGGTTGCAGCCCGACCAGCCGCCGGATCGCTTCGGAGGTGCGGCCCTTGGCCCGCGCCTCGAGCCAGCGGCCGAAGAGGATCAGCGTCACGATCATCGCCGCGGCCTCGTAATAGACATTCACCGTGCCAGGGGGCAGCAGACCGGGAAGGAAAGTCGCCACCAGCGAATAGCCATAGGCGGCCAGCGTGCCGACGGCGACGAGGCTGTTCATGTCGGGTGCGAGCCGGGCCAGAGCCGGAAGGCCCTTGCGGTAGAAGCGCAGGCCCGGACCAAGCAGTACCGCTGTCGTCAGGGCGAATTGCAGATACCAGCTGTTCTGCATCCCGATGGTGTTCATCACCGCCATATGCACGGCCATGAACAGATGCGATCCCATTTCCAGCACGAAGACCGGCAGGGTCAGCGCGGCGGCGATCAGCAGGTCCCGCTTCAGCGTGGTTTCCTCGACCGCGCGGCGCTCGGCGGTCTCCGCCATGGCCGCACCGGCAGCGGCAGCCACCCGCGCGTCATACCCCGCCTTCTCGACCGCCGCGATCAGCGCCGCCGGGTCGGCGGACCCCGCCACCGTCGCCCGTTCGGTCGCAAGGTTGACTGCCGCCGAGGTGACGCCGGGCACCGCTGCCAGCGCCTTTTCCACCCGCGCCACGCAGGAGGCGCAGGTCATCCCCTCGATCGCCAGATCGACAGGCGGGCGGCGCACGTCATAGCCTGCGGTCTCGACCGACCGGATCAGTGCCGCGCGGTCGAGGTCAGGCCCCGTGATCTCGGCCCGTTCGGTCGCAAGGTTGACCAAGGCGCTCTTGACCCCTGGCACGGCCTTCAGTGCCCGCTCCACCCGGCCAACGCAGGACGCGCAGGTCATTCCCTCGATGTCGAGAACGAGCCGCTCGACAGAGGGTTTTGCTACGGGTTTCTCATGTCTGGTCATGGCGGGACTCCTTTCATGGATGTCGTCCGCTGACCCAGATAAGGTTTCCAATGATGGGAAGGTCAAGACCCGATCTGCTGCAAATCAACGATTGGCTTTGCTCTTGACCTTGCCACCGTTGGAAGCCCTATCTCGGGGAAACCAGTTCCGAGCCAAGAGGCCATCATGCAGTTCCACGTCGAAAACATGACCTGCGGCGGATGCGTCCGCGGTGTCACGCGCGCAATCCAGGGCATCGACCCTGAAGCCGAGATCAAGGCCGATCTCGAGACGCGAAACGTCGAGGTCAAGACGGGTGCCGAACGTCAGGCCATAGTCGCCGCCCTCGCGGAAGCGGGATTCGAGGCGGCGTAAGTCGCCTCAGACGAAGTGGCGGCGCAGGAGGTGCTTCTCGATCTCAAGAAGCACCAGCGACCCCGCACCGACGGCGAGGATGATCGCGCCATCGCTCAGCGAGAGCGGGCGAGAGCCGAAGATGCCCTGAAGCGCTGGAAGATAGGTGAAGGCCAGTTGCCCCGCGACGACCACCGCGACGGCAGCCAGCACCGGCCCCGTGCCCTTCACTCCTGTCAGCGAAAAGGACGTGCGGTGCAGATACCGGACGCTGAACAGATAGGAAATCTCCAGCACGACCAGCACGTTGACGACCATTGTTCGCGCGGTTTCCAGGTCGCGCCCTTGATCCAGCGCCCAAAAGAACATGGCAAGGCAGATCGCCGTGAACAGCGCCGTGACGAAGGCGATCCGCCAGACGAGGAACCGCGACAGAAGCCCTGCATCTGCCCGGCGCGGCGGGCGTTGCATGACGCCCGGCTCTGAGGGCTCGAAGGCAAGAACCAAGCCGAGCGTTCCCTCGGTCAACAGATTGACCCAAAGGATCTGGACCGGCGTCATCGGCAGGACGAACCCCAAGAGGATCGCCGCGATGATGATCAGCGCCTCGCCGCCATTGGTGGGCAAGGTCCAGGCCACGACCTTGCGGATGTTGTCCTGAACCGTGCGACCCTCCTGCACGGCGGCGACGATCGAGGCGAAGTTGTCGTCCAGAAGCACCATCTGGGCCGCTTCCTTCGCCGCCTCGGTGCCCTTGAGACCCATGGCGATCCCGACATCTGCCTGTTTCAGGGAAGGTGCGTCATTCACCCCGTCGCCGGTCATCGCGACGATGCGATCCTCCGACTGGAGCGCCTGCACGATCCGCAGCTTGTGGGCAGGGCTGGTTCGGGCAAAAACCGTCACGTCGCGGATAGCGGCCGCAAAGTCAGCGTCGGACAGGCGGTCAAGATCCTGTCCGGTCATGACTGTGACGTGTTCCGACAGGTTCAGTTGACGCGCGATGGCCAGTGCAGTCTCGGCATGGTCACCAGTTATCATCCTGACCGCGATCCCGGCCGAGCGGCATTCGGCAATGGCGCGGATTACCTCGTCTCGTGGCGGGTCGATGAGGCCGACGATGCCAAGAAAGGTCAGATCCCTGCGAAGATCGTCGAAGCCGATGGAGTCCTGACCGCCAGGCAGGGCGTGCGTTGCAAAGGCCAGGACCCGCTCGCCCTGGCTTGCAGCCTCGGCGATTCGCGCAGTCCAGAAGGCGCTGTCGAGCGGCTCGGTGCCGGTTGCGGCTTCCTGTCGGTTGCACATCGCCAGGACCTGCTCCGGCGCCCCCTTCACGAAGACGATGCGCTGTTCGTAGGGCATCCGGTGCAGCGTCGCCATGAAACGGTGCCGCGCGTCGAACGGAATCTCGTCGATCCGCTGCCATTCCTCTCGCTCGTTGGCCGGATCAAAGCCGGCCTTGTGGGCGAGCGTGACCAGCGCGCCTTCCATCGGATCGCCCTCGACCGACCACCCGCGGTCGGCGCGAAGCACCGCATCGTTGCAGAGCGTCGCCGCCCGGATCAGCGACAGAGTGGGGCCGTGATCCGTCTCCGCGCCAAGCCCATGCGGACCCGGGTCATATCCGGCGCCGTCGATCTCGGTTGTCTTGTGCCCGGCCACGACCCGCCGGACGGTCATCTCGTTGCGGGTCAGGGTGCCGGTCTTGTCGGAACAGATGACCGACACCGCGCCGAGCGTTTCGACCGCGGGCAACTGCCGGATCACGGCCCGGCGTGCCGCCATCCGCCGCACGCCAATCGCAAGCGTAATGGTGATGACCGCGGGCAAACCCTCGGGCATCATGCCGACCGCCAGCGCTACGACTGCCAGCAGCGCCTCGGTCCAGCCAAAGCCGCGCAAGCCGACCGCAAAGGCGAATAGCGCCGCAGCCAGGACAAGGCTGAACCAGGTGAAACGCCGGCCGAAATCGTTGATCTGCCGCAGGAGGGGCGTCGTCAGATCCTCGACCTTGCCGAGCATGGCGCTGATCTTGCCGATCTCGGTCGAAAGTCCCGTCGCGACGACGATTCCGCTTCCCTGGCCCGCGGCAACAAGCGTGCCGGAATAGGCCATCGAATGTCGGTCGCCGAGGGGGCACTGTGCGGCCGAGGGGGCGGTCTGCTTCGCATTTGCCACCGACTCTCCGGTCAGGACCGCCTCGTCGATCAGCAGGCTTCGCGCCTTGATGAGGCGCAGATCGGCGGGAACGCGGTCTCCCGCCTCGATGAGCACGACATCGCCGGGGACGAGTTCGGCCATCGGCAGGCCGATCCGCTGTCCTTCGCGCAAGACGGCGGCTCGCGGTGCGATCAGGTTGCCGATGGCCCGCAAGGCATCCTCGGCCTTGCCCTCCTGCAGGAAGCCGACCGTCGCGTTCACCAGTACAACCGCAAGAATGACGCCCGCGTCTATTCCGTGACCGAGCGCGATTGCGGCGGCTGCGCTGGCCAGCAGGAAATAGATCAAGGCATTGTTGAACTGGGACAAGAACCGCAGGAGCGGGCTACGACGCCGGGTTTCTGGCAGGGCGTTCGGACCGAAGATCGGCAGACGTCGTGCCGCCTCATCCGAACTGAGCCCGCTGCCGCTCGTGCGGAACTGGGTGGCGACTTCGTTTGCGGATGTTTGGTGCGCGCCTGCTGCCTGTGCCGCGAAAGCGGCTGCGTCAAGGCCGGGCTCGTCATGTGTCATGGTGCACCGACGATCCGGAAAAGGGGGGCAGGGCGCTCGAACGGCATATACCCACTCTGGCGGGCGGTGCGCGTTCGGATCAAGGACAAAGACAAGGGAACAGGCGCGGCGGATTGGCCGCGCCTGCAATCTGCGTCAACGCGATCAGCTCAGATCGAAGCGGTCGAGGTTCATCACCTTGGTCCAGGCCGCGACGAAGTCCTTGACGAACTTGCCTGCATTGTCGGCCTGGGCATAGACCTCGGAGATCGCGCGCAGTTGCGAGTTCGACCCGAAGACGAGGTCGACTCGAGTGGCCGTCCACTTCGGCGCACCCGTCTTGCGATCACGGCCTTCGAACACGTCCTGCCCGTCCGAAGTCGCGACCCATTTCGTGCTCATGTCGAGCAGGTTGACGAAATAGTCGTTGGTCAGTGTGCCCGGACGGCTGGTGAAGACGCCGTGCTTCGTGTGGCCGTGGTTCGCATCCAGCGCCCGCAGACCGCCGACCAGAACCGTCATCTCCGGCGCGGTCAGCGTCAGGAGCTGGGCCTTGTCGATCAGCATTTCCTCGGCGGACATGCTGAAGCGGGTCTTGGCGTAGTTGCGGAAGCCATCCGCGACCGGTTCCAGAACCTCGAAGGAGTGGACATCGGTCTGGGCCTGCGTCGCATCGGTCCGGCCAGGGGCAAAGGGCACGGTCATGTCATGTCCCGCCGCCTTGGCCGCCAGTTCGACCGCCGCATTGCCGCCAAGGACGATCAGGTCGGCCAGCGACACTTTCTTGCCGCCGGTTGCAGTCGCGTTGAAATCGGCCTGAATCTTTTCCAGCGCAGACAGAACCTTGGCCAATTGCGCGGGCTGGTTCGCCTCCCACGATTTCTGCGGCTCAAGCCGGATGCGCGCGCCGTTCGCGCCGCCGCGCTTGTCCGATCCGCGGAAAGTCGAGGCCGAGGCCCAGGCGGTTGCCACCAGTTCCTGGATGCTCAGGCCCGAGGCGACGATGCGTGCCTTCAGCGCAGTCGCATCGGCCGCGTCGATCAGGGCATGGTCCACCGCCGGCACCGGATCCTGCCAGATCAGGTCTTCCGCTGGCACTTCCGGCCCGAGATAGCGAACCTTCGGCCCCATGTCGCGGTGGGTCAGCTTGAACCACGCACGAGCAAAGGCATCAGCGAACTGGTCCGGGTTCTCGAGGAAGCGGCGCGAGATCGGTCCGTAGATCGGGTCAAAGCGCAGGGCGAGGTCGGTTGTCAGCATCTTCGGAGCATGCCGCTTGTTCGGATCATGCGCGTCAGGAACCGAGCCTGAGCCTGCACCGTTCTTCGGCCGCCACTGATGCGCGCCGGCAGGCGATTTTTCCAGCTCCCATTCGAAACCGAAGAGGTTCTCGAAGTAGTTGTTGGTCCATTGGGTCGGGGCGGTCGTCCAAGTGACCTCGAGGCCGCTCGAGATCGTGTCGCCGCCCTTGCCCGAGCCGAACTTGCTGGCCCAGCCAAAGCCCATTTCCTCGATGCCCGCCGCTTCCGGCTCTCGCCCCACGAGGGCCGCGTCACCGGCGCCATGGGTCTTGCCGAAGGTATGGCCGCCCGCGATCAGCGCGACGGTTTCCTCGTCATCCATCGCCATGCGGGCGAAGGTCTCGCGGATGTCCTTTGCTGCGGCAAGCGGGTCGGGGTTGCCGTCGGGACCCTCGGGGTTCACGTAGATCAGGCCCATCTGCACGGCCGCGAGCGGGTCTTCCAGGTTGCGGTCGCCGCTATAGCGGCTGTCAGGGCCACCGCTGAGTTCAAGCCATTTCTTCTCGGCCCCCCAGTAGACGTCTTCTTCCGGCTCCCAGGTGTCGGCGCGACCGCCACCGAAGCCGAAGGTCTTGAAGCCCATCGACTCGAGCGCGACGTTCCCGGTCAGGATCATCAGGTCGGCCCAGGAAATCGCGTTGCCGTATTTCTGCTTGATCGGCCAAAGGAGCCGCCGGGCCTTGTCGAGGTTGACGTTGTCGGGCCAGGAATTCAGCGGCGCGAAGCGCTGCTGCCCGGCACCTGCGCCGCCGCGGCCGTCGCCGGTGCGGTAGGTCCCGGCGCTGTGCCACGCCATGCGGATGAATAGGGGTCCGTAATGGCCGAAGTCAGCCGGCCACCAGTCCTGACTGTCGGTCATCAGCGCGCGCAGGTCGGCCTTCAGCGCCTGGTAGTCCAGCCCCTTGAACGCCGTCTCATAATCGAACGCCTCGCCCAGGGGATCGGATTTGCCCGAATGCTGATGGAGGATCCGCAGGTTCAGCTGGTTCGGCCACCAGTCCTGGTTCGACTGCGCGCCGAGCGTCGTCAGCGCGCCGTGCATCACCGGGCACTTGCCGCCGCTGCCGGTATCGTTTCCATCCATGGCTTTCTCCAATGCTGGCTCATCAAGGACAATCGCGGGGTCGTCCCTGTGGATACGCGCCCTGGATCAAGACCGCATGACACATTGCCGTGCAGAACAGACTCAGTGGTGGCGTGAACCGCATCTCCCCCGCGTCACAGACATCGCAGTAGCAGAGCCGGACGATTAGATTAAGTTGGATTTGCTGATTGCTGCGATAAGATCCACTTATGAACAATCTTACGCTCCGCCAGCTTCGCTACTTTGCCGCGCTCGCCCGTCAGCGCCATTTCGGCCGGGCGGCCGATGTCTGCGCCATATCGCAACCGGCGCTGTCGATGCAGATCCGCGAACTGGAGGGGTCGCTTGGCACCGAGCTGTTCGAACGCGGGGCCCGTCAAGTTCGCCTGACAGGCTTCGGTGAGGAATTCGCACGAAGGGTCCAGGACATCCTGCGCTCGGTCGATGAGCTTGGCGATCTGGCCCGGGTCTCGCGCGACGGGCTGGTTGGGCGGCTTCGGATCGGAGTCATCCCGACAGTCGCCCCGTATCTTCTGCCCTCGATCATCGCCCGTCTGACCGAGATGAACCCGGATCTCGACCTGCATCTGCGCGAGACGATCACGACCAAGCTGGTGCAGGAGCTGGACGAGGGCAAGCTCGATGCTGCCATCGTCGCGCTTCCGGTCTCGGAACCCGCGTTGACGGAGGTTGCCCTCTTTTCCGAGGAATTCGTGTTGGTGCGCCCGCTCGCCGACAGCAACAAGCCCGTGCCGGACCGCGAGGGGCTGCGCGAGATGCGGCTGCTCCTGCTGGAAGAGGGCCACTGCTTCCGC
Source organism: Alitabrizicola rongguiensis (assembly GCF_021491355.1). Classification (GTDB taxonomy): domain Bacteria; phylum Pseudomonadota; class Alphaproteobacteria; order Rhodobacterales; family Rhodobacteraceae; genus Aliitabrizicola; species Aliitabrizicola rongguiensis. The sequence goes on along the minus strand of NZ_JAKENF010000003.1, from coordinate 821,260 downwards.
GATCAGGCGCTTTCCTTCTGCAACCTCGCGGCAACGCCGCCGCGCGAGCTGCTGGACGGAAGTTCTCTATCGACGCTGGTGCAGATGGTGGGCGCTGGCATCGGCGTCACGCTGATCCCAGAAATGGCGGTTCCGGTCGAGACCCGCTCAGCCGCCGTTTCAATCGCGCGGTTCCGCCCGCCTCATCCGACCCGGACGATCGGCATGGTCTGGCGCAGGAGCAGCCCCTTCGCACGGCAACTTGCGCAGGTGGCCGAGGTGGTGCGCGGCGCCGGAATGGCCGGGCTGCGCGGACCGGAGCGTTTCCGACCCGCGCCTGAGACGGCTTAGCCCTGCCTGTCCAAGCGGATCGTCAGCTTCCGTCGCCGGATGACCGGTCGGTCGAGCAACATCTGGATGTCGTCTCCGGTCAGGCCGATATCGGCCAGCTGGCGATGGTCGACAGCCAAGAGCCCGCTGAGTGCGCGACGATCCTGCCTTTGGCGCCACCATCCGGCGGGACGGCGGAGCAGCCCGGCCAGCCAAAGGCGGATCAGGTGCAAAGGGCCGGAACCCGAGCCGTAAAGCAGGGCTTTGCGGTCGGGCGATAGGGGCATGGTTGGTGACATTTCTGATCCTTTCTGCGGTTCAGGGTCCTGCAGGAAGGATGCGCCGTGCCGCGTCAGGGCATCGTCGCGATGTTCGGCAAGACCGTGAACGAAACGTCAGAGCGCCTGTTCGCTCACCACGTCAGCAGCAGCCGGTCGCTGACATTTTCCGCCTCAAGACTCTGGCCCTCCATCTGGAACCTGCGCAGCATGGACCGGCCAAGGTCGACCATCACCTCACGCTCAAACAGGCCTGGGGGCAGGGGGATCGCGCAGGACCGGTCGCCGCTTTTCTTCGTGCCGTCGATGCTGAGTGCCAAGCGGACGCCGCGCGCCTTGCAGTCGGCAATCGCGGCCATGAGGCGCGTCAGGTCGAACGATTGCGCCCCGTATAGGATCGTCTGGGAATGGGCATAGGGCGGGTCGCAATAGACCAGATCGCCAGGCTTCGCCCGCGCCATCGCCTCTTCGAAGTCGAGCCGGTCGAACTGCGCCCCCTTGAGCCGGGCGTGCCACAGGTCCACCCGCTTGGCAAAGGCGAGGGGCGAGATCGGGGGATGGGCGCCGACCGGCGTCGACATGTAGCCATCCTTGCGCCGGAACCGCACGACACCGCCGTAGCAGCTTCGGGTCAGGAACAGGAAATCCGCGCCATTCGGATGGGCGTTGTAGCTTGCCTTGATGCGCTCGTATTCCACCTCGCGCTCGCCTGCCTTGAAGGCCGTCCACCGTTCGGCATACCAGCGCTTCAATCGCTCGGGGTCGCTGGCCAGGGCCTGCCAGATCTCGATCAGCGGCGGGAACGTGTCCGAACCGAAGGCGCGCTCGGGGGCCAGGGTTGCCAGAACGCCGCCCGCGCCGAGGAAAGGTTCGTGATAGGCCCCGAAACGGGCCGGGAATTCTGCGATGATCCGGGGCGCGACCTTCTGCTTGCTGCCGATCCATTTGAGCAGCTGCGGCTTGAAGGGCGTGACCGCGCGCCGGTCCGCTTCGGTCGCGAAGGCATACTGCATCTTGTCGGCCCGTCCTCGCCAATCCCTACCCGCAGTAGTCTGGCCCGAAACGCCGGCTGTTCCAAGACCGAACCGCGCGGCGGTTGAAAAGGAAAGGGCGGCGCATGGGGGAGGACCCGCGCCGCCCGATAGGGCAAGAAAGCTACGCACGATGCCGGAGATCATGCGCCTTGTTTGCCCGGGACCCTGCGGCGGAAAAAGGAGGGAACCCCGCCGCAGGGATCGGCTTAGAAGAACCCGAGCTTGTTCGGGTTGTACGAGACGAGCAGGTTCTTCGTTTCCTGATAGTGGTCGAGCATCATCTTGTGGGTTTCACGCCCGATGCCCGACTGCTTGTAGCCGCCGAAGGCCGCACCCGCCGGGTAGGCGTGGTAGCAGTTGGTCCAGACACGGCCCGCTTCGATGCCGCGGCCCGCGCGGTAGGCGGTGTTCATGTCGCGGCTCCACACGCCGGCACCCAGGCCGAAGACGGTGTCGTTGGCGATCTCGAGCGCTTCTTCCAGCGTCTTGAAGGTGGTCACGGACACGACAGGCCCGAAGATTTCCTCCTGGAAGACCCGCATCTTGTTGTTGCCTTCGAAGACGGTCGGCTGGATGTAGAAACCTTCCCTCAGATCGCCGTTGAAGTGGTTTGCCGAACCACCGGTCAGCACTTTCGCGCCTTCCTTGCGGCCGATCTCGAGATAGGACGAGATCTTGTCGAACTGCTCCTGGCTGGCCTGCGCACCGATCATGGTGTTGCCGATCCGGGGGTCGCCTGCCACGATCGCCTCGACCCGCTTGAGCGCCTTTTCCATGAACCGGTCGTAGATCGATTCCTGGATCAGGGCCCGGGACGGGCAGGTGCAGACTTCGCCCTGGTTCAGGGCAAACATCGTGAACCCTTCCAGCGCCTTGTCGAGGAACGCGTCATCCTCGTTCATCACGTCGGCGAAGAACAGGTTCGGCGACTTGCCGCCCAGCTCCAGCGTGATGTTGGTCAGGTTGTCTGCGGCAGCGCGCATGATCATCTTGCCGACGGGGGTCGAGCCGGTGAAGGCGATCTTGGCGATGCGCTTCGACGAGGACAGCGCCGCGCCAGCCTCTTCACCGATGCCGTTGACGATGTTCAGCACGCCCGGGGGCAGCAGGTCTTCGATGAACTGCATCATGTACAGGATCGAGGCCGGGGTCTGCTCGGCCGGCTTCAGCACCACGCAGTTGCCGGCGGCGAGCGCCGGGGCGAGTTTCCATGCCGCCATCAGGATCGGGAAGTTCCAGGGGATGATCTGGCCGACAACGCCGAGCGGTTCGTGGAAGTGATAGGCGACGGTGTCGTTGTCCAGCTGGCCGATCGAGCCTTCCTGCGCGCGGATCGCGCCGGCGAAGTAGCGGAAATGGTCGACGGTCAGCGGCAGGTCGGCGGCCAGCGTCTCACGCAGCGGCTTGCCGTTGTCCCAGGTCTCGGCCAGAGCGATGGCTTCCAGGTTCTGCTCGATCCGGTCGGCGATCTTCATCAGGATGTTCGAGCGCGTGGTGATCGAGGACTCGCCCCAGGCCTTGCGGGCCTTGTGCGCGGCGTCGAGCGCCATCTCGATGTCCTGGGCATCCGAGCGAGCAACTTCGCAGATGACCTGGCCGGTCACCGGCGAGATGTTCGGCATGTAGCGGCCGGACTTGGGCGCCACCCATTCGCCGCCGATGTAGTTGTCGTAGCGGGTCTTGAAGGGGGCCGTCTTGAGGCCGAATTCTTCGTGTTTGGTCATGGTCTCTCCTCCTCATAGCCGCGTTTCGCTGCGGCCTGGGAAGAAGCTGGAATCATCTGGGCCCGCTGTCAGCCCGTCGCCGGGACACGAAACAGCTGACCTGTCTCAGGATTGCGACACATGACGACGGCGAATTGCGGCTATGACCGCTGTGCAAGGCTGCCGATCTTGCGGTGGAAGGTCGCGCGGCTGATCCCTAGCGAGCGCGCCGCGGCAGAGACGTTCCCGCCGTGCCGGGCAAGGGCGCGCTGAAGCACTGCCCTTTCTGCATCCTCGAGCGTGTCCGGGCCGGCCATGCCCAGCATGTCGCTGGCCGGACGGGGTGCCGCGAGCAGGTCGCCGGTGAGGTTCAGCAACTGGCGGGCGCTGCGTGTCGCCCCCACAACCAGATCGTCGCCATCCACGGCCAGAAGCGCCGCCGCTGCCCGGTCGGAGCCAGGCACGAGCACGATGCGCGCCCTGGGAAAGGCGTGGCGGAAGACGTCGGCTTCGATCTTCCGCGCGGCTTCGACCACCAGATGCGAGATGATGGCGGCAAATCCCTCGGTCAGGTCGTCGCGGCAGGACGACACGTCAAGAACGCCGGCGATCTGGCCGGTCGCATCATGGACCGGCGCGCTCATGCAGGACAACGCCGTGTTGCGCGACAGGTAATGCTGGTCGCGGTGAATGGTCACCGCGCGCCTTTCGGCAAGTGCCGTGCCGATGCCGTTGGTCCCCTCGGTCGCCTCCGACCAGATCGCCCCGGTCCACAGACCCCAGTCGTGGAACTGCCGGTCGTCGACGGAAGCCCCACGGCGTTCGACCGGAACGCCGTCGCTATCGGCCAGCATGACCGAACAGCCCACACCGCCCACGGTCTGAAACAGCTTGTCGAGGCTCGGACCCGCAACCTTCAGAAGCGGTTCCATCCGTTCGCGCGCCTGGGCAAGCTCGGCCTCGGTCAGACGTTCCGGCGGGCGGCGGTGTTCCGGGTCTAGGCCATGCAGGTGTGCCGACCGGCTCCACGACGCGACAACGGGCGAGCGCGCCGCAGCGTCGCTGCGGATCGCGGCTTCCACGGCGCTTGCATGCGTCTGAGCAAAGGTCCGTGCCACGGCAGGCCTCCTCACCCCGGGCCATCACCAGCAACCGGTCCTCCTCCGGGTGCCGATGATCATCCCCTAACATGAAGGCTGGATGGGATAAGTCAACCTTGTGTGACATCAGGGCCAGCCCCAGGGGGCGGGAAGGCGCCCACGAAAGAAACGCAGGTCAGGCGGTCCGCCGCATCAAGTAGATGTCCATGATCCAGCCATGTTCGGCTCGTGCCGCAGCCCTTGCCGCGATGATCCTGGGGCCGGTGTCGGCGAGCGGACCGTGGTCCATGATCTGCATGGGCATGCCAAGATAGGCCGCCCACCAGATCGAGATGCCTTCGGGCGGAACCGCCTGGAACGATGAGTTTCCATCGAGCATCACCGCCACCGTGTCTGCCCCCGCGGGCCAGCCGTGGTCACGGATCTGTCGGCCGGTGGTGATGACGACAGGCGCGCCCAGATCGTTCAGCGGAATCGCGTGAACCGCGGTCAGAAGCTGGAGCGAGGTCAGGCCCGGCACCACCTCGACCGACATCTCGAGCCCCGCCGCTCGCAGTCGTTTGGCGATGCGCAGGGTCGAATCGTAAAGCGACGGGTCGCCCCAGACCAACAGCGCCACCCTGCCGCCGTTCGGAGCATGTTCGGCGATCAGCCCGGCCCAGGTGGCAGCAATCGCGTCGTGCCAGTCGTTCACCCCGTCAAGGTAGTCGGGGGTTGCGGCATCGCGCACGGGCAGATCGAATTCCACCACCCGCGCCGGGCCGGTCAGATGGTCGGCCAGGATTGTCCGCCTCAGATCGGCGAGATCGGCCTTGTTCTCGCCCTTGCGCGGCAAAAGGATGACGTCCGCTGCGTTGATCGCGCGGATGGCCTGCAGGGTCACATGGTCGGGGTTGCCCGTGCCGATGCCGATCAGGGAAAGCTGGATCATCTGTCCGCCGAAAAAAGATAAACGCGGCCCCAGGGAGGGCCGCGTTCGCAAACTGTGCAGGGTTCAGGCCGCCGCGTAAAGACGCGGGGTCACGAGGCCTTTCAGGTCGCGTCCCTTCAGCGCCTTGGCGCCCGCCAGAACGGCGAGGTCGACCAGCGGCTCGATCAGGATGACCGCCATATAGGCGATGCCGAACGCTCCGACGCTTTCAAGCGTGTGCTTGCTAACGCCGAGGCCGTAGAAGGCCCAGAAGGCGACCCAGGCAACCACGCCGCCCTGATAGGCGAAGGACAGCTTCATCAGCTGGGCATAGGTCACATCGACATAGGCCGTGCCCGCCGGGATGACCCGCTTGGCCAGCGCGTCGATCGCGAAGAGCGGAACCAGAAGCGTGGTGACGTTCATGCCGTATTGCGGCAGGTCGAAGGGCGCGAAGGACAGTCCCTGCACCAGCAGGCCCATGGCCAGGCCGATCGCGGCCGGTGCCGCACCGAACAGCAGCAAGAGCGTCGTACCAAGGATCAGGTGCACCTCCGACACGCCGACTGGCGCATGCGGCAACACTTCGAAGAAGCAGAAGACCAGAACGGTCGAGATCACGCTGCGCAGGACGAGCGACGGCATACCCTGCGCCCGGATCGCATCGAAGGCATATTTCAGGGTCACGCCACCGACTGCGGCGGCCGTGGCATAGGAGAGGATGATTTTTGCACCGGTCACGATGCCGGGTTCGATATGCATGTCTTGCTCCTTGCTCCGCATACACCCCGTGCAGCGGCATGGATTTCGGTTTGGGGCGCGAACCCCGATTGCGATCCTGGCGGCCGGTCTCCGGGCTTGCGAGCCGGGATCGCTCCCGCGGCGCCCCGCCTTCCCACGCGTGCCGCGCAGTGGCATATGGGGGCCTAAGCTCGCCTACCGTTGCGGGGGCAGCGCCGGATTTCGGATCACTCCGTCACCGGCTTCCCGTTTCATCGCCGCCCCGGCAGGGGCGGGCGACACCGTAGGACACATCCTTGTTACCGGTCGCGATCTTGGCGCGTCAATCGGATTGCGCCCTTGCAGGGTGCGGCTGCGACATCGCGGCCCGGGATCAGGTCGAAGCTTCGTCCTGGCTCCAGAACCGGCCCGCGAGCCAGCCGAGCAGGGCCCAGGACGCAAGTCCAACCGCCAGTGCACGGGCCGCAAACGAGGCCGCGAGTTCCGGCGGAACGACCCCGCCGAACGCTGCCGGTTCCGGCGCTCCGATCACGTGGGGCAGCGCCAGCAGGATCGCGCCTGCGACGACCGCGATCAGGCTGCGCCCGTAGCCGATCAGGGCAAGCCCGCCTGCCGTGGCGATCGCGGTTCCGACCCACCAGATCTGACGCGCCGTCAGGTCTGCCGCCGGTGTACCGGGAAGCTCGGGCGCAAGGCCGATAGCCGGGGCAAGCTGGAAGGCGGCAAAGCCCGCCAGACCCCAGAGCAGACCCTGCCGCGCCGTGACCTGGATGCCGAATTGTGCCGCGACGGCGAACCCTGCGACCAGAAGCAGTCCGTAACCCACATAAACGAGGGCCAGGAAGCCGATAGTCAGCATGTTGCGGGTGAGGGGCGGCGTCTCGCCGCTGGCCTCGTCGTGATGGTGGCTGTGGGCCTCTGACCCTTCGGCTGCAGGCTCTGCCGTCGCATCGGTCGCAGCAGCGGCGTCGGCAGCGTCATGATCATGGTCGTGATCGTGGGCGGCTTCCGCGCCCGCGACACCGGCGAAATGTACCAGCTCGCCCGATTCATACCGTTCGCTCAGCACGATCAAAGGCTGAACAAGAAAATACTGGAGGAGGGCCGCAAACAGGCCAGCCAGTACTCCGGCGAACAACGCGCCGGTCAACATGTGTTTCAGCATGGGGGGGTGGGGTCAGCCTGCCTCAGTGGCAGGGAAAGCCCGTGGTGTGACGAACGTCATGCGCCGCGTCGTGCAGCGTCTGCGACTGGGCGAGACCGGTCAGGAAGACGCTCGAAGCGCCGAGGACGGTCACGAACAGGATCGCCATCAGGGCAGAGCCCGACTTGGCGGCGCTGAGCGAGGTGGAAGTGGTCATCGTGTCTCTCCTTGCCGTCACACCCGACGGCGCTACCTTCATTCCGTGCACGGCCGGTCTCCTGACTCGCGGGTCGCTGCGCCCGTTCCGCCTTCCCGATCCCAGGGGGATCAGTGGCATTCCGGAGGGGCGCTCGCCGCATACAGTCGCGGGGGCGGTGGGGTTGCAGGCCTTGCGGCCGGTCCCGGTTCCCGTTTCAGTCCGTGCCTTGCGACACGTCCACCTTGCCCAGCCCTTGTGATCCTGCAACCCCGTCGGGTCAAGCGCGAACTGCGACCCCGGCAGGCGCAGCCGCGACATCCTCAGCCCGGAATGCGGGCAATCGACTTGAAGCGCAGCCCACCGAGCGGACGCGCGTCGGCAAGCTCACCGTTGGATGATGCGGCATAGAGGGACAGGAACGTCATCAGGTCCGGCAGGTCGGCCTCGCTGGTCTCGCCAAAGAGATAGGCGGTCTTGCCCTCTTCCCGCACCGCCAGTGCTACGGGTCGCGCGCAGCCCTGCATGCAGGCGGCCGTCGCCACCTTGACCGGCAGGCCCGCCGCCTCGATCGCCTGCCGCAGCGCATGCAGGTAGCCCGTCGAATAGCCCTCGCAGGTCGCGCAGAGCGTGACCTTCACGGGGTATCCTCCATCAGCGGGCCATAGACGATCAGGGCAGGCGCATCGCCCGCGGCCTGTTCCAGAAGCGTGGCCAAGCTCGCCATCGTGTGCCGGCTCAGGCGCTGGTCGGGGTGGCTCACGTTCTCGGCCATCAGGCAGGGCGTTTCGCTCGGCAGACCCGCCGCGATCAGCCGTCCTGCCAATGCGGGAAAGGTGCGCTTGGGCATGAACACCACGGTCGTCGCTATGGGATCGGCCAGCGCCGCAAGATTCAGGTCGCCCGGCAGGGCGCCGGCCACGTCATGGCCGGTGACAAACTGCACCCGCCGTGCCGTCAGCCGGCGCGTCAGGGGAATTGCGGCGGCGGCGGCGGCGGCGGTGGCCGAGGTCACGCCGGGGATCACCTCGAAAGGGATGCCCGCCGCGCGCAGCGCGACGATCTCTTCCTCGAGCCGCCCGAATATGCCCGGATCGCCGGATTTGAGCCGCACAACCCGCGCGCCCGTTGCGGCGTAATCCACCAGCAGGCGGCTGACATGATCCTGCTTGGGCGAGGGGCGCCCTGCACGTTTGCCGACCGCCACCATATCCGTGCCGGGCCGCGCGAGGTCCAGGATCGGCCCCGCCGAGAGGTCGTCGAACAGCACCGCATCGGCCGCCTTCAGCCGGTTCACGGCCTTGATCGTCAGAAGCTCCGGGTCTCCCGGACCCGAGCCGACGAAGGAGACAAAGCCCGTCATGCGTCCTCCGCGATCAGATGGAAGAAGGTTCCGGTCACAAGGCCCCGGCGCGAGCCCGTCTCGGGTACCTCGGCGGCCTCGGCATCGGTGACGCGGGCGAGCGGCGCGTCGGGCTGCTCGAGGATCGTCGAGTAATGGAATTCATGCCCCCGCAGCGCCGCGCCCGGCCCGAAGCCCGGCATCGGCGCCAGGAGCTCGGCCCGCCGGTAGCCCAGATGCATCCGCCGCTTCTCGTAGCTCGTCACCAGCCCCAGAAGCCCCGCCATCCGGTGCCGCGTGCCGTCTTTGTCGATCAGCGCGTCGCCCAAGGCCATGTAGCCCCCGCATTCGCCATGCACGGGACGCGTTTCGGCAAAGGCGCGCAGGCCGTGGCGGAACCGTTCTGCCGCTGCCAGCCGCCCGCCATGCAGCTCCGGATAGCCGCCGGGCAGCCAGCACAGGTCCGCCGAAGGATCGGGCGCCTCGTCGGCCAGGGGCGAGAAGGGCAGGATCTCCGCCCCGGCCTCGCGCCAGCCGGCGACGAGATGCGGATAAGCAAAGGAAAAGGCCGCGTCCTGCGCCAGCGCGATCCTCTGGGCCGGGGGACGGGGCAGGGCGCCCGCCGCCCCTGCCGTCGTGCCAGCGGCCAATGCCGCCAGCGCCGGGACATCGACATGGGCCGACAGGAAGGCGGCATAGGCGACGATCGCGGCCTCGAGGTCGGGGTGTTCCACCGCCTGCACGAGGCCTAGATGCCGCTCGGGCAGCACAAGGTCGCCGCGCCGGGGCAGGGCGCCCAGCACCGTCAGTCCCGCCTGTTCCATCCCCAGCCGGGCAAGACGTTCATGCCGTGGGCTGGCCACGCGGTTCAGGATCACCCCGGCAAAGGGCAGGTCCGGGCGGTATGCCTGAAACCCGAGTGCCGTCGCAGCTGCCGACTGCGCCTGACCGCCCACATCGAGCACCAGCACCACCGGCCAACCCATCCGCGCCGCGATCTCGGCGCTCGCCCCGGTGCCGGTCGCCCCTTTGCTCGCGACCCCGTCGAAGAGGCCCATGGACCCCTCGGCGATCACGAGATCCGCGTCCGTCGCCCGATGCGCGATGGTATCGAGCAGCGCGGGCGCCATCGCCCAGCTGTCAAGGTTGTAGGAGGCGCGTCCCGCCGCCGCGCGATGAAAGGCGGGGTCGATGTAATCCGGCCCCGACTTGTAGGGCTGCACCGCCATCCCCCGGTCCCGGAGCGTGCGCAGCAGCCCCAGCATGACCGTGGTCTTGCCGGTGCCCGAGGCAGGGGCCGAGACGAGAAGTCCGGGAGGGAGGGGGGTCATGATCGGTCAGGCCAGACCGACGCGGACATGGCCGGGCTGGTGCCACGCAGGGACGCGTCATTGGTGTTGCGCCAGAGCTCAGCCATCGGCCCGCTGCGGTCGGAACCGCCGGTCATAATCGGTCGAATAGAGGCGGCTTTCGTTGAACCCCTCCGCCGCCAGCGCCGGTCCGACAAGGATCAGCGCCGTCCGCTCGACCCCATCCCCCATCGCCGCCTCGATGGTCGAAAGTGTCGCCCGCACGATCTTCTCGTCGGGCCATGTCGCGCGGTAGACGACCGCGACTGGACAATCGGCGCCGTAGTGGGGCGTCAATTCCTCAACGACTTTCCCAAGAACATGGATCGACAGATGAACGGCCAGCGTCGCCCCCGTCGCGCCGAAGGCCGCCAGCGTCTCGCCCGAGGGCATCGGCGAGGCCCGCCCCGAGGTCCGCGTCAGCACCACCGACTGCGCCAGTCCCGGCAGCGTCAGCTCGGCCCCAAGCGCGGCGGCCGCGGCGGCAAAGGACGGAACCCCCGGCGTCACGTCATAGGGAATGCCCATCTCGCGCAGGCGCCGCAGCTGCTCGCCCATGGCCGACCAGACCGACAGGTCGCCGGAATGAAGCCGCGCCACATCCTTGCCCTCGGCATGGGCCGCCGCGATCTCGGCCATGATCGCGTCGAGGTCCATCGGCGCGGTGTTCACGATTTTCGCCCCCGGCGGGCAATGGCGCAGGATCTCCTCCGGCACCAGCGAGCCCGCGTAAAGGCAAACCGGGCAGGCCGCGATCAGGTCGCGCCCGCGAAGTGTGATGAGGTCCGGCGCGCCCGGTCCGGCGCCGATGAAATGCACGGTCATGGGGTTGTCCTTTCCGCCAGCGCACAAGTTGCCATACGGTCGCGCGACACGGCGCGCGGCCCCAGAAGCGACGCGCCCGGGCCAGCCGCGACCAGCGCCGCCGCCTCGGCCACGCTGCCCGCGCCATGCGCCGCTCGCGAGGCGGCGCTTTCGGTTCTCGTATCGGCCTGCCGCAGGTCGTCATCGGCCACGGCCACCGCCGGCACCGCCAGCGCCTCGGCGAGTGCGCGGAAGGCCGGGTGCCCCGCCTTCGCTGCGGCAGTGGCGATCAGGCCCGGCGTTACGCCCGCCAGCGCCTCTTGCAGCGAGGCAAGCGTCGCCGCCTGACGAAAGCCGAACCCCGCCACGATCATCGCGTGACGCTCCATTGCACGACCGGATAACTCGCCTTCCAGCCGCGCTTCCGCCCAAGGGGCGCGGCCTCGGCGAGTTCGATCCGCAAGAGCGTGCCGCCTGCCTTCTCCTGCCAGACGGCAAACAGTGCCTCGCTTTCGATCGTCACGGCATGGGCGACCACGCGGGTGCCTTCGGGCAGGATGTCCCACAGATGGGTCAGCAGCTGCTCGGTCACGCCGCCGCCGATGAAGACCGCTTGCGGCAAGGGCAGACCCGCCAGCGCCTCGGGCGCGGTGCCACGCACGATCCGCAATCCGCCCACGCCCAGAACCCCGGCATTGGTCTCGGCCCGCTCCGCCCGCGCGGGGTCGGCCTCGATCCCGATCGCGCGGCAGGTCGGATGCGTCAGCATCCACTCGATGCCGATCGAGCCGGAGCCCGCACCGATGTCCCACAAAAGCTCGCCCGGACGCGGAGCCAGCGCCGACAAAGCCAGCGCCCGGACCGGCCGCTTGGTGATCTGGCCGTCATGGGCGAATAGATCGTCCGGCAGTCCGCTGGCCCGCGTCAACACGCGCCCGTCGCCCTCCACCTCGATGGCGAGGGCAACGGGATGCGCCACATCATCCAGATCATATGAATGGGCGTTCATCTTTCGCAGCCGCTCGCGCGGTCCGCCGACCGCCTCGCAGACGGTCAGATGGCTTGCTCCGAACCCCAAGGCGAAGATCCGCGTCGCCAACTGCTGGGCCGCCGCACCGTCCCGCAGAAGCGCGATGATCCGCTGACCGGGCGCCAGATGCGGCCGGATATCGGTCAACAGGGCAGCATGGAGGCCGAGGCAGGTTGTCCGCTCGAGGGGCCAGCCAAGACGCGCGGCGATCAGCGCGAAGGTCGAGGGCGCGGGGTGCGCCACCCATTCCTCGGGCTCAAGGTGCTTCGCCACAGAAGTGCCGGCGCCAAACCAGAACGGATCGCCCGAGGCGAGCATGACCACCCTTCGGCCCCGGAGCGCCAGCACGACCGGGATGCCATCGGCAAAGGGCACCGGCCATTCGATCGTCTCGGCCTTGAGGCCCGGCAGCAGCGCCAGATGCCGCTTGGCGCCCATGACGACCTCCGCCGCCTCGATAGCGGCGCGGCTTGCGGGCGGCAGGCCATCCGGGCCATCTTCGCCCAGACCGACAATCGAGAGCCACGGGGTCTCAGCCATGCGCAACATCCTGATCCTCGGCGGCACGACCGAAGCCACGGCACTCGCCCAGTTGCTGGCCGAGCGGCGAGAGCGAGCGGTCCTCAGTTATGCCGGCCGGGTGGACAGTCCGCGCGCGCAGCCTATTCCGGTGCGAACGGGGGGATTCGGCGGCGTGCAGGGGCTGGTCGAATATCTTTGCGTGAACAACGTCACGCATCTTGTTGATGCCACGCACCCTTTCGCCGCACAGATGAGCGCCAACGCAGTCGCCGGAGCGCGGCAGGCCGGCGTTCCGTTGGTCGCGCTGACCCGCCCTGCCTGGCAGCCGGTTCCCGGCGATGACTGGCAGCGTGTTCCCGACATTCCCGCTGCCGTTCAAGCGCTTGCGGGGGGTTCCCGACGCATTTTCCTTGCGCTTGGCCGGATGCATCTGGCCGAATTCGCCGCCCAACCCCAGCACCATTACATCCTGCGCCTCGTCGATCCGCCGGTCGGCCGACTGCCGTTGCCGGACGCAACGGTGATCGTCTCTCGTGGCCCCTTCACGGTCGAAGGCGACCGGGAGGTGATGCAGGACCACGGTGTGGATATCGTCGTCTGCAAGAACGCAGGCGGCGATGGGGCCTCGGCCAAGCTTGCGGCGGCGCGGGAACTGGGGTTGCCGGTCCTGATGATCGACCGCCCCGTCCTGCCACCCCGGCGCGAGGTGCATGAGGTGGCCGAGGTTCTGGAATGGCTCGATCATTCCGCGAACCTCGGGGTATAGACGATCGGGGCGAGGTCCGGCCTCTCGATGATCCGGGTGCGGCTGGAGCCGACGATGACCAACGTGCGCATGTCAGCCATCTCGGGCGTGGTCTCGGTCAGCGGCACGACGCGTATCGTCTCGTCGGGGAGAGAAACGTTGCGGGCAAAGATCACCGGGCGGGCATCGCCGCAGGCCTCTCTCAGAACTTCAAGAGTGCGCTCGAACCCCATGGGGCGGCTTGCAGATCGTGGGTTGTAGAAGGCCATCGCGAAATCCGCTTCTGCGGCAAGACGAAGCCGTTTCTCGATCACATCCCAGGGCTTGAGATTGTCCGACAGGTTGATGGCGCAGAAATCGTGCCCGAGCGGCGCGCCCGCGCGGGCCGAGGCGGCGAGCATCGCCGTGATCCCCGGAAGCACGCGGATGTCGATGCTGCGCCAGTCGCGTGGCCCGGCCTCCAGCGCCTCGAACAGCGCCGAGGCCATTGCAAAGACGCCCGGATCGCCCGAGGAGACGACAACCACCCGTTTCCCCTCGGCTGCCATCGTCAGGGCGTGCGTCGCGCGGTCCACCTCCACCCGGTTGTCGGAGGGGAGCAGCGTCAGGCCGGGACGCGGGGTCACGCGGGCGACATAGGGAATGTAGCCCACCACGTCGGTGGCCTCGGCCAGAGTTGCGGTCACCTCCGGGGTCACCAGCGCCTCGGCGCCAGGACCAAGGCCCGCGACGGCAACCCAGCCGGTCATGGCCGCCGTCCATGACCGTGGACGATCACGATGGAAAAATAGGGAGTTACGCCATCAACCTCAGACAGTCTGGAAACCCTCTGTCCCGGCATGGTGGCGTATTCGACGATCCAGGCATCGCCAAGTTTCCCGGCGCGTTCCAGCGCGCGGCGGACCTTGTCGATGTTGCGGCCGATCTTCATGACTACCAGCGCATCGGTATCCGCCATCCGCCGGGCAAGGTCATCCTCGGGCAGGGTTGCCATCAGCACGGTCAGCACGTCGTCGCCCCAGGTGATCGGCTGGCCCGTCGCCGTCCATGCACCGGACATGCCAGTGATGGCGGGCACGACCTGCACGGGATGGGTGGCGGACAACCGCGTGTAGAGATGCATGAAAGAGCCGTAGAAGAACGGATCGCCCTCGCACAGCACGACGACCTCCTCGCCGCGATCCGATAACTCGGCCAGATGCGCGGCGCAGTCGGCATAGAAGGAGGACAAGGCGGTGTTATAGGCGGGGTCTTCCAACGCGATCTCGGTCGTTACCGGGTATTCCATTGGGAATTCAACCGCTTCTGGGCCGATCATGCCATTGACGATCTGCCGTGCCTGTCCCGGTCGCCCGGCCTTGCGGAAGTAGGCGACGTGGCGCGCGCCGCGCAACAGGCGGTCGGCGCGGACGCTCATCAGGTCGGGCTCGCCGGGGCCGAGGCCCAACCCCCAGATCGTACCTTGATGAGCTTCGGGCGCGGTCATTCCTTGCGGCTCGCGATGGCGTTGACGGCGGCGACGGTGATCGCGGAGCCGCCCAAGCGGCCTTCGACGATCAGGCTCGGCACAGGTTGTTCGGCCCAGAGCGCGTCCTTCGATTCCGCCGCGCCGACAAAGCCGACCGGGCAGCCGATGATCGCGGCCGGGCGCGGGCAGGCAGGGTCTTCGAGCATGTTCAGAAGGTGGAACAGCGCGGTCGGCGCGTTCCCGATGGCAACGACCGATCCCGCCAGATGTGGCCTCCACAGCTCCAGCGCGGCGGCCGAACGGGTGTTCGCCATCCGTCTGGCAAGTTCCGGCACCGAGGGGTCGTGCAGGGTGCAGATGACCTCGTTGTCGGCGGGCAGGCGCGTGCGGGTCACGCCTTCGCTCACCATCCGCGCGTCGCAGAGGATCGGCGCGCCGGCCTCCAGCGCCGCGCGGGCGGCGGGGACGAAGCCGGGCGAGATCTTCACGAACCGCTCCAGCCCCACCATCCCGGCAGCGTGGATCATGCGGACCACGACCTGCTCCTCGTCGACGTCGAAGCGGCCGAGGTCGGCCTCGGCCCGGATCATGGCGAAGGACTGGCGGTAGATCGCGGCGCCGTCGGTTTCGTAAATGTGCATCAGGCGGTTCCGAGGGTCTGGGGCAGGGTCTCTGGCGAAAGGCCCGAGGCGATCGGGGCATCCCATGCCGCGCCGTTTCTGACAAGGTCGAATGCGCCGCCCCGGCCGACAAGCGCGACATCCGCCGTCGCGGCATGGGCGCAACCCTTGGCGCAGCCGGAAACGTGCACCGTTCCCTTGGCCAGCGGGGCGAGCCGGCGGGCGAGTTGGCGCGTCTCGACGGTGGAGGACGGGCAAAAGGGCGCGCCGGGGCAGGCCTCGACCCGGCGCAGCGGATCGGCGGGGTCGGTGATGAAGTCGGGCGTCGCGGCCGGCTGGCCGCCCTCGAGCAGCAGAAGGCGGTTGGGGCTGACGCGCAGGGCGGTGGCTCGGGTCGTATCCAGCAGCCGGGCGAGGGCGGCAGCCTCGATCTGGCCGAAGGCGACGCCATAGGCGGGGCCAAGAGCCGTAAGCCCCGGTTCCGGCAGGGAGGCGGGCGCGGCGGGGGCCGTGCCGGTGAATGCGGGCGGGAGGGGCATCGCCTCAAGATGGCGGGACATCCGCCCGGCCACCGCGCCGCCGGTCTCGGTGAACCAGTTTGCGAGGTCGATGAGGCGGTCGATGGCCTCGGCCTCGGCCACCGCTTGCCCGGTCGGGCTGCCATCGGCGCGCAGGATCAGGCTGCCGTCCGCCGCCCGCTCGAAGCGGAAATCGGCGGAGTGATGCGACAGGATCGGCGCGGGGCCGGTATCAATAGCGATCCCCATCTTCGGGGGCAGGTCGGGCAGATCGGCCAGCTGCGCGAGAAGGGCGTGGGTCAGCCGGTCGGTCAGGTCGCCGTCCGTCCATAGCGGCTGCACGAGCAGGTTCCGCCGCCCCTCGAGGCTCGGGTCGGCGTCGAGGAGTCCGAGCCTGTCGAGATCGGCGATCAGCGGATCGAGGCTTGCGGAAGTCACGCCCCGCAGTTGCAGGTTCGCCCGGCTGGTCAGGTCGATGATGCCCGAGCCGTGCTTCAGCGCGGCGTCGCAGAGGCCAATCGCCTGTTCCACCGTCAGCCGCGCCAGCACCGGGCGCACCCGCGCGATCAGCCCGTCGCCGGATTGCATCGGTCGGTAGGCGCCGGGGCACCAGCCCTTGACCTGCGGACGGGGTCTCATGTCAGACGCTCCAGATTGGCGAGGACCAATCCTGCTAGAATCGAATTCCTCCGGGTGCGCCAGAGGCCGGCGGCGTGCAAGGCGGCAAAACGCGCTTCCATTGCGGCGAGCGCCCCGGGATTCTCGCGGGCGAGGAAGTCGCGGACCTCCGGGTCGCCCAGTGTCGCGTCGTGGTAGAGGTCGAAGAGATGCGGCTCGACCGCGCCCGCCAGATGGGCAAAGGCCGCCATGTGATCGAGCGTCGCCGCGATCTCGGCCCCGCCGCGGAAGCCGTGGCGCATCATGCCGCGGAGCCAGTCCGGATGGGTGGCCCGGGCGCGGGTGACGCGGGCGATCTCTTCCTTCAGGGAGCGGGCGCGGGGCGTGTCGGGGTTGGTCGCGTCGAGATGCCAGAGCGCGGCCTTGCCCCCGGTCACCGCCTGCGCGGCGGCAAAGCCCGCCTCATGCGCGGCATAGTCGACGGCGAGCAGGAGGTCGGTCTCGGGCAGGTCCTGCAGGTGGACGAAGGCATCGGCCCCCGCGATGCGGAGTTCAAGTCCCGTCCGGTCGGGCGTGGGCTCCGCGCCGTCGAGCGCCCATTGGCTGGCCGATAGCCAGGCCTCGCCTGCGGCGCGGCGGCCCTCGTCGGTATAGTCCTCGACCGTCTCGCCCATGCCGAGGCCGTAGCTGCCGGGCGCGGGGCCATAGACGCGCGACTGCGCCGCGCGGCCGGCGAAGGGGTTCCAGTCGGGCGCCTCGTCGCGCCCGGCGAGGGCAGACACGGCCTGCCCGAACAGGGTGGAGAGCGTCGGGAACACGTCACGGAACAGGCCAGAGACGCGCAGGGTCACGTCGAGGCGCGGCCGGTCAAGCAGGGCGAGTGGCAGGATTTCGACGCCCGAGACACGGTCGGAACCGTCGTCCCAGACCGGTTTCGCGCCCAGAAGGTGCAGCGCCATGGCGAATTCCTCGCCCGCCGTGCGCATCGTGGCCGACCCCCAGAGATCGACGACCAGCCCCTTGGGGTAGTCGCCGTGATCCTGCAAATGGCGGCGGACGAGTTCCTCGGCCAGCTTCACGCCCTGCGCATAAGCGGCGCGCGACGGGACGGCGCGCGGATCGGTGGTGTAGAGGTTCCGCCCCGTCGGGAGAACATCGGCCCGGCCGCGATAAGGGGAGCCCGAAGGTCCGGGGGCGATGCGCTTGCCGTTCAGCGCGTCGAGCAGCGCCTGCCGTTCGGCAATCGCGCTGGCCCCGCCGCCCGGCTCGCCCGGCGCGGCGCGGCCAAAGACATGCAGCCCCTCGCCGAACTGGCTTTCCTTCACGTCGCAGACGAAGCGGTCGATGCGGGTGATCGCCTCGGCCGCCGACATCTCGGGCTGAAGGCCCAGATCAGCCTCCACACCCGCCGCCTGCGCCTCGTCGCGGATCGAGCGTTGCAGCCGGTCGCGGCGGGCGGGGTCGAGACCGTCGGCGTTCGAGAACTCGTCCAGCAAGCCTTCCAGCCGCCTCAGCTTCTCCGAGGTGCCCCCGACTTTCAGCGGCGGCGGAACATGACCGATGGTCACCGCCCCGATCCGCCGCTTGGCCTGTGCCGCCTCGCCGGGGTCATTGACGATGAAGGGATAGATCACCGGCAGATCGCCGGTCAGCGCCTCGGGCCAGCAGGCGTCGGACAGCGCGACCGACTTGCCCGGCAGCCATTCGAGCGTGCCATGCGCGCCGATATGGACGAGGGCATGGATGCGCTCGGCGCGGCGGAGCCACAGATAGAAGGCGACGTAGGCGTGGCGCGGTGTGCGCGAGAGGTCGTGGTATTCGGCGTCGCGGTGGTTCGGCGTCCCCCGCTCGGGTTGCAGCGCGACCAGCATGTTCCCGCGCCGGACAGCAGAGAAGCGGAAGGCGCCTTCGTGGACAGCAAGGTCCTCTTCGGGCGCCCCCCATGCGGCGGTCAGATCGGCGCGCAGGCTTTCAGGAAGGCGCGCAAGCTCTGCTTCGTAGGCGGTAACTGGCCAGTCCATCGTCTCAGTCAGGAGGTCCTCCGCCAGCGGACCCGCAGGCGAGCCAAGGTCGGCCAGCATCGCTTCGGCCGAAGCCAGCGCGTCGAGGCCCACGGCATGGGCCATCTGGTGCGCCTTGCCGGGGTAGGTGGAGAGTACAAGCGCAACCCTCCGCTCGGCCTCAGGCACCGTGGAAAGCCGCACCCAGCCCGCGACACGGTCGGCGATGGCCTCGATCCGGGGCCCATCCGCCTGATGGGCGTAGCGCGCGAATTCCAGAACCGGGTCGCGCGCGCCCGGCTCCTTGAACGAGGCGACCCCGGCGAAGAGGCGGCCATCGACCTCGGGCAGGACGACATGCATGGCGAGGTCGGCGGGCGACAGGCCGCGCGCCGACCCGTCCCAGGCTGCCCGTGTCGCCGTCGAGAGTGCGATCTGGAACACCGGCACGCCCGCCGCGTCGAGTGGGCTCGTCCCATCATCCCCGCGACCGGAGAAGGAGGTGGCGTTTACGATGGCCACAGGTTTCAGCGCTTCGGTCCAGCGCGCGAGCCAGCCCTTGGCACCCGGCGCTTTCAGCGACGGTGCGAACAGTCCGACGGGATCGAAGCCCCGCGCACGCAAGGCAGCGAACAGCGCCTCGATCGGGCCAAGGTCATGCGCCGCCACCCAGGCGCGGTAGAAGGTGACAAGGACGCGCGGCCGTTCTGCCGCCAGCATCAGCCCCGCCGGGCAGGCGACACCGGCCTCCGGTGTCCATCCCCCGACATCAGGCAGCACCTTCGCGCCGCGCACCGGGCCGGCATAAAGCCCTGCCGCCAGCGCCATCTGCGCCAGCGCCGCCTGCGCCGCTACCGCGCCGCCCTCGTCACAGAGATGCTGAAGGCGTTTCAGCGTCGAGGCGGGCAGGGTCGATACGGCGTCGAGGCGCGGGTCGGGCCGCCCGTCGGCGGGCAGCACGGCGAGCGCGATACCGCGCTCCCGCGCCAGCGCTTCGACCTGTTGCAGCCCGTAGGCCCAGTAAGGCACACCACCGATCAGGCGGATCAGGATGCCCTTCGCGCCCGAGAGCGTCTGCTCGACATAGGTATCGACCGACAGCGGATGCTTCAGCGCCGCCAGATTGGCAAGCCGCAGGCTGGGCAACGACCCCTTCGCCCGGTGCCATCCCGCCGCGAAGGCGCCAAGGTCGCTGTCCGAGAAGGATAGCACCACCAGATCGGCGGGGGTTTGCCCCAGATCGGTGGGAACCGCCGTCTCGTCCAGCCCGTGGCTTTCGCGGAAGATGACGTGCATCGCCTTACCTTACCCCGCAAGGACCGCGCGGATCGCGGCCTCGTCGATGTCGTCATGCTCGGCGATGACCACCAGCCGCCCGCGCCGTGCCTCGCCCGGCTCCCAAGGCCGGTCGAACTGCGTGCGCACCCGCGACCCGACCGCCTGCAGCAAGAGCCGCATCGGCTTGCCCGCGACGGCAGCATAGCCCTTGACCCGCAGGATGTTCAGCTCGCGCGCCAGCCGCTCGACCTTGGCCGCCAGCGCCGCCGGATCGGCCTGTTCGGGGATGTCGATCACGACCGAGTCGAAATCCTCGTGGTCATGGTCCTCCATCCCGTCATGATGCGAGGGCCGCGCGGCAAGGTCATCCTCCGCCGCCGCACCAAGGCCGAGGATCACGCGCGGATCCACCACGCCCTCGGCCACCTCGACCACCGGCAGTGGCCGCGGCGCCTCAGCCGCGATCACGGCGCGGGCGGCGGCCAGGCCCTCGACCCCTGCAAGGTCAGGCTTGGTCAGAAGCACGATGTCGGCACAGGCGATCTGGTCTTCGAACACCTCCGAAAGCGGCGTCTCATGGTCGATGGAGTCATCTGCCTGCCGCTGCGCATCTACTCGCTCCACATCCGGCGCGAACCGGCCCGCCGCCACCGCCTCGGCATCCGCCACGGCGATCACGCCATCGACGGTGATGCGCGACCGGATCGCCGGCCAGTCGAAGGCCTTCAGGAGCGGCTTTGGCAGCGCGAGGCCTGAGGTCTCGATCAGGATGTGGTCGGGCCGCGGGCTGAGTGCCATCAGCCCTTCGATGGTCGGGATGAAATCGTCGGCCACCGTGCAGCAGATGCAGCCATTCGCCAATTCGACGATGTTCTCCTCCGGGCAGTCGGGCAGCGCGCAGCTTTTCAGGATCTCGCCATCGACGCCGACATCGCCGAATTCGTTCACGACGACCGCCAGCCGCTTGCCTTGCGGGTTCTGCAGCAGGTGGCGCACCAACGTGGTCTTGCCGGCGCCAAGGAAGCCGGTGATCACGGTGACGGGGATCTTCACGAGGTCAGACATTCTGGGTCTCCAGCGGCGGGATGCGCGCGATGCAGTGTTTGCGGAAATGCTCGGGCCGCTCGCGCCACGGGATCAGCCCGTCAGGCGTGGCGGCATAGCGGGTGGCGCCGTCGATCAGCGCGTCGAGATGCAGGTCGGGGTCGATGTCGCCATAGACATAGGTCCAGCGGCCCGGTCCGCGCAGAGCGACGGAACAGCCGCGCTCGCAATTCGACAGGCACTCGACGGCCCGCACCGTGACGCCGGGCACGCCTGCCCGCGCCAGTTTGGCATGCAGGATCGCGCCGGGCCGCACCGGCCCCTCGGCCGGCGCGCCCATGATGCGACAGGTCGTGCAGATGAGGAGTTCGACCGAAGGCCGCGCGGCGCTCAGATCCATTCCGGCCCCCGGCTTCTTCTTGGCGAAAATACCCCGGGGGACTCCGCGCCGCAGGCGAGGAGGGGGGCAGCGCCCCCTTCCACGATCGGGGGCAGGTGCAACATCGGGGCAGGGCAGGGCCGCATCGTCGTCCTTCATTAGGCGGGGATCGGCGGGGCGGCACAGCTGCCGGACCGTCACCGGGGCACCCCGCCCGGTTGGTGTTCCATCACGCTGGCAGGTCTCCCGGCTTGCGGATCTCAGGTTGCCCTGTCGGTCGCCCGGCCTTCCCGGCATCTGCCAGTGGCGGTTGGGCGACCTCTCCGGTCACGGTCGCGGGGGCGGCTGTGCTTCGGGGGGCCCAGTCAGACGGGCCGCCCTAGCACATTCCCTTTTCACCTGTCATAGACAGGAACCAGCCCGCCACCCCTGCGCCAAGAGCCGCGCCCTGTCAAGCAGAAGGCCCCGAAGGCATGTCCGATCCGACCCCCGAAGAAGAGCGTCGCCACCGCGAGAAGAAGGCGAAGATCAAGGAGGTGCGCGACCGGATGATGGCGGAGAAGACCGGCGAGAAAGGTCTTGTCATCGTCCATACCGGACCAGGCAAGGGCAAGAGTTCGGCCGGGTTCGGCATGATCTTCCGCTGCATCGCGCATGGGATGCCCTGTGCGGTCGTGCAGTTCATCAAGGGCGCCTGGTCGACCGGTGAGCGGACGCTGATCGAGACGCATTTCGCCGACCAGTGCCGTTTCGTCGTGGCCGGCGAGGGCTTCACCTGGGAGACGCAGGACCTCGCGCGCGACAAGGCGATGGCAGCAGCCGGCTGGGAAACGGCCAAGCAACTGATCCGCGATCCCGAGATCCGCTTCGTCCTGCTGGACGAGATCAACATCGCGCTGCGTTACGATTATCTCGATATCGCCGAGGTCGTCGCCTTCCTGCGCGACGAGAAACCCGAGATGACCCATGTCTGCCTGACCGGGCGGAATGCCAAGCCCGAGCTGATCGAGATTGCCGACCTCGTGACCGAGATGGCCCAAGTGAAACATCCGTTCCGCGCCGGCATCAAGGCGCAGCCGGGGGTGGAGTTCTGAGAATGCGGCGATACGAATTTCCTGCGAAAATTCAGAGACGCCCAGATTCCGATTTTGCTACGCTAAATCATTCGGTTGCGGAGCGGTCATGATGCGCGCGATCATGATCCAGGGCGCCGGTTCCAATGTCGGAAAGTCGCTCCTTGTCGCGGGTCTTGCCCGGGCCTTCACCCGGCAGGGCCTGCGTGTGCGTCCGTTCAAGCCGCAGAACATGTCGAACAATGCGGCCGTCACCGTCGATGGCGGCGAGATTGGCCGGGCACAGGCGCTGCAGGCTCTGGCCTGCGGGGGCGAACCTCACACCGACATGAACCCGGTGCTGCTGAAGCCAGAGACGGACACCGGCGCGCAGATCGTGGTCCAGGGCAAGCGATGGGGCACGGCCCGGGCGCGGGACTACTCGGCGATCAAGCCGCGCCTGATGGCGCCGGTGCTGGAGAGTTTCCGCCGTCTCGGAGCCGACGCTGACCTCGTGATCGTCGAAGGGGCGGGCAGTCCGGCCGAAGTGAACCTCCGGTCGGGCGATATCGCCAATATGGGCTTTGCCCGCGCGGCGGGGGTGCCGGTCATCCTGGCCGGAGACATCGACCGAGGGGGGGTCATCGCGCAGATCATCGGCACGCAGGCGGTGCTTGACCCGGACGATGCCGCGATGGTGAAGGGATTTCTCATCAACAAGTTTCGTGGCGATCCTCGCCTTTTTGACGATGGTTATGCGATGATCGCGGCGCGAACCGGTTGGCGGGGACTGGGCGTCGTGCCCTGGTTTCCGCAGGCCCACCGGTTGCCCGCCGAGGATGCGCTCGATATTGCCGGCGCCGAACGGCGGGGCGGCCTCCGGATCGTCTGCCTGCAACTGGCGCGCATCGCCAACTTCGACGATCTCGACCCCCTGAAACTCGAGCCGGGCGTTTCGGTGCAGATGCTCCGGCCGGGCGAAGCTCTGCCCGGCGATACCGACCTCGTGATTCTGCCAGGGTCCAAGAGCACGGTCGGTGATCTTGCCTTTCTCAGGGCGCAGGGTTGGGACATCGACCTTGCCGCGCATCTGCGCAGGGGAGGGAGGATTCTTGGCCTTTGCGGCGGCTACCAGATGCTCGGTCGGCTCATCCACGATCCCGAGGGCATCGAGGGGGCGCCGGGAACTACCCAGGGTCTTGGCCTGCTCGACATCGAAACCACCATGTCGGCAGACAAGCGGCTGGAGCGGGTCGAGGGCCGGCATCAGCAGAGCGGCTCGCCGATATCGGGCTATGAGATCCACCTGGGCCGGAGCGAGGGGCCTGACCGCGCGCGCCCCTTCGCCGAGATCGACGGACAGCCCGAGGGGGCGATGTCGGCTGACGGGCGGGTGGTTGGAACCTATCTGCACGGCCTGTTCGGCGAGGATGGATTCCGGTCTGCCTGGCTTTCCGGGATTGGCGCGGCCCCATCGGGCCTGCGCTACGGGGCAGAGGTGCAGGTCACGCTCGATGCCCTGGCAGATCATATCGAGAGCGCGGTGGAACTCGATGCGCTTCTTGGGCTTGCCGCTGAGCTCTGACCCTTAGCGGCGGGCAAGTTCCGGGCGGAAGGCCGACACTGCCACACGGCGCGGGGCGACGGTGGTGCGAACCGGAATATCGGTCGCCTGTTGTGCCTCGGTCGGAATGCGGAGATGTGCAAGGCGCTCGGCATCCGATGAGGGCTTGCGGACCGGGGCGGCATCTGCCACCGAACCGAGAACCGCACCCATAAGCGAGACGACCAGGGACCCTGCGACCCAGTTCACCAGCGTTGCGCGACCAGCTTCACCGGGATTGAAGACCATCGCCACCACCATCCCGGTAAAAACTCCCAGGGCCCCTATGGTGAACACGATGAATGCAAGGCTTCCGGCACGTTCGGCAATCTTGTGGATCTTCATGGCGCAACTCCTTCAACTCGTGTGACGTCGGAGCCTTCTGCCTCCTGACGCATTCAAGAATCACTCGACATGAGACAATTTTAAGGCGAACGCCGTACGGTTGCGCGGCGACGGATCTTTTTTCTGCCTTGGGTTGTGTTCATTCCAACCCTGCCGCAGGCTTGGCTTGCACAGCACCGCGATATCGCGCTATGCGGCTTTCGGCGGGCGGTTAGCTCAGTTGGTAGAGCGTCTCGTTTACACCGAGAATGTCGGGGGTTCGAGTCCCTCACCGCCCACCAGTTTTCCTTACATGGCTCAGGCTCACCCGTTGCTCTTTACAACTGCGCCGGGCTGCCGGACAACGCTGGCGTTGACTGCTTGATGCACCGGCTGACCAGAAGAACCGCCTCGGGTGGAACGGGACTGACATGGATGAGACTTACGCAGAGCAGATTGCCACCTGGAAGGCGAGGCGCCTTGCCGATCTCAAGGCGGATGCGGGTTGGCTGAACCTGACCGACCGGCTGGAGGTGACCCCGGGGCGCTGGCGGGTTGGCAGGGCGGCAGACAATGATCTGGTTTTGTCAGTAGGGCCCGAGCATCTCGGTCTGCTGGATCTGCCAGTGGACGGTGCAGCGACCATTCTGCCGGAAGGGACTGGCACCGCGCTGCCGTTCCAGCCCGTGCCCGATGCCTATCCGCAGGTCCGGACCGAAGGGCTGATCCTTGAGCTTACCACTCTGGAGGGCACCTGGGCGCTTCGGGTTCGCGATTGCGATCCGGCAAACCGCGCGAATTTCCCCGGCCTGGCCTATTTCCCGCTTGATCCGACTTGGCGCGTCCTTGCCCGGTGGGAACCTCTGGCTACGCCGCGAACATTCGACATCGACATGGTCAACGGGGTGGCAACCCATGTCACGCTGACTCACCGTGCCAGTTTCGAGCGTGACGGCAAGACGTGGTCCTTGCTGCCGACCCATCTGAAATCAGGCAAGCCGATGTTCGTCCTGCGAGACCTCACTTCGAAATCCGAGACCTATGCTGCCTCGCGCTTTCTCTATGGAGAAGAGGCCGGGAATGGGACGATCGTCCTCGACTTCAACAAGGCCTTCAATCCGCCCTGTGCCTTTACCGACCTTGCCGTCTGTCCGCTGCCGCCGCAGGAAAACATTCTGCCGTTTCGCATCGAGGCGGGTGAGTTGATGCCGATCACTTAACCGGCCGGCCCTCAGGCCCCTGCAGCCACGGCGACGGCGGCAAAGTGGAGCGCCGCCGCGACGGCCACGCAGAGGTGCCAGATCGCATTGTGGAAGTGCAGGCTGTGCCATTTGTAGAAGGCGATGCCGGCAACATAGGTGACGCCACCCAACCCGATCAGGATCAGGCTCGCCGTCGGCAGGGCCGTCCAGGCCGGTTGGATCGCGGCGAGGCCCACACCGCCCAAGGCCACATAGGCGATCACCGACAGGCCATCGAACCTGCCGGGCAGACCGATCTTCACCACCGCGCCGAGGATGGCGCCGGTCCAGACCACACCAAGCAGTGCAAGGATCCAGATCCAGCTGTCGAATTGGATGACAAGCGCAGTGTAAGTGCCTGCGATCATTATGTAGATGGACGAATGGTCGAACCGCCGCAGAACCCACTTGATCGGGGAGGGCGGCACCATGTTGTAGGCCAGCGAAAAGCCGAACATCAGGAAATAGCCCGCGGCATAGACCGCGAGAGCCGAGAAGGTCCCTAGGTCCTGCCGCCAGAGCACCTGCGCCAGCAGGACCGAAAAGGCGACCAGCCCGGCGATCAGCGCCACAGCATGAACGATGCCGTCTGCCAGCAGTTCCTGCGCCGTGAAGGGCCGCTTGCGCAGGCGCGGATGGTTCTCGGGCAGGGTCATGGAGCCTCCTCTCGCGCGGGTCGCGTCAGAGTGGCGGCTTGGCGGCTCAAGCGACAGAGGAACGTTACGTAACGGATCTGCCTCAGGTCCAGTCGAGAACGATCTTTCCGCTTTTCCCCGAGCGCATGGTCTCGAATCCCTCGCGGAAGTCGTCCACCTTCATCCGGTGGGTGATGACCGCACGGATGTCGAGGCCGTTTTCCAGCATCGCGATCATCTTGTACCAGGTCTCGAAGATCTCGCGGCCATAGACGCCCTTGATCGTGATAGCCTTGAAGACGATGCGGCTCCAGTCCACTGGCGATTTCCCCGGCGGGATGCCGAGGAGAGCGATCCGCCCGCCCATCACCAGCGCCTCGACCATCTGGTCGAGCGCGGCCTGGTTCCCCGACATCTCCATCCCCACGTCAAAGCCCTGCACCATGCCGAGCTTCGCCATGACCGCCTTGAGGTCCTCCTGCGCCACGTTCACCGGCACCACGTCGGCGACCTTGGCCGCCAGCGCCAGCCGATCCGGGTTCACATCGGTGATGACGACGTGCCGCGCGCCGACATGGCGGGCGACGGCGGCGGCCATGATCCCGATCGGGCCAGCACCAGTGATGAGCACGTCCTCGCCGATCAGGTCGAAGCTGAGGGCGGTATGCACGGCATTGCCGAGCGGATCGAGAATTGCGCCGATTTCGTCGTCGATGGCGTCGGGCAGGGGCACGACGTTGAAGGCTGGCAGGCGCAGGTATTGGGCGAAGGCGCCGGGTTCGTTGACACCCACGCCGCGCGTCTCGGGGTCGAGGTGGAACTTGCCCGACCGGCTCTGGCGGCTGTGCTTGCCGATCAGGTGCCCTTCGCCCGAGCAGCGCTGGCCGATCTTCAGGTCGGTGACGTTGCGGCCCAGTTCCACGATCTCGCCCGCGAATTCGTGGCCGGTGATAAGGCCGACCGGCACGGTGCGCTCGGCCCAGGCATCCCAGTTCCAGATATGGATGTCGGTGCCGCAGATGCCCGTTTTCTTGATGCGGATCAGCACGTCATCCGGCCCGATCTCCGGCACGGGGCGGTTCTCCATCCACAGACCCGGTTCCGGTTTGGCCTTCACCAGCGCCTTCATCATGTTAGTCATGCCAGCACTCCCGTGGCCTTGCCCGCCGCCCGGAAGGCGTCGAGCGCGAAATCGAGGTCTTCGCGCGTCAGCCGCGCGTTCATCTGCGTGCGGATCCGGGCCTGCCCCTTGGGCACGACCGGGAAAAAGAAGCCCGAGACATGGACGCCGCGGGTGAAGAGGTCGCGCGCCATCGCCTGCGCCAGCGTCGCCTCGCCCAGCATGACCGGGATGATCGGATGCTCGCCCGGTAGCAGGCGGAAACCGGCATCGGTCAGCCCCGCCCGCCAGTAGGCGGCATTGGCGAAGAGCTGGGCGCGAAGGTCGTCCGCTGCCTCGACGATGTCGAGCGCCGACAGTGCCGCGCCGACCACGGCCGGGGGCAGTGCGTTCGAGAAGAGGTAGGGCCGCGCCCGCTGGCGCAAGAGGTCGATCGCGGCCTGCGGCCCGGCGATGTAGCCGCCAAGCGCCCCACCAAGGGCCTTGCCGAGCGTGCCGGTCAGGATATCGACCTTGACCCCGGCATGGGCCGGCGTGCCGCGCCCCTGCGGCCCCATGAATCCGGTGGCGTGGCAGTCGTCAACCATCACCAGCGCGCCGTATCGGTCCGCCAAGGCCCGGATTTCGCCCAGCTTCGCGAGGTAGCCGTCCATCGAAAAGACACCATCCGTCGCGATCATCAGGAAGCGGGCGCCATCGGCGCGGGCCTGCTGCAGCTGCGCCTCCAGATCGGCCATGTCGGAATTGGCGTAGCGATAGCGCTTCGCCTTGCAGAGCCGGATGCCGTCGATGATCGAGGCATGGTTCAGTGCGTCGGAGATGACCGCATCCTCTGGCCCAAGCAAAGGCTCGAACAGCCCGCCATTGGCGTCGAAGCAGGCGGCGAACAGGATCGAATCCTCCATCCCGAGAAAGCGCGCGATCCGCTCCTCCAGCTGCCGGTGCAGGTCCTGCGTGCCGCAGATGAAGCGGACCGAGGCCATGCCATAGCCGTGCTCATCCATCGCCTGCTTGGCGGCGGCGATCAGCGCGGGATGGTCGGCAAGGCCAAGGTAGTTGTTCGCGCAAAGGTTCAGAACCTTGCGGTCCGACCCCTGCATGCCCACCCATGTTCCCTGCGCCGAGGTGATGAGCCGTTCGCGTTTGTAAAGCCCGTCCGCCTCTATCCCGGCCAGTGTCTGGCCGAGGTGGGAGAGGAAGTCAGCGCGATCAGGGGCGGGGGCGGGCATGGGGACTCCTCGAACTGGCGCGGCGGGCTTGAGGGCAGAGTGCGGCCCAATCGACGGAGACGTCAACACATCTGCGACACGACATGTCGCATTTGCGTGAGGACGAGGCCGAGGATCTTGGTTGCCTTGATCTTGCACGCTAGGGCCGCGCCCTTTGCAAGGAGAAGTTGATGCGTTCCACACTCGCCCTATCCCTCTCGCTGATCCTGCCGCTGGTCGCTGTTCCGGCCGAAGCCGGGGCGCCCCTGCTGCAATGCACCGTCGTTGCGGACGTCGAGTCCGGGGATGTCCTGCATCGCGAAGGGGACTGCGCCACCCGGATGCCGCCGATGTCGAGCTTCAAGCTGCCGCTCGCGATCATGGGCTTCGATGCAGGTGTGCTAATCGACGCGCATACCCCGGTCTGGGACTTGCCGGCCGGAGAGGAGCCTGCCTCTCACGCGCCCGAGATCCGGCGGGCCGATGCCGCTCTTTGGGAGGAGCAATCGCTCGTCTGGTTCTCGCGCGTTCTGACTGGGAAACTGGGGATGGAAAGGTTTGCCGCCTATACAAGTGACTTCGCTTACGGCAACGCGGATGTGTCGGGCGACCCGGGCAAGAACAATGGCCTGACCCAGTCCTGGCTGATGTCGTCCCTCGCAATCTCGCCCGACGAGCAGGTGGATTTCCTGCGCCGCTTCCGGTTGGGCGACCTGCCGGTGTCGAAGCGGGCCGTCGCCATGACCGAGGCCGTGCTTCCTGTCTTTCAGGCCGGCGGTTGGACGGTCCACGGCAAGACCGGGACGGGCTATCCTCTGGTAGAAGGCAAGCCAAACCGTGCCACGCCGCTCGGCTGGTTCGTCGGCTGGGCCGAGAAGGAGGGGCGCGAGGTCGTCTTCGCGACGATGCAGATCGATGCCGAACGGGGCGGTCCGGCGCTTGGCCCGCATTTGCGTGGTGAGGTGCTGGAGATGCTCCCGGCCATCCTTTCCGACTGATCTGCGCGAAAATGCGCAGAATCTGATCGTGGGTGGCCAATTTGTGCGCCGAAGGTTCGGGTCTATCTTGGCGTCAGACAGGAACAGGAGGCCGTCATGTGGAACCCGCTGCTCGATCCCGAGATCCCGATCGGGGACGCCGTCGATGCCATCGAAACGGTCATTGTCCCCCGGGCCCGCGACCTTGGCGGATTCGAGGTGCGGCGCGCGCTGCCCTCGGCTCAGCGTCAGATGGTCGGCCCCTTCATCTTCTTCGACCAGATGGGACCGGCCGAGTTCCTGACCGGGCAGGGGATCGACGTGCGCCCCCATCCCCATATCGGGCTCGCCACCGTGACCTATCTGATGAAGGGTCGGCTGCATCATCGCGACAGCCTTGGCACCAACCTCTGGATCGAACCGGGCGCGGTGAACTGGATGGTGGCCGGGCATGGCATCAGCCATTCGGAGCGCACCGACGAGGAAATGCGCAAGGCGCCCTTCTCGATGCTCGGCCTGCAGACCTGGATGGCCCTGCCGAAGGAGCACGAGGACGCGACACCCGACTTCATCCATGCCGAAAAGACCTCGCTGCCGGAACTGGAAGGCGAGGGCAAGCAGGTGCGCCTCGTGCTGGGCACCGCCTGGGGTGAGAAAGCCCCGGTCAAGGTGTTCTCCGAGACCTTCTATGCCGATGCCCTGCTGCAGCCCGGCGCGGCGATCCCGCTGCCGGACGACCACGAGGATCGCGGGGTCTACGTGCTCGATGGCGCCGTGACTGTCGGCGGGCAGGAGTTCGAGGCAGGCCAGATGCTGGTCTTCCGCCCCGGCGACCGCATCTCGGTCCGGGCAGGGGATCAGGGCGCGCGGCTGATGCTGCTGGGTGGGGCAACGATGGACGGGCCGCGCCACATCTGGTGGAACTTCGTCGCCTCGTCGAAGGAACGGATCGAGGCGGCAAAGGAGGCCTGGCGCGCCGGCGACTGGGCGCATGGCCGCTTCCGCCTGCCCCCCGACGACAATCAGGAATTCATCCCGGCGCCCGAGCGCTGAACGACTCCCTTGCCGCCTGTCGGCGTCCGGTCTCAAGATAGGGGCAGGCAGAGGAGGGGGCGCATGTTCGAAGGCTTCACCCGGTATCGCATCGCGGTCGATGGCGCAGAAATCTTCTGCGTTGCGGGCGGTGAGGGGCCGCCGGTCCTGCTCTTGCATGGTTTCCCGCAGACCCATGCCCTTTGGGCGCGGATCGCGCCCGATCTTGTCGCCCGAGGCTACCGGGTGATCTGCTCCGATCTGCGGGGCTACGGCGCTTCGTCGAAACCGCAGGACATGGCCGATTGCTCCTTCCGGGCCATGGCTGCCGACCAGCTTGCAGTGATGCGCGCGCTTGGAGCGCCGCGCTTCCATCTCGTCGGCCATGACCGTGGCGGGCGAACGGCGCACCGGATGGCGCTTGATCACCCGGAGGCGGTGGCAAGCGTTACGCTGATGGATATCGTGCCCACACTGACGCTGCTTGATGATTTGCGGATGGAGGTCGCCCAGACCTATTGGCACTGGTTCTACCTTGCCCAGCCGGAACCTTTCCCCGAGCGGATGATCGGCGCCGACCCGGATTTCTTCTTCGAGACCTCTCTCGTCGGCTGGGGCGCGTCAAAGGTTGCGGATTTCGATGCCGAACAGATGGCGGCCTACCGCGCCGCCTGGCGCGACCCAGAGGCGATCCGCGGGGCCTGCAATGACTACCGTGCGGCGCTGACGGTGGATCGCGCCGATGACCGGGCGGATCTCGGTCGTCGCATTGCCGCGCCGACACTGGTGCTCTACGGCGCCAGCGGTGCGATGGCCCGGCTTTATGATCTGCCCGCCACCTGGGTGCCGAAATTCACCAGCCTTCAGGCCGAAGCGCTGCCGGGCGGTCATTTCTTCCCCGATCTCCATCCGGCGCAGACGGCAGCGGCGATCGCCCGTTTCCTTGCCGCGCATCCGCTGTAGGGGGCGGAGGCGCAAATTTCCCGGCTTTCGCGGCGGGGTGCGCTTGACGCCGCCTGTGGGGATGCGTAATAGACCGCCCACGCCGGGAGTGTCCCCGGCAGGTGCCCGCGCGGTGGTAGCTCAGTCGGTTAGAGTACCGGCCTGTCACGCCGGGGGTCGCGGGTTCGAGCCCCGTCCACCGCGCCACCTGCCAGGACACCGACCGGCGTCGTATTTCCGGCGAAACGGATGCCCATGCGCGGTGGTAGCTCAGTCGGTTAGAGTACCGGCCTGTCACGCCGGGGGTCGCGGGTTCGAGCCCCGTCCACCGCGCCATTTCACCTCAGCGACAGCCGGGTTGCGATGCGCGATGACTTCGCCATCTCATTCGGGAACGCGCATATGTCTCTCTTCGATCAGACGCCCCTTTTCTATTTTCTGCTGGCGGCGGCCACGCTTGGCCTCGCCCCCTTTGTTCCTGAGCCGCATATCGTGGAAAAGCTCAGGATGCTGGCCTCTGGCACGCTTGTCCGTCCGCTCGACTGGTTCGATCTGGCGCTGCATGCAGCGCCCTGGCTCGCGCTGATCGTCAAGCTCGTTCGTATGGCACAGGGCGCGTCCTGAACTGTCCCGATCGGTTTGCGCGGCTGATTGCCGAAAGGTAGATGCCGATCACGTGATTGGGGGTTCAGAATTCGCTGCCGAGATGGCATGTGTTGCGAAGACCGCGTCCCCGGACTGCAAGGAGAAGACGATGCGCCCCCTCCGCCCGCTGCAAACCATGGCCCTGTCGGTGATTCTCGGGGCGGGGCTGGCATCCGGCAGTCTGGCTCAGGACTATTCCCTGGGCGCCCCCGTCGATGACGGCCCTCTGGCGCAGCCGCCAATTCCAATGGAGTCGGTTCCGAACGAAGCGCTGTCGATGGACCCTTCGACCCAGGCGCCGGACACTCAGATCAAAGTCACCAACCCGCCCATCGACTCGCTTGGCGAACCGGTCGAACCGGTGGCCGGCGATGCCACCATGGGCCAGCCGGTCGACCCCATGATGGGACAGCCGGTTGACCCCGTCATGGGTCAGGCGATCGAGCCGAGCATGGGCGAACCGGTCGATGGCGGGCAGCCCACCGATGCCTCGATGGGCGCGCCGGCCGAGAATACGCCCCTGGTCTTCGATGAATTCGGTGTTGCCGAGGAGAGCGTCGCTATTCCGGACACGCCGACGATTCCCACGGTGACCGCGACGGGAATCGTGAAGAGTTTCAACGAGTCGTCGCTGAACCTCATCCTGTCGAACCGCACCGTCTATCGTTTGCCGGCAGATTTCATTGATCCGGGGCTGAAGAACGGCAGCAAGGTCCAGATCGAATGGTATGCCGATGGCGCGAACCGCCGCGCAACCTCGGTGACGATCATCAAGTAGTCAGAGCGGCATCCGGTAGCGGATCAGCCCGTCCCAGGGCGCCAGCGTCTCGTAAAGACTTCTGGCGCGATCGTTGTCGATCTCGGTGTTCCAGCACAGGCGCCCAAGCCCGCGCGCCCGGCCGACCGCCGCCAGATCCTCCATCATCGCCCGCCCTAGGCCCCGGCCACGACAGGCGGGTTCGATGAAGAAATCCTCGAGATAGAGGTCGTCCTTCAGGAGCCAGGTCGCAATCTGGGGATGCCAATGGGCCAGGCCCGCCACCTGTCCGTCAAGGAGCGCGAGGCGGCAATTCAGCCCGTGACCCGGATCGAGGATCCGCGCCCAAATCCCATCCGTAACGGCGGGGTCCAGCGTTTCGGCGTAGTGGTCGAGAAAACCCTGCCAAAGCTGCCGCCACGCTGCCTCGTCCTCGGGCTGCGCATCGCGGAAGGCGATGGTCATGTCAGGGCCGCGAGGATGCGTGCCCAGGACCGGATGCCCTTGTGGAAGCAATCGAGGTCGTATTTCTCGTTCGGCGAATGGATCTGGTCGTCGTCCTTCGAGAAGCCGATCAACATCGCGTCCATGCCGAGATAGGTCTTGAAATAGCCCGCGACCGGGATCGAGCCGCCCTCGCCGATGAAGGCCGCCGGCATCCCCCATTCGTCGCTCAGCGCCTTCCGGGCCAGTTCGAAGGCCGGATCTGTCACCGCCATGTGGCTGGCCGGGCTGCCGGTGGACTGGTCGAACTCGACCGTGCAATCGGCGGGCAGGTTGGCGCGGACATAGTCGAAGAAGGCCGCGCGGATTTTCGCCGGGTCCTGCTGGCCGACGAGGCGGAAGCTGACCTTGGCATGGGCCTCGGCCGGAAGCACGGTCTTGAAGCCAGCACCCGTGTAGCCGCCCCACAGCCCGTTGATCTCGCAGGTCGGGCGGGACCACAGCATTTCGAGCGGAGTGCGGTCCTGCTCGCCCGCCGGAACCGACAGGCCGACATCGCCAAGGAAGGCGGCATGGTCGAAGGCCAGCCCCTGCCATTGGGCGCGGATGTCCTCGGGCAGTTCGGTCACGCCGTCATAGAAGCCGGGCAAAGTGACGCGTCCCTTGTCGTCATGAAGGCCCGCGAGAAGCCGGGCCATGACCCGCAGCGGATTGATCGCAAGGCCGCCATAGCCGCCGGAATGCAGGTCGCGGCTGGCCGCCCTGATGGTGAATTCGACCTTCGCCAGCCCGCGCAGTTGCGTGACGATGGCCGGCACCCGGTCGGCGAAAAGACCTGTGTCGCAGATCAGAGCGAGGTCTGCCTTCAGCTCGGCCGCATTGTCCTTGAGGAACGGGATCAGCGAGGGGGAGCCCGATTCCTCCTCGCCCTCCAGGAAGATCGTCAGGCGGCCGGGCAGGGTGCCGTTCACGGCCTTCCAGGCCCGGCAGGCCTCGATGAAGGTCATCAGCTGTCCCTTGTCGTCCGAGGCCCCGCGGCCGCGGATCACCTTGCCCCTGGGCGTGTCCTCAATCTGCGGGCCGAAGGGATCGCTGTGCCACAGTTCCAGCGGATCGACCGGCTGCACGTCGTAATGGCCGTAGAACAACAGGTGCCGTCCGCCGCCATTGCCGCCATGGCCCATGACCATCGGATGGCCGGGGGTCGGGCGCGCCGAGGCGTCAAAACCGATCCCGCGCAGATCCTCGACCAGCCAGTCGGCGGCCTTGGCGCAATCGCTGCGATAGGCCGGGTCGGTCGAGATCGACGGGATGCGCAGCAATGTCTCAAGCCGGGCGACTGCTTCGGGCAGGTCGCGGTCGATGCGGGCGAGGACGTCTTGCAGGCTCATTGGAAAACTCTCGTGATTTGGCTGGCCCGCGACCCTAGGCGCGGGTCGCAACCTCTGTCCAGTGCCGCCGGGATCGCTTATATCGGCGGCGACTCTGGCAGTAAGCCGCAGAACGGAGAGATTGGAATGACCGTCATTCGGGCTGGCCTCACCCTGGCCGCCGGCATCGTTTCCCTGGGGATTTCCGCAGCAGCGGCCCAGACCATGACCGAAGCCGCAGTCGCGCCGCTTCTCTATCCCGTCGGCGAGGCCGAGGTCGAGATCCTGCCGAACAAGGCACTGTCCGACAAGGAAGGCGTGATTCTGGCCCAGGTCGGCGCGGCCCAGCCCTATTACGGTGCGATCGCCATTTCTCCCGATGACGGGCTCATGTCGGAAGCCACGGTTGCCGCTGCCAACCACCACACGATCGAGGCTGCCAAGGTTGCGGCGCTCGCCGCCTGCACCGAAAAGCGGAAAGGTGCGGCGGACTGCGTGATCGTCGGCCTGATCCGTCCGAAAGGCTGGACCGAGCGACCCTTCCAGTTGTCGTCAAGCGCAACCGAGGATTTCGACAAGACTTACAAGAAGATCCGCCGCGACAAGGTCTTTGCCATCTCGCCCTCGACCGGAACCTGGGGAATCGGCAAGGGCAAGGACGCAGCGGCCAAGGCCATTGAGGAATGTGCGAAGAAGCCGGCGCCGGTTGTCCCGACCGACTGTATCGTCGCAATTGCCGATTGACGGGATTGGTGGTTAACAGATCTCTGAATATCAGCGGCAAAATGACCGATGTCAGAGATGGCTTTTTGATCAGTATCAAGGAACCACGCCGCCTGCTGTGAGAGCGAGAGAGGGCAGACCTGCCCCCCAGCGGAACTTGGAGACGCGAATGGACTACGATAAGGCCCTGGACTCAGCCCTCAAGCGGCTGCACGACGAAGGGCGTTATCGCACCTTCATCGACATCGAACGTCGCAAGGGTGCCTATCCGAACGCCGTCTGGCGCCGCCCCGACGGGACGGAGAAGGACATCGTCGTCTGGTGCGGCAACGACTATCTCGGCATGGGCCAGCATCCGACGGTGCTATCCGCCATGCATGAGGCGCTGGATGCCACCGGCGCCGGCTCGGGCGGAACGCGCAACATCTCGGGCACGACGATCTATCACAAGCGTCTCGAGGCCGAGCTTGCTGACCTGCATGGCAAGGAAGCCGCGCTGGTCTTCACGTCGGCCTATATCGCCAACGATGCGACGCTCTCGACGCTGGCTACGCTGTTCCCGGGCCTCGTGATCGTATCGGACGAGTTGAACCACGCGTCGATGATCGAAGGCATCCGTCGCAGCCGGGCAGAAAAGCATATCTTCAAGCACAATGACGTGGCCGACCTGCGCCGCATCCTGCAAGGCATCGAGAGGGGGCGGCCGATCGTGATCGCCTTCGAATCGATCTATTCGATGGATGGCGATGTCGGCCCGATCCGCGCAATCTGCGATCTGGCAGCCGAATTTGGCGCGCTGACCTATCTCGACGAGGTTCATGCCGTCGGCATGTATGGGCCGCGCGGTGGCGGCGTGGCGGAACGCGAAGGTCTGATGGACCGCATCGACATCTTCAACGGCACGCTGGCCAAGGCTTATGGCGTGATGGGCGGCTATATCGCCGCTTCGGCAAAGATGGTGGATGCGATCCGCAGCTATGCGCCGGGTTTCATCTTCACGACGTCGTTGCCGCCCGCGGTCGCGGCAGGGGCTGCCGCCTCGGTTCGGCACCTAAAGACAGATCAGTCGCTTCGCGATGCCCAGCAGTTGAACGCGCGCATCCTGAAGATGCGGCTCAAGGGTCTTGGCTTGCCGATCATCGACCACGGCACGCATATCGTCCCGGTCCATGTCGGCAACCCCGTCCATTGCAAGATGTTGTCGGATATGTTGCTGGAAAACTTCGGGATTTACGTACAGCCCATCAACTTCCCGACCGTGCCGCGTGGGACCGAACGGCTTCGCTTCACGCCGTCGCCCGTGCATGACGCGCGCCACATCGACCATCTGGTCAGGGCGATGGACAATCTCTGGTCACATTGTGCGCTGAATCGCGCCGAGGCCTCTGCCTGATACGCTCTGCAAGTGCAAAGCGACTTGTCCTGTGTTAGCGTTTGGTCAATAGGACGTGATGCGAGTCGGCACAGACACGACTCGTCCGTACGGTGGGGCAGAAGGGCAAGAGGCGCATGATCGGGCGGAGGTCCAATCCTTCGACGCCAGTGGAAGACAAACCCAAAGGGTTTGACGACTTCGAGGTGCGGCTGGGCGACGTGATGCGCGGCGAACGTGCCACGCTCGGGCGCTCACTTCTGGATGTTCAGCGGGAGTTGAAGATCAAGGCGACCTATATCGCCGCGATCGAGAATTGTGATGTCTCGGCCTTTGAAAGCCAGGGCTTCATCGCTGGATACATCCGCTCCTACGCGCGCTACCTCGGCCTCGATCCCGAATGGGCCTATGCGAAATTCTGTGCCGAAGCTGGGTTTGCTCCGACGCAGTCGCTCGGCAGTTCCAGCAGCACACGCGTGTCAAAGGCCGCACCCGCGTCGCGGACGATGCCCGGCCTGCGCGATCCGTTTGTCGAGCCCGGAACGCCGTTCATTCCCCGTGGGCAGAGTTTCCTTTCGCGGATCGAACCGGGCGCTGTCGGGTCCATTCTTGTGCTGGTCGGTCTGATCGGCGCACTCGGCTACGGCGGCTGGTCTGTCCTGCAGGAAGTGCAGCGGGTGCAGCTTGCCCCGATCGAGCAAGCGCCGGTCGTGGTTGCCGAGGTTGATCCGCTTGGCAACGTGAAGAGCGATGCGCCGCTGGTGCGGTCCGCCCCACCGGTTGACACGACGATCGCGTCTGCAGATCAGTCAGCCGATCCGGTCGCCGCCGCGCAGGGGTATGACCGGCTCTATCGCCCGCAGGCGCTGGATGTTCCGGTTCTTGTGTCTCGCGACGGACCGATCGCCTCGATCAATCCGCGTGCCGGTGAAACCGGACCCGCGCTTGGCTCGGCCGTGGATCAGGCGCTTGCTGCCGCCGGCGTGAGCGATGCCGCGACAGGTGACACCCCGCAAGTTGTTGCCGATGCGGCACCGGGGGTGGAGCTGATTGCCGCGCGCCCGTCCTGGGTGCGGGTTCAGTCTGCTGACGGGACGGTGCTGTTCGAAAAGGTACTCGACGCCGGCGAACGCTATGTCGTGCCGCAGATGGAACAGCCGCCTGTTCTGCGCGCCGGGAACTCCGGATCAGTCTATTTCGCCGTAAATGGTCAGACCTATGGTCCGGCCGCGCCTGGGGCGCAGGTTGTCAAGAACGTGGCCCTGTCGCCCGAGGCGCTGACGCAGAAGTACCAGTTGGCCGATCTTTCCGTCGATCCCGATCTCGCTGCTGCCGTTGCGGTTGCGGATGCGACGGCAACTACCGCTGCACCCGGAGCCGTTACTCCGACCGAGTAACGGCTTTTCTCGGCTGGTCATTTGTTCCATGGGGCCGTCTGTAACCGAGACCGCCGTTGCGGTGCTGGTCGTGCAGGGCTATCTAGAGCGCGACGCGGAACCCCGAGGCTAATCCCATGTCCCACAATCCCGTTCGTCCCTGGCGCAACATCGACCGGCGCAAGTCGCGTCAGATCCGTGTCGGCAAGGTGCTTGTGGGCGGCGACGCACCGATTTCGGTGCAGACGATGACGAACACCATCACCAGCGACGCCAAGGCGACGATCGAGCAGGTGATGCGCTGCGCCGTGGCTGGGGCAGACATCGTCCGCGTCTCGACCCCCGATCAGGAGAGTACGCGTGCGCTGAAGGAGATCGTGGCGGAAAGCCCGGTGCCAATCGTGGCGGACATCCATTTCCACTACAAGCGTGCCATCGAGGCCGCCGAGGCGGGTGCGGCCTGCCTGCGGATCAACCCCGGCAATATCGGCGATGCCGCCCGCGTGCGTGAGGTCATCAAGGCCGCGAAGGACCACGGCTGTTCGATCCGCATCGGCGTGAATGCCGGCAGCCTCGAGAAGCACCTGCTCGACAAGTATGGCGAGCCCTGTCCCGAGGCGATGGTCGAAAGCGGGCTCGACCATATCAAGATCCTGCAGGACAACGACTTTCACGAATTCAAGATCTCGGTGAAGGCCTCGGATGTGTTCCTCGCTGCCGCCGCCTATCAGCAGCTGGCCGATGCGACCGACGCGCCGATCCATCTGGGCATCACCGAGGCTGGAGGGCTGGTTTCGGGCACGGTGAAATCGGCGATCGGCCTGGGCAACCTGCTCTGGATGGGGATCGGCGATACGATCCGCGTCTCTCTCTCCGCCGATCCGGTGGAAGAGGTGAAGGTCGGCTACGAGATCCTGAAGTCGCTCGGCCTGCGCCATCGTGGCGTAACGATCATCTCCTGCCCGTCTTGCGCGCGGCAAGGCTTCGACGTCATCAAGACCGTCGCGGCGCTGGAAGAGCGGCTGGCCCATGTCACCACCTCGATGAGCCTGTCGATCATCGGCTGCGTGGTAAACGGCCCGGGCGAGGCGCTGATGACCGATATCGGCTTTACCGGCGGCGGGGCGGGGTCGGGCATGGTTTATCTTGCTGGCAAACAAAGCCACAAGCTGGGCAACGACAAGATGATCGACCACATCGTCGAACTGGTCGAGGCGAAGGCCGCAGAAATTGAGGCGGCACAGGCCCGCGCGGAAGCGGCGGAATAGAGCAGAT
The DNA here is from genome assembly GCF_021491355.1 of Alitabrizicola rongguiensis. Lineage (GTDB taxonomy): Bacteria > Pseudomonadota > Alphaproteobacteria > Rhodobacterales > Rhodobacteraceae > Aliitabrizicola > Aliitabrizicola rongguiensis. The sequence goes on along the minus strand of NZ_JAKENF010000003.1, from coordinate 782,032 downwards.
CGTTCACAGCCGGGCCTGGTTGTGGTAGCGTCACTGACGTTGGGTCAGCGGGCTGATGGCTGTCATGTTGCGTTATGCCGTTTCCTTTGCCCTTTTGCTGACAGCGACCGTGCCCGGTACCGTCCGCGCCGAGATTACCTTCGCAATCGACAACGACCTGAGCCTTGGCTTCTGTGTCAACTGCGGGGCATACGGATGGGAACAGGCAGTCCAGTTCTGCAAGGATGCCGGCGGACCTGCCTGCCAGATCCCGCTGACCTGTCCGCGCGGCTGGGCAGCAATTGCCAGCTCATCCAATGATTGGTCCGAGGCCCTCGCCATTTCGTGCGGCATGAGTAGCGAGGCTGGGGCGCGGCTCGCGTCGATCACGGCCTGCATGACCAGACTGAACGGGTACTGCACAACGACACAGACCGTCAGCCCCAACGGCAAGATCACCAAATTCACCGAGCCTGGCCCTCTTTTCACGACCTACATTGCGCAGGCGGCGCTCGGGCTGTCCGGCTATGACGTGGGCACCCCCGACGGCGAGATGGGGCCGAAGACACGCGCCGCTCTTCATGCGTTCCAGGACGACATCGGGCTTGCGAAGACCGACGACATTTCTCCTGAAACGGCCTGGAGGACCATTATGGCCTTCGGCGGTAGGCAAAAACTCTGGGACATCATCGCCACAGAGGTGGTTGCCCCGAATGTCGAGGCGTTTGGCAATCAACTCTACATCTCGGCGCCGAAAGCCAAGCCGCCCGAGCCGTTTGGCGCCGAACTGGCTGGCTATGAGGACGATGTTCGTCGAAACGCGCTCGCGCTTTACCTGCGCGGCCATGACCACCCTTGCAGCATCCCCGCGATCAGGGCGACGGCCCCTTTCGAGAATGACACCGTCTACTGGAATGTTGACTGCAAGGAAGCGGAGTATGACCTCTTCTTACAGCCGGATGGTTCGAGCGTGATAAACGCCACTTCCAAATGAATCTGGGGCATGGTTGAAAAAGCTTTGGATTATATGCGTTTGTTAGACAATTCTGACATGCGACCTTCACTCGATTGCGCCTCGGGCCTGGCGTAACTCGTGTTGGCCTGCGGCGGGGAAAAGTTGATCTTGTCCCAAGCTGCAAGAAAGCCGGCAAAGGAATGGCGGCGTCAAGGCAACGCGCAGGACGGCGTCAGCCCTTGCGCTGCTGCGCCACGATCTGGCGCATCCCGTCGAGCGGAACATAGCCGCGCAGCATTGTGCCGTCGACGACGAAGGTCGGGGTCCCCGAGATTTGCAGCGCCTCGCCAAGGGCATGGTTGGCGGTGATGACGGCCGTCACCTCGTCGCTGCCCATCTTGGCAAGGACGACATCCTTGTCGAGGCCAAGCTGGTCTGCCAGCTTTCCAAGGTTCTCGGGCGTCGGATCGCCGCGCAGAGTGATGAGCGCGTCGTGGGCCTTTTCATAGGCCGCATCCCCGGCCGTCAGCCGCACCGCGATGGCGAAGCGTGCCGAGGTCACGGAGGCTTCGCCGAGGATCGGGAACTCCTTGACAACAAAGCGGATGTTGCCGTCCGACTGCACCAGTTCCGAAACCTCGTCATAGGCCTTGCGGCAATAGCCGCAGCGGTAGTCGGTAAACTCGACCACGGTGATGTCGCCGTCGGGATTGCCGCCGACCCAGCTGTTGGGATCGTTGAAGATCTCGGCCGAGTGGCTCTGGATCAACTGCTGGTCGTTCGCGGCCTCGGCCTGCTGCTGGCGCTCCTGCAGGACGTTCATCACCTCGACAAGGACTTCGGGGTTCTCGAGCAGATAAGCCCGCACCTCTTGTCCGAATGCGGCGCGTTCGGCATCGGTCATCTGCGACAGGTCTGTCGCCAGGGCCGGCGCCCCAAGGGCAAGGGTCGCCGCTAGGGCTGGGATCAGCCGCCGGGCGGCACGGGTCGCAGGCATATCGAACTCCATCTCGTTGGCCGCAAGCATGCCGAGGCGACCCTATTCGCGCGCGAGTTTACCGGCTGGTGGGCAGGAAAGACAAGGCGAAGGCCGGGGTTTCGCTGCAACGTGATCGCCACGCGCGACCTGCCGTGCATGGACAAGCGCGCGCGCTCGACCGATAGTCTGGCGCAAAAAATGAGGGCAGGGCGGATGCGGGCATTCCTGACGGCGATGGTTTTGGTCCTCTGCACGGGTGCCGCGGCGCTTGCCGATGAGCTTTCTGCGCTGGCCCGGCTTGATGCGGCGCGATCCTCGATCGAGGGATCGGGCGGCGGGTTGACTGTGACGCTCGGCCTGTCCCAGCCCGTGCCTTGGCGCGTGCGCCTGCTCGACTCTCCTCCGCGTCTGGTCCTTGACACGCGAGAGGTGGATTGGGCCGCGATCGGCACCCTTGAACGACCCGAGAGCGGGCTTGCCGACCTTCGGGCCGGAACCGTGCGGTCGGGTTGGTCGCGGCTGGTGATGGAGCTTGCCAGTCCGATGTTGGTCGCCAGTGCGGGGATGGAGACGGGCGATGGCCGCGCGCTGCTGACGATCCGTCTTGCCCCCGCCACGGCCGAGGAGTTTGCGGCCAGGGCCAGTCAGCCCGAGCCCCCGGAATGGGCGCTGCCAAAGGCTGCCGATCTGCCCAAGGCCCTGCCACGGGGCACCGGGCCGCTGGTCGTCGTCCTTGATCCCGGCCATGGCGGCATCGACCCCGGCGCGGAACGCGACAAGACCTTTGAAAAGGACATCGTTCTGACCTTTGCGCGCGAACTGAAGGAGGCGCTGCTGCGCGCCGGCGGCTTCACCGTGGTGATGACCCGGGACGAGGACGTCTTCGTCCCGCTTGAGACGCGGATCTCGATCGCCAATGCAGCTGCAGCGGACGTCTTCATCTCGATCCACGCCGACGCGCTGGCCGAGGGCGAGGCGGTTGGTGCGACGATCTACACCCTGTCCGAAGATGCAAGCGACCGAGCCGCGGCGACGCTGGCCGAACGGCACGACCGTGATGAACTCTTGTCGGGCGTGGATCTGACCGATCAGGACGACACGGTGGCGACCGTGCTGATGGACCTTGCCCGGACAGAAACCCGTCCCCGGACGGAGGCGCTGGCAATCGACCTGCGCGATGCGATCCTGGCGGATGGGCTGAAGATGCACAGGGTGCCGCTGCAGTCTGCGGGATTTTCGGTGTTGAAACTGCCCGACATCCCATCGCTCCTGCTCGAGATCGGTTTCTTGTCCAGCGCGCGCGATCATGCGCGGATGACCGATCCGGAGTGGCGGGCCAAACTGGCCAAGGCAATCGTGAGCGGGTTGCTGGTCTGGGCCAAGGAAGATGCGGCCCGCGCCCAGATCCCGCGTGACTGAGGTTCCGAGCGGCTCACGGCCTGTTTAACCCAACGGGTTTTGACCTTTCGGGGCTTTCCCCTGTATAGGGGGGCATCCGTTCGGGAGTCGCTTTTGCTCAGGTTCATCGGTTCATTCTTCGGGGCCATCTTTACGATGGTCACGCTCGGCCTGTTCTTCGTCGCTCTCGTAGTGGGCGGCGTCTTCTACATGTACAGCCGTGACCTGCCCGACAGCGCCAGTCTTGCCAATTACGCCCCCAAGACGATGAGCCGGATCTATTCCGGTGAAGGCGAGATCATCGACGAATTCGCCGATGAGCGCCGCCTGTTCACGCCTATCGAGGACATTCCTGATCTGGTGAAGGACGCCTTCATCAGTGCCGAGGACAAGAACTTCTACCACCACAAGGGCTATGATGTGACCTCGATGGCCGGCGCCTTGCGCGACGCCATCGTGTCTCGCGGAGAGAATACGCGTGGCGCCTCGACCATCACCCAGCAGGTGATGAAGAACTTCCTGCTTGGCGGCGAGCGGACGGGCGAGCGGAAGATCAAGGAGATCATCCTTGCCTCCAACATCGAGAAGACGCTTTCCAAGGACAAGATCCTCGAGCTGTATCTGAACGAGATTTTCCTGGGGCAGAACTCCTACGGGGTCACCGCTGCGGCGCAGACCTATTTCAACAAGCCGCTGACGGCGCTGACCGCAGGCGAGGTGGCCTATCTTGCAGCACTGCCGAAGAAGCCGGCAGAGCTTCACCCGGTGCGCAACTATCAGGACGCGGTCGACCGGCGGAACTACGTTCTCGGCCAGATGCTGGAGAATGGCTATATCGATCAGGCGACCTACGAAACCGCCAAGGCCGAGCCGCTGAAGACCGTGCAGAGCGGTGACTTCCCAGCCTTCCGTTCAACCCTTCCGCCGCGCAGCTACTTCACCGATGAGATCCGCCGCCAGCTGTCGGGCAGCTTCGGCGAGGATCAGTTCTTCGCGGGGGGCCTGACGATCCGCGCGACTGTCGACCCCGAGCTGCAGGAGCGCGCCGCCTTCGCCTTGCGCCAGGGCCTGGAAAAATACGACCGCGGGCTTGGCGTCTGGCGGGCCTCGCGGGTGACGATCCCCGAAGCCGAGCTTGGCCCTGATGCATGGCGCAACGCCCTCGGCAAGGCGGAGGTGCCGCGCGACATTACCGGGTGGTATCCGGCGGTGGTGCTGTCGACCGAGGGTGGCGTCGCGACCATTGGGGTCGAAGGCTTCGATGGTACCCAGGAAATCCCCGCCGATGACGTGACCTGGGCGCGCAAGCGCGGGGCGGACGGCAAGCTTGGCCCCAAGGCCAAGGCGCCGGGCGATCTGGTTTCGGTGGGCGACGTGGTGCTGGTGACGCGCCTGACCGCCGATGACGGCAGCCTCAAGCGCTGGTCGTTGCGGCAGGTGCCCGAGATCCAGGGCGCCTTCATGGCCATGGACGTCAATACCGGCCGCGTCATCGCCATGCAGGGTGGCTTCAGCTACCAGTCGTCGGTCTTCAACCGCGCCACCCAGGCGCAGCGCCAGCCGGGTTCGAGCTTCAAGCCCTTCGTCTATGCCGCAGCGCTCGACTCAGGCTTCACGCCGGCGACGATCGTCATCGACGCCCCGATCGAGGTGAACACGCCCGAAGGGCTGTGGAAGCCGAAGAACGCCTCGAATAAGTTCTACGGCCCGTCGCCCATGCGGACGGGGATCGAGCAGAGCCGGAACCTGATGACCGTGCGGATCGCGCAGGCGATCGGGATGGAGACGGTCGCGAAATACGCGGAACTCTTCGGCGTTTACAACCCGATGAGCCCCTTCCTTGCCAACGCACTCGGTGCGCAGGAGACGACCTTGTTCAAGATGGTCGCCGCTTATGCGATGTTCGCCAATGGCGGCGAGCGGGTGGAGCCCACGCTGGTCGACCGAGTGCAGGACCGCTACGGCCGCACCATCTACCGCCATGACGACCGCAAATGCGAGGATTGCCAGCTGGCGAGCCTCGATGCCGGCGACGCGCCGGCCATCATTGCCGACCGCGAGCGGGTGATGGACCCGATCACCGCCTATGAACTGACCTCGATGATGCAAGGCGTGATCGAGCGGGGCACCGGGCGCGGCATCAAACTGCCGGTCCCGATCGCCGGAAAGACCGGCACGACCAACGATGCCAAGGACGTGTGGTTCATCGGCTTCAGCTCGAACCTCGTGGCAGGCTGCTACATCGGTTACGACCAGCCCCGCAGCCTTGGCAGCGCGTCGGGCGGCGGCACCTGCGCACCGGTCTTCCAGACGTTCATGGAAGAGGCGGTGAAGAAGTACGGGGGCACCGAGTTCAAGGTGCCACCCGGTGGCTATTTCGTGAAGGTCGACCGCTATTCCGGCGCCCGGCTGCCTGACGATGCCACTGGTCCGAACGTGCAGGCCGAATACTTCCGCGAGGGCCAGCAGGACACCGCCTTTGCCCAGGCCGTGGTCGACGGCGGCTTCGCCATGGGCTCGAACTTGCCGCTCTTCTCGGCCGGCGAGACGGACGGGGCAGAGGGCTTCGGTTCAGCCGTCACCACCTCGACCGGCGAACGGGCCGTGATCCCGAAGAAGGCCGATTTCGGCACGCTGAGCTCGGGCGGCCTCTACTGACAGGCGGGTTAGGGCAGGGGTGGCGGGCCTTGCCCCGCGACCTCTGAACGGCTATCTCCGCCCCGACCTTCGAAGGATGACGACCGATGCGCGCCGAAACCCAGAACAACGTCGAAGCGATCAAGAAGTCGCTGACGCTGCTTGCCCAGAGGATGGACTGGGAAACCGCCCCGCACCGGCTGGAAGAATTCAATGCCATGATCGAGGATGGCGACCTGTGGTCCGACCCCGCCCGTGCGCAGAAGTTGATGCGTGAACGCCAGGCGCTGCTGGACCAGGTCTCGACCTATCGCCTGATCGAGAGCGGTCTGAAGGACAATGTCGAGCTCATCGAACTCGGCGAGGCCGAGGGCGATACCGAGATCGTCAGCGAGGCCGAGGAGGCGCTGAAGAAGCTGGTCGAGCTTGCCTCGGCCAAGGAAGTCGAGGCGCTGCTGAACGGCGAGGCGGACGGCAACGACACCTATCTGGAAATCAACGCAGGCGCCGGTGGCACCGAAAGCTGCGACTGGGCCAACATGCTGGCGCGGATGTATGTCCGTTGGGCCGAGAAAAAGGGCTACACGGTCGAGCTTCAGTCCGAAAGCCCGGGCGAAGAAGCGGGGATCAAGTCCGCCTCTTACAAGATTTCAGGCCCCAATGCCTATGGCTGGCTGAAGTCGGAATCGGGCGTCCATCGCCTTGTGCGCATCTCGCCCTATGACTCGGCGGCGCGGCGGCACACCTCGTTCTCGTCCGTATGGGTCTATCCGGTGGTCGACGACAATATCGAGATCGAGATCCCGGCGTCGGATATCCGCATCGACACCTACCGCTCGTCCGGCGCGGGTGGGCAGCACGTCAACACCACCGACTCGGCCGTGCGGATCACCCACCTGCCGACCAACATCGTCGTCACCAGCTCGATGAAGTCGCAGCACCAGAACCGCGAGATCGCCATGAATGCCCTGCGCTCGCGCCTCTACCAGCTGGAACTCGACAAGCGCAACGCCGCGATCAACGCCGCGCATGAAAGCAAGGGCGATGCCGGCTGGGGCAACCAGATCCGCTCTTACGTGCTGCAGCCCTACCAGATGGTGAAGGACCTGCGGACCGGGGTCGAGACCTCGGACACGCAAGGGGTGCTCGACGGCGACCTCGACCGCTTCATGGCCGCCACGCTCGCCATGGACGTCGCCGGCAAGAGCCGCGCCGAGGCCAACGCCGAGGACTGAGGCCGGGTCGAGCGCCCGCAAATTCCTTCGAAGGAACTTGCCAAGAGTCTTCGAAGACTTTTTGTCCCGCCCCGGCTGACCGTCACACCACCCGGCAGGGTTTGAACTTCAGCGACCGCGCGGTGATCTTCTCGGCTTTGATCGCGCGATACAGGCGGTCAGAGACAAAGATGCGATTGCTCAGGGTCGGATCGACCCAGAGATCAGGGCCTTCGGCGGCCGAGGCGCGGACTGCGATGACATCATCACCCCTCATCCATGGGTCCGGCTTCCAGGCGTCGCCACTCGGATACATCTCCACATTCTCCGACGCTTCCGGCACGAATTCGGTCTTTTGCGCGACGATGTGCAGGATCCAAAACCGCCCCGGCCGCTGCCGCTGCTGGTCGTATTCGAAGACCGGCACCTCGATCAGTCGCGTTGGTCCGAGATCGAAGCCCTGCAGAAGATCGTGGAAGCGCTCCGAGATGACGATGATGCCGCCGCCGACTTCAAAGATGTCACGCAGACTGGACTTTAGTTTTTCCGGATAGCCCGATTTGTTGAAATGGAGGTAGTCTGGCGCCTGTTCGGGCGTCACTGGAACCCGGGCCTCATAGAGATTGATGTACTCGATCAGCGGGCGGTCATGATGCGGAACGAGTTTTGTCATGTTGAGCGTTGTTGTCTGGAAATCCGTCGCCCATATCTTCGGCATCCCACTCGTCACCGCACCGCCTCCTCCTTGCCCGCCGGTAGGATGGGCCATATTGTTCCTCCTACGCCTGTCGCCGCGAGCCTAACCCGCGCGGCTGTTGCCCCACAAGCGCAGGTTGCGGGCCGCTCATAACCCGATATCCTAAATACGGAATTGATCGGACTTCCCTCCTTCCGCTAGCGTAACCAGTGAGGAGAGGGAGGACCGCGATGACCGAGGAGGGTCTTGCCGGGCCGCCGGCGGTGCCGGAGGTGAATAGCGTCACGTTCGCCGACCTGCGCGCCTGCCTTGCGGCGGGCTGGCGGGACTTCACCCGTGCGCCCCTCTATGGCCTGTTCTTCGCCGCTGTCTATGTTGCCGGCGGCTGGCTGATCCTGTGGGCGGTCACGGCCAAGGGCCAAATCTGGTGGACGCTGCCCGCCTCAGCCGGTTTCCCGATCCTGATGCCCTTCCTCGCCTGCGGGCTTTACGAGGTCAGCCGGCGGCTGGAGGCGGGCGAGCCGCTCGACTGGAAGGGCGTCCTTGGCGTGATCTTCCGCCAGAAGGACCGCCAGATCCCGTCGATGGCGGCGGTGATCGTGGTGTTCTTCCTGTTCTGGAACTTCCTTGCGCACATGATCTTTGCCCTGTTCATGGGGCTGAGCGTGATGACAAATGTCACCTCGTCCTTCGAGGTGTTCCTGACGCCGAACGGACTGATGTTCCTGGGCGTCGGCACGCTGGTCGGCGCTGTCTTTGCCACGCTTCTGTTCTCGCTGACCGTAGTCAGCCTGCCGCTGCTTCTGGACCGCGAGGTCGACTTCGTCACTGCCATGCTGACGAGCCTGGCCTGCGTGCGCGAAAATCCGGTGGTGCTGCTCGGCTGGGGGATCATCATCTCGGTGCTGCTGTTCCTTGGGATGCTGCCGGGGTTCCTTGGCCTGTTCATTGTCCTGCCGGTGCTGGGTCATGCGACATGGCACCTTTATCGAAAGGCATTGAGCTAGATTGATGCACCCGCTTGCGGTCGGGATGAGAGGGGTCGCGGACGGGCGGAAACTCAAAGGGAGACGAGATGACCACAACAACCATGACTGATGCGCCTTCTCCCGCCGAACCGGTGGTGCGCAAGCTCAGCATCGCCGATATCGATGCGGCGCTTGCAGCGGGCGGACGCGATTTCCGCAGGGCGCCGTTCTACGGCCTGTTCTTCAGTTCGGTCTACGTGCTGGCGGGCATCGCGCTTTGGGTGGTTTTCACGCTGAAGGGGCAGGTCTGGTGGATCATTCCCTTCGCCGGGGGATTCCCGCTGGTCGCGCCCTTCGCCGCCGTTGGGCTTTACGAGGTCAGCCGGCGGCTGGAGAAGGGCGAGCCCCTGCGCTTCGGCTCGATCCTCGGGGTCATCTGGAAGCAGCGGCAAGGACAGCTGCCCTTCATGATCGTGGTGATCTTCTTCGTGTTCATGGCGTGGATCCTGCTGGCCTACGGCCTTTTTGCAGCCTTCTTCGGTACCATGACCATGGGCAACCTGTCCGAACCTCTGGACTTCATCGCATCCCTGCGCGGCATCGCGATGTTTGCCGTGGGCAGCATGCTGGGCGGCCTGCTGGCCGGGCTCCTGTTCGCGCTGACCGTCATCAGCATGCCGATGCTGCTGGAGCGCGACGTGGATTTCGTCACCGCCATGCGCACGAGCGTCGCCGTCTGCCTGGCCAATCCCCGGGTGATGGCAAGCTGGGCGGGGCTGATCGCAAGCTTCCTGATGGTTGCGATGGTGCCGGCCTTCCTCGGCCTCTTCATTGCGCTGCCGGTGCTGGGCCATGCGAGCTGGCACCTGTATCGCCGGGCGCTTGACTGACCATCGGGCAGTGAAAAAGGCGGCGCAGGGAGGCGCCGCCTTTCGATTTTCGGATCGAGCCGCGATCAGGCGCGACACAAGGATCGCCAGCGCGAAGCAGTCGTGAGAATACGCATCGTCTGTCCCCCTTTACGATGAGCGACAGAGCGCTGGCGGGGGGCGGTGCAACTTGCGTGTCGGCCGGACAAAGGTTTGATGACGGTGTTTGTTTCCCGCGAGGTGGCCGGAAATGACGAGGGGCGCCTCGGCCGGCGCCCCTCGCGAAACCTCGATCGGTGCGGCAGGCGGATCAGACGGCGTCTGGCTTGGCCACTGCCGGCGCTGCCGGTGTCGGCGCGGCGAGGGCCGGGCGACCGCTTTGCAGCGGATCGTCCTGACGCTGGACCGAACCCTCGAAATGCGCACCGCTTTCGATGGCGATGGTCTTGTGGATGATGTCGCCTTCGACGCGCGCCGTCGAGGTCAGGCGCACTTTCAGGCCACGGACGCGGCCAATCACCCGGCCATTAACGACGATATCGTCAGCCACGATCTCGCCGCGTATGGTGGCGCTTTCGCCGACCGTCAGCAGATGGGCGCGGATGTCGCCTTCGACCGTGCCTTCGATCTGGATGTCGCCCGTGGTCTTGAGATTGCCGACGACCGTCAGGTCGGACGACAGCACAGACGCACCGGGTTTGGCCTTGCTGGCAGAAGACGTAAAATCCATCGAGCTTTTCGCTGCAGTCTCAGGCGCCTTGGGGCGCTCCGGTTCGGAACCAGACTTCGGGCCGGGTTCGTTGATTCGGCTTTTAGAAAACATTTCGCGCTGCCTTTAGGAACGTCATCGGGTTCTTGGCGGTCCCATCGACCCGGACTTCGTAGTGGAGATGCGTGCCGGTGGACCGGCCCGTACTGCCCATATCACCGATCCGGTCGCCACGCGATACCTTGTCGCCGACGTTCACGCGAATTCGCGCCAGATGGCCATACCGGGTCTCCAATCCGAAGTCGTGACGGATGCGCAACAATTGGCCATAGCCGCTTTCCCAGCCGGCAAAGACGACCGTTCCTTCTGCGGTCGCATAGATGGGCGATCCATAGGCGCCGGCAAGATCCACACCCTCGTGGCGGCGCAGACCGCGACCGAGGGGGTCATTGCGGCCTCCGAAGCCCGACGTGAAGCGGAAACTGGTCTTGAGCGGCATGGCGACGGGGATCTTGCCCGAAGCGATGCGATACATGTTCATCCGGTCAAGCGATGAAAGGATGCCGTTGGCGCGCGCCTCCTCGGTCGAGCCGAGTCCGGACGGGTCGCTCTTGGTCGACAGCGAGATCGGGGTCAGCGGTCCGCCCTGGCCCGAATAGCCGCGGCGCACCTGCGCCAGGACTGAGTCCGGGTTCAGACCCACCGACTTGAACATCTTGTCCAGCGGTTCCATCGAAACGGTCACCGCCTGTTCGAGCTGATCGAAGATCGCATCGTTGCGCTCTTCCATGAGCCGCAGGTCAAGCTCGGATGCGGCAGCCTGCTCCTGCGCTTCGGCCGTCGCGATGGCCATCTGATCGCGCTCGGTTGCCGTATCGGCGAGGGCGCTCGACAGAACGGCCAGCGTCGCCTGCATGTCCTGGTGGCGGCTGTCGTCGGTCTGCACAGATCCGCTTTCCGACTGAAGCTGGGCCGAGACTTCCACCAGCTGGCTCCGGGCCTCGTCGCGTTCCTTGATCGTACGGCGCAGGGTCTTCTGGATCACGTCGATCCCTGTTTCCAGCTCGCGCCGGCGATCTTCCGAAGCCAGAAGCCGCGCCTGCATCTGCGAGACCTGGTCGAGCGCAAGGTTGAAGCGCGTCTGCGCGCTTTGTGCTTCGGCGGAACGGGCGTCGCGGTCGTTTGACATCGCGACAAGCCGATCCTCGAACATCTGGTTTGCCAGCCGGACCTGCTCACGCGCTGTTCCGGCAGAGATCATGCCCAGAAACAGGACTGCAGAAGCGATGATGGCCCAGGCCACGAACAGCCCGGAACCGACAAGCGCGACAAGCTGCGTCGCAGGTCGCAGCCTGATGTAGCGCGTCTCTGTATCCGATTTCAGGAAGAGCCGCTGTTCTGGCAGCCAGCGCTCGAGCACAGAATTGATTTTATGCGAGAGTTGCCCCGTCACGTCCCCGTTCCGTCCAGTGTCCCCAAGGTAGGAAGGCGTAGGCCGCCCTTATGCGGACGCGACATTCCCCAAGCGCCCGGATGATCGTGGGCTAGCAGAGGCAGTGCGGAAGCCGCAATGATTTTGCGCAGGTGATGCCGAAAAGCTGCGCATCCGGAGCCGAAATAGGCGATTTCCTGCCGATGCCTTAGCGTAAGAGGCTCATCTGCATTTGTCTTCTCGCTTGCCAAGTCGCGATCAGCTGTCTGCCGACTCTTCCGCGAGCGGCCAGTAGAAGTCTGGCGGCAGTCCGGCTTCTGCGCGCTTCTCCTCGTTGAAGGGCGGCTTCAAGGCGCCGTGGAAATACCTGCGAACCAGCGCGTAGAAGGCGTCTTTCGGGTCCATGTCATGGCGCCCGCACAGGAAGTTGAACCATTTGGAGCCATAGGCGACATGGCCAACTTCCTCGGCATAGATGACTTCCATCGCCTCGACCGCGCCCGTCTCGCCGGCCTTGCGGAAGACCTCGATCATCCCCGGCGTCACATCGAGCCCGCGGGCTTCAAGCACCATGGGCACGACGGCGAGCCGGCCTGGCAGGTCATCGACGGTATCTTCTGCTGCCCGCCACATCCCGGCATGGGCAGGAAGGGCGCCGTAATGGCTGCCCATGGCCTCAAGACAGTCGCAGATGAGGTTGAAATGCTTGGCTTCTTCGTCGGCAGCCCTGACCCAGTCATCATAGAAGCCAAGCGGCATCGGCACATCGGTGAAGCGGGCGACGATATCCCAGTGCAGATCGACCGCGTTCAACTCGATATGGGCGACCGCATGCAGAAGCGCGATGCGTCCGGCGGGCGTGCCCGGCCGGCGCCGCGGGACATCGCGGGGCGGCAGCAATTCGGGCCGTTCCGGCCGGGCCGGGCGCAGCGGCGGCTCTGACTTGCCGATCGGCAGGGGTGCCCCCGCTGCCCGCGCGGCGGACCAGGCGGCGGCATGGCGACGTCCGAGCGCCGTCTTGGCGCGGCCGTCGGCGGTGGTCAGCACCTCCACCGCCATTTCGGCAAGCGACAGCGTCACAGGGCCTTGACCACAGCCAGCACTTCGTCGGCATGGCCCTTCACGCTGACCTTCGGCCAGACGCGGGCAATCTTGCCGGCCCCGTCGATCAGGAAGGTCGTGCGTTCGATTCCCATGTAGGTTTTGCCGTACATGCTTTTCTCGACCCAGACGCCGTAATCCTCGCAGGTGGTGCCGCCTTCGTCCGAGGCCAGAACGATCTGCAATCCGTGCTTCTTGCAGAACTTGTCATGCGCCTTGACGCTGTCTTTCGAGATGCCGATCACCGTAGCCCCCGCCGCCTGGAAATCGGCAAGGCGGGCCGTAAAGTCCTGCGCCTCGAGCGTGCAGCCGGGCGTGTCGTCCTTGGGATAGAAGTAAAGCACCACCTTGCCGGGTTTCAGGTCCGAAAGGGTGATGCTCGCGCCGCCGTCGCGCGGAAGGGTGAAGTCGGGCGCAATGTCGCCGATTGCAGGCATGGAAGGCTCCCTGTGTCGAAGAGGTTACAACCTTTTGTGTTTTAGTTGCCGCCGGGCAAAGATAAAGGCAAGTCCGGCTATCGACCGACGGTTGCGGGGCATCGGGCGGGGCAAAGGGTCCGGGGAGCGGAAAGATACGGGACGAAGAGGAAAAGCCGGTCAGCACCCGACCCCGGCGGCTGCTGTCGCATCGCCGCCATAGCGGCGTGCGCTGGACGCTTGCTGCGGTCTTTCTTGGGATGATCGCCTTCTTCGCCGTCCTCGGCCTGACTGGCCGGCCGCTGCATGTTCCCGTCTGGGTCGTCGCAGAGGTTGAAAGTCGCGTCAACAAGGCCTTGGAGAGGGGGCTCGCGCCGGGTGTGCGGGTCGCCATCGGCGGTGTCATCCTGCGGGTGGATCGCGACTGGAAACCGCGCCTTGCACTCGATGACTTGCGCCTGCTGACGCTGGAGGGCAAGACCATCGCCAATCTGCCCGAGGCGCAGGTCACCTTCGATGCCGGAGCCCTGCTGTCGGGTGAACTCAGGCCCAACCGGCTTCGCATCGTCGGCGCACAGATGACGCTGGTGCGGCTAGAGGATGGACGTCTCGACCTTGCTTTCGGCACAGACACGGCCGGCGCGCCGGCAGGAACGCTGGCCGAGATCCTTGACCAGACCGAAGCCGCCTTTCAGGCCCCGATCCTGAGCCGGATCGACATGATTGAAGCCGATGGTCTGAGCCTGACGCTGGACGACCGCCGGGCGCGGCGAGTCTGGCAGGTTGGCGATGGACGCATCTCGCTTAAGAACCGCGCAGAGGAACTTGCGCTTCAGGTCTCGCTCGGTTTGGTCGGCGGAGCGACCGATCCCGCCCGTGCCGACCTGACCATCGTCAGCGTCAAGCCATCGCACGCGGCGCGTCTGACCGCCAGCGTGACCGACGTCGCCGCGGCCGACATCGCCGCGCAAAGCAACGCGCTGGCCTGGCTTGGGGTTCTAGACGCGCCGATCTCGGGCGGCATCCAGGTCAATATCGATGATCAGGGCGCGATGTCGGTGATCGACGCCTCGCTCGACATTGCCGAGGGTGCGCTGCATCCCTCGCCGGCGGCCAAGCCGGTGCCGTTCAACCGGGCGGGTCTTAAGGTGCATCTCGATGTGCCGTCCGAGACCTTCACCTTCTCGGACCTCACGATCGACAGCCAGACGCTGCGGATGAAGTCCTCAGGCGTCAGCCGTCTGCCGGGGCTCGCACGCGGGCTTCCGACGAGCTACGTCTCGCAGGTTTCTTTCAGTGACCTCCAGCTTGATCCCGAAGGCCTGTTCCAGGCGCCGGTTCGCTTTTCCGCCGGGCAGGCCGATTTCCGGCTGACGCTCGATCCCTTCACGGTGCAGATCGGGCAGTTTGCCCTCCAGGAGGGCGATACGCGCCTTGTCTCGCGCGGCAGGGTCACCGCAGGCCCGGAAGGCTGGGCCGTTGCGGCCGATCTCGGGCTGAACCAGATCAGCGCAGACAAGGTGATGGGACTTTGGCCGCTCTCCCTCACGCCCAAGACACGAGACTGGGTAAAGGCCAACCTGCAGGAAGGCACCCTGTTCAACGTCCGCGCCGGGCTGCGGCTGGTACCGCAAGTAGAGCCGGTCCTGACCTTCGATTACGAGTTCGCCGGCGCAGAAGTGCGTTTCATGCGGACCATGCCCCCGATCCGTGATGGCTACGGATATTCCTCGATCAGGGGGAAGACCTATACGACAGTGCTTGAACGGGGTGCCGTCGAGCCACCCCAAGGGGGCCCGGTCGATATGGCGGGTTCAGTGTTCAAGGTGCTCGACATCACGCAAAAGCCCGCCACGGCCCAGGTCACGATCAAGGCCGACAGCAGCGTGACGGCCGCCCTGTCGATCCTTGACGAACCACCGTTCCAGTTCCTGTCAAAGGCCGGTCAGCCCGTCGATCTGGCGGAGGGGCGAGCCCAGGTCGACGCGATTCTGACCTTTCCGCTTAAGCCGAAGATCGAGATGCCCGATGTGGATTTCCGGGTTGAGGGCAGGATGACCAGCGTCCGGTCGGATCGACTGGTCGAGGGGCATGTCCTGACAGCCGAGGCGTTGCAGGTCAGGGCAAACCGCCAGGGCCTGACGATTTCGGGGCCGGGTCATATGGGCGAGGCGCCGTTCGATGGCCAATGGCATATGGACTTCGCCCCCGCGAAGAAGGGCACGAGCCAGGTTACCGGGACGGTCCAGCTTTCAGACGCCGCCCTGCGAGAATTCGGCGTGACGTTGCCAGAGGGCATGGTGACCGGGCAAGGGCCAGCCGACATGCAGATCGATCTGGTGAAAGGCGAGGGCGGCCGGTTCCGCATCGCGTCAGAGCTTGCCGGCATCGGTCTCAGCCTGCCGGCGATCGGGCTCGACAAGGCCGTTGGCGCGCGTGCCCAGCTTGAAGTCGAGGGGCAGATCGCCAAGCCCGCTGGTGTTGACCGTCTGGTGCTGAAGTCCGGGCCGGTTCAGGCGGAAGGCTCGGTCACCACACGCCCCGAGGGCGGCCTTGACCTCGCGCGGTTCACCAAGGTCACCAGCGGCGACTGGCTCAACATCAGCGTCGATCTGCGGGGACAGGGCGTTGGCAAACCGGTCGCAATCTCCGTCACCGGCGGCACGGTCGATCTGCGGAAGGTTCCCGACATGGCGTCGGGCTCGGGAGAGGGGAGTCCCGATCTTGCTGTGCGGCTGGATCGGATCACCGCGACAGAAAGCCTGACGCTGACCGATTTCTCAGGGAACATAAACGGGCGCGGCGGGCTGAACGGCGACTTCAGCGCCCGGCTGAACGGCAAGGCACCGGTGAAGGGTGAGATCGCGCCGACCTCCAAGGGGTCCGCGCTCCGTCTGCGGTCGGACGATGCGGGGGCGGTCATTGCTGCTGCCGGCATCTTCGAAAAGGCGCGCGGCGGAACGCTGGATCTGACCCTGACCCCGACGGGCGGAAAGGCCGCGTATCGTGGGGTCGCCGACTTCCGAAACGTGCAGATCACCGAAGCGCCGGTGCTCGCGGCGCTGCTTAACGCGGTCAGCGTCGTTGGCCTGCTTGAGCAGTTGCGCGCGTCGGGCCTGTTCTTCAGTTCCGGACAGGCCGAATTCCAGACATCGCCTGCCGGGGTGGAGATCCTGCAGAGTTCGGCCATCGGCGCCTCGCTTGGTGTCTCGCTGTCTGGGCGTTTCGACGCGGAGGCGCACACGATCGATCTGGTCGGGGTCGTCTCGCCGATCTATATGCTCAATGGCATCGGCAGCATCTTGACCCGCCCGGGCGAGGGGCTGTTCGGCTTCAATTACACTGTCCGGGGATCGACAAGCGCCCCCCGGGTTTCCGTCAACCCGCTTTCGATCCTGACCCCCGGTATGTTCCGCGAGATTTTCCGCGCCCCGCCACCAAAGGCCGGTGGCTGAGGATGCAGCTCTCAGATTTCGATTTCGACCTGCCTGAAAGGCTGATCGCGACGCGCCCCGCACGCCCCCGCACCTCGGCAAGGTTGCTTGTCGCGCGCGGCGACCGGATCGAGGGCCGCCGCGTCTCGGACCTGATCGAAGAGTTCCGCCCCGGCGACCGGCTGATCCTGAACAACACCAAGGTCATTCCGGCACGCCTGACGGGAACGCGGCGGCGGATGACGGGGCAGGGCGAGGTCGAGGCGAGGGTCGAGGTGACGCTGCTTGAACCCGCGGTCGAGGGCTGGAGGGCGCTTGCCAAGCCGATGCGCAAGCTCGCCACAGGCGAGGTGATCCGCTTTTCCGAACAACTGTCCGCGGAGGTCGCGGAAAAGACCGACACGGAACTTCGTCTGGTGTTCAATCTTTCCGGCGATGATTTCGACGCAGCCCTGGCCGAGGCGGGGGCAATGCCGCTTCCGCCCTACATCGCCGCCAAGCGCGCGCCGGATGCCCAGGACAAGGACGACTACCAGACCGTCTTCGCCCGACATTCAGGGGCCGTGGCGGCGCCGACCGCCTCGCTCCACTTTGACGAGGCGCTGCTCAGGTCTCTGGCCGAGATGGGCGTGACCTTCACCGAGGTTACGCTGCATGTCGGCGCCGGGACCTTCCTGCCGGTCAAGGTCGAGGACGTGACCACCCACCGCATGCATGCCGAATGGGGCGAGGTCACTGCCAAAGCCGCGGCAGAGATCAACGCCACCCGCGCGGCGGGCGGGCGGATCATTCCCGTCGGCACCACCGCGCTGCGGCTCATCGAAAGTGCGGCCGATCCCGCGGGCACAGTCCGCGCGTTCAGCGGCACGACCGACATCTTCATCTATCCTGGCTATCGCTTCCGGGTCACCGATGCCCTCATGACCAATTTCCACCTGCCGAAGTCGACCCTGCTGATGCTCGTCTCCGCGCTGATGGGGCAAGAGCGTATCCGCCGGATCTACGGCCATGCCGTGGCCGAGGGCTACCGGTTCTTTTCCTACGGCGATGCATCGCTCCTGATCCCGGAGCCAAGATGACGCGCCTTCTTGCCTCCCCGTCGCTTGCAGAACAGAAGCGCGGCGCGGGCCAATTAGTGCTAGACTTCATCCATCCTGGGAGACCGAAGTGCTGAAGGTTCTCGCCTCTTCCTGGCCGCTGCTGGCTGGCATGATGTTCCTCATGGTCGGCAATGGCATGCAGGGCTCGCTCCTCGGCATCCGCGGCACGGGGGCGGGGTTCTCGACATACCAGATCTCCTACGTGATGTCGGCCTACTTCCTGGGCTTCCTGCTAGGGTCAAGGCTTGCCCCGGTCATGATCCGCCAGGTCGGCCACGTCCGCGTCTTCGCGGCCCTCGCCTCGATCATCTCGGCGGTTCTGGTGCTCTACCCGGTCATCGAGGACTGGATGGCCTGGTCGGTGATGCGGGCGCTGATCGGCTTTTCGTTTGCCGGCGTCTACATCACCGCCGAAAGCTGGCTGAACAACACCGCCACGAACGAGACGCGCGGCCAGGCGATGTCGCTTTACATGATTGTCCAGATGATCGGGATCATCGCCAGCCAGGCACTCTTGAACCTGCCAGACCCGTCGGGCTTTGTCCTGTTCATCCTGCCGTCGGTGCTGGTTTCCCTGTCCTTCCTGCCGATCCTTCTGGCAGCTACCCCGGCGCCGATCTTTGACTCGATCAAGCCCTTGCCCTTCCGCCGCCTGTTCCGCATCTCGCCGCTTGGCTGCATGGGGATGCTGCTGACCGGAAGCATCTTCTCGGCCATGTTTGGCATGGCGGCGGTTTGGGGGGCACAAAAGGGTTACAGCGTTCAGCAAATCACCATGTTCGTCGCCTCGCTCTATGTCGGGGGCCTGGTGTTCCAATATCCGATCGGCTGGGCCTCGGACCGGATCGACCGGCGCAAGCTGATCCTCGGCGTCTCGGCTTTCGGCGGTTTCGCCATGGTGCTGACCTTCCTCTTCGAGATGCCCTTCGCGGCCTATCTCGTCTCCGGGGTCATCCTCGGCGGCATGATCAACCCGCTCTACTCGCTGCTCATCGCCTACACGAACGACTTTCTCGGCAAGGAGGAGATGCCGGCGGCCAGTGCGGGGATGATCTTCCTCAACGGGCTTGGCGCGATCGGCGGCCCGGTTGCGGCAGGCTGGCTGATGAACCAGCTTGGCCCTGAGGGGCTGTTCCTGTTCCTCGGCGTTCTGTTCCTTGCCCTGGCCGCCTATGCCGGCTGGCGTATGACCCGCCGTGCAACGCCGGCCCGCGGAACGGGCTTTGCGCCCGTGGTTCCGTCTGCCTCGGTGACGGCGGTGGATGCCGTAGTCGACAAGCGCCCCGAAAAGACGGCGGCCTGAGACCGGGCGGGATCTGTCGCAAGAACGCTCCCAAAGGCCTTGGAAGTCTTTGGTTCCCGCTTCTGCCATCGGCCCCAGACAGGACCGTTGCGGGCCGCGTCGTGACCTGTCAGGGTGCAACTAGAGACGTGGCATGGAGGAGGGGTCATGGCCGATCCGGTGGACGTGCTCGACTTCTGGCTGGGCGAGATCGGCGAGGACGGCTGGTATTCCGGCAGCGAGGAGATCGACTCTTCCTGCCGGGACGGGTTCCTCGACCTATGGCAGGCCGCGCATGATGGCGGCCTCGAGCATTGGGTCGACGGCACTGTCGGTTCGCTCGCCTACCTCATCCTGACTGACCAGTTGCCGCGCAACATCCATCGCGGGTCGGCGCTTGCCTTTGCCACTGACGCGAAGGCCCGCGACGCAGCACGGAAGGCGGTCGCATCCGACTGGGATCTGGGCGCGCCGGAACCCGAGCGGCAGTTCTTTTACCTTCCGTTCGAGCATAGCGAGGATCTGGCGGATCAGGATTTCGGAGTCGCGCTCATGCGGGAACGCCTGCCCGAAACCGGTGCCGAGAATGTCCTCCATGCCATCGCCCATCGCGAGATCATCGCCCGCTTCGGGCGGTTTCCATTTCGCAACGTCGCGCTCGGGCGGGAGTCGACGGCTGCCGAGCAGGAATTCATGGATGCCGGCGGCTATCCCGCCTTTGTGAAGAGGCTACGGGACGAAGCCATGCACTGACCGCAACGAGGTGCGGCGGCCCTTGTATTGCTGGGGTCATAAAAATAGTTTAATGGCAAACTACTTTTCCAGAGGAGGGGAACCGTGGCTGCCAAATCCTTCGACGTCATCGTGATCGGCGCTGGTCCGGGCGGCTATGTCGCCGCGATCCGTGCCGCGCAACTGGGCAAGACCGTCGCCATCGTAGAGCGCGAGCATCTGGGCGGAATTTGCCTGAACTGGGGCTGCATCCCGACCAAGGCGCTGCTCCGCTCGGCCGAGGTCTTCCACCTGATGCACCGCGCCAAGGAATTCGGGCTCAAGGCCGAGGGGATCGGCTATGACCTGAACGCCGTGGTCGCGCGGTCGCGCGGGGTGGCCAAGCAGCTGTCCTCGGGCATCGGCCATCTGATGAAGAAGAACAAGATCACCGTTTTCATGGGCACTGCCGTCCTTGCCGGAAAAGGTGCCGTGAAGGTCACGACCGACAAGGGGGTCGAGGAACTGACCGCCCCCGCGATTATCCTCGCCTCCGGCGCCCGCGCGCGCGAGCTTCCGGGGCTTGAGGCAGATGGCGATCTGGTCTGGACCTACAAGCACGCCCTTCAACCCAAGCGCATGCCGAAGAAGCTGCTCGTCATCGGTTCGGGCGCCATCGGCATCGAATTCGCGAGCTTCTTCCACACGCTTGGCGCCGACACGACCGTGGTCGAGGTCATGGACCGCATCCTGCCGGTCGAGGATGCCGAGATCAGCGCCTTCGCCAAGAAGTCCTTCGTCAAGCAGGGCATGAAGATCATGGAGAAGGCGGCGGTCAAGAAGCTCGACCGCAAGCCGGGCGTGGGGGTCACCGCGCATATCGAGGTCGGCGGCAAGATCGAGACGCAGGATTTCGACACCGTGATCTCCGCCGTGGGCATCGTCGGCAACGTCGAGAACCTTGGCCTCGAGGCGCTTGGCGTGAAGATCGACCGCACCCATGTCGTGACCGACGAATACTGCCGTACTGGCGTTGAAGGGCTCTATGCCATCGGCGACATCGCCGGCGCACCCTGGCTTGCCCACAAGGCCAGCCATGAAGGCGTCATGGTGGCCGAACTGATCGCAGGCGGCCATCCGCATCCGATCAAGCCGAACTCGATCGCCGGCTGCACCTATTGCCACCCGCAGGTCGCGAGCGTCGGCCTGACCGAGGAAAAGGCCAAGGCGGCGGGCTACACGCTGAAGGTCGGCCACTTCCCATTCATCGGCAACGGCAAGGCCATCGCGCTTGGTGAACCCGAGGGGATGATCAAGACCGTCTTCGATGCCAAGACGGGCGAATTGCTCGGCGCCCACATGATCGGCGCCGAAGTGACCGAGCTGATCCAGGGCTATGTTGTCGGCCGCACACTGGAGACCACCGAAGCCGAGCTGATGGAGACGGTCTTCCCGCATCCGACGCTCAGCGAGATGATGCACGAGGCGGTGCTCGACGCTTACGGTCGCGCGCTTCACATCTGACGAATCGTGGCGGTGGAATCGCAAGGGGGCAGGGCGGTCGTCCTGCCCCTTTTGCTTGTGGACTTGCGTCAGGTGGCAACAATCCCGCAGCCGCCTGCCCAGTGTTTCCGCTATTTGCCGACGGGCCACGAAAAGCCCCGAAAGTCCCGAAAATGCGCAGAAAATCCGCCACGAACAGCCGGCAGATTGTCCTCAAGCCCGAAGACGATCCCGGGACAGGATCGACGAAGAGGGATACCTGCGCCATCTGGCGCTGGCGCAGGCAGCCGGGGTCGGGACAACCTCGGCAAATCGGAAGGGGCGGCCAAGGGACGGGCCGCCCCTTTTCCATTTGTCGCATCCGGGATGGAGCATTCCGCCCTGCCTTGCTAGGCAGGGGCATGACATCCCTGCATGCACGACCGTTTCCCATCATCTTTGCCCTTTGGGCCGCGGGACTTGGCGCCGCGGCACAGTTCGGCAAGGTCAGCATCCTCTATGATCTGCTCGTCGCCCATTACGGCGGAATCGGCCGCGTCGCCTTCATGGTTTCGGTCGTGGGCCTGGTCGGGCTGGTCTTCGGCACGACTGCGGGGATCATCGTCGAACGTCTTGGTCTGCGCCGCGTTCTCCTCGTGGCACTTGCGGCGGGTGCCGTCATCTCGGCTGCTCAGGCGGCCCTCCCGCCTTACCCACTGATGATGGCCAGCCGTATCGTCGAGGGCCTATCGCACCTTGCCATCGTTGTGGTCGGGCCGGTGCTGATCGCGCAGACGGCGCCGCCGCGCCATCAGGGCTTCGCAATGACCCTTTGGTCCACTTTCTTCGGTCTGTCCTATGCGCTTCTGGCGTTGGTCGGCGGCTGGTTCAGCGCGCACGGGGCAGGGGCGTTGTTCCTGGCGCATTCGGCCTACATGGCGGCGATGACGGTCATCATCTGGGCCTTGCTGCCGCCCCACCCGCCAGTCGCGGCTCGCGATCTGCCGCAAGGGGGCGTCCTTGCCCAGCACGTCGAGATCTACCGCTCACCCCAGATTGCCGCCCCCGCGACCGGCTTCGTCTTCTACACGATGCTCTATGTCGCGCTGCTCACCCTTCTGCCGCCGATGCTGGGCAAGGACCGGGCTGTCGCCGCTACGGTCATGCCGCTTCTCAGCATCGGCGTTTCGCTGACGTTCGGCGTCTGGCTGTTGAAGCACCTGCCTGCCGTGAGGATCGTGGAGGGCGGATTCGCGGTTGCCCTCGGCGCAGCTATCGTGATGGGCCTGTTCTGGGGAATGCCGCCGGTCAGGCTTGCCGCGGCGCTGACGCTGACTGCTGCGCTCGGGATGGTGCAGGGGGCGTCCTTCGCCTCGATCCCGCAGCTGAACCCGGTCGAGGCGGACCGGGCCAGAGCCTCAGGTGCGGTGGCGCAGCTCGGCAATCTTGGCACCACCAGCGGAACGCCGATCCTGGCGGCGCTGGTGGCAAGCTTTGGCTCTGCAGGAGTGGTGTGGTTCGCGGTGTCACTCTGTGCGGGCGGCATCCTGATGCATGCCTGGCAGGCATACCGCAGGCAGCGGCTTTAGGCCTTTTCGACTGCCCCGCCGGCACCGGTCCAGTTCGAGAGCCCACCGAGGTTATAGACCTCGGTATATCCCATCGCGACCAGCGCCTCGGCCGCCTTCGCACTTCGGCCGCCCATCATGCAGTAGACCGCGACCGGCTTGTCCGGTGACAGGCGCGGATCAAGATCGGGCGCCTTGGGGTCCGCCTTGACCGTCACAAGGCCAAGCGGGATGTGAACCGCACCCTTGGCCTTCCCTGAAGCGGCCACCTCGGCCACCTCGCGGACATCGAGCAGGGTCAACGTCCCCGCCTGGGCCCGGGCAATGGCGTCGGCCGGGGCGATGGGGGACACCTTTGGGCCGGAAGAGCGGAAGAGGTTCAACATGGCAGTCCTTGTGGGTTGCTGGAGGGGCCTGGCTCGCCCAGATTTAAATTCGGTAAATTGAATGTCAACGGCAGTATGCCCGTTTCGCCATCGCCCTTGTCATTGACCTTATACTTGTTCACCATTCGTTCACAATTTCGCATTGGAGACTCGGTTCCCTTCGCCTATCTATCAGCGGGTCCGGGTGTTGGGGGCTTTCATGGCCGAGCAGAAATTCATCGAGGTTCGCGGTGCCCGCGAGCATAACCTCAAAGGCATCGACGTCGATATCCCCCGAGATCAGCTTGTGGTGATTACCGGGCTGTCTGGGTCGGGCAAATCCTCGCTGGCTTTCGACACCATCTATGCCGAGGGGCAGCGCCGCTATGTCGAGTCGCTCTCGGCCTATGCGCGGCAATTCCTCGACATGATGGGCAAGCCCGATGTCGATCACATCTCAGGCCTCTCGCCTGCGATCTCGATCGAGCAGAAGACCACCTCGAAGAACCCACGGTCCACCGTTGGCACGGTGACCGAGATCTACGATTACCTGCGCCTGCTCTTCGCCCGCGTCGGCACGCCCTATTCGCCTGCAACCGGCCTGCCCATCACAGCGATGCAGGTGCAGGACATGGTCGATGCGGTCATGGCGATGGAGGAGGGGACGCGCGCCTACCTGCTGGCCCCGATCGTGCGAGACCGCAAGGGCGAGTACCGCAAGGAATTCCTGGAACTTCGCAAGCAAGGCTTCCAGAGGGTCAAGGTCGACGGCCAGTTCTACGAGATCGAGGAGGCGCCGACGCTCGACAAGAAACTGCGCCATGACATCGACGTGGTGGTGGACCGGATCGTCGTGCGCGAGGGGATCGAGACCCGGCTCGCCGACAGCTTCCGCACCGCGCTCGACCTTGCCGACGGGATCGCCATCATCGAAACCGCCCCGCCAGAGGGCGAGCCGCAGCGGATCACCTATTCGGAAAACTTCGCCTGCCCGGTTTCCGGCTTCACCATCCCCGAGATCGAACCGCGTCTGTTTTCGTTCAACGCGCCCTTCGGCGCCTGTCCGTCCTGCGACGGGCTGGGGGTAGAGCTTTTCTTCGACGAACGTCTGGTCGTTCCCGATCAGGGCCTGACACTGGCCGGCGGGGCAATTGCCCCATGGGCCAAGTCGAAATCGCCCTACATAACCCAGACCATCGACGCGATCGCCACCCATTACGGCTTCGACAAGCGCAAGAAGTGGAAAGACCTGCCCGAGAAGGCGCAGCAGGTCTTCCTGTACGGCTCGGGCGAGGAAGAGATCACCTTCCGCTATGACGAGGCGGGACGGGTCTATCAGGTGTCCCGCGTGTTCGAGGGCGTGATCCCGAACATGGAGCGGCGCTACCGCGAGACCGACTCTGCCTGGTCGCGCGAGGAGATGGAGCGTTATCAGAACAACCGCCCCTGCCACACCTGCCACGGCTACCGGCTCAAGCCCGAGGCATTGGCGGTCAAGATAGCCGGCCTGCATATCGGCCAGGTTGTGCAGATGTCGATCAAGGAGGCCTTCGCCTGGGTCGAGACGGTTCCGGCGACGCTGACGGCACAAAAGAACGAGATCGCCCGGGCGATCCTGAAGGAGATCCGCGAGCGGCTCGGATTTCTTGTGAACGTCGGTTTGGATTACCTGACGATGTCGCGGAATGCCGGCACCCTGTCGGGCGGCGAGTCGCAGCGGATCCGACTGGCAAGCCAGATCGGCTCGGGCCTGACCGGGGTGCTCTATGTGCTCGACGAGCCCTCGATCGGCCTCCATCAGCGCGACAATGACCGGCTGCTGACGACGCTCAAGAACCTGCGGGATCAGGGCAATACCGTCCTAGTGGTCGAGCATGATGAGGACGCGATCCGCGAGGCCGACTATGTCTTCGACATCGGGCCGGGTGCGGGTGTGCATGGCGGACAGGTCATCGCGCATGGCACGCCTGCGCAGATCGCCGCCGATCCTGTGAGCCTCACCGGCCAATACCTTGCCGGAACACGGGAAATCGCGATTCCCGCTGAGCGGCGGAAGGGCAACGGCAAGAAAGTGACCGTGGTCGATGCGACCGGCAACAACCTCAAGCATGTGACGGTGGACTTCCCGCTCGGCAAGTTCGTCTGCGTCACCGGGGTGTCGGGCGGCGGCAAGTCGACGCTGACCATCGAGACGCTGTTCAAGACCGCCGCCATGCGCCTGAACGGCGCGCATGAGACCCCCGCGCCCTGCGAGACGATCAAGGGGTTCGAGCATCTCGACAAGGTGATCGACATCGACCAGCGCCCGATCGGTCGCACCCCACGGTCGAACCCGGCGACCTATACCGGCGCCTTCACCCCGATCCGCGACTGGTTCGCGGGGCTGCCCGAGGCCAAGGCGCGCGGCTACCAGCCGGGACGCTTCAGCTTCAACGTCAAGGGCGGGCGCTGCGAGGCCTGCCAGGGCGACGGCGTCATCAAGATCGAGATGCACTTCCTGCCCGACGTCTATGTGACCTGCGAGACCTGCAAGGGGCATCGCTACAATCGCGAGACTCTGGAAATAAAATTCAAGGGCAAGAGCATAGCGGACGTTCTTGATATGACGGTCGAGGATGCGCAGGGCTTCTTCCAGGCCGTCCCGGCGATCCGCGAGAAGATGGATGCCCTGGTGCAGGTGGGACTTGGCTACATCAAGGTCGGCCAGCAGGCGACGACGCTCTCGGGCGGCGAGGCGCAGCGGGTGAAGCTGTCCAAGGAACTGAGCCGCAGGGCGACGGGGCGGACGCTCTACATCCTGGACGAGCCGACAACCGGCTTGCATTTCGAAGATGTGCGCAAGCTTCTTGAAGTGCTGCATGAACTGGTCGAGCAGGGCAATTCGGTCATCGTGATCGAGCACAACCTCGACGTCATAAAGACCGCCGACTGGATCATCGACATCGGTCCAGAGGGCGGCGACGGCGGTGGCGAGATCGTCGCGACCGGTACGCCCGAGGACGTGGCCAAGGTCGAGCGCAGCCATACCGGCCGCTATCTGAAGGACATGCTCAAGACGCGGCGGGTTGCCGCCGAATAGGGCGGACCTGGCGCGCGGTCAGCCGCCGAGGCCTCGCAACCGCCGGGTGGCGCGAGGCCACGAAGCATGACAGTCTGGCCAGGATACGGACGAAGATCCGGCAAGACTGGGGATGCGGGGCGCGATGGCAGGCGGTAAGAACGGCTTTGGACTCAATTTCCGACCCTCTCAGCCGGGCCGGCGTCACCTTCTGATGCGGACGATCCAGTTGCTGTTGATCCTGCCGTTCCTCGTTCTGCTGATCTTGGCAGTCCATTACCAGTTCGCCGGTGCCGCGCGCATCGCGCTACAGCTCTTGATCTTCGGGGCCGCCGTGGCCTTGGCGCGTCTTTGGTGGGCCAACAACGTCTGGACCGTCTGGCTGGCAGCGGCGGCCCTGGTCTTTGTCGCATCGGTCTGGTGGGGAACGATCCGGCCCTCGAACGATAGGGATTGGCAGCCGGATGTCGAGTTTGGCGTGACCTCCGAGATCAGCGGCAACATCGCCACGCTGCATCACGTCCGAGACTTCGACTGGCGCACCACCTCGGACTTTACGCCCCGGTGGGAAGAGAAGCGCTACAACATCGACGAGATCACCTCTGTTGACCTGTTCACTTCGGTCTGGGGCAGCCCCGCGATCGCCCATGTGCTGGTTGGCTTTGGCTTCAAGGATGGCCAGCACGTTGTCTTCTCGGCCGAGACCAGAAAGGACAAGGGGCAGGTCTATTCCACAATTGGCGGTTTCTTCCGGCTCTACACGCTGGTCCTGCTGGCGGCCGAGGAACGCGACATAATCCGTCTGCGATCCGATGTGCGCGACAATCCCCCCGAGACCGTTCGCTTCTTCGCGCTCAATCTCGGCCCGGAGCGGCGTAAGGAATTGTTCCTGGAATACCTGGCGCTTGGCAATCAACTGGCCCGCGAGCCGGAGTTCTACAACACGCTGACCACCAACTGCACCACCGTGGTCTGGCGGCTGGCCCGGAAGATCGAGCCGGGCCTTCCGCTGACCTGGAGGGTGCTGCTGTCAGGGTATTTCCCGCAATACCTCTACGACCACGGCGCGATCCGCACCGATGTACCCTTTGACCAGGTCATGAAGGAGGCGATCGTGCCTTCCTCGCGTGAGGTAGGGCCCGATGGCCCCACCTTCGCGCAGCGCCTCAGGGCGCTGGAGCGCAATTAGCGTCAGGCCTTCATCGGGCAGGTGCTGACGCCCAGGATCGAGTAAAGCGGGCAAGTGCTGAACAGGCCGGTCAGCAGCGGCACGACGCCGATCAGCTTGGCGTAGTGCCAGAATCCTGTTCCCTGATCGACGAAGAACCAGACCAGCAGTGCTAGCCCGACGACAATCCGGAGGACGCGGTCGATACCGCCGACATTCGTGGTGAACATTGTTCTGGTCCTTTTCCTGGCCCCTTCCGATGGGGCATGAACCATTTCTGTCACAGTCGCAGACCGGCGTCTGTGACAACGTCACCAAACGCGATCAAACATCTCCAGCCGCCGCGAGACGCCGCAGGGCAGGGATGTCGGTCAGGCTGACGCGCCCGCGCTCGGTCGTCACCCAACCGCGGCTGGCGAACTGGTCGAGGCGCCGCGTCACCACCTCGCGCGCAGAACCGATGCGGGTCGCGAGTTCCGCCTGCGTGGCATGGACTTCCGCGCCCTCTGCGATACGCAGAAGCTCAGCCGCCAACCGGCACTCGACGCGGGTGAAGGCCACTCGTTCCAGCACCTGCATCATGCCCTGCATCCGCTGCGCAAAAGCGGAAAACACGAAGCGTCGAAACGCCTCGGAGCCATCCATAAGGGCAAGAAACATCGGACGGGGGATCAGCACCATCCGGCACTCTGTCGCCGCGATCGCCTCGCCCGAGTAATCCTCGCCCCCCAGAAGGCCAAGCGTCGTCTGAACGCAGCTTTGGCCCGGCTCGACCGCATAAAGCAGGATTTCCCGCCCGGTGGGCCCAGTCAGATAGACCTCGATGCGGCCGGACAGCACCACGACAAAACCCTTGGCGCGATCTCCGGGATGGAAGAGCGCCGCGCCTTTTTGCACTTCGACCGGCAGCAGGCGTGCGAGGGTCGCACGTGCCTGCGCGTCGAGGCCGGCAAGAAGGGAAGTCTCTGTCCAGGCGGTCATTGAAGGTCCTGGGAAGGATGCACGTCCAACACCTAGGATGCCGCGAGGAGTGCGATCAACCGTTTAGTTGAGAAACGCCGAAACAGCCCCGATCAGGTTCAGGATCTTGTAGGTATCGCTGTCGACCCGGTAGATCTGGTCATTCGCGATGTAGTAGCGCTCACCGGGGCGCAGGGGCGGCAGGCCATAGCGTTCGGGGTAGCGCAGGCGCTTGTAGTCGTAATCGGTGATGTAGTAGCCGCCGCGATAGTGATCGTCGTCGTCGCGCTCATCCCACTGGCCATGCTTGGCATGACCCGGTGGAACGCAGGGCACGGCTTTCTTTGCCAGTCCCGGCGGACAGCCCTTGGCTTCCACGGCAGCGGGAGAGATGGCGAAGGCCCCGATAAGGGCAAGTGCAATCGCAAGTCGGGTCATGGTCGATCCTTCCGGTCTTTGGGGATGATTTACCCCTATCCGCCAGGAAGGACAGCCACACTTTGCGGCAGCGGCGGAAACCGGCGCATCAGATTGTTGCCGAAAATGAAACGACCCCGGATTTCGCCGGGGTCGTTCCTGATTGGGAAACAGGTCGGACTCAGTCCATCGGCTTGAAGTTCAGGCTCGCGCCCTCCTTGATGCCCGAGGGCCAGCGCGAGGTGATGGTCTTGGTGCGTGTATAGAAGCGGAAGGCGTCGGGCCCGTGCTGGTTCAGGTCGCCGAAGGCCGATTTCTTCCAGCCGCCGAAGGTGTGGTAGGCCAGCGGAACCGGGATCGGCACGTTGATCCCGATCATGCCGACGTTGACGCGGTTGGCGAAATCACGCGCTGTGTCGCCGTCGCGGGTGAAGATCGCGGTGCCGTTGCCGTATTCGTGGTCCATGGCATAGCCGAGGGCCTCTTCATAGGTCTTGGCGCGCACGGTCGAGAGCACCGGCCCGAAGATTTCCTTCTTGTAGATGTCCATGTCGCGGGTAACGTGGTCAAACAGGTGCGGCCCGACGAAGAAGCCGTCCTCATAGCCCTGCAGCTTGAAGTTCCGGCCGTCGACGACGAGTTTCGCGCCCTGCTGGACGCCCGACTCTACGAGTTTCAGGATGTTGGCCTTCGCGGCGGCGGTGACGACCGGGCCGTAATCCACGTCGTTACCGGCGGTGTAGGGGCCGACCTTGAGCTTTTCGATCCGGGGGATCAGCCGCTCGATCAGCGCATCCGCCGTCGCGTCGCCCACGGGCACAGCGACAGAGATCGCCATGCAGCGCTCGCCGGCCGCGCCATAGCCTGCGCCGACCAGTGCGTCGGCGGCCTGATCCATGTCGGCGTCCGGCATGATGATCATGTGGTTCTTGGCGCCGCCGAAGCACTGCACGCGCTTGCCGTTCGAGCAGCCGCGGCCATAGATGTATTCGGCGATCGGGGTCGAACCCACGAAGCCGATCGCGCCGATCTCGGGGTTGTCGAGGATCGCGTCAACCGCTTCCTTGTCGCCGTTGACGACCTGGAGCACACCATCGGGCAGCCCGGCTTCCTGCATCAGTTCCGCAAGCATCAGCGGCACCGAGGGGTCACGCTCCGACGGCTTGAGGATGAAGGCGTTGCCGCAGGCGAGTGCGGGGCCCATCTTCCACATCGGGATCATCGCCGGGAAGTTGAAGGGCGTGATTCCGGCTGCAACGCCAACGGGTTGGCGCATGGAATACATGTCGATGCCGGGGCCGGCCGAGTCTGTGAACTCGCCCTTCAGCATCTGCGGCGCGCCGATGCAGAACTCCATGACCTCGAGGCCACGCTGGATGTCACCCTTGGCGTCCGGCACGGTCTTGCCATGTTCGCTGGACAGCACTTCGGCCAGTTTCTGCATGTCGCGGTTCAGGAGACGGACGAATTCCATCATCACCCGCGCGCGGCGCTGCGGGTTGGTGGCACCCCATTTGACCTGCGCCTTGGCGGCCTCGGACGCGGCATGGTCAAGCTCGGCCTTCGAGGCGAGCGGCACTTTGGCCTGAACCTCGCCCGTGGCGGGGTTGAAGACATCGGCGAAGCGGCCCGACGTGCCTTTCACATGCTTGCCGTTGATCCAGTGGGTGAGTTCTTTCATGGGATCCTCCCTGATGCGCTGGCCGCAGAATAGGCTTGCGGAAATGCGCCGAACAGCGGCAAGATTCCAAAGTCGTTTTGCATTCCTGCAATGGTGAGGTGATGGCCGACTGGGATGACCTGCGGGTGTTCCTTGCCGTGGCGCGAGCGGAAAGTCTTTCGGCCGCAGGGCGCGTGCTGCGGATCGACCCGGCAACGGTGGGGCGCCGGATCGCCCGGTTGGAAGAAGACATGGATGTGCGGCTCTTCCTGAAGGGACCGCAGGGCTATGCGCTGACCGAGGCCGGCCAGCGCCTTCTGCCCCATGCCGAGCGGGCCGAGCAAGCCATGGGAGCGGCTGCGGAAGAGTTGCGCGGGGGCGAGCGTGGCCTGTCGGGGCAGATCCGCATCGGCGCGCCCGACGGCTGCGCGAATTACCTGCTGCCGCAGGTCGTCGCGGCCATCTGTGACGAGAATCCGGGGCTCGAGGTCCAGATCGTGGCCCTGCCGCGGGTGTTCAACCTGTCCAAGCGCGAAGCGGACATGGCCGTCGGGGTCTCGCCCCCCTCGGCCGGGCGTCTGACCGTCCAGAAGCTGACCGACTACAGGCTTTGCCTCGCGGCGAGCCGCAACTACCTCGCGCGGCACGGGCGGATCGGGTCGGTCGCTGACCTGAAGGGGCGGCGGTTCGTGGGCTATATTCCCGATATGATCTTCGACAAGGAACTCGACTACCTCTCGGAGGTTGGAGCCGAGACGGTGGGCCTCGCGTCGAATTCTGTCTCGGTTCAACTGAACTGGCTGCGGCACGGGGCAGGGATCGGGGTGGTCCACATGTTCGCCATGCCGTCGGCGCCGGAACTGGAGAAGATCCTGCCCGATCAGGTCGCCCTGACCCGCGCCTTCTGGCTGATCCGCCATGCGGACGATCGGCGAGTTGCGCGGCTGAACCGTTTTGCGGATCTGCTGGCGCTTGGGGTGAGGAAAGAGGTGCAACGCCTTGAAAGCATTTCTTGACAGAAAGTTGCGCAGGCGCGACGCTGAAAGAAATAAAGCATACGGGAGGAACCGATGATCGTTCAGCAGATCCTGGCGATGAAGCCGCAGACCGGCACCATCACCATTGCGCCGAGTGCAACACTCAACGAGGCAGTAGAACTCCTTTCCGCGCATCGGATTGGTGCACTTGTCGTCTCGCTGGATGGCAAGGCGGTCGCCGGGATTCTGTCGGAGCGCGACGTGGTGCGCGAGCTTGGCAAGCAGGGTCCGTCCTGCCTGTCGCGGAAGGTATCGGATGTGATGACCGCAAAGATCATCAGCTGCACGCGGAGCGAAACCGCGCTCGACGTTCTTCAGACGATGACGGATGGCCGCTTCCGCCACATGCCGGTGATCGAAGGCGGGCAGATGGTCGGGCTCATCTCGATCGGCGATGTCGTCAAGGCGCGGCTTGCCGAACTGGCCGCCGAAAAGGACGCGCTCGAGAGTATGATCAAAGGCTACTGAGCCGCAGCCTGTCGGGATACTTGGCGCTTGCAAAGCCGCGCGCAATAATGTTGCGTGCGGCGCGGGGCAGCGAGAGAGGTTCCATGCGCATCGGACTTTATCCCGGCACATTTGATCCGGTGACCCTTGGCCATTCCGACATCATTCAGCGGGCGATGGCCCTTGTCGACCGGCTGGTGATCGGGGTGGCAATCAACCGTGACAAGGGGCCACTCTTTAGTCTGGAAGAGCGGGTGGCCATGGTAGAAGAGGAATGCCAGGCCATCGTCGCGAAGACAGGCGGCGAGATCGTGGTGCATCCCTTCGAGAACCTGCTGATCGATTGCGCCCGCGACGTGGGGGCGACCGTGATCGTACGTGGCCTGAGGGCGGTTGCGGACTTCGAATACGAGTTCCAGATGGTCGGGATGAACCGCGCGCTCGATTCAAGCATCGAGACCGTGTTCCTTATGGCAGATGCCCGGCGTCAGGCGATTGCCTCCAAGCTGGTGAAGGAGATTGCTCGTCTGGGCGGCGATGTCTCGAAATTCGTCACCCCGACAGTGCAGGAAGCGCTCGCCCGCAAGTTCTCCTGAAAAGAGGAAGGGGGCGGTCCTTGCGGTCCAGCCCCCTGGAAATCCCTGATTGACGCTCCCTGTTGGGGCGTACCCGCTCAGTTGCCGTATACGGCCTTGCGGGCGATCTGTTCGGCGTCGCCCCGGTAAATCCCGAGGTCCAGCGCGATGTCGAGCGGCATGCGTTCAATTTCCTGCCGCGTGCGACGGTAGAGGGCCTGCTTGCGAGCAGCTTCCTTCAGGCGTTCGATCACGTTCAGCATCGTTGTATCCTTTCACAGTCTTCGGTCCGGTCAGACACCCTTGGCGTTCTCTACCGATCCGTGTCCTGTAATCTGGGAGTAATGATAGCGCTAACAACCGCCAAAAACCGCATGCCGCCATGCGATTTACGCATGGACACCTTATATGGCGCATGGCTTCCGTCAGCGGTCGCGCTGCGACGGCAGGACCGCGCGGAGCCGCGCGAACCGCCGTTCCGAACGGACGGGCTGGGCTGAAAGGGCGGCAAGATCGAGTTTCACGCCGCGCTTTGCGGCGGCGGCGACCGCTTGTTCGGCGAAGGCCTCGTTGCCGCGGACAAGTGCAAGAAACCCGGCATCGTCCAGCGTGAGAAGAGTGCAGCTTGCCACAGCCGTCACGCGCGCCCGACGGGGCTGCCCTGTCAGGACGGCGAGCTGGCCAAACATGTCACCCCGGCCGAGAAGCGCCTTCTGGCCGGCCCTCATCACCTCGACTGCCCCGGAAGAGATGAACCAGACCCGGCGCGGTCGTTCGTCCTCGCGCAGAAGGATATCGCCGGGGGCGGCATAGACCGTGCGCAGGCGGCTCGCGAGCTGCTTCTGCTGCTCTGCCCCTAAGCCCGCGAAAAGGGGAAAGCTTCGGACCAGCTCGGTTTTCTGCAAGGCGAGATCGAGATCGGGCAGATCCTCGATCTGGCTTTGCTGCTGGCCGATCTTGCTCATCAGTTCCGACCGCAACTCCGGCCCGATCAGGCCGTCCTGTGTCAGTTGGTCATATTCCGCCGCCTCAAGCTGCAGGGCGATCTGGCGGATCATGCGCCGTTCCAGCTCTTCGGCATAGCCGGGGTACTGGAGGCGCAGCGCCTCGAGCGCCGTGGCAGTTTCTTCCTCGCGGCGGTGGAGAAGCTCGTGAAGCAGGTCCGCGACCCGCCGCCCGTGGATGCGCAGGATGCGTCGGTCGATGAAATCATGCAGCTGCCGCTGGATCACGGTCTGGGCGATCATCCGGCCGAAGCGGTCGGCGGTTTCCCGTTCCAGCGGCGCCGAGATCGACAGGCGGTTGTGAAGGAGCTCGGCCAGACGGTTCCACCGGCTGGGGCGCAGCGCCGTGCGGGCGGCGACGCGATAGCCCGATCGGCCGCCGATCCGCGTCGCTTCGATCAGTCGGTCGGCCTCGGCCAGCATCCGGTCGGCAAGCCGGGCTCCGATCATCCGTTCGCGGAAGGCGTCGAGCACCAGGTCGCGTTCCTGGCCTGCAAGAGCGACGAGGCCGAGGGTGATGCGGTCGCGGTCCTGGATCCCTTCGCCGTCGTCCGCCTCATCGACAGCGGTGTCGAGCCGGGCACCGAAGCGCTTTGCCTCCTCACGGACGAGTGTCTTCTGCAGGCCGAGTTCCTTCGTCGTCTCGGCAACCGTCTCTCGGACGGTCTGAAGGGCGACGGCGACGACCTGCTTTGACAGGGCAAGGTCGAGAGGCGAGAGCTTGTCGAGGCCGAGGAGCGTGATCACCCGGCGCAGCGTGGTACCCTGGACGAGCAGGGTGAACAGGGTGAATCCTGTCGCGATGATGCCGACTTCGCGCTTCACCCCCGGCGGGATCCCGGCGCTTTCGGTAACGGCAAGGGCGAGCGCCAGCGTGACCGCGCCCCGCAGGCCGCCCCAGAGGATCGCAAGCCGGTACGGCCTTTCAACCCGGGGAGACATACGCAGGAGCGTCAGGAGCGGCAGCAGCCCGAAGAGGATCAACGCGCGGGCGAACAGGGCCGCGACGACGGTCACCCCGATCAGCAGGACATCATGCGCCCCGAGCCCCGAAAGCAGGCGGGGGATCAGGATCGCGGCCAGCATGAAGATGAGCGACCCGGCCCAATAGGCCAGCAGATCCCATGTGTCGCTCAGCTTCGTGAAGGCAGGCGGCGACATCCGGCCCGGTGCGACAAGGTTGACTGTCATCCCGGCGGCGACCACCGCGATCACGCCCGAGGCATGGATCACGTCATCCGCAACCAGGAAGGACGCATAGGGGATCGCCAGCGAGACCGAGATCTGGCCAAGCGGATAGTCGGGGATCCGCGACATGAGCCAGATCGCAAGTCGCGCGATGATCCAGCCGGCCAGGCCTCCCCCCAGCACCAGCCACGGGAAATCCATGAGCGCTGCGGCGATGCCGGGATTGTCCTGGGTCGTGATCGTGACGACTCCGATGAACACCCCGAACAAGGCGATGGCGGCGGCATCGTTCAGAAGGCTTTCGCCCTCGACAATCCGGGCGAGGCGCTGCGGTGCCGGCGTGGAGCGGAAGATGCTGACGACGGCGGACGGATCGGTTGTCGAGACAATCGCGCCGATCAGAAGGCAGGCGGCCAGCGGCATGGTGGTGAATGGTGTCAGCGCAAATCCGATGACCACCGTCGCCACGGCCACCGCGACCACGGCCAGGACGAGGATTGGCACCCAGTCGTCCAGCATCTGTCGCAGGCTGAGAGACAGCGAGACCTGAAAGATCAGGGTCGGCAGGAAGATGAACAGAAAGACGTCGGACGAAATCGGCAACCGCAGGATGGCGAGCGCCACCGGGTTAAGGAAATCGGTTATGGGCGTGAACCAGAAGAAGGCCGCGCCCGCGCCTATGGTGATCCCGGCTCCGGCAAGCACCACCGTCACCGGCAGACGCAGCTTCTCGGCGAGGGGATCGCAAAGCGCGATCACCACGAAAAGACCGGCGAGAATTCCAAGAAGTGCGGCGATGTCCATGGACTTCCCCTAGCGTCAGCGGGGGCGCATGTGAATCGCCAAAGTGGTCCGGGCCGGTCACAAGATGTAACCGGCCCGAAATGCGCCTGTCAGATGAGCTTGCCCATGGCGACGGCGGTATCGGCCATGCGGTTGGAGAAGCCCCACTCGTTGTCGTACCAGGACAGGATCGAGCAGAAGGTGCCGTCCATGACCTTGGTCTGGTCCATGTGGAAGACCGAGGAATGCGGATCATGGTTGAAGTCGGATGAGACGTTCTTGAAGGTCGTGTAGCCGAGGATGCCCTTCATCGGACCGTCGGCCGCCGCCTTGATCGCCGCGTTGATCTCCTCGACGCTGGTTGCGCGCTTGGCGAAGAACTTCAGGTCCACGACCGAGACGTTCGGCGTCGGCACGCGGATCGCGAAGCCGTCGAGCTTGCCCTTGAGGTCCGGCAGGACAAGGCCCACGGCCTTGGCGGCCCCCGTCGAAGTCGGGATCATGCTGAGTGCCGCTGCGCGGGCGCGGTAGAGATCCTTGTGCATCGTGTCGAGCGTCGGCTGGTCGCCGGTATAGGAGTGGATGGTGGTCATCATCCCCTTCTCGATGCCGATCGTGTCATGCAGCACCTTGGCGACCGGTGACAGGCAGTTCGTGGTGCAGGAGGCGTTCGAGACCACGATGTCGTCCTTGGTCAGGACATTGTGGTTCACGCCATAGACGATGGTCTTGTCCGCGCCATCGCCCGGGGCCGAGATCAGCACGCGCTTCGAGCCGTTCTCGAGATGGGGCAGGCATTTCTCCTTCGAGGTGAAGATGCCGGTGCATTCCAGAACGATGTCGACATTGCTCCACGGAAGGTCCGCGGGATTCTTCAGCGCGGTGACCTGCATCGGGCCACGGCCGACATCGATCCAGTCGGGGCCGGTGGTTACCTCGGCCGGGAAGCGACCATGGACCGAGTCGAAGCGCAGCAAGTGGGCATTGGTCTCGACCGGGCCAAGGTCATTGATCGCAATGACTTCGATATCTGTCCGCCCGGATTCGATGATCGCGCGCAGGATGTTCCGCCCGATCCGGCCGAAGCCGTTGATAGCAACCTTGACCGCCATGCCACTCTCCTTGCTGAAGGACGCCCCGCCGGGCGACTCGCCAATTCTGATAGCGCTAACATCATCGTCATGACGGCAAATGCAACCGCCTGCAAAGGCAGATTAACGCCAGAAGGAAAGATATTCCACGAGGTCCGCGAACTTTCGCGCAAGGAAAAGCGTTGCGCCCGTGTGAAGGACGCCGAGGTCAAGGACAATCAGGCCGAGGACGAGCCCGCCCAGAACAAGTGCCAAACGGTCGGTCATGGGCGGGGGCAGGGCCCCCGAGGCTCCTCTCAGCTTGCGAGCCGCCCCAGGGCGCCGGCCACATCGGCCATCCGGCAGGAGAAGCCCCATTCGTTGTCATACCAGGCCAGCACGCGCACGGTGCGCTTGCCGACGACCTTGGTCTGGTCAGGGGCGAAGATAGACGAATGCGTGGTGTGATTGAAGTCGATCGAGACTTTCGGCTCGGGGTCATAGGCCAGAACCATGCCCATGTAACCGGCGGCGGCTTCGCGCACGATTTCGTTCACGTTCTCGACCGTTACGTCCTTGGACGCGACGAAGGTCAGGTCCACGGCGCTGACGTTCGGGGTCGGCACACGGATCGCGGTCCCGTCAAGCTTGCCCGCCAGTTCCGGCAGCACTTCGCCCAGGGCCTTGGCCGCGCCGGTCGAGGTCGGGATCATCGCCATGGCGGCAGCGCGGGCGCGGTAGAGGTCCTTGTGGCGGCGGTCGAGCGTCGGCTGGTCGCCGGTATAGCTGTGGATCGTGGTCATGATCCCCGACTCGATGCCGATCGCGTCGTTCAGCACCTTGGCGAGCGGCGCGAGGCAGTTCGTGGTGCAGGAGCCGTTCGAGACGACCAGATGCTCGGGCAGAAGCTGGCGGTGGTTCACGCCATAGACCACGGTCTTGTCGGCGCGCTTGGCCGGCGCCGAGACCAGAACGCGCTTGGCGCCGCGGGTCAGGTGGACCGCGGCCTTGTCGCGATCGTTGAACTTGCCGGTGCATTCCAGCACGACATCCACGCCTTCCCAGTCGAGCTCGTCCGGGTTGTAGGTCGACATTACGCGGATCGGGCCACGGCCGAGGTCAAGCGCCCCGTTCACGACCTTGACGGTGCCGGGGAAGCGGCCATGGACGCTATCGTATTTCAGCAGGTGGGCGTTGGTCTCCACCGGACCGGTCGCATTGATCGCGACGACCTGGACGTCGTTCCGGGCGGCTTCGGTGATATGGGCCAGCGTGCAGCGGCCGATCCGGCCGAAGCCGTTGATTCCGACGGTGATCGTCATGGATGACTCCGAAAATGCTGCGTATGCGAAGGGATGCAGAGCAGTTACCCCGAGAAAAGATTCATGGAAAGACTAAAAACGACGGTATTTCATGGTGTTAGCGCAAACTTGCGGTGGTAGCGCTAACGGCGGAGGGGCTTGTGCAAGTTCTGTCATCAATTAGGTTTGAGCGTGGAAACGATCGAGAGGTTGGTGGATGAGCGGCTTGCTTGCGCTGCTGGATGACGTGGCGGCGATCGCCAAGCTGGCGGCAACCTCGGTCGACGATGTTGCGGCGGCAGCGGCAAAGGCCGGAACCAAGGCGGCGGGGGTTGTCATCGACGACGCGGCGGTGACCCCGAAATACGTCACCGGCTTCGAGGCCAGTCGCGAACTGCCAATGATAGGGCGCATTGCCCTCGGCTCGGTCCGCAACAAGCTCCTGATCCTGCTGCCCGCGCTGATGCTGCTGGAAGCCTTTCTGCCGCAGGCGATCACGCCGCTTCTGATGCTGGGCGGCGCCTATCTGTGTTTCGAAGGCGCCGAGAAGTTGCTGCATGCGGTCGCGCCCCATGCGGATCATGCGGTCGAGCAGGATTTCGACACCAGAGACCCCGCACATCTGGAAGAGCAGAGGGTTTCCGGCGCGATCAAGACGGATTTCATCCTGTCGGCCGAGATCATGACGATCGCACTGGCGGTGATCCCCGGCGACAGCCTGTGGCTGCAAGCGGTGACGCTGGCGCTGGTCGGTATGCTTATCACAGTCGGCGTCTATGGTGCGGTCGCCCTGATCGTGAAGATGGACGATGTCGGATTGCATCTGGCCAAGACTGCGCGGCTCGGTGCGACGCGGGCCGTTGGGCGCGGGCTCGTGCGGGCGATGCCGCGGCTCCTGTCGGTCCTGTCCACGGTCGGCACCGCTGCGATGCTCTGGGTTGGCGGCAACATCGTGCTGCATGGACTTGCCGAGTTGGGGTTTGCCGGTCCCTACGACATGATCCACCACTGGGCCGAAGCTGCCGCACATCATGCGCCCGGCGCAATCCAGGGGCTGGTCTCGTGGCTTGTCACGGCGCTTTGCGATGGCGTGGTCGGGCTTGCGCTCGGCCTCTTGCTGATCCCGGTCGCAACGAAGGTCATCTCGCCGCTTGCCCGTCTTGTCTTTCGTGCCGGGTGAGCGTTGTGCTCAACTGACGCGCTTGGGCTCCACGGCGAAGGGGCTGAGGCCCAGCCAGACCTGCATCGTCGAGGTGATGGCGCGCGGACCCGACAACTCGATCCGGTCGCGCTCCTTCTCGACGGTGGTCACGCCCATCCAGATGGCGGTCATGGTCCTGAGGTCGGTGGTGACGTAGCAATCCACATCGAACCCCGGGTCGGACCAGCACAGATCGACTTCGCCCTGCGGCTCGACCACAAGCCACCACAGCTGTTTCGAGGCCGGAAGTTCGGGATACAGAAACTGGATCACCGTGCGCTTGCGGGGCAGGGGCTCGGGGTTCAGGTTGCGCCGCATATCCCACATCAGCAGCGACGGATCGAGATTCTTCAGCGACAGGCTGGATTGAACCCATTTCTGTCCCCAGAAGCCGACGCTCTCGATCACGCTGCGCAGGTCGCGGCCCGCCTCGGTCAGGTGATACTCGAAAACGCCGCGCTCGCGCGGGACCGCGCGGCGCTCGATGACGCCTGCATCCTCCAACTCCTTGAGACGTTGGGATAAAAGCGTCGGTGACATCTTGGGCACTCCCCGGCGCAGGTCGTTGAACCGCGTCGATCCAGCGATGAACTCGCGCAGGAGCACCAGCGTCCAGCGCGTGCACAGGATCTCGGCGGCCATGGAGAGGGGGCAGAACTGCTTGTAGCTGGCCTGGGTCATGGGAACCTCCCGCTTTGCATGAAGTCAGGATTGCGCCGAATACGTCTTCGATCCAGTCCAGAAACTGTACCCGTTGCTCCAGACCCGAGACTGGATGCCTTTGTCGCAGTGCCTGACCCTGAAGGCCTCCTGCAATCCCGCGGGAACCGAGTCTCAGGAGCGTGCCATGACCGTCTATCTGATTGCCGACATCAAGATCACCGACGACCGTTGGGTCCCCGACTATGCCGCCAAGGTCCACAAGCTGGTCGAGCGCCACGGCGGGCGATATCTGTCCCGCAGCGGCAACATCGCCAATCTCGAAGGGGGCGATCAGGACAGCACGCTGATCGCGCTGGTCTCATTTCCTAGCCGCGAGGCGGTCGAGGCCTTTGCCGCCGATCCCGACTATGCCCCGTTCGGCAAGGCACGGCAGGCCGGGAGCGTCAGCCGCTTCCGGTTGATCGACGACACCGACCTTGCCGGGACGATTCCCTATCTCAGGGCCGGCTGACAAAAACGAAAACGCCCGGCCTTGGGCTGGGCGTTTCCTTTAGCGGGACTGATCTGTCAGAGCAGCGCCTTGGCCTTGGCGACGGTCGCTTCGGCGGTGATGCCGAACTCCTTGTAAAGCCGGTCTGCCGGGGCCGAGGCGCCGAAGCCCTCCATGCCGACGAAATCGGCCTTGTTCGCCTTGCCGCCTTCGCCCAAGAGCCAGCGATCCCAGCCGAACCGCACGCCAGCCTCGATCGCAATCCGGACCGGACCGGGCGGCAGGATCTTCTTGCGGTAGCTGGCGTCCTGCTGGGCGAACAACTCCTGGCAGGGCATCGAGACGACACGGGTGCCGATCCCCTGCGCTTCCAGCAATTCATGGGCCTTCAGCGCGATTTCCACTTCGGAGCCGGTGGCGATCAGGATGACCTGACGGCGCCGGGTCGACTCGGCCAGCACATAGGCGCCCTTGGCAACAAGGTTTTGCGCGGTGTGAGACTTGCGGACCGCCGGCAGGTTCTGGCGGCTCAGCGCCAGCACCGTCGGCGTCGATTTCTGGTTCAGCGCCACTTCCCACGCCTCGGCGGTCTCGACGAGGTCGGCGGGGCGGATCACCAAGGTGTTCGGCGTCGAACGGCTGATCGCGAGATGCTCGACCGGCTGGTGCGTCGGACCGTCTTCTCCGAGGCCGATCGAGTCATGCGTCATCACATAGACGACAGGAACACCCATCAGCGCCGAAAGCCGCATCGAGGGGCGGGCATAGTCGGTGAAGCACATGAAGGTCCCGCCATAGGGGCGAATGCCGCCATGCAGCACCATGCCGTTCATCGCGGCCGCCATGCCATGCTCGCGGATGCCGTAGTAGACGTAGCGGCCCTTGCGGTTGCCGGGTTCGAAGGTGCCAAGATCGGGCGTCTTGGTGTTGTTCGAGCCGGTCAGGTCGGCCGAGCCGCCGATCGTTTCCTGCATCACCGGGTTGATCGCGGCGAGCACCTTTTCCGACGACGCGCGGGTCGCGAGTTTCGGCAGGGCCTCGACCGCAGCTTTCTTCACGCCACGGATGACAGAGGCAAGACGGGCCGGCACTTCGTGAGCGAAGATGCGCGCGAATTCCTTCTGCTTGGCGGGAGACAGCGCGGAAAGACGCGCTTCCCATTCCTTGCGGGCGGGCACGCCACGATGGCCGATGGCTTCCCAGGCCTTCTTGATATCCGCCGGAATCTCGAACGGGCCGTGATCCCAGCCATAGGCCGCGCGGGTATCGGCGATCAGCTTCGCATCGGTCAGCGCGCCGTGGCCCTTGGAGGTGTCCTGCGCCGAGGAACCAAGAGCGATATGCGTCTTGCAGGCGACAAGAGCCGGCCCTTTCGATGCCTTCGCGGCGGTCAGCGCGCGGTCGATGTCCACCGGATCATGGCCGTCGCACTCGAACACGTCCCAGCCCGAGGCGGCGAAGCGCGCCTTCTGGTCGGTCACGTCGGAGAGGGAAACCTTGCCGTCGATGGTAATGCCGTTGTTGTCCCACAGCACGATCAGGCGCGAAAGCTGCTGCTTACCGGCAAGTGCCAGCGCCTCCTGGCTGACGCCTTCCATAAGGCAGCCGTCACCGGCGACGACATAGGTATAATGGTCGATGATCTTCGACCCCCACCGGGCGCGGAGCGATTCCTCGGCGATGGCGAAGCCGACCGAGTTGGCGATGCCCTGACCTAGAGGACCCGTCGTCGTCTCGATGCCCTTTGCATGACCGTATTCCGGGTGACCCGCGGTGATTGCACCCCACTGGCGGAAGTTCTTGATCTGCTCCAGCGTCATGTCGGCATAGCCGGTGAGATACAGCAGCGAATAGAGCAGCATTGAGCCGTGGCCGGCCGACAGAATGAAGCGGTCGCGGTTCGGCCAATCGGGGGCCGAAGCATCGAAGCTCATGTGCTTCTCTAAAAGAACGGTTGCCACGTCGGCCATGCCCATCGGCATGCCGGAATGGCCGGAATTGGCGGCGGCGACCGCATCCAGCGTCAGGACGCGGATGGCGGCGGCTTTCTTCCAGTGCTCGGGGTGCTGGGCGCGCAGGGTCGCAATATCCAAGGGTCCGATCCTTCGGGATGGGGGCGCTGTTGGCCGGCGGGTGCTCTCGACCGGCTCAATACCAGCCTAGGCGGATTGTTCAAGCGCGGCCCGCAGCCCATTGGGCGGAAAGGGGCGCAAAGCCCTTCGCCTTTCGTGCAAATTCGGGGAAGATGGGGCAAGTTACGATTCGTTCTGGGGAGGACGGATCGGTGTCCCCCTCGGGAGGGCAAAGACAAGAAGGCCGCACGCGAAGCGGTCGCGAGGCAAGAAGGGGAGCCGTGCCGATGAGCGATATCACGGAACTCGGAAACC
The DNA here is from genome assembly GCF_021491355.1 of Alitabrizicola rongguiensis. Classification (GTDB taxonomy): domain Bacteria; phylum Pseudomonadota; class Alphaproteobacteria; order Rhodobacterales; family Rhodobacteraceae; genus Aliitabrizicola; species Aliitabrizicola rongguiensis. The sequence goes on along the minus strand of NZ_JAKENF010000003.1, from coordinate 739,327 downwards.
GCATCACTGCGGCGCTTGACCGGATCGAGCGCGGACTGGCTGATTTGCCGGGTCCGGAGGCCGGACTGGATGAAAGCGCTGCCGAACTGACTGAAGCGCTTGAGACCGAGCGGCTGGCGGCAGCGCAGCTCGCCGAGCGGCTTCGACTGACCCGGGAACAGGCGGCGACCGAGAATGCCGATCTGACCGACAAGCTCGAACGGCTGACCCGCCAGCTCGATCAGCAGGGCCTCGAAATCCAGAAACTGCGCAAGCGCGTCTTCCGGCTGCGCGACGCGGTCCGATCCCTGCGCGAGGCCCATGCGGAAGGCATCACCGATGCCGAACTCATCAACCGGGCGATGCAGGCCGAACTGGACGCTCTGTACGCAACCCGGCAGAGTGAGATCTTCGAGATCGACGAAATCCTGGCCGAACTCCGGCCGCTGGTACTGGAGGCGCAGGATGCCTGAGGTCGACATCCACATCGGGGGACGAACCTTCCAGGTCGCCTGCCAGCCGGGAGAAGAGCATTTCCTGCGCGCCGCCGCGAAACTGCTCGACAACGAGGCACAGCCGCTTGTCCAGCAGATGGGACGGATGCCGGAATCCCGTATGCTGCTGATGGCGGCATTGATGCTTGCTGACCGGATGGCCGCACTCGAGGATGAACTGCGGCTGGTCAAGTCTCAGGCCGCGACGCTCCAGGCCCAGGCGGCGGGCGAAGTGCGACAGGTGCCTCCTGCGGTCATCGATACGCTTGGCGAGATTGCTGCCCGGGTCGAGGCACTCGCCCAGGCTGTCGAGGAACGGGCAGGGGCCTGATAGTCCGCTACGACGGCACCGGCGGGAAACGCGGAAAGACTTCGGGTCAGGCGCCCGCCTGTTTCCGTTGTATGTCGGCCGCCTCGAAATGGTCCAACTGGTCCTGAACTGCTTTCCGAAAGGCAGGACGGTCACAGACCCGTTCAAGATAGGACGTCAGGGCGGGAAATTCTTCCAGTTGCCCCAGCTTGGCCGGAATGCGCAGAACATCCGCCATCAGCAGATCTGCGGCAGTGAAGCGGTTGGCGGCAAGCCAGTCGCGCGACGCCAGAACGACTTCGAGCTTTTCGAAGCGCTGCCGCATCCAGCCGGCCAACGGATTTTCGGTGACACCCTTCATCCGGATATACCACCAGGGTACCGTCACCATCTCGACCGAGTTCAGGGCAGCGAAGATCCATTGCATCGTCTCGGCCCGCATCTTGGGGTCGCGCGGCATCAGGATTTCGCTCTGCTCGGCCAGATGCAGAAGGCAGGCGCCGCTTTCAAACAGGCGGACACCATCATCCTCGATGAAAGGCACCTGAGCGAACGGTTGGCGGGCCACATGATCCGGCCCGCGATCCGCGATTGGGACGGTTGCGATGGCGTAGGGGATGCCTGCTTCTTCCATCGCCCACCGCAGACGGAGGTCGCGCACATGGCCGCGCGGGCCGTTCGGCACCCAGTCATAGGTCCAGATCGTCACGGTGCCCGTCATCGGCGCCTCGCGCTTTATGGGGCCGGAACCAGCACCGGCGCCGGTCAGGCGTTCGCAGCGCGGATCTTTTCCGCCGCATCCTTGTCGTAGCCAACGCCCTTGGCGTCGAAGAGCTGGTCCAGCTCGCCCGAGAGCGTCATCTCGGTGACGATGTCGCAGCCGCCGACGAATTCACCCTTCACATAGAGCTGCGGGATCGTGGGCCAGTCGGAGAAGTCCTTGATCCCCTGGCGGATTTCGGCATCGGCCAGCACGTTCACGTCCTGATACTCGACACCCATGTAATTCAGCACGCCGGCGACGCGGCTGGAGAAGCCGCATTGCGGCATCATCTTCGTGCCCTTCATGAACAGCACGACATCATTCTTTTCAATCGTGTCGCGGATCTGCTCTTCAGCGGTTGCCATGGTGGTTCCTTTCAGGGTCATTCGGGGGCCTTGGTGGTCAGGGCGAGCGCGTGCAACTCGCCGTTCGGACCATCCATCTTGCCCTTGAGCGCAGCGTAGACCGCGCGCTGTTGCTGGACGCGGTTCAAGCCGCGAAAGCTCTCGTCGACGACCTCGGCAGCCCAATGGTTCCCATCTCCGGCCAAGTCGGTGATGGTGATCCGCGCCTTGGGAAAGGTCTCGCGGATCAGGTCTTCGATATCCTGGGCTTCCATCGCCATCTGCGGCTGTCCTTTGCTGCCGGGCCTTCGTGAAAATGTAGTGCCGGCGGAAAGGCGGTGCAAGCGGGGCGCGTACAGGCTCAGCCGACAGCAGCCTCGAAGGCTGAGCGGTAAACGCCGGACAATTCAGCCATTGAAGCGGCGGAGTGGCCCATGCGGAAGTCGGTGCCGGTGAAACGGCCGACCTGGGCGCAGGGAACGCCTGCCGCACTGGCCGCCGCAAGCAGCGCCTCGACCGCTTCGGGCCTGCAGGCCAGAAGGTAGCGGGCCTGATCCTCGCCGAAGAGTGCAGGGGTCTCTGCCAGCTCAAGGCTCAGCCCGATCCCGGCGGCCTCGGCCATCTCGAAGGCGGCCAGCGCAAGGCCGCCGTCAGACAGGTCGCTTGCCGCGACGATATGCTTGCGGTTGGCCAGCAGGAACTCGCCATTCCTACGCTCGACGGCAAGATCGACCTGCGGCGCATCGCCGTCCTCGCGGCCGAAGGCCTCGGCCAGAAGGGCGGACTGGCCAAGATGGCCCGTGCCGGAACCGATCAGAACGGCGACATCCCCCTCCTGCGGCTGGCCGCCGATCAGGTCATCCACGCTGTCCAGAAGGCCCACTGCACCGATGGTGGGCGTGGGCAGGATGCCCTTTCCGTCGGTCTCGTTGTAAAGGCTGACGTTGCCGGAGACGATCGGGAAGTCGAGCGCGCGGCAGGCCTCGCCGATGCCTTTGATCGCGCCGACGAACTGGCCCATGATCTCGGGCTTTTCCGGATTGCCGAAGTTCAGGTTGTCGGTCGCGGCGAGGGGCGTCGCGCCGACCGCGACGAGGTTGCGCCAGGCTTCGGCCACCGCCTGTTTGCCGCCCTCGACCGGGTTCGCCTTCACGTAGCGTGGCGTCACGTCCGAGGTGAAGGCCAGCGCCTTCGCAGTGCCATGAACCCGCACCACGCCAGCACCAAGGCCCGGTGTGCGGATCGTGTCGGCCATGACCTGACTGTCATACTGTTCCCAGACCCAGGCCTTGTGGGCATAGCTGGGCGAGGAGAGGAGCGCCTTGAGTGCGTCGATGGGGTCGATGGCCGGCACCGCGCCGAGCGGTGCGGCGGCGGGCGTCGGCACCCAGGGCCGGTCGTACTCCGGGGCGCTGGAGGAGAGTTTCGACAGCGGCAGGTCGGCCTTCACCTCGTTGCCGTGCAGGATCAGGAAGCGGTCCTCGGGGATCGTCTCGCCGACGATTGCGAAGTCGAGGTCCCACTTGTCGAAAATCGCCTTGGCCTCAGCCTCCATCTCGGGCTTCAGCACCATGAGCATCCGCTCCTGGCTTTCCGACAGCATCATCTCGTAGGCCGTCATCTTCGCTTCGCGCTGCGGGACGGAGTCGAGTTGCAGCTTGATGCCGAGACCGCCCTTGTCACCCATTTCGACCGCCGAGCAGGTCAGGCCCGCCGCACCCATGTCCTGGATGGAGATGACCGCGCCCGAGGCCATCAGCTCGAGGCAGGCTTCGAGCAGGCGCTTTTCGGTGAAGGGGTCGCCGACCTGCACCGTCGGGCGCTTTTCCTCGATCGTGTCGTCGAACTCGGCCGAGGCCATAGTCGCCCCGCCAACACCGTCTCGCCCGGTCTTGGCACCGAGATAAACGACCGGCATGCCGACACCCGACGCGGCAGAGTAGAAGATCTTGTCGGCCTCGGCGAGGCCCGCGGCAAAGGCGTTGACCAGGCAGTTGCCATTATAGCTGCGATGGAAGCGCACCTCGCCCCCGACCGTGGGCACGCCAAAGGCGTTGCCATAGCTGCCGATCCCCTCGACCACGCCTTTGACCAGATGCGCGGTCTTGGGATGCGACGGCTCGCCGAAGGACAGTGCGTTCATCGCCGCAATCGGGCGCGCGCCCATGGTGAAGACGTCGCGCAGGATGCCGCCCACGCCGGTCGCCGCGCCCTGATGCGGCTCGATGTAGGAGGGGTGGTTGTGGCTTTCCATCTTGAAGATGACCGCCAGCCCGTCGCCGATATCGACGACGCCCGCATTCTCGCCCGGCCCGCAGAGCACTTGCGGCCCGGTGGTATGCAGCGTGCGCAGCCATTTCTTCGACGACTTGTAGGAACAGTGCTCGTTCCACATGGCCGAGAAGATGCCAAGCTCGGTGAAGCTCGGGACCCGCCCGATGATCTGGAGGATGCGCTGGTATTCGTCGGGCTTCAGCCCGTGCGCGGCAATCAGGTCCTCGGTGATCACGGGTTCGGTCATTGTTCATCCCCTTTGGCCGGCGCCTTGCGGGCCTCTTAGGGCAAGCGCGGACGGGGGAAAAGGGGGCAACGAGAGGCCGGTTGCACGGGATAGATTTTTTTCGGCTAGCATGTCGAAAAGCAGCGCCCCCGCGCGTCCTTGTGCTGTCCGGATAACAGGACAGTCATTTCGATCCCGCCCGGACGCCTGGGGCCGGGACCGGCAACCTGAGGAGACAGCCCGATGCAATACATGGCCCTGATCTACACCGACCCGGCCAAGGCCCCCGAGATGGGGGAGAAGATGAATGGCGAGTATTTCGAGCTTACGAAAAGGATGCGGGAGGCCGGGGTGATGCGGGCGGGCGACGCCCTGCATCCGGTATCGAGCGCGACCTCGGTTCGCGTGCGCGGCGGCAAGGTCGAGACGATGGACGGACCCTTTGCCGAGACAAAGGAACATCTCGGAGGTTACTACCTCATTGACTGCGCCGATCTGGACGAGGCGATCAAATGGGCAGCGCAGATCCCCGGGGCGCAGTTCGGCACGGTAGAATTGCGCCCGGTCGTGGTGTTCAGGTGAGCGATGATCCGGCGCGCGCGGCCCTCGAGGCCGCGCTTCGCGCTGACCGCGGGCGGCTGCTGGCCGCCCTGATCGCCCGGACCGGGGATTTCCAGCTGGCCGAGGATGCCTTGCAGGACGCGACCGAGGCGGCTCTGGTCCATTGGCGGCGCAGCGGGCCGCCGGTCTCGCCACAGGGCTGGATCCTGCGGGTCGGCTGGCGCAAGGCGCTGGACCGGCTGCGCCGCCGGGCGCGCGACCAGCGCCATCTGGAGGCGGAAACCGTTCTCGCCGCCGAGGAGGGGGCCGAGATGACGCCCGAGGACATTGCCGATGACCGCCTACGCCTGATCTTCACCTGCTGCCATCCGGCCCTGGAGCCGAAATCGCGCATAGCCCTGACCCTCAGGACGATCGGCGGGCTGACGACAGCGGAAATTGCCCGCGCGTTTCTCGACAGCGAAACGGCGATGGGACAGCGGCTCAGCCGAGCAAAAGCCAAGATCGCTACCGCCGGGATTCCCTTTGCCATCCCGGGGCCGGAGCTTTGGGCCGAGCGACTCGGCTCGGTTCTGGCAGTGATCTACCTCATTTTCAACGAAGGCTATTCGGTCGGGCGGCACGAGGCGCCAGTCCGGACCGATCTTTGTGAAGAGGCGATCTTTCTGGCCCGGCTGGTCGATGTCCTGCGCCCCGGCGATGCCGAGATCGAGGGGCTTCTTGCCCTGCTGTTGCTGACCCATTGCCGCCGCTGCGCCCGCCATGACGCCGCCGGACAATTGGTTCCGCTGCAGGATCAGGACACCAACCTGTGGGATGCCGATCAGCGGCAGGAGGGGCTGGACCTGCTCGACCGCGCCATCGCGCGCAGTGCGCCGGGTCCTTTTCAGATCAAGGCGGCGATCGCGGCCCTGCATGTCACCGCCGGTCCTGCAGGCACTGACTGGCTGCAGATCACCGCGCTTTATCGGGCACTGTTGCGATACGAGCCGACCGCAGTGGTCCGGTTGAACCTTGCCGTCGCGATTGGCGAGGCCGGCGATCTGACCGGGGCGTTGGCAGAACTTGGGGCGGTCTCGGAAGACCTTACGGATTACCAGCCCTATCATGCCGCGCGGGCCGAATTCCTCGGCCGGGCAGGGCGGCTGGACGAATCGATTGCATCCTATGACCGGGCAATCACCCTTGCCACAAATTCCGCGGACGCCGAATTTCTTTGCAACCGTCGGGAAAAACTGCGCGAACGTTGGGCGTCGTGACGCTGCGATGCAGAAAGCAAAAAAAAGGCCGAGCAGAAGCTCGGCCCAAGTCCAACAGGGAGGTATGAGGAAGTGAGAGAAACTCGATCACCGCCTCGCCGACCGATCTAGGGGGGCGAACGAGTCGGTTCAAGTGAAGAATGCTGCTAGTGCAGCAACGCCGCTATGCGTTTTTCGCATGGCGATATTTTTGTCACATGAAAACAAGGCAGAAGCGGGGTCTTCTCGCCCCCTTGGTTCACAGTCTGAAATCGTCTCGTCGCAAGAGGCGTCGATCAGATCTGCTGGCGTTTCCTGTAGGCGAAAATCTCTTCCATCACAAAATCGCGGAAGGCCGCCACGCGTTTCGAATGGCGCAGCTCTTCCGGGTAGGCGATGAAGACTGGAACCTCCCCAGACTCGATCTCGGGCAGGACGCGAACCAGGTTCGGGAAGTCATCCAGGAGATAGTCGGGCAGAACGCCGATCCCCAGATCGTTCAGAACCGCCTGAAGCACCCCGAAATAATTGTTCACCGTCAGCGTCGACGGGATGTCGTAGGCCATGAGCTGTTGAACCAGATGCGCGCCGGCTGCGACCTGCGGGGTCGAGGCATGCTGGCTGATGAGGCGATGCTGCGACAGATCCTCGGGTCGGGTCGGGGTGCCGTTCTTCTCCAGATAGGCCGGGCTCGCGTAAAGCTGCATCCGGATATTCATAAGTCGCTTGCGGATCAGGTCGGCCTGGCTCGGTTCCTTCATGCGGATGGCCACGTCGGCCTCGCGCATCGGCAGGTCGAGCACACGCTCTTCAAGCATCAGGTCGATCTTGAGCGACGGATATTTCTCGTAAAGCGTGCCCAGCCGCGGGGCCAGCCAGAGCGTGCCGAAGCCGGTGGTCGTGGTCACCCGCAGCTCACCGAGAACTTCGTCCTCCGCGTCGCGGATGCGGGCTGCGGCGGCGTCGAGCCGTTTGACCATCGCCTGGGTCGCGTCGAACAGCAGTTCGCCTTGCTCGGTCAGGATCAGCCCGCGCGCATGGCGATGGAATAGGGTCGTGTTCAGGCTCTCTTCAAGCGCGCGGATCTGGCGCGAGACGGCGGACTGCGACAGATGCAGGCTTTCGCCGGCATGGGTCAGGCTGCCGGCATCGGCCACGGCATGAAATATCCTGAGTTTATCCCAATCCATAACGAAATTCCCGCCGATGAGCGCAGCATTATCTAAGATCGACATGCCTGCCTTGCAATGATGGCATGGCTCGAGATCTTTCCGCAATGCGGCATCGTTGCCGAATTGCCGCTTCGCTTTGGCTGCGACGGCGCAAGACCGAAGGAATTCGTCACCAGCCTGTCATCTTTTGTGGCGCAAATCCCAATACGGACGTAGGAGGACGCGATCGCTTTGGGGGAGCCATTCAGGGCATGAACAGACGGCAGGTCACGCGGGATATCACCTATGCCTATTCCGCCCGGTCCAAGCCCGGTCGGGCATTCATCCGCGTTCTTGAAAATGCCACTGGCCGCCTGTCGCTGATCCGCCGGGCCGACGGCTATGAACGCGAGGTTGCCGCGGGTCGCAGCTTCTGGGAGGTGATCTCCGAGCGCTACGGCCTGTCGCTTGATGTGGTCGGCGGGTCGCTGGCGCAGATCCCGGCCAACGGACCGCTGATCCTGATCGCCAATCATCCCTACGGTATCCTCGACGGTCTGATGATGGGTCATCTGCTGGACCGGGTCAGAGGCGATTTCCGCATCCTGGCGAACTCGGTCTTCCGCCGGGCCGAGGAGCTGAACCGCGTGATCCTGCCCATCTCCTTCGACGAGACGAAGGAAGCCGTGAAGCTGAACCTCCAGACCCGTGCCGAGGCGTTTCGCTACCTCGCGCAGGGCGGGGCGATCGGCGTGTTTCCGGGCGGCACCGTCTCGACTTCGGCGAGACCCTTTTCCCGGCCGATGGACCCAGGCTGGCGGAACTTCACCGCCAAGATGATAGCGAAATCGGATGCGACCGTCGTGCCGGTCTATTTCGCCGGCCATAACAGTCGTCTTTTCCAGTTGGCCAGTCACATCCACTCGAACTTGCGGCTTGGCCTGCTCATCAAGGAATTCCGCGCGCGGGTGGACGAGCCGGTGCGCGTCGTCATCGGCCAGCCCATCGCGGCGGCCGAGTTGCAACCGCTCAAGGCCGACCCGAAGGCGCTGATGGATCATCTGCGCCGCGCCACCTATGCCCTTTCGCCGGAACCGCTCAAGTCCTATGACTACGGCTACGAGTTCGAGCAGAGATACCGGGCGCAGTAGCTTTCGCTGACCCCGGAAGAGAAGGGGCGAAACATGGCGGTTGGCATCTTCGATTCCGGTCTGGGCGGCCTGACGGTCTACGAGGCGGTCGCCAAGCGCCTGCCAGACGTGCCCTTCGTCTATTACGGCGACAACGCCCATGCACCTTATGGCGTGCGCGATGCCGATGACATCTTCAACCTGACCTGCGCCGGGGTGGAGCGGCTCTGGGCCGAGGGCTGCGATCTGGTGATCCTGGCCTGCAACACCGCCTCGGCCGCCGCGCTGAAGCGGATGCAGGAAACCTGGGTCCCGAAGGACAAGCGGGTGCTCGGCGTCTTCGTGCCGCTGATCGAGGCGCTGACCGAACGGCAATGGGGCGACAACTCGCCGCCCCGCGAGGTGGCCGTCAAGCATGTGGCGCTGTTCGCGACGCCTGCCACCGTGTCGTCCCGTGCCTTCCAGCGCGAACTCGCGTTCCGCGCCATCGGCGTCGATGTCGAGGCCCAGCCCTGCGGCGGCGTGGTCGATGCGATCGAGGCGGGGGACGAGATGCTGGCCGAGGCGCTCGTGCGGTCGCATGTCGAGGCGCTGAAGCGGCGTATGCCGCATCCCGAGGCGGCGATCCTCGGTTGCACCCATTATCCCCTGTTGGAAAAGACCTTTGCCGAGGCGCTCGGGTCGGGCGTAAAGGTCTATTCGCAGGCCAATCTCGTCGCCGAAAGCCTGGCCGACTACCTTGCCCGCCGGCCCGAGTTCCGCGGGACGGGTAAGACGCCGAAGTTCCTCACGACCGGCGATCCGAAGAAGGTATCGGACAAGGCGACGCAGTTCCTGCGACATCGGATCGAGTTCGAGGCGGCCTGACCGCTCGGGGACGGATCTCGAATTCATCCTCACGGATTCGTCCGGTCGTGACGCCACGTCATGGCCGGAATACCTATTGTTTCCAGTCTTCTGCCTTGTTCTTGCCGCACAGCACCGCCATCTCGCGCTCGTACCGGTGAACCGGACGATGTACTGAACTCAGGTGATTCAAATGTTCGACTTCAACCGCAGCGTTCTTGCGGCAGCCTTTGCCGCCCTGATGGCCGGCCCGGCGATGGCCGCGACCGTGACCGAGGGCGATCTTGGCGATTTCTCCGGCAGCTACTCGACCCCGACCGTGATCGCGAATGGCGCGACGCAGGTGGACGGCGTCTGGTCGGGCGGCGGTGACTACGATCTTCTCGCCTTCACCGGCCTGAAAGCCGGTGCGCAAGCCATCACCCTGACCTTCGCGCCGCTGAGCCCGATCGGCGACACCGACTGGTCGTTCTCGGCCGGCGGCACTGTGCTGTGGAAGACTTCGCAGTTCCTTTACAGCGCCTGGGAAGGCAACTGGCTGGCCTCGGTCGGCATCCAGCACTGGAACCGGAACAACGACTTCACCTGGACCATCAACCTGGGCGACGATTTCGGTGGCTCGCTCTATCTCGCGCTGCTGAACACCTACGGTACGCTGAGATACTCGATCTTCGCACCGGGCAATGCTTCTGCAAGCGTGACGCCGACCGATCCGGTCATCGTACCGGATGAGCCGGTTCCGGCCGCCGTCCCGCTGCCCGCCGCCGCGCCGCTCCTGCTGGCGGGCCTTGGGGCGCTTGGCGCTGCGGGAGTCGCCCGCCGTCGCAAGGCGGTCTGATCGCCGGGGCACGACCGCCCCTGCAAAATCAATCGGTTGGCCGGTGTCTGCCCGCGCGGACGCCGGCCTTTCGCTTTCGCTTTTCCCTTGCCATTCCGGGGTGTTTCCCCCATCACTCCCCCGTCTCATCCAAGGGGGACCACCCATGACCCAGAACATCGCCATTCTCGGAGCCTCCGGCTACACCGGGGCGGAGCTTGTCCGCCTGATCGCGACGCATCCCTCGATGCGGATCGCGGCGCTGACCGGCGACCGAAAGGCGGGCATGGCGATGGCCGAGGTCTTCCCGTTCCTGCGCCATCTTGACCTGCCGGACCTGACGAAGATCGAAGATGTCGATTTCTCCAGTATCGACTTGGCCTTCTGCGCCCTTCCTCATGCAACGTCTCAGGCGGTAATCGCCCAGTTGCCGAGCGACCTCAAGGTGGTGGACCTCTCCGCGGATTTCCGGCTGCGGGATCTCTCTGCCTATGAAAAATGGTACGGCAAGCCGCATTCGGCGCCCGACCTGCAGATAGAGGCCGTCTATGGCCTGACCGAGTTCTACCGTCCCGAGATCACGGCGGCGCGGCTGGTCGCCGGAACCGGCTGCAATGCCGCGACCGGGCAATATGCGCTGCGCCCGCTGATCCAGAAGCAGGTGATCGACCTTGACCGGATCATCATCGACCTCAAGGCCGGGGTCAGCGGGGCGGGGCGCAGCCTGAAGGAAAACCTGCTTCATGCGGAGCTTTCCGAGGGCACCCACGCCTATTCCGCCGGCGGCAAGCACCGGCACCTGGGCGAATTCGACCAGGAGTTCTCGAAGATCGCCGGCCGCCCTGTTCAGGTGCAGTTCACGCCGCACCTGCTGCCCATGAACCGCGGCATCCTTGCCACCGCCTATGTCGACGGCGACCCGGCGGCGGTCCATACCACGCTGGCCGAGGCGTATCAGGGCGAGCCGTTCCTCAAGGTGCTGCCTTTTGGCGCACTCCCCTCGACGCGCGATATCCGCGGATCCAACTATGTCCATATCGGTGTGACCGGCGACCGGATGGCTGGCCGTGCCGTTGTGGTGGCTGTTCTCGACAACCTCTGCAAGGGATCGTCGGGGCAAGCCATCCAGAATGCGAACCTGATGTTGGGCATCGAAGAGACGGCCGGGCTGATGCTCGCTCCCGTCTTCCCGTGAGGCGAGAATGCGAGGGCTGAAGAAGAAGCGTCGCGTCCAGATCGTCTTACTGGCGGTCGTGGCGCTGTTGGTGGCGACCGGCCTGATCGGCTACGCCATGCGCGACGGCATCAACTATTTCCGCACGCCAACCCAGGTTGCCGAAGCCCCTCCGGGGCCGTCCGAGGTCTTCCGTATCGGCGGTCTGGTCGAAGAGGGCACGCTGGTGCGGGGGCAGGGCGAGACGGTGACGTTCCGGGTGACTGATACGAACAAGAGCGTGCCGGTCGCCTATACCGGCGTGCTTCCCGATCTGTTCAAGGAAGGCCAGGGCATGGTCGGGACCGGTTCGATGCAGGACGGCACCTTCGTTGCCACGGAAATCCTCGCCAAGCATGACGAAAGCTACATGCCGAAAGAGGTCGTCGACGCTCTGAAGGAGCAGGGTGTCTATGTCGATCCGAAGGCGGCTCCGAGCGGTTCGTAACGCCCGCGTTAACCCTCCTGTCCCACCCTCCCTTCCGTGACGCGCGGGGGAGCGTGAGGCAGGAGAGACCATGATATCGGTTCAGGAACTGGCCGAAGAGATTGTTGCCCGCGAGGGCGGCTTCGTGAACGATCCAGACGATCCGGGCGGCGCGACCAATCTGGGCGTGACCCTTGCAACCCTCCGGCGCCTGGGGTTGGATCTGACCGGCGACGGGCAGGTGGCCGAGGATGACCTGCGGCGACTGACGCGGGCAGAGGCGGTGCAGATCTTCATCCGGCACTACTTCGAAACGCCGAATTTGGGCGCCTTGCCCGAAGTGCTGCACCCGGACGTTTTCGACATGTATGTGAATGCCGGCTCGAATGCGGTGAAGGTCCTGCAACGTCTGCTGACTCAGATGGGTTTCGCCTGCTCTGACGATGGCGTGGTCGGTCCGTTGACGATCCGGGCCGCGCAGCTCGCGTGGGATGCGGCCCCGGCCTATCTGGCCGACGCCTATGCCATCGCGCGGCGCAACTACTACTACGCCCTTGCCGACGCACGGCCCGCCAGCCGCAAGTTCGCGCGGCGCAAGGATGGAGGCAAGGGCGGCTGGATTGCCCGGGCAGAGGTGTTCATGGCTGCGAAGTACCGCCTGACCGACGCACAGCACAAGGCAAGGGTGGCGGCATGGGGTTGATCGGGACGATCCTCGGAAATTCCGGCGCAGTCGAGGCCGTGGGCTCGACGGTCAAGACTGTTGCCGAGGTCTTCACCCCGAATGCGACCCGGCAGATGGAAATTTCGGCCGAAGCGCAGGAAGCCGCTCTGACGCAGTTCTCGACCGAGTTCCAGGCCACGGGTGATGGGCGGTTTGATCGCATCGTCAATGGGTTGAACCGCCTGCCGCGCCCGCTTCTGGCCTTCGGCACGCTTGGCCTGTTCGTTTATGCGATGGTAGCACCTCAGAGCTTCGGCGAGCGGATGGCAGGCCTCGCCCAGGTGCCCGAGCCGTTGTGGTGGCTTCTTGGCGCGGTCGTCAGCTTCTATTTCGGCGCGCGTGAGGCGCATTACTTTCGCACGCGACCCGCAGCCTTGGCCAAGGCGGTGAAGACAGCGGCGACCGTGCCGCCTGACGCAGAGAATGCCGCGCTGGAAGACTGGCGGCGGTCGCAGACCTAGCGCTCCCCGATTCCTTCTTTGCAAAAATGCCCTGCGGGCGGGGCGGGGGGCGCAATGCCCCCCGTTTCCATGGCTGCCGCATCAGAGCGGTCGCACCTTGAGCTTGGTGATGCGGTTGTCCTGTCGCCCGGCGACCTGGAAGCGGAAGCCGTGAAAGCTGAACGCCTGGCCCTCGTTCGGGATCATCTGCGCCTCGTGGATGACCAGTCCGGCGACGGTATTCGCCTCGTCATCGGGCAGCGACCAGTCCATCGTCCGGTTCAGGTCGCGGATCGTCATCGATCCCTCGACAAGATAGTCGCCATCCGCCGCGCGCTTCAGCACTGTCGTCGGTGCGATGTCGAACTCGTCGGCAATGTCGCCCACGATCTCTTCGAGGATATCCTCGAGCGTGATGAGCCCCTCGAGCGCACCGTATTCATCGACGACCAGGGCGAAATGGGTGCGCCGCTTTAGGAATTCGCGCATCTGCTCGTCCAGCGTCGTGGTGTCCGGGATGAAGTAGGGCTTCATCGCGACCTTGAGGATGTCGAGGTCCGCCAACGCCGCCGGGTCGGCCTCGGGGCCGCGCAACAGGCTGTCGACCTCGCGCAGTAGGTCCTTGGCATGGACGACGCCAAGGATGTTCTCGGGACTTTCGCGATAGACCGGCAACCGCGTGTGCCGCGAGGCGAGGCACTGGGTCAGGATCGCGTCGGGCGAAGCATCCGCATCGATCATCTCGATCTGGCTGCGGTGGCGCATGATCTCGTCCACGGTGCGGTCTGTCAGGTCGAGCGCGCCCATCAGGCGGTCGCGATGTTCCTTCTCCACCGCGCCGCCGGAATGGCCAAGGGCGATGGCGCCGACGATCTCCTCGCGCAGCGCCAGCATGTGGCCATCGGGGTCCGTCTTGACGCCGAACAGCCGAAGAATACCCCGGACGGCGGCCCGCACCACGGTCACGATGGGCGAAAAAACCCGGATCACGATCAGGATCAGCGGTGCAACCCGGGTCGAGACTGCTTCGGCATTGCTGATCGCATAGGTCTTGGGCAGCACCTCACCGAAAATCAGGACCAGCAGTGTCATCACGAAGGTAGCAATCGCCACGCCGCTGTCGCCGAAGAGACGGGTCAGCGCGGCGGTGGCGAGCGCGGCCGAGGTGATGTTGACGACATTGTTGCCCAGAAGCAGCGCACCGATCATCCGCTCGTTGTCATCAGTGACTTTCAACGCTGAGGTGGCCCCCGTCGACCCCTTGTCGGCTTGTGCCCTGAGCTTGCCCCGAGACGCGGCGGTCAGGGCTGTCTCCGATCCGGAAAAGAAGGCTGACATCACCAGAAGCGCGACGATGGCAGCGCATGTCAGCCAGAATGATGTATCGAGACTGGAGAAATCCATCAGGGCACCCTAGAAACCTGCCCCGCTTATGCGGCGCAGGACAAGTTGCACGCAAGGCGTCAGTCGGTGTCGCGGGCGAGGGGATGGTGGGTCAGGACAAGTGACTTCAGGCGTTCGTCCAGAACATGCGTGTAGATCTCGGTCGTGGCGAGATCGGCATGGCCAAGCAGCGTCTGGATCACGCGCAGGTCGGCGCCGCCTTCCAGAAGATGGGTGGCGAAGGCATGGCGCAGGGTGTGGGGCGTTACCCGTTCCGGGTCGATCCGGGCGTTCAGGGCGAGCGTCTTGACCAGCGAATGGAAGCTCTGGCGGGTCAGGTGCCCTTCCTTGCCGCCCGCGGGAAAGACGAAGCGGGACGGCGGGATACCCTTGGTGCGCGCCAGATCCTCGTCCCGGTCGCGAACCGCGAGCCACGCTGTCAGCGCCGCACGGGCAGGTGTGGACAGAGGAACCATCCGTTCCTTGCCGCCCTTGCCCCGGACGAGGATCATGCGCGGATCGCCCCGGACCGCCGCAATCGGCAGTTCCACCAGTTCCGAAACCCGAAGGCCGGTCGCATAGATCAGTTCCATGAGGCAGCGGTTGCGCAGGCGCTCGCCCTCGTCGCGCCCCGTGGTAGCAGCAGCGGTCAGAAGCGCGTCGACCTCGGCCTGGCTCAGCGTCTTGGGCAGGCGCTGCATCCGGCCCGGTCCCTTGATCGGCAGGGCCGGGTTGTCGGCGCGAAAGCCCTCCTCATGGGCAAAGCGGTACATCTGGCGGATGGCTGACAGACGCCGGGCGCGGGTGGCCTTGGACAGGCCCTGTGCCTCGCAGAAGACAAGGTAATTCTCGACCTCGGCCCGGCCTGCCTGCGCAAAGTCGCTACCGCGCCGCTCCAGCCAGTCGGCGAAATCCTTCAGGTCCCGGCCATAGGCAAGGCGCGTGTTGCGCGCGGCATCCCGTTCCGCCGACTGCGCCTCGAGGAAGGCTGAGATCCAGCGGTCCATCGCCTTAGCCCCTGCGTTCCAGGAGCATCAGTTCCAGTGCGGTCTGCCGGGCGGCATCCTCGAGCCCGACCTTGCGCAGGAGCGAAAGCCCTGTCGTCACCCCCTTGAGGTCGCTGCTCAGCCCCTTGGCGATTTCGTCGATCGCATTCAGGATCGCCTCACCCACCCGGTTGTCAGCCAGAAGCAGCTTCGACTGGGCCGAAAGCTCGGGCCTTGTGAATGCCGGCGCGATCGCCCGTCCCAGACTGTCGGGCGCGGTCGTTCCGACCAGGCTGCCGCGAGCCAGCCCCAGCAGGAACCCTTCGGCAATATCGACCGGCTTGTACCCCGTGGTGAGCTTTCGGTAGTCCGGCGACAGAAGCTCGATGCGAAAGGCCAGGCTCGCGGCATAGCCCTTGAGCGGCAGCGCGGCGAGTGGCGCGGCGAAGATCGTGGCGAAGGGCACCTCAAGCTCGCTCGTCACCATCAGGTCCCAGACGCCGGGCAGCATCTCGGCCACATCGGTTGTATTCTGTGCCGCGATCGCGGCCTCGAGCTTCTGGATCCCCGCAGCCCTGTCCCAGACACCGCCAGAGGCAGCCGGTTTACGCAGGGTGTATAGCCCCAAAAGCTGGTTCGGCGGCACGGCGCCGGCACGGGCAAGGCGTTCCGCCGCGTCGAGTTGTGCCTTCCAGCCCGCGGTTTCGCGCAGTTCGGCATGGGCGAAGGCGAGCGGAAGCTGCGTCGTGGGCAAGGGCTGGCCTACGGCCTCGTACATCCGCCAGACAAGAGGCGAGGGGCGGTCGGGGATCGGAAGGTCAGGCGCGCCATCCGACAGTTCGGGGTCGAGGAACCGGGCCAGCAATTCCTCCTCGTCTGCGCTGACATAGCCGAGCGCCTCGGCCGTGCGCAGCGTCAGCGCCGCGGCGTTCCAGTCGCCCGAGCGGGCCAGGCAAAAGACTCGTGCCGGAAAGGTCGGCGCAAGGGTTGGCGATTCCTGCATCTTCTTGCAGGCCGCATCCTCGTCGCCAGTCAGAAGCGCCACGTCGAATTCGCGGCGAAAGACCTCGGGGTCGTTGCTTTCGGCCACATCGATCAGCGCGGCGACCTGATCCAGCGCGCCCATGTCGAGCAGCGCGTCGATCCGCGCCAGAAGGAGCGTACCCGATCCCCCGGAATCGGCAGGTGGTTCGGACTCGGCCAAAAGCACCGCGGTCAGCAGCGATTGCAGGGCCGGCAATGTTCCCGGTCGGGGTTGGCGGATCAGGGCCGCGATCTCTTCGGTGCGGCCAAGCCCCCAGAGACTCGACGGCAGTCCTGTGACGGCGGGGGGCAAGAGGCCGACTGCATCGGGCGAGGGCGCCCCGATGACACTGACCGCGATATCTGCCCCGATCGCTGCGCCACTGGTCACTGCGGGTTCCTCGGGCTTGGCAGGAAGGGGCGCGACGGGTTCGTTGATCGAGTTCGACAGCCAGTCGATCGCGGACAGTGGCGCCTCCGCCCAGGCGGGCGGCGCCAGGAACGCCAACATCAGAAGGGCGACGCGCCCCGTCTCAGTTGACATCCAGCGTCACCGGCACGGTCACCGGGGCCTGTTGTGGTGTGAGGTCCCCGAAGTAGGCAAACACGGCCAGAACCGCCACCGCCAGAACCGCCAGAACCAGAACTGCGATGAAAATGCGTGCCATGCCTGCCTTGCCTTGTTCCGTTTCTTGTCAGCCTGCGATGCGCGGGGCATCGCCTGCCGCTCCCATGCCCGTTCCGGGTCTCGATGTCGAGCGGTGCGAATATATATGGCATTCTCTGCGACTTCACGCCATTCAAGGCAGAAAGTTGAACTTGCGCGGGACGCTGCCGAAATTGGGTGGACGGCTGAACAAAACCGTCGTGATGGTGGGAATGATGGGCGCCGGCAAGACGGCCGTCGGTACGGCGCTGGCCCGGATGCTGGGCGTGCCCTTCCTCGATTCGGACGAGGAAATCGTCCGCGCCGCCCATCGCTCGATCGCCGAGATCTTCGAGCGTGACGGCGAGCCGTTCTTCCGGGCGCGGGAAACCGAGGTGCTGGCCCGCCTGCTGCGCGGCGAGCCCTGCATCCTGTCGACCGGCGGCGGCGCCTTTCTGGCCGAGACGAACCGCAAGCTGGTTGCCGAGCAGGGCGTATCGGTCTGGCTGAAGGCAGATCTTGATCTTCTGTGGCAGCGGGTCCGCCACAAGACGACGCGCCCGCTTCTGCGCACGGCCAACCCGCGCGAGACCTTGCGGACGATCTACGAGGCGCGGGTGCCGATCTATGCGCTGGCTGATGTGACGGTCGAGAGCAGCCCGTCCTATTCCGTCGACGAGATGGCTGGACGAGTGCTGACGGCCCTGCAGGCGCGCCCCGACCTATGGGAAGGAAAGTGACATGACGATCCAGACGGTTCCGGTCGCGCTTGGGGCGCGGTCCTATGAGGTGCGCATCGGCGAGGGGCTGATCGATCGCGCCGGGGCCGAGATCGTACGTCTCCTGAAGCGCAAGCGGGTGGCGATCGTCACCGAGAACCGCGTCGCGCCCCTGCATCTGGCACGGCTTCAGGCGGCGCTTGAGGCCGAAGGCATCGCATCCTCGGCGCTGGTGCTGCCTGCAGGCGAGGGGACCAAGGACTGGGCGCACCTCGCGCGGGCGACCGAATGGCTGCTGGAGCAGAAGGTTGAACGGCGCGATGTCGTGGTGGCGCTTGGCGGCGGCGTGATCGGCGACCTGATCGGTTTTGCCTCGGCCATCCTGCGCCGGGGCGTACGTTTCGTGCAGGTTCCGACCTCGCTTCTGGCGCAGGTGGACAGCTCGGTTGGTGGCAAGACCGGGATCAACACCGCTCAGGGCAAGAACCTTGTCGGAGCCTTCCACCAGCCGAGTCTCGTGCTGGCCGATATCGGCGTGCTCGAGTCGCTGCCGGCCCGTGATTTCCTTGCGGGCTATGGCGAGGTGGTCAAGTACGGCCTGCTCGGCGATCCCTTGTTCTTCGAATGGCTCGAGGTCGAGGGGCCGAGACTTTCGACCGATGCCGCCCTGCGCCAGCGCGCCGTCCTGCGTTCGGTCGAGATGAAGGCTGGCATCGTCGAGCGCGACGAGACCGAGGAGGGCGAGCGCGCGCTTCTCAATCTTGGGCACACTTTCTGCCACGCGCTGGAATCCGCGACCGGCTATTCCGACAGATTGCTGCATGGCGAGGGTGTGGCCATTGGCTGCGCTCTGGCCTTCGAACTCAGCCAGCGTCTTGGCCTGTGTTCGCAGGAGGCGCCAAGCCGGGTCCGCGCCCATCTGAAGGCGATGGGCATGAAGACCGACCTTGCCGACATTCCGGGCGAGTTGCCGGGGGCTGAGGCGCTGCTCGCGCTGATGGCGCAGGACAAGAAGGTGATCGACGGGCGGCTGCGTTTCATTCTCGCGCGGGGGATCGGTCAGGCCTTCGTCGCCGACGACGTGCCGGGAGATGTGGTCAAACGGCTACTGACTGACGCGCTTCAGGGCAAAGCCGGTTGATCCCGCCGCAGCCTTGGCCTAATTGATCAAATTCCCGAGTGCCCGAGGTAGCGCGCATGAACGCTGAAGATCGCAACATCCCGACGCATGAGGTCACCTACGGCCGCTTGCGCGACATGGTGCTTTTTGGCGTGCTCGAACCGGGCCAGCCGGTGACGATCCAGGGCCTGATCCGCGACCTCGACGCCGGCATGACGCCGGTGCGCGAGGCGATCCGCCGCCTGACCGCCGAAGGGGCGCTGCTGTTGCAGGGCAACCGTCGCGTCGTGGTGCCGCCGATGACCGAGACGCTGCTCGACCAGATCGCCTTCGCCCGGCTGACCATCGAGCCCAAGCTCGCCGAACTGGCCGGGCCGCGCCTGAGCGCCGAGCAGATCGACGGGCTGGAACGCATCGACCACGGCATCGATGCGGCGATCGAACGCGGGGACGTGCACGATTATCTCGAAGGCAATACCCGCTTTCACTTTACGCTCTACGATGCCGCCGAGGCCAATGTGCTGAACGACATGGCCCGCTCGCTCTGGCTGCGCTTTGGCCCGGCGCTCCGTGTCGTTTGCGCCCGGATCGGGGCGCAGAACCTGCCCGACCAGCATGAAGAGGCGCTGGCTGCACTGCGCGCAGGCGATTTCGCCGCCCTCTCGAAGGCCATCGAGAAAGACATCGAGCAGGGCGTCGAACAGGTGCGGGCGGCGCTCAAGGCGGGCGAAGTCTGAGCCTCGGGGCGGTGCAGAAATAATTTGATCAAATCTTGCGCGACGGTCGGTTTTGATCATATTGTCGCAGCATGAGAGGTGCCGATTCCGGCGCCGAACCGGGGCAGGGGGCCAGGGCGGCCTGTCCGCGCCCGGACCAAGTCCGAGGATGCCATGAACAAGATCACCAACCACCTGCCGACCGCCGAGCTGCAGCGCCTCGACGCCGCGCATCACATGCATCCCTTCACCGCGAATGCGGAACTGGCCCAGAAGGGGGCACGCGTCATCACTTCGGCCAAGGGCGTGTGGCTGAAGGACAGCGAGGGCCACAAGATCCTCGACGCCATGGCAGGCCTGTGGTGCGTGAACATCGGCTACGGCCGCAAGGAACTGGCCGAGGCCGCTGCCCGCCAGATGGAAGAACTGAGCTATTACAACACCTTCTTCCAGACCACCCATGTTCCGGCCATCGCGCTGGCCGCCAAGCTCGCCGAGCTTGCCCCGGGCGATCTGAACCACGTCTTCTTCGCCGGTTCGGGCTCGGAGGCCAATGACACCAACATCCGCCTCGTCCGCCGCTACTGGCAGGTCAAGGGCCAGCCCGAAAAGCGCACGATCATCGGTCGCTGGAACGGCTATCACGGCTCGACCCTCGGCGGCGGTTCGCTCGGCGGGATGAAGTCGATCCATGCCCATGGCGGCAAGATCGAAGGCATCGTCCATATCGACGAGCCGAACTGGTGGGCCCAGGGCGGCGACATGTCGCCCGAGGAATTCGGTCTGGCCCGTGCGCGCCAGCTGGAAGAGAAGATCCTTGAGCTTGGCGTCGAGAATGTCGCGGCCTTCATCGGCGAGCCGATCCAGGGCGCCGGCGGCGTGATCGTTCCGCCCTCGACCTACTGGCCGGAAATCCAGCGCATCGTCGACAAGTACGGCATCCTGCTGATCGCCGACGAGGTCATCACCGGTTTCGGCCGCACCGGCAACTGGTTCGGGTCGGAGACCTTCAACATCCGCCCGCATATCATGACCATCGCCAAGGGCCTCAGCTCGGGCTACCAGCCGATCGGCGGGTCGATCGTCTGTGACGAGGTGGCGGCGACCGTCGGCGGCGCGGGCGACTTCAACCACGGCTACACCTATTCGGGTCACCCGGTGGCCGCGGCCGTGGCGCTGGAGAACCTGCGGATCATGCAGGAAGAGAAGATCGTCGATCACGTCCGCGACGTGGCCAATCCCTATCTCGCGGTGAAATGGCAAAGCCTGACCGAGCACCCGCTGGTCGGCGAGGCCAAGCTCGTCGGCCTGATGGGCTCGATCGCGCTGACCCCGAACAAGGCCACCCGCGCCAAGTTCGCCACCGACGAAGGCAAGGTCGGCTATCGTTGCCGCGAGCGCTGCTTTGCCAACGACCTCATCATGCGCCACGTCGGTGACCGCATGATCATCTCGCCGCCCCTGGTCATCGAGCCGTCGGAAATCGACGTGCTCATCGAGCGCGCCTGGAAATCGCTCGACGAGACCTATGCGGCGCTGAAGGCCGACGGCTGGCTGAAGGCCGCCGCGTAACGAAGACCGGCCAAGTCCGGCAGGGAGAAACAGCAACGGGGCGCCTTCGATCGGAGGCGCCCCGTCGGCATTTCCGGGCTTGCGGTGCAACGTCCTGGGGGCAGGACCGGCCCGGAACTGCTGGTGGAAAGTGCCGCGCTGCGGGTCCGAATTTCGTGATCGTGGAATGGCAGGTCCGGACTCAGGCAATTGCGCGGCCCACTCCGCCCGGCCGGCAGAAACAGGACCGGGCGAAGTCTGGCGCGCCGCTTACATCTTCGGCGGCAGAAGCACAGTGTCGATGACGTGGATCACACCGTTCGACTGCATCACGTCGGCGATGGTGACGGTGGCGACATCGTTCATGCCGTCCTTGACCATGATCTTGTCGCCCTTGGCCATGATCGTGTACTCGCAGCCGCCGACCGTCTTGACCTTGATCGCATTGCCCTGCTTCAGCATGTCCAAGATCTTGGCCGAGGTGATGTCACCGGCGACCACATGGCAGGTCAGGATCTTGGTCAGCATCTCCTTGTTTTCCGGCTTCAGCAGGTTCTCAACCGTGCCCGCCGGCAGTTTCGCGAAGGCTTCGTTGGTCGGTGCGAAGACAGTGAAGGGGCCGGGGCCGTTCAGCGTATCGACAAGGTCAGCCGCCTTGACCGCCGCGACCAGCGTGGTGTGATCGGCGGAGTTCACGGCATTCTGGACGATGGTCTTGGTGTCATACATCGCCGCGCCACCGACCATCGGGTTCGCCGCAAGGGCCAGGCTGGTCGTCAGGCAAAGGGCTGCGGCCGCCGTCACGCTCCGGATTGTGAAGGTCATCGAAATTCTCCTCTCTCTGTATGATGCCGGGCGGGGGATCGCCCTTGCATCAGCAGCTACGGAGGCTTCGGCGGAGAAGTTTCAGACCGCTTGCCAGATCACGCTTTCGTTATCCGTTGATCAGCGCGCCGGTCACCAGCACCGGGCCAGTCGGCTGGCCCGTGGTCGAGCCGCCTGCGGGCTCGAGGCTGACTGCAAGCACCATGCCCGGTCCAAGCGCCGGGGCGGGCAGGGTGATCTCCTCACCGCGAAGAAGTCCAAGCGAGGCCGGGATGCCGTCGGCCCCGATCGACCACAGTTCATAGTCGCGGCCCGCTTCTGCCCCCGCGCCGCTGCGCCTTGTCAGCGTGACTGTACCTGCACTGCCATCGTAGCGGGCTTCGAAGAGAAGCGGCTGCGTTTCGGCCCGTAACTCGGCTGTCAGGATGGGTCCGGGCGGTGCGGGCGGCCCGCTGAAGACCAGGATCGCGAGTCC
This sequence comes from Alitabrizicola rongguiensis, assembly GCF_021491355.1. Classification (GTDB taxonomy): domain Bacteria; phylum Pseudomonadota; class Alphaproteobacteria; order Rhodobacterales; family Rhodobacteraceae; genus Aliitabrizicola; species Aliitabrizicola rongguiensis. The sequence continues at coordinate 716,946 of NZ_JAKENF010000003.1, read as the reverse complement.
CACCATCGCGGCCGTCACCACCCCGGCAAGGAAACGCCAACCGGCCCATCGGCGCCGTGGCAGAGCCGGGAACAGCCGCGCTTCGATCCGGGGCAGCAAGTCGGGCGGCGGAACCGGAGCAAATCCGGCGTTCAGGGGCGCAAGTCGCTCAGTCCATTGATCGACGAGCGCGGCAAAGCCCGCGTCGATCCGGATCCGCGCCTCGGCTGCCGCCCGCCCTGCCGGGTCGAGCAGGCCCAGCACATATTCCGCGGCCAGTGCGTCCGGATCGTCATCGGGTGGGGGCAGGTCACGGTCGCTCATCGCTCCATGCACTCCTTCAGCCTTTGCAGGCTGCGGCGGAGCCAGGTCCGCATCGTGTTGAGCGGAACGCCGAACCGTTCGGCGAGCTCCTGGTAGGACTGGCCATTCAGATAGGCGCCCGTGATCGCCGCCGCCCGGTCGGGCTCGAGTTCCCCCATACAATCGGCGATCCGGCGGCTTTCGCCCAAGGCGACGATGCGATCCTCGGCGCCAGGCCGGTCATCGGCGACAAGCTCGAGAACCGAGTCATCCTGCGATACCGGCGTGGTTGGGCGGGCGCGCAGCCGATCGATTGCATGGTTGCGGGCGATGGCGATCAGCCACGTCATGCCACGCCCCTTTGCCGGATCGAAGCGTCGGGCATTGAGCCATACCCTGGTGAACACTTCCTGTAACGCATCCTCTGCCTCGGACCTCGTGCCGAGGATACGAAGCGCGACGCCGAAGAGTTTCGCCGATGCCGCAGCATAGAGCGCCCGGAAGGCCGCCCGATCACCATCCGCGACACGCGACAGGAGGGGGGCCAGGGGATCGTCGTTCGTCATGCGGCGGGCGATCTTTCTTAGCGGATCGCACCAGACTAGCGGGTTCCGATCCGCCGCGAAACCGTCATCCGCGCCGCCGCCGCCGCCCGCCATCGGCGCCGCCACCGCCGCCGGTGTTGAAGCTCACCTCGGGCAAGCTGACCACCTTGCCGAGTTCCGGGAAGGGATCGACGGCATGGGGAATGGCGTTGGCATTGACGAAATGCTCCTGAAAGCGCGGCTCGATCGCGGTCTCGACCTTGTGGATGTGGTGGACCGTTTCCTCGATCGCCGCCCGTGACGCCTTGTTGCACAGAGCGATGCGCGCACCCGTGCCGGCGGCGTTGCCGGCCGATATCACATGGTCGAGCGGCACGTCGGGGATCATCCCCAGCACCATCGCGTGTTTGGGGCTGATATGCGCACCGAAGGCCCCTGCCAGCGTGACCTTGTCGACCTTGTCGACGCCCATCTCGTCCATCAGCAGCCGTGCCCCGGCATAGAGCGCCGACTTGGCCAGCTGGATCGCGCGGATGTCGCCCTGCGTGACCATGATCTTCGGTCCGCCGCTCTCGCTGCCGTCGTAGACGAGGTAGCTGTGCGTCCGGCCATAGGGGATCGAGCGGTCAGTGCCGGTCTGTTCGGCGCTGCCAATCAGGCCACCGGGATCGACAAGGCCCGCCATGCGCATCTCGGCGACCGCCTCGATGATGCCCGAGCCGCAGATGCCGGTGACGCCGGTGGTCTTCGTGGCTTCGGCAAAGCCCGGATCGTCCGACCAGAGGTCGCTGCCGATCACGCGGAAGCGTGGCTCCTTGGTGACCGGATCGATCTCGACCCGCTCGATTGCGCCGGGGGCCGCGCGCTGGCCCGAGGAAATCTGCGCGCCCTCGAAGGCGGGGCCCGTCGGCGAGGAACAGGCAAGCACCCGCGTCTCGTTTCCCAAGAGCAGCTCGGCATTGGTGCCGACATCGACGATCAGCACCATGTCCTTGGATTTGTTCGGCTCTTCCGACAGCGCCACAGCAGCGCAGTCGGCGCCGACATGGCCGGCGATGCAGGGCAACACATAAACTCGCGCCTCGCGGTTGACCGAAGTCAGGTCAAGGTCGCGCGCATCGAGGTCGAGGCTCCCCGAGGTTGCGAGCGCGAAGGGCGCCTGACCGAGTTCGACCGGGTCGATGCCGAGGAGAAGGTGGTGCATCACCGGGTTGCAGACGAAGACGATCTCGTAGATCGCCGTAGCCTCAACCTTGGCTTCCTCCGCAATCGCGGTGACGAGCGTGTTCAGGGCCTGCCGGACCGCAGCTGTCATTTCCTGATCGCCGCCGGGATTCATCATCGCGTAGCTGACCCGGCTCATCAGGTCCTCGCCGAAGCGGATCTGCGGGTTCATCAGGCCGGAAGAGGCCAGCACGCGCCCGTCCGACAGATCGCAAAGATGCGCGGCGATGGTGGTGGAGCCGAGGTCGATGGCAAGGCCCAGAAGCGGCCCCTCGTGGAAGCCCGGCCAGATGTCGAGAATGCGCGGACGGGCATCGCGGTGGCCCTGGTGCAGCGCGACCGTCACCTTCCACTCGCCTTTGCGCAGGGCGGGCTGAAGGCGGCGGAGCAGGGCGAGGTCGGCTTCGACATCCTTGACCTGCCATTGCGCGTCGAGCGCCCGGGCAAGCCGCTCGAAATCGCCGGTCGGTTCGTGCATGTCGGGTTCCTCGACCTCGACATAGAGAAGCCGCGTGGCGGGATCCATGGCGATGACCCGCTCGGTTGCCGACTTGCGGATGACCTGCTTGTGGACCTGGCTTTCCGGCGGCACGTCGATGACGATGTCACCCATGACCTTGGCCTGGCAGCCCAGGCGGCGGCCCTTCGGCAGACCGCGGATGCGGTCGTAGCGGTCCTCGACCGCGTTCCAGTCGGACAGCGCACCCTCATGGACGGTAACGCCGTGCTTCGGGAATTCGCCATAGCCTGGCGTGATCTGGCATTTCGAGCAGATGCCGCGCCCGCCGCACACGGAATCGAGGTCGACGCCCAACTGCCGTGCCGCGGTCAGGACCGGCGTGCCAAGCGCGAAACGGCCGCGCTTGCCCGAGGGGGTGAAGATCACGAGTGCGTCGTCAGACATCGCAAGGCCTCCGTTTCCGTCAGTCTATCTAGGAACGGGTGGTGGATGCGCCATGCCTGTTCGCGGCGCAAGGCGGCGCGGAAGCGTCATCCTGAGTCACGGATACGATTTTTCTGCGAAAAATCAGAATTTTCGCGAGAAAATTCGCTTCAGCAGATGACCCGGAAAAACCCTGAACTGCAGATCACGATCCACTGGCCTCCCGTTTCGACAAGATGAAATCCCCTGGATCGGACCTCGGCGACGAAGCGGTTCCGGCCAATCTCCCGGTCGATCCAGGCAAGGTCGCGGCGGATTACGCCGCCCTTGGACACAGCCTTGGCCGAGAAAACCTCCTCGATCCAGCCTTCCGGATCAGCAATGCGTATAGGGCCCATGCCCCGGATTTTCTCCGGGCCATGGTTAAGGACGCGTTATCAGGCGCGGGCGCGACGACCGCCGCGGCGACCGGAGGTCGCCTGCGAGGCGGCGGCTGAGGCTTCCGCGAAGGTCGCACCGGCTTCGACGGCCTCGATCACTTTCGAGAAGCGGATCCACTCCCCGCCATTCGGGTCGTGGTTCATCAGGAAGTTGGCGGCGCGGATCGCCTCCATCTCGACCTGACGGACGGGGTTCATGATGGCCGAGGTCATGCCGGCACCGATCGCCATCGGCAGGAAGGCCGCGTTGATGCCGTGGCGGTGGGGCAGGCCGAAGGAGATGTTCGAAGCGCCGCAGGTGGTGTTGACGCCCAGTTCCTCGCGGAGTTTCCGGACCAGCGCGAAAACTTGCTGACCGGCGGTCGCCATCGCGCCGACCGGCATCACCAGCGGGTCGACCACGATGTCATGCGCCGGGATGCCGAAATCTGCGGCGCGCTGGACGATCTTCTTGGCCACGGCGAAGCGAACCTCGGGGTCGGGCGAAATGCCGGTGTCGTCGTTCGAGATCGCCACGACCGGCACGTTGTATTTCTTCACCAGCGGCAGCACGCGCTCCAGCCGCTCTTCCTCGCCGGTGACGGAGTTCAGGAGCGGACGGCCCTCGCAGGCGGCCAAACCCGCCTCCAGCGCTGCCGGAACCGATGAGTCGATGCAGAGCGGCACGTCGGTGATCGCCTGGATGCGGGCGATGAGTTCGCGCATCAGCGGCGGTTCGACGAAGTTGTTGTCGGCATAGCGCGGGTCTTCGGCCATCTTGTTGGTGAAGACCGCGCCCGAGTTGACGTCCAGAACCGTGGCACCGCAAGCGACTTGCTGGAGCGCATCGATCTCGACTGTGGTGAAGTCTCCCGCTTCCAGCTCGGCGGCGAGTTTCTTGCGGCCGGTCGGGTTGATGCGCTCGCCAATCACGCAGAAGGGTTCGTCGAAACCGATGATGACGGTTTTCGATTTGGATTCAAGAACGGTACGGGTCATTGTTCAACCTGTCTTTCAAGCGTGGGAGGCAGGAACGCCCGAGGCGCCGCCGTTTTCGGTGGCCCAGGTGGCATTGGTCTTGATGCCGCCGAGGGGGAAGAAGTGGACGCGCTCGATGTTGAAGCCGGGCGTCTTGGCCTTGTGCGCAGCGAGTTCGGTCAGGAACTCGGTCGGCTCGTAGGGCAGCAGGAGCTTCGTCACATCCATCGCGCGCTTCTGCAGCACGCGGAGCGACGGGCCGACGCCGCAGGCGACGGCGAACTTGATGAGGGTTTGGAGCTTGGCCGGACCCGCGACGCCGATATGGATCGGCAGCTTGATGCCCTCGGCCGCGAGACGGTTGGCCCAGGCGATGACCGGGCCGGCTTCGAAGCAGAACTGGGTCGCGATCGCCATCTGGGCATCCGTCCGCTCGGAGAATTTCTGCTTCCAGCGCAGGGCGTCCATCACGGCGCGGTCCGAGCCGTCGGGATCAATGTCCTTGTTGCCTTCGGGGTGGCCGGCGACGTGGAGCCGCTCGAAGCCGTCGAAGAGGCCGGTCTCGATCATCTGCATCGAGCTGTCGAACTCGCCAGCCGGTGTGGTCACGCCGCCACCGAGCAGCAGGGCCTGCTTGATGCCCGCCTCGCCCTGGTAACGGGCGATCCAGTCGGAGAGTTCGGCCTTGCTCTTGATGATACGCGCCGGGAAGTGCGGCATGACGGTGAAGCCTTCGCCGGAGATCCGCTTGGCGGTTGCGACCATTTCCTCGATCGGCGTGCCTTCGATATGGGCAATGTAGACGCGCGTGCCGGCTGGCAGGATGTCGCGGAAGTTTTCGACCTTCTCGGCGGTGCGCGGCATCACCTCGATCGAGAAGCCGGCAAGCAGCGCCTCAAGCTCCGGGTTCACGCCCGATGGGGCAGCGGCCTCGCGGCGGAAGTTGAACAGGGCCATGTCCGGTCTCCTCTGGGCGCTCTCAGGCCCGGCCTTCGTTGTCGATCAGCGCCTTCAGGCGCGGCATGTCGTATTCGGCTTCCAGCCGGGCCGCCTCGGAACGGGCGACTTCGTCCTGATCGCCCTCCTTCTCATAGGGGGCGGCCTTGCGCCATTCGGCCATGTAGGCGTCGGCATCCTTTGCTCCGATCTTCATGGCGCAGCGGTCGATCGCCTGTTCGAAGCGTTCGCTGAGCTGCACCTTGGATCCGCGCCGGCCCTTGCCGACGATCACCTGGGCGGGAATGTCGCGCCAGTAGACGATCGTGACCTCGGGCATGTGCTGATTCCCCCTGCCGTTTCTGCGTCCGTTCTACGGAGCGGAGCGCGACATCCGCTGTCGGTTTTCGACATCTTCGTGACGCGGAGCGACCCTTGCTGCCGACCCCGCATCTTCTACCGCAACCGGCTTCCTCGTGCGACAGCCCCAAGGGATCATTCTCTTCATCATCAAGATGAATCCTGTCGATGGCCTGCGACTCTCCGGCAGGCTTCTGGCGGATCATGGTCTTGCGTGGCGTGGTTCCGGGGGCTAGGTTGATCCCAACCACGATTGGAGGGCGAAAATGACGCCCGAGCGTCCCTTGGGTGCGGACGCGATCCCGACGTCGGCCGCTGCCCAATGGGTCGCAGAGCCGCCGGGCGAACCGTCTGGCACCCGCATGGCCGAGGACGACCGTCTATATGCGGCGCTCGATCTCGGAACGAACAGTTGCCGGATGCTGATTGCCCAGCCGAAGGGCAGTCAGTTTACGGTGATCGACAGTTTTTCCAAGACCGTCCAGCTCGGTGTCGGGCTGGAGGCGTCGGGGAGACTGAGTCGTGCCTCGATGAACCGGACGGTCCAGGCGCTGCGTATCTGTCAGAAGAAGATCGAGAAACACGGCGTGCGGCGGATGCGCCTTGTCGCAACCGAAGCCTGCCGTCGCGCCCGGAATTCCAAGGACTTCATCCGGCAGGTCCGCCGCGAGACCGGGCTGCAACTCGAGATCATCCAGCCCGAGGAAGAGGCGCGGCTGGCGGTGATTTCCTGCGCGCCGCTTGTGTCTCGGCGGACCGAGCAGCTTCTGGTCGTCGATATTGGTGGCGGTTCGACGGAACTGGTCTGGATCGATCTGTCCGATGTCGCGCCGGAAGATCGGCCGCGATCGATCATGCGCCTGCATGCCGGGTTCCAGTCGCAAGGCGAGGGCGCGGCGCGGGTGGTGGACTGGATCTCGGTGCCGCTCGGGGTCGCAACGCTCCGCGATCAGTTCCACGATGTCGAGGACGATGCGGCGCGCTTTGCGCTGATGAGTTGGTTCTTCGAGGAACATCTGTCGAAGTTCTCGCCTTACAACGCCGACAACCCGCGCGAGGGATTCCAGATCATCGGCACCAGCGGCACGGTGACGACGGTCGCTGCCTCGTTCCTTGGCCTGCGGCGCTATGACCGGGCCAAGGTCGACGGGCTGCGTATGACCTCGGACCAGATCGACACGGTGATCCGCGATTACCTGACGCTTGGGCCGGAGGGCCGGCGGACCGATCCGCGGATCGGGCGCGACCGCCACGCCCTTATCATGTCGGGAGCAGCGATCCTCCAGGCGATGATGCGGATCTGGCCGACGGACCGCCTCTCTGTGGCGGATCGCGGCCTGCGCGAAGGGTTGCTTTATGCCCAGATGAGCGCTGATGGCGTGCTCGAGGACGGACCCTACGAATGACAGAAAAGAAGAACACCACGAAGAACACCTCGGGCCGGGGCCAGCGCGATCTGCGGGTCAAGGTCAAGACCGCGAAGGGGCGCAAGCTGTCCTCGACACTATGGCTCGAGCGGCAGTTGAACGACCCCTACGTCCAGCGGGCAAAACGCGAGGGTTTTCGGGGCAGGGCGGCCTACAAGATCATCGAGCTTGATGACAAGTACGGTTTTCTCAGGCCCGGCGCGCGGGTGGTTGACCTTGGCTGCGCCCCAGGCGGCTGGTGCCAGGTTGCGGTTGAGCGGGTGAATGCACTTGGCCAGAAGGCGGGAAAACCGGTCGGCACAGTCCTTGGCGTGGACCTGCAGGAGGTGGAACCCATTGCCGGGGCGGAAATTCACCGGCTCGATTTCCTGTCGGACGATGCCGACGAGAAGGTCAAGGGCTGGCTCGGTGGCCGCGCCGATGTCGTGATGAGCGACATGGCCGCTGCTGCTTCGGGCCACAAGCAGACAGACCACCTTCGGATCGTGGCGCTGTGCGAGGCGGCGGCGGGATTTGCCTTCGACGTGCTGGAAGAGGGTGGGACGTTCGTCGCCAAGGTGCTGGCCGGTGGGGCCGAAATCGGGCTCCAGACCATGCTGAAGCAGAACTTCGCCAAGGTCGCGAATGTCAAGCCGCCCGCCAGCCGAGCGGACAGCTCGGAGAAATTCGTGGTTGCGACCGGGTTCCGGGGACGCCGCGATCAATCAGAGCCAGAAGCCTGAAATGACGAAGGGCGCCCCGGGGGCGCCCTTTCATCTGGCTGGCGACGTCTCGGATCAGCCGCCCCAGGTGCGAACCGGCCCACAATCCATGTGGACGAAGTTCGATCGAGGATACTTGCCAACGCCACCCGCCGAGCAGGCCAGTGCCGCACGCGATATCTGCCCGACCGAGCGCGAGGAAAGACGCAGGTCAGCAGCCTGACCCTTCATGTGCAGCGAGTTGCGGGCGACGCCGCGCGAATGTTCGCGCAGCATGGCATTGGTTTGCGGGCTGCGGTAACCGGACAGAAGCATGTAGGGTTCGTTGACATCCAGCAGGCGATGCGACGCAGCAGCGATATCGATCGTGCGGCCGTCCATCTTGACCTGGGTGTCGGTCCGCCAATCACGCATGAAGTGGTTCAGTTCCTTCATGACCTGCGGGATGTATTCACCTTCGATCCAGTAGATCGTGTCGATGCTTTCGCCGGTGCGGCCCGAGTACATCCGGATCCGGCGGACATCGCCTGCACCGCGTAGCAGGCCGAAGGCGTTGGAGTAAGTCGGCGCAGCCACCACCATGGTTGCGGCAAACACCCCAATCAACCCACGCCGGGTCATTCCGGCCGAAGTCGAAGATGCCATTTGAAAAGCCTGTCCCGTCGCTCGTGCTGCCTCCGCCTTGACGGCGGATTGTCGCAACTTGTCCCCAATTGCTTCACTTGTATGCCATACTGATTTTCTCGACCCAAGCGTTGATTGACATCAAATTCGCAAAGGCGGGTTAATTGGGCTGAAATTTGCTCACGCACGCGAAACGCTGCCCAGAGGGCGGCGTGGCAGTTCTGTGACAGGGGCGTTGTCTGAATGTCGCGTGGGCATGGACAATTCCTGGAGGCTCCCCGAAAGTTGCGGGACATTACGCCCGAGGTCCGGATGCCTGTGAGTTCTTCCTTTTCCCGTATGTTCGTCTCAAGTCTTTCTTCTCGTTCAGCTTTTCTTGCCTATTTCCTCTCGACCTCTGCCGCCGCCCTGACCGGAACGACCCCTGCGGTGGCGCAGGTGGCAGCACCCGACTCGAGTTTCGTGCAGGCCGTTGCCGAGGCCGCAGCGGCTGATGAAGCGGTTGCCGCCTTCTACCGCGAAACTGGGTATGCCGCGATTTGGACCGACGCCGACGATGCGGCGCGGCGCAATGCGCTGTTGCTGACCCTGTCTCGCGCCGGGGATCATGCGCTTCCCGTATCGCGCTACGACGCGGGCGCACTTCTCGCGGCGTTGCGATCTGCCCAGTCGGAACGGGATCGCGGCCAGGTCGAAGTTCAGATGACCGAGGCCTTCCTCGACTACGCGCGCGACGTGCAAACCGGTGTTCTGGTGCCGAAGAAGGTCGATGCCGGCATCGTCCGCGAGGTGCCGGTTCGCGACAGGCGGGTGCAGCTCGATGCTTTTCTGGCCTCTGATCCCGCTGACTACCTGCGTAACCTGCCGCCTTCAGCGCCTGAATACTCGCAGCTGATGCGGGTGCGCTTCGATCTGATGCAGCAAATTGCGGCGGGCGGCTGGGGCCCCGAAGTCGGATCGAACAGGCTCGAACCGGGGGACAGCGGCGATGCGGTGGTCGCACTGCGCGACCGGCTGATTGCCATGGGTTACCTGCGCCCGACGGCCTCGGCCGAATATGATGCGGCAATGCGCAAGGCCGTCGAGACCTTTCAGATCACGCATGGCCTGACTGTGGATGGGGTCGCCGGCGCCTCGACGATCGAAGAGATCAATGTCGGTCCCGAGGACCGGCTCAAATCCGTGCTCGTCGCGATGGAGCGGATGCGCTGGATGGAGCCAGACCTTGGCACGCGCCATGTCTGGGTGAACCTGCCTGATTTCACCGCTCGGATCGTCGACCATGGCCGCGACACCTTTGTCACGCGCGCCGTCGTCGGCAAGGCGAGCGGAGATCTCAAGACGCCAGAGTTCTCGGACCAGATGGAACTGATGGTCCTCAACCCGAGTTGGAGCGTGCCGCGCTCGATCACAACAAAGGAATACCTGCCGCTTCTGAAGGCGAACCCGAACGCCGCCGGACATCTGAAGATCGTGGATCGGTCAGGGCGCGAAGTGTCGCGCGCCTCGATCGACTTCTCACGCTACACGGCGGCGAACTTTCCCTTTGCGATGCGCCAGCCGCCCTCGGATGGCAATGCGCTTGGCAAGGTCAAGTTCCTGTTCCCGAACCAGTACAACATCTACCTTCACGACACGCCGCAGAAGCAGCTCTTCTCGCAAGAGGTGCGGGCCTATAGCCACGGCTGCATCCGCCTCGCCGACCCGATCGACTTCGCCTATGCGATGCTGGCCCCGCAGTCCGCCGATCCCAAGGCGGAATTCGATGGCCAGCTCAAGACCAAGGCCGAATCCTCGATCAAGCTGACCTCGCCGGTTCCGGTGCATCTGGTCTATTTCACGGCATTCCCCGACGCGAAGGGTGAGATGACCTATCGCCGCGACATCTATGGCCGCGATGCCGAGATCTTCCGCGCCCTGTCCGATGCCGGGGTGGCGCTTGGAGACGTTCAGGGATAGGGTCCGCCGCGATCTGCGAGCGGAGCCTGACATGAGCCACACGATCCGGGATATCGCGGCCGCGCTTGGCGCGCGGGCCGAGGGCGATCTTGATCTGGTCATCATCCGGACAGCCGAACCTTCCGAGGCTGGGCCCGATGCGCTCGCGATCGCACTGGACAAACGCTATGCCGAGGGGCTGGCCAAGGGGCAGGCCAGGGCGGCCATGCTCTGGCCCGAGGCTGACTGGCGGGCGCTCGGGCTTCAGGCGGCGATCTTCATGCCGAGACCGCGCTATTCGATGGCCGGGATCACGCGGGTCTTCGAGAAGGCCGTGGAAGCCGAACCTGGCATTCACCCGCTCGCGGTGATCCATCCGTCCGCGGAAATCGGTGCCAATGCCTCGATCGGGCCTTTCGTGGTTGTCGGGGCGCGGGCGCGGATTGGTGCGAATGCGCGAATCCTGTCGCACGTGTCCGTGGCGGAAGACGCGGTGATCGGGGATGACGTTCTGCTGCATCCCGGCGTACGGATCGGGGCGCGGGTGCGGATCGGCCATCGCTTCATCGGCCAGCCTGGTGTGGTGATTGGCGGCGATGGGTTCTCCTTCGTGACGCCGACCCCGGGTGTCGTGGAACAGGCCAGGGCTGAAAAGACGGTCACTTTCGAGGATCAGGATGCCTATGTCCGGATCAACTCGCTTGGTGCGGTGCGGATCGGTGACGATTGCGAGATCGGCGCAAACTCCTGCATCGACCGGGGCACCATCACCGATACGGTGATCGGCAGCGGCACCAAGATCGACAACCTCGTACAGGTTGGTCACAACGTGCGGATCGGCGAGCATTGCCTGATCTGCGGCCAGGCCGGAGTTGCGGGCTCGGCGGTGATCGAGGATCGCGCGGTGCTGGCGGGGCGTTGTGCCGTTGCCGATCATCTGCGGGTCGGCCGGAACGCCGTGGTCATGGGAAATGCCGGTGTCGCGACGAACGTCCCCGACAATGCTGTCGTGTTCGGCTACCCTGCCGTGCGCTATGACCAGCATCTGTCGATGTACAAGGCCTTGCGCCGTCTGCCGAAGGTCCTGGCGCGCCTTGACTCGGAAAAAACCGTTCCAAAGGCCGCCGAGTCAGACTAAACGAACCGGGCAGGAAAGTGAGAGGCGGCCATGACGGTTAGCGTGAAGGACAGGGTCATCGCGATCATTGCCGAACAGGCCGTGCTTGACCCGTCGGACGTGAAGATGGACTCGACTCTCGAAAGCCTTGGCATCGACAGCCTCGGGCTGGTCGAGTCGATCTTCTCCATCGAGGAAGCGTTTGACATCTCGGTGCCGTTCAACGCCAACGAACCGACCCAGAGCGACTTTGACATCTCCTCGGTTGCCGCCATCGTGCGCGCGGTCGAGGACCTTGTCGCGCAGAAGGGCTGAGGCCCGGCGGTGAAGCGCGTCGTCATCACCGGAGCCGGCACGATCAATGCGCTGGCCCATGACGTGCCCGGCACGCTGGAAGCCTTCCGCGAGGGGCGCTGCGGGATCAGTGAGCTCGACATCCGCGACAAGGACCGGCTGTCGATCCAGATCGGCGGACAGGTCCACAACTGGGACCCCGAGGCGCATTTCAATCGCCAGCAGATTGTTCTTTATGACAAATTCACCCAGTTCACCCTGCTCGCCGCACGCGAGGCGGTGTCGCAGTCGGGGCTGAATTTCGACGGGCATCTGGGCTACGAGACGGGTGTCGTTCTTGGCACCGCTGGCGGTGGCGTGAACACCTGGGACGAGAACTATCGCGCCGTCTACGAAGAGGGAAAGAACCGCGTCCATCCCTTTGTCGTGCCGAAGCTGATGAACAATGCCGCGGCCAGCCACCTTTCGATGGAGTTCAACCTTAAGGGGCCGAGCTTCTCGGTAGCCACTGCCTGCGCCAGCTCCAACCACGCCATGGGCATGGCCTTTCACATGATACGCTCGGGCATGGTGCAGGCGATGCTGACCGGCGGGTCAGAGTCGATGCTGTGTTTCGGCGGCATCAAGGCCTGGGAAGGGCTGCGCGTGATGTCGAAGGATGCCTGCCGCCCGTTTTCGCTCAATCGCAATGGCATGGTCCAGGGTGAGGGCGCAGCCGTCTTCGTCTTCGAGGAATACGAGCACGCCCGGCAGCGCGGTGCCGAGATCCTGGCCGAGGTCGCGGGCTTTGCCATGACCTCGGACGCGGCCGATATCGTGATGCCATCGAAGCAGGGCGCGGCGCGGGCGATTTCCGGCGCGCTGCGCGATGCGCGGATCAGCGGCGACAGTGTTGGCTATATCAACGCTCACGGCACCGGTACGGCGGCCAACGACAAGACCGAATGCGCGGCCGTCGCCGATGTCTTTGGCCCCCATGCCGACCGGCTGATGATCTCGTCCACCAAGTCGATGCATGGTCACCTGATCGGCGGCACAGGCGCGGTGGAGCTTCTGGCCTGCATCATGGCGCTGCGCGACGGGTTAATCGCGCCGACCATCGGATATGAGGAACCGGATCCGGAATGCGCGCTCGACGTGGTGCCGAATACCGCGCGCGAGGCAAAGGTCGATGTAGCCCTGTCGAACGCCTTCGCCTTCGGCGGGCTCAACGCCGTCCTGGCCTTGCGCCGGGTCTGATCCGGTGCCCGGGTTGGCGGCGCTCTCGCTGTATCTTGCGGCTGCGATGGCCGAGATTGCCGGTTGTTTTGCAATCTGGGCCTGGATGCGCCTTGGCCGATCCGCCGTCTGGCTGGTGCCGGGCGGGGCCTCGCTTCTTTTGTTTGCATGGCTTCTGACGCTGTCGCCAGCGGCCTTTGCAGGACGAGCCTATGCTGCCTATGGCGGAGTCTATATCGCGGCCTCGCTTGGCTGGCTCTGGCTGATCGAGGGGCAAAGGCCCGATCGGTGGGACCTGGCCGGGGTAACCCTGTGCCTTGCCGGGGCGGGTATCATCCTGTTCGTCCCAAGGTCCAGCTGACCCGGAGAAAGCAAAACGCCGCCCGGTTGGGGCGGCGCTCGGCATTGCTGAACTTACGCATCACTGCTGCGGAACGGACTTCTTCATTTCTTCGAAGCCTGCGGTGAAGCCCTTGAGCGAGACATTCAGCGTGATCTTCTGATCCGGGGCCATCGCCGGAACGATCGTAAGGCTCGCCGACTTGCCGTTCTTCATGGCATCGACTTCGGCCTGGGTGAAGCCGACGCGGGCCACGCAACCGGGCGGAGCGCAGAAGGTCATCGGATAGCGGCGGGCCGGATTGGTATCGATTGCAATCGTGATACCGGGGGCAAGCAGCGTCTGCAGAGGCACGACAATCGTCGCACCGGCCGCGGCCTGCTGGCCGGGGGGCATGGCGAACATGCTGAACTCGGCGACCGGGCCACCCTGGTCATCCTTGAGCAGCTGGTAGAGCTGGCAGGGATTGGAACCGTCCACGGTGCGGATGCAGCGCTTCTCCCAAGAATCGAAGGTTGCCTCGACATAGGTCGTGCCGGGACCGTCGGGCGCCTGCGTTGCCGAGCCCATCGACAGGCCGGAGCCCGGTGCCGCTTCACCTGCCGCGGGAGCGCTGCCACCCGCATCTGCGGGCGCGGTCTGGGCAAAGGCTGCGTTCCCGACCGGCAGGGTCAGGCTGAGGGCAAGGAGGAGGGATTTGGTCAAACTGGTCATCGGCTGTTCCATCAGGACGCATCATTCGCCCGCCGATTAGCACGCGCCGGGCACGGTGTCAGGTGCGAAAAGCGCGGACGGACGAATCCTCACCGAGATTGCATGCAGCGATCTTTCAATCGTGAGGGGATGTGAAGGCCCCGTTACGGTTCGCGCCCCGCCCGAAATGAAAAAGGGCCTGCAGCGAGGCCCTTTTCCGGTTTGTTTTTTTGCTCCCTGTCGGACTGGCCGACTTCATGGTTCGGGACGCTAGGCCGGATCGGCACATGCGTCAACGACTTTCTTCACGAGAATTTGCGACCTGTACTTTTGAAAATCATGAAAAAAAGCCGCGCCTTAAGCGAGGCGCGGCCAGTCAACAGGGAGGAAGTCGCGCTCCGGTTGAGACGCCCTGAACCGGAACAACATCGACACTGGCACAACTGGGTTAACGATGTATTTTCGAGCTGACGCAGCGGCAGGATAAGGGGGCGTGATGTCCGGCACCGAGAGCATCTTCGTAGGAGGCGCAGGCGAAACGCATGCTGACCCGCAGGTCCTGCTATTGGGTTATGGCAACCGCCATGGCTTGATTGCCGGGGCAACCGGTACCGGCAAGACGGTCACGCTTCAGGTGCTGGCCGAAGGATTTTCCGCAGCGGGCGTTCCAGTCTTCGCCGCCGACATCAAGGGCGACCTCTCCGGTGTGGCCGCACCCGGATCAGAGCAGGACAAGCGCCACGATGCCTTCATGAAGCGCGCCGAGTCGATGGGCATCGACCTGCAGTATCGCGCCTTCCCGGTCACGTTCTGGGATCTCTTCGGTCAACAGGGCCACCCGATCCGCACGACGGTGGCCGAGATGGGGCCGCTGCTCCTGTCGCGCCTGATGGAATTGAGCGAGGCGCAAGAAGGCGTGCTGAACATCGCCTTCCGAATCTCGGATGAAGAGGGGCTGCCGCTTCTCGATCTGAAGGACCTCCAGTCGCTCCTGGTCTTCATTGGCGAGAATGCCTCGTCGATCGGGCTTCGCTACGGCAACATCTCTCCTGCGACGGTGGGTTCGATCCAGCGACAACTCCTCGTTCTCGAGAACCAGGGGGGCCATAACCTGTTCGGCGAACCGGCGCTGGACCTTGCCGACCTGATGAGCGTCGACGAAACCGGGGCAGGGCGGATCAACATCCTCGCCTCGGACCGGCTTATGGCCTCGCCCCGTCTCTACGCCACTTTCCTTTTGTGGCTGCTGTCGGAGCTTTTCGAACAGATGCCGGAAGTAGGCGACCCCGAAAAGCCGAAGCTCGTGTTCTTCTTCGACGAGGCTCATCTTCTGTTCAACGACGCGCCCAAGGCGCTCGTCGACAAGGTGGAGCAGGTTGCCCGTCTGATCCGCTCCAAGGGGGTCGGCGTCTATTTCATCACCCAGAATCCGGCCGACATTCCCGAAAAGATCCTCGGCCAGCTCGGTAACCGCGTGCAGCACGCGCTCCGCGCCTTTACGCCGAAGGACCAGAAGGGGCTGAAACTCGCGGCGGAAACCTATCGTCCGAACCCCGCCTTTTCGACCGAGGCCGCGATCCGCGAGGTCGGGACGGGCGAGGCGGTGACATCCTTCCTCGAACTCAAGGGCGTTCCGGGAATCGTCCAGCGCACGATGATCCGGCCGCCCTCGGGGCAGGTCGGCCCGCTCGACCCTGCGCAACGCGCGGCTGTGATGGCGGCATCGCCCATGATGGGCAAGTACGACACGCCGATCGACCGGGAAAGCGCCTTCGAGATCCTCAAGGCTCGCGCCGACAAGGCAGCCGAAGAGGCTGCCCGCGCTGAAGAGGAAAAGGCATCCCAGAAACAGGGGGGCGGATCGGCCATCGACGACGCCTTCAAGAATGCCCGCCGCTACGATGGCGGTGCGGCGACGAAGCCGGCAACACGTTCGCCGTCACGGCAAAGCGACAGCGTGGCCGAAGTCTTTGCCAAGAGCCTCGCCCGGCAGCTTGGCACCAAATCGGGGCAGGCGCTGGTCCGGGGGGTATTGGGGTCGCTGTTCCGGGGCAAATGACGGGTCGTCGCTGACATTCGCGCGAGCAGGGCGCCAAGGCCGCGACAAGCGCGCGCAGGCGCTTTCCGACCCGGCCAATTCGCCCTAGTGTCGCCGCTCATCTAGGCAGGAGGACGGGGATGATCGTCGAACTGGGGCATTTCGCGCTGATCCTGGCGCTGGTCGTGGCACTGGTCCAGTCGACCATCCCCTTGGTCGGCGCGCATCGTCGCTGGTCGTCCTGGATGGCGGTGGCCGAGCCTGCCGCCTTGATCCAGCTTCTCCTGGTCGGTTTTGCCTTTGCGGCGCTGACCTGGGCGTTCGTCACGTCCGACTTCTCGCTCAAGCTGGTGGTCGAGAATTCGCACACGCTGAAGCCGATGATCTACAAGATCTCGGGCGTCTGGGGGAACCACGAGGGGTCGCTGCTACTCTGGGTGTTGATCCTTGCCCTGTTCGGCGCGGCGGTCACGCTCTTTGGCGGCAACCTGCCGACAACGCTGAAGGCGCGCGTCCTCTCGGTGCAGGCGATGATCGGCGTTGCCTTCCTGGCCTTCATGATCCTGACATCAAACCCGTTCCTGCGGCTGGCCATGCCGCCGATGAATGGACAGGACATGAACCCGCTCCTTCAGGATCCGGGCCTCGCCTTCCATCCGCCCTTCCTTTATCTCGGCTATGTCGGGCTATCGATGTCCTTCTCCTTCGCCGTCGCCGCGCTGCTCGAGGGGCGGGTCGATGCCGCATGGGGGCGTTGGGTGCGCCCCTGGACGCTCGCCGCCTGGATCTTTCTGACCATCGGCATCGCACTCGGGTCGTGGTGGGCCTATTACGAACTCGGCTGGGGCGGCTTCTGGTTCTGGGACCCTGTCGAGAACGCCTCCTTCATGCCCTGGCTCTTTGCCGCCGCGCTGCTCCATTCCGCAATTGTCGTGGAGAAGCGGGAGTCGCTGAAGAGTTGGACGATCCTTCTCGCGATCCTGGCTTTCGGCTTCTCGCTGATCGGCACCTTCCTCGTGCGTTCGGGCGTCATAACCTCTGTCCATGCCTTTGCCAACGATCCGCAGCGCGGGGTTTTCGTGCTGCTGATCCTCGCGGTCTTCATGGGCGGTGCGCTGACCCTCTTTGCCGCCCGCGCTGGCGCGATGGAAGCGAAGGGCATCTTCTCGCTGGTGAGCCGCGAAAGCGCGCTGGTCGCGAACAACATCCTTCTTTCGGTTTCGGCCTTCGTCGTCTTTGTCGGCACGATCTGGCCGCTGGTCGCCGAGATGGGATTTGGTCGCAAGCTGTCGGTCGGCGCGCCTTTCTTCAACGCGGCCTTCACGCCCTTCATGATCGCTCTGGCCCTGATCCTGCCGATCGGGGCGATCCTGCCCTGGAAGCGCGGCAATCTCCGCCGTGCGATCCTGCCGCTGCGCGGCGCTCTGGTACTGTCGCTCGCGCTTGCCGTGCTGATCTGGTCGGTCCAGACCGGACGATCCGCTCTTGGCCCGATCGGCGCCCTGCTTGCCGCCTGGGTGATCCTCGGGGCGCTGACTGACCTCTGGCTGCGCGCGGGCAGGGGGACCATATCCGATCGCCTGTCGCGCCTGACGCGATTGCCCCGCGCTGACTGGGGCAAGGCGTTGTCCCATGCGGGCTTCGGCACGACGATCTTCGCCGTTGCGGCAATCAACGCCTGGGCGGTCGAGGATATCCGGGTGGTCAAGCCCGGCGAACCCTTTGCCCTTGGCCCCTATCAGGTGACGCTGACTGGCGTCGATGAGATTCAGGGGCCGAACTACACCTCGCACATGGCAACCATGACGATCACCAAGGATGGGCGCGAGATTGCCACGCTTCATCCCGAGAAGCGCAGCTACACCTTCGCGCGGATGCCCACGACCGAGGCCGCCATCGACTATGGCGTGACCCGCGATGTCTATCTGGT
Source organism: Alitabrizicola rongguiensis (assembly GCF_021491355.1). GTDB lineage: Bacteria > Pseudomonadota > Alphaproteobacteria > Rhodobacterales > Rhodobacteraceae > Aliitabrizicola > Aliitabrizicola rongguiensis. Next base: position 698,999 of record NZ_JAKENF010000003.1, on the reverse strand, counting down.
GATCGGCGATCAGCAGGAAGATGGGGGTTGGGCCGTGCGCAGCTATATCAAGCCCTTTGCCAACTGGATCTGGCTCGGATCCCTGATGATGGCGGGGGGCGGGGTGCTCAGCCTCACCGACCGCCGCTATCGCATCGCGGCCGGGGCGCGGCGACCGGCGAACGCGGTGCCTGCCGAATGAAGCGCCTTCTCGCCGCCACGGCTCTGGCCCTGAGTCTGCTGGCGCCCGCGGCCCATGCGGTGCAGCCGGACGAGATCCTGCCGGATCCCACGCTGGAAGCCCGGGCGCGTGCCCTGTCGCAGAACCTCCGTTGCCTTGTCTGCCGAAACGAGAACATCGACGACAGCAACGCCCCGCTCGCCCGCGACCTGCGGATTCTCCTGCGCGAACGTCTGACCGCAGGCGACACCGACGATCAGGCGGTGGCCTATCTGGTTGACCGCTACGGCGAGTATGTCCTGCTCAAGCCGACGACCCACGGCGCGAACCTCATCCTGTGGATTGCCGGGCCGGCGATGCTGATCGCCGGGATCGGGATCGCCGTCTATGCCAATTCCCGCCGCTACCGCCGGGTGGCATTGCCTCCGTCTCCGGAGGTGCTGAGCGAGCAGGAGAAGAAGCGGCTCGACGAACTCATGCAGCAGTGACGTGTCGTCCCGCTTCCCTTGGCCGAGGACCCCGATAGGATCGCGGTCAGGCCAGGGGAGAAGCGCATGCCGTACGAGACGATCACCTACACCGAAGTCGATGGACTTGCCGTCATCGCGCTAAACCGCCCAGAAGTGATGAACGCGCTGAACCGCATGCTGCGCGGGGAGCTGATCGACGCGATTGGGCGGGCGGCGGGCGAGGCGAGGGCGGTGGTCCTGACCGGCACGGGGCGCGCCTTCTGTTCTGGCCAGGACCTGTCAGACCCGGCGATGCAGGGCGCCCTCGACTTCGAGGAGGTGCTAAACGACGAATATGTCCCGCTCTTGATGGCGATCTACGACTGCCCGATCCCGACGATCTCGGCGGTCAATGGCGCGGCGGCGGGGGCCGGCGCCAATCTCGCGCTGGCCGCCGATGTGGTGATCGCCGCGGAAAGCTCGGTCTTCGTGCAGGCCTTCAGCCGGATCGGGCTGATCCCGGACGCGGGGGGAACCTGGTGGCTGCCACGCCAGATCGGCATGCCGCGCGCCATGGGGGCCTGCCTGTTCGCCGATCCGGTGCCGGCGCGGCAGGCGGCCGAGTGGGGGATGATCTACGAGGCTGTCGCCGATTCCGACTTCGAAACCCGCTGGCGCGATCGCGCCATGCGGCTCGCCCAGGGTCCGACCGCGGCCTATCGCGCCGCCAAGCAGGCGCTGCGGGCCGCGCCCGGCAACACGCTTGCCGAACAGCTGGCGCTCGAGGCGCGGCTTCAGGGCCAGTGCGGGCGGACCGAGGATTTCAAGGAAGGCGTCGCCGCCTTCCTCGAGAAGCGAAAGCCGCGCTACATCGGGGCCTGATCAGACCCCGCGCGCCAGCGCCGCCACGCCGGTCCGCGCGATCTCGCGCAGGCCCAGCGGCCTCATCAGGTCACCGAAGGCGTCGATCTTTTCCGGCGTCCCGGTGATCTCGAAGACAAAGCTCTCGAGCGTCGAGTCGACCACATTGGCGCGGAAGATCTCGGCCAGACGGAGCGCCTCGATCCGGTGCTCACCCTTGCCAGCGACCTTGAACAGCGCGAGCTCGCGCTGCACCGCCGGACCATCCACGGTGAGGTCATGCACCTCGTGCACCGGAACCATCCGCGACAGCTGAGCCTTGATCTGGTCGATTACCTGCGGCGTGCCGGTGGTGACGACGGTGATGCGGCTGCGGTGGCCGGTGCGGTCGACCTCGGCCACGGTCAGGCTCTCGATGTTGTAGCCCCGTCCCGAGAACAGGCCGATCACCCGCGCCAGAACCCCGCTTTCGTTGTCGACCAGCACGGCGAGGGTGTGAACCTCGATCACCTCGGCATGGGGATCCCGAAGGTCATAGGCGGAATGGCTCGTCGAGCCTTTCTTGATGTTGAGCGGCGACATCGGCCTGCTCCCTTCCTGTCATTCTTCTGTTCACAAATATCCTGCAGGGGGTCCGGGGGACGCAAAGTCCCCCGGCGCTCTCCGCTTCAGACCAGCACCGCGCCCTTGGCCCCGATCACGCCCTGCGTGTCGGCCTCGCCCAGCAGCATCTCGTTGTGCGGTTTGCCTGACGGGATCATCGGGAAGCAGTTCTCGTGCTTCTCGACCAGGCAGTCGAAGATCACCGGTCCGTCGTAGCGGATCATCTCCATGATCGCGTCGTCGAGGTCCTTCGGGTCCGAGCACTTGATGCCCTTGCAACCGAAGGCCTCTGCGAGCTTGACGAAATCGGGCAGGCTCTCCGACCAGGAATGGCTGTAGCGCTCGCCATGCAGCAGTTCCTGCCACTGGCGAACCATGCCGAGGCGTTCGTTGTTCAGGATGAACTGCTTGACCGGCGCGCGGAACTGCATCGCCGTGCCCATCTCCTGCATGTTCATCAGCCACGAGGCCTCGCCCGCGACGTTGATGACCAGCGCCTCCGGATGGGCGATCTGCACGCCGATCGAGGCGGGCAGGCCATAGCCCATGGTCCCGAGCCCTCCGCTCGTCATCCAGCGGTTCGGTTCCTCGAAGCCCAGGAACTGCGCCGCCCACATCTGGTGCTGTCCCACTTCCGTGGTGATGTAGCGGTCCATGCCCTTGGTCAGCGCCTCGAGCCGTTCCAGCGCGTATTGCGGCTTGATGGTCTTGGTCGAGGGCTTGTAGCTCAGGCATTTGACCGCCTTCCACTCGCCAATCTTCGCCCACCACTTGGCCAGCGCCTCGCGGTTCACCTTGCGGCCGCGCGCGACCCACCGTTCCAGCACGTCTTCCAGCACCGAGGACACATCGCCGACGATCGGCACCTCGACGCGGATCACCTTGTTGATCGAGGAGGGATCGATGTCGATATGCGCCTTGCGGGAATGGGGAGAGAAGTCCTTGACCCGGCCGGTGATCCGGTCGTCGAAGCGGGCGCCGACATTGATCATCACGTCGCAGCCATGCATGGCGAGGTTGGCCTCGTAGAGGCCGTGCATTCCAAGCATCCCCAGCCAGTGCTTTCCGCTCGCCGGATAGGCGCCCAGACCCATCAAAGTCGAGGTGATCGGAAAGCCCGTGGCCTCGACCAGTTCGCGCAGTAGTCGCGAGGCGGCCGGCCCCGAGTTCACCACGCCGCCGCCGGTATAGAAGACCGGGCGTTCAGCGGTCTCGATCATCTCGACCAGCGCCTCGATCATCTCGGGGTCGCCCTTGGTACGCGGCTGGTAATGGCCGATCCGCGCGCTTTCGGGCGGGGTGTAGTCGGCGGTCGCGAACTGCACGTCCTTCGGTATGTCGATCAAGACCGGGCCGGGGCGACCCTGGGTGGCAACATGGAACGCCTGGTGAATGGTGTCCGACAGTTTCGAAGTGTCCTTCACCAGCCAGTTCATCTTGGTGCAGGGCCGGGTGATGCCGACCGTATCGGCCTCCTGAAACCCGTCGGTGCCGATCATGAAGGTCGGAACCTGGCCGGACAGCACGACGAGCGGGATCGAATCCATCAGCGCATCGGTCAGTCCGGTCACGGCATTGGTCGCGCCGGGGCCCGAGGTCACCAGCGCCACGCCCGGTTTCCCGGTCGAGCGGGCATAGCCCTCGGCCATGTGGACCGCGCCCTGTTCGTGACGGACAAGGATGTGGCGGATGTCGTTCTGCTGGAAGATCTCGTCATAGATCGGAAGCACGGCGCCGCCCGGATAGCCGAAGACCACGTCGACCCCGTGATCCTTCAGCGCCTGCACCACCATCCTTGCGCCGGTCATCTGCCGGCTCTGCGCCTTGCTCATCGCCTGTTCCTCTGCTTGCCCGTCCGGGCCTGTCGTGCCGCCAGAATGAAAAAGCCCCCGAGTTCATCGGGGGCGCATGGTTACCATCATGGTGTGCCGTCACCGGCCCATGCGCCACGTCCTTCCAAGTACAAGTACCAGAGCCATCATGCTCTCCATCCGCTGCACGAGGTGTCTAGGGCGCGGCTTCGGGCAGGTCAACAGCAAAAGCGCATAGAAAGTGTCGTGGCGGGCCAAAATGCCGCACGTTTCTTTCGTTTGTCGACCGAGATCGCGCAACAAGCGGAAAACGACCGGCAGCACGTTCAGATGCGCAACACCCGACTCGCCCTGCGCGGGGGATCGGGAAAGCCGACGGGGCGGAACTGCCCCAGCAGTTCCCGGGCATAGTCCGGCTCGTCCCTCCAGCTCGTAGCGATCTCGAAGGCGAGATGGGCGCGGGCCTCTGTGACCGAAAGCTCGCCGCCCGTGGCCAGGTCGTGCAGCGGCAGGTCGCAGCGCGCCTCGTCCCAGTCGATCAGGGCAGGCCCGCCGACTGCCATCAGGACGTTGCCCGGCCCGAGATCGCCATGCAGCGCCGCGGTCGGCCGGCCGAGAAAGGGTTCCCAGGTCGCGCGCATTTCCGTGGCGAGGTCGACTGGCACCAAGGACAAGTCCACATCGCCGCCGCGATCGCCCGTAACAAGATCAAGGCAAGAGGCGAAGCCCGGGCGTTGCGGAATCCCTGCCGTCAGGTCGTGAAAAGCGCGGATGCGCGGCGCCAGCGCCCGCATCTCGGCCACGCCCGCCCCACGCCCGTCGAGGAAGGGCTCGAGCGTCCAGCCCGCAGGGGCGACCGCACCACTCAACGTCGTACGGTAGGGGGCAACCCGGAAACCGGCCTGGCGGGCAAGCCGCATCAGCGACAAGACCCACCGCAATTGCGCCTCGCTCCGCCGGGTGCTGCGGGCGACGTAGAGCCGGCCCATGTCGTCCTCGACCCGCCAGACGGTGGCGCGGCGGCCGCCAACCATGGGTCCGAGCACGCGGAAGGTCCCGAAGGCTGAAAGATCGGGCGGATCAATGCGGGCAGGAGGAGTCATTTGCGTTCGATCAGGTCCCATCGGTTGCCCCAAGGGTCTCGCCACACGGCGACGGTCCCATAGGGTTCATGGCGCGGCTCTTCCTCGAACAGGATACCTGCCGCCGTCAAGGCGGCATGGTCGCGCGCAAAGTCATCGGTTTCGAGAAACAGGAAAACCCTCCCGCCGCATTGGTCTCCCACCGCCGCATTCTGACGGTCTCCCTCGGCGCGGGCGAGGACGAGCGCGGACCCGCCGCCGGGCGGAGCAACCGTGACCCACCGCTTGCGCCCCTGGTCGATGTCGGCGGTCAGGCGGAAGCCCAGTACACGGGTGTAAAAGTCGATCGCAGGGTCATAGTCGTGCACCAGAAGCGCCACCGCGCCCAGACTCGCGCCGGTCATCCGCTTACTCGGATTTCGCGCGGCTGTCGGGCAGGGTGATGCGGGCGACCTGCTCGGCTATGGGATCGACCGAGAGGGGGTGGAGTTCGGCCTTGTGATCGGCCGGGTCGCCGATGTCGCGCCAGACACCGCCCTTGTAGATCTCGAGCGCGTTGAACTTGGCCTTATAGCCCATCTTGCGGCTGCCGGGCACCCAGTAACCCAGATAGACGTAGGGCAGGCCCAGCTCGCGGGCGATCGCCACATGGTCCAGCACGACATAGGTGCCAAGGCTGTCGGCCGTCAGTTCGGGATCGTAGAAGCTGTAGACCATGCTCAATCCGTCATCGAGCACATCGGTCAGGCAGACCGCCGTCAGCGGCCGTGCCGTATCGCCGGGCTCGGGGGCGGAGGTATACTCGATCACCCGGCTGCGGATCGGGGTTTCCTCGATCATCGCCGCGAATTCGAAGATATCCATGTCGGCCATCCCGCCATCGGCATGGCGATGGTCGAGATAGCGACGGAACAGCGCATATTGGTCTTCGGTCGCCCAGGGGCTTGTCGCATTGCGCTGAAGGCCGGCGTTGCGCTTCAGGATGCGGCGCTGCGTGCGCGACGGCTGAAAGTCAGATACGCGGATCCGGGCCGATATGCAGGCCGAGCATTCGGCACAGGACGGGCGGTACAGCACGTTCTGAGACCGGCGGAATCCCTGCTTCGACAGCGTGTCATTCAGCTTCTGCGCGTGATCTCCCTGCAGCGCCGTGAACAGTTTCCTTTCCATCCGCCCCTCGAGATAGGGGCAGGCTTGGGGAGCCGTCACATAGAACTGGGGCGCTATGGGTAGCGTGTGGCGCATCTGGAATTGCAGTCAGGATTTTGCAGACGTTAGCAAGACCCGACCTCGCCGCCAAGCATCCAGTTGGGTTGCGTGGCGACTTACCAGTTGGAAGGACGGTTGATTGCCACGGTTCCGAGCACATGGTCGGTCAGACCCTGCCGGCGCGCCGAAGTCAGCATCAGCACGATCGAGAAAACCTGCACCAGAACGGTCGTCATCGACAGCGTGTAGCCAAGCGTATGGGCCAGCGCGAGGCCCAGATCGAACCGTTCGCCCTCACGCGAGCGGAACTCGATCCCGAAGAGCCGCATCCCCGGCGTCGCCGACTTCCGCGCAAGCGATATCGTCCGGTACATGAAGCTCAGCGTCATGTAGAGCAAGGGCAGGAAGAACAGGGCCGTGAACGCCGTGAACGGCACGATCACAAGCGTCAGCATGGCGATCAGGATCGTATCGACGATCCACGCCAGGCCGCGCTTCATCGGCACGTCGGAGTAGAACTCGGCCTGAAAGTACGGATCGGGCAGGGCGGTCATTGTACTGTTGTTCCAAAAGAAATGGTTGGGACACGCGGCCCATATGGGGCCGCGCATCGGTCAGCGGAAGGGGGTCACGCCTCGGGCGAGTCCGATTTCGTCTCGGTGGCCTTGCGGGCCCGGTCTTCCATGAAGGCGTCGAACTCCTGCTTGTCCTTCGCGTCACGCAGACGCTGCAGGAAGGAGTTGAACGCATCCTGTTCTTCCTCGAGCCGCCGAAGCGTTTCGGCCTTGTAGGCGTCGAAGGCGGTGTTACCCGAAGGCATCCAGGCGCTGCGATGCATGCGGTGCATCTCGCGGAACTGTTCGCGGCGGGCGTGGCAGGCGGAACGGTTGAACATGCGTTTGCTCCAGATGGTGTAGCCGAGAAGGGCAATGCCCACGGGCCAGAAGACGACAAAGCCAAGGACGGTGGCCGCGATCCAGGCGGGCTTGCCACGATCGTCAAGCCAGGCTTCCGCCCGACGAGGCCAACTGAAGATGCCGGTGCCGGTGTCCGACGCCGTATAGGTGTTCATGGGCGGTCTCCCGAGGTTGATGTGAATGCTTTTCACATTGCATCAGATGGGAAGTGCAGGGATGCGGTCAAGACCCGATGTTAAAGAAATTCACATCGACTGGTGCCGAACTCTGCATCAGCGGATTTTCGCCAGATTGACCCCGGCCACACCTGCCGCCACAGTCTGCGCATGCACTCGACCGCCCAACCCACCGCCTTTGCCGCACGATTGACGCGCCTGCCGATTCCGCATGAGGCCGAGGCAGCCAAGGATGTTGCCTTGGTCTTTGCAGACATACCCGCTCCCCTGCGGGATCTTTTGGCGGCGACCGCGGGCTGCAGCCCCTTCTTGCGTGATTTGATGCGGCGGGAAGCGGACTGGCTGAGAGAGGCCATGACAGAGGCGCCGGAGGTGCGTCTTTCTCTGGAACTGGCCACGCTCGACGGTCTTGGCGCCGAGCCTCTCGCGCCCGCGCTTCGGCGCACCAAGCGCCGGGTGGCCTTGCTGACCGCCCTGGCCGACCTTGGCGGGGTCTGGTCGCTGGAACAGGTCACCACGGCCCTGACGATCCTTGCGGACCGGGCGGTTTCCCTTGGCATATCCGCCTTCGTCGCCGAGGAAATCCGCCGGGGAAAGCTGCCTGGAACGGTAGAATCCGACGCGGCGACCGGGGCGGGCATGGTCGCGCTTGCCATGGGAAAGATGGGGGCAGGGGAGCTGAACTACTCCTCCGACATTGACCTTATCTGCCTGTTCGACGAGGCACGTTATCCCGGCGAAGATCAGGAGGCGCGCACGGCCTTCATCCGGGTCACCCGCAAGTTGACCGCGCTTCTGTCGGACCAGACCGGAGATGGCTATGTATTCCGGACCGATCTGCGCCTGCGGCCCGACGCGGCGGTAACGCCCGTCTGCCTGTCGATGGCCGCCGCCGAAGCCTATTACGAGGCGCAGGGCCGGACCTGGGAACGTGCGGCCTATATCAAGGCGCGTCCCTGCGGCGGGGATCTGGCGGCGGGCGAACGGTTTCTCAAGACGCTCACCCCCTTTGTTTGGCGCAAGCACCTCGACTACGCCGCAATCCAGGATGCCCATGACATGCGCCTCCGCATCCGCGACCATCGCCATCTGCATGGCCCTCTCCAGCTCGAGGGCCACAACATGAAACTCGGGCAGGGCGGCATCCGCGAGATCGAGTTCTTTACCCAGACACGTCAGCTGATTGCCGGCGGCCGCGACCCCGACTTGCGCGACCGCACGACTGTCGGAGGCCTTGCCGCGCTTGCGGCCAAGGGCTGGGTGCCGCCAGACGTGACCGACGAGCTGACGCAGACCTATCGCGACTGGCGTGAGATCGAGCATCGCCTTCAGATGGTGAACGACGCGCAGACCCAGACCCTGCCGCCGACCGCCGATGGCATCGCGCGGATCGCGCATTTTCTCGGACAGTCGGATGTCGACGCTTTCCGCCGCAATCTTCTTGACCGTCTGGAGCGTGTCGAACGCCTGACCGGGGGCTTCTTCGCGCCCTCGGAAGCGGCGGAGGGGCCGGACCTCAGCGACCATGCGCGGTCGATCGTCGCCAACTGGTCGCGCTATCCGGCACTTCGATCCGATCGAGCCTCTGCGATCTTCCGCCGCCTCAGACCGAGCCTGCTCAAGAGCCTCTCGCGGGCGAGCAACCCGGACGAAGCGCTTCTGGCGCTCGACGGTTTCCTTGCCGGGCTGCCCGCCGGGGTGCAGCTTTTCTCGCTGTTCGAGGCCAACCCTGTGCTTGTGGACCTGATCGTCGACATCTGCTCGACCTCGCCTGCACTCGCCTCGTACCTGTCGCGCAATTCGGGCGTGCTAGACGGAGTGATCGGTGGTTCTTTCTTCGCGCCCTGGCCGGGAACGGCCGCCCTGACACAGATGCTTGCGGCCCAACTCGACGATGCGGCCGATTACGAACGCCGCCTCGATGCGGCGCGGCGGTGGATGAAGGAATGGCATTTCCGCATCGGTGTGCATCACCTGCGCGGCCTGATCGACGCTTTCGAGGCAGGCAAGTCCTATGCGGAACTGGCCGAGGCGGTGGTCGCCGCCCTTTATCCACATGTCGAGGCGGAAGTGGCCGCCCGCCATGGCCCGCCTCCGGGCGAGGGGGCCACGGTGCTCGCGATGGGCAGCCTTGGCGCCGGTCAACTCAATGCCGGTTCCGATCTTGATCTGATCGTGATCTATGACCCCGCCGGCCAAGACATAAGCGAGGGGCGACGTCCGTTGCCGAGCCGCACATGGTATGCCCGGCTGACACAGGCGCTGGTCACGGCCCTGACCGCGCCGATGGCCGAGGGAAGGCTCTTCGAAGTCGACATGCGCCTGCGCCCGTCTGGCCGCCAGGGGCCGGTTGCCACTTCGTTCGACGCCTTCTGCGCCTATCAGCAGGACGAGGCCTGGACGTGGGAGCACCTCGCCCTTACCCGTGCCCGCGCCATTGCCGGGAATCGGGCGCTTGGCGACCGGATCGAGACCTTCCGCCGTGATCTGCTGGCGGCCAAGGGACGGGGAGAGAAAGTCCTGACCGACGTGGCCGAGATGCGCGCGCGCCTCAGGAGTGCCAAACCCGCCGGCGGCGACTGGGAGGCCAAGAACGGACCCGGGCGACTGATGGACATCGAGCTTCTGGCCCAGACAGCGGCGCTGCATGCTGGAAGCCCGCAACGCCGAGTCGAGGCGCAACTGCGCGCCGGAGTGAAGGCCGGATTCCTGACGGCAGCCGACGAGGCGAGGTTGCTGACCACCTACCGGCTTTGCTGGCGCGTCCAGTCAGCCTCGCGCCTGATCGCTGACGAGGCTTTGCCTCCGGAGACCTGGGGCGAGGGCGGCCGGGCCTTCCTTCTGCGCGAAACCGACATGCAAACCGTCGCATCCTTGACGGCGGCGTTGGTCGAGGCGACGGATGATGCAGCATCAATCATCGATGCCCGCCTGGGTGTCGGTGGGGATGTGGCCGCGCAGGGCGGGGAGACGCACAATGAGGAGACGGGCGATGCTGGTGCATGAGGCCGATCCGAAGGGGCTGGTACGGGAAAGCTACCGGATCGAGGGTATCACCCCCGATCAGTGCAGGTCGGTCTTCATCGACTGGGCGCTGAGCCTGCCGGTCGATGCCCAGATCCCAGAGGCCGTCCGGACGTTGATCGCGGAATATGCGATCGCCGAGCCCGATCACCCGATGAGCGCTGTCCTGAAGGACGGGTTGAACATGCCGGCTTCGCCCAAACGGCGCGGCGGCCGCGCGGCCCGTGTGGGCGCAACCGGGTAACCGGACGATTTTTCGACGAAAGTCCCCACCCGCTCCGGGGTTCACGCAGAAAGTTCGAGGAACGGCTTTCAGAGTGCCGCCGCCTCGGCAGCCAGCCGGGTGATCTCTGCCCAGTCGCCCTTGGCCATGGCCTCCTTCGGCGCGACCCAACTGCCCCCCACGCAGACCACATTCTTCTGGATCAGATAGTCGCGCGCGTTCTTCAGGCTGATGCCGCCGGTCGGGCAGAAGCTGACCTGCGGCATCGGTCCACCGAGGGCCTTCACTGCCGCCGCCCCGCCAGAGGTTTCGGCCGGAAAGAACTTGAGCATGGAATAGCCGCGTTCCAGAAGCGCCATCACCTCGCTGGCCGTCACCGCGCCAGCGAGCAGGGGCAGGCCCTCGTCCTCACAGGCGGCGACCAGACGCTCGGTCGCGCCGGGAGAAACACCGAACTGCGCACCGGCCTTCTTTGCCGCTTTCACGTCCGCCGGGGTAAGAAGCGTTCCGGCGCCAACAATCCCGCCGGCCACCTCGGCCATGGCGCGGATCGCGTCCAGCGCGACCGGGGTCCGAAGCGTGACTTCCAGCGCCGGCAACCCGCCCTTGACCAGGGCTTCTGCCAGCGGTCGTGCATGGGCCAACTCGTCGATCACCAGCACCGGCACCACCGGGGCAAGTTGGCAGATTTCAAGCGCGGCCTGGCTTTGCTCGGCGGGGGTCATGGCAGTTTCTCCTTGTACGATCGCGGACCGGATCAGACGACGAGGGCCGCGCCCTCGGTGGCGGGGCCGACATGGGTGCGGAAAGCCGCGAACAGTTCGCGCCCGATCCCGTGGCCATTGGCCGACAGGTCGGCAACAACCAGCTCGCGGCTGTCAAAACCCTCGGCCATGACTGTCAGCGTTCCGGCCACGGCATCCAGCCGCACGATGTCGCCGTCGCGAAGACGGGCCAACGGCCCGCCGTCGGCCGCTTCGGGGCTTACGTGAATTGCGGCAGGCACCTTGCCCGAGGCGCCGGACATGCGCCCGTCGGTCACCAGCGCCACCTTGAGCCCGCGATCCTGGAGGACCGACAACATCGGCGTCAGCGAATGAAGTTCCGGCATCCCGTTGGCCCGCGGCCCCTGGAAGCGGACCACGACAACTGTATCGGACGTGAACTGACCCGACTTGAAGGCAGCCTTGACCTCGGACTGGTCGTGGAAAACCCGGGCGGGCGCCTCGACGATGTGGCGCTCGGGCGCGACGGCGGAAACCTTGATGACGCCCCGGCCAAGATTGCCGGTCAGTTGCTTCAGTCCGCCGGATTTCTGGAACGGGGCCGAGGCGGGGCGCAGGATCTTGTCGTTGAGGCTTTCGCGGGCGCCCGCTTCCCAGACAAGCTTGCCGTCCTTGAGCTTCGGTTCCTGACGGTAGAGGTCGAGACCATCGCCCGCGACCGTCCGTGCATCCGGATGCAGAAGGCCTGCATCAATAAGTTGGCCGATCATGTAGCCAAGTCCGCCGGCGGCATGGAAATGGTTCACGTCGGCCAGTCCATTGGGATAGACCTTGGCCATCAACGGCACCACGTCCGAGATATCGGAAAAATCCTGCAGGTCGAGGATCACGCCCGCTGCCCGCGCCATCGCCGGCAGGTGCAGCACGAGGTTGGTCGAGCCACCCGTCGCCATCAGCCCGACAATGCCATTGACGAAGGCACGTTCGTCGAGGATTTCACCCACGGGCCTGAAATCATTGCCAAGCGCGGTGATCGAGGCTGCGCGTTCGACGGCGGCGTCGGTCAGGGCGGAACGAAGTTCGGTGCCGGGATTGACGAAACTGGCACCGGGCAGGTGCAACCCCATGAACTCCATCAGCATCTGGTTGGTGTTGGCGGTGCCGTAGAAGGTGCAGGTGCCGGGACCGTGATAGCTGGCCATCTCGGCCGCCATCAGTGCGTCGCGGCCGACCTCCCCCGTGGCGAACTGGTTGCGGATCCTGGACTTCTCGTCGTTCGGCAGGCCAGAGGTCATCGGCCCCGCGGGCACGAACACGCTCGGCACATGACCAAATGTCGCGGCAGCGATGATGAGGCCCGGCACGATCTTGTCGCAGACGCCCAGGTAAAGCGCGGCATCGAAGCAGTTGTGGCTCATCGCCACGCCAGCGGCGAGCGCGATCACGTCGCGAGAGAAAAGCGACAACTCCATGCCGGGCTGGCCCTGTGTCACTCCATCGCACATCGCAGGGACGCCGCCCGCAACCTGGGCCGTCGCCCCGGCCCGCCGCGCGGCGGCGCGGATCTGGCCCGGATAGCTTTCGAACGGTTGGTGGGCCGACAGCATGTCGTTGTAGGCGGTGACGATACCAATGTTAGGGTTGCGCCCCTCGGCGAGCGCCTCCTTGTCCTCGCCCATCGCCGCAAAGGCATGGGCCTGGTTGCCGCAGGCAAGATGCGCTCGGACCGGCCCGTCAGAGACCGACTTCCGCAGACGCTCGAGATAGAGACCCCGACGGTCTTCCGACCGGGCGCGGATCCTGTCGGTGACCCGGGCAATGGTTCTGTCGAGTGTCATGGGCGTCTCCGTTCTGGCTCACGGGCGTTAGGCTGGCGGCTATATAGCATTGTCTGTTAGCGCTAACAACAATCGAGGACTCCTCAATATGTCAGTGCTATTGACGTGGCGCATGGCGGGGTTGCGCAAACGGGGAATGCAACTCTTCGCAACACGTCTAGATTAGCGGCAGGGAGGTGTGTCCGTCACGAAGGAACTTTGATGATGACCACCGATGCAACCAACCTCCGCCAGTATCGCAGCCTTGCCGAGGTCGATGTCGACGCGTTCATCCGCGCCGCGCATATCGAGCGCAACCGGGAAATAGTAGCTGGAGCCGCCGCATTCTTTCGCACTCTGACGCGTGGTCTGGCCCACCGGCTCCAGATATCCCCGCGGATTCTGCCGGTTGAATAAAGAGAACTGACGGTGTCTGCCTCAGCAGCCATTGTTGCTGTGGCAGCTTCTATGGCGTCCAATTGGGAGAATTGGATGACGCTTGGCCACAATCTTCGGAAAGAAAGACGCATCATGAACGCGCCCGTTGCCGACAGATGCGCCATTCGATGAGCCATCATTCGGATGGCAGCGTGGGGTAGGCCGGTTTCATAATAAATAGTCAGGCGAAACGCCGCGCCGAACAGTCACACCACCGGGCGCTGAACCCTTCCGCCGACCGGATCGATCGGCTAGGGAAGGGGCATGACCGATGATACCGCCGCCCCCGCCTATCGCTATCCTGTCGTCCGACTGCGGCCCAAGGCCGAGGCGCGCGCGATCCGCCATGGCTTTCCCTGGATTTATGCCGACGAACTGGTGACCGACCGGCGGACGCAAGGCCTAGCCGCCGGTGCGCTTGCCGTGCTCGAGGATCAGGATCGCCGCCCGCTTGGCCTCGTGACCGTCAATACCGCCTCCAAGATCATCGCCCGGATGCTAGACCGCGACCCCGGCGCGGTGATCGATGAAAGCTGGTTTGCCTCGCGCCTGTCCCGTGCGCTGGCCCTGAGAGAACGGCTGTTTGATGCGCCCTTCTATCGGCTGGTCCATGCCGAGGCCGACGGACTGCCCGGCATCGTCATCGACCGGTTTGGAGATACAGCGGTGATCCAGCCCAATGCCGTCTGGGCCGAGGCTCATCTGCCGGCTCTGACTGCGGCGCTGATCAGCGTCACCAAGGTCGCGAAGGTCATCAAGAATGGCTCTGGTCGCGCGCGCGGTCTCGAGGGGCTGAAGGAAGAGACAGATGTTCTGATCGGCACGCTGTCGGGACCGGTCCCGGTTCCGATGAACGGCGCTACCTATATGGCCGACCTTTTGGGAGGCCAAAAGACCGGCCTCTTCTATGACCAACGCCCGAACCACGCCTTCGCGCAGCGACTGGCGAAGGGCGCGGCTGTGCTTGACGTCTTCTCGCATGTTGGTGGCTTCGCGCTGGCCGCGCTTGCAGGCGGGGCGGCCTCGGCGCTTTCGGTCGATGCCTCGGCGGCGGCCCTGGCGCTCGCTTCCGATGGCGCTGTCGCCATGGGGGCAGGCGAGAGGTTCGCCACGCGGCAAGGCGACGCCTTCGCCGTGCTCGAAGCCCTTGGCGCCGAGGGCACCCGCTTCGATCTGGTGATCTGCGATCCGCCGGCATTTGCGCCCGCGAAGCCCGCGGTTGAAGCGGGGCTGCGCGCCTATGAGCGGGTCGCACGCCTGGCCGCACCTCTGGTTTCGCCCGGTGGTTATCTTGTCCTGTGTTCCTGTTCGCATGCGGTGGACCTGACGGCGTTCCGCAATGCCTCGGCGCGCGGGATCGGCCGTGGCGGGAGGCGGGGGCAACTGATCCATACCGGCTTTGCCGGGCCCGACCATCCGATCCTGCCGCAGCTCGCCGAAGGGGGCTATCTCAAGGCGCTGTTCTTCCGGCTGGACGGATGAAAATCGTCCTGGACGCCTGCGTTCTTTATCCAACTGTCCTGCGCGAGATCCTTCTCAAGGCGGCTCAAGCCGGTCTCTACCAGCCGGTCTGGTCCGACCGCATCCTCGAGGAATGGGCGCGGGCGACCCGCAAGCTGGGGCAGGGTGCCGAGACGGTGGCGCGCGGCGAAATTGCCGTGGCCCGCGCTGCCTTTCCCCGTGCGGCAATGCCGGAGCATCCCGAGATCGAGGCCCGGCTTCTTTTGCCCGACGCAAATGACCGGCACGTGTTGGCGACGGCGATTGCCTCGCATGCAGATGCGATCCTGACCTTCAATGCCTCCGACTTCCCGCGCCATCTGCTCGCCGAGGAAGGCATCGCGCGGCTCGACCCTGACGGCTTCCTTCGTGACCTCTGGCAGCGCAACCCGGACGCAGTGACAGCGGCGGTGGAGACGGTGCGGAGAGAGGCGGAGCGGCTGTCGGGCGAAAGCTGGCCCGCGCGGCGGCTGCTCAAGAAAGCCAGCCTGCCACGGCTCGGCAAGGCGCTTGACCCCAGGACCTGAGGCCAGAAGGCAGCCCCGCCCGGAAGTGGGCGATCAGGCCTCGACGCTCCAGCGCGTCTCGCGTTCTTCGATCCGACGGATGCGTTCTTCGATTGGTGGGTGGCTTGCCAGCCAGGCGGGTGCGCCTCCGGGCATGCCGCTGCTGCCGGTCAGGGCGCCAAGCTTGCGGAACATCGTCTTCTGCGGCCCGGTGCCGATGCCGGCCCTGACCAGAAGAGCCGAGGCATAGGCATCCGCCTCGTGTTCGTCGCTCCGTGACAGATGGGCGGTCAGGGCGCCGGTGACGGTGCGGACCAGCACCGGACCGATGCCCGGAACGAAGCGCCCCAGTGTCGCCATCAGCAGCATCCCCAGTGCGTTCGCCCCGGTGAAATCGATCATCCGCCGCTTCGAGTGGCCGAGGGCCACATGCCCAAGCTCATGGGCGATCACGCTGGCCAACTCTTCGGCCGAGACTATGCCCTGCCGGTACTTCTCGACGAAGCCGCGGGTCAGGAAGATCCGCCCGTCCGGCGCGGCCAAGCCGTTGACGGCTCCGATCTCGTACACGTTGACCTTGACCTGCGGCAGGTCGAGCGCCTTGGCCATCTTGCCGGTCATGACGGCAAGGCCTGGCTCGTCGAGCGGCCGCGACTGCGCGTCAAGCGTCTTGAGCGTCCGCCAGGCCGAAAAGCGGTACATGGCATAGCCATAGGCTAGCATCAGCAAGAGGGGCAGGAACTTCAACATGATCCGAATATGGGGCGCATCTCTCCCGTCGCCAAGCGCAGATCAGCCGTCCTCGTGCTTGCGCCACATGGCTCTGCCGACCATCATCGCAAGGCCGAGGAAGGCCACGGCGGATAGCACCGAGGTCATTTTTGCGCTCAGATGACTGACATTGTCGGCAAAGACATACCCGCCGCCGATATAGGCGAGGATCCAGATCCCGTCGCCGATCAGCACGCCAAGCGAGAACCGGCTCCATCCGACCCGCGTCGCGCCCGAGGCGAGATTGATCCAGGGGCCGAGCGCCGAAAGCGGAAAGCGGCTGATGATCACCGCAATCAGCGCCCGCCGGTCGAGTTCCTTCTGGGCGCGGTCCATTGTAGGGGCCAGCCGCAGATTTCGATGGAACCGCTGCCAGAAAGGCTCGCCGCCGAAGCGCCCGGCGAAAAAGCCGATCTGGTCGCCGATCACCGCGCCGACCAGCGTCGCGATCATCACTGGCACCATGTGCATGTCACCTGCCGCGATGAAAGCGCCAGCCGCCATCATCATTGCCGAGGTTGGCATGGGGATGCCGGCGCAGGAAATCAGCGCCACCACGAACAGGACAGAGGCGCCATGCGCCGGGATCAGGGCGTTGAGTTCATGGATGATGTGCTGCATCACGGACCATCCCCGGCATGGGCATCGGCCGCTGCCTGGATTTCGGCCATCACCTCGGCCACGCTACGCCCCTGCGCTTGGGCAAGGTCGCGGATCGAGGCGAAGGGCGGGGCGCCGGGCGGGAAGCCAAGGATGCGGCCAAGGTCTGTTTCGGGCACATGGAACACAGCCATGACATGGCGCGGGCTCATCCAGTCCTCGA
Organism: Alitabrizicola rongguiensis; assembly: GCF_021491355.1. GTDB lineage: Bacteria > Pseudomonadota > Alphaproteobacteria > Rhodobacterales > Rhodobacteraceae > Aliitabrizicola > Aliitabrizicola rongguiensis. The sequence goes on along the minus strand of NZ_JAKENF010000003.1, from coordinate 681,904 downwards.
CCGGTCGCCGTCCGTCGTCGTTCAGGATGCGCCACGCTGCATCGGCGGCGAAGGCCAGCCCGAGAGCGAGGCTTACCCAGAAGATCAACCGAAGCGTCAGGGGCGTGGCAGATGGCGGAGATGTCATGCCGTCATCATTCGCCGACACGGCGGGCCCGATCAAGCCTGGCGTCAGAGGGAAGAGGTCCTGCTTCGCCACCATTGCCAGATCGCCCGGCCCAGAAGCAGCGTCACCATGCCCGCCCCCAGGAAGCCGATCGCGGGAATCACGGTCTCGCCCATCTGGTCGAGCTGGGCTGCGAAGACATAGCCCAGCCCGACATAGAGCAGGACCCAGGTCGATTCGCCCAGCAGGCTGGCCAGCGAGAAGCGCCGCCAGTTCACCTGCGTCGCGCCGGCGGCAAAGTTGACGTATGGCCCAAGAGCGCTGACCAGCCAGCGGCTGAAGTACACCGTTGCCGTCGCCCGACGATCAAGCGCATCGGCGGCCTTTCGCAGCATCGGACCCGAAGTCGGGCTGTTCGCCAGGCGCCGCCACAGCATCGCTCCTCCGAGGCGACCTGCACCATAACCGGTCTGGTCGCCGATCAGCGCCCCTGCCAGCGCCGCGCTCAGGACGGAAAGGGCGGCCAGGTCGCCCGATGCGACAAAGGCGCCCGCCGCCATCATCAACAGCGACGAGGGGATCGGTAAGGCCAGACACGACAGGAAGGTCGCAAGAAACAGCACGCCCGGGCCGTGCGTGGGCACAAGGCCGTAGAGCGAGTCGATCATTGCCGCGCCTTGTTGGCGTCGACCGCCGCCTGCACCCTGGCGACAAGCTCCTCCGGGGCCAGCCCCTGAACCTTGGCAATCTCGGCCAGGGTCCTGGCGCTTTTCCTGGTGCCATCCCTTTGCGGCTCTCCGAAGATCGCTTCCATCTCGGACTTGGGCAGGTCGTAGACATGCGCGATCAGGCCGGGTGTCATCCAGTCTTGCACCGGTCCGGCCGGCGGTTCGGGACGCAGCACATGCCACAGCAGGATGCCCCCGAAAGCAAGCGTCGCCGCCGCGGCAACCACGAAGGCCGGCAGGACCCATCGCGGCAAGCTCTCCCTGGTCACCGCGCCAGTTCCTTGATCCCCCGAGACAATCCGTCGAGCGTCATCGGCACCATCCGGTTCTCGAAGATGTCGCGGATCAGGCGGATCGAGTGAGTGTGTCCCCAATAGCGCTCTGGTACCGGATTGATCCAAAGGCTGGATGGCCAATGTGTGCGGACCCGCTCCAGCCAAACCTGCCCGGACTCCTCGTTCCAGTGTTCGTTCGCGCCGCCGGGGTGCAGGATTTCGTAGGGGCTCATGGACGCATCGCCGACGAAGATCGCCTTCCAGTCCGGCCCAAAGCTGCGCAACAGTTCCCAGGTCGGCGTCTGCCTATCCCACCGGCGCAGGTTTTCGGTCCAGACGCCTTCGTAGATGCAGTTGTGGAAGTAATAGTGCTTCAGGTGCCGGAACTCGGACTTCGCTGCCGAGAACAGCTCCTCCACAACCTTCACATGGGCATCCATCGAGCCGCCCACGTCCAGAAACAGCATCACCTTGACCGCGTTGCGGCGCTCGGGCCGGGTCTGGACATCCAGCCAGCCATGTTCCGCCGTAGCGCGGATGGTGCCGTCGAGATCCAGTTCGTCCACCGCACCGTCACGCGCCCATTTGCGCAGCCGTCGAAGTGCCACCTTGATCGAGCGGGTGCCGATTTCGACCTGATCGTCGAGATCGCGGAATTCGCGCTTGTCCCACACTTTCACCGCGCGCTGGTGGCGGCTTTCCTGCTGGCCGATACGCACACCTTCGGGATTGTAGCCCTGCGCGCCAAAGGGGCTGGTTCCTGCGGTTCCGATCCACTTGTTGCCGCCCTGATGGCGGCCCTTCTGCTCCGCAAGCCGCTGGCGAAGGGTCTCGATCAGCTTGTCGTAACCACCAAGCGCCTCGATCTGGGCCTTTTCCTCTTCGGTGAGGAAGCGTTCGGCGAGCTTCTCAAGCCATTCGCGCGGCAGGTCGACGGCCTCCAGCACCTGTTCAGGCGTGATCGCCTCGAGCCCGGCAAAGCACTCGGCAAAGGCCTGATCGAAGCGGTCGATGTGGCGTTCGTCTTTCACCATCGCACTGCGGGCAAGGTAGTAGAACCCATCCGCGTCATAGGTCACAAGCCCCGCCGCCATACCTTCGAGGAACGTCAGATATTCCCGGAGCGATACCGGCACCCCCTTCCGCCTGAGTGCGTCGAGGAAGGGCAGGAACATGGCTCAGGTCACCCGGCTGACGATCACCGTGACGATGACGCCGATCACCGCGAAGGCGATGCCGAAGGCCGCGCCGTAATGCCATTGGTCAATCGGTCGTCCCCCACGCTGCCGGGCGGTACGCACGCCAAGGAGGATGCCGAAGACTGCGGCGCTCAGGATAATCATCGCTTTGCCTTTCCCTTTCGGATCAGGGTCTTGCGTCATCCGCGCCGACTTGCGTCACCGGGGCGAGCGCGGCGATCTCGCCCATGCGCAGCACCGCTTCCTCATCCGTGCCGAAGCCATAGCGCGCCCAGCTCAGGCTGTCGAGGCGCAGTGCCCTCGCCTCTGATTTGCGTCCCTTGAGCTCCATCCCTTCGGCCCGCAACATCAGCAGCGTCGAAAGCAGGGCGGCGTTCTGGGCCTTGCGCGCCGCAGGAATGGCGCGCGAGGTCAGCGCGAGGACATCATCTGCCTGCCCAAGCGACAGGGCGAGGGCCGCCATCTGCATGTCGATATGGGCGACCTGAATGTCGGTGCCAGGAAGCTGAGCATAGTCGTAGCGCGCCTCGAGCAGCGCCATGACGGCAAGCTCGATTTCATCGGCAAGGCTGAGACGGCCGAAGGCGAAATAGCTGAAGGCCAGGCGCGAGTCCTGCCACCCCTCGTTGCGGGCAAGCTCGACTGCCCGCGCGGCGGCTCGCCTGCGTGAGGTGAGTGTCCCCGTAGGGCCGAGAGCGGTCTCGATCGCGTCTTTCCATTCCATGGGCGTCGGATCGGGGGGCAAGGGTCGACCTTTGCCGCCACCGGGATTGAGCCGCTGCAAGACCCGGGGCAGGGCGGCTGCATAGTCCGCTTCTGTCATGCCGTTGTGCATCTCGGGCGCGTAATGAACCTTCAGCGCCAGCATGTCGAATCCGGTCAACACGTTGCGGAAGTTGTCGTCGTTGAAGACGGAGTCCGTCAGCCGGTAGAGGTCGTTCAATGGTCCGAGCGCCTGGGCCAGTTCCTCGTGCAGGCAATCGCGCAGTTCCTGCGGGCCGGTGTCGGACGGCACGAAGATCGTTGCCCGGTCGCGCACGGTCAGGGTGCGCCAATCCACCCGATCGCTGCGGCGCGCCGCCTTGTAGTCGTCCCAGCCCGTGACGCGAGGCACCACAAAGCAGGCAGCCTGGGGCACCAGACCGTGCAGCTTAGCCCTTGGCAGGAAGTCGACGGTGATCGAGGCAGGGCCCTCGCCCACCCGCGAGATGTCGAGGCCCGCCTCGTGCCGTAGCCGCCCGAGCAGTTGATCAAGTTCGATCGGCGCGATGTCGGGGACGTCGCCAGTCAGGGTGACGGTAATCGGACCTTCGAAGCGGGTCAGAACCCCCAGATCGCGCCCGGTTTCCATGCGGAATTCAAGCTCGATCAGGTCGCGGGCAATGCTGGCATTGCTCCGACCAGGCGGCGGGGCGGCCACGACCGGGAATGTCTTCATCGGCGGAAGGGCGATCTGCGGCATCTGCGAGCGCTTCGTCGTCTCGGGCGCGACGCAGGCGGACAGGGCAAGCGTCAGGATCAGCGCGGTGAACCTGACCAAATGGCGCGGAATGGTCATTCCGGGCGGTCGTATTCGATGAAGGGTGTCAGTACGCCGATCCTGTCGTAAAGCTGTCGCGCGGTTGCGTTGCTTCTGGCCGTCAGCCAGTAAACCATGGGCGATCCGCTGAGGTCAGCCTCGCGATACACCGCCTCGATCAGGGCCCGGCCAAGACCGGTGCCACGTGTCTCGGGCAGAGCGAAAAGATCCTGAAGATAGGTCACCTTTTCATCACGCCAGCAATGACGATGGCGGACGTAATGGACCATCCCGACCAGGCGGCCGGAAACCTCTGCCACGCGCCCGCGCATTTCGTCGGGATCATCGGACTGAAGCCGCGCAAACGTCGCATCCGTCACTTCGTCGGGAAGGGCGGTTTCATAGAAGGTCAGGTAGCCTTTCCACAACTCACGCCATTGCGGCTCATCAGCCGAGCACAGCGGACGAATGATCGCTCCGCCCCGCGCCGGTGGGGTCGTGAAGGGGGCAGGGCGGCTGTAGCGGATGAAGGGCGTTTCCACACCGATCCGGTCGTAGAGCAGCCGCGCCGTCGTGTTGAAGTCCTGCGTGAACCAATAAACCGATGGGCAGCCGGCTGCGTCCGCCTCGGCATAGACCCGCGAGATCAATGCCCGCGCCACGCCCTGCCCACGGGCGGAGGTGTCGGTGAAGAGGTCCTGCAGATAACAGACATCTTCCACCTTCCAGGACGAGCGGTGGAACAGGAAATGCACAAGACCGACGGGTTTGCCGTCGAGAAGCGCGATCCGTCCCTGGAATTCCTTCGGGCCAGCGGCCAGCAGCCGGGCAAAGGTGATCGCATAGATCGCCTCGGGCAGTTTCGTCTCGTAATAGTCGAGATAGCCCGTCCAGAGCCGGCGCCACTCGGCTTCGTCACCCGGTTCGAGGCGACGGATCACGAGGTTTGCGGTCTGGTTCATGGGCTGCCCGTTTCTCGGGCGAGTCGCGCCGCCCGGTTATTTCCCTCATGACGGACCCGTGGGGAGGGGAAGTCAATGGGCCGGGGGCGTCTCGAACCCGGGCTATCAGCGCCCCGCCCGCGCCATGAAGGCGAGCCGTTCAAAAAGGTGCAGGTCCTGTTCTGTCTTGAGCAGCGCACCATGGAGTTTGGGCAGAGCGTTCTTCCCATCGCGGCGCAGATCCTCTGGCTTGAGGTCCTCGGCGAGCAGGAGCTTCAGCCAGTCGAGCACCTCACTGGTGGAGGGCTTCTTCTTCAGGCCCGGCGTATCCCGCACCTCGTAGAACTGGGTGAGCGCGACGGTGAGAAGCTGGTCCTTGATGCCGGGGAAGTGCACACCGACAATCTGTTTCATCGTCTCGAGATCGGGGAAACGGATGTAGTGGAAGAAGCAGCGGCGCAGGAAGGCGTCGGGCAGGTCCTTCTCGTTGTTCGAGGTGATGATGACCACCGGGCGATGTTGCGCCCGCACGGTCTCGCCGGTCTCGTAGACATGGAACTCCATCCGGTCGAGTTCCTGAAGCAGGTCGTTCGGGAACTCGATATCGGCCTTGTCGATCTCGTCGATCAGCAGCACCACCTTGCCGGGGGCGGTAAAGGCCTGCCAGAGCTTGCCGCGGCGGATGTAGTTGGCCACGTCATGCACCCGCTCGTCGCCAAGCTGGCTGTCGCGCAGACGACTGACGGCATCGTATTCGTAAAGCCCCTGCTGGGCCTTGGTCGTGCTTTTCACATGCCATTCAAGGATCGGCAGCCCGAGCGACTGCGCCACCTGGCGCGCGAGCTCGGTCTTTCCGGTGCCGGGTTCCCCCTTGACCAGGAGCGGCCGCTCCAGTGCCACGGCGGCATTGACCGCCACGGCGAGGTCGGCGGAAGCAATATAGGCATCGGTCGAGGAAAAACGCATGAAACACCCGGGGGTTGCGCCGAACCATCCATAGATTGGGCTCGGCGGACGCAAAGACCATACCCATGCCCCCATTCCGCCGCAACCCGGCCCCAACAGCTAGTGACAATCCCCCGGTCATGGGATATGGCAGCGCCCGAAGGGATGCCGGATGAGTACGAACACCGTTTCCGCACTCTCCGGTCTGCAGGAGAAAGCCGTGATGAAAGCCGAAGTCTTTCTGCCCGACGACTACCGCCCGGCCGAGGACGAGCCGTTCATGAACGAACGGCAACTCGAATACTTCCGCCGCAAGCTGGTGACGTGGAAGCAGGAACTTCTCGACCAGAGTGCCGAGACCATCGACAACCTCCAGGATTCGGCCCGCAACGTACCCGACATCACCGATCGGGCCAGCGAAGAGACGGACCGGGCGCTGGAACTCAGGACCCGCGACCGCCAGCGCAAGCTGGTCGCCAAGATCGACGCCGCACTGCGGCGGATCGAGAACGGCGAATACGGCTATTGCGAGATGACGGGTGAACCGATCTCGCTGAAGCGTCTCGACGCCCGCCCGATCGCGACCATGACGCTCGAAGCTCAAGAGAAGCACGAGCGGCGCGAGAAGGTTCACCGCGACGATTGATCGCTCTGGTCGCAATCTGCTTGAGGCAGGATCAATGCAACGGATAATTGGCGCCGGACCCTTCGCAGGTCCGGCGCCATTTGCATTCCGGGGGACAGCATGAGCCTGAACGGCCAGGAGATTACCATCCTCGGGGCAGGGATTGCCGGACTTGCGGCGGCCAGAGCCTTGGCGCTGCAAGGCGCGTCGGTCACCGTTCTGGAACAGGCCGAGGCCTTGCGGGAAGTGGGCGCGGGCCTGCAGATTTCGCCCAACGGGGCGGCCGTGATGCGCGCGCTCGGGCTTGGGCAAGAATTGGAAACCGCCGGTCTCACGGCCGAGGCAGTCGATCTTCGGGACGGTTTGTCCGATGAACGGGTGCTGCGGATGGATCTGTCGGGGCGCGACTATCGTTTCCTTCACCGCGCCGACCTGATTGCGATTCTGGCGGAAGGGGCCCGGTCCGCAGGCGCGCAGGTCCGTCTCCTGCAACAGATCGAAACGGTCGATCTGTCCGGCGACACGCCGGTCCTGACCACCCGCCAGGGAGCCAGCATTTCCGTTGGGCTGCTGATCGGGGCGGATGGACTGCATTCCAAGACGCGTGCCGCGCTCAATGGCCCGGCCACGCTGGCCTTCACCAATCAGGTGGCTTGGCGCACACTGATTCCCTGCGAAACCGAAGCGCCTGCGGTTGCCGAAGTCTTCATGGGCGAAGGGCGCCATCTGGTCAGTTATCCCCTGCGAGGCGGCGCGCTGCGCAATATCGTGGCGATCGAGGAACGCCGACGCTGGACCGAGGAAAGCTGGTCGATGCGGGACGATCCGATGGAACTGCGCCTGGCATTCGAGACCTTCGCACCCCGGGTGCTCAACTGGCTGGAACAGGCAGAGCAGGTCTGGCTCTGGGGCCTTTTCCGCCATCCGGTCGCAAAGACATGGTATCGCGGCAGAGCCGCCATTCTGGGCGATGCAGCGCACCCGACGCTTCCCTTTCTGGCTCAGGGCGCGAACATGGCGCTCGAGGATGCCTGGGTTCTGGCCGACCGGCTTGCAGGCGCTTCTTCCCTAGAGGAGGGACTGGCGGCGTACCAACAGGCGCGCGAGGCGCGGTGCCGCCGGATTGTTGAGGCAGCGAACCGCAACGCCCATGCCTATCACCTGTCCGGCCCCTTGCGCGATGCCGCGCATCTGGCGCTAAAGATCGGCGGCAAGCTCGCCCCGCGCTTTGCCCTCAGCCGCTTCGACTGGGTCTATCAGTACGACGTGACAGCGGCCTGATCCGGCCGGGTAGCCGACATGGGACGATAGGCCTCGGGATGATCCGAGACGCCCTGCAAGAGTCGCCGCGCCACGAGTTGCACGACATAAAGCGCGAAGGCCGGATTGCGGTAGTAAAGGTCCATGAACTGCCGCTCGCCGATCTGCGCGATGCGGCAGGGACCAAGACAGCGGGCCGTCAATGTCCGCTCCTTGGCGTCGCTGAAAAAGGCAATCTCGCCGAAGATCTCGCCGGCGCCCAACTCGAGTCCCGCCTCTTCCAGCAGCACTCGGCCGCTTTCGAGGTAATAGAGGTTGTCGGGCGGCGCGCCCTTGCGGAAAATCACCGCGTTGTCGGGATAGTCTCTTGGTCGGACCATATCGCTGATCCAGTCGAGCGGCAGATTGCCTCGACGCGCCTCTGCCGTTCGACGGCGAAGGACCAACAGCTCGGCCAGGCGCCACATGTTGAAAGGCAACAGCGCCAGATGCAGCGTCAGCACGGGCAGAATCCCGGCGCTGGCCCCGTAGGCGATGAAGCACAGGTTTGCGCAGACACCCGCCACCCTTAACGGCAGCATGGTCTTCATCGAGAAGGCGATCAGCGTGAAGCCGCCTGCCGCCCACCCGACCAGATCCATGACGGCACTCATTCCCCCTCCGAACCACGTCTCACAAGGTGAGATTAGGGACGGGGAGGTTCCGTGGCAAACGCGGAAGAGGGGCCGGATCTCCGGCCCCTCTTGCCTGGGTCAGGCCTGCACGGCCAGGTCGTCCAGCGCCGCAGCGACCACGGATTGCCAAGAGGTCGTCGGACGCCCGATCAGTCGTGCCAGATCCCCGGTCGAAACCTCCAGGGCGCCATTGACGGCACAGGCATCGGAATCGGCAAGGATCGTCGCAAAGCCTTCCGGCAGGCCGAAGCTTTGCAGGATGCCGGCATAGGCCTCGCCGGGCAGGTCGTTGTAGGGAATGGCCTTGCCGGTCAGGCGCGAAACCTCGGCAGCCAGTTCGGCGTAGCTGTAGCTGGTATCGCCGCCCAGTTCATAGGTCTTGTTCTCATGCCCCGGCTGGGCCGCCGCCGCCGCAATCGCTTCGGCATAGTCTTTGCGCGGTGCGGTCGAGAAACGGCCGTCACGGGCCGACCCGATCAGCGCGCCTGCGGCGATGGCGGCACCAAGCGAGCCGGTATGGTTCTCGGTGTACCAGCCGTTGCGCAGGAAGGTGTAGGGCAGGCCCGAGGCCAGGATCGCCGCTTCCGTGTCCCGGTGATCGGCAGCCAGAAGCATCGGGGTGGTGTCGGCATGGGGGATGCTTGTGTAGATGATGCGCCCGACGCCGGCCGCTCTGGCAGCCTCGATCACCGCAAGATGCTGAGGCATTCGCGCGCCGACGTTGTTGGACGAGATCAGGACAAGCACGTCCACGCCCTTCAGGGCAGCGGGAAGGGCTTCGGGCTTGTCATAGTCGAAGGCGACGGCCTTCACGCCGAGATCTGCGGCCTTGGCCGGCTCGCGCACGAGTGCAACGATGTCCGATGCAGGGACCCGCGTCTTGAGGGCCGCAATGGCAAGGCGGCCGAGTTGGCCGGTGGCGCCGGTGATGGCGATGGTCATGGAATCACTCCGTCTTGGTTGACGGTTCTCACATAGAGGTATACTTACGAAAAGGAAGTACGTACATTTGAGTAATTACACTGGTGTAAGTGCTTAGTTTCGCTGAGAGAAGGGGAATGCGAATGGACGGAACTCACGCATCGTCGGGAACCAGCCTGCTTCTTGGCGCCATGAACCGCGGCGATCTCCTGTCGCCCGAATGCCCCTCGCGCGGCGTCCTTGAACGTCTCACGAGCCGTTGGGGTGTACTTGTCCTGATCGCCCTCGAAGGCGGGACACTGCGTTTCAGCGAGTTGCGCCGCAAGATCGGTGGCGTGAGCGAGCGAATGCTGGCGCAGACGCTCAAGCAACTTGAAGGTGACGGCCTGATCCTGCGTCGGGCACTCGACGTCGTGCCGCCGCATGTCTCGTATTCGCTGACACCGATGGGGCGCGAGGCAGCGGGCCATGTGCGCCGAATGACAGACTGGATCGAGATGAATATCGGCGCGATCATGTCGCACCGGTCGCGTCAGGATCCGTAAGGCGCCTCAGGCATCGAGGTCGATCCAGACCGGAACGTGGTCGGATGGCTTTTCGCCACCGCGCACGGCCTTGTCGATGGCAGCGGCCTGCAAAAGGTCGGCCGCTTGCGCACTGAGCAGAAGATGATCGATGCGGATGCCATTGTTGCGCTGCCAAGCGCCCGCCTGGAAATCCCAGAAGCTGTAATGCCCCGACCCCTGATCGCGGAGGCGGAAGGCTTCGGCATAGCCGAGGTTCAGGATGCGCCGGAAGGCGGCGCGGCTCTCTGGCAGGAACAGCGCGTCGGTTACCCAGGCCTCGGGCTTTGCGGCGTCGATCGGTTGCGGGATCACGTTGTAGTCGCCGGCGAGCACGACCGGATCCTCGGTGGTCAGCAACGCGGCGGCACGCTCGCGCATGCGGTCCATCCATGACAGCTTGTAGTCGTATTTCGGGCCCGGCGCCGGGTTGCCGTTCGGCAGGTAAAGCGAGGCAAAGCGGATGGCGCGGGCGCCAACCACCGTCGCTTCGATCCAGCGCGCCTGCTCGTCATCGGGGTCGCCAGGCAGGCCGCGGGTCACATCCTCGAGCGGCAGTTTCGACAGGATGGCTACGCCGTTAAACCCCTTTTGGCCGTGGGTTTCGACATGGTAGCCCATCCCTTCGAAATGCTCGCGGGGAAAGCCCTCGTCGACCGACTTTATTTCCTGCAGTCCCACGACATCCGGCTCTGCCGCCTTCAGCCAGTCACTCAGCGCCTCGATCCGGGCCTTGATGCCGTTGATGTTGAAGGTGGCGAGTTTCATGGGCGCGGGTCTCCGGCTGATGGGACCGTCTTAGCCCAAAACATCGGGACAAGGGAACCGCCAGAGGCGGCGCCCTGCGGCCTACATCGAGAAACTCGTCCCGCAGCCACAGGACGAGGTTGCGTTGGGGTTCTGAACCACGAACCGTGCACCGATCAGTTCCTCGGTAAAATCGATGACCGCATTCTCGAGGAAGGGGAGCGAGACGGAATCGACCAGCACTTTCACGCCATCCTTCTCGATCACCAGATCATCGGAAGTCGGATCGTCGAGCTTGATGTCATACTGAAAGCCCGAACAACCGCCGCCTTCCACCGCAACCCGCAAGGGCCGGGCATCGCCGGTCAATTCGGCGATCTCGGCCAGCCGGGCAAATGCCCGATCGGTAACCTTCGGTGGCAGGGTGAGCGTCAGCATGGCGAAAATCCGTAGGCATTTTCTTGAGTTGCGAATATAGGCTCGAAAAGCACGACCGACAAGAACAGGCCCTCCATGCTTGCGCCCTATGCCTGCCAGCCCGATGCCAGCCGTGGCCGCCTGTTTTCCGAACGCATGTCGACCTTTCGCTCGCCGTTCCAGCGCGACCGCGACCGGATCATCCACTCCTCGGCCTTCCGGCGGCTCAAACACAAGACACAGGTCTTCGTGGAACACGAGGGCGACTACTACCGTACCCGCCTGACCCATACGATCGAGGTGGCCCAGGTCGCCCGCACTATCGCCGGGGTGCTGAACCTCAACACCGACCTGGCTGAGGCGATCGCGCTGGCCCATGACCTGGGCCACACGCCCTTCGGCCATACCGGCGAGGACGCGATGGAGGCGCTGATGGCGCCCTATGGCGGTTTCGACCACAACGCGCAGGCGCTTCGCATCGTGACGAAGCTGGAACGTCACTACGCCGAATTCGACGGGCTGAACCTGACCTGGGAAACGCTCGAAGGTATCGCCAAGCACAACGGCCCGGTCGAGCCGCCCTACGCCTACGCGCTGGCCGAAGTGAATGCGGCCTGGGATCTGGAGCTGAACACCTATGCCAGCGCCGAGGCGCAGGTCGCGGCGATCGCCGATGACGTGGCCTATTCGCATCACGACCTGCATGACGGACTGCGCTCGGGCCTGTTCACCGAACTGGACCTGATGGAGCTTCCCGTCACCGGCCCAGCCTTTGCCGAGGTCGATGCGCTTTATCCCGGCCTTGACCCGATGCGGCGGCGGCATGAGGCGTTGCGGCGGGTGTTCGGACGGATGGTCGAGGATGTGATCGCAGTGGCCCGCAACCGCCTCGACGCTGCGCAGCCGAAATCGGTCGAGGAGATCCGGGCGATGGGCGCGACGGTGATCCGCTTCTCGAAACCGCTTTACCAGGAGCTGAAAGCGATCCGGTCTTTCCTGTTCACCCGCATGTATCGCGCGCCCTCGGTGATGGCCGAACGCGCCAAGGTGACCAAGGTGGTCAACGACCTCTTTCCGCTTTTCCTCAGGCAGCCCGAACTCCTGCCTGCCGAATGGCAGGCGGATGTGGCCCGGGCTGGGAGCGAGACCGAACTGGCCCGGACGGTGGCAGATTATGTGGCCGGGATGACGGACCGTTTTGCCTTGCAAGAACATTCAAGATTGTTTGGTGCTGACGGGGGCTGAAGCGTGGACGGTAACCTGTTGACGGCAGTTCAAATCATGGCGCTGATCGGGGTAACCGGTGTAAGCGCACAGTGGCTGGCCTGGCGGTTCAACATGCCCGCGATCGTGCTGATGCTGGTGACCGGGGTGCTGATCGGTCCCGGGCTGGACCTCTTCCGACCTGACCGGGACATTGGCAAGCTGCATGAGGCCATGGTCACACTTGCGGTCGCGATCATCATGTTCGAGGGCGGCCTGTCACTCCGTCTGAAGTCGCTTGCGGATGCGGCCATCGGGGTGCGGCGACTGATCTTTCCGGCGGCGCCGCTTGCCTGGCTCTTCTCGACGCTCGCGCTCCACTACGTGGCCGAACTGAGCTGGGCCTCTTCCTGCGTCTTCGGCGGGATCATGATCGTGACCGGCCCGACCGTCATCGCCCCGCTCCTGCGTCAGGCGCGGCTTGCGCGCCGGCCGGCGGCAATGCTGCAATGGGAGGCGATCGTCAACGACCCGCTCGGCGCAATGGCCGCGGTCCTGGCATTCTCCACGGTGATGGTCCTGCACTCGCGCTCGACCGCCTTCGAGTCCTTCGTCGAGGTGCTGGTCGGGATCAGTTTCGCGCTGCTTCTCGGCTTTCTCGTCGGACGCGCGATCGTTCTCACCTTCAAGCGGGGCATGGTGCCGGAATACATGAAGGTGCCGGTCATGTTCGTCACTGTCCTCGGCGTCTTTGCGTTGGCGGATTCGCTCCTGCACGAGGGCGGGCTTCTTGCCGTAACCGTGCTGGGCATGGTTATCGCCAATGCCGATCTGCCATCCTATCAGGAAATCCGGCGCTTCAAGGAACACGCGACGATCCTTCTGGTGACAGGGGTTTTCATCATCCTCGCGGCGGATCTGAACGTCGACGAACTGCGCCTGCTCGACGCGCGCGCTGTCGCCTTTGTCGCGGTTCTTGTGCTGGTAGCGCGACCGGCGGCTGTGCTCCTTTCGCTGATTGGCACGCCCATTCCGATGCGCGAACGCCTTCTCGTCGCCTTCACGGGCCCGCGCGGGGTTGTCCTGATGGCGGTGGCGGGGCTTTTTGGCACGTGGTTGGCCGATCTCGGTATCGAGGATGCGCACCGCATCGGCCCGCTAGCCTTTCTCGTCGTGTCCTCGACCGTCGTTCTGCACGGCTTCACCCTGTCCCCCCTTGCGCGACTTCTGGGTCTGCGGGTGGCAGAAACGCCGGGGGTGCTGATTGTCGGCGGATCGCCGTTCACCGCAGCCTTGGGCGAGGCCCTCGTCCGCGCAAATGTGCCGGTTCTCGTGACCGATCTGAACATGCGCAATCTCCTTCATCCGCGCCTGGCCGGGCTGAAGGTCTATTGCGGCCATGCGCTTGCAGAGGCGGCAGACCAGTCGCTTGAGATGACCGGCTTCGGCACCCTGATTGTCGCCTCGGACAACGATGCCTACAACACGCTGGTCGCCTCGGATCTCGCTCCGGAATTCGGACGCAACAACGTCTTCCAGGTCGCGCCTGAACGCGCCGACAGCCATCGCTACGCCCTGCCGAAAAGCCTCAGCGGGCGCAGCTTTGCCAGCCGTCTGACCTACGATGCGCTGTCCGAGATGATGGATAAGGGCGGCCGCGTGACCGTCACGCATTTCAAGCCCGAATTTCCCTTCGAGCGCTGGAGCGAGGCCCATCCCGACGCTGTTCCGATCGCAACCTGCGCACCGAACGGCCGGATCAGGGTGCTTCGCGACGGGCAGGCACCACACCTTGCGCCAGGGCATGCGCTGATTGCTCTGTTGCCCGCACGACCTGTCGTTGCCGCACCGGCGCCGCTCGCATCACCAACTCCGACCCGAGAGTCGGAAGGCGAGGGCGAGGCCGTTCCGACCTGACGTCGATAGGCTCAGCCGCGAAGCCAGGCGATGGCGTCCTCGCGCTGCGAACCGGGGAAATGCTTGGCGTCGACCCCCATGATGGTCTTGGCGAAAAACTCGCCGGCACTGGCAAAGGCCGCGTCGCTGACCAGCGCCAGCCTGGCGATCTTGTCATGGAAATCACGGATGATGCCGAGATGGGCATACATGGCGGCGATATCGGCATAACCCGGGAAGGCCTTGGCGTCGATCAGAAGCCCCTTCACCTCGTCGCCGTCCGCGACCATCCCCGACAGGGTCCCGCGAAGCTCTTCCATGTCGTCGTCGGTGAATGGCCCGGTGGGTGCAACGATCAGGATTCCATCCTTTTTCATCAGGCTCATGTCGATCATCGTTTCTGTCCTTCCCCGTTTCCCGCGCGGCACAGAGTGCTGCGGCGCGGGGCGTCTGGCAATCGTCCAGTTCCGACCTTGGCATTGACGCGCCGAAGCGGCTCTGGCACAGCCATTTTGATCATATGGGACGAGCCATGAACCTGTTTTCCGACATTCGCGCCCTTGTCGTCGGCGCGCTGGACGCAATGACCGCCGCGGGCGAACTGCCGGCCGGTCTCGATTTCTCTGCCGTCGCGGTCGAGCCTCCGCGTGATCCCGCGCATGGCGACATGGCGACCAATGCCGCGATGGTGCTGGCCAAGCCAGCCGGCCTGTCGCCTCGCGTCATTGCCGACAAGTTGGCGCCGCGACTGGCGAGCGATCCCCGGATCGCCTCGGCCGAAGTGGCGGGGCCGGGCTTTCTGAACCTGCGCCTCTCGCCGGCTGTCTGGCGCGGTCTCGTCCACGCGGTCCTGACCGAGGGTGCCGCCTATGGCCGGTCCGATCTGGGGCAGGGGACGAAGGTCAACGTCGAATTCGTCTCGGCCAACCCGACCGGTCCGATGCATGTGGGCCATGTAAGGGGGGCGGTGTTTGGCGACGCCCTGGCGCGGCTTCTGGATTTCGCCGGCCATCAGGTCACGCGGGAATACTACATCAACGACGGCGGGGCGCAGGTCGACGTCCTCGCCCGCTCTGCTTACGAGCGGTATCGCGAGGCGAACGGTCTGGAGCCGGACATCCGCGCCGGCCTCTATCCCGGCGACTATCTGATTCCGGTCGGCGAGGCGCTTAAGGCGAAATATGGCACCAGCCTGCTCGACAAGCCCGAGTCCGACTGGCTGGTCGACGTGCGCAATTTCGCGACCGGGATGATGATGCAGGTGATCCGCGAGGATCTGGCCGCGCTCGGCGTGACGATGGATGTCTATTCCAGCGAAAAGGCGTTGTACGGCACCGGCAAGATCGAAGCGGCGATTGACACGCTGCGCGGCATGGGCCTGATCTACGAAGGCGTCCTCGAGCCGCCGAAGGGCAAGACCCCGGACGATTGGGAACCCCGCGAACAGACGCTGTTCCGCTCGACCGCGCATGGCGACGACGTGGACCGGCCGGTCAAGAAATCGGACGGTTCCTGGACCTACTTCGCCCCGGACATCGCCTATCACTACGACAAGATCCAGCGCGGCTTCGACCTGCTGATCGACGTTCTTGGCGCAGATCATGGCGGCTACGTGAAGCGGATGAAGGCGGTGGTTGCGGCGCTGTCGAATGGCCGTGTGCCGCTCGACGTGAAGCTCATCCAGCTCGTCAAGCTGTTCAAGAACGGCGAGCCCTTCAAGATGTCGAAGCGGGCAGGGACCTTCGTCACCCTGCGCGACGTGGTCGAGCAGGCGGGTGCCGACGTGACCCGCTTCGTCATGCTGACCCGCAAGAACGACATGGCGCTCGACTTCGACTTCGACAAGGTGCTGGAGCAATCCAAAGACAACCCGGTCTTCTACGTGCAATATGCGAACGCCCGTGTGAATTCGGTGCTGCGCAAGGCTCGCGAAGCCGGGATCGCCTGCGATGACGCCACTCTGGCAGGGGTCGATCTGTCGCCGCTTTCCCATACGGCAGAGTTTGCTCTGGCCGGAAAGCTGGCGGAATGGCCGCGTCTGGTCGAGATCGCGGCGCGCAACAACGAACCGCACCGGGTCGCCTTCTATCTCTATGAGCTCGCCTCCGAGTTCCACGGATTGTGGAATCGCGGCAATGACGACCCAGATCTGCGCTTCATCCAGGAAGATTCCGCGAAAAGTCAGGCGAAAATCGGCCTCGCACGGGCCGTGGGCGTTGTGATTTCCAACGGTCTTGGTATTCTTGGTGTTACTCCGGTCGAGGAAATGCGCTGAGCAGCTAGGGCGCCCCGGCCGGTCAACAGGCAAGAGAGCCCGCGAAATTTGAAGGCGGGCCGGGCGGGGCAGACATGGCGATCTACTCGGAAGAGGATTATGGCGTCCCGGCGCATGAGGATTTGGCGCCGGGCCGGATGCAGTCATACGTCAACATTGCGGGGGCATTGACCTCGTTGGCGCTGGTGATCGGTCTCGGTGTCTGGGGCTACAAGCTTGCCGTCCGCGACGTCTCGGGCATCCCGGTTGTCCGCGCCATGGCTGGCCCGATGCGCATCGCCCCACAAGAGCCCGGGGGCGAGATTGCCGCTCATGTCGGGCTGTCCGTGAACGAGATCGCGGCCGAGGGCGGAGCAGCGCCCTTGCCCGAGAGGATGGTGCTGGCCCCCAAACCGCTTGACCTTGCCGCCGAAGATGCATCGGGCGAGATGCTCGCGGCCAAGGGCAGCGCAGCGCCAGCCGATGCGGCGACACCGGTTCTCGCCTCGCTGCCGCGCGCGCCGTCAACCGATGGATCTGTCGCGCCGCTGGTGCCACTGGTCCCGGTCGAGCAAGTCACCGAGACACCTGCAATCGACGAAGGCGCGCTGCCCGATGTCGAGACGACCGCCGCACCGGTCAACGACACCCCAACCGAGACAGACTCCGCCGTGGCGCTTGAAGACGCCGTGAACGGCGCTCTGGCCGAGGCTCTGGGTACGGTCGATACGGCTTCGGTCGCTGATACAAGCGGGGTCTCCGCATCCATCCGCCCGCAACGCCGTCCCGAGGGAGACGGATCAGCCGAAGCGGCATCAAACCAGCACGAAGCCGCGCAAGTCACCGCCGTTATCGACGTCGCTTCCATCACGCCGGGATCGCGCCTGGTTCAGCTTGGCGCCTTCGATGACGAAGCCGGTGCAAAGGCCGAATGGGTCAAGTTGCAGGAGCTTTTCGGTGATCTGATCGCGCCGAAGTCGATGGTGCTCCAGACCGCCACTGCAGGGGGGCGCACCTTTGTCCGGCTGCGTGCCTATGGGTTCGATGATGATGCCGATGCCCGCCGCTTCTGCGCGGCGCTGCTGGCCGAGAACGCCACCTGCATTCCCGTTGTCCAGCGCTGATGTCTCCGACTGGCGCCACGATACTCGGCTGCCTTGAACCGACAGTGTCGGCCGATGAGCGGGCGTTTTTTCGTGAGGCCAATCCCTGGGGTTTCATCCTGTTTGCCCGCAATGTCGAGGCTCCCGAGCAACTTCGTCGGCTGACCGGCGATCTGCGCGACGCCGTCGGGCGAGATGCCCCGATCTTTGTCGATCAGGAAGGCGGTCGGGTACAACGTCTGCGCGCGCCCCACTGGCGCGAATGGGCGCCACCGCTGGATACCGTCACTGCAGCGGGTCCCAATGCGCCACGGGTGATGAACCTGCGCTTCCAGCTGATCGCGGCAGAGCTGCGCGCGGTCGGTATCGACGGCGATTGCGCCCCGACGGCTGATCTGGCAACCGATGTTACGCACCCGTTCCTGAAAAACCGCTGTTATGGCAATGACGTGAACGGCGTAATTGAAGTTGCGCGTGAAGTCGCGAAGGGTCTCTTGGCAGGCGGTGTTCTGCCGGTGATGAAGCATATGCCTGGGCATGGC
Source organism: Alitabrizicola rongguiensis (assembly GCF_021491355.1). Taxonomy (GTDB): domain Bacteria; phylum Pseudomonadota; class Alphaproteobacteria; order Rhodobacterales; family Rhodobacteraceae; genus Aliitabrizicola; species Aliitabrizicola rongguiensis. The sequence goes on along the minus strand of NZ_JAKENF010000003.1, from coordinate 663,986 downwards.
CGTGCCTCGCTCGACACCCATCACGAATTGCCACGCGTGACGGCCGAGGTCACCGAACTGGCCGCGACGGATTTCGCGGTCTTTCGGGCCCTGAGCGACCTGCCACTTGGCATGACCGCGCATATCGTCTTCTCGGCTCTCGATGACCGACCGTCCACGGCATCCGAGAAGATGGTGAAGATTATCCGGCAAGACATTGGTTTCGATGGGCTTCTGATGACGGATGACCTTTCGATGCAAGCCCTGTCCGGCACTCTGGGTGAACGCGCCGCGGCAGCACGGGCCGCAGGATGCGACATCATGCTTCACTGCAACGGCAAGCGGCCCGAGATGGAAGAGGTAGTTGCAGCCGCCGGCCGGCTCACAGACAGGGCCCAACGCCGCGCGTCGGCCGCTCTGGCCCTGCGGAAGGCGCCGGATCATGTTGACATCGCCGCGCTGGAGGCCGAACTTTCCGCCCTGATGGAGGGGCGGGGTACGGCTTGATGGCCAGCGACGACGATTGGGACTCTTCCGAGACGGTACTGCCGGTCGAGGCCAGATTGGCGGCCGAGGCGCTCATTGTCGATGTCGATGGCTTTGAGGGGCCTCTGGACCTTCTGCTGACCCTCTCGCGCACCCAGAAGGTCGATCTGCGCCGGATCTCAGTCCTGCAGCTTGCCGAGCAGTATCTAGGTTTCGTTAATCAGGCCAAGGCGTTGCGGATCGAACTTGCGGCAGACTATCTGGTCATGGCCGCCTGGCTCGCTTACCTGAAGTCCCGCCTTCTGCTGCCACCGGATCCGAGTGATGAAGGACCATCCGCCGAAGAACTGGCGGCGCATCTTGCCTTCCAGCTCGAACGGCTCGAGGCCATGCGCGAAGCCGCGGCGCGGCTGATGGCGCGCGATCAGAAGGGGCGCGACTTCTTTGGCCGCGGCATTCCCGAGGACGTGACTCGCATCCGCCGCATCAAGTACAGCGCGACGCTTCTCGACCTGATGCAAGCCTATGCCCGCATCCGGACCAAGGACGAATTCCGCCCCTTCGTCATGGATCGTGACCATGTGTTCACAATGGAGCAGGCGCTCGAAAGAATGCGCGGCCTCATCAGCTATTCCGGCATCTGGACCGACCTTGCCGCCTATCTTCCACCCGGCTGGGACACCAATCCGATGCGGCGGCGCTCCGTGACGGCAGCGCATTTTGCCGCCGTTCTGGAACTGGCCAAGGCCGGGCAGATCGAACTCCGCCAAGGCGAGACCTTCGCACCCATCCAGATACGCAAGAGGGGCGCATGAGCGACACGACCGAGCTGCAGGAAAAGAGCCTGTTCGAAGCGCCACCGATCGCCGAGCAGGAACGCATGGTGGAGGCGATCCTGTTCGCCACGGCCGAGCCGATGACGGTGGCCGACCTCTCCGCCCGCCTGCCTCACGGTTGCGACGCGGCCGAGGCCTTGGCCTATCTGCGCCGCCGCTACGAAGGGCGGGGCGTGCAGCTGGTTCGCGTGGGCGACGCCTGGGCCTTCCGGACCGCGCCCGACCTTGGCCACCTGATGCACAAGGAGACGGTCGAGCAGAAGAAGCTCAGCCGCGCCGCGATCGAGACCTTGGCCATCGTCGCCTATCACCAGCCCGTCACCCGCGCCGAGATCGAGGAAATCCGCGGCGTCGCCGTAAGCCGTGGCACCATCGACCAGCTCCTGGAACTCGACTGGATCCGCTTTGGCCGCCGCCGCATGACGCCTGGACGCCCCGTGACCTTCGTGGTGACGGAGACGTTCCTTGACCATTTCGGGCTGGAGAGCGCGCGCGACCTGCCGGGCATCAAGGAACTGCGGCAGGCGGGACTCCTCGACAGCCGGCCGCTCCCGGGGGCCGACAAGACGGATGATGAGGACGAGGCGACAACCGGACAATCGGAACTGTTCGAGGACTGACCCCTCAGTCCATCCGGAAATGCTTGGAGAGCTTCAGGCCCTGGCCCTGGTAGTTCGATTTCAGGTCCGCCCCGTAAAGCAGGTCCGGCACCTCGGCCATGCGCTCATAGACCAGCCGGCCCACGACCTGCCCATGCTCCAGCACGAAGGGGGCCTCGTGGCAGCGCACTTCCAGCACACCGCGTGAACCGGCGCCATGCGCTGCGCGGTGGCCGAATCCGGGGTCGAAGAAGCCGGCGTAGTGTACCCGGAACTCACCCGCCATGGCGAGGTAGGGCGCCATCTCGGCGGCATAGGCGGGCGGTATCGTCACAGCCTCGCGGCTGACAAGGATGTAGAAGGCGCCGGGATCAAGGATGATCTGGCCGCGATCGGTGTGGATCTCTTCCCAGAACTCGGCAGGGGGATAGACGCCGATCCTGTCGAGGTCGATCACCCCCGTATGCGGCTTTGCCCGGTAGCCAACGAGATCGCCCTTTTCGGGCCGCAGATCGACCGAGAAGCCAAGACCTTCCGAGATGACCGGTGTGCCGTCGACCAGCGGATCGCTGGCATGCAGCGCCATGAGCTCCGCATCGTCGAGCGCCGCATGGCCATTGCGGAATCGGATCTGGTTCAACCTCATGCCGGGTCGCACCAGAACCGAGAAGGACCGCGGACAGATCTCGGCCCAGAGCGGGCCGGTATAGCCCGCGGGGATGCGGTCAAACTCGACCCCGCCATCGGTGATCGCCCGCGTCAGAAGGTCCAGACGACCGGTTGAACTCTTCGCGTTGGCCACCGCCGAGACAGTTTCGGGCAGGGCAAGACCCTCCATAAGCGGCACGAGGTAAACGCAGCCCTTCTCGAGCACCGCTCCACGTGTCAGGTCGATCTCGTGCATGCCGAATTCGGTGATCCGTTCGGCGACAGTTCGCCCCTGGCCGGCAAGGAACGAGGCGCGCACGCGATGGGCCACGCTGCCAAGGCGCAGGTCGATCGAGGCAGGCTGGATCTGCGCAGGCAGGATGGGCGCTGTGGCCGTGATCTGGCCGGATTCGATCATCGCGCGCAGGGTTTGCGAGGGCAGGACGCCGCTGGTCAACACTTGGATCATACCCCCCGATATGGAACCGCCCGCACCCCTGGGGGCACGGGCGATTTCAAGATGGTCGGGCCGGTGAGATTCGAACTCACGACCTCCCGCCCCCCAGACGGACGCGCTAACCAGGCTGCGCTACGGCCCGACACGGGCGGATACATACCGATATTCCGGGCGGGGGCAAGCAGGAAAGCGAGAGCCAGAGGTCAGCCTTTCCGCGTGGGCGTTGCAGCGGCCTGACGCGCGCGCAGCGCTTCAAGACGACGCCCGAGTGCCGAGAATTCCGCGCTGTAGGGAGCGGCCATCGCCGGGGTCAGGCGGCGCAGCTCGGTCGCGATCCAGGCGCCGCGCGGCGTCTCGGCCGCATCCGCTGCATCGCCGCCATCCTCGGCCAGATCCGCGGTGTGCGGGGCAGGCACCTGAACGGGGGCAGGGGGCGCGGGAGGGGCGGCATTCGCCCACAGTGGAAGCTCTGGCGCTGCAGGCGTTTCATCCACTTCGGATTCGGCTTGTTCGACGAATTCGGCAATCAGTTCGGTAAGCTGCAGCGAAACCTCCACATCGAGCCGGTCTTCCGGCTCTGCCATTACGCTTTCCTCAACCTGGAATTCTTCCAGAGCCACCGCTTCGGAGTCGTCCACCAGTTCGTCAGGCTCTACAGCCGTCTCCGGGAATGCACTCGGTCCGTTATCCGCCGCTGCCGGCCTGTCTCCAGCCGCAGGCGCATCGCGGCCTGGCTCGGGGAAGGTCAACACCCGCGCGACTGGCGGTTCAACGGGAGTGGCGGCAACTGGCACCGCCTCGGCCACATTCGCCTCGCCGGCAAGCTGGGCATCGGCCATCGCCATCACGTGCCGGATGCCATGTTCACGCAGAACCTTCTGGACGCCCCGGATCGTCAGGCCATCTGTGTGCAGAAGCCGCTTGATCCCGGACAACAGGGCCACATCCGTCGGGCGATAATAGCGCCGTCCCCCGGCCCGTTTGACCGGTCGCACCTGTGGAAAGCGGCTTTCCCAGAACCGGAGCACATGTGGCGGCGTATCGAGAATCTCCGATACCTCGCTGATTGTGCGGAAAGCCTCGCGCGATTTCTCCATGTGGCCCTCCTTCCGGTCCGGTCAGTCAGCCGCCGCTGTGGCGGGGATCAGCGCTTGCTGCCGGCAGCAACGCGATCCTTCATCAGATGCGACGGGCGGAACGTCAGCACGCGTCGCGGGCTGATCGGAACTTCGTCGCCAGTCTTGGGATTGCGGCCGATCCGCGCCGACTTGTCGCGGACCGAAAACGTGCCAAAGGACGAGATCTTGACGGTTTCGCCCGATGCCAGAGCGTCGGACATGTGTTGCAGCACGGCTTCCACAAGCTGCGCGGATTCGTTCCGGCTAAGCCCGACTTCACGGAACACGGCCTCGCTCAGATCCATGCGCGTCAATGTACGTTCACTCATTCCGACCCCCCGGTTTTCGGGTCAGATTGCGGCGTTCGGAAACCCAAGTCAATATCAATGGCTTGTGGAGCCGAGTTGAGAGCGCTTACCAGCGCAGGACGACCGAACCCCAGGCGAGGCCGCCGCCGATCGCTTCCGTGACAATCAGGTCGCCCGGTTTGATCTGCCCGCGCTGCTTGCCGACCGACAATGCAAGGGGAATCGAGGCCGCTGATGTATTGCCGTGGTCCTGCACGGTGACCACCACACGATCCATCGGGACCTGCATCCGCTGAGCAGTAGCGCTGATGATCCGGAGGTTCGCCTGATGCGGCACAATCCAGTCGACGTCTCCGCTCGACAGCCCGGCCTTTTCCAGGGCGGTATGGGCGGTTTCGGCCAGTTTCTCAACGGCGTGGCGGAAAACCTCCTTGCCGGCCATGCGCAGATGCCCGGTCTTGCCGGTCGAAACGCCGCCATCGACGTAGAGGATGTCCTTGAAGCGGCCATCCGAATGCAGGTCCGAAGCGAGGATGCCCCGATCGGCGGCAGTGCCGGCGCCCTTGGCGGCTTCCAGAACCAGCGCCCCCGCGCCATCGCCGAACAGCACACAGGTGCCGCGATCCGTCCAGTCCATCAGCCGCGAGAAGGTTTCCGCCCCGATAACAAGGACCCGCCGCGCCTGGCCCGAAACGATCAGGGCCTGAGCCTGGGTCAAGGCGAAGACGAAGCCGGCACAGACCGCCTGCAGATCGAAAGCGAAGCCGCGCGTCATGCCAAGCTCGGCCTGAATCATGGTCGCCGCCGAGGGGAAGGTCAGGTCTGCGGTCGACGTCGCCACAAGGATCGCGTCGATGTCATCCGCGACCAGCCCGGCATCCGCCAGCGCCGCTCGGGCTGCCCGAGCCCCAAGATCCGAAGTCGTCTGGCCCTCCGCAGCAAAATGGCGCCGCTCGATTCCCGACCGGCTGCGAATCCATTCATCGCTGGTATCTATCGTCGCTTCGAATTCTGAGTTCGGAACCACTCGCTCGGGCAGATAATGCCCGACGCCCTTTACGACGGCGCGTATTGTCATTCAGCCTTACCGCTTGTGGCCCCATCCGAGGGGGCATCCTGCCCGGCCAGCACCGCCGATGCAACCCGTGCCGCCATACGTTCCTGAAAGCGGGATTCCGCGAGTTGGAACGCCAACTTGATAGCCGCCGAAACCCCGGTTGAGTCAGCTCCGCCGTGGGATTTCACCACAACGCCGTTCAACCCGAGGAATATCCCGCCGTTCACGCGGCGCGGGTCCATCCGTTTCTGCAACCGCTTGAGAGAATTGAGCGCCAGCAGCGCCGCGAACTTCGACAGGTATGTCGCGTTGAAGGCCTCGCGGAGGAAATCCGAAATCAGCCGAGCGGTCCCTTCGGCCGTCTTGAGCGCAACATTTCCGGTAAAGCCGTCGGTGACGATCACATCGACCCTGGCCGAGGGTATGTCGTTGCCTTCGACGAATCCGACAAAGTCGAATCCGCCCGCTTCGGCGACGCGGGGCATCATGTCATGGGCTGTCTTGAGTTCGGCCCGTCCCTTGTGCTCCTCGATGCCGACGTTCAGCAGGCCGATGCGCGGGCGTTCGAGTCCCAGGCCGTCACGGGCATAGGCGGCGCCCATGATGGCGAATTGCACGAGGTCACGCGGTTCGGCGCGGATATCCGCACCGGCATCCAGCATCACGTTGAAACCGCCAGGATTGCGCGAGGGCCAGAGGCAGGCGATGGCCGGGCGATCGACACCCGGCAGCTTGCGCAGGCGGATCATCGACAGGGCCATCAGCGCCCCGGTATTGCCGCAGGACACCGCCGCATGTGCCTCGCCGCTACGAACGCTGTCGATGCAGGACCACATCGAGGTGCCTTCGCCGTGGCGCATCACTTGGCTCGGCTTGTCGGTCATCGCGACGACACGCGGCGCGTGGCGAACTTCGCACCGACCCGACAGCTCCTTGTGGCGCGATGTCAGCCGCACGAGTTCTGCTTCGTCGCCATGGACGATGAAGCGGATGGCAGGATTCTTCTCGGCAGAATGCAGAATACCCGCGACAACAGCCGCGGGCCCGCGATCTCCGCCCATCGCATCGACCGAAATGACAACGGCTGCGCCGCCCGGTGCCTGCTTGTCGTTCTTATCCGACATGGCTCAGCGGCGCACGGAGGGAACGGCTTACGCCGCGTCCTCGTCCAGGTCCACTTCCTGCTTCAGCGCAACGACTTCGCGCGAGTCGTAGTGGCCGCAGGCGCTGCAGACGTGGTGCGGGCGCTTCAGCTCGCCACAGTTCGCGCATTCGGCCGGATTCGCCGCCACAAGGGCGTCATGCGCGCGGCGCATGTTGCGGCGCGAGCGGGTGGTACGGTTCTGAGGGACAGCCATGTCACAACCTCGGATAGTGGGGACTGGCCCCTGATTTACAGACTGGAACATCCTTAGCCCGGGTTTCGGACCCTGTCTCGGACATTCCTGCAAGCGAGGCGCGGAAAATAGCCGGATTCTGATCGGGCGCAAGCCCTTTCTGGTCCCTCAGCTTTCGCTCTCGGGTTCCGTTCCGTCACGCGGCTTTCCGTCCGGCTTGGTTCCGTCCGGCGCCTCTGCCGCGCGCAGTCGGTCTGCCAGAGAGGCGAGGCCGGCGAAGGGTTTCAGATCGGTCTCACGCAGGGGTTCAATTCCGGGGGCGGCATGGACGATTTCGCCGGCTTCGGCGCCTTCCGCTCGCGGATAGTCGGGCAGGGCCAGCGACAACGCCTCGATCATCACCTCGCCCGGATCGATCACGGAGCCAAGCGGCTCTTCGGTGTCGTCCTGCGGAATCTCGATCTCGTCGCCGTCGGGCAGCGTGAAGTCGGCCAGGTAGCGGCGGCGCACGGGCTCGGCGATCCGGGTCTCGACCGGGGCGAGGGTCACGACGCAGGCTTGCACGACCGATGCTTCCAGCCCACCTTCAAGTAGGAAGTCGTGCCGTCCGTCGGCGCGAATTTCCCCCTCGAACCGCAACTCGGAAATGGCAAGGATGCCGATCTCTGCAGCCAGGGCCTGCCGCTCGGCCTCGGAGGGGCGCAGAGCGAACCGCGTCGGTCGGCGCGGCGACAGCGCGGTGACGCGGTACGGGTGGGAGAGCGTAGAGGAACCGGTCACATCAATGATCCCGAAGGGCGAGAGTTGCATTATCCGGCGAGTGCTGCTGCCTAGGCCCGCGTTCCATTCTTGAACCGCGTCGCGACCTTCTGTAAGCCGGACTAGAGGTTCGGATACGCATCCGCAATCCGCAAGGCAAGAGGCCGCGCGCAGCGGTTCGCAGGGGCAGCAGGAGGCCGGGCATGGGATCGAGCGCTATCGCGGGGAACAGTCCCCACGTCAGGTTCGGCATGCGTCTGGCTCTTTTTGCCCTCGTTTGCACCATGGTCGCGGCCCTGTCCGCCTGCACGCCCATCTATCGCTATCACGGTTACGCCCCCACGGATCTGGAACTCAACTCGGTCGAGGTTGGCAAGGACACCCGCGAGACCGTCGAAGAGAAGATCGGCCATCCCTCGGCCGAAGGGCTTCTGAATGACGATGCCTGGTTCTTCGTCCAAAGCCGGTTCGAGCGGTCGGGCATCAAGCCGATGACGGAAGTCGACCGTCAGGTCGTCGTCATCAGCTTTGCAGAGGCTGGGACCGTCTCGAACATCGAGCGCTACGGCCTGCAGGATGGCAATGTCGTGGTCCTGTCCCGCCGCGTCACCGAATCCAACATCAAGGGCGTTAGCTTCATGCGTCAGCTGATGAACAGCATGGGCCGCATGAGCACTGACAGCATTCTCGGCGGTGGTAACGCACCGCCCTGATCGAAAAGGAGGCGCTGGCGCCTGACGCGCCAATCGCCTCCTGATCGGTCAGTCCTTCGGTGCGAAGGTCATGGCGACGCCGTTCATGCAGTAGCGCAAGCCGGTGGGCGCCGGGCCGTCCGGAAAGACATGGCCCAGATGGCCATCGCAGCGGGAGCAATGAACCTCTGTCCTGCGCATGAACCAGCTGCGGTCCTCGGTCGTCTCGACCGCAGTTTCAGAGATCGGCGCAAAGAAGCTTGGCCAGCCCGTGCCGCTGTCGAACTTGGTCGACTGATCGAAGAGCTCCGCCCCGCAGCCGGCGCAGCGGAACACCCCCGGCGCCTTCGGGAAGTTGTCATGGGTGAAGGCGCGCTCGGTTCCGTGCTTGCGCAGGACCTTGTAGGCCAGATCGTCCAGTTCGGCCCGCCACTCTTCATCCGATTTCACGATCTTTTCCATCCATTCCCTCCGTTACGGGCCAGGCTTCGCAACCTTGTCACGTGACCAGATTACTCTTCCCGTGTTATCTAGGCGGTCCCTGGCGGGCCGCAAGCCGCGTCATTCGGCAGGAGGCGCCGATGCTGACACTTCGCAAGGGACGCTATCACGCGCGTCTGGCCTCGGGAGAGGCCGATCTGCGCCGGGCACAGCAATTGCGCTATCTGACCTTCCGTGCGCGCAACGCCGTCCAGGCCGAGGGTCTGGATGCCGATGAATTCGACGCGGTCTGCCAGCACATGCTGGTGGAGGAGGCGCGCAGCGGCACACTCGTCTGCTGCTTCCGGCTGATGCCGCTGGCGGGCGGGGCCGAGATCGGACGAAGCTATTCCGCACAGTATTACAACCTCTCGGCGCTGTCGGATTTCGACGGACCGATGGTCGAGATGGGCCGCTTCTGCATCCATCCAGACTGGAAGGACCCCGACATCCTGCGGGTGGCCTGGGGCGCAATGACGCGCTTTGTCGACGAAACCGGGGTGGAAATGCTGTTCGGCTGCTCGTCCTTCCGCGGAACCGAGGCCGAGGCCTATCTCGACGCCTTCGCCATGCTGAAGGAGGCGCATCTGGCGCCGAAGCGCTGGCTGCCCCGTGTCAAGGCGCCGAACGTGTTCCGATTTGCCCGGGCGCTGAAGCGGCTGAAGCCGGATGCGAAACGGGCAATGCAGGCGATGCCGCCGTTGCTGCGCACCTATCTGCTGATGGGGGGCTGGGTCAGCGATCACGCCGTTGTCGACCGCGACCTCGACACGCTGCATGTCTTTACCGGGCTCGAGATCCGCGCCATTCCGCCAGCGCGGGCGCGCTTGCTTCGCGGCGTGGCCGGATAGGCGATTTTTCTGCGAAAAATCCGAGATATATGCCGACCAGCGCCGGAATTTTCGCAGAAAATTCGTACGTCGTCCGGCCGCCGCGCCGTTGACCTTTCGCGCCCCGCCGATTAGCTCCGCGCCATCATGGCGCGCGCACCCCTTCTTCAACTCAACGGCATCTCGCTGACCTTCGGCGGCAATCCGGTCTTTGATGACCTGTCTCTCGTCGTTCAGCCCGGAGACCGTGTGGCGCTGGTGGGCCGAAACGGCTCCGGCAAATCGACACTGATGAAGGTCATGGCGGGGCTCGTTGAACCGGACAAGGGCGAGCGCGTCGTCCCGGCCGGCGTGACTGTCGGCTACATGGAACAGGATCCCGACCTGTCCGGCTACGCCACGCTCGGCGATTACGCTGCGAGTGGGTTGCCCGAGGGCGAGGCCTACCGCGTCGCCATGGCGGCCGAAGGGCTGAAGTTCCGCCCCGAAACCCCGGTGGCCCAGGCCTCGGGCGGAGAGCGGCGCCGCGCGGCGCTGGCCAAGCTCATGGCGGAAGCGCCGGAACTGATGCTGCTCGACGAGCCGACGAACCATCTCGATATCGAGGCGATCGAGTGGCTCGAGGCCCAACTCAAGGCTGCGCGCTCGGCCTATGTGCTCATCAGCCACGACCGCGCGTTCCTCCGGGCCCTGACCCGCGCGACGCTCTGGATCGACCGGGGCGAGGTCCGGCGCCGCGAGGCGGGGTTCGACGGGTTCGAGGACTGGCGCGAGACCATCTGGGCCGAGGAGGACGAGGCGCGCCACAAACTCGACCGCAAGATCAAGGCCGAGGCGAAATGGGCGGTCGAAGGCATCAGCGCCCGGCGCAAGCGGAACATGGGCAGGGTTCGGGCGCTACAGGCGATGCGGGCTGAACGCGCGGCCCAAATCCGTCGGCAGGGCACGGCGGCGCTTGAGCTTGAAAGCGGTCCCGTCTCCGGCAAACGGGTGATCGAGGCCAAGGCGCTGACAAAGCGCTTCGGAGACAAGCTTATCGTGAAGGATTTCGACCTGCGCGTCCTGCGCGGCGATCGGGTGGCGTTCGTCGGGCCGAACGGCATCGGGAAGACCACGCTTCTCAAGATGCTGACCGGCGAGGTTGCGCCGGATGCCGGCACTGTCATGCTTGGCACCAATCTCGCCGTCGCGGTCTTCGACCAGACGCGCGCGCAACTCGATCCCGAGGCAACACTCTGGGACAGCCTGACCGGCGATCCGGCGATGCGGGTCTCGGGATCTTCCGATCAGGTCATGGTGCGCGGCACCGCGCGGCATGTGGTGGGCTATCTCAAGGACTTCCTGTTCGACGAACGCCAGGCGCGCGCACCGGTTCGCTCGCTCTCTGGCGGCGAGAAGGCGCGTCTCTTGCTGGCGCGGATCATGGCCAGGGAATCGAATCTTCTGATCCTCGACGAGCCGACCAACGATCTGGATGTCGAGACGCTGGACGTCCTGCAGGACATCCTCGGCGACTATGACGGCACGGTCCTGCTGGTGAGCCATGACCGGGATTTCATCGACCGCGTCGCGACCTCGACCGTGGCGCTGGAAGGTAAGGGCAGGGCGACGGTCTATCCTGGCGGCTGGTCGGACTACGCAGCGCAACGGCCGGAGCCTGAGCAGGAAATCCGCGTGGAAACAACGCGATCCGCCCCGGAGTCGAAGCCGGATGTGAAGAAGCCCTCCGACACCCTGACCTTTACCGAACGCAAGCGGCTTGAAGATCTGCCGCGTGTGATCGAGCGGCTCGTCGCTGAGATCGAGAAGCTCAACGAATTCCTGTCGGCCGAAGGGCTTTATCAGCGCGAGCCTGCGAAATTCGCCAAGGCCAGCGAGGCGCTGGCCGAGCGCCAGTCCGTCCTGATGGCGGCGGAAGAGGAATGGCTTCTTCTGGAAGCTAAATCAGAAAACTGAGATCGGCTGATACTCGCCGACCAAGCCGGTCCGGATCGGCCAAATTGTACCGATTGGTTCACTTGGCCGTGAGCTGCCCTTACGGCTGGCCCGAAACACCTCCATCTCCTTCGTGCACGGGCGCCGCATGCGACCCGGCATCTGCGGAACTGCGCGAGAAGCGCGCCGCACGAGAGAGACAGGAGTAAAGATCATGAAACGTATAGCAGCCCTTGCCGTGGGTTCAGCGCTTTTGGCGCCGCTTGCTGCCAATGCAGGTGGTGTAAGCCAGCCGGTTCCCGAGCCGGTCGTCGCCGCCCCGGTGGTGCAGGTTACGCCCGCAGCGAACTGGACCGGCTTCTATGGCGGTGTCTCGCTAGGCTATGGTGACGTCAACACCGACACCAATATTGCCAACGGCAGTGGCGTGATCGGCGGCGTCCTTGGTGGTTACCGCTATGATTTCGGCAATTGGGTCGCGGGCGCCGAAGCGGATTACGACTGGTCGAACGCCGACCTCGGCGATACCGGCAATTCGAGCCTGGACGCGATCTACCGCTTCAAGTTGCAGGCCGGCGTTCCGGTCGCCAACGGCCGGGCCCTGGTCTATGGCACGGCAGGTATCGCCCGCGCCAACACCACGATCAATGGCGATGGCGTCAGCAGCAACGGCTGGGTCGCCGGTATCGGTACCGACTATGCCCTGACCGACAAATGGATCCTCGGCGGCGAAGTTCTGTGGAACCAGTTCAACGACTTCGGCAATGCCGGCGTCGATGGCGATGTCATGACCATCAAGGCGCGGCTCGCTTACCGGTTCTGATCTTCCCCCCGGGTCGGAACCTTCGGGCGCAGGGCACCCCCTGCGCCCGAATTCATTTGTCGAGCAACTCGCCCACCACCTGCGGGATCATCGCCACGTCCTCGGCAGTGCAATCGAACTGCCCGACCTGCACGCGGATCGCCAGTCGGCCGGCCGTCCGCGTCGGCGTGAGATAGATGCGCCCGTCATCGTTGATCCGGTTCAGCAGGGCCTCGGTCGCAGCGTCGCCTGCCGCCATCGCGAAGGTGAACAGCGACAGCGAGGGCTCCGTCACGATCTCGATCCCCGGGAGGGCCCCGATCGCGCGCGCGCTGTCTTCCGCCCAGGCAACATGGTTGCGGATGCGGGCGCGCAGGCCCTCCAGCCCTTCGGCGCGGATCAGGAACCACAGCTTCAGCGCCCGGAAGCGGCGGCCAAGCGGCACTGTCCACTCGTTGAAATTCACGATCTCTTCGTCGCCAGGCGTGGCGAGATAAGCCGGGCGCAGACCAAGAGTGCGGATCTGCGACCCGGGATCGCGCAGGAACTGTACTGCACAGTCGAATTGCGCGCCGAGCCATTTGTGCGGGTTGAAGACGATGCTGTCGGCGCCCCCCACGCCAGCCCAGAGATCCCGAAACTCCGGGCAGATCATCGCCGATCCCGCCCAGGCCGCGTCGACATGCACCGGCAGGCTGTGGAGACGGGCGACCTCGATGCAGTCGGCGATCCGGTCGAAGGCCCCGATCGAAGTCCCGCCGGCGCAAAGGACAACGCCAGCAGGTAGATACCCCGCCGCCCGGTCGGCGGTGATCGCCTCGGCCAGGGCGCCGGGCTGCATCGAATTCCGTGTATCAGTCGGAATCTTTACCAGGTTGTCCTGGCCGATCCCGGAAAGCCGCACCGCCTTGTCGACCGAAGAATGCGTCTCGGCCGAGGCATAGATCCTAAGGCGCGGCAGATTGCTCAGCCCCTCGGCCAGCCCACGCCAGTCAAGTGCACGCTCTCGCATCGTCAGCACTGCGGACAGAGTTGCGGTCGTGGCCGAGTCGTGAAGGGTGCCCGTGAACCCGTCCGGCAACCCGAGCGCCTGCCTCAGCCAATCCACCATCACCTGCTCGACCTCGGTCGCAGCGGGCGATGTCTGCCAGAGCATCCCCTGCGCGGCCATGGCATTGGCCAGTTGCTCGGCCAGCATCGAGGCTGGTGCGGCATTCGCCGGAAAATAGGCGAAGAAGCGCGGATGCTGCCAATGGGTCATCCCGTCCGGCACGATCCGCTCGAAATCGGCAAAGATCGTCTCCATCGGCTCGGCCGTTTCGGGGGGCGCTGCAGGCAAATGCCGGGCAACGGCGCCGGGGACCAGCGGGGCGCGGACAGGCCGGTCGCGCAACGTGGCATGATAGGCATGGGCCCAGTCCGCGGCCCGCTTGGACCAGTCACGCAGATCGTCGTGATTCATTCAGGGGCTCTCCTCGGTCGCGCATTCCTGCATGGCTGGCGCGCGGCCTGCAAGCCTAGGGCAGGGGAGGCAATGCCGCCTGCACCTTCCTTGGCAATCCCGCCCGCACGATCCGGTAGGAGATCAGCAGCCGCTGGTGCAACTCGTCGTCGTCGATGCGCCCCCAGGGCAACCGGATCCACGAGGCGTGCAGGTAGGGCGCGCGCTCGGCCCGCCCGAGATCGATCAGCATCCGCGCCGTTTCGACATCGGCGCATTTCACGCTGACTCCGTGATCCTCGTGCGCACCGACCACGGCGAACATCTTGCCGCCGACCTTCCAGCAATCGTGCCCGCCGCCCCACGGATCGGAATGCTCCGCACCCGGAAGCGCCGCAGAGACGATGTTTACGAAGTCGCGCGACATGAAGGGATCATAACTCGCGCGATGCGGGAAAGAAGCCGGTTCCCGCCGATTGCCTCACGAGGGACAAGAAAATGCAACCATATCGGTCGGTTCATGGGCTATGGACACGAAACGCACGTCGGGCTGGCGCGCGATCCATCTGACGGGAGCTTCCTTCATGGCGATATCGCGCCGAATCCTTCTTGTTGCCGGCGCGTCGGCACTGGTCCTGTCCGGCTGTGCCGGCCGCTTCAAGACCTGGTACAACGAGCCTCTCTCGCCCTCGGTGACGAAGGGCTGGCATGTGGTCGACGTTCAGGTGGACGTGCCGCAAAGCCTGACGGTCAGCGAAGCGAAATCGCTCGAGCCTCGGGCCGATATCGTCTGGCGCGAGGATCCGCCCGGCGACCGCCGCGCTCAGGTCGCCACGATCATGGAAAATGCGGTCAGGCTGGGTTCGAAGGGTCTGCGCGGGCCGCGTCCGGTGATCCTGCAACTGACCATGACGCGTTTTCACGCGCTGACCTTCGAGGCGGAAACCCGGCTGTCGAATGCGGGCGTGCACAACATCAACTTCGTGATCCAGGTGGTCGACGCCAGCACCAAGGAAGTTCTCGTGCCTCCGATCGATATCGACGCGGCGCTTCCGGCTCTGTCGGGCAACCAGATGCGCGCCGCGCGCGCCCGGGGCGAGACGCAGAAATCGCAGATCACCTACCATGTCGCGCAGACCATTGCCGGCTGGCTTGGCACCGGACCTGATGCGCGCCGCAGTTTCACGCGCATGGGGATCTGAGGCATCTTTTCCCTTTCAAGGCGGCCCGTCTGCGGATAGAAGGCGGGCCATGACGCATTCGGGCATCATCGGCATCTGCTGCATTACCGGCTGACTTTCGTCAGGCGGGCCCGTCCTTTCGTCGCTTCCCGAACGAAAACCGGCTCCCGCCAGACGGGTTGGCTTGGAGACGGCTTCGCGAGGGAACAACATGGTCACGATCCGGCTGCACAATTCGGCGACGCGGAAGAAGGAGGAGTTCATCCCCCTCGATCCGTCGATTGTCCGCATGTATGTCTGCGGGCCGACCGTCTATGACCGCGCACATATCGGCAACGCCCGCCCGGTGATCGTCTTCGACGTGCTCTACCGGCTTTTGTGCCATGTCTACGGGGCCGAGCATGTGACCTATGTGCGGAACTTCACCGACGTCGACGACAAGATCAACGCCGAGGCACTGCGGCGGCAGGCGGCAGGCGCGCCGGGGACGCTGGAGGACCTGATCCGCGAGCGGACCGAGGAAACGATCCGCTGGTATCATGAGGACATGGATGCGCTCGGCGCGCTGCGGCCCAATGTCGAGCCGCGCGCGACCGAGTTCATCGGCGCGATGATCGCGATGATCGAGGGGCTGATCGCTTCGGGCCACGCCTATGCCAAGGACGGCCATGTGCTGTTCCGCGTGCGGTCCTATCAGAACTACGGTGCGCTGTCGGGCCGATCGGTCGACGACATGATCGCCGGCGCCAGGGTCGAGGTCGCGCCCTTCAAGGAAGACCCGATGGATTTCGTGCTGTGGAAGCCGTCGGATGACTCGCTACCCGGCTGGGACAGCCCTTGGGGTCGCGGACGTCCTGGCTGGCACATCGAATGCTCGGCGATGAGTTATGAATTGCTCGGCGAGAGCTTCGACATCCACGGTGGCGGCATCGACCTGCAATTCCCCCACCACGAGAACGAGATCGCCCAAAGCGCCTGCGCCCATCCGCATGGGAAGTTTGCCCGGTATTGGCTGCACAACGAGATGCTTCAGGTCGAGGGGAAGAAGATGTCCAAGTCTTTGGGCAACTTCTTTACCGTGCGGGATCTGCTGGATCAGGGCTGGCCGGGCGAGGTGATCCGGTTTGTCTATCTCCAGACGCATTATTCCAAGCCGATGGATTGGACGGAGGAGAAGGCGAAGGCTGCGAAGGCGACGCTGTTCAAATGGTGGGGAGAGGTGCGGTCAATCGATGTCGCTGATGGCACGGTAAGTGCTGCCGTGACCGAGGCGCTGGCAGATGACATCAACACCGCGGGGGCCATTGCCGCGCTGCACGCGCTGGCCAAGCAGGGGCGTTGGGCTGACCTGAAGGCATCGGCGCAACTGCTTGGATTGTTGGACGAGCGGATGGGCGGATGGGCACTGCCCGCAATCACCGGCGTGGCTGCGGGAACACTCGAATTCTCAGGTGAAGCGACCGCTGCAGTCCGCGACACACCTGCGAGTATCCTCGGTTCTCGTTTGGCGGAATTCCGCGCCCGAAAGGATTGGTCTTCAGCGGACGCACTGAAGGCAGCAATCATCGACAGCGGCGCTCAGGTCCATATCAGCAAGACCGACGTTCAGATCATTCCCGGCCCCGACTTCGACCCTGCCAAGCTGGAGGCCCTGTTGTGACCTGCACCGCACGGCTTCCTCAGCCCGAGGCCATCGCCTCGGGCGCCGCGACCGCTCTTCGCGATCCCGCCCGGGCGCTTAGCGCACGGGCAGCGCCCGCCCTCCGGGCGGCGGGCGCTTTCGCACCCGCCAGGGCAGGCGCCGCCCATGCCCAAACCATCGCCAAATCGGAGAACCCCTTGGCCAGCGCTCGCGCGCCGGCCAATCGGACCGGCGGACAGTCCACCGGACTGTCCGCTCATCGGTCCTCGGGCGCTCTAATGCTGAAAGCCGACCAGCAATGACCCGCGAGCGTCTCTATCTTTTCGACACCACCCTCCGCGACGGACAGCAGACGCAGGGCGTGCAGTTCTCTGCCGCCGAAAAGACCCAGATCGCGCGGGCGCTCGATGCGCTTGGCGTGGACTATATCGAAGGCGGATGGCCGGGGGCGAACCCGACCGACAGCGAGTTCTTCCGCGAGGCGCCGCAGACCCGCGCCACCATGACCGCCTTCGGGATGACCAAGCGGGCAGGGCGCTCGGCCGAGAATGACGATGTGCTGGCCGCCGTGCTCGACGCCGATACGCCCGCCGTCTGCCTTGTCGGCAAGACGCACGAGTTCCATGTCAAGACAGCGCTTGGCGTGAGCCTCGAGGAGAATCTCGACTCGATCCGCCTCAGCATCCGCCATCTCGTCGCCAAGGGGCGCGAGGCGCTGTTCGATGCCGAGCATTTCTTCGACGGCTACCGCGCCAACCCCGCGTATGCGCTGGCCTGCCTGAAGGCCGCGCTTGAGGAAGGCGCACGCTGGATCGTGCTCTGCGACACCAATGGCGGGACACTGCCGTCGGAGGTCGGCCGCGTGACTGCCGAGGTGATTGCCGCCGGCATCCCCGGTGACCGGCTTGGCATCCACTGCCATGACGACACCGGCAATGCGGTCGCCAATTCGCTCGCCGCCATCGACGCGGGCGCGCGGCAGGTGCAAGGCACGCTTAACGGTTTGGGCGAGCGCTGCGGCAATGCCAACCTCACGACGCTGATCCCGACGCTGCTCCTGAAAGAGCCCTATGCCAGCCGGTTCGAGACCGGCGTGACGCCCAAGGCGCTGGCGGGCCTGACGCGGGTCAGCCGGATGCTCGATGACATCCTGAACCGGGTGCCGCTGCGAAGCGCGCCTTACGTCGGGGCCAGCGCCTTTGCCCACAAGGCTGGGCTCCATGCCAGCGCGATCCTCAAGGACCCGACCACCTACGAACACATCGATCCGGGCCGCGTGGGCAATGAGCGGCTGATCCCAATGTCGAACCAGGCAGGGCAGTCGAACCTTCGCGCCCGCCTTGTTGCGGCCGGGATCGAGGTCGGGACGAAGGACCCGCGCCTTGGACGCATCCTGGAAATCGTCAAGGAGCGCGAGGATCAGGGCTATGCCTATGACGGGGCGCAGGCCTCGTTCGAGCTGGTCGCGCGCAAGGAACTGGACCTCTTGCCGCAGTTCTTCGAGGTCAAGCGCTATCGCGTGACGGTCGAGCGGCGCAAGAACAAGTACAACAACATGGTCAGCCTCTCCGAGGCGGTCGTGGTGGTGAAGATCGGCGAGAAGAAGATGCTCTCGGTCAGCGAGAGCATGGACGAACACGGCACCGACCGCGGTCCGGTCAACGCACTCTACAAGGCGCTGGCCAAGGATCTTGGCCCCTATCAGGCGGTGATCGACGACATGAAGCTGGTCGATTTCAAGGTGCGGATCACGCAAGGGGGAACCGAGGCCGTGACCCGCGTCATCATCGACAGCGAGGACGGGCAGGGGCGGCGCTGGTCGACCGTTGGCGTCTCGGCCAACATCGTCGATGCGAGCTTCGAGGCGCTTCTGGACGCGATCACCTGGAAGCTGATCCGTGACCACGGCCAGCCCGTGGCCGTCGCGTGACGATCGCGGCCTGTGCGGCGCTGGTCGAGCGGGGCGATCCCGACCGCTTCGCTGCGGTGATGGCGGCGCCCGTCGCGGCGCGCTCGCAACTGTTCCCGCTTTACGCCTTCAACCTCGAGGTCGCGCGTGCGCCCTGGGTCACGCAGGAACCGATGATCGCCGAGATGCGCCTGCAATGGTGGCGCGACATTGCCGAGGCGGCCGTGAATGGTGGTCCGGTCCGGGCGCATGAGGTGGTCGGACCCTTGACCGAGGTGGTCCGCGAGACGGGCCTGCCCGGCGACGTGCTCGACCGGCTGGTCGAAGCACGGCGGTGGGACATCTACCGCGAACCTTTCGCCGACGAGGCGGCCTTCGACGCTTACATCGAGGATACCGGCGGCGGGCTGATGTGGCTGGCGGTCCGGGCGCTCGGCGGAACGGAGGAACAGGCGGCGCGGGATGCGGGATGGGCCTTGGGTCTTGCAAACTTCCTGCGCGCGGTGCCGGTGCTCGAGGCGCGCGGACGCTTTCCGCTGGTCGATGGACGACCCGCCGCAGTCGCGGCCTTGGCCCAGAGGGGGCTCGACCGGTTGGCGAAGGCCCGTCGCGCGCGGAGAGACCTGCCCGCCGCGGCGATGCTGGCGACCTGGCAAACGGGGCCGATCCTGGCCCAGGCGGCAGCCGAGCCGCTCCGCGTTGGCGAGGGGCGGCTTGGCCTTTCGGAAGCGCGGCGGCGCGGCCGCCTCATCTGGGCTGCGCTGACGGGGCGCTGGTAGACCGTCTCAGTCGATGTCGACCCAAAGCGCATGGTGGTCGGACGCCGCCTGGATTGGCTTTTCCAGTTCGGGATAGACCGTCCAGCGCCTTTCGCGGCTGCCGGGCCAGGCACCCATGCGGAAGATGCCGCCCCCGGTCACCCGCGCGAAGAGTCCCGGCGACAGAAGCAGGTGATCGAGTTTCTGGCTGTCATTGCCCAGGCCGAAGGTCCCCTTGCCTGAAAACTCGCCGGTCGAGAAGGCGGGGTGGGTGGAGATCTCCTTGAGGTCGGTCTCCTCCAGCAGCGGGGCGAGCGGTGCCGAGCCGGGCGTGTCGTTCAGGTCGCCCATCACGACGATATGTTCCTTTCCCTCGGAGCGCAGGCGCCGGTAGTAGGAGGCGACCAGCTTTGCCTGCGCCCTGCGTCGCGCATCGCTCTCGGCCGGCCGGCCGTAACCTTTGCTCTTGAAGTGATTGAGCAGGCACCAGATTTGTTCGCCACGGGGCGTATGAACCGCATATTCCGGGCAGTCGCGGCTGAACACCTCGTGATTGCGCCCACCCGCGCCGACATGACTGCGCATCAGACCGATGTCATAGCCTGCCCGTGTCATGAGCCCCACATCGATGCCGCGCGTGTCGTTGCCGTCGATCAGCATGATGTTGTCATAGGGCTGGCTCTGGACGCGGGGCAGCATCATTTCGCTGAATTCGCGCAGGGCGGTGCGGCTTTCAGCCTCGACGACGCAAAGGATGTCGGCGTTGACGTCGGCAATGACCCTCGCGGTGTTCTCGATGGCCACCTCGTTGATCGGCTCCCTGACGAGTTCGACCCAGCCGATCCAGTCGTCGCGGCCGCCCGCCACGATCTCGACCATCCCTTCCTTGTTTCGCCGAATGAGGCCGCCCCGGTTGCGGCGCAAAAGGACGTAGGGTCCCTCGTCCGCATGGAGCAGGCCAAGCCGGTCGAGAAGAAGGATGATGCGGGTCTTTTCTTCCGCGCCGTAGACCGGCTGTTCCAGCAGGTTCGTCAGTTCGGCATGAGCGTCAAGGATCGCCCTGCCATCGGTCCAGTTTTCGAGGTTCAAGACCCGTGCCCGCAGGAACAGGTTCTCGACGTTGAACGTCGCGATTCGCATTTGATTACTCATAGACTCGTTAACAACGCCCCGAAGGTATCGCAGCCTCCGGGGGAAGTCTGCCCCAATCAGATCTGGTCAGCGGGAAGTTACCGGGGTCTCATCACCAGCCAGATCAGGGCGCCGCCGGCGAGGATCAGGAAAGGCAGCATTGCCATGTTGACCATCTGCCATCCCGCCTCGGGCGACCCTCCCGAGCAATTCATCAGTCCGCCCGATGACAGGGAAGCAAGCGTCACCCCGCCGAAGACGATGAAATCGTTCATGCCCTGGGCTCGTCCGCGTTCCTCGGGGGCATGATGCGCGGCCAGAAGCGTGGTCGCACCGATGAAGCCGAAGTTCCAGCCGATGCCGAGCAGCATCATCGCCCCGAAGAAATGCGGCAGCGACACGCCCATCAGCGCCACGACCCCGGCCCCCGCAAGGATCACGAGGCCAAGGCCCATGATCCGCTCGGTTCCGAAGCGGGCAATGAGCGCGCCCGTGAAGAACGAGGGCACATACATCGCCAGAACATGGCTCGAGACGACATCGGCCGCATTCGACGTGGTGAAGCCGCAACCGACGATGGCCAGCGGCGAAGAGGTCATGACGAGGTTCATCAGCGCGTAGGAGACGGTCGCGCAGATCACTGCGACGCGAATGTAGGGATCGGCAAGAAGCTCGCCCCAGTTGCGCCCCTTCGGTGCGTCCTGCGGTCGTGCGACGGGACGCGGGCTGTGCAGCAAGGCAAAGAGAAAGACCCCGACGATGTTAAGCCCCATGACCGCCAGATAGGTCCCGAGGAATGGCACCAGCATTGCCTGCGAGGTCAGCTTGACCAGTTGCGGACCGATGATGGCCGACATCAGCCCCCCGGCCATGACCCAGGAGATCGCGCGCGGCCGGAACTCGGCGCTGGCCAGGTCGGTCGCCGCGAAGCGGTAGAACCCGTTCGCCGACATGTAGAGGCCGATCAGCAGCGAACCGGCAAGAAACAGAAGGAACGAGCCGTGCTGCAGCGCCAAGCTGCAAAGCCCACCGCCGGCAAACCCGCCGAAGGTGCCAAGAACAAAGCCGGCACGCCGCCCGAAGCGCTGCATCACCAGCGACAGGGGCGTTGCAGCCAGCATCGAACCCATAACCATCATCGTGATCGGCAGCGTCGCCCAGCAGGGATTTGGGCTGAGTGTTGTTCCCGCCAGACCGGCGATCGTGAAGACCATCGGAAGTTGCGTGCCAAGCAGCGCCTGGGCGGCGACCAGCACGACGACGTTGCGACGCGCAAGCGCATCCGAGGTTTGGGGCAGGGCGGAGTCGGTCATAGGCAAAGCCTTAGGCGTCGTCGCGAGGAGCGGCAAGGGCCTGCTCTCGGCCTTTGGGGGCAGGGCAGGGCGTGACAGTCCTCTTTCCGGCTGTCAGAGTCGGTTCCGCCATATGAGGGGATCATGGTCGGGCGGATCATCGAAACGGCGGATTGCGTGGCCGAGGGCGCCGAGTGGCTCGCGCGGCGCGAACCCCGTTTTGCGACGGCTCTGACCATGACCGGCCCCCTGCCGCTGCGTCGCCGGGCCGACGGGTTTTCCGCACTTCTCGACGCGATCGTCAGCCAGCAGGTCTCGACCGCTTCCGCCGCCGCAATCTGGGGCAGGCTTCAGGCGGCGGGGCTGACCGAGGAAGCGGCCTGGCACAAGATCACAGACGACGACCTGCGTGCGGTCGGACTTTCGCGTCAGAAGATGCGCTATGGCCGGGCCCTGGCTCTGGCGGGTCTCAACTATGACGAACTGCGTCTCGCTCCGAATGGCGAGGTGGTCGAGCGATTGGTTGCGCTGCCCGGGATCGGACGCTGGACGGCCGAGATCTATGCAATGTTCTCTCTTGGCCGCGCCGATGTCTTCGCGCCCGGCGACCTTGCGCTGCAGGAATCGGCACGGCTCTTGTTCGACCTGCCCGATCGTCCGTCGGAAAAGGCGCTTCGCTCGATGGCCGAAGCCTGGTCGCCGTGGCGCGCGGTTGCGGCCCGCCTCCTGTGGTCCTACTACAGGGTCGCGAAACGGCGGGAAGGCGTGCGGACGGGCTAGCCGGCGGGTCAGCAAGCACGTTTGGGCCAGACTCTCCAGAAAGGTAGGAAGGCGGATGACGCGTGAACTCCAATTTGGCCGGCGGGCGGCCGCCTCGGGCCGGGCCGGAAGCCTTGTGGTCTTCCTGCACGGCTATGGCGCCGACGGCGAAGACCTGCTCGGCCTTGCCGATCCTCTGTCCCCGCATCTGCGCGATACGGTTTTCATCGCCCCGAATGCGCCGGAACGCTGCTCTGGCAATCCCTTCGGCTTTCAGTGGTTTCCCATCCCCTGGCTCGACGGATCGAGCGAAGCAGAGGCCGCAGCCGGGCTTCAGGCAGCATCCGAAGACCTGAACGCGTTCCTGGACGCGCGTCTTGCCGACGAGGGGCTGACGCCGGACCGACTGGCGCTGGTCGGTTTTTCGCAAGGCACGATGATGAGCCTGCATGTCGCGTTGCGGCGCCCTGAGCCAATAGCCGGGATCGTCGCGTTCTCCGGCCGTCTGCTGGCCCCCGAACGGCTGGAGGCGGAAATCACATCACGCCCGCCCGTTCTGCTGATCCATGGCGATGCCGATCCCGTCGTGCCGTTCGATGACATGGCCAAGGCCGGAAATGCGCTCGTCGCGGCGGGCGTGGAAACCTATGGTCATGTCATGCAGGGAACAGGGCATGGCATCGCGCCAGACGGGCTGTCGGTGGCGCTGAGTTTCCTCAAGGAAAGGCTTGGCTAGGCAAGTCCTGCCGCTTTCGTCATCGTATCGTCACCGCGCCGGGTTATCCACAGGCCATGCGAACCGCTGGTGGGCCACCACAAGAGATCGGGGGGCTTGCCAGCGCGAAACCGCCATATATAGTTTTGGGTAACGGGGCGGGCTCCCCGCCCTGGTGCCGGAGACGGCAGGCAGGACGAAAGCGGAGTCTGAACTTACGATGGACGGCGATTTCCGAACGAGTTTCGTACGTGATCCAGCGGCGCTGAGGCATTATCCGGCGCTGGTGTTGAATGCAGACTATCGTCCGCTGTCCTACTACCCTCTTTCGCTCTGGCCTTGGCAGGAGGCGATCAAGGCGGCCTTCCTCGACCGGGTCACGATCGTTGCCGAATATGATCATGTCGTCCGAAGCCAGAGGGCCGAATTCCGAATACCCTCCGTCGTCGTCCTGAAAGATTTCGTCCGTCCCCAGAAGCGCGTGGCATTCACGCGCTTCAATCTTTTTCTGAGGGACCAGTTCTGTTGCCAGTATTGCGGCGCGAAGGGAGATCTGACCTTCGACCATGTGCTTCCCCGGTCTCGCGGCGGCATCACCAGCTGGGAAAACGTGGTTGCGGCCTGTTCCCCCTGCAATCTGCGAAAGGGATCCAAGACGCTGAAGCAGGCGGGCATGCGCCTGCACCGCATCCCACGCCAGCCGTCGGCGGAAGAGATGCAGAATGCCGGCCGCAAGTTCCCGCCGAACCATCTGCATGACAGCTGGCTCGATTACCTCTATTGGGATGCAGAGCTGGACGCCTGACGCAGAGTGCGTGCCGGGGCGGGGTATCGACTGGAATGTTCGAAAGACTGGACGACCAACTTGCCACGCTGCTGGTGGCGATGCTGTTCGGCGCCATCATCGGGATGGAGCGGCAGGCGCGGGGCCGTATGGCGGGCGTGCGCACAAACGCGCTGGTCGCCATTGGTGCGGCCAGCTTTGTCCTCTTTTCGACAATGGTTCAGGGCGATAGCTCGCCCACCCGCGTCGCCGCACAGATCGTTTCCGGCGTCGGATTCCTTGGCGCCGGCCTGATCTTCCGTGACGGTTTCTCTGTCCACGGGCTGAACACGGCGGCGACGCTCTGGTGTTCGGCGGCGGTGGGGATGCTCTGCGGAATTGAAGCCTATCCGATCGCGGTCATGCTCACCGGCGTGGTGATGTTCGTGAATATGGGGCTTCGGCCGGTCATGTACTGGCTCGACCGGCGATTGCTGGCCCGGGATGCGGCGCAACAACCGGTGAGCCTCCGCCTGCTCTGTGACGAGGAATCGGAAGCGGACTTGCGGGCCGCCCTGGTTCGCGAGGCGCGAGATCAGCAGCTGTCCCTCGCATCGATATCCAGCACGCGGGGCAAGGACGGGATTACGGAAATCAAGGCCGGTCTATCGGTCTCCGCGACTGACACCTCAGCGACCGAGCGTGTGCTTCTTGCCCTGGCCGCCGCCCCTGGCCTGCACAAGGCAGAATGGTCGACCGAGAATGCGGACTGATGGCCAACGGCTCTCATTCAGCTTGTCGCCCTCGGTCAGGGTGCTAGACTTTCGCGCGCCATGTAGCTAGAAAACGATAGCGTTAGCGCTAACAGCTGCACTGCGGCATAGGTCGGAGAAAGCCATGGTTTCGCGTGTCATCCCGGTCGAGACATTCGACCTTGTGATCTTCGGAGCAACCGGAGACCTGGCCACCCGCAAGATATTTCCAGGACTTTACCGGCGTTTCTGGGCGGGGCAGATCCCGCCTGAAAGCCGCATCATCGGTGCAGCCCGATCGGACATGACGCCTGAAGGCTTCCGCGAACAGGTGCGCAAGGCCATCGACGAATTCGTCTCGACCGACAAGAAGGACGCCGCGACGATCGACGCCTTCCTGGGTCGGATCGGCTATGTGCCGATCGACGCCAAGGGCACCGGCGGATGGGACAAGCTTAAGGCCGAGATGCGGCCGGGCGTCGTGTCGGCCTTCTACTTCTCGGTCGCGCCCGCCCTTTTCGGGGATCTTGCCGAACGTCTGCATTCCTTCGAGATTGCGACGCCGGAAAGCCGGATCGTGGTCGAGAAACCCTTCGGTCGCGATCTTGCCTCGGCGCGGGCCCTCAATGCCACGCTGGCCGCGCATTTCCGCGAAGAGCAGATCTACCGGATCGACCATTACCTTGGGAAAGAAACCGTCCAGAACCTGATGGCGGTGCGCTTTGCCAATATCCTGTTCGAGCCGCTGTGGAATTCGCAATATGTCGATCACGTGCAGATCACCGTGGCCGAAACGGTCGGCGTCGGCGGGCGGGGCAGCTACTACGACAAGTCGGGCGCCATGCGGGACATGGTGCAGAACCACATGATGCAGCTGCTCTGCCTGATCGCGATGGAGCCGCCCTATCACTTCGATCCGAACGCCGTGCGGGACGAGAAGCTGAAGGTGATCCGCGCCCTTGATCCGGTGCGGCCAGAGGACATCGTGCGCGGGCAGTATGCCCGCCAGAACGGTCAGCCCGGCTACATCGAGGACAGCGAGAACCCGCAAAGCCGGACGGAAAGCTACATTGCGCTGAAGGTCCATATCTCGAACTGGCGCTGGAAGGGCACGCCATTCTACCTGCGGACCGGCAAAAAGCTCCGCGCGCGTGCGTCGGAGATCGCGATTACCTTCAGAGAACCGCCGCATTCGATCTTCGACGATGCGGCCGGCTGGCGCGAGAATGTACTGACCATCCGGCTTCAGCCCAACGAGGGCATGAACCTGATGGTCATGATCAAGGAACCCGGTCCGGGCGGTATGCGCCTTACCCAGGTGCCGCTCGACATGTCCTTTGCCGAGGCGCTTGGCGAAGAGGGGGCCGATATCCCCGACGCCTATGAACGCCTGATCATGGATGTGATCCGCGGGAACCAGACGCTCTTTATGCGCGGCGACGAGGTCGAGGCCGCCTGGGCCTGGACCGACCCGATTATCGGCGGCTGGGAAAGCTCCGAGGATCGGCCGAAGCCCTACGATCCCGGATCGTCCGGCCCGGACGACTCGCTTATGCTGATGCACCGCGACGGACGACGCTGGCGGGAAATCCGCGAATGAACCTGATCGAGTACCCTGATCGCGAGCTGATGATGCTGTCGCTCGCCAACACCATTGCCGGCGAGCTTGGTCAGGCGCTGCGGCTTGAAGGCAAGGCCAGCCTCAGCGTGCCCGGCGGCACGACGCCGGGACCGATCTTCGACACGCTGTCGGGCGTCGATCTCGACTGGTCGAATGTGGCGGTGTTCCTGAACGACGAACGGTGGGTGCCGGAAGACAGCCCGCGCTCCAACACGCGGCTTCTGCGCGACCGGCTTCTGGTGAACCGCGCCGCCAATGCCCGGCTGGTGCCGCTCCATGCCGAGGCCGCTCGGCCCGAGGATGTGCTGGACGGTCTGGCGGCCGGCATCGCACCGCATCTGCCCATCTCGGTGCTGCTTCTGGGCATGGGCGCCGACATGCACACCGCCTCGCTTTTCCCCGGCGCGGACCGTCTGGAAGAGGCGCTGTCGGACAGCGCGCCGATCCTCCTGCCCATGAGGGCGCAGACGGCGGGCGAGCCGCGCATCACCCTGACGGCACCGGTCCTGAAGGGGGCCATGTCGATCCATATCCTGATAACCGGGCCGGAAAAGCGCGAAGCACTGGATCGGGCGCAGCGCCTGACGCCGATCGAGGCTCCGGTCAGGGCGGTTCTGGCCAATGCGACCGTCCACTGGGCGGAATGAACAGGGAAAGACGGGAGTAACGCATGAGCATCGAGAAAAGCTGGCAGGCCTTGGCCGCGCATCACGACCGGGTGCAGGAGCGCCCCATCCTCGATCTGTTTCGCGACACGTCGCGTGCTGCTGACTTCACTGCCCGGCTGGGCGATATGCTCTTCGACTATTCCAAGACGAACATCGACGCGGAAGGGATTGATCTGCTTGTCAAACTCGCCGAATCCGCCGACGTGGTCGGCAAGCGCGAGGCGATGTTCACCGGGGTAAAGATCAACGAGACCGAAGGCCGCGCCGTGCTGCACACCGCGCTGCGCAACCTCGACACCGATGTCTTTGTTGATGGCGTGAACGTCATGCCGCCCGTGCGGGAGACCTACCGCCGGATGCAGGATTTCGCCACCGCCGTCCGCACCGGCCACTTTGCCGGGCAGGGCGGACCGATCACCGATGTGGTCAACATCGGCATCGGCGGCTCCGATCTCGGACCGGCAATGGCGGTTCTGGCGCTCGAGCCCTATGCCGATGGTCCGCGCTGCCATTTCATCTCCAACGTTGACGGCGCCCATGCCCATGACGTGCTGAAGGACCTTGATCCGACCACGACGTTGGTGATCGTCGCCTCCAAGACCTTCACGACCATCGAGACGATGACCAACGCCGAGACGGCAAAGCACTGGATGTCGGCCAGCGTAGCCAACCCGGCGGCGCAGTTCGCCGCCGTCTCGACCGCCGCAGACAAGACAGCCGCTTTCGGCATCGCACCCGACCGGGTCTTCGGCTTCGAGGACTGGGTCGGCGGGCGCTATTCGATGTGGGGGCCAATCGGCCTGAGCCTGATGATCGCGATCGGGCCCGAGGATTTCGCGCGCTTTCTGGCCGGTGGCGCGGCCATGGACCGGCATTTCCGCGAGGCGCCCTTCCGCCAGAACCTGCCGGTGCTCCTTGCGCTGGTCGGGATCTGGCACAATCAGATCTGCGGTCATGCCACCCGTGCGGTTCTGCCCTATGACCAGCGCCTGTCGCGTCTGCCCGCCTACCTGCAGCAGCTCGAGATGGAATCTAACGGCAAGCGCGTGGCCATGGATGGCTCCATGCTGACGCGCAATTCCGGTCCGGTTGTCTGGGGCGAACCGGGCACCAATGGACAGCACGCCTTCTACCAGCTCATCCATCAGGGCACTCGCGTCATTCCCTGCGAGTTCCTGCTGGCCAAGACCGGCCACGAACCCGCGCTCGCCCATCAGCATCGCCTGCTGGTTGCCAACTGCCTTGCACAATCAGAGGCGCTTCTGCGCGGCCGGAGCCTCGACGAGGCACGGGCGATCATGGCGAAGAAGGGTCTGACCGGCGCTGAGCTCGACCGTCAGGCGCGCCATAGGGTTTTCCCCGGCAATCGCCCCTCGACCACGCTCGCCTATCCGACCCTCGATCCCTACACGCTCGGACAGATCATCGCGCTTTACGAGCACCGGGTCTTCGTCGAGGGGGTGATCCTCGGGATCAACAGCTTCGACCAGTGGGGTGTGGAACTCGGCAAGGAGTTGGCCCTGGCGCTGGCACCTATCCTTGAGGGCAAGGAAAGCGCGGCATCCAAGGACGGCTCTACTCAGCAGCTGGTGGCTTACCTGACGGCCTGAGAACGACCCGCAAACCCCTTCTTCTGTTTGGAAATATCCTCGGGGGTGTGGGGGCAGACAGCCCCCACTTCCAAGGGTCAAGCCTGAGCGGCGGTCACGATGATCTCGACCTTGTAGTCGGGCGTCGCAAGCTTCGCCTCGCCGGTCGCGCGGGCCGGGGTGTGGCCCTGAGGCACCCAGGCGTCCCATTCGGCGTTCATCTGGTCGAAGGTCGAGATGTCGGCCAGCCAGATCTGCGCCTTGAGGATCTTCGTCTTGTCCGAACCCGCCAGCGCCAGCAGGCGGTCGATCTCGGCAAGGATCGTACGGGTCTGGGCGCCGACGCTTTCGCCGGGCTCACCGACAATGCCGGCCAGATAGATCGTGCCATTGTGGATGACCGCGTTCGACATGCGCGCGCCGGTCTCAAGACGGGTGATGGTCATGGGATGCTCCTTCGAAGCCGTTGACGCGCCTTGGCTATCGGTTCGGCGCAGCGAAGGGAAGGGTGCGGCCACCATCCGGAATGCGAAAGGCCCGGACGATCTGCCCGGGCCTCTCAAAAGCAGTCTCGCGTCGATCAGACGATCACGCCAGAGCGAGGTTCATCGCCGATTCACGACCGTCACGGCCGGATTCGATGTCGAACGTCACGGCCTGACCATCGTCAAGACGCTGGATGCCCGCACGCTCAAGCGCGCTGACATGGACGAAAACGTCCTTGCCGCCGCGCTCGGGAGCGATGAAACCGAAACCTTTGGTTGCGTTGAACCATTTCACGGTGCCATTGGCCATTGTGATATTCCTTATCTTAGTACCGCCCACACAGCGCAGCGGTCTGGCATAGCTGAAGATCGAAAGCCGTGCCGAAAAGGAAGCGGTCCGAAAATAAGATGTGCCACGCGGTCATATCCGCAACCCACGAGGATTGATAGCACTATCGGCGGATTTGCCGTCGATCTCACGTTACCCCTTGGTTTCGCGGGAAAGAATTCCGGGCGACCGCGCCGTTCAGCCCTCGGTCTTGCCCGTTCCTCCACTCCTGACCGCGCCAATGGCATCGGCATCGTCCTCGTCTGCAGGCTCGGACTCACCTACGGCACGGCTGGAGTAGGCGTAGCGCGAACGCCGGGGAATGCCCTTGCGGCTGAGGAAATCGGCAAGGTCGAGCGGTTTTTTCGGCGAAGAGAAACCTATGGTCTGGTCCTTCCATTGGGATGTTCTGGCGGCGGACCGAGACCGCCCGCCAAGCGAAATGACGAAACAGATGTCAGACGCCCTGCGGTGGCATCCGTCTCAGGCTTGGTGAAGCGGGTCGTCTTGTCGGAGAAAGTTCCGCCGGGAAACAAAGATTGCCGACGGTCACGATTCTCTATGCGCTGCAGCGGCCGAATTGACCAGCAGAATATCCAGGATCGCGCGACTGCGCGGTCTGGGCGCCGTTCATTGCAGGATGGCGATTGGAGCGGATGAAGGAAATTGAATCCTCTTCGTCAGCGGGGCAGGCAGCGGCCCGGATGACTGGGTGATCTGGCAGGACGGCCGCGAGGTCGCCTGGTTCACGGCCATAGGGATTCGCCGCCGCCGCGAATCATGATTTTCGTACGGGCCGTTGGATTGTGTCCACAACATGGCAACGCAATCCATCTGTCGAGCTATTGGACACGTCCCAGAATGCAATCGGCTGTCGTAGGTTGCTGATAACGCGTGATTTTTGACAGGCTGAAATATGGCAGGTATATGGCGGGGGTGTTCCAATTGCGGCGGGTTCTAGGCGGGGGCGGCCCGAACCGTGGCAAAAAGGTGTTATGGTATGTCTTCGCCCTTTCGTGGTTTTGTCCTTGGTGTCGTACTGGCTGTTGCGACCGTTCAAGGATCTTCGGCAGCTACAATCACGTTCAAGAACGATGGTCGAAACCTCGTTGACGCTTCGAGAAGCACCGATCTGCAGTCGGGCGCCTCTTGGCTGGCCGGTCCGGATATCGTCTCCGGCAGTGTAAGCGGCCAATACCGCTCCACGTTCGAAAATGGCGCAGATACCTTTGCAAGTGATGCTGATCGTCGAGCAACCTATTTTCGCGTGCACGATGGTCAGACGGCGACCTTGAAGGTGGGTCGCTCCTCGGCGCTCAGCCTGCTTTGGGGCTCGGTCGATACCTACAACAGGATCACGCTCCGAGACACTGTCACGGGCGCAGCGCTGAACATCACCATCGCAAGCCTGAAAGGTGTGGCGGAAGGACTTGGTGCCGCTTTGTTGTCCGTGAAGGGTTTCACGTTCAACCGCGTCGATTTCTGGTCATCGGGCAACTCGATCGAGTTCTCGAACATCACGACCACACCAGTTCCGGCGCCGGTCCCGCTGCCTGCTGGCGGCGTGCTGATGCTGAGTGCCATCGGTAGCGTGGCGCTTCTGCGTCGCCGGCGCGCGCGTCATGCGTGATGAGTAGCTGCAGCAGTCAGATGGAGCGGGTGAAGGGAATCGAACCCTCGTCATCAGCTTGGGAAGCTGCGGCTCTACCATTGAGCTACACCCGCCCGCTCTCTGCCAGGCAGATGCGCAGGATGTAGCCAATCGGGCGGAGGCAGGCAAGGGGTCTGTCGACGCCTTGCCTGCCCGACAAGGTTCAGCCACCCGTGCCGCTGGAATGGGTGTGCTGCGAGTGGTCGGCTTCGCCGTTGGCGGGATCGACCATGAACTCGACAGGGACCTCGCCGGCCTTTTCGAAGATAAGCGTAACCGGCACCATGTCGCCTTCCTTCAGCGGCTGGCTCAGACCCATGAACATGATGTGATAGCCGCCCCGCTCAAGCACGGCGGTGTCGCCCGGCGGGATGTCGATGCCCTTGACCTCCGACATAGAGGTCACGCCGGCCGCATCGGTCTTCGATTCATGGATAGACGTTTCTTTGGCGAAATCGGCCCGGGCGCCGATCAGCCGATCAGGCTCGGGGCCTTCGTTGCTGATGGCCAAATATCCGCCTGCGGCCATGGCGGTTGCGGCGGGCTGGGGAATGCTCGGGTGAATGATCTCGAGTGTGCCGACCTTGAATTCATGGGCTGCGGCAGACGTGGCAACGAACAGGGCTGCGGTCAGCCCGAAAAGACGCGTAAGTGTCATGGAGTAACTCCGAAAGACAGGATTCCGTGGGAAGATGAATGCGGCTCAGACCAGTCCCGGGGGACCGCGCGGCGCGGCCGCGTTCCAACCTGGCGCCAGAACCGGAAATCCCGGCAGAACAGCAGGTGCTGCCAAAGCGACCCTGACAGGACCGTGACTGATCGCAGACCGTTCGGGCAACAGCACCGGGCTACCGGCCAGACAGCAGGTCTGGCAGTCATGGCCGTGTCGCGAACCGGAGCTGCCGATCGCTCCGGTCTCATCGCAGAGATCGGCCATCGATCCGCCCTGCAGCACGAACTGCTGGAGCGCTGCCTCTTCGGCCAGAAGAAGTGGTCGGCTGCTCCAGCCTGTCGCCACCAAGGCCAAAGCCAGAAGCAGCCTCAGGGCAAAAGTCGCAAGGGTGGTTCGGCGGGCAGGCATGGGCCATGCCTAGCAGCGTTGCCGCGGTGATTGAAGCCCTCAGGCAGGAACAGAAACCATCGTCAGGCTGCCACTGCGCTGCGGGACCGGAATTGGGGCTTGAGTTTCCGCCCAGTCCCACGCTCTTGTCGGAGGGCGAAGTTAGTGGCTGACCAGCGGAAGAGATCATGCTGAACTGGGCAGGTGTGTTTCGACTGGGCCTTGTGAACTACGCCATCGGGTCGATCACCGTCCTGATGGTTTCGACCCTCAATCGGGTGATGGTCGTCGAGCTCGGTCTTCCCGCGCTCGTTCCGGGGTTGCTTGTCGGGCTCTACTATATCCTGCAGCTCACCCGTCCCGGCTGGGGTCATCGATCTGACCTGGGCGGGCGTAGGACGCCGCTGATCCTGACCGGTGTCGCCCTGCTGTCCGTGGGAGGGGTGCTCGCAGCCCTGGCAGTCGGGCTCCATGGCGAAATGCCGGTGGCGAGCCTGCTGCTGTCGGTCGTCGCCTATGCGATGATCGGGGCAGGGGCAGGGGCCGCCGGAACGTCGCTTCTGGCACTCGTCGCCGCAGCTACACCGTTCGAACGCCGCGCCGGCGCGGCGACGGTCGTCTGGCTGATGCTGCTGCTCGGCGGTACGAGCTCCGCCGTGATCGTCGGGACGCTGATCGATCCCTTTTCGCCCGCGCGCTTGGTCCAGATCGTGCTTCTGGTCGCGACGATGGCAATGGCGCTCGCGGTGGTGGCTGTTGCAGGTATCGAGCGTCGCCTGCCACTGACGCCGCCCGAAACCCATCAGCCATTGCGCGAGGGACTGACCGAAATATGGGCCGAGCCTCCCGCGCGCCGCCTTGCGCTGTTCGTGGCCCTGTCGATCACGACCTACTTCCTGCAGGACCTGATCCTTGAGCCCTATGCAGGGCTCGTCTTTGGCTTTACCCCGGGTGAAACCACGAGGATGCAAGGTGTTCAGAGCGGCGGAGTTTTGGTGGGAATGGCGACTACGGGGGTAGTTGCAACCGGATTGCGGATGGGCAAGCTCCACCATTGGGTCGTTGCAGGGTGCGTCGGCTCGGCCGCGGCGCTGGTGGCGATCGGCCTGGCCGGACCGCTTCAGGCTGGTCGGCTGCTGCCTTTCGTTGCCATGCTGGGTATCTGCAATGGCGTCTTCGCGATGGCGATGGTTGCTGCCATGATGCGGTTGGCAAGCGCGGGGCGAGAGGGGCGAGAAGGCACAAGGCTGGGCATCTGGGGGGCGGCACAGGCGGTTGCGTCGGGATTTGGGGGACTTCTCGGGGCAGTTGCGGTCGATCTCCTGCGTCTTGTCTTGCCGGTTCAGCTTGCCTTCACGCCGGTTTTCATGGTGGAAGCCTTATTGTTCCTGTTCTCGGCGCTGCTCGCCGGGAGCGCCATTGCAGAGGCCGACAAGCCTCGGCTGCAGATGACCGCAGCGAAGGGAGAGACAACGTGACGGGGTCCCGGAACCAGTCAGACCGTCTGACGGCGGACAACTTCATCCCGGCCTGGGTTGCCGGTGAGCTGGTCCCTGTCGACAAGATCGAGGTGCATCGCCGTGGTCTGCGCCATCCGGCCATCTCGGTCTTCGTGACACGCGGGCGGCAGATCCTGCTGCAGCGTCGCGCTGACTCCAAGTATCACACGCCTGGGCTGTGGACGAACACCTGCTGCACCCATCCGCATTGGGATGAGACCGCCGTCGATTGCGCCACCCGCCGCCTGCGCGAGGAACTCGGCATCGAGGGGCTGGTTCCGGTGCTGTCCGAAACGGTCGAATACCGCGCCGATGTCGGTGGCGGGCTGACCGAACACGAGGTGGTCGATATCCTTCTGGCAGAAGCCGGACCCGATCTGCAGGTGGTCCCGGTTCCCGACGAGGTGCAGGACACGCGCTGGATCGATCTTGAGGGGTTGGCCCGGGAAATCGCCGACGCGCCCGAGCGGTTTACGCCATGGCTGCGCATCTATCTGGCCGAACATCGCGACCGGATCTTTCCAGCGGCCGGGTGAGAGTCCTATCGGGCGGGGCTGCAGGCCTTGCGGATGTGGTCGCGAAAACAGTCCGTCTGCCACAGGTCTGGAAAGTCTGTTTGGCCAGGTCGACAGAACGGCTCTCCAGCCGGACGCCCGCCGGATGCGCCGACAAGATAGGCCGCGGCCGAGTCGAATGTCAGACGGGCGGGGCGCGTTCCAGGCCTTAGAACGGAATCTCGTCGTCCAGATCGCTGCGGCTCGGCGCGCCACCACCGCCGCTGCGCCCGCCGCCAAAGCCCGAACCGCCGCCGCGCTCTTCCGGGTAGCCCCGGTCGTCGCCAAAGCCGCTGCGATCGTCGAAGCCGCCACCGCTGCCGCCGCCTTCACGGCCGTCAAGCAGGGTCAGGTTGCCGCTGAACGGCCGCAGCACGACTTCAGTCGTGTAACGGTCCTGACCCGACTGGTCCTGCCATTTGCGGGTTTCCAGCGCCCCTTCGATATAAACCTTCGATCCCTTGCGCAGGTACTGCTCGGCGATCTTCGCCAGCGGTTCCGAGAAGATCGCAACCGAGTGCCATTCCGTGCGTTCCTTGCGTTCGCCGCTGGCCTTGTCGCGCCAGGTTTCCGAGGTGGCGATGCGCAGGTTGCAGACCTTGCCCCCGTTGGCAAAGGTCCTGACTTCCGGGTCGCGCCCGAGATTGCCGACCAGAATGACCTTGTTGACCGAACCCGCCATGATTGCCTCCGACCTGTTGATGTGCCCGGACTGTGCCCCGGCTTGGTTAACGGTCGGTATATCTCCGCCACCCCCGGCACGCAACCGCCGCACCCCCTGCACCTTCGGTTGCAGAATGCCAGAATAGGCCTTCAGGGCGATATCGCTGCACTGCCGCATGGCTCATGTCGGCCGCAGTCCGGGGGCATTCCGCCGCCCGGCGCAACACGTCTGAAGGAAAACGACATGACCAAGACCTCCCGTTTCGGTGCCGCCCTTGCCCTGGCCCTTGCCCTGACCGCACCGATGGCCCACGCGGAAAGCGAAGGCAGCCTTGATGCCGCGACCCAGGAAAAAGTGACCGCCGCGATGACGGCCCAGGGTTATGAAGTCCGCAAGGTCACCACCGAAGACGGCATGATCGAAGTCTACGCCGTGAAAGACGGCAAGACGTACGAGCTTTATCTCGATGACCAGATGAACATCGTGAAGACCGCCGACTGACGGTTTTTGCGAAGGGCGCGCGTGCCCTTGTCCCCGACACGCGCGCCCTGCTTTTCCCCTCGAACGGAGTCTACTCGAATGCCTCGCAAGGTCAGGGTCTGGGACCCATTCGTGCGCATCTTCCATTGGTCCGTCGTCGGCGGCTTCTTGGCCAACGCGATCTTCACCAACCCGGAGAAGAGCCTGCACCATACGATCGGGCTGACGGTGCTGGGGCTGGTCGCGCTGCGGTTGGTCTGGGGCCTCATCGGCCCGCGACACGCCCGCTTCAGCGATTTCCCGCCCAATCCTGCTGCCGCGATGGACCAGATGCGGGAAATGGCCACCGGACGGCGCCGGATCCATCTGGGCCACTCGCCGCTTGGCGCGCTGATGATCTACAACCTGCTGCTGACGCTGATCGCAATCGGCGTGACAGGCTACATGCAGACCACTGTCGCCTGGTTCGGAGTCGAGTGGGTCGAGGAACTGCACGGAGCCTTTGTGACCTGGGCCGAAATCTCGGTCGCACTGCATGTATTGGCGGTATTCACGGAATCGCGACGTCTTGGCGTGAATCTTCCCCGTTCGATGCTGACGGGCTACAAGTCCTTGCCGGAAGCCTCATCCGGCGAGTGACAGGATATCCGACGTGCGTTTCAAGTCCCTGCAGCCGCGGTCGCCGAGCGGTGGAGCGAGCCAGAACCCGATCCTCCGCAACCGCGAAAGTCTGACGTTGCTCGGGCTTATCCTGTTCCAGACCTTCTGCACGGTGTTCTTCCTGACCGACGTGCTGGGCGACATGGAAGAGGTTGGATGGGCAACGCTTCAGGATGCACATATCCTGCCGGAACTCATGGCGACGATCGGACTTATCGCGGGGATCGTCATGCTGTCGCGCAACTTGGTGAAACTTCTGCGCCGCCAGTCGCAGATTGAGGAAAGCCTCAGCATCGCCAGGGGTGCGCTTGGCGAGGTGATGGAAGGCTATTACCGGACCTGGGGCCTGACCGCATCGGAGCAGGACATCGCCACCTTCACGATCAAGGGCTATTCCATTGCCGAGATTGCGCAGCTGCGCGGCTCGGCCGAAGCCACGGTCAAGACCCATCTGAACGCCATCTACCGCAAGTCAGGCACATCGGGTCGAGGGCAACTGACCAGTCTGCTGATCGAGGACCTTCTTGGCAGCCCGCTCCTGTCGCTCGCGCCGGGCGCACAGTCGCACGCACGTCCAAACGGGCGATCTTCTGCCGAGGCTGCGGAGTAGTCTTCGCCATGGCTCTGGCGGAGCGGCTTTTTTTCGCTATAGTGCCGCAAAAATAGCGGCCATCCCGCAAGGGTCGGGGGCCGTAAGGCGGGACTGGTGGGATGCGGCAAGGGATCGCTCGAAAGCTGCTGATCGGGGCGCTCGTACTTTGCGCTGGCGCAATCGCGGTTGGTCCGGGACAGGCGCAGGCGGACGGGATTAAGTTTTCCAAGGGCGGAACAAAGAACCGGGCCGCCCTGTTTGCGCAGCAATCGGAACTGCTCGATACACGCCTGGCCTCGCAGTACGACAACTCCGCCCGCCTCGGCCCGGGTGGTGACAGCGGACGGGACATGGACCTGTCCTTCCTGCGCTACAAGGGAAACTACAAAGGCGAGTATGTCGAAGTCGCCAAGGCCGCAGCGCGCAAGCATGGTGTGCCGGAGGACCTGTTCCTGCGCCTGGTCCAGCAGGAATCCGGCTGGAACGCTCTGGCCGTCTCGACCAAGGGCGCGACGGGCCTCGCCCAGTTGATGCCCGGCACGGCAGAACTGATGGGCGTCGACATCAACGACCCCAAGCAGAACCTCGAAGGCGGGGCAAAGTACCTGCGCAAGATGTATGACCGGTTCGGCAGCTGGAAGCTGGCGCTTGCCGCCTACAATGCCGGGCCCGAAGCCGTCGATTCCGCCGATGGCGTTCCGGAATACGAAGAAACCCAGAACTACGTCGCCGTCATTCTCGATCAGGGCTGACCGCGCATGAACGGATCGGGTCGCGGCGTCACTCCGCCGCGATCTTGATGACGGGTTCCATGTGGTTGAGGATCTCGTCCGACAGGTGGCACTTGATCTGGTGACCGGCCGCCAGCGTCTTCATCGGCGGCATCTCCCGTTCGCACAGACCGCCGGGAACCTTGCTTTTCCAGCGGCAGCGGGTCTGGAAGGGGCAACCGGGCGGCGGGTTCATCGCCGAGGGAATGTCGCCTTCCAGCACGATCCGTTGCTTGGTCACGTGGGTGTCGGCGATCGGAACCGCGGACAGCAGCGCCTCGGTATAGGGGTGGTAGGGCGGCGAGAAGACCTGATCGGTCGAGCCGAGTTCCACCACATGGCCAAGATACATTACCATCACCCGGTCGGAGAGATAGCGCACGATCGACAGGTCATGGCTGATGAACAGGAGCGTCGTCTTGTTCTTGCGCTGGATCTCCATGAGGAGGTCCGTCACCGCCGCCTGCACCGACACGTCGAGCGCCGATACAGGTTCGTCCGCGACCACGATCTTTGCTCCGCCGGCAAAGGCCCTGGCGATGCCGACCCGCTGCTTCTGCCCGCCCGACAGCTGCCGCGGCATCCGGTCGGCAAAGGCACGTGGAAGCTTCACAAGATCCAGCAGCTCCAGCATCCGGTTGCGACGCTCTTCATCCGACTTGCCTTCACCGAAGATCTCCAGTGCGCGGACGATCTGGCGGCCAACGGTCATCGACGGGTTCAGAGTGTCGAAGGGGTTCTGGAACACCATCTGCACCTTCGAGACGGTGTCGGTATTCCGCTTCTGGATCGGGGTCGATTGCACGTTCTCGTCAAAGAGCATGATCGAGCCTGAGGTGGCGGTTTCGAGCCCCATCAGCACCTTGGCGAAAGTCGACTTGCCGCAGCCGGATTCGCCCACGATGGCAAGGGTTTCACCTTCATGTGCCTCGAAGCTAAGCGTCTCGTTGGCCTTGACCACCTTCTTGGCGCCGCCGCCGAACAGGCCCGCCGACACCTCGTAGTATTTCCGCAGGTCGTCCATCTTCAGGACAACCCGGCCGATCGCGCTCTTTTCGGTCTTCACGGCCGCCTTCAGGGGCGCGTTCCAGTCGATCTCTTCCCATCGCAGGCAGCGGGTCGCATGGCGATCGCTTCCCGGAACCACCTCCATCGGGATCTCCTGCGCATCGCAGCGCCCGCTGGCGAAGTAAGAGCAGCGCGGCCCGAAGTTGCAGCCCGGCGGGCGTTCGTGGGGCAGGGGGAAGTTGCCCGGAATGGCCACGAGCGGGCGCGAATTCTTGTCCGCCCCCGGCAGCGGGATCGACCGGAACAGCGCCTGCGTATAGGGATGGCGCATCCGGTCGAAGACCTCCTTGATCGAACCGGTCTCGACCGCCTCGCCGGAATACATCACGCAGAGCCGGTCGCAGACCTCGAGCACGAGGCCGAGGTTGTGGCTGATGAACAGCATCGAGGTGCCGTATTTCTCGCCGAGATCCTTGACCAGATCGACGATCCCTGCCTCGACCGTAACGTCGAGCGCCGTCGTCGGTTCGTCGAGGATCAGGAGCGCCGGCTTCGACATCAGCGCCATGGCGATGACGATCCGCTGCTGCTGGCCACCCGACAACTGGTGGGGGTAGGCGCGCAGGATTCGGTCGGGGTCGGGCAGACGCACATCGGCGACGATCTGGCGGGCGAGCTTCCAGGCCTCCTCCTTGGCCATGCCTTCGTGGATCATCGGCACTTCGGCAAGCTGTGCGCCGATCTTCATCGCCGGATTCAGG
The DNA here is from genome assembly GCF_021491355.1 of Alitabrizicola rongguiensis. GTDB lineage: Bacteria > Pseudomonadota > Alphaproteobacteria > Rhodobacterales > Rhodobacteraceae > Aliitabrizicola > Aliitabrizicola rongguiensis. The sequence continues at coordinate 624,930 of NZ_JAKENF010000003.1, read as the reverse complement.
CTGGCCATCGGTTCCTGGTAGATCATCGCGATCTCGGAGCCTCGGATATGGCGAAGCTCCTCGTCGGACATGGTCGTCAGGTCGCGGCCCTTGAACTTGATCGAGCCACCGACGATCCGGCCGTTCTTGCCGAGGTCGCGCATGACGGCCAGCGCCACGGTCGACTTGCCGCAGCCGGATTCCCCCACGAGCCCCATCGCCTCGCCTGGCATGACCGTGCAGGAGAAGTCCATCACCGCCGGGATTTCCCGCAGGCGGGTGAAGAAGCTGATCGACAGGTTCTCGATCTCGAGAATCGGCTTGGTCGGATCCCAATCGGTTTTCGCGGTCATGGCGGGCCTCTCTTGGCTGGCGCGGGACCGGGGGTTTCACACCCCCGGACCCCCGTGGGATATTTGGGAACAGAAGAAGACCAGAAGAACCGGCATCAATCCTTGAGACTTTCTTCGCGCAGCCCGTCGGCCAGCAGGTTCAGGCCGAGGACAAGGCTCATCAGCGCCAGTGCCGGCACGACGGCGGGATGGGGGAACGCGGCCAGAAGCTTGCGTCCGGCATTGATGGTCGAGCCCCAGTCCGGGCTTTCAGGAGAGAGACCCAGTCCGAAGAAGCCCAAAGTCCCGAGCAGGATCGTGGTGTAGCCGATCCGCAGGCAGAAATCGACGATCAGCGGGCCACGGGCATTGGGCAGGATCTCCCAAAGCATGATGTACCATGGTCCTTCTCCTCGCGTCTGGCTGGCAGCGACATAGTCCCGCGTCTTGATGTCGAGCACGAGGCCCCGGATGATGCGGAACACGGTGGGCGCGTTCACGAACACAACCGAGACGAACACGATCAGGATGTTCGAGGGCACGCTGATGAAGTCGAGCGCCGCCGGAAGCGGATTGAAGATCGTGTCCGGCTCCGACAGGAGCGCGAGGTAGATCCAGCCGCCGATCACGACGATCCCCGCGATCAGCATGTTGCGGAGTTGCGGCTTCACGTAGAGCCGCGAGTTGACCAGCACGATCAGGAAGATCAGCGGGAACAGGAACAGGACCATGCCCATGTATTGCGGCAAGCCGGACTGCGCGATCTCTGGCGTCACCAGAAGGTAGAAGAGCAGGATGACCGGGAAGGCGAGGATCAGGTTCGCAAGGAAGCTGAGCGTCGTGTCGAGCTTGCCGCCATAGTAGCCGGCAGGCAGACCAAGGGTCACGCCGACCATGAAGGCGAACGCGGTGGCCAACGGCGCGATCTGCACCACGATGGTCGAGCCCGCCACCATGCGGCTGAAGACGTCGCGGGCAAGGTTGTCGCCCCCGAGCAGGTAGAAGGCGCCGTCACTGCCCTTGACCGGCATTCCGGGCAGGGCGTTCTTCATGCCCGACACCTGGGTCAGGGGATCCTGGGTCATGATCATCTGCGCGAAGAAGGCGGTGAAGACCCAGAACATGACCAGCGCGAAGCCGATCATGCCGATCGGGCTGTCGAACAGCTTGCCATAGAGACCCAGCCGCCGCTTGAACGCGATCGAGACGGCGAAAAGGACGACGAGCGCGATCCAGACCGGAATGAACTGCACGAAGATCCGGCCGAAGATCTGACCCCAGGAGAGTGCGTCTGCCATCGGTTTCCTCCTCAGGACACGCGGATGCGGGGGTTGAGGAAGACATAGCCGATGTCCGAGATCAGCTGCGTCACGAGAACCACGAACACCGCCACGACCGAACAGGCGAGGAGGAGCTCGATGTCGTTGTTGCCCGCGGCCTGGACCAGGGTCCAGCCGAAGCCCTTGTAGTTGAACAGGGTCTCGACGATGACCACGCCGTTCAGAAGCCAGGGGAACTGCAGCATGATGACGGTGAAGGGCGCGATCAGGGCGTTTCGCAGGGCGTGCTTGAGAACGACGTTCGGAAAGGACACGCCCTTCAGCCGCGCGGTCCGGATGTATTGGGCCGTCATCACCTCGGTCATCGAGGCGCGGGTCATGCGGGCGATGTAGCCCGTGCCGTAAAGCGCGATGGTCGCGACCGGCAGCGCGAAATTCCAGAAGGTGATGTTCTCCATCGCCGAGGTCGCCGTGCCGGGGAACAGCGTCTTGCCGCTGATCCAGCCGTGCTCTGCCAGCCAGGGCGAGATGCCGGTGGTGGCCGAAGCAAAGAGCGCGATGAGAACGACGCCCGAGACGTATTCCGGCGTGGCCGTCGAGGCGATCGAGAAGATGGACAACCCGCGGTCAAGCCGGGAGCCTTCCCGCATCCCCGACAGCACGCCGATCACAAGCGCTGTGGGCACCATGACCGCCATCACCCAGAACATGAGCCATCCGGTCGCGCTGAGCCTATCGGCGATGATGCTGGAGACGGGCTGCTTGAACACGGTCGAGAAGCCCCAGTCGCCCTGAAGAATGCCGCAATGCGACGGGGCGAGCGCAGGATCAGAGCCACGGGGAATGCAGCGCCCCGTGGTCACGCCCTCTTCCGTGCGGGTCCAGCCGGGAACGATGCCCAGCCATTCGCCATAGCGTTGCAGGACGGGCGTGGCGTAGCCGTTGCGTTCAATCCACTTCGTCACGTCTTCGTCCGACATCCGGGCGGAGGCCTCGGACTTTGCAAGCTTCTCCAGGTTGGCGGGAAGGTTGGTCAGGTAAAAGACGATGAAGGTCAGGCATAGAGCCGTCAGGACCATCGTCAGGATGCGACGGATCACGAAAACTATCATCTGGGCGCTCCTGGGCCACGACTCGCGCGTTCGCCGAGCCGAACCTTGGTCAGACGGCGGAAGTTAATGGCGGCGAGGTGTTGCCCCCGCCGCCAGCGCAGGTCAGAGCCGGATCAGGCGCTCATCCACCACTTGTAGTGGTGATGCTCGAACGTCGGGTGCATGTCGATGTTGTGGACGTTTTCCTTGTGGTGACGATAGATCGACCGCCAGTAGGGCTGAACCATGACGCCCTCTTCCTGCATGATCGTCTCGAGCGTCTTCATGACCTCGCGGCGCTGGTCAGCGTCGGCGATCGCCATGGCCTTGGCGAGGTTCTCGTCGAACTCCTTGTTGGAAAACGCCGATTCGTTCCAGGCCTCGCCCGACCGATAGGCCAGCGCCAGGATCTGCACGCCGAGCGGACGCATGTTCCATTCCGTTGCCGAGAAGGGATATTTCGTCCAGTCGTTCCAGAAGGTCGAGCCCGGCAGGATCGTCCGCTTGATCTTGATTCCGGCGTCGCGGATCTGCGCAGCAACCGCATCGCAGGTGCCGGTCTGCCAGCCGTCGTCGATCGAGATCAGTTCGAACTCGTGATCGGCCATCCCCGCTTCGGCAACCATCGCCTTGCCCGCAGCCGGATCGACCACCAGCGGCGGCAGTTCGTAATATTCCGGATGGATCGGGGCAACGTGGTGGTTTTCGGCCTTCATGCCGCGCCCGGCATAGCCGAGTTCCAGCACGACGGCGTTGTCCACGCACATCTGGAGACCGCGGCGAACTCGCTTGTCTTTGTACTCTTCCGCGAGCTGGTTGAAGCGAACGGCGATCGTCGCAGCGGTTACCGCTTCCGAGAGTTTCCAGCCGATACCGTCGAACAGGTCGACATAGTCGCCGACCGTCTGCCAAGTCGCGTCGATCTCGTCAGAGCCCGCGGCAGCAAGAATTGCCGCCGGGTCGGTACCGAGATCGTAATACTCGATCCGGTCGAGATACGGCCCCCCATAGACTTCGGTTCCCCACCAGGGTTTGTCCGACTTCACGAGGAACTGCTTCACGCCAACTTCGTTGACCTCGGGCATGTAAGGGCCAGTGCCAACAGGGTTAACCGACGGATCGCCACCATCGTAGGAGCGATGGACGATAGCCGCCGGATAGTCGGCCATACCTGCAATGAGGGTGATGTCGGGCGCAAGAAGCGTGAGCTTGACGGTGTGGTCATCCACCTTGGTGACCGCACCCTCACGCGTCTTCTTGGTCGCGGCATCTTGCAGCGCCGACATGCGGCCGGCCATCGAGTTGCCCTCGACATTGCCATCCGTCCAGCGGTCGAGGTTAAAGACCACGTCATCGGCGGTGAAATCGTCGCCGTTCGACCACTTCACGCCCTTGCGGACGTTCAGGGTGTATTCTGTCGCGTCATCGTTGGTCGACCAGCTGTCCAGCAGCATGCCGCGGAACGTGCCGTCGGACTCATACTCGACGAGGTATTCGAGCCAGCCGCGCGTGAAGTTGGAGATTTGCGACCAGTCGGCCAGGCGAGGGTCCTTCAACGCCTTTGTTTCCTGGTCCATCCGCAGAGTGCCACCGGCAACCGGGGTTTCCTGTGCGCGGGCCGCAGGTGCCTCGAGACCGATCAGCCCGTAGGCGGCAACGGCCGAAACGCCAAGCGCTGTGGTCCGCGTCAGGAATTCGCGGCGGGACAGTTTGCCCTGCGAGACTTCGTCAGCGTACATCCGGGCTGCCGGATGCATCGCAGCGGCTTTCGATTTGGTATCAGTCATGCATATCTCCCTGTGCTTCTTTGGTCTCGTTGAGCAGCTTATGGATGCCGCATTTGGGGCCGGACCAGACCCGATCGCTAACGACATTCCGCACAGAAATCGCCCCTGCGTCAACGGCGCGATTCGCCTCATCATGGTCTATTTGCGACATCTGACGTCGGAATGTCCCGATGACGCGCCTTGCAGCTGAGCTTAAGGCAGAGCGGCGGGATTTGCAGCGGGACGAATGTTGGGCGCAGGACGCCGTTAAGGCGCGCGACGAAAGGCCGACGGCGTCTTGCCGGTATGGTGCTGGAAGGCCCGGGTGAAATAGGCGGGCGACGTGAATCCCAAGCTTTCTGCGATCTTGCCGACGGGAATTGTCGTTTCCGAAAGAAGCTTTCTAGCCTCGAACAGCACCCTGTCATGCAGAAGCGCCGAGGCCGGCCGGCCTGAAGCCTGCTTGCAGCAGCGCGTCAGATGCGTCGGGGTCACGCCGAGCATTTCTGCATAATGCGCGACGCCATGTCCGCTGCGAAAATCCCGCTCAAGCAGCGAGGTGTATTTCGTAACCAGCTTGCGCGCCGCGTCCGGGCGCTGCCCTTCGGCTGACTGACGGGCTGCTTGCCGTTCGATCCATACGCCAAGCAGCCCGAGATAGTGGCGTGCGGCACGGTCATGGGCCGGCGAGGTCGCCTCCAGCTCACGCTGGATCGAATCGAGAATCAGGTTGATTTCGACCTGGGCCTGGTTTTCGCGGATACGCAGGTGCAACGGATGATCGGGCAGGGTCACATTGCTGTCGCGCCCGAAAAACACCGCCGTGCCAAAGACCTGAGGTCCGACTTCGAATCCGTGCATGACTCCGGGCGGGATGAAGATCGCATTGTGGGGCGTATAGCCGCGCGTCACGCCCGCTACGGTGATCCGGCCCTGGCCCTTGGTGAACCACAGAAGCAGAGGCTCCGAGATCGACCGCATCGCCTCGACCCGCCAGCGTCCGCCAGCCGCAAGCCGCGGAATGGCCGCGAGCCTCAGTTGCGAAAGGGCGGAGAGGTCTTTCATCCGATGCGTTTGTCCGGTTGCGATCGAATGCACTCTAGCTGCAGCGCTGCGCCACACCATAGTCAAAAGCGAGAACAATGCCCGGTTGTGGCATCGCTGCACGTGACCTGCCGCGATTTACGGCAATGCCACGGCCTGCCATCCGCCCATCCGGCTGCGGAACCACGTCCGCTGGCGCTTGGCATATTGCCTGCTTGCGAGCTTCCCGGCGGCGATTGCCTCGTCCAGCGTCATCTCGCCACGCAGATGGGCGACCAGTTCCGGCGCGCCGATGGCGCGGGCCGAGGGGCGCATCGGATCGAAGGCCGGCTCTTCCGCCCGCACCTCATCCAGAGCACCGACCTCGATCATCATGTCGAATCGCCTGTCGATCCGCGCATTGAGCCATGCTGTGTCGGGCCTTAGGACCAGCGCCGTCACCTCGGACAGCGGCAGTAGCGGCCGACCGGTTCCGGCCTGCCAGTCGGCCAGCCCACGGCCGGTCGCCCTCAGAACCTCCCAGGCACGCTGGACCCGGGCCGGGTTGCGCAGATCTATACGGGCAGCCGTATCGGCATCGAGTTCGCCCGCCATCGCCGCAACGCCCCGCTCTGCCATCCGGGCATCGGCCTCGGCCCGGATCTCGGGCGGAACCGCCGGAATCTCGGCAAGTCCTTCGGTCAGCGCAGCAAAGTAAAGCCCGGTTCCCCCAACGATGACCGGACGCCGACCCTCGGCGATCACCCCTACCATGTCCCGCAGCCAGTGGCCGACGGAGTAGGTCTGGTCACGGCCGACATGTCCATAAAGCCTGTGGGGCAGGGCAGTTTCCTCTGCCTCAGAGGGACGAGCGGTCAGGATTCGCCAGCAGCCATAGACCTGCAGCGCATCGGCATTCACCACCACACCGCCCCGCCGTTCGACGATCTCGGCGGCGAGTGCCGACTTGCCGCTTGCCGTGGGGCCTGCGATCAGCACAGGACGGTCATCGGGAAGCGCGTCGAGCAACGCTGACAAGCCGAAGGCAAGGTCGGTCTCGGCCATCGCGCCTTTCTCTTCCGCTTCCCCGTTGAACATTGGGGCGTTTTCCGACATTTTGCGCCCCAGTCAAAGATCAAAACCAAGTTTGGGGGCAGGCGGGAATGGATGGCGCGGCGGAAAAGGGCAAGGTTCTGTACAAGCGCGTCCTTCTCAAGATCTCCGGCGAAGCCCTGATGGGCGATCAGGGCTACGGTCTGCACCCGCCGACGGTCAACCGCATCGCCCAAGAAGTCAAATCCGTCCACGATCTTGGCGTCGAGATCTGCATGGTCATCGGCGGCGGCAACATCTTCCGCGGGCTCCAGGGCTCGGCGCAGGGGATGGAGCGGACCACGGCCGATTACATGGGCATGCTGGCAACGGTGATGAACGCGCTCGCAATGCAGGCGGCACTCGAGGCAATCGGCGTCTTTACCCGGGTCATCAGCGCCATCCCGATGGACCAGGTCTGCGAGCCCTACATCCGCCGCCGCGCGGTGCGCCACCTCGAAAAGAAGCGGGTCTGCATTTTCGCCGCCGGCACCGGCAACCCCTATTTCACCACGGACACCGCAGCGACTTTGCGAGCGAATGAAATGGCTTGCGAGGCGATCTTCAAGGGAACCAAGGTCGACGGGGTCTATGACAAGGACCCCAAGAAGCACGCCGATGCCAAGCGCTATTCCAGCGTGACCTATGACGAGGTCCTGCAGAAGCATCTGGGCGTTATGGATGCCTCCGCCATCGCACTCGCCCGCGACAACAACCTGCCGATCATCGTGTTCTCGCTCGACGAGCCCGGCGGCTTCCGCGGAATCCTGGCGGGTCAGGGCACCTATACGCGGGTGCATGGCTGACGCTATACGCGACATTAGCGCCTGCGCTATAGAGCGGTGAATAGGCGCTGCCGAAAAGACGAAGGGAAGACCCATGAGCCAGGACGATATAGAGATCGATCTTGACGCCATCCAGCGCCGCATGGACGGCGCGTTGACCGCGCTGCGCACGGAATTCGCCTCGCTCCGCACCGGCCGTGCCTCGGCCGCGATCGTAGAGCCCATCCATGTCGAGGCCTATGGTCAGATGACCCCGATCAACCAGCTTGGCACAGTCAACGTGCCCGAGCCGCGCATGGTCGTCATCAACGTCTGGGACAAGGCTATGGTGTCTAAGGTCGAGCGCGCGATCCGCGACAGCGGCATCGGCATCAACCCGGTGGTCGATGGCCCGCTCATCCGCCTGCCGATCCCGGAACTGAACGAGGAGCGGCGGCGCGAACTGACCAAGGTCGCCTCGCAATATGCCGAGCAGGCCCGCGTTGCGATCCGCAACGTCCGGCGCGACGGCATGGACCAGATCAAGAAGGCCAAGTCCGCCGGCATGTCCGAGGATGACCAGAAGATGTGGTCGGACGAGGTTCAGGAGATGACCGACAAGACCATCGCCGCGGTCGACAAGGCGCTGGAGGCGAAACAGGCGGAGATCATGCAGGTCTGACCCGCAGGATCGTCGACCCGGAAAGGGGCAGGGACGTGGCCATAGCCGAACAGCATGACGTGCGCCAACCGGGACGGCCGCCGTTGCATGTCGCCATCATCATGGATGGCAATGGCCGGTGGGCGACGTCCCGAGGCTGGCCCCGACTGGTCGGTCATCGCCGAGGCGCCGAACGGGTCAAGGAGATTGTCGGATCTGCGCCGGGCCTCGGCATCGGATGGCTGACGATCTATGCCTTCTCGACCGAGAACTGGAAGCGCTCGACCGAGGAAGTGCTGGGCCTGATGTCGATCTTTGCCCGCTACATCGAGCGTGAGGCGGACCGACTGGCAGCCGAAGGCGTGCGCCTGCGCTTCATCGGCGACCGCAGCCGCCTTGACCCCAAACTGCAGAAGCTGATGGCAGGGATCGAGGAGCGCACGAAGGGTCTGTCGCGGCTGAACCTGACGGTCGCAATCAATTACGGCGGTCGAAACGAGATCCTTCGCACTGCGCGCAGGATTGCGTCCGATGTCGCTGCCGGTCGTCTCGACCCGGAGGCGATCAGCGAGGAGACGATCGAAGAGCGGCTCGACACACACGAGTTGCCCGACCCGGATCTGGTGATCCGCACCAGCGGCGAGACGCGCATCTCGAATTACCTCCTCTGGCAATCGGCCTATGCCGAGTATGAATTCACCCCAACCCTCTGGCCCGATTTCACCGCCGAGGAACTGACGTCGATCGTCGAGCGCTTCGGCGGCCGCGAGCGCCGCTACGGGGCGGCACCGGCGTGAGGCTGACTCAGTGAGCGGTTCCGGAAAATGGTCCGATCTTGCACCGCGCATCGCCTCGGCCGTGGCGATGCTGGTTGTCGGCGCGCTTTGCATATGGCTGGGCGGCTGGTGGTTCATCGGGCTTGCCTCGATCGGCGCAGGCCTGATGATCTGGGAACTGGCGGCAATGCTGGCGCCCGGGCGGGATGCCGCGGCGCGTGGGCTCGGAGTACTGGGCGGCCTTTCCGTGCTCGTCGCCTTGCAGATTACCGGCTGGCCGGGGCTGTTCGTCCTGCTCGTTCCGGTGCTGGCGGGTCTGATCGTGGTGCCGAAGGACAAGGCGATCTTTGCCGGCTACGGTCTTGCCATCCTGATCGCGGCCTGGGGGCTGCCGATCTTCCGGGCGGAATATGGCGTTGTCTGGCTGGTTTGGCTGGTTCTGGTGGTCATCGCCACCGACGTGTCGGGCTATTTCGCCGGCCGGCTGATCGGCGGGCCGAAGTTCTGGCCGCGCGTCAGCCCGAAGAAGACCTGGTCAGGCACGATTGCCGGCTGGGTTGCGGCGGCGCTCGTTGGGTTGATCTTTCGCAACTTTACCACCGCCGGTCCCGATTTGCCCTGGATCTCGGCGGGAATCGCCTTTGCCTCGCAAATGGGAGACATCACCGAAAGCGCGATCAAGCGCCATGCCGGGGTCAAAGACAGCTCCAACCTGATCCCCGGCCATGGCGGGCTGCTCGACCGCTTCGACGGCCTGCTCGGCGCGGCCCTGCTGATGTTGCTCGTGGCGCTTGTTGTTGTCGTACCAGAGGTTCGGCTCTGATGCGGCGGATCTCGGTGTTTGGCGCCACAGGCTCGATCGGGCAGAACACGCTGGATCTGCTGAACCCCGGCGAAATCGAAATCATCGCGCTCAGTGGAGGGCGGCAGGTCGATCTTCTGGCGGCGGATGCACGCAGATTTGGTGCTCAGGTGGCAGTGACCTGCTACCCCGACTGCTACGATGCGCTGAAGCAGGCCCTGGCCGGCAGCGGAATCGAGGCGGCGGCCGGCCCTGACGCCGTTGTCGAGGCCGCAGATCGCCCGGCAGACTGGGTCATGTCCGCGATCGTCGGAGCCGCGGGGCTGGTACCGGGGCTGCGCGCCTTGCGCCACGGCGGCACGCTGGCTCTTGCGAACAAGGAAAGCCTCGTCACCGCCGGCGAACTCCTGATGTCCGAGGCACAGCGTCATGGCGCAACGATCCTGCCCGTGGATAGCGAGCATTCCGCCGTGTTTCAGACCCTCACCGGCGAAGATCGCGCTGCGGTCGAACGGGTGATCATCACCGCCTCGGGCGGGCCGTTCCGTGATTGGCCGCTGGAAAGGCTGGCAGGCGCCACGCCGCAGCAAGCGGTCGCCCATCCGAACTGGTCGATGGGGCAGCGGATTTCGATCGATTCGGCCTCGATGTTCAACAAGGCGCTGGAACTTATTGAAGCGAGGGAGTTTTTCGGTTTTCCCTCCGAGCGGATCGAGGTCATCGTCCATCCGCAGTCGATCATTCATGCCATGGTCGGCTTTTCCGATGGCGGGATCATCGCCCATCTTGGACCAGCCGACATGCGCCACGCCATCGGATATGCCCTCAACTGGCCAGGCCGCGCCCATGTTCCGGTCGAGCGGCTCGACCTGGCGCGTCTGGCAAATCTGAGCTTCCAGGCGCCGGATGAAACCCGCTTTCCCGCGCTGCGACTGGCGCGCGAGGTGATGGCGGCACGCGGGCTGTCAGGGGCCGTGTTCAACGCCGCGAAGGAAGTCGCTCTCGATCATTTCATCGGACGACAGATCGGTTTTCTTGATATGGCGGCGGTAGTAGAGGAAACAATGGTCCGGGTTTCGGGCGATTTATGCCGCAAAGATGCCGCTCTCGACCTTGAGGATATTCTGAACGCTGATCATTTGGCCCGTCAGAAGGCCGAAGAGGTTGCGCGGCTAAGATCGAGGTAGGTTCTTGGATTTTCTTTCGTCCCTCATGTCGCTTGGCGGCCTAGCCTGGACAATCGTTGCCTTCGTCGTCGCCCTGTCGATCATCGTCGCCGTTCATGAATACGGCCACTACATCGTGGGCCGTTGGTGCGGCATCCATGCAGAGGTGTTTTCGCTCGGCTTCGGTCCGGTCATCGCCTCACGCGTTGACCGGCGCGGAACGCGGTGGCAGATCGCGGCCTTGCCCTTTGGCGGCTATGTGAAGTTTCTTGGCGATGCGAGTGCGGTGTCCGACCGTGCCTCGCCGGAACTGGAGTTCCTGACCGAAAGCGAACGGCGCCACAGTCTGCATGGCGCGCCGCTCTGGGCGCGAGCGGCGACGGTCGCCGCGGGACCAGTCTTCAATTTCATCCTGTCGATCGCGGTCTTTGCCGGGTTCTTCCTGGTTCAAGGCGTGGCAACCGAAGTACCCACCGTCGGCTCTGTCAGGCCACTGCCGGGAATCGAGGATGGGCTGAAGCCAGGAGACCGTATCCTGGCGATCGGGGATATTCCGGCTGACGACTTTAGCGCGATCGGGCAGGCCGCTGATAATCTGGCCCCCGCGGCGAGCGTCCCCTACAGGGTCGAACGCGACGGCAAGCAGATCACGGTACAGGGGCCTTTCCCTCTGCCCCCGGTGGTCGACGGCGTGCAGCCGAAATCTGCGGCGATGGAGGCAGGGTTTCTGCCCGGCGACGTGATCCAGTCGGTTGACGGCAAGCCGGTCTATGCCTTTACCCAGTTGCGCGACATTGTCGGTGCGTCAGGAGGCAATCCGCTCACGCTGGCTGTCTGGCGCAACGGCGAGAGTTTTGACGCCACGCTGACCCCGATCCGGCGTGACATCCCGAAGGCCGATGGGGGATTCGAGACCCGCTGGCTGATCGGGCTGACTGGCGGTCTGGCCTTCGATCCCGAAACGCGCCGTCCAGGCCCGATCGAGGCGCTGAATCTGGCCGTGCAGCAGACCTGGTCGGTCGTGACCACAAGCCTGTCAGGCATGGCCCATATCGTTTCGGGTGCGATCAGCAGCTGCAACATCAGCGGCCCGCTGACAATCGCCGAAACCTCGGGCGCTGCGGCAAGCCTGGGGATCGCCAGCTTCATCGGTTTCGTCGCCATGCTGTCGACAGCCGTCGGCCTGCTGAACCTGTTCCCGATTCCCGTTCTCGATGGCGGACACCTCGTCTTCCATGTCTGGGAAGCGCTGACCGGCAAGCCGCCGGCTGATCGGGCGCTCAGGGTCATGATGGGTGTTGGCCTGGCACTTCTGGCGGGCCTCATGGCCTTTGCTCTGACCAACGACCTGACCTGTCCCTGAGTCCGATGGGGCAGAAGGGCCGCGATTAAGCCCTAATGCCGCCATATTCGTTTGGGACCCTTAGCCTCGGTGAGAAGGGGTTAGGACCATGCAGACTGTCATGAAAGGCTACCGCGGGCTTACGCTGCTTGTCGGGTTGAACTGGGACCGGATTTTCTTCCTCGGAACCATCCTTGTCGGACTGCTTGCCGGCGCTTTTCTGGGCACCGCCTTCACCCATCATTGACCACTGGAACCCGGCCGCTTGTGGATATCTTGTATCCGCTGCAGGGCCGATGCACAGGCTTTTGACAAGGCTCCGCAATCGGGCTAGTCAGGTCTGAACAGGCAGGTTCCAAGGTGGGTGGCATGAAGCAGAACAGAGCCGCCGCGACGCAGGCGGCAATCGAGAGCACATCCCCGCAGTTCTCGTTCATTACATTCGTTGCAACCTTCATCCTGCTTTGGTTGCTGGCGTTTTCCGGCCTTGCGCGCGCGCAGGACTACAGCTTCTCCAGCGTGCGCGTGGTCGGGAACGAGCATATCGATGCCTCGACCGTGATCCGCTACGCAGGAATCAGTGCCGGTCAGGCGGTCACCGAAGGCCAGCTGAACGACGCCCTGCAGCGCGTCCAGGACTCAGGTCTCTTTGAGACGGTGAGCCTCGATCCGCAGGGCAGCACCCTGGTTGTGACGGTCAAGGAAAACCCGCTGATCAACGTGGTCAGCTTCGAGGGCAACCGGCGTCTGGAAGATGACAAACTGCAGGAAATCGTCCAGTCGCAGTCTCGCCAGATCTATTCGCCCTCCAGGGCCGAGGCGGATGCGCAGGCTCTGATTGACGTCTACAGCTCCCAGGGCCGGATGGCGGCGACCGTCACGCCAAAGATCATCAAGCGCGACGGCAACCGCGTCGACCTGGTTTTCGAGGTTCAGGAAGGCAAGGTGACCGAGGTTGAGCGCATCGCCTTCGTGGGCAACCGTGCCTTCTCGGACCGCCGGCTTCGCCAGGTGCTTGAGACGCGCCAGGCAGGGATCCTCAGAAGCATCATCACCAAGGACACCTACGCACCCGAGCGGATCGAGTTCGACAAGCAGGCACTGCGCGATTTCTACGCCTCGCGCGGCTACGCCGACTTCGAAGTTCTGGACGCCAACGTCGAAATGACGAACGAGCGTGATGGCTTCTTCGTCACCTTTACCGTCCGCGAAGGCCAGCAGTTCCGCATCGGCAATGTCGATACCGTCAGCAAGGTTGAAGGCCTCAGCGCGGACCAGTTCGCGCAGGTCAACCGTCTGCGCTCCGGCGTGGTCTACAACCCGGTGATCATTGACTACAACATCCAGCGCATGGAGAACGTCGCCCTGCAGCAGGGGCTGAACTTTATCCGTGTCGAACCCGTCGTCACCCGCCACGAACGCGAAGGTCTTCTGGACATCACCTTTACCATTTCGCGCGGGCCCAAGCTGTTTGTCGAACGCATCGACATCGAGGGGAACACGACGACGATGGATCAGGTCATCCGTCGGCAGTTCCGGACGGCAGAAGGCGACCCCTTCAACCCGCGTGAGATCCGGCAGGCGGCCGAACGCATCAAGGCGCTCGACTTCTTCAGCAGTTCCAACGTTGACACCAAGCCAGGCTCGAGCGCCGACCAGGTGATCGTCGACGTGAACGTCGAAGAAAAGCCGACCGGCTCGCTGACCCTCGGCGGCACCTATTCGGTGTCGGATGGCATCGGCATCAGCATCGGTCTTCAGGAAACTAACTTCCTGGGACGAGGCCAGTCGGTCGGTATCACTGTCGGCACAACCTCAGATGAAACGCGGGTCATCGGCTCGTTCGCGGAGCCGGCGTTCCTTGGCCAGGACATGACGTTCCGTACATCTGTCTCGTATATCGAGACCAATGTCGGCAGCAACGTCGCCTATGACACGACAACGGGTGCGCTGAAGTTCGGCCTGGTCTTCCCGACAGGCGAATACAGCAAATTCGACGTGCATTATGCCTATACCAAACAGGAACTTCGCAACGTCAATTCAGACTCGTCGCTGATCTTGCAGACGGAAGAGGCCCTGGGCTGGCAAAATGCCAGTGCGCCTGGCTACCTCTACACCTATGACACGCGTGACACTGGCCGCGATCCGCTTGGCGGTATCGTTCTGCGCTTCGGCCAGGACTTTGCCGGGCTTGGCGGCAACGTGACCTCAATCACGACCAACGCCTATGCTGGCGTCGAGCGGAAGGTCTTCAACGAACAGGTCACGCTGCGGGCCTCGGTCGAGGGTGGCATCATCAGCATGCTGGATGACGACACCAGCATCGCGCCCGGCCGCTACTTTGGCACGTCGCGCATTCGCGGCTTCGAGAATTACGGTCTCGGCCCGCGCGACCTGACGGCGCCGAACCAGGACGCGCTCGGCGGCAACATGCTGGCCGTTGCCCGGATCGAAGCGGAGTTCCCGATCGGCCTTCCCGCCGAATATGGCATCCGTGGCGGCCTGTTCCTGGATACCGGCTCGGTCTGGGGCCTGAACGACATCAACGGCTCCGGTGGCCCTGTGGATGACAGTTTCCACCTGCGGGCAACGATCGGCGCCTCGATCTTCCTGACCACGCCGATCGGTCCGCTGCGCCTGAACTTCATGAATGCGTTCATCCGCGAGGACTACGACATTCCGATGAACTTCGACCTGTCCGTTTCCACGACGTTCTGATGTCGCGCTGGTCTGACCGCCTGCTAGCTGCCGCCCTTCTGGGCGGCGCCCTCCTCGGCGGCAGCGTAGCAACAGCGCAGGAGCTTGCGACGGGCGTTCTGGCGGAAGGGCCGATCGAAATCCTGACGGTCGATCAGGATCGGCTCTATTCCGGGTCGAGATTCGGCCAGAAGATCCTGGCCGAGATCGAGACCGAGCTGCGCGCGCTTCAGACCGAGAACCGCAAAATAGAATCCGACCTCGAAGCAGAAGAACAGGAGCTGACCGGGAAGCGGTCGACCCTCAAGCCGGAAGAGTTCCGCAAGCTCGCCGACGAGTTTGACACCAAGGTGAAGCAGATCCGGGCCGCCCGCGATGCCAAGGAACGCGACATCGGCCTGCAACGCGATCTTGCGCAGAAAAAATTCTTCAACGCCGCCGTGCCGATCCTGGCCGACATCATGCGCGAGCGGGGTGCCTCGGCCATCCTCGATCGCAAGGCGGTGCTGCTGTCCTTCGAGCGCATCGATATCACCGAGATCGCGATTGCCCGGATCGACGCCCAGCTGGCCAGCGAAACCCAGACCACCCCCCCGGATGCAACCGCCCCGCCGCCGCAGGATCAGCCGACGGAGCCGGCAACAGCGCCTGCACCCGAAACCCCTCCGGCCGGCGCGGATGCGACCAAGGATGACACCGGGGCAGGCGGCAACGCGCCGTGATCCCGCAGGCGGCTCGGGTTCTTGCCCGTTCCGGTCCAAGTTGCTAGTCAGGCGGCAAACGAGCAGGTCCGTGCGGACCATGGGAGACAGCAATGACAGAACCCTATCGGTGGCAGGACGTTAAGGTTGCGGACATGGCGATGATCCAGCGGATCATCCCCCATCGCTATCCGTTCCTGCTGGTCGACAAGGTGAAGGATATCGTGCTGCGGGAAAGCTGCGTCGGGATCAAGAACATCACCTTCAACGAGCCGCAGTTCCAGGGGCACTTCCCGCAGACGCCGATCTTTCCCGGCGTGATGATCATCGAAGCGCTGGCGCAAAGCTCGGCGGTGCTGGTCGGCCTGACGATGGACCTCGTCGACAAGGAGCCGCTCGTCTATTTCATGGGCGTCGACAACTGCAAGTTCCGCCGCAAGGTGGTTCCCGGCGACGTGCTGGAACTCCATGTGACGGTCACTCGGCCCGGTGGCAAGGTCTGGCGCTTCGACGGCAAGGGCATGGTCGATGGCGAGATGGCCGCCGAGGCGAGCTTCACCGCGATGATCGACCTGCCGAAGGCTTGATCCAATGACGGCATCGAAAATCCACCCATCGGCCGTGATTCACCCATCGGCCATCGTCGAGCCGGGCGCCGTGATCGGTGCGGGCTCGACGGTCGGGCCTTTCTCGCTGATCGGTCCCAACGTCGTCCTGGGGGAGCGCGTCGAGGTGAAAAGCCATGTCGTGCTGACCGGCTGGTCCGAGATCGGCGACGAGACGGTGATATTTCCCTTCGCCACCATCGGCGAAATCCCGCAGGACCTGAAGTTCAAGGGCGAGAAGAGCCATCTGAAGGTCGGCAAGCGCTGCCGCATCCGCGAAGGCGTGACGCTGAACCTTGGCACCGACGGCGGCGGTGGCTGGACACGGGTGGGTGACGACTGCCTGCTGATGACCGGCGTCCATGTCGGCCATGACAGCCAGGTCGGCGATCGGGTGATCCTCGGCAATGACGTGGCGCTGGCCGGGCATGTGGTGCTTGAGGATGACGTAATTGTCAGCGGCCTGTCGGGTGTGCACCAATATGTGCGCGTGGGGCGCGGCGCGATCATCGGCGGGATCACCATGGTCACCCATGACGTCATTCCCTACGGTCTTGTGCACGCCTCGCGCGGCGAACTTGAAGGGCTGAACCTCGTCGGTCTGAAGCGGCGCGGCGTCGATCGCCCGGCGATCCACGCGCTCAGGGCTGCCTACGAGGAACTGTCCAAGGGCGAGGGCACCTTCCTTGACCGGGCGCGGCGGCTGGCCGAAACCTCGGACGTGGATCAGGTCAAGGAGATCGCCCAATTCATCCTCGGCCAGTCCGACCGCAACTTCCTGACGCCGAAATGACCGGGCCGGGCGGCAAGGTCGCGATTGTCTCGGGCCGAGGGGTCCTCCCTGCTCTGGTGGCAGCCGCGCTCGATGATCCGCTCGTCTGCGCCATGGACGGTTTTCCGCCGGAGGGGCTCGCGCCCGACATCACGTTCCGGGTCGAACGTCTGGTGCCATTCCTGGACCATCTGAGCGACAAAGGCATTGAGACGGTCGTGTTCGCCGGGGCGGTCCAACGACCGAGGCTTGACCCGGCGCTGTTCGATGCCGCGACGGCGCAACTGGTTCCGGCGCTGCTGCCCGCAATCCAGGGCGGCGATGACGCGCTGTTGCGTGCGGTGATCGGGCTGTTCGAGGATCGAGGGCTGACAGTCGTCGGTGTGGATCAGGTGGCTCCCGATCTGGTGCCGGGCGCTGGCATATTGGCAGGCACGGTTTCGGCGGCCGATGAAAAGGACGCGGCGCGTGCGGCTGCTATCGTCGAGACGCTCGGCCCGATGGATGTGGGGCAGGGGGCGGTCGTGGCCCAGGGCCTGTGCCTTGCGATCGAGGCGCTGCCTGGCACCGATGCAATGCTCGATTTCGTGGCCGTTACACGCCCTGGGCTGAGGCTTTCCCCCGCCGGCGCCAGGGGCGTGCTCTACAAGTCCCCGAAGCCCGGCCAGGACCGGCGCATCGACCTGCCCGCGATCGGCCCTGACACTGTGGCGAAAGCCGCCGGCGCGGGCCTTGCCGGCATCGCGTGGCTCGCGGGCGGCGCGCTGCTGCTTGACCGTCAGGCAACCGTCGCAGCGGCGGAGGCGGCGGGTCTCTTCCTCTGGGCCCGAGAGCCATGAAGCTCTACCTCATCGCCGGAGAGCCTTCGGGCGACCGGCTGGGGGCGGCGCTGATGGCCGGGATGAACCAGATTGCGCCGGGATGCAAATTCCATGGCATCGCCGGCCCTGCCATGCAGGCGCAGGGGATGCAAAGCCTGTTTCCGATGCAGGAGCTTTCGGTCATGGGCCTGGCCGAGATCCTGCCGAAGTATTTCCACCTCAAGCGTCGCATCCGCGAGACCGCCGAGGATGTGATCGCCGCCGCGCCCGATGCGCTGGTGACGATCGACAGCCCGGATTTCTGCCTGCGGGTGGCAAGGCTGGTGCGGGCCCGCCGCCCCGACCTGCGCACGATCCACTATGTCGCGCCCTCGGTCTGGGCCTGGCGACCGGGGCGGGCCGCGAAGATGGCGAAGGTCATAGACCACGTCCTGGCGCTTCTGCCCTTCGAACCTCCCTATATGACCGCCGCTGGCATGACCTGCGATTTCGTCGGCCACCCGGTCGTGACTGAACCTCTGGCCAGCCCCGAAAAGGTCGTTGCCTTCCGCGAAGAGATCGGAGCCGTCGGCGCGCCACTCCTTCTGGCCCTGCCGGGGTCGCGCAGAGGCGAGGTGGAGCGTCTCTGCCCGCTGATCGGCGAAGTGCTTGGCCGCATCGCCCCGGCTCTGCCCGGGCTGAAGGTGGTGCTGCCGACCGTACCTAACGTTGCTGAGGCGGTGCAGGACATGTCGGCGGGATGGCCCGTGACGCCACTGATCGTCGAGGAAACCGCCGCACGCCGCGCGGCCTTTGCCGCCGCCGACGTGGCACTCGCCGCCTCTGGCACGGTATCGCTGGAACTCGCGGCCAACGGGGTGCCGATGGTCATCGCCTATACGATGAACCGGCTCACCAACGCGATCGCCATGCGATTGTCGCTGATCGACACCTATACGCTGGTGAATCTGGTCTCCGAGACCCGCGCCATCCCCGAATTCGTGACGGACAGGTTCCGTGCCGATCTGGTCGCGCCGGAAGTCGAGAGGCTGTTCCGGGACAAGGACGCACGGGCCTCGCAGATCGCGGCGATGGACCTGACGATGGATCGTCTGGGCCGGGGCGGCGAGGCGCCGGGCGTCAGGGCGGCGCGGTCGGTTGCTGCGCATCTGGCCTAGACGAAATTTCTACGAAATTTCTCGCCTCTTGAATTTTCGCAGAAAATTCGATCAGCGCCCGCGCCAGATCCAGCCGCCGCCGAAAATGCGGCTGCCCTCAGGGGCATAGAACACGCAAGCCTGCCCGGCCGAGACTCCATCCTCGGGCGACAGAAGCTCCACCTCCGCCTCGGTCGCCGAGAGCGGCCGCAGGATCGCCGGGCGCGGTGCGCGGGTCGAGCGGACCTTCACCGACAGGTGCCATTCCGGGCGGCTGTCGAAGGGCGCATCGCCCAGCCAGTTGATCTCGCGCACCGGTATCACCCGCGTCGCCAGAGCCTCCTTCGGCCCGACGATCACCCTCCGGGTTTCGGGGTCGAGCTTCAGCACATAAAGCGGATCGCCCGTGCCGCCGATTCCAAGGCCCCGGCGCTGACCGACGGTGTAGTGGATCACGCCGCGATGCGTCCCGAGCACATTGCCGGCCAGATCGACGATCTCGCCCGGCTCGGCTGCCCCGGGGCGCAGCTTCTCGATCACCGCCGCATAGTTGCCGTTCGGGACAAAGCAGATGTCCTGGCTGTCGGGCTTGTCGGCCACCGGCAGGCCGTAGCGCGCCGCCAGCGCGCGCGTCTCGGCCTTGGACGCAAGATGCCCAAGCGGAAAGCGCAGGAAGGAGAGCTGTTCGGGAGTGGTAGAGAAGAGGAAATAGCTCTGGTCGCGCACCGGATCCGCCGCCATGTGCAGTTCCGGCCCGGCCGCACCGATCTTGCGCTGGATGTAATGGCCGGTCGCCATGCAGTCGGCGTCAAGCTCCTTCGCGGTTTGCAGCAAGTCCTTGAACTTCACCCGTTCATTGCAGCGGATACAGGGCACCGGCGTCGCCCCCGCCAGATAGGCATCGGCGAACTCGTCGATCACCGCCTCGCGGAAGGTGTTCTCGTAGTCGAGGACGTAATGGGGAAACCCCATCGCCTCGGCCACGCGCCGGGCGTCATGGATGTCGCGCCCTGCGCAGCAGGCACCTTTCTTGGCCAGCGCCGCGCCGTGGTCGTAAAGCTGCAGCGTGACGCCGACAACGTCGTAGCCTTCCTCGGCCAGCTGCGCCGCCACGACCGAGCTGTCGACGCCACCAGACATGGCGACAACGACACGGGTTGCCGAAGGCGGTTTGGGCAAGCCCAAAGAATTCAGGGGCTGATCGAGCGGCATGGTCTTTGTCCGGGAAGGGCGGAACAGGTCCGCGAAGTCGGCAGGAATATAGGAAAATCCTAGCTACTCTCAACCCCCAGACTTCAGCGGCGGTTAAGCCTGTTCTGCGACGCTGACGCAATCCATGGGGATGGGACAATTGGGGTGATGGAATGTATCTGAAGAAAGTGGACGGGCCGAGGCAGGTCACCCTGCCGGACGGAACCGTGCTGAGCCGGGCCGATCTGCCACCGCCGGATACGCAAAGATGGGTCGCGAGTCGCAAGGCGCTGGTCGTCAGGGCGGTGGCCTACGGGCTGCTCAGCCAGCCCGAGGCGCTGGAGCGCTATGGCCTTTCGGAAGAAGAACTTTCTCTCTGGACGGCAGCGGTGATGCAGCACGGTGACAAGGCGCTGAGAGTGACTGCCATCCAGAAGTATAGACAACCTTAAATTGTTTGACCGCATTCACTTTAAAGGTAACGTCCAATTAACCAATGCACCGCAGGGTTGATTAAGACAAGAGTTGCAGCCGGAGTGAATGGAATGCGGATACTTCTGGTCGAGGACGATCCGACCACCTCGCGCAGCATCGAGATGATGCTGACGCATGCCAATCTGAATGTCTATTGCACCGATCTGGGTGAGGAAGGCATCGATCTGGCAAAGCTCTACGATTACGATCTGATACTGCTTGACCTCAACCTCCCGGACATGACCGGTCATGAAGTCCTGCGTCAGTTGCGGCTGGCCCGAATCGACACGCCGATCCTGATCCTTTCCGGGTCCGACGATACTGACAGCAAGATCAGGGGCTTCGGTTTCGGTGCAGACGACTATCTGACCAAGCCCTTCCACCGAGACGAGCTGGTTGCGCGCATCCACGCGATCATCCGCCGGTCGAAGGGGCATTCCCAATCGGTGATCCGTACCGGACCGATCAATGTCAATCTCGATGCCAAGACCGTCGATGTCGACGGCAAGTCGGTGCACCTGACCGGCAAGGAGTACCAGATGCTGGAACTCCTGTCGCTTCGCAAGGGAACGACCCTGACCAAGGAAATGTTCCTCAACCACCTTTATGGCGGGATGGACGAGCCGGAACTGAAGATCATCGACGTATTCATCTGCAAGTTGCGCAAGAAGCTGGCTGAGGCGACGGGTGGGACCAACCTGATCGAGACGGTCTGGGGCCGTGGCTATGTGTTGCGCGACCCGATGCAGCAGGCACAACGGCGCATGGCGGCTGGCGCCTGACCTCTCTCCGGTGGGAAAGAGAGCAGGTAGGCCATACGCCCCCCAGTCCGGATTGCATCCGGACCTCCCCCCGGTGGGTATTTCGCGAGGAGAATGCGCAGGGGGGCGCCTCTGCTCTGCCCCACACCCTGTTCGGTGGGCTGGACCTTGGGCCTGTCGCCTCCTAAACCTGTCGGACAGGATCAGGGGAGGGGCGCATGGCCGAGAGGAAGCCCGTGGGCGAACTGACCGAAGCCGAGGCGCGGGCAGAACTCGACGTGCTGGCAGAAGGGATTGCGCGCGCCAATCGCGCCTATCACACCGCCGACGCCCCCGAGATCAGCGATGCCGACTATGACGCGCTGAAACAGCGCAACGCCGCGATCGAGGCGCGCTTTCCTTCCCTCAAGCGCCCAGACAGCCCAAGCGATCAGGTGGGTGGCGCGCTCGCCGAAGGTTTTGCCAAGGTCCGCCACGAGGTCCGGATGCTGAGCCTCGAGAACGCGTTTGACCAGCAGGAGGCCGAGGATTTCGTCACGCGGATCCGCAATTTCCTCAACCTGTCCGAAGACGCGCCACTTTCCTTCACGGCCGAGCCGAAGATCGACGGGCTTTCGCTGTCTTTGCGCTACGAAGGCGGGCGCCTGGTCCAGGCTGCCACGCGGGGTGACGGCGAAGAGGGCGAGAATGTCACCGAAAATGCCCGAACGATCGCTGACATTCCGCAGAGCCTGATCGGGGCACCGGACATCCTGGAGGTGCGGGGCGAGGTCTACATGAGCCATGCGGACTTTGCGGCGCTGAACGATCGCCAGCAGGTCGCAGGTGAACGTCTGTTCGCAAATCCGCGCAACGCCGCCGCAGGTTCTCTCCGGCAGCTGGATCCGACGATCACTGCGGCGCGGCCGTTGCGGTTCTTCGCCTA
This sequence comes from Alitabrizicola rongguiensis, assembly GCF_021491355.1. Lineage (GTDB taxonomy): Bacteria > Pseudomonadota > Alphaproteobacteria > Rhodobacterales > Rhodobacteraceae > Aliitabrizicola > Aliitabrizicola rongguiensis. Next base: position 602,773 of record NZ_JAKENF010000003.1, on the reverse strand, counting down.
TGCCTGGGGCGCACATTCCGAACCCCTGGGCGACACGCAGATGCAGGTCATCCAACGGTTCGCCACCTTAGGATTCAAGACGAACCCATTGACAGTGCTGTGCAATGGGCTCGACGGCATGCTGGCACAGTACCGGCGGATCGAAGAGCAGCGGGCGACTCTTGGCTACGACATTGACGGGGTGGTCTACAAGGTCAACGACCTTGGCCTGCAGCGGCGGCTCGGTTACCGGTCCTCGACGCCCCGGTGGGCGCTGGCCCATAAATTTCCGGCCCAACTCGCCTGGACAAGGCTCGAGGCGATCGACATCCAGGTGGGCCGCACCGGGGCGCTGTCGCCGGTGGCCCGGCTGATGCCTGTCACAGTGGGCGGCGTGGTGGTGTCGAACGCCACGCTCCACAACGAGGATTACATTGCGGGGCGCGATTCACGCGGGCAGCCCATCCGCGACGGAAAGGATATCCGCGTCGGTGACTGGGTGCAGGTCTATCGTGCCGGCGACGTGATCCCCAAGGTGGCCGATGTGGACCTGTCGAAACGGCCCGACGACGCCGTGCCCTACGTCTTTCCCGAGCGTTGTCCCGAATGCGGCTCCGAGGCGATCCGCGAGGAGGGCGACTCGGTCCGCCGCTGCACCGGCGGCCTGATCTGCCCGGCCCAGCAGGTCGAGCGCCTGAAGCATTTCGTCAGCCGCGCTGCCTTCGACATCGAGGGGCTCGGCGCGAAACAGGTCGAGGCCCTTTGGCGCGACGGCTGGATCCGGGAACCCGCCGATATCTTCACCCTGCAGGCGCGCTATGGCTCGGGCTTGCAACAGCTCAAGAACCGTGAGGGCTGGGGCGAGAAATCGGCAGCGAACCTCTTCGCCGCGATCGAGGAACGTCGCCGCATCCCCTTGAATCGGCTGATCTTTGCGCTTGGCATCCGCCATGTCGGCGAGACGACGGCGCAGCTTCTGGCCAGCCAGTATCACAGCTGGGCCGAGTTCGAAGCCGCCATGACCCAGGCTCGGATCGGCGAGGGACAGGATTGGGAGCAGCTCCTGTCGATCGACGGCGTGGGCGTGGTCCTGGCGACGTCGGTCGTGGCCACCTTCGACAACGAGGCGGAACGGCGGGCGATCGACACGCTCGTCGCCCAACTCGAAGTGCAGGATGTGGTGGCTCGGGCCCCCTCGGGCAGCCCTGTCGCGGGCAAGACCGTGGTCTTCACCGGCACACTGGAACGAATGACCCGAGCCGAGGCCAAGGCCCAGGCCGAGGCGCTCGGGGCGAAGGTCGCGGGGTCAGTCAGCGCGAAAACCGACTATGTCGTGGCGGGGCCAGGAGCCGGATCGAAGGCGAAGGATGCCGAGCGGCTGGGGGTCGCCATCCTCGACGAGGATGCCTGGCTTGCCCTGATCGGCGCGGCATGAGCAGGCCGCCCGCGCTCTTTCCGCTGTTTGCCGGGCTCGAAACGCTCGAGGGCGTCGGACCGAAGACCGCGAAGGCGCTCGAGGGGCTGGATGTAACCCGGCCCAAGGATTTGCTCTTTCTATTGCCCTATGCCGGCGTGGACCGCGGCCGCAAGGCCTCGGTCCGCGAGGTCGTGCCACCTACGACAGTCACGGTAGAGGTGACGGTCGGCGCCCACTATCCGCCAAGAAACAAAGGGAAACCCTACCGGATCGCGGTACGGGACGCGCAGCTCGACTTCCAGCTCGTGTTCTTCCATGCCCGCGCCGATTACCTGCAGAAGCTGTTGCCGACCGGGCAGCGTCGGCTGATTTCCGGCAAGGTCGAGCTCTTCGACGGCGTCGCGAAGATGGTCCATCCCGACCATGTCCTGCGCCCTGAGGAGGCCGGAGAGCTTCCTTCCTACGAGCCGGTCTATCCGCTGACCGGCGGCCTGACACAAAAGCAGGTGGCCAAGGCAGTCGGATCGGCGCTGGAGCGGGTCCCCGTGCTGCCGGAATGGATCGACCCGGCACTCAAGACGCGCGAGGGCTGGCCCGATTGGCAGGCGGCTGTCCGCGCGACCCATGCGCCCGAAGGGGCCGGCGACCTGGCGCCGACCGCCGCCGCCCGCCAGCGCCTCGCCTATGACGAGCTTTTCGCCCATCAGGTAACGCTCGCCCTGGCCCGCAGCGCGATGCGCCGGGGCAGGGGCATTGCCACCCACGGCACCGGCCGGCTGCAGGCGCATGTGCTGCAAAATCTGCCCTATGCCCCGACTGCCGCCCAAAAGCGCGCGGTGCACGAGATCGCCGCCGACATGGCGCAACCGCTCAAGATGAACCGGCTGCTACAGGGCGATGTCGGCTCGGGTAAGACCCTGGTCGCCTTCCTCGCGCTTCTGGTCGCAGTCGAGGCCGGTGGGCAGGGTGTGATGATGGCGCCCACTGAAATTCTAGCATGTCAGCACTTCGACGGGCTTCAGCCGCTCGCCGAACTGGCCGGCGTACGGCTTGAATTGTTGACCGGGCGCGACAAGGGCGCGGCCCGGCGGGCGAAGCTCGAGGCCCTCGCCAGAGGCGAGATCGGCATCCTTGTGGGGACCCATGCCGTCTTTCAGAAGGACGTCGAATTCCACGATCTGCGGCTGGCCATCGTCGACGAACAGCACCGCTTCGGCGTGGCGCAGCGGATGGAGCTGGGTGCCAAGGGGGTGGCGGTCGACGTGCTGGTGATGACGGCCACGCCGATCCCGCGCAGCCTTGCGCTCGCGACCTATGGCGACATGGACGTGTCGATCCTCGATGAAAAGCCCCCCGGGCGGAAACCGGTGAAAACCGCGCTGGTTTCGGCGGCGCGGATCGACGAGGTGGTGGGCCACCTGCGCCACGCGATAATCGAGGGGCGGCAGGCCTACTGGGTCTGTCCGCTGGTCGAGGACAGCGAGGTGGTGGACTATGCCAGTGCCGAGGCGCGCTTTGCCACCCTGCGCGCCGCGCTTGGCGAGGGGGTCGTGGGATTGGTTCATGGCCAGATGCCGCCCGCCGACAAGGATGCGGCAATGGCACGCTTCGTTTCGGGGCAGACGAAAGTGCTGGTGGCGACCACCGTGATCGAGGTGGGGGTCAACGTGCCCAATGCCTCGATCATGGTGATCGAGCGGGCCGAAATCTTTGGGCTGGCCCAGCTCCACCAGTTGCGGGGCAGGGTCGGCCGCGGGGCAGAGGAATCGACCTGCCTGCTCATGTACCAGCCGCCGCTGTCGGAGTCGGGCGAACGACGGCTGACTATCCTGCGCCAGACCGAGGACGGGTTCCGCATTGCCGAGGAGGATCTGGCGATGCGCGGCGCGGGCGACCTGATCGGCACGGCGCAATCCGGCCTGCCGAAATTCCGCATCGCCGACCTTGAGCGGCAAGGAAGCCTGATGGCCGTGGCGCAGAGCGATGCCAGGCGCCTTCTGACGGACGACCCAGACCTGGAAAGCCCGCGCGGGCAAGCCGTTCGTGCCCTGCTCTGGCTTCTGGACCAGGACCGGGCGATCCGGCTGATCGGGGTAGGTTAGCGGAACGTTCGCGAATGTTCTCTTAAAGTTCTTTACAGATCGCGAATCATGTGAGAGCAAATAGGCAACCCAAACGGAGGTTGCCATGCTCAACGACGTGAAAGAGACGCTTGCGAATTCGTCCCGCACCCTGATCGAGGATGCACTTGGCGTGGTGACCCTGTTCGGCCTGCTGCTGGCGGCGCTGAACCTCCCGGTCTTTTCCTGATCTGCCTCGCGTTCTGCTGACGGGCCCACGGCTGCCCCAAGCCGTGCCCCTCGCGTCGGTTTGCCTATCCGATGCCCCGGTGTTCCCCAGCACCTCTGCCCGACAGACGCGTTCCTCGCCGCCGCCATCCGCCCGGATGTGCGGCGGTCTTTTCATTCCGGCAAAGAAAGGGGGCGCTGCCCCCTCGGCGCGTGCCGCGCCTCTCCCCCGGGATATTTGGGAACAGAAGAAGCCGGAGAAAGGAAGAAGCTCAGGCCGTGCCCGAGGTTTCGGCGGCCGTCATCGCCTCCGAGGCCGCGTCAAGCGCCAGCAGGATGGAGGCATGGCGGTTGGCATAGTCGCGGGCGGCGACCAGCACCTCGAGCCCGTCGAACGGGGCGGCTGGGGCAGGGCCGTTTTCCTTGAGCATGGCGCGGAGTTCGTCGCGGGCGCGGTCGACCTCGGCATGGCTCCGTCCGATCAGCACGCGGCCGACGATGCTGGCCGAGGCCTGGCCAAGGGCACAGGCCTTCACATCTTGCGCAAACTCGGCGATGCGACCGTCCTTCAGCACAACATCCATCGTCACAGTCGATCCGCAGAGCTGCGAACGGCGACGGGCCGAGCCCTGCGGCGCGGGCAGGCGCCCCATATGGGGGATGTCGGCCGCAAGTTCCAGGATGCGGCCGGAATAGAGCCGAAGAAGGTCGCTGTCGCTCATGTCTTTCCCTTGGCAGGGTTCCCCCTTAGATAGGCGACGTTGCCCTGAATGGAAAGAATGGCTCATGGCCTTCGACCTCGCCAGCCTCAAGTTCGATGCCGCCGGCCTGATCCCTGCAATCGCGCAGGATCATGCCTCGGGCGAGGTGCTGATGTTCGCCTGGATGAACGCGGCCTCGGTCGCGAAGACGCTGGAGACGGGACGTGTCACTTACTGGTCGCGCTCGCGGGCCGAGTTCTGGGAAAAGGGCCTGACCTCGGGCCATGTGCAAAAGCTGGTCGAGATGCGGATCGACTGCGATCGCGATTGCCTGCTGCTGCTTGTCGACCAGTCCGGCCCGGCCTGTCACACCAACCGGCGCTCCTGCTTCTACACGGCAGTGCGGGACGGGGCCGAGGTCGAGATCCTGAAGCCGCTATAGGCCGACCATCGCCCGGATACCTGCGGGGGTCGCGCCCTCTTTTCGGTAAAGCACGATGGCACGGGCGTCGTCACGCTTGGCAAGGCGCTTGCCCTGGTCATCACGGATCAGGTCGTGATGCCAATAGGTTGGCGTCGAATTGTTCAGCAGTCTTTGAAGAAGTACGTGGATCGCCGTCGCTTCGAACAGATCGATGCCACGAACCACCTCGGTGACGCCTTGCGCCGCGTCATCGACTGTCACGGAAAGATGGTAAGACGTGCCCATGTCCCGCCGCGCCAGGACGACATCGCCGATGGTCTCGACCATCTGCCGTAGCGAAATGGAGTGAAGACCGGCACGCAAAGGTCCGTATTCGCAGAAGGAAATCGAACCCGAAAGTGCCATGGCCTTTGCCATGTCGAGACGGATGGCATCCTGCGGGCCGGCCTCGGTCATCGGGCGGTGGCGGCAGGTGCCGGGATAGACCGGGCCATCCGGCCCCATGGCGCCTTCCTGAGGAGCCGAGAGCGCCGCACGGATATCTGCCCGCGTACAGCGGCAGGGATAGAGGAGCCCGAGCGCCGCCAGCCGGTCGAGCGCGGCTGCGTAGGCCGGCAGGCGGTCCGACTGGCGCATCACCGGTTCGGGCCAGCTTAGACCGAGCCAATGCAGGTCGTCATAGATCTGCGCCTCCCATTCGGGACGGCAGCGAGAGCGGTCGATATCCTCGATGCGAAGAAGAAAGGTGCCGCCCTGCGCCTGAGCGCGGCCGAAGGCAGTCAGCGCCGAATAGGCATGGCCCAAATGCAGGGGGCCCGTAGGCGACGGCGCGAAGCGGGTCAGGTAGCCAGCCATTGCGTGAAAGCCGCCTTGGCGCGATCGGTATAGGCCTTGTAGCGGTCCTTGCGCCCCTTGCGGCCGCCGCGGGCGTCAATCGGGGGGAAGAGGCCGAAGTTCACGTTCATCGGCTGGAAGGTCTTTGCCTCGGCCCCGCCGGTGATGTGAGTCACAAGCGCGCCCATGGCGGTTTCGGGTGGCGGCGGCGGCAATTCGCGACCCAGCATCTCGGCCGCGGCCATTCGGCCGGCGAGCAGGCCCATGGCGGCGCTTTCGACATATCCCTCGACGCCCGTCACTTGCCCGGCGAAGCGCAGGCAGGGGCGCGACTTCATCCGCATCTGCGAGTCGAGCAGTGTCGGCGAGTTGAGGAAGGTATTGCGGTGAATACCGCCCAGACGGGCGAAACTTGCATTCTCCAGCCCCGGAATCATCCGAAAAACATCGGTTTGCGCTCCATACTTCATCTTCGTCTGGAAGCCGACGATGTTGTAGAGCGTTCCAAGCTTGTTGTCGCGCCGCAGTTGGACGACGGCGTAGGGTTTCACCTCCGGACGGTGCGGGTTGGTGAGCCCCACAGGCTTCATCGGGCCGAAGCGCAGGGTCTCACGACCGCGTTCGGCCATGACCTCGATCGGCAGGCAGCCATCGAAATAGCCTGCCGTCTCGCCCTCATGGAACTGCGTCTTGTCGGCGGCGAGCAGTGCGTCGATGAAGGCCTCGTATTGGGCCTTGTCCATCGGGCAATTCATGTAGGCGGTCTGTTCCTCGACGGTCTCGCCCTTGTCGTAGCGCGACTGCATCCAGGCGACCGACATGTCGACGCTTTCGGCATAGACGATCGGCGCGATGGCGTCGAAGAAGGCGAGGCTCTCGGCCCCGGTCACGGCACGGATGCTTTCGGCGAGTTTCAACGAGGTCAGGGGGCCAGTCGCGACGATCCAATGACCGTCTGAGGGAAGCTCGGCAACTTCTTCCTCGGAAAAGGAAATCAGCGGATGGGAGCGCAAGCGCGCGGTGACGCCCTCGGCGAAGGGTTCGCGGTCAACGGCTAGCGCGCCGCCCGCAGGCAGCTGGTGCGCCGTCGCCATCTCCATGATGAGGCCACCAGCCGCCCGCATCTCCCAATGCAGCAGACCGACGGCGTTCCGCTCGTCATCATCCGACCGGAAGGAGTTGGAGCAGACCATCTCGGCGAAGTTGCCAGTGCGGTGGGCAAAGGTGCCGACGCGGGGCCGCATCTCGTGCAGCATCACCGGCACGCCCATCTGGGCTGCCTGCCAGGCTGCCTCCGAGCCAGCCATGCCGCCGCCGACGATATGCAGTGTCTCTGTCATGCCGGGGATGTAGGCGATCGGCGCGGAAATGGAAAGCGGGCCGGGAGCAATCCCGACCCGCCTGACGCGATTCGAAGCAGATCAGCGCTTGTCGACAGCCAGGGCGCCGGCGCCATTGGCGAAGAGCAGGAACAGACCGCCAGCGATGGCAAGGTTCTTGAGGAACATGGTCATCTGCATCTGGTCGGCCGGCTGGAAGTGATGGAGGAGCGCGGCAAGAAGCGTGAAGCCCGCCAGAAGCAGCGCGGCGATCCGGGCCTGGAAGCCGACGATCAGGGCGAGGCCGCCCAGGATCTCAAGCGCGATGGTCGGCCAGGCGAGGAAGCCGGGCAGGCCGCCCGAGGTGAGGTAACCGGTGAAGCCCGCAACATCGCCGAGCTTGCCGACGCCCGCGACCACGAAGAGCAGACCGATGAGAATGCGTGCCACCAGAGGCACATAGGCGGTGATCTTTTCCATGACGTTTCCCTTTGTCCTGTCCCGTCTCTGCGGGAATGGAGGAAAGGTAGATCACGCAATCGAGACAAAACAGGCCGATAGGCGCAGGTCCGACCTGCATCCATGCACAGATGAAAAGGGCGCCCGAAGGCGCCCCTTCATTCTTCCTCGTCGCCCTGGTCGGCCACACGGGCAACCGAAACGACCTCTTCCTCGCCGCCGATGTTCAGCACCCGCACACCGCCCGCCGAGCGCGAGCGGAAAGAGATCCCATCGACAGGGCAGCGGATCGACTGGCCGGTCGAGGTGACAAGCATGATCTGATCGGTCATCTCGACCGGGAAGGAGGCAACGAGGGGTCCGCCGCGCATGGCCGAATCCATCGCCTTCACGCCCATGCCACCGCGCCCGCGAACCGGATAATCGTGGCTGGACGAGAGTTTGCCGGTGCCTGTTGAGGTGATTGTCAGGATCAGATCCTCGGCCGCCGACATCTCGGCATAGCGTTCGGGCGACAGCTGGCCCTCGGCAACGGCTTCCTCGTCCTCGTCGGCCTCGACCTCGTCCTCGATTGCACCTGCCATCAGGCGGCGCTGCTTGAGATAGGCTGCGCGTTCGGCGGGGTCGGCTTCGAAATGCCGGATCACGGCCATCGAGACGACCCTGTCGCCCTCGGCCAGCCGTACGCCGCGAACACCCGTCGAGTCGCGCCCCTTGAAGACCCGCACATCGGTCGTCGGGAAGCGGATCGCGCGGCCCTGGGCGGTGACCAGCATCACGTCGTCATTCTCGTCGGCGATGCGGGCGTTCACCAGTGTCACGCCCTCGGGCAACTTCATCGCGATCTTGCCGTTGCGCATGACATTGGTGAAATCGCTCAAGGCGTTACGGCGCACATCTCCGTCCGAGGTTGCAAAGACGATCTGCAGGTTGTCCCACTCCTCCTCAGGCACATCCACCGGCATCAGTGCAGCGATCGACACCCCGGTCTCGATCGGCAGGATGTTGACGATGGCCTTGCCCTTGGCCGTGCGGCCCGCCAGTGGCAGGCGCCAGGTCTTGAGCTTGTAGGCCATGCCATCGTCGGTGAAGAACAGAAGATGCGTGTGGGTGTTGGCGACAAAGAGCGTCGTCACCACGTCGTCTTCCTTGGTCGCCATCGACGCAAGGCCCTTGCCGCCGCGCCGCTGCGCGCGGAACTCGGCAAGCGGGGTGCGCTTGATCCAGCCGGCCGAGGTGATGGTAACGACCATGTCCTCGCGCTCGATCAGGTCTTCGTCTTCCATGTCGCCGGCCCAGTCGACGATCTCGGTCCGGCGCGGAACGGCGAAAAGCTCTTTCACTTCGCGCAACTCGTCCGAGATGATCGCCATGATCCGTTCGCGAGATCCAAGAATATCCAGATAATCCCGGATCTTGCCGGCCAATTCCGCCAGTTCGTCGGTGACTTCCTTGACGCCCATGGCCGTCAGCCGCTGCAGGCGCAGGTCAAGGATCGCGCGGGCCTGGATTTCCGACAGGTTGTAGGTGCCGTCTTCGTTGATCGTGTGCGAGGGATCGTCGATCAGGCGGATGTAGTCGGCGATGTCAGCGGCGGGCCAGCGCCGCGTCATCAGGCGGTCGCGCGCCTCGGCCGGGTCGGCAGAGGAGCGGATGGTCGCAACGACCTCGTCCACGTTCGAAACCGCCACGGCCAGACCGCAGAGGATATGGCTGCGCTCACGGGCCTTGCGCAGTTCGTACGCGGTCCGGCGCGCGACAACTTCCTCACGGAAGGTGATGAAATACGTGAGAAAATCGCGTAGCGTCAGCTGCTCGGGCCGCCCGCCGTTCAAGGCCAGCATGTTGCAGCCGAACGAGGTCTGCATCGGCGAGAAGCGCCAGAGCTGGTTCAGAACCACGTCCGGGGTTGCGTCGCGCTTCAGCTCGATCACCACGCGGACGCCGACGCGGTCGGATTCGTCCTGGATATGGGCGATGCCGTCAATCTTCTTGTCGCGGACCATCTCGGCGATCTTCTCGATCATCGTCGCCTTGTTCACCTGGTAGGGAATCTCGTCGAGGATGATGGCAAAGCGATCCTTGCGGATCTCTTCGATGCGGGTCTTGGCGCGGATGATGACGCTGCCACGGCCTTCGAGATAGGCCTTCCGTGCCCCGGAACGCCCAAGGATCAGCCCGCCCGTCGGAAAGTCGGGACCCGGCACGATCTCCATCAGCGCTTCGGACGACATGTCGGGCGACTCGATCAGCGCAAGCGTCGCGTCGATCACCTCACCGAGATTATGTGGCGGGATGTTCGTGGCCATGCCAACGGCGATGCCGCCCGCGCCGTTGACCAGCATGTTGGGGAAGCGGGCGGGAAGGACGGTCGGTTCCTTGTCCTTGCCGTCGTAGTTGTCCTGGAAATCGACCGTGTCCTTGTCGATGTCCGCCAGAAGATAGGCTGCCGGCTTGTCCATTCGGACTTCGGTGTAACGCATGGCGGCGGCGTTATCGCCATCCATCGAGCCGAAGTTGCCCTGGCCGTCGAGGAGCGGCAGCGACATCGAGAAGGGCTGCGCCATCCGCACCAGCGCGTCGTAGATCGCGCCGTCGCCATGGGGGTGATATTTCCCCATCACGTCGCCCACGGGCCGCGCCGACTTGCGGTAGGGCTTGTCGTGGGTGTTGCCGGTTTCGTGCATTGCATAAAGAATACGCCGATGCACAGGTTTCAGGCCGTCGCGCAGATCGGGGATCGCGCGGCTTACGATCACGCTCATGGCGTAATCGAGATAGGCCGTCTTCATCTCTTCGGCGATCGAAACCTGGGGGCCGTGGTAGTGCGGCCGCTCCGGCTTTTCGCTTGCGTTTTCAGTCTGTTCTGTCTCGTCGCTCACGTCGGAGGCTCTTTCCCGCCGGGGCAGCTGATGCCGCTCTACATCTTGTTGGCGGCACTATAGACCATCGCGGATATGGGGTGCAATGGCACGGGGCCGCCACATTTGGCAGCCGCGGCAACACATTGCCAACATACTGTTTTCATTGAAAAGAAAACGTTCCGTGTCATGATTCCTTCATTGAGGAAACCATGGAGGCAGATAATGGTGACTTCAGAGACGGAACTGATGCTCAAGGGCTACGGCCTGACCACGGCCGAGCTGTTCTACCGGATGCCCGACTACCGCAATGTGCTGAATACCTTCGTCTGGCAGGAATACGATCTTGCCCCGGACTATCCGCAGCTCTTCAAGTTCATCGAGTTCTGGCAGGAAAAGATCGAAGGCCCGCTGCATTCGGTGCGCTTCACCCATCGCAAGCTCATCAAGCCAGGTGAGTGGCGCAATGTGGTCGGCGAGTTCCGGCTGCACTGAAGGCGACGGGGGCGCCGATCTTGCGCCCCCTCTGGATGATACAGGTCTGCCAATAGTTTAGGCGGCGGCCCTCAGGATCATTCCGAACAGGTCGCGCGGGTCGTCTGGGTCGGCGATCATATCGAGATTGTCGTAGAGCCCGGTCGCGGCCAGCTTGCCATGGACATAGCGCAGCGCCGAGAAATCCTCGATCGCAAAGCCCACGGAATCGAAAAGGGTGATCTGCGACGCGGAGGTGCGACCGGCGGTTTCGCCGGTGATGACCTGCCACAGTTCCGTGACCGGGTGGTCGGCGGCGAGTTGCTGGATCTCGCCCTCGATGCGGGTCTGGGGCGGATACTCGACGAAGATCGACGAGCGGTGCAGGATCGCCGGCGCAAGCTCGGTCTTGCCGGGGCAGTCGCCGCCGATCGCGTTGATATGGACCCCGGCACCAACCATGTTGTCATTCAGGATCGTCGCGTAGTTCTTGTCGGCGGTGCAGGTGGTCAGGATCTGCGCGCCGAGGATGGCATCCTCGCGGCTCTTGCAGCGCGTGATCTTCAGGCCGGAACCCGCGAGATTCCTTGCACATTTGTCCGTGGCGTCCGGGTCGATGTCGTAAAGGCGCACTTCCTCGATCCCGCAGATCGCCTTGAAGGCCAGGGCCTGGAATTCGGCCTGCGCCCCATTGCCGATCATCGCCATGACGCGGGCATCCTTGGGCGCGAGGTGCCTGGCCGCCATCGCCGATGTCGCGGCGGTGCGCAGCGCAGTGAGGATCGTCATCTCGGACAGAAGGAGCGGATAGCCGGTTGCCACGTCGGCGAGGAGGCCGAAGGCGGTGACGGTCTGCAACCCGCGGCGCAGGTTGCTCGGGTGGCCGTTTACATATTTGAAGCCATAGGTGGTGCCGTCCGAGGTCGGCATAAGTTCAATCACGCCGACATCGGAATGGCTCGCCACGCGCGGGGTCTTGTCGAATTGGGGCCAGCGGCGGAAATCGGCCTCGATCTCGGCGGCGAGATCCATGAGAACGCGTTCGATCCCGATGTGAAGAACAAGCTTCATCATCTTGTCGACGCTGACAAAAGGAACAAGGTTCAGGCTCATGCGTAGCTCCGGGTGGGACGGTCGAACACCTTGCGGCCCATCAGGCTCGCCACCAGTTCGACCATCAGGCGGGCCGTGCGGCCGCGCTCGTCAAGGAAGGGGTTGAGTTCCACGAGGTCAAGCGAGGTCACGAGCTTGCTTTCGTGAAGAAGTTCCATCACCAGATGCGCCTCGCGGAAGGTCGTACCGCCGGGCACAGTCGTGCCAACCGCCGGGGCGATGGAGGGGTCGAGGAAGTCGACATCGAGCGACACGTGGAGAAGGCCGTTCGCCTCGCGCACCCGGTTCAGGAAGGCGCGGAGCGGGGCGACGATACCGAACTCGTCCAGCACCCGCATGTCATTGATGGCGATGTCGTGCTGGAGGAGCGCCGCATGTTCCGCCGGATCGACCGAGCGGATGCCGTACAGGCAGATGTTCTCGGGCGGCAGCGGCTCGGGGAAGGGCGGGAAGGCATCGAAGCCGGCTCGGCCGGCGATATAGGCAACCGGCGTGCCATGCAGGTTGCCGCTGGTGGTGGTCAACGGCGTATGGAAATCCGAATGGGCGTCGAGCCAGAGCAGGAACAGCGGCCGGCCTTCGGCATGGGCGCGGCGGGCGACGCCCGCGACGGTACCAAGCGCCAGCGAGTGATCGCCGCCAAGGATCACCGGGAAGCCTTCGCCCGAGGCGGCAAAGGTTGCGTCCGACAGGGCATCGGTCCAGCCGATGGTTTCGTCCAGCGAATGGACGACCGGGTTAGGGCAATGCGCCTCTTTCAACCGGGGCAAGGAGACATCGCCTCGATCCTCGACCGTGTGGCCCAGATCGCGGATCGCCTGGACCAATCCAGCGACGCGATAGGCGGCCGGGCCCATCAGGCAACCGGGGCGACGTTGTCCGCTGTCGATCGGCGCACCGATCAGGATGCAATGGGTCATGTCAAATCTCCGAAGGTTTGCGGATTTTCATTCATCTTGCGGCAGTTTCCAGCAGCAGTATTGTCGTTTTGGATTGCAACCTTGCCAATACGGCAGAGGATTTGACCGGAATGGACGATGCCGATCAACGATTGATCGCGGAACTGCGGCGCGACGGACGCGCTTCGCTCTCGGAACTGGCCGAGCGGCTGGGTCTGTCGCGGGCGACCGTGCGGGCGAGGATGGAACGGCTCGTGGCGCGGGGCGAGATTGCGGGCTTCACCGTCGTCACGCGCGGCGACGTAACGGCGACGCCGGTGCGCGGGCTGATGATGATCGGGATCGAGGGACGCGGGACCGAACGCATCCTTGCGCGCCTTGCGGGATTGCCGGCCGTTCAGGCGGTGCACAGCACCAACGGCAAATGGGACCTGATCGCCGAGATCGGGACCGAGACTCTGGTGCAGCTTGACGAGGTGATCGGCCAGATCCGCCGCTTCGAAGGCGTGACGACGAGCGAGACGAACCTGCTTCTGACCACGCGCAAGGCGGGGCGACGTCAGGGCTGACGGCGGGCGGCCGCGATCCAGAGCAGCATCAGGACGAGCGAGGCAATGACGTTCCACGACGCCATCGACAGGCCGAACATCTCCCACGCGATCTGGTCGCAGCGGACGACGGGAGCGATGTTCTTGGTCGGGTCGAGCAGGTCCTGCGCGCTGATCCCGGCCAGGGAATTGCCCGAGCAGGTCTCGGGCCCGGGCCACCAACCACGCTCGACGCCCGTATGATAGGCGCCGAGACCCGCGGTGGTCAGCGCCGCCAGTGCCCCGAGCCAGCACAGCAGGCGCCAACGAAAGGTCAGCGCGAGAATGCCGATCAGCACGGCGGCCGCGTGCGGCCAACGTTGCAGCAGGCAAAGATGACAGGGGGCGAGGCCACCCAGATACTGAAAGGCGAAGGCACCAAGGAGCAGGGCCAGCGAACCGCCAGCGGCAAGAAGGATCAGCAGGCTGCGTTCGGTCATCGGCGTCCCTGATTGCAATCCGGCCTGACCATAGGGCGTCGCGCTGCCGGGCGGAAGCCCGGGCAACATTCTGTCACGCCGCCGTGAAAAAGAGGGTCGTTCGCGCGGCCAAGGCGCGCTAGCATCCGTCAACCAGTGCAGTGGTGGCGGAGGGCGCAATGGAGTGGCGGGGGCGGCGCGGCAGCGGCAATATCGAGGATCGGCGGCGCATGGGCGGCATGGGCCGCACGGCGGGTGTTGGCGGAATCGGCGCGGTCGCGCTGTTGCTGATCGGTCTTTTCTTCGGTTTCGATGTCTCCCCCTTCCTGCAGGATGGGGGCGGCGGCATGCTGGCCGACAATGCTCCGGGCGGCGAGCTGTCGGCACAGGACAAGGCGGCGGGCGAGTTCGTTTCGGTCACGCTCGCCGATACCGAGGACATCTGGAACAAGGTCTTCCGCGAGCAGCTGAACATGCAGTATCACGCGCCGACGTTGGTGCTGTTCAAGGGCTCGACCTCGTCTCCCTGCGGCGGGGCCAATGGCGCGACCGGTCCGTTCTACTGCCCGATCGACAAGAAGGTCTATCTCGACACGGCCTTCTTCACCACGCTTGACCGCGAACTTGGCGCGGGCGGCGATTTCGCCTCGGCCTATGTGGTGGCGCATGAGGTCGGTCACCATGTTCAGGACGAGCTTGGCATCCTCGACCAGACCACGGCCGTCCGCCAACAGGTCGGGGGCGAGCAGGCCAATGCCATCTCGGTCAGGGTCGAGCTTCAGGCCGATTGCTTTGCCGGGATCTGGGCACGGCAGGTGCAGGAGCAGTTCGGCACGATCGAGCGGGGCGACTATGAAGAGGCGATCAACGCGGCGAAGCAGATCGGCGATGACACCCTGCAACGCAATGCCGGGCGCTATCCGATGCCGGAATCCTTTACCCATGGAACATCGGAGCAGCGGATGCGCTGGTTCGCGACCGGCCTGCAAAGCGGCAACATCGCCGATTGCGATACGTTCTCGGTGAGCAACCCGTAAGGTGGGGTGCATTGACGAGCGCGGACGCCGCCGGTAAACGCAAGCGGCGTTGCCCGAGTGGCGGAATGGTAGACGCAGGGGATTCAAAATCCTCCGCCGCAAGGTATGCGAGTTCGAGTCTCGCCTCGGGCACCACAATCCACGGATCAGTGGTCACTCGATCAGCACGATGTCGTCGTCCGGCAGCGGGCGCTGGAGGCGTTGGGCCTCGGGCCATGCTGTGGTCATCCACAGGGTCCAGTCCGGCGGATCGACAAGGATCACCGGCATCGCCTTGGGGTGAATGGCGCCGACCGTGAGGTTCGGGGGGCAGGTCAGGAAGGCATAGAGGTCGTCGGTCGTCTCGCCATCCTTGAGCTTGCGCACAGAGGTCCATCCGGGAACGTGCAAACCGGCGAAGAAAGCGGGGCGATTGTCGCGCATGGTGAACCAGGCGTTGCCGCCGCGAGCTTGATCGGGTTCGGCAAAGGCGGTGACGGGGACAAGGCAGCGATGCGCGACGCCAAGCCAGCGTCGCCAATGCGGCGAGGCGGTGTTGCGCACGTTGGTCACGCCGCGGTCGGTCTTCTTGCCCTCAAGGAACTGCGGGGGCGTTGGCAGGCCCCATCGCGCCATGACCATCTCTTGCCCGTCGGTTCCGTTGCGCAGGATCGGCGCCTTCTGGTCGGGATAGATCTCGGGCAAGGGCGCAAGGTTGCCAAGGCGGTCGGGCACGTCGGGGAAAAGCTGACGCATCGCGTCCTGCGCCCGGGTCATCGAGTAGAGATTGCACATTGGAGCCCCTCCATAGGGATCCAGCTTAGGGGAGGCGGGACCGGGCTGTCACCCGCCTGTCCATCTGCGGACCGATCCCGGAATTCGCCGCAGGATCGCCACATTTGCCCCTCCGCGACCGACCGACTGCAACGAGGTGATTCGCCGCGGTTCGCAAGAAATGTTTCCGGATTGCGGATGATCTGGGCAAACCGTTCGGGATGGACGCAATCCGGAAACGGCGAGTGGCAGGGCAGGCCAGGAATTTCCAAAAGACATACTGTTCGCGGCCAGGAAATGAAGCCGACTGTCCTGCAGCGCCTGTTGACGGCGATCCCCTGCGGGTCAGGCGACAAAGTGTGGCGAAACAAGGCAATTCTGTGGCGTCCCGCCACAATTGGTCTCAGATCGGGTTTTCAGCCCCGCTCAGGACTGCGCATCAATATCCACCCTAGCGAGCATTATGCTGCTCAGCGGCCCGAATAGGTAGTGCGCCCAACAGACCGTGATCGGAGATTTGCTTCCGCACGCGGGTGCGTGGCGGTAAATTGATATGGCCCGCTGGGGGCAACTTGGCCGTGGGGGCGGCCTTGTAACGGTGGGGTGGTCTGACCACCAGAGCCGTGCTGCCGAGATCGACACCGAGCGCAGTTCTTTGCGCCCGGACCTGTTAGATTTTCCCGGTGGCATCGCACTCACCTGCAAGGACGAGCCAATCGCAGTCCGATCGGACCGGCCGCAACTGGCCATTCGTCGGATCGAAGGTTTGTCCCGCTTCGGCGGGAAAGGTGATTGCTGCCGGTTCCCATTCGGGACGGCACGGTAAGGGTCGGACGGATGACGGTGCAGAACGGACATGGATCGGGCGGAGACGATTGCGGCGCTGGCGGCTCGACCCCGGTCAAGAACGGCATCGTCGAGGGAACCAACAGCGCCGACCTGATCGACGTGAACTATACCGGCGATCCGCAGGGCGACAGGATCGACGCCAACGACTCCCTCAAAAACTTCAACGACACACCGTTCAGCTCGGACGTGCCGAGCACCTTTTATCCGCTGCCCGGACAGCCCGTTCTCGGCAACAATCGAGACGCGGTGATGGCCTATGGCGGCGACGACACCGTCAAGGCCGCCGAGGGCGACGATGTCGTCTATGGCGGCAGCGGCAACGACCAGGTCTATGGCGCGTCCGGCGCCGATGTTCTGGTCGGCGACGAAGGCTCGGATTCCCTCTTCGGCGGCGCCGACATGGACCGGCTCTTCGGTGGCAACCAGGACGATCTCCTGGACGGCGGCGATGCCCGCGACCGCCTGTTCGGCGGCAATGGTGCTGACAGCCTGTTCGGCGGCAACGGCAACGACGATCTCTATGGCGGCAATGACAAGGATCTGCTCGACGGCGGCACTGGCCAGGACCTGCTCGAAGGCGGCGAGGGCGAAGACACGCTCTTCGGTCAAGACGGCGACGACACGCTGAAGGGCGACAACGCCAAGGACCTGCTGTATGGCGGCGACGGCGATGACAGCCTCGACGGCGGCAGCGCCAACGACACCCTCGAAGGCGGGGCAGGGCAGGACGCTCTGACCGGCGGCATCGGCAATGACCTGATGGACGGCGGCTCGGGCGACGACACGCTCGACGGTGGCGGCGAGAACGACACGATGCTGGGCGGGTCGGGCAATGACCAGCTGAACGGTGGGTCGGGCAACGACCAGATGTATGGTCAGGAGGGGGACGACACTCTCACCGGCGGCGAAAACAACGACCTCATGTATGGCGGGGCCGACGCCGACACGTTCCTGGGCGAAAAGGGCGACAAGATCTATGGCGGCTCGGAGGGCAACGACCACGACCGCCTCGACATGAGCCTGACGCCCTATTTCCGCATCGTCGACAAGACCGTCGACAGCGACGGGAATGGCTTCGACGGCAAGGTCGAGATTCTCGATGACAAGGGCCATGTGACCGGGTCCTACACCTTCGAAAATATCGAATGTGTGCCGTGCTTTACACCCGGAACCCTGATCGCCACTCCGCGCGGAGAAGTCCCGGTCGAGGATCTGGCCGAGGGCGATCTGGTAATCACCCGGGACAACGGCCTGCAGCCCGTCCGGTGGGCAGGGCGGAGGATGCTGGATTACGCGACACTGACGCGCAACCACCATCTGCGGCCGATCCTGATCGAACGGGGCAGCCTGGGAAATGGCCTGCCCGAGCGAGACATGCTCGTCAGTCCGAACCACCGGATGCTGGTCGCGAACGAGCGCACCGCGCTCTATTTCGACGAGCATGAGGTGCTGGTCTCGGCCAAGCACCTTGTGAACCACCGCAGCGTCAAGCCGGTCCAGATGCTGGGCGTCGTCTACATGCACTTCATGTTCGACCGCCACGAGGTCGTCCTGGCCAACGGTGCATGGACGGAGAGTTTCCAACCTGGAGACTATTCGCTTAAAGGTGTCGGCAATTCTCAGCGGAACGAGATTTATGAACTCTTCCCCGAACTGAAGGAAAAGGCGCAGCTGGATCGCTACGTGACGGCCCGCAAGACCTTGAAACGGCACGAAGCTTCGCTGCTGTGGCGCTAGGGGGAAAGTGACTCAATAGTCACACATTCGGGGCAGCGTTCACGCAGTGCTCGTTTGTTTCCACATTTCTGCCTAATTCTGCCTGCAAAGCGCATGGGCGGGACTCCGTATCCCGCCTGGCATCTCGAGGCAGAGTTCGAACATGGCGACGGTTACCGGAACCTCCGGCAACGATTCCCTTACCGGGTCGGGCACTGCCGACACGATCTCTGGCCTTGGTGGCAACGATACCGTCAACGCCTTTGGTGGAAATGACCTCGTCTTTGGTGGCGCGGACAACGACTCCCTCTTTGGCGGGTCGGGCGTCGACACGATCTATGGCGACGATTCTCTCGACGCCCTGACCGGTAACGACTACATCGACGGCGGCTCCAGCGGCGACCTGATCTACGGCGGCCTGGGCAATGACACGCTCGTTGGCGGCACCGGCGCCGACTCGCTCTATGGCGGCGCGGGAACGGATACGGCCGACTACAGCGCTTCTGGTTCTGTCAATGTCAGTCTCGTCACCGGTTCGGGCACCAGCAGTGACGCCGCGGGCGACGTGCTGTCGGGCATCGAGAACCTGGTCGGCGGAACAGGCGGCGATACGCTGACCGGCGACGGCAACGCCAACTTGCTTGACGGAGGCTCCGGCAATGACTCGCTGACTGGCGGCGCCGGGGTCGACACGCTGATTGGCGGAGACGGCACGGACACGATCTTTGGCGGTGATGATGGCGACTCCATTTCCGGTGGGGCGGGCACCGACAGCATTTCCGGCGATGCCGGAAATGACACGATCGACGCCGGTGACAGCAATGACACTGTCTTCGGCGGGACAGGCAATGACAGCATCATCGGCGGGCTCGGCAACGACAACGTCCAGGGCAACGACGGCAACGACACGATCGATGCCGGCGCCGGCACGGACACAGTCTTTGGCGGCGTAGGCATCGATGTCGTCTATGGAGGGGATGATGCAGACTCGCTCAGTGGCGACGACGGGACTGACACGCTCCTTGGCGGCGCGGCAAACGATACGATCTATGGCGGCAACGACAACGACTCGGTGACCGGCGATGCCGGCACGGATTCGCTCTTCGGCGATGCCGGCAACGATACACTGGATGGTGGCACCGAGAACGACACGCTTTACGGCGGTGATGGCGATGACAGCCTGATTGGTGGCACCGGCAACGACTCAATCTATGGTGGCGCTGGCGGCGACACCCTGAACGGCGGAGCGGGTGCCGACCGGCTCGATGCCGGTTCGGGCATGGACTTTGCCGACTACAGTGCCTCTGCCTCGGGCGTGACTATCGTCCTGAATACGAGCGCGACGGGCGGCGATGCGACGGGCGACACTCTGAGCGGCGTCGATGGCATCATCGGCTCGAACTCTGCCGACAACCTGACGGGCTTCGACGATCAGGGCACGACCGGCGCCGACATCTATACCAACATCTTCTATGGCAATGCCGGCAACGACACGATGGATGGTCGCGCCGGCGACGACATCCTGTATGGCGGCGATGACAACGACTCGGTCATTGGTGCGGCTGGCAACGACAGCATCTACGGCGATGCCGGGAACGACACGCTCTACGGC
Organism: Alitabrizicola rongguiensis; assembly: GCF_021491355.1. Lineage (GTDB taxonomy): Bacteria > Pseudomonadota > Alphaproteobacteria > Rhodobacterales > Rhodobacteraceae > Aliitabrizicola > Aliitabrizicola rongguiensis. The sequence goes on along the minus strand of NZ_JAKENF010000003.1, from coordinate 583,032 downwards.
GACGACACTGCCGGCACCGCGACGGGGAACGACTTCATCTCGGGCGGGGCAGGGACTGACGTACTCTACGCCGGGCTCGGCAACGACACGCTTGCGGGCGGAGCAGGGGCAGACTCCCTGTTTGGCGGTTCCGGCACCGATACAGCCGACTACAGCGCCTCGGCGGCAGTCAACGTCAGCCTTACCTCAGGTACGGGCATCGGCAACGACGCCGCCGGCGATACTCTTTCGGGCATCGAGAACCTGACCGGCGGCGCGGGAGCCGATACGCTGACCGGCGACGGCAACGCCAACCAGATCATCGGCAACGCCGGCAGCGATTTCATCTACGGCGCTGGTGGCAGCGACATTCTTTACGGCGACGACTCCGCCGGGACGCTGACCGGAGATGATTATATTGACGGCGGCAGCGGAACCGACCAGCTCTATGGCGGTCTCGGGAACGACACGCTGGCCGGCGGCAGCGGCGCGGACTCGCTTTATGGCGGAACGGGCTCCGACACGGCCGATTACAGCGCCTCGGCAGCGGTCAGTGTCAACCTGACAGCAGGCACCGCCGCCGGCAACGATGCCGCGGGCGATGTGCTGTCGGGCATCGAAAACCTGACCGGCGGCGCAGGCGTCGATACGCTGACCGGCGACGCAAATGCCAACGTGCTGATCGGCAATGCCGGTGGCGACTCGCTTTATGGCCTGGATGGCGCCGACACGATCTATGGCGACGATACGGCCGGAGCACTGGGCGGCAACGACTACATCGAGGCCGGTAGCGGCGCCGATGTCGTCTATGGCGGCCTGGGAAGCGACACGATCGTCGGGGGTGCTGGTGCTGACGCGCTTTATGGCGGCGCCAACCAGGACACCTATGTCATCAATGTCGGATCCGATGGCATCGGCGATACGATCGATGGCGGCGAAGCCGGGGTTGATGCCGACATTCTCGACCTGTCGGGCGCCGGGCCACTGAAGATCATCAGGGATACCGGCAACCCGGAAAATGGGGTGATCCAGTTCCTCGACCCGACTGATCGCCATGTCATCGGTACGCTCACCTTCACGAATATCGAGACGGTTGTGCCGTGTTTCACACCCGGCACGATGATCGAAACCGCGCAGGGTTCGGTCGCGGTCGAGGCGCTGAAGCCGGGCGACATGGTCTGGACGCGGGACCACGGCCTGCAGCCCTTGCGCTGGATCGGTGGCAAGACGTTGAACCGGGAACAGCTGGCCGAGCAGCCGGAACTTGCGCCTGTCCGTATCAAGGCGGGTGCGCTAGGCCGGGGCCAGCCGCTCCGCGACATGATGGTTTCGCCGCAGCACAGGGTCCTGATCGCCGGAAGCCGCGCGGAACTCCTGTTCGGCGAAGACGAACTGCTGGTGGCGGCCATCCACCTTGTCGGCCAGCCCGGCATCACCCGCGTCGAAGGCCGACCGGTGCGGTACGTACACCTGATGTTCGACCGTCACGAAATCGTCCTGTCCGACGGTCTGTGGACCGAGAGCTTCCAGCCCGGCGACCGGACCCTGGCAGGCATGGATGCAGGCCAGCGGGCCGAACTTGACGCCCTGTTTCCCGGCATCACGACGGGACGGCTGTTCCCCGCAGCCCGCCGCGCGCTGAAATCGCACGAGGTGAGAGTCCTGTTCGCGGCCTGACCGTCGCGGCAGCAACGAAACCATCGTTTTGCGCGGAGAAGCGCCGACCTGACTTGCCCCCGCCATCGGTCGGGTTAGGCTTTGACCGGTCCGCGGTCGATCCGCCTCCCGCAGAGAGTTTCTGAATGAAAGACCAAACCGATTACGTGCCGCCGAAGGTCTGGACCTGGACCGAACCGAATGGCGGCGAATTCGCCAGCATCAACCGCCCGACCGCCGGCGCCACGCATGAAAAGGTGCTTCCTGTCGGCCGCCACCCGCTACAGCTTTACTCGCGGGGCACTCCCAACGGAGTGAAGGTGACGATCCTGCTCGAAGAGCTTCTGGCCATCGGCAAGACCGGCGCCGAATATGACGCCTGGATCATCGACATCAACACCGGCGAGCAGTTCGGCAGCGGCTTCGTCGAGATCAACCCGAACTCGAAGATCCCGGCGCTGATGGACCATTCCGTCACGCCGCCGCTACGGGTGTTCGAATCCGGGGCGATCCTGCTTTACCTCGCCGAGAAGTTCGACGCCTTCCTGCCGAAGGATCATGCGGGCCGCACCGAGAGCCTCAACTGGTTGTTCTGGCAGATGGGCGCCGCGCCGTATCTCGGCGGCGGCTTTGGCCATTTCTACGCTTATGCGCCGATGAAGAACCGCTACGCCATCGATCGCTTCGCGATGGAGGTGAAGCGGCAGTTGGACGTGCTTGACCGGCAGCTTGCATCCCGACCCTACATCGCAGGCGCGGAGTATACGATCGCCGACATCGCCATCTGGTCGTGGTATGGGCAACTCGCACTTGGCCGACAGTACGACGCGGGCGAGTTCCTGGATGTCGAAAGCTATGTCCATGTGCAGGACTGGGCGAAGCGCATCGACGCGCGCCCGGCCGTTAGCCGTGGCCGTATGGTCAACCGCGCCACCGGCAACCCGGCCTTCCAGTTGCGCGAACGGCATGACGCCTCGGACTTCGACCTGCACACGGCCGACAAGTTGGCCCCCGCACCGTGATATGCCAGCGCCCCGCCCGGACATCCGGGCGGGGCGCGACCTCTTATTCGACCAGCGTGATGTCGCCCGGCTTCCAGCTCTTGTCGAACCAGGGCTCCAGCGGACCGTAAAGGCGCAGCACAGTGTTCCAGCCCTTGCCGGGCATGGTCTGCACCCAGTTAGATTCGTGACCTGCGGGTGCTTTCGGCCCGAACCAGACCGTGGCCGATCCGTCGGCATTGAGCTTCAGCTTCGGATCGGTGCTGTCCACGCCTGCGAGCTTCTGATCGGTTTCGAGCAGCGAGCGGGTAATGTTGTCATAGACCACGAAGGACCAGAACTGCTTGGCCGGAACCGGCGCGGGCAGGGTGACCTTGTAGGTCTTGCCGCCGTCAAGCGGGTCGCCCTTGGCATCCCGCGTCGAGATCGCATAGGCCGATCCCGATCCGGGCTTGGAGTAGGCCATCGCCGGGGTGATGCCCGTCGCGTAATAGAAGAACATGGTCCGCGCATCCAGAAGCCGCTCGGCGCCGTTCAGGAACTCGTAGCTGCCGCCGAGGAAACCCGTAAACCATTGCCGGTCGGGATAGAATTTCACCGCCTGGTCGCGGTTGTCAAAGACGATGGTGCGTCCCGTTGCGTTGCCCACGGCTACTGCGTCGGTCAGGATTGCCTTCATGCGTGCGTCAGGCGCAAACGGCTGGCCCTTGCGGATGCCGATCGAGGCATAGAGGCCCACGGTGTCGGGGTCGACGAAATCGGCCGGTTCCTTCTGCACTACCTCGTTCAACTCCTCATAGAAGTGGAAGTCGTTGGCGCTGATGGTGTTGAACTGCTTGCCCGAGGTATTCACCCAGTCGGTTGCGGGCGGCTCGCCTGCCTCGGTCGTGGCGTTGAGCGGATACATCTTCGCCCCGGCCTTCACCCCTTTCACCGCCCCCGCAATGTCGCCGTCCTTCACGAAGGCGCGGTAGAACACCAGAAGCGTGTTGGTCGCGGGCCGAGATTCGAAATATCCTGTGGATGGCAGGCTTCCCTTCCAGCCCGGGGGCACGAACAGGTATTTCCCGCCCTTGCCCGCATCTGGTCCGGTCAGGCCGACGTCGGTGACCCAACGGAAATCGGCATCGTCTACCGGCCCGAGGACACCGGTCGGCACCTCCATCACCATCGGTCCGTCCGACAGGTCCAGGCAGCCGAAGACGTAGACCGTGGTCGTGTTGGGCGTCAGGAACAACGTGCGGGCATCCATCAGGTCCTCGGTAATGCCGAAAGCCCGGTTCGCCTTGACCCCCACGCTGTCCAGCCCGTTGCACAGTCCCCGGACCGAGGTTGCCGACATGCCCCGGAGGAAAGCCTGCACCCCGCGCATGAAATCGAGATTGTCATAGACCAGCTTTGCAGTGTCGCCGGTTGGCGTACCGTACTTGAAGGTCAGCGTGCCGATGCGGGTTTCCACCTTGTCTGGCGTGGTGATCTTTTCGGGCACGTCGGCCGCAAACTTGGGCGGTTCGGCGGCCGATGGCAGGGCGAGGCAAGAGAGCAAGGCCGCCACACCAAGCTTTCTGAGGGTCAGGCTGGACATGATTTCCGTTTCCTTCTGAAAAAACTGAAGAGCCGTCCGGAGGACGACAAGATGCTGCGCCGCCCGTCACCGGGGTCATCGACCGCAAGGCACCGGACAGGAACCCGGATTGACTCTAGCCGAGGGCAAGCCCTAGCGTTTACGAATGTTGGACAACGGCCTTCGTCCCGGAGATTTCGGGAATGCCCCACAGCGTCTGGCGGCTTTGGTTGGCCTGCCGCACCTTGTCGCGGAATTCGGGGTGCCGTTCGACGATGTACTGCGCGGCTTTCCGGTTGCTGCTTCCACGTTCGAAAGCGACGAGAACCGCATCCCTTACGGACTGTTCTGCCAGATCATGGACCGTGCGGCGGAACTGACCGGCTGTCCGCATATCGGGTTGCTCTTGGGGAGCCGCTTCGATCACCGCTGCATGGGGTTGGCCGGACGCTGGATGGCGAATGCGCCGACGCTCGAAGCGGCGCTGACCGGCTTCATCGCGCTCCAGTCCAGCGCGACACGCGGGGCAACCGCCTACCTGCATCGCACCGGAGAAGACTATATCCTGGGCTACGGAGCCTTCGACCGCTCGGCGCTTGGCTATGTGCAGAACTATGCGACGGTCATGCCCGTCGCGTTCAACCTGATCCGCGAGCTGACCGGCGGGAAGGCCACGATCGTTGAGGTCCTGTTCTCGTTCCGCAAGCCATCCGACATCCGGCCCTACCGCGATTTTTTCGGTGTGCCGGTCCTTTTCGACCAGCCCCAGACCGGAGTTGTCTTCACCAAGGCCAGTCTTGCGCTTCCCATACCCGGAGCCAACCTGCTCGATTTTGCCGAGATGCAAAGGCGCGCGGAGGCCCTTCTCCCGCCGGGTCAATCACCTTGGTCCGACCGGACGAGGCGCATGCTGCGCAGCGCCCTGCTGCGTGGGGAAACGCAGGGTCCTGAAATTGCCGCAGCGCTCGGGGTCCACCCGCGGGCGCTCCGGCGCAGCCTTGCGTCCGAGAGAACGACCTTCCGGGACCTGCTCGCCGAGGTCCGTTTCGGTGCCGCGCAGGAGCTCTTGGCAGTGACCGACCTGAGCGCGGGCGAGATTGCCGCAGCCCTCTGCTATGCCAACCAGCCCGCGTTCAATCAGGCCTTCCGGACCTGGAGCGGAATGACGCCACGGGAGTGGCGGCAGGACTGGAAGGGGCGCCAGCTGCAAGGCCCCCGGCCATCGTCCTGACGGCCGGGGCAGACCGTTACCTTCTGGACCCGCGCTCCAGGAGCGGATTCGTCGCCGCAAGCCCGGGGGCCGCGGATCAGCCGCGCATCCTTGCCCCGTCGGCATCGAACAGCGACTCGGTCACAACTACCGCCGGGCGGCGCTCGCCAAGGATCTCGATCTCGCATTTCGTCCCGGCAACCGCGCGATCGGCGGGCAGGAAGCCCATGGCGACCGACTTGCCGGTGGTGTGCGAGAAACCGCCGCTCGTGCAGAACCCGACCACCGCGCCGTCAAGCCAGATCGGCTCCCAGGCCACGACATCGGCATCCTTCGCATCGACAATGAAGCAGCAGAGCTTGCGCTTCGGGCCGGCGGCCTTCTCGGCGGTCGCGGCGGCCTTGCCGATCCAGTCGGCCTCCTTGTTCCAGCGGATGAAGCGATCGAGGCCGGTCTCGCAGGGGGTGTAGTCGGGTGAGAATTCGCGGCCCCAGCTGCCGAACCACTTGTCGAGGCGCAGCGACATCATCGCCCGCATCGCGAACGGCCGGATCCCGAGGTCTTGCCCGGCGTTCCACAACGTGTGCCACAGGTGGCGCTGGCTCATGTGGTCGGTGAAGATCTCGTAGCCGAGGTCGGCGGTATAGCTCACGCGCTGGACGATGCAGTTGGCCATGCCGACCGTCATCTTCTTCACGTCCATGAACTTGAACGCCTCGGCCGAGACATCCGAGCGGGTGACGCGGGACAGCAACTCGCGCGCCTTCGGGCCGGCGATCTGGAAGCCGGTGCGGGTGTCGGAGATGTTCTCGACCAGCACGTCCGGTCCCATGTTCTGCTCGAACCAGCGTGAATGCCAGCCTTGCGCGCCATAGCTCGCCGTCAGCTGGAACTCGGTCTCGGACAGGCAGGAAACGGTGAAGTCCCCGAAGATCTTGCCGGAATGGGCGAGCATCGGGGTCAGGCTGAGGCGGCCCGGCTTCGGGATCGATCCGGCCATGATCCGGTCCAGCCAGGCGCGGGCGCCCTTGCCGGTCACGCGGTACTTACCGAAGTTCTGCACCTCGTTGATGCCGACGCCGTTGCGGACGGCCAGCACCTCCTGCTTCGTCGCCTCCCAGGCGTTCGAGCGCTTGAAGGTCGGGGTTTCATAGCGCGGCTCGCCGGGCAGGGCGTGATAGTTGACCACCTCGAGCCCGTATTGCTGACCCCAGACCGCGTTCATGTTGTCGAAGATGTCGTACATCGCCGTGGTGCGGAACGGGCGCGCCGCCGGGCGCTCCTCGTTCGGATAGCTGACCGAGAAGCGCATCTGGTAGTTCTCGATCACCTTCGGCACGGTGTAGCCCGGCGAGGTCCAGTTGCCGAAGCGCGCCACATCGAAGCCGCGCGGGTCGCGCTCGACCTCGCCCTCGATCATCCACTGGGCAAGCGCCAGTCCCATGCCGCCGCCCTGGCTGAATCCCGCCATGACCGCACAGGCCGACCAGTAGTTGCGCAGGCCCGGCACAGGCCCGATCAGCGGGTTGCCGTCGGGGGCGAAGGTGAAGGGCCCGTGGATCACCCGCTTGACGCCGGTGCGCTCCAAGACCGGGAAGCGGCGATAGGCGAAGTTGACCGAGTCCTCGATCTTGTCGAACTGCTCGTTCAGCAATTCATGGCCGAAATCCCACGGCGTCTGGTCCACCGACCACGGCTCGCAGGGTTTCTCGTAGAAGCCGATGCACAGGCCTCGCCCTTCCTGCCGCAGATAGCTTTCGCCGCCCGGGTCCATGACATGGGGGAATTCGCGGCCCGATTTCAGGATATCCATGATCTCGGGGATGTCGTCGGTGACGAGGTACTGGTGCGCCATTGGCAGAAGCGGCAGGTAGACGCCCGCCATCGCGCCGATCTCGCGCGCCCAGAGGCCGCCCGCGTTCACCACATGCTCGGCGATGATCGTGCCCTTTTCGGTCACCACCTCCCACGAGCCATCGGGGCGAGGGTTGGTTTCGAGGACGCGGTTGTGCAGCACGATCTCGGCCCCGCCCAGGCGCGCCGCCTTGGCATAGGCATGCGTGGTGCCCGAGGGGTCGAGATGGCCGTCGAGCGGGTCGTAAAGGCCCCCAATGATCCCGTCGAGATTGACCATGCCGTCGGTCAACTTGGCGATTTCCTCGGGCGTGACGATTTCGGTGTCGAGGCCCATGTAGCGGTGCTTGGCGCGTTCGGCCTTCAGCATCTCGAACCGCGCCATGTTGTCGGCCAGCGTCACGCCGCCGACATGGTGCAACCCGCAGGACATGCCGGTGATCGCCTCGAGTTCCTTGTAGAGGCGGATCGTGTAGCCCTGCAGCGCTGCCATGTTGGTGTCGCCGTTCAGGGTGTGGAAGCCGCCCGCCGCATGCCAGGTCGAGCCCGAGGTCAGTTCCGACCGCTCGACCAGCATCACGTCTTTCCAACCAAGCTTGGTCAGATGGTAGAGTACCGAGCAGCCGACGACGCCGCCCCCGATCACGAGCACGCGGGTATGGGTCTTCATCCTGATCTCCCTGGTCCTGTGGACGATCCTGCCTGCCGCGGGTCGCGAAATCAGACCGGTGGCGGCTGTTTTCCGCATGAATACATCTGTCGCAGCCTCGGTTCATCCCGTCCGCGACAAAATGCGTCGCTTTTGGTTTGCCTGCGGCAAGACTCCGCCATGTGACCAGATGGCCTGTGGACATCCGCCGAAAACAGGTAAGTGTGGCGGAAAAAGGCAAGGAACACGGCATGAGACTTTGGGGGGGCGCGCTGCTGGCGGCATTTGCCGCTGTTCTGGTCGTGCAGATCGTGCTGCGCCCTGCCTTGCCTATCGACGAAACGCGCTACCTCGCCGTCGCCTGGGAAATGCACCTGTCCGGCGACATGTTCCACCTGACACGCGACTTCGAGTCTTACAGTCACAAGCCGCCGCTGCTGTTCTGGCTCATCAACCTTGTCTGGCTGGGAACTGGCGTCTCGGAAATTGCCGCCCGCCTGGTCGGACCGGCTTTCGCGGTGGTGTCGGTTTTCCTGACTGGCCAGCTGGCGCGGCGGTTCTGGCCCCAGGACGAGACCATCGCGCTGCGGTCGATGGCGATCCTTGTCGGTTTCACGCTTTTCTCCCTCTACGGTGGCGCGCTGATGTTCGACGCGCTGCTGACGGTCTTCGTGTTGCTCGGCCTGCTTGTCCTGTGGCGGATCGGGCAGGGCGCCCGCGGCTGGCGCCCCTGGCTTTGGCTGGGTTTGGTGCTGGCGTTTGGCACGCTTGCGAAGGGACCGGTCATCCTGCTGCACCTCCTTCCCGCATTGCTTGCGATCCGTCTGTGGGCCAGCGATCCGCCGGACTGGCGCGAAATCGGCCGGGGCGGCGGCGTGGCCCTGCTTGTGGCTCTGGCTCTGGTGCTGGTCTGGCTGGTGCCCGCGCTGCTTGGCGGGGATGCGGCCTTCCGCAAGGAACTTCTTGTCACTCAGTCGGTCGCGCGTGTGAGCGGAGAGCTCGGCCATGGCCGCCCGATCTGGTTCCTGATCGCGCTCCTGCCGCTGATCCTGTTTCCCTGGGGCTGGTCATGGCGCCTCTGGCAGGCGGTTCCAGCTGCGGTCAAGGGCGACGGGGCAGGGCGACTGGTTGCGATCTGGGCGGTATCGGCGCTGGTCCTGTTCTCGATCGTTGGCGGCAAGCAGGTCCATTACCTTCTGCCAGAGCTTCCAGCGATGGCGCTGCTTTTTGCCCGCGCCTCGACCGGGCAGGACCGACGCGGCGGATCGCTGGCCTTTGTCCTTCCCGTGCTGCTTGCGATCGTCCTTGGACTTGCGGCGGGAGGCCTGATCCGCGACCGCAACCTCGCGGATCTGACCCCGGTCTGGGCCGTGGTGCTGGTGGCGCTTCTCTGCCTGGGCCTTGCCGTCGCGAGCCTGCGGCTGCCGCTCTTGCGCGGCCATCTTGCCCTCGGTCTCGGCCTTGCCCTGACCCTCCATCTTCTCACGGCACTGACCCTCGCCGGCCGCAGCCAGGACACCGTGGCGATCGGGCAGGCGCTGGCGGCGCGCCAATCTGCCGGCATCGCCTTCTTCGGCATGCCCTACAACGCCGAATTCAACTTCGCCGGTCGCCTGACCGCCCCGGTGGAGGTACCGATGGATCATCAGGCCCTGACGGACTGGGCCAAGGCGCATCCCGATGGGTTGGTCGTAGGGCCGACGGAGCGATCCGGCATCGCCGTCGCCCCCGACACGACATGGCGCTTCCGCAGCCGCGAGTTCGGCGGCTGGAGCGGGGCAACCCTGACGGCCGGGCCTTGACCGGCCCGGACCCATAGGCCAAACCCGGCGCCATGCTGCCAGAAGAGACGCTCGACCAGATCACCCGCCGCTTCGAGTTTCTCGAGGCAAAGCTCGCCGAAGGCGGGACGGCCCCGGCCGAGATCGCGACCCTAAGTCGCGAATACTCGGAGCTGAAGCCCGTGGTGGCCGAGATCGCGGCCTATCGGACCGCCCGCAACGACCTGACCGAGGCCGAGGCGATGCTGGCCGACCCCGAAATGAAGTCGCTGGCCGAGGAAGAAATCCCGCGCCTCAAGGCGCGCATCCCCGAGATGGAACAGGCCCTGCGTCTGGCCCTTCTGCCCAAGGATGCCGCCGACGCCCGCCCAGCCATCCTTGAAATTCGCCCCGGCACCGGTGGCGAGGAAGCAGCACTTTTTGCCGCTGACCTCCTCCGCATGTACCAGCGCTATGCCGAGGCGCAAGGCTGGCGGTTCGAGATCCTCTCCGAACAGGAAAGCGACCTCGGCGGCATCCGCGAGGTGACGGCCCATGTGCAGGGCGAGGGGGTCTTTGCCCGGCTGAAATACGAATCCGGCGTCCACCGCGTGCAGCGTGTCCCCGAGACCGAGGCAGGCGGGCGCATCCACACCTCTGCCGCGACGGTGGCCGTCCTGCCCGAGGCAGAGGACGTAGATATCGACATCCCCGCCTCGGACATCCGCATCGACACGATGCGCTCGTCGGGCGCGGGCGGGCAGCATGTGAACACCACCGACTCCGCCGTGCGCATCACCCATATCCCGAGCGGGATCGTCGTGACCTCGTCACAGAAGTCGCAGCACCAGAACCGCGCCATCGCCATGCAGGTGCTGCGCGCCCGGCTTTACGAAATGGAACGCGAGCGACTGGCCAGCGAACGCGCCGCCGATCGCAAGTCGCAGGTCGGCTCGGGCGACCGCAGCGAGCGCATCCGCACATACAACTTCCCGCAAGGCCGGATGACCGACCACCGCATCAACCTGACGCTCTACGCCCTGCCGCAGATCATGGCGGGCGACCTGACCGAGGTGATCGATGCACTCACCGCGCATGATCAGGCGGCCAAGCTTGCCGAGATGGAGCAATGACATCGCCGCTGACCGGGGCGGAAGCCCTGCGCGCGTCGATCCCGCGGTTGCAGGCGGAGGGGATCGCGGATGCCCCCCGCGATGCCCGCCTGCTTCTGGCCCATGCGGCGGGCATTGCGCCTGATCGCCTGAGCCTGCACCTGTCCGACCCTCTGTCGCCCGAGGCCGCCGCGCGCTTTGCGGCGGCGATCGACCAGCGCCTTGCCCGCCGCCCTGTCAGCCAGATCACCGGCCAGCGCCTGTTCTGGGGGCGAAGCTTCCGCGTCACCTCCGACACGCTCGACCCCCGTCCCGAAACAGAGACGCTGATCGCGACCGCGCTGGAAGAGCCGTTCGAACGCATCCTCGACCTCGGCACCGGCACAGGGGCGATCCTGCTGTCGCTTCTGGCCGAGCGGCCGGAGGCGACGGGGCTGGCGGTGGACCTGTCGCCCGCCGCCCTCGACGTGGCGCAAGACAATGCCCGGCGGCTGGACCTTTCCGGGCGCAGCGAGTTCCGCGTCTCCGACTGGTTCACGGCGGTCGATGGCACGTTCGACCTGATCGTCTCGAACCCGCCCTATATCGCCGCCGCGGAAATGCCCGCCCTTGCACCCGAGGTTCGCGACTGGGAGCCGCATCTAGCGCTCACGCCCGGAGGGGATGGTCTGGACGCCTATCGCGCCATTGCGGCCGAGGCACCACTGCATCTGCGGCCCGGCGGCCGGATTCTGGTCGAGATCGGGCCAACCCAGGGCGAAGCGGTCGCTGCCCTGTTTTCGGCTGCCGGGCTGGCATCGGTCGCCATCCTGCCCGACATGGATGGCCGCCCCCGAGTCGTCCGGGGCCGCACACTTTGAGCGCAGATGCAGAATATCGGCCACATTCACGCGAAAAACCCGCTTTTTCCTTGTGGAAAAGCCAGTTTCCCCTTGTGAATCCGCCTGACGCGTGCTTATCCCATCACACGGGATGTGTCTGCGCCTGACAACGGGCCAGCGGAACATGTCCCTCTCGTTAGCCGAACAACTCGTCCACGGGGCTCCGCATCGGGGGTGAGACGCGCCACAGGCGCAGGCTGTCGGGCAAGGCCACACTGGCTGGAACAACGGAAAACATGAGATCATCGAAATCACGTTCGCGCTCGAAGTCGAACCGGCCCCGGTCGATCGGCAACATCATCAACCGCGTCTTCGACAGCAACGGCCCCGAAGGCAAGGTGCGCGGAACCCCGCAGCAGATCATCGAAAAGTACCAGATCCTCGCCCGCGACGCCCAGCTGTCGAATGACCGCGTTGCCGCCGAGAACTTCATGCAGCATGCCGAGCATTACACCCGGCTCCTGGCAGAAGCGCAGCGCGAACTCGCCGCCGAACAGGAGGCCCGCCAGCAACAGGGCGGCCACAACCAGCAAGGCGGCAACGGACAGGGCGGGAACGGTCAGGGCGGCAATCGCGAGCGGAACTGGCAGAACGACCGCAACGACACTCGCGGCGAAACCCGCTACGATCCGGTCGCCGACGAGCAACCCGATATGGAACCCGCGCCGCGCATTGGCGGCATGATGGATTTCATCGAGGATCTCGGCGAAAGCAGCCTTGTCGAAACCCCCGAGACCCGCAGCCGCGAGCATCAGCAGCGTCAGGATCGGTCGGATCGCCCGGAGCAGCGCGACCGGCAGGACCCGCGTGAACGCGGCCCCCGGAACGACCAGCCCCGCAACGACCAGCAAGGCCGGAGCGATCGCAACGACCGCCGCCCGCCGCGGCACGAGCAGCAGCGGACGGAGCAGCCTCGCGCCGAAGCCGTGAGCGCGCCCGCCCCCGAGCCGGCCGCTGTCGAGGTGGTAGCCGAAGCGCCTGCCGCCCCGGTGGCTGAAAAGCCGCCCGCGGCCCGCAAGCCGCGCGCCCCGCGCAAGCCCAAGGCCGAAAGCGGTCCCGCCGAAGCGGCGGAATGATTCTCAGCCCTTGCCTGCAACCAGCCGGGCGAGGGCGCAGAACTTCTCAAGCGAGATCTCTTCCGCGCGCGCGGTCGGCTCGATGCCGGCGGCGCGCAACTTGTCTTCCAGGTCGGGGGCCAGGCCCCTCAGGCTTGACCGCAGCATCTTGCGCCGCTGGTTGAAGGCCATGGCCGTGACCCGGGACAGCACGCCTGCCTCCGCCGGATAGCGCGGCTCGGGCAGGGCGGTCAGATGCACCACCGCCGAATGCACCTTGGGCGCCGGAACGAAAGCTTCGGGCGGCAAGGTCAGCACGATCCTTGGATCGGTCCGCCATTGGGCGAGGAGCGCCAGCCGCCCATAGGCGCCGCTGCCGGGCTTGGCGACGATGCGCTCTGCCACCTCTTTCTGGAACATCAGCGTCAGGCTTCGCCAGAAGGGCGGCCAGACGGGCGGCGACAGCCAGCGGATCAGAAGCTCGGTCCCGACGTTGTAGGGCAGGTTCGCCACCACCCGGATCGGCGCGGTCAGGCGGGCCGCTGCATCCACCTCCAGCGCATCGCCGTTCACCACCTCGAGCCGACCGGGATAGATCGCCGCGATCTCCTCCAGCGCCGGGATGCAGCGCGCATCCTTCTCCACCGCCAGCACATGCCGCGCGCCCTCGGCCAAGAGCCCGCGCGTCAGACCGCCGGGGCCGGGGCCCACCTCCAGCACGTCACAGGCTGACAGATCGCCCGCCATCCGCGCGATCTTGGCGGTCAGGTTCAGGTCGAGCAGGAAGTTCTGGCCAAGCTGTTTCTTCGCCACCAGCCCATGCGTCGCGATGACCTCGCGCAGGGGTGGAAGACCGTCAATCGCTGCCAAAACCTAACCCTTCTTCTGTTCACAAATATCCTGCGGGGGTGTGGGGGTGCAAAACCCCCACGTCCGCAGTCGCCCCACGCGCCGCCGCCATAGCTTGCGCCATCTTCAGCGCCGCGATCAGGCTCGACGGATCGGCCACGCCTTTCCCGGCGATGTCGAAGGCCGTGCCATGATCCGGCGAGGTGCGGATGAAGGGCAGTCCGAGCGTCAGGTTCACCCCCCCGGCGAAATCGATGGTCTTGATCGGGATCAGCGCCTGGTCGTGATAGGCGCAGATTGCCGCATCATAGCGCGCCCGCGCCGCCGGGTGGAACATCGTGTCGGCGGGCAGGGGGCCGAGCAGCGCCATCCCTTCGCCGCGCAAGCGGTCGAGAAGCGGGATCATCCAGTCGATCTCTTCCCGCCCCATGGCCCCGCCCTCGCCGGCGTGAGGGTTCAGGCCCGCAACCGCAATGCGGGGAACGGCGATCCCGAAATCGCGGATGAGGCCGTCGCGGGTGATGCGGATCGTCTCTTCCAGCAAGTCGGGCGTGAGGGCGCGCGGCACCTCGGACAGGGGAATGTGGATGGTCGCCGGCACGACCCGCAGCCCGGCGCAGGCGAGCATCATCACCACCCGGCCGACACCGGCCAGCGCCGCCAGATACTCGGTGTGGCCGGGGAAAGCGAAACCCGCGCCATCCTTCAGCGCCTTCTTGTGAATGGGCGCAGTGCAAAGCGCCGAGGCCTGTCCAGCCTGCACGAGCGCCACCCCGCGCGCGATCGCAGCAACGACACCGGCGGCCAGTGCAGGGGTGGGCTGACCGGGCAGGGGTGCCGGCCCCAATTCGAGCGGAAGAACTGGCAGGCAGTCCGCCGCCACATGCAGGGCCTCGGCGGGATCGGACAGGGCCTGCCAGCGCGTGCCCTGCGGCAGATGGCGCGGATCGCCGATCCAGAAGAAGGGAACTTCCGCGCCCAGTATCGCCCGCGCCTTGACGGCGATCTCCGGTCCGATGCCGGCGGGTTCGCCGCAGCTCAGCGCGACGGGCGGATGCGGGGTGAAACCGCCGGTCACGGTTCGCGGATGATGGCGGCAGCCTTCAGCTGCTGCATGTATTGCTCGCTTAGCTCCGAAAGCCGCTGGTTTGTCAGCGACATGCGCATCGCATCGCGCTGCTTGGCGATCTGCTCCTCGCGGGTCGGGGTCGGCTTCGGTTCCTTCGGACCCGGCGCATCTGCGTCGGGTGCTTCCTGAACGTCGCCAAGCCCTTCGGCCGAAGTCTCGTCCACCGGCGCCATTGTACGACCGCAGAGCATCAGGAACACGCGGCTTCCCCCGCGGCGTAGCGAGAATGAAGTCTCGAACGTATCCAGTCGCGCAAGCTCCAGCCCAACGTCACGCGGCACTGCTCCCGCGGGTTGAACCGTGCGGATCACCTGTTGTGCCGGCAGCTTGCTGGTCAGGCGGACCACATCGGTGCAGGTATCGGCCTTGGCCATAAGGGTCGAGGCCCAGCTCTGGCCTTCCGGTCCGTCGGGCAGGATGACCTCGACGTAATCGACGTCGATCGCGACCTGCGGCTTCTCCGCGGTCGGCTGCAGGGCCCGCAGCAGGAAGATGGCGTAGGCATTGGGGATCGGCAGCGGATCGGAGACCTGACCGGGGGCCAATCCCAGGACCATCTGCCGCAGCGCCGGCGGCAGCTTGCCGACATCAAGCCAGTCGATCTGTCCGCCTGCCTGCGCCGAGGACGAGGCCGAGTACTGCCGCGCTGCCGCGGCGAAATCGGCTTCGCCCCGGATCGAGGAGCGGAGTTCCTCGACCTGGGCCAAGGCATCGGCTTCCTGGCCGGGCGGCGCGGGAACGATGAGTTCGGACAACAGAACGCGCGCGCTTCCCCGCAGGGCCGTATCCGAGAGGGCGCGATCGACCTCGGCATCGGTGATGCGCACGGTGCCGCCAAAACGCTGGCGGATCACGCCACGCCAGGCAACGCCGGCCCGAACGAAATCGCGATAGGTCTCAGGGGCGACCCCCTTCTGACCAATCGCCTCCACGAACTGCTGAAGCGTCACGTTGCTGCGCCCGGCAAATTCCTGCATCCCGCGTGTCACTTCGACTTCATTTGGAAGCGTGCCCGCCGTCTTGGCCGCCTGAAGCCGCAGCTTGTCCTCGATCAGGCCGGTCATGGCCTGCTCCTCGACATCGCCCGGGAAATTCAGCGCGTTGAGGAACAGGATGCGCTGGTCAAGCTCAAACTGCGAGATAACGCTGTCGTTGACGAACATCGCAGGCGCGAACGGTCCGTCAGCCGCATTGGCCAAGGAAGAGGCCGCCACCAGGAAAAGTCCCGCGAGCATTTTCATAATCGGGCGCATGTCCAGTCCGTCTGCTCCGTCTGCTCATCCCCGGGCGGTATGTCCCGGCCCTTGTTATCTCGTCCCGGGCGCATTCTGCACCCCTGACCCTTACCCCCGGCATTGCCGGGCTGGTCCGGGGGCAGCTCCACCACCGAAACCCAGAAGCTGTACCTTCAGGCCGAACTCGGTCGTCGGGTCCAGACTTGTTGAATCCGAATACCAGCGTGAAACCGAAAGGTCCACCAGCATGCATTCGTTGCGATACACGAAGCCGAGGTTCGCGTCCGAGGTGCGACCCTCGATGAAATCGTGGCGGATGCCGAGGACACTCGTCCAGTTGTCATTCAATTTCCAAGAACTGTTGAAGCTGATTTCCGAAACGTCGTCCGGCCGGTCGGCTTCGGGATCGGAAATCCCCCAGTAATAGCCGGTTTCCAGGCCAATCTTGTTGTTGCCCCAGTTCATGCGGAACTCGCCCATATTGGCGTCAAACTCGTCATCGAGCAGCACGCGCTGCGTCAGGGTCAGCCCCTCCCACGAGGCCACCCGCATGGCGAGAAGCCAGTTCGACCAAGTCCCGTCGAGACCCGAGGAGGGGGTAAACTGCTCAAGATCGTCGGCCCGGACCACGCGGCCGAAGGCCAGCTCGACCTCGGAACCATCCTGACCGTAGCGTGTCCAGTCCAGACCCATTGCCCCCCGCGTCCCCAGTTCGATCTTGTCGGTGCCGGGAAAGCGGTCGAGCGAGAGCAGGTTGCCCTCGTCCAGTTCGACGACGAGGCTGTCATTGTCAGGCACGGTTGGCAGGCTGCTCTTCGACACGAGGAAGTTGGCCACCGGCTGAAGGATCTGCGTGCCACCCCAGGAGTCGGACTTGACCATCGGGTAGCGCAGTTCCGTGCCAAAGACGCCATAGGCCCGCTCGATCGCACTCGGATAGGCCGGATCCTGGCCGACGAAGGTCACATCGCCTAGCACGCGGCCGGTTGCAGCCGCCACAAGCCCGCCTGCCAGGATCCAGTCCCGCCGCCAGTCGAGCCGCACCAGCCCGCGCGCGGTATCCTGTCCGTCGGAGTTGCCGTCCCCGTTCGAATCCGTGGTCGAACTTGACGTCGTCATGCTGCCGGTGGCTTCATACCGAAGGGTCGCTATCCCTCCGATCATTGGCGGGGCGAAACGCTGGTCATAGATCGCGCGGACAAGCGTCGATGGCTGCGTATCGTTGGTATCCTCGTCGCGGATCGATTCCAGATGGGTCAGGCCGGCAAAGATGTAGCGGTCGCGCTTGACCCGCTCGACCTGGATGAAGCTGTCGAGCCGGTCCTGCGACGAAATCCCGTAGTCCTGAAGATAGGAGTTGTCGCTGGCCATCTGCAGGCCGAAGGACAGGTAGAAGCTGTCGGGCAGACGGAAGTTGCCCTTGGCAAACAGATAACCACGGGTGCCGGGGTCGATCTGATCACGCGATACCGCGCCTTCGGCCTCGAAATAGCCGTTCCAGAAGGCCTGCCGATAGCGCAGGCCCAGGGTCTGCGCATCTTTCGAGCTGATGTACGGGGTGATGGTCAGGTCGCGGTTTTCCCCGATCGGCACGAAGTACGGCGCCATGATGCCGAAGCCGAGTTGACTCGTGCTGCGGATGCTGGGCAGAAGCCACCCCCGCGCCCGTTCAAGCGTCGGATCGGGCATCCGCAGGCGCGGCACATAGGCCACTGGAACGCCGAACATCCGCAAGTTGGCGTCCTCGAAATAGATCTGCCGGGTCTCCTTGTCATGGACGACCCGACTGGCGCGGATCTCCCAGAGCGGCGTCTGGCTACCCTCGCAGATCTGGCAGGAGGAGGCGACCGTGCGGCCAAGTTCCGTGTACCGACCGCCGGCGCGCATCACGTAGTTCGAGGCAAGCTGCAACTGCTGCTTCAGCACCAGCCGAGCCCCAGTCAGGATACCGTCCGTCAGCGACGACGAAAGCTCCCCCTGATCGGCGACGATGCGTGTACCGGTCGCGTCGGTCAGTACGATGGGCCCCTCGATCTTGAGTTGATCGGTCTTCTGGTCGAAGGTCACGCGGGTTGCCTTGAGGCGCATTCCCTTTTGCAGCACCTCTACATTGCCGGCAGCCACCAGCACGCTGTCGGCCTGGATCTCGATCTGATCCGCAACCAGCGTGGCCAGATCGGCCGGAGCCTCCTGGGCCTTGGCGGGGATAGCCAGCCCGACGAGAAGGATGAGGGATAGCAGGTGCCGCCGCATCAGCCGTCCTCGACGTGCAGAAGAAGCCCGAGAGCCGCCAGAATGGTGGCGACAGGCGGAACCCACGCAGCAGCGATAATCGGGATTTGCCCTGACTCTCCCAATACTTGCGCAAAATTTCTAAGGAAGAACATCGCAAAGCCGGTCAGCACGGCCAACAACACCATGATGTCGGTCCTGCCGAACCTTGTGTGCCGCATGGTGAAGCCAGCGGCAAGCAGGACCATGCCGGCCATCAGGAAGGGCATCGCCAGTTCCGTCTGCAGCCAGACGCGATGCGTGCGCGCCGAGAAGCCCGCCTGATCCAGGCTCGTGATGAAGGCGGGCAGGTTCCAGATCGAGATGCTGGAGGGCGCGCCAAAGCTGTTGCGAATGCGTTCGACCGTGAGGCTGGACGGCATACGCTCCTTGGGCTGTTCGATCGCAGTCGCCTCGGGGTTCTCGGCGGTCAGGTCCCATCTCTTGACCCCGTCAAGCGACCAGGCCCCCGGCTCCAACCGGGCGCTGGCCGCCTCGACGCGCGACAGCGGGGTGCCGGTGTCGTCGGATGCGATGAATGTCACATCGAAAAGCTCGGTCGCATCGCCGTTGGCCCGCGTCGCGCGGATCACCGTCTGCACGCCATCGCCCCCCTGACGCAGCCAGAGCCCTTCGGAACTGACCGACAGCACGCTGTAGCTTCCCGACGAGAATTCGGCCGTAAGCTCGGCCGATCGCTTTTCGGTCGCGGCAACAAGCGGGTTCAGGACGGCAATCGAGAAAAGCCCGATCAGGAACGCCATTAGGACCGGAGCGACCAGCATGCGCAGACCCGACCGGCCAACCGCCCGTATGACCACAAGCTCGCTCGACCGCGCCAGCGCGAGAAACAGCATCATCGCCGACAGGATCATGATCAGCGGCAGGATGCGATAGACGCTTTCGGGCACATCCAACGCGGCAAGACCAACGATCTGACCGAATCCCACAGACGTTCCGGCAAGCTTTCTCACCCGCTCGACCATGCTGATCAGCATCATCAACATCGAGAAGATGCCGAGAACCATCAGATAGGCGTAAAGAAAACGCCGGGCGAGGTAGCGGCTGAGCGTCATGCCTCTCCTCCCGCCAGCAGTTGTCCCTTTGCCCGTATCCGGCGGGGCAGGGCCGCGAACCACAAAAGCCCGAGTCCGATCAGGATGCCCAGCAGCGGCGCCGCATAGGTCAGCGGCCAGTTCGAGGGATCCTGAAGCGCGGCCTTGGTTGTCACGTTGTCGATCAGTTGCACGACGATCAGCAGGAAGATCGCCCCCAATACCTGCCGCCAGAGACCGAAGCGGCTGAACGCGCCGACAAGCAAGGCCGAAAAACCGATGAGCGGCCCGGCCAGACCCATGAAGGGACTGGCGATGCGGTTATGCGCCTCTTGCAGCAGCGCCGCCTCGGTCGTCCCCATCCGCTCGGCCAGCCCCGGGGGCGGGAAAAGAAGCGTCAGTGTCGAGGTCTCGTCCGGACCGGCCTGGATCGGCCCCGCCGACTGAAGGAAAGACGACAGGTCGTAGGTCAGGTCTGCAAAACGGGTGACCGCCAGCCGCGAGGTCTTCTGTTCCAGCGTCTGGGCCATGCCATCGAACATGATGAGCTTCGGTCCGGTTTCGCTGCGCACGATCAGCGCGCGATGTGCGGTGTAGGTGATGCGCTGGCGCGGATCCCGGGCATCCGACAGGAACACCTGCAGAAGTTCGCCTGTCGGTGCGATCTGGCGGATGTAGATGGTGATGCCGTCGACCGGATGGACGAAGGACCCCTCGCGCAGCAGACGCGAGCTTACATTGGCCTGGATTTCGGCTGTGCGCGTCTGCAGGGTCAGGCGGCTGGCGGGCACGATGACATTCATCAAGATCGCCATCAGCAGCGTGACGATCAGGCCGAAATAGACGATCGGTCGTGCCAGCCGGAACGGGGAGAAGCCGGTCGCCTGCATGACGACAAGCTCGCTTTCGCGGGTCAGCCGATTGGCGGCATAGACCGCCGCCGCAAAAGCCGAAACCGGCAGCACAAGCCGGATGACGTTCGGCAGGGTCAGTGCAGTGAATTCAAGGAAGACGAGCGCCGATTGACCATCGCCGATCAGCTGGTCGAACAGGCTGACGGCGCGGTTCACCCAATAGACGGCCACAAGCACAAGGGAAAAGAACCCGAACAGCGCCATGAATTGCGACAGCAGATATCTGTCGAATCTCGACACGCCCGATGCTCTCCCTCGTTTCATTCTTGTTTCGGGCGAAACTAGTGGAAAACCGCGGCAGGGAAAACTGCTATCTGGTCATTGCCGGGGGCGCGGGCTAGGCTCCGCCTATGCCGGAACGGGGCAATCTGGCCGACCGTTCCCATATAGACAGACAAATCCGGAGCCCGCTCATGTCCACCCCCGTCACCATCCAGTTCCGTTCCACCGAGGCCGAGGCCGCAGCCGGGTTTGCGGGCAAGGTCGTGATCATCGCTGGTGCGAATGGGGCCATCGGGCCGGTCTCTCGCAAGATCAACCGGCTGACCAAGGGCGCGCTCGAACGGTTTCTGTCCTCGCCTGCGTTCGAAAAGATGAAGCCCGGCGATGCCGCCGAACTTGCCTGGCCCGCAGGCATCGCCGCCGAAGCGGTGCAGATCCTGCGCCTGGACCGGCAGGCCGACGCGCTGACCGCCCGCAAGGCTGGCGCTGCCGTGGGCAAAGCCCTTGGCGCGAGCGGGGCGCTGGTGCTGGCTGAGGGCCATCCCAAGGCTGCCGAGATCGCCTATGGCCTGGCGCTCCGGGCCTATGACTTTACCGCCTATCGGACCGGGGAGGTGACTTCTCCCGGCGAGGTGACCTTCCTCGTTGCAAACCCCGAGGCGGTCGCGGCGCAGGCCACGGCCCATGCAGCGGTGACCGAGGGCGTGTTCTTCACCCGTGACCTGACGAACGAACCGGCGAATATCCTGACGCCTGTCGATTTCGCCGCTCGTCTGGCTGCGATGCAGGAACTGGGGCTCGACGTGGAGATCCTCGAACCCGAGGAGTTGAAGAAGCTCGGGATGAACACTCTTCTGGGCGTGGCCCAAGGTTCGGCCAACCCGCCACGCGTGGTGGTTATGCAGTGGAATGGCGGCGCCAAAGGCGACGCGCCGCTGGCGCTGATCGGCAAGGGCGTGACCTTCGACACCGGCGGCATCTCGATCAAGCCGGCGGCGGGGATGGAGGACATGACCGGCGACATGGGCGGTGCGGGCGTCGTTTCGGGCGTGATGCGGGCGCTGGCCCTGCGCAAGGCCAAGGCCAATGTCGTCGGCATCGTCGGGCTGGTCGAGAACATGCCGGACGGCAACGCTCAGCGGCCGGGCGACGTCGTGAAATCGATGAAGGGCGACACGATCGAGGTCATCAACACCGACGCAGAGGGCCGACTCGTGCTGGCTGACGTGCTCTGGTACGTGCAGGAGCGCTTCAAGCCGGTCGGCATGGTGGACCTTGCCACCCTGACCGGGGCGATGGTCGTGGCGCTCGGGCATGAGAACACCGGCGTCTTCTCGAACGACGACACCTTCTGCAACGCCTTCCTCAAGGCCGCGAAGGCCGAGGGCGAGGGTGCCTGGCGGATGCCGCTTGGCGAGGCCTACGACGCGCTTCTGAAATCGCGCATCGCCGACATGAAGAACGTTACCGGTCGCGAAGGCGGCGCCATCACTGCCGCCTGCTTCCTGCAACGTTTCGTCAAGCCGGGCACGCCCTGGATTCACCTCGACATCGCAGGCACGGCCAGTTTGAAGAGCGACTCGACCTTCGCGCCGAAAGGCGCCACGGGCTGGGGAGTCAGGACGCTGGACCGGCTGGTGCAGGACCTTTGCGAAGGCTGACCGGGCCTTGGGCAGCGTCATCTTCTACCACCTGACCCGCAGCACGGTCGAACAGACCCTGCCGCAGATCATCGCGCGATCGCTCACCGCCGGCTGGCGCGTCGCCGTGCGGGGGGCGGATCGCGCGCGGCTCGAATGGCTGGATGAGAAGCTCTGGCTTGGATCGGAGGAGGATTTCCTGCCGCATGGTCTCGCGGGTGGCCCCCATGACGCCGACCAGCCAATCCTGCTGACCGACCGTCCCGGCCTGCCCAACGGTGCGCGCTGCCTGATCGCCATCGATGGCGCGGCCATCGACCCCGCCGAGGCCGAGGGGCTGGAACGCGCCTGCCTGATCTTCGATGGCGGCGATGCCTCGACTGTTGAAGCGGCGCGCGGCCAGTGGCGCGCCGTCACCGCCGCCGGCCTTGCGGCGCAGTACTGGTCCGAGGAGTCGGGCCGGTGGGAAAAGAAACAGGAACGGGCGGCGGCAGGCTGAGTCAGGTCGCCCCGTCGTCGTCCTGCCCGCCGATCTGGCGCAGGAGCTTTTCGTTCCAGTAAGGCGTCCAGCAGACCAGGACCTTGCCGGTGCCACGGAAGACCCTCAGCCGGGTCTGGCCCGAGATGAAGCTCCGGAAGAACCCGGCAGGACGCTCGGAGCGGAAGGTCAGCCCTTCGGTCCGGCCAAGGACAAGCCGCCCCTGCACCCGCATCTCGGCCTTGCTGATCTCGACGATCTCGACGGGGCCGGGGGTATTGATGGCGGCACGCCCATGGCCCGCCAGCAAGGTCTTCCAGTTGAAGAACCCGTCGCCCGCCCATAGCGAGGCGAAGAACGGATCACGCGTGAGACCCAGCTTGACCGACCCCTCGCAAGCCCAGAACACGCCGGGCTCAAGGATCCAGCGCTCGCCATCGGACACGTCGAGCAGATGGTAGCCGCCGGTCGAAGGCTGCAGGAGGATTTCGCCCGTCCCCTCGTAGAAGGGTCGGATCGTGCCTTCGGGAATGAACAGGCTGCGGAACATGTCCCGAAGGCCGGGCAGGCGGGGGATCAGGCGGATCTTGCCGCGCAGGTTGGACATCGCCCCCTTGCGGGCGCGCACCGTTTCGTTGGCGATTTCGATGCGGATCTGCCGCATCCCTTCAACGTCCCGGATCGAGAAATCGGCCATCTGACGCGCTCCACCCTCAACCGTTCGCTTCGTCCCAGACCATCGTCTTCTGCCAGAGCAGGACGAAGGAATCGGGCTGCAGGGCCGCAGGGCCGCGCAGAGGCCGATCGAGCACGATGATGACGAACAGGATCACCCCAAGGAAGAACGCCGTGATCGACCCCAGAACGAATTGCTGCAGCGTGCGCATGCGGAGCAGCACGATCAGCAGGATGTTGACCGCCGCACCGACCAGAACCGCATACCACAGCACCCCTGGAATTCCGGTGATGGTCCCGCTCAGACGAACCTGCCGCGCCTCGACGAAACGCTGGAAGCCCGACAGAACCTCCGCATGCAAGAGTTCCTGCCCCTTGGTCTGCGGCTCGAACCGGCCGAGCTTGTTACGGATCGCAGCGACTCGATCAACGCCGCCGTTCAGGATCCGGCCGTGGCGATGGGCGGGCCAGTCGGCATTGATGGTGAACAGGGCATAGTCGCGCATCATGCCCCGGACATCGCTGCGCAAGGGCTCCGGATAGGAATCCATCGAGGTATAGAGCGCGCCCAGCATCGACGCTTCATCCTGAATCCCGGACCTGATGCGTTCGTTGTTCTGATAGGCGGCCACGGTCAGAAGGCCGAGAAGCAGGCCGTAGAACAGGCTGAACCCCGCCGTGACGTACGAGACGTTCTGATTGAAATCCGGCCCCGTTCCCATCAGCAGCCGAAGGATCGGCTTGATGATGACCACCCCGATCAGCACCGATCCGACGATCAGGATGGTGATCGTCAGCGCCAGTTGCGCCAGATCCATGTCATAGACGAAGTCCGGCATCGCCGTCTGTCCCCACTCTGCGCCGATCCCACATCCGGTCGGAGGCACAATGACGAGGGGCAATCAAGCAGGCAACTGGCCAGATGGGCACGGCTCGGCTATTTTCGCCGCAACCAGCGATCGGGGGCAGGGGATGAAGGCGGCTGCAGCAGTATTCGGGGTTCTTGGACTGTGCACCTCCGTCGCCAGCGCGCAGGAAATGCCTTTCTTCACGGTCGGGTCCGGCGATGTTTCGGGCGGCTACTACGCGGCGGCATCGGCGATCTGCGATCTGGTCAACCGGGTCGAAATGGGGGCAATGCGTTGCAGCCCAGATCCGACGACGGGATCGGTCTACAATCTCGATGCGCTTCGGCAGGGAGAACTCGACTTGGCGCTCGTGCAGTCGGACCTGCAGGCGCAGGCGCTGACCGGAACGGGGCGCTTCGCAACCAAGGGACCGATGCCCGACCTGCGCAGCGTGATGGGACTTTATCCTGAAACGATGACCATCCTCGTGCGCACGGATGCTGGTGCAACGGATATCATGGACCTAGCTGGGAAGCGGGTGGATATCGGTCACCCCTCGTCCGGCCGTCGCGCAACGGTGGAACGGATGCTGTCGGCGATCAACCTGAGTGAAGACGAGTTCTCGGAGCTTGCCGAACTTCCGACCAGCACCGCGATCGAGGCGATCTGCGACGGCGCAATCGATGCGACATTTCTGATGGTCGGCCACCCGAACGACGCGATTGCGACCGCGCTCAACTCCTGTCCCGTGACGGTGCTCCCCTTGTCGCTGGACGAAATCCGGCAGGTCATCGGAACCGGCAAGGACCTGACGGCGTCCTCCATCCCCATGGCGAGCTATCGGCCCGGTTCGCCGGCACAGCAGAGTTTCTCGGTGACCGCGACACTGGTTGCCCGGGCCGACACGCCTCAGGAGGTGGTCGAGGCGATCGTCACGGATGTTCTTCAGGCGCTTCCTGCCCTTGGTCGGCGCGCGCCGATCCTTGCTGGTCTCGAGCCGCGCGGTCTGGCGACGAACGGCCTGACCGCACCGCTCCATCCCGGCGCCGACGTGGCCTTTGCCCGGGCGTTCAGTTCGCCCTAGCGCGACAGGACCATCTTCTGCCCGTCAATCTCCATCTTGAAGCCGTGCAGGTAATCCATGCCGAGAAGCGAGCCGTCCATCTCGCCGCGGTTGACCCATGCAGCTTGGTCGCGGTCGGTCCAGGGGCCGAGCGTCAGGCTGTCGAGTCTGACCCGAGCCGTCGAGACCGCGCCGTTCGCCGTCTGCGCCTGACCGACATAGGCAAGCGACGAAGGGTCGATCCCAACGCGACGCGCATCCTTCTGTGACAGGACGATATTGCTCGCCCCGGTATCGACAAGAAACTCGATCGACTGACCATTTACCTCGACCGGCAGGTAGAAATGACCGTCGGGCGCCCGCGTGACCTCGACCCGCCCGTCCTGGACGACCGCCTGATAGGGCAGGTCGCGGCGCATATCAGCCCACAGGCCATAGCCCGCGGCGACGCCAACGAAGATCAATCCCCAGGCCATGAAGTTGCGCAGGGCCGCACCCAGCCGCCCGCGATACTCGACCAGGACCCAGCCGCCGACCGCAGCCAGCAGGACGGCTAGGTACATCAGCCGCATCAGATCGTTGGTATCCATCCGCTGCTCCCCTTGACCTTGCGGATGTAGGGATGCCGCCGGGGCTTCGCAATCGCTGTCAGGAGGTCAGAAGGCCAGTGCCAACGATCCCGTCGATGACGAACTGGACCGACAGGGCCGCGAGCAGCATGCCCAGAAGCCGGGTGATGACCATCGTCCCGGTCCGGCCAAGGGCGCGCTCGATCGGACCTGCCACCTGGAACAGCAAAAAGACGATGGCGATCACCGCCATCGCCTCAAGGAACACCAACCCTGCGCCGGTCCAGCCCGGCCCCGACTTGCCGACGAGGAGGATCATCGAGGCAAGCGCCCCCGGCCCGGCGATCAGCGGCATGGCGAGCGGAAAGACCGACGGATCATGTGCCGGATCCGCATGTTGCCCCTCGCGCCGCTGCGTCCGGCGTTCGAACAGCATGTCGAGCGCGGTCAGGAACAGAAGGATCCCGCCGGCGATGCGGAAAGCGGGCATCGAGATGCCCACGAAGGTCAGGAGTTTCTCGCCTAGAAGGCCAAATACAATCAGCAAGGCTGCGGCGATCGTGCAGGCGCGCCGCCCGACAGCCCTGCGCTGCTCCGGCGACACGCCCTGCGTGAGCGCGATGAAGAGGGGGATCAGGCCGAGGGGGTCGATGACAACGAAAAGGGTCACGAAACTCGTGATCAGGAACCCCGTGTCGATCACCCGCCCGCCTCCTCCAGCTTTTCCTGCGCGGTCAGCCACAGTGCCTCGGCGCGATCGAGCCCTTCCATCACCTCGGCGTATTTCTTCTGCCAGGTCTCAAGTTCGCCGATCCGCGCCTGTTCGTAAAGCTCTGGGTCGGCGAGCTTCTTGGCCAGCTTGTCGCGCATCTCGTTCAGCTTGGCCAGACGGTCCTCACTCTTGCGCACCTCGGCCTTGAGCGCGAGGATCTCGTCGCGGCTCGCCTTCTTCGGCTTCTCGACCGGGGCTTTAGGCTTTTCCACCTCGTCGCCGGCCAGAAGCATCCGGCGATAATCCTCAAGATCGCCCTCGTAGGGCGCGACCGCGCCGCCCTTCACCAGCCACAGCCGGTCGGCAACGAGGCCCAGGAGGTGCATGTCGTGGCTCACCAGCACCACGGCGCCGGTATATTCCGTGAGCGCCTCGACCAGCGCCTCACGGCTCTCGATGTCGAGGTGGTTGGTCGGCTCGTCGAGGATCAGAAGATGCGGCGCGTCGATGGTGGCTAGAAGCAGCGACAGCCGCGCCTTCTGCCCGCCCGACAACCGCGCCACCACGGTATCCGCCTGATCCGCCATCAGGCCGAAGCCCGCGAGGCGCGCACGCAGCTTCGGCTGCCCCTCGGCCGGGCGGACCCGCATGATGTGCTGGAGTGGCGTTTCGTCCAGATGCAGTTCGTCCACCTGATGCTGCGCAAAATAGCCGACGCGCAGCTTGGACGAGGTCGTCATCCGACCCTCGCTGGCCTGCAATTTGCCTGCGAGCAGCTTGGATAGGGTCGATTTTCCCTCGCCGTTGCGGCCGAGCAGGGCGATGCGGTCGTCTTGATCGATCCGCAGCGACAGCTTCCTCAGCACCGGCTTGCCGCCATAGCCGACCGCAGCGCCGTCGAGGTTGACGATCGGCGGCGAGAGTTCTTCCGGCTCGGGGAAGGTGAAGACCTGCTTCTTCGCCTCTTCCGGCGGGGTGATCGGCGTGAGCTTCTCCAGCATCTTCACCCGGCTTTGCGCCTGAACGGCCTTGCTGGCCTTGGCTTTGAACCGGTCGACGAAGCTTTGCAGATGCGCCCGCCGCGCTTCCTGCTTCTTCGCCTCCGCCGTCATCACCGCAATCCGCTCGGCCCGCTGGCGTGCGAACTGGTCATAGGGGCCGGTCCAGTAGGTCAGCTTCTTCGCGTCCAGATGCAGGATGCCCTGCACGGCGCGGTTCAGCAGGCCACGGTCATGGCTGATGATGATGACGGTATGCGGATACTTCTGGAGGTAGTTCTCCAGCCACAGCGCGCCTTCGAGGTCGAGGTAGTTGGTCGGCTCGTCAAGCAGCAAAAGGTCCGGCTGGGCGAAAAGCACACCCGCCAGCGCCACGCGCATCCGCCAGCCGCCCGAGAAGTCCGAACAGGGGCGAAGTTGTTCTTCCGGCTCGAAACCCAGACCCTTCAGGATCGCGCTGGCCCGGCCCTCGGCCGACCAGGCGTCGATATCGGCCAGCCGGTGCTGGATCTCGGCGATGCGGTGCGGGTCGGTGGCATGTTCCGCCTCGGCCATCAGCTCGGCCCGCTCGGTGTCGGCGGCCAGCACCGTATCGAGGAGCGAGGTCGAAGACGACGGCACCTCCTGCGCGACACCGCCGATCTTGGCGCGCGAGGGCAGGGTGATCGAGCCGCCCTCCAGCGCGAGGTCTCCCTTGATCAGTCGGAAGAGCGTCGTCTTGCCCGCACCGTTGCGCCCGACTAGGCCGACCTTGTGGCCGGTCGGAATGGTGGCCGAGGCGCCCTCGAACAGGGGGCGGCCTTCGACGGAATAGGTGATGTCCTCGATCTTCAGCATGGGATGCGTCCTGCCCCATGGGGGATGCGGCGTCAACCGGCGCTCCCGGCTTTTCAAGGCGGAAGGCCCGTGATAGCAGGGCGCGGCAATCACGAGGGGCGGGCAGGGGCCTGTCCCGACAATTCCGGAAAGTGACCCTCATGGCCATCGAACGCACGCTCTCGATCATCAAACCCGACGCCACTCGCCGCAACCTGACCGGCAAGATCAACGCGAAATTCGAGGAAGCCGGCCTGCGCATCGTCGCGCAGAAGCGCATCCACCTGTCGCTGGCTCAGGCGCAGAAGTTCTACGAGGTCCACAAGGACCGTCCGTTCTTCGGCGAACTGACCGAGTTCATGGCCTCCGAGCCGGTCGTCGTGCAGGTGCTGGAAGGCGAAGGCGCCATCGCGAAGAACCGCGAAGTCATGGGCGCGACCAACCCGGCCAATGCCGCCGACGGCACCATCCGCAAGGAATTCGCCCTCTCTGTCGGCGAGAACTCGGTCCACGGCTCGGACGCGCCGGAAACCGCCGCGGTCGAGATCGCCTATTTCTTCTCGGGCCTGGAACTGGTCGGCTGAACGAATTTTCTCGCGAGAATTCAATGATGAAAAGGGCCGCTCATGCAGCGGCCCTTTGATTTTTCGTAGAAAAACCGTTCACTTTGCGCGGGTCACTACGCCGATTGCATTCAGCGCCGCCTCGATCCCCGAGCGACTGCTGCCCGTCTCAGCCTTGATCGCGTCGAAGCGAACCCGCAGCGCCTTCTTCTCCTCGCCCTGGCAATCGTTCCAGGGACGCCCCTGCAACCCCATCACCAGCACGTAATAGCCGATGAAATGCGGTTGTGTGCCCGCGCGGAGGAGGCGGCGATAGGCCTCGTCCGGCCCGAGCGCGCGGATTTCCTCGGCCGAATGGATGCCGGCGCGCGCAAAGGCGGCCTCGCTCGCAGGCCCGAGATTGGGGATCGAGGATACAGGGGAAGGCATGGTCGCGCTCCGGTCTGGACCGAGACTATCGGCCGGACCGGACGCGGGAACAAGGCTCAGATCGAGGCCCAGTCCTTGAAGATCGGCTTCTGCCCTTGCTGGGTCGAAGGTTGGGTGCTGGCGCCCATCTGGCCGGAACCCTGCGGGTTCGAGCCTTGCTGATGCGGTGCCGGGGTCGGTTTCTTAGCCATGTCAGTCTATCCGTTTTCTCTTTTTCTTGGCGGAACCATCCGCCGCAACCAAAAGACGTCCTGCTCGTGCGCCCAGATCCGCCGGGAAACCCAGACCTTTGCTGGAGAGCCCCCGCCCCGGTTCTGGACGCCGGGCAAGTATGCGCTCAGGCGGACGAATTCAACTGAAGAATCGTGCGGAACCCGACATTTGAAGCGGGGTTTGCGACAAAGGTCACACAGATGTCACCATCGCCAACGCCAAAGAAACAGCGCGCAGAAGATGTCATCCTGGCCTGATTCGCCGCACGCGCATCGCCGCGACGCAGAATCGCGAACGGGGAATTACTGCCGGGGCCTTCCTCTACATGCGTGGGGGGGCGATCAGGCCGCCTTCAGCAGGGTCTGCAGATCACCATTGTCGTCGACCAGTTCGGCCAGGGTCGTGCGGTCGAGGCGGGCGTAGAAGGCGTCGATCGCCTCTTTCAGGACGCAGGCGAGGCGACAGGCCCCCTTCAGCGGGCATTCGCGTTCCGAGCCCTGCCAGCAATCCGCGAAGGGAAGAGGGGCCTCGAAACTGCGGAAGACCTGGCCGACCGTGATTTCGCCGGCAGGTCGTGCAAGGGACAACCCGCCATGGCGACCGCGCCGGGTCTTGATGTAGCCGTTCCGCGCCAGCAGGTGAATCACCTGGGCCAGATGGTTCTCGGAAGCGTCGCAGGTCGTCGATATCTCATGCCGCTGCACGATCCGACCGTCGTTGACCGCGCAGAACATCAACGTCCGCAAGGCCAGGCTGGTCCGCATGGTCAGTCTCATGGCTCATGTCCCTCGCCAGGAAAATCCGCATGAAATGTATAGCAATATGTCGAATGCCCCGATTTGATGCAGATCATGCGATATGACTCTGCATGGTCTTTGGTCTCGACGGCGGCGCAATGCGCCAGCGATTGCGACACTTGCCGCAAAAAGCGGCACGTGCGTGGGAAAGCCACTCGAGCCTGTTGATCACTTGGCACCGCTGTGAGCAAATGCCCGCCAAGATCACTTCGGTTTGTGGCCCCAGACCGAGTCGAGGACCGAAAGGAAGACCGATGAATCGGGTTGCCACATACCCTTCAGGCTTGCAAAAATCGCAAGACTGTCAAAGCATTGGTTCCGGTAGCCCCCTCGGCCGCTGATCTGCTCTGATCCGCTTGACCCAGACTCAGGAACCGACGCCTTGTTCGATACCCAACTGACCTTGCCCGACCTCAAGACCGCGATCCTGCAGCACCTGACCTACACGCTTGGGAAGGATGCTCAGAATGCCAGCGTGTATGACTGGCGAATGGCGCTGAGCTTCGCCATCCGCGACCGGATCGTCGGCCCATGGTTCGCGTCAACACGCCGCACCTGGGCCGAGGATCGCAAGCGCGTCTATTACCTGTCGATGGAGTTCCTGATTGGGCGCCTGCTCGAGGATGCCTGCGTCAATCTCGGTTTGCGGGACTTGGCCGTGCAGGCGATGGAGGATTTCGGCCAGGATTTCTCGTCCATCGTCGAGAACGAACCCGATGCGGCGCTTGGCAATGGCGGCCTTGGGCGCCTGGCAGCCTGCTTCATGGAATCGATGGCGACGATCGGGTGTCCCGCCTACGGCTACGGCATCCGCTACGAGCACGGCCTGTTCCGCCAGCGCTTCGAGGCTGGCCACCAGGTCGAAACGCCCGAAGACTGGCTGCTGAGCCGCCACCCCTGGGAGTTCGAGCGCCCGGAGAGTGCCTACACCATCGGCTTCAAGGGCACGGTCGAGAACCGCGACGGCCGCGAGGTCTGGGTTCCGGGCGAAACGGTGCAGGCCGAGGCCTATGACACGCCCGTGGTCGGCTGGCAGGGCAAATGGGCGAACACGCTGCGGCTCTGGGGAGCGCGGCCGACGACCTTGTTCGATCTGGAACGCTTCAACCGCGGGGACTATACGGCGGCCGCCGAACCCGAGACGCTGGCCCGTACACTGAGCCGGGTGCTTTACCCAGACGACACGACCTATCAGGGCAAGGAACTGCGCCTCAAGCAGGAATTCTTCCTGACCTCGGCCGCGCTGCAGGATATCCTTCGCCGCTACCTCAAGAACCATAATGATATTCGGGCCTTGCCGAAGCATGTCGCCATCCAGATGAACGACACGCACCCGGCCATCGCCGGGCCGGAGCTGATCCGGCTCCTGACCGACGGGCATGGCGTCGAGTTCGTCGAAGCGCTGGAAATCGCCCAGGCCTGCCTTGGCTACACCAACCATACGCTTCTGCCCGAGGCTCTGGAACGGTGGGCGACCTTCACCTTCGGCAATGTGCTGCCCCGCCACATGCAGATCGTCGAGCGCATCGATGCCTGGCACAAGGACGAGTACCACTCGCGCCCGCATTACGTCGGCATCGTGAAGCATCACGAGGTGCGGATGGGCGAGCTGGCCTTCATCATGGCTCACAAGGTGAACGGCGTCTCGGCCCTGCATTCCGAGCTCATCAAGAAAAACCTCTTCCCCGAGCTCGACAAGCTGCATCCTGGTCGGATCATCAACGAAACCAACGGGGTGACGCCGCGCCGGTGGCTCAGGATGTGCAACCGGCCGCTGTCTAACCTCATTACCGACACGATCGGCGACGGCTGGGAAGACGATCTCGACCGGCTGCGCGACCTGGAGCCTCATGTCGAGCAAAAGGGGTTCCGAGACGCCTTCGGCGCCGCCAAGCGGGTCAACAAGGCGCGGCTTTCGGACTGGCTGAGGACGGAATGCGGGGTCTCGGTCAACCCGGACGCGATGTTCGATGTTCAGGTCAAGCGCATCCACGAATACAAGCGCCAGCTCCTCAACATCCTTGAAACCATCGCCCACTGGCACGCGATCAAGCAGAACCCCAAGGGCCGGTGGGTGCCGCGCGTCAAGATCTTCGGCGGCAAGTCGGCGCCGGGTTATGCCGTCGCCAAGGAAATCATCCACCTTATCAATGATGTGGCGAGCGTCGTTAACTCGGATATCGAGACGCGCGACCTCCTGACGATTGTCTATCCGCCGAACTACAACGTCTCGATGGCTGAACGCCTGATCCCTGCCGCCGACCTGTCCGAACAGATCTCGACCGCCGGGAAGGAGGCCTCGGGCACGGGCAACATGAAGTTCATGATGAACGGCGCACCGACCATCGGCACACTCGATGGCGCCAATGTCGAGATCCTCCAGGAAGTCGGTCGCGAGAATTTTTTCCTGTTCGGCCTGACCGCGGAGGAGGTGCTGAAGCGGCGCGAGGATGGCGACCATTCGAAGAAGGCAATCGAGGCGTCGAAGCCCTTGCAGGATGTGCTGCAGATGATCGCAGAGGGCCGCTTCTGCCCGACGCAGAAGGACCGCTATCACGGCCTTGTCCACCGGGTCTGGCACCACGACTATTTCCTCGTGGCCGACGATTTCGACGCCTACCGCGCCGCGCAGGCCGAGGTCGACCGGGCCTTCGCCGACCGCGACCGCTGGCTCAGGATGGCCGCGATGAACACGGCACGCTCCGGCTTCTTTTCGTCGGACCGCACGATCCGGGGCTACATGAAGGATGTCTGGTCGGTGGAAGCGGCGCTCTGAAACGGCGCTCCAACCACCGGCTGGCTTGAGAGGAGGGGAGGACTCGATGGCCAAGGCAGCAGAACCGCTTGTCGAAGCGGGCGCAGCGCGTGCGATCGCCGACGGGTCGCATGGCGACCCCTTTGCCGTGCTGGGTCCTCACCAGAAGGGCAAACGCTGGACGGTGACCGCCTTCGTTCCCGGCGCTGACCGGTTGACGGTTCTTGCCGGAACCCAGATCGCGGCTTCGCCTGTCCCCGGCACGCCTGGCCTTTTCGTGGCCGAGATCGGCAAGAACCAGCCCTATCGCCTGCGCGCGGAGCAGGGGAGTAAC
This sequence comes from Alitabrizicola rongguiensis, assembly GCF_021491355.1. GTDB lineage: Bacteria > Pseudomonadota > Alphaproteobacteria > Rhodobacterales > Rhodobacteraceae > Aliitabrizicola > Aliitabrizicola rongguiensis. The sequence continues at coordinate 549,746 of NZ_JAKENF010000003.1, read as the reverse complement.
TTCTGGGAATTCGAGGATGCCTTCCGTTTCGGCCCAGTGCTGGGCGAGATGGACGAATACCTGCTGGGCGAGGGCACGCACCGCCGCCTGTGGCAGGCCCTTGGTGCCCATGCGATCACCCATGAGGGTGTCGAGGGGGTACATTTCGCCGTCTGGGCGCCGAATGCGCAGCGCGTGTCCGTCGTCGGCGATTTCAACGTCTGGGACGGTCGCCGCCACCCGATGCGCCGCCGCGGTGCGACGGGCGTCTGGGAAACCTTCGTCCCCGAGATTGGCGAAGGCACGGCCTACAAATACGAAATCCGCGGCCCCGGTGGCGCAATCCTGCCGCTGAAGGCAGATCCCGTCGGCTTCGGCTCGGAACATCCGCCCAAGACCGCCTCGGTCGTCCGCCGTATCTCCGGGGCGAAATGGGGCGATGATGGCTGGATGGCGGAGCGCGGCCCGCGCCAGACGATCGACGCGCCAATCTCGATCTACGAGGTTCATCTGGGGTCGTGGCGTCGCGCACCGGGCGACCGGATGCTCTCTTATCAGGAACTGGCCGATCAGCTTGTCGACTATGCGGCAACGATGAGCTTCACACACCTGGAACTGTTGCCGATTTCCGAACACCCATTCGATGGCAGCTGGGGATACCAGCCTGTCGGCCTGTTCGCCCCCACCATCCGCCATGGCACGCCCCCCGAATTCCGGGCGTTCGTGGACGCCGCCCACAAGCGCGGACTGGGCATCCTCCTCGACTGGGTGCCAGGGCATTTCCCAACCGATCCGCACGGGCTTGGCCAGTTCGACGGTACCGCTCTTTATGAGCATGCCGACCCGCGCGAGGGGTTCCACCAGGACTGGAACACGCTGATCTACAACTACGGCCGGCGCGAGGTGGCGAATTACCTCGTTTCGAACGCGCTCTACTGGCTCGAGGAATACCACCTCGACGGGCTGCGCGTGGATGCGGTCGCCTCGATGCTCTACCGCGACTATTCGCGCGGCGAGGGCCAGTGGATCCCAAACCGCGACGGCGGGCGCGAGAATTACGAGGCGATCGAACTGCTGCGCCGGATGAACATCACCGCCTATGGCGAATGTCCCGGGATCATGACCGTCGCCGAGGAATCGACAGCCTTCCCGGGGGTGTCCCGCCCGGCAAATCACGGCGGGCTCGGCTTCGGGTTCAAATGGAACATGGGCTGGATGAACGACACCCTGAGCTACATGCACAAGGATCCCATCCACAGAAAATGGCACCACCACCAGATGACCTTCGGGCTGCATTACGCCTGGTCAGAGAACTACATCCTGCCGATCAGCCATGACGAGGTGGTGCATGGCAAAGGCTCGATGCTCGACAAGATGCCCGGGTCGGGGGCCGAGAAATTTGCCAACCTGAGGGCCTATTACGGCTTCATGTGGGGCCATCCGGGCAAGAAGCTGCTGTTCATGGGCCAGGACTTTGCCCAGGGCCGCGAGTGGAACCACAACCAGAGCCTCGACTGGCACCTGCTAGACCATGCCGAACACCGGGGCGTGCAGGCGCTAGTCCGCGACCTGAACACCACCTACCGCGCCACACCGGCGCTGCATTTCAACGATGCGCGGCCAGAAGGCTTTGCCTGGATCGAGTCGAACGATGCCGAGGCCTCGGTCTATGCTTGGGCGCGCTATGGCGGGCCGCAGGACAAGGCAGTGGTCGTCGTGTCGAACATGACCCCGGTCGAGCGCCAGTACCGCCTCGGCTTCCCGCGCCCCGGTCGATGGGAGGAGATCATCAATACCGATGCGGCACTCTATGGCGGCGGCAATCGCGGCAATCTGGGTGGCATCGCGACCGAGGCGGTCGCCTGGCACAATCAGGCGCAATCTGCATTGATCGCCCTGCCGCCCCTTACGACTTTGATGTTCCGCCAGGCCTAGCACCTGCGGACCAAACGGAATTCGAGTTGCAAACAAAAGACCGGGGCCGGCGCCCCAGAATGTCACGGGAGGAAGGGATGAAACCAAGACCGAATACGCGGCTGTCGTCGCAGGCCATGGCCTTCGTGCTTGCCGGAGGGAGGGGGTCCCGGCTCAAGGAGCTGACCGACCGCCGCGCGAAACCGGCCGTCTATTTCGGCGGCAAGGCCCGGATCATCGACTTCGCCCTGTCGAACGCGCTGAACTCCGGCATCCGGAAGATGGCGATCGCCACCCAGTACAAGGCGCACAGCCTGATCCGCCACTGTCAGCGCGGCTGGAACTTCTTCCGGGCGGAACGGAACGAATATCTCGACATCCTGCCCGCGTCGCAGCGGGTGGACGAGAACAAGTGGTATCTCGGCACCGCCGATGCGGTGGCCCAGAACATCGACATCGTCGACAGCTACGGCATCCAGTATGTCATCGTCCTTGCCGGCGACCACGTCTACAAGATGGATTACGAGATCATGCTGCGCCAGCATGTCGAGACCGGCGCGGACGTGACCATCGGCTGCCTGACCGTGCCGCGGATGGAGGCGACCGCCTTCGGGGTGATGCATGTCGACAAGACCGACCGCATCACCGCCTTTGTCGAGAAGCCGAAGGACCCGCCGGGAATTCCGGGCGACCCGGACCATGCCCTGGCATCGATGGGCATCTATGTCTTCGACTGGGCCTTCCTGCGCGACCTGCTCTTGAAGGACATGGCCGACCCGAATTCGAGCCATGATTTCGGCAACGACCTGATCCCCGACATCGTCAAGAACGGCAAGGCCATGGCGCACCGCTTCTCGGAAAGCTGTGTGACGAGCGGGCTCGAGGAGGAACCCTACTGGCGCGACGTGGGGACCATCGACGCCTATTGGCAGGCCAATATCGACCTGACGGATTTCGTTCCGAAGCTCGACATCTACGACAATGGCTGGCCGATCTGGACCTATGCCGAACTCGTGCCCCCCGCCAAGTTCATTCATGACGAGGATGGCCGCCGCGGTATGGCCATTTCCTCGCTGGTGTCGGGCGCCTGTATCGTCTCGGGGTCCGAGGTGCGCAATTCCCTGCTCTTTACCGGCGTCCGAACGCATTCCTACTCGGCGCTCGAATATGTCGTGGCGCTGCCTTACGTCGAGGTCGGCCGGAAGGCGCAGCTCAACCGCTGCGTCATCGACTCGGGGGTCGTCATCCCTGAGGGGCTCGTGGTCGGCGAGGACCCCGATGAGGACGAGAAATGGTTCCGCCGCTCCGAGCAGGGGATTGTCCTCATCACCCAGGACATGCTGAATGCGCGGGCGGCGAAGCTCGGGAAATAGGCCGGACCGGGCAGGGGGGCTGTCTGCCCCCCTCCTGGTCTTGCGGCCAGGTCACCCCCCGAGGATATTTTTGAATAGAAGTTAGCAAGAGGGCAGGCATGAGCGGTCAGGTTCTTTCGGTGGCCTCGGAATGCGTGCCGTTCCTCAAGACAGGCGGGCTGGCGGATGTCGTGGGCGCTCTGCCCGCCGCGCTGAAGCCGGTCGGCTGGGACATGCGGGTGCTGCTGCCCGCCTACCGGTCGCTGCGGTCGCGGCTTGGGGATATGGACGAGGTCTGGTTCGAGGCCGACCTGTTCGGTGGCCCCGCGCGGGTATTCGCCGGCGAGGCGCAGGGCCTGTCGCTGATGCTGCTTGACGCCCCGCATCTCTTTGACCGCGAGGGCGGGCCCTATGTCGGTCCGGGCGGAGACTGGCCCGACAACGCCTTCCGCTTTGCCGCGCTGAGCTGGGCCGGGGCAGAGATCGCCCGCAACGGCGCGGGCGGCTGGAAGCCCGACGTGCTTCATGCCCATGACTGGCAGGCGGGCTTTGCCCCGGCCTATCTGCGCTATCACGGGCAGGGCGATGTCGTGTCTGTCATCACCATCCACAACGTCGCCTTCCAGGGCTGGGCGCCCTCTGCTCTGCTCGGTCCGCTGCGGCTGCCGGGGAACGAGTTCCATCCGGGGGCGCTGGAGTACTTCGGCGGCCTTTCGTCGCTGAAGGCGGGTATGGTCACGGCGGATGCGATCACCACCGTCTCGCCCACCTATGCCGAGGAACTGATGCGCCCGGAATTCGGCATGGGGCTGCAGGGGGTGATCTCGGCCCGCGCCGATCGGGTCTTTGGCATCCTGAACGGGGTCGACACCGCCGTCTGGTCGCCCGAGGCGGATCCCGGCATCAGTGCCTATTCGGTGAAGACGCCGAAGAAGAAGGCCGCGAACCGCATGACCCTGTCGCAGGAATTCGCGCTGGACGTTCCCGGGCCCCTGGCCATCGTCGTCAGTCGCTTGACCGATCAGAAGGGCATCGACCTGCTGCCCGATGCCATCCCCGGCTTCATCGAGGCGGGGGGCGGGCTGGCTGTGCTCGGATCGGGCGATCCGGCACTCGAGGCGGCGATGCACAACCTTGCCGCGCGCTATCCCGGCCGGGTCGGCGTGCGCATCGGCTATGACGAGGGGCTGAGCCACCGCATGTTCGCCGGAGCGGATGCCGTGTTGGTACCATCGCGCTTCGAGCCCTGCGGCCTGACGCAGATGTATGGCCTGCGCTATGGCACCCTGCCAGTGGTAGCCCTGACCGGCGGGCTGGCCGATACGGTCATCGGGCTGTCCCCCGCGACCGAGGCGGCGGGAACCGCAACGGGCATCGTCTTCTATCCCACCGATGCGCTTGGCCTGTCGCAGGCGCTGAAGAAGCTGATCGATCTTCACGCCAATTCCACCGCCTGGGCACAGGTGCAGCGGAACGCGATGCGCCATCCGGTGGGTTGGGAAACCTCGGCCGCGGCCTATGCCCGACTCTACGAAAGCCTGATCGGATGACACCGACGGCGGAATGCCCGCCTGCGCGGCTGGCGGGCCACGACATCTCGACCGGGCGAGACTGGCCGATGGGGGCGGTCTTTGATGGCGACGGCGTGAATTTCGCCGTCTTCTCCGCCCATGCCGAGAAGATCGAGCTTTGCCTCTTCGCCCCGGACGGTCGGCGCGAGATCGCCCGCCTGCCGATGACCGAGCGGGACGGCGACATCTGGCATATGCGCGTGTCGGGGCTGATGCCGGGGGCGCTCTACGGCTACCGCGCCCATGGGCCTTACGCGCCCGAACAAGGTCACCGCTTCAACCCCAACAAGCTGCTGCTCGACCCCTATGCCCGCGCCTATGACGGGCGGCTGCGCTGGTCGGATGCGCTGATGGGCTACAAGGTCGGCAGTCCGCGGGCAGACCTGTCCTTCGATACCCGCGACAGCGCCTTTGCAATGCCGAAATGCGTGGTGACCGACCCGTCCTTCCACTGGGGCGAGGATCTGCCGCCGCACCGCCCCTGGTCCGAGACGCTGATCTACGAGGCTCATCCCAAGGGCCTGACCATGCTGCATCCCGGTGTCGAGAAAAGCCATCGTGGCACGATCGCCGGCCTCGCCTCGAATGCGGTGATCGACCATCTGCTGTCGCTCGGCGTGACGGCGGTCGAACTCATGCCGATCCAGGCCTTTGTCGACGACCGCTTTCTGGTGATGAAGGGGCTGAAGAACTACTGGGGCTACCAGACCATCGGTTTCTTCGCGCCGGAACCCCGATACCTTGGCCGCGGCGGTCTGCGGGACGTGCAGGCCATGGTCCACCGTCTCCATTCCGCCGGGATCGAGGTGATCCTGGACGTGGTCTACAACCATACTGGCGAGGGTGACGAATTCGGCCCGACGCTCAGCTTTCGCGGTCTCGACAACCGCAGCTACTACCGGCTGGTCGAGGGCGGGCGCTACTATGTCAACGACACCGGCACCGGAAACACGCTGAACCTGACCCATCCGGCAGTGCTGCGGATGGTGATGGACTCCTTGCGCTACTGGGTCGAAACCTTTCACGTCGATGGTTTCCGCTTCGATCTTGCCCCGGTCCTGGGGCGCGAGCCGGGCGGCTTCGACGCGAATGGCGGCTTCTTCGACGCGGTCCGGCAGGATCCGGTGCTGGCCCGGGTAAAACTCATCGCCGAGCCTTGGGATATCGGCCCCGGCGGCTACCAACTGGGCAGCTTTCCCCATCCCTTTGCCGAATGGAACGACCGCTTCCGCGACGGGGTCCGGCGGTTCTGGAAGGGCGATGCGGGCCTGACTCCCGACCTTGCCAGCCGCCTTCTGGGATCGGCCGAACGCTTTGACCGCAATGGCAGGCCCGCAACCGCATCGGTCAATTTCCTGACCGCCCATGATGGCTTCACGCTTGAGGACCTTGTCAGCTTCACCGTCAAGCGCAACCTCGCCAATGGCGAGGACAACCGCGACGGCCATTCAGAGAACCACTCCGACAACATGGGTGTCGAGGGGCCAACCGGTGATCCCAAGGTTCTGGCGGCGCGCGCGCTGCGCAAGCGCAACCTCCTCGCCACGCTGCTGCTGGCGCAGGGAACGCCGATGATCCTGGCGGGGGACGAGATCGGCAACAGCCAGGGCGGCAACAACAACGCCTATGCGCAGGACAACGAAACCGGCTGGATCGACTGGAGCAATTCCGACCACGAACTGACCGCCTTCGTCGCCCGGCTGGCACGCCTGCGCCGCAGCCATCCGGTCCTGAGCCAGAAGCGCTTTCTCCATGCCCAGCTGCGCGAGGCCGACGGCCTGCCCGACGTGATCTGGCGCTGCGCAGATGGCACGACGCCCCGGCCCGAACACTGGCACGATCCCGCCTTCCGATGCCTTGGCGTCGAGCTGCGCCGGGCGGCCGAGGAAGGGTCCGCCGGGACCGACGCGCTTTATGCGCTGTTCAACTCTGGTCCGGCCTGTGCGGCGGTCCTGCCCAACACGGCAGCGGGCTGGCGACTGATCCTCGACACGACCCGCCCTGAAATCGAAGAAGAAGCCTGCCTCGCAAGGATTGCAGTCCCGGCCCAATCCGTGCTGCTGTTCGAAGCGACTGGACCAGCCGGAGGAGCACCATGAGCGTTCACATCATCGCCACGACCCCAATTGCCGGGCAGAAGCCGGGCACCTCGGGCCTGCGCAAGAAGACGCCGGTCTTCATGGGGCGCCACTATCTGGAGAACTTCGTCCAGTCGATCTTCGACGTGGTGGGCGCCAAGGGAAAGACCTTCGTTCTGGGCGGTGACGGGCGCTACTTCAACGATCGCGCCGCGCAGGTGATCCTGCGCATGGCGGCGGCGAACGGCGCGGCGCGGGTGATCGTGGGGCAGGGCGCGATCCTCTCCACACCGGCGGCGAGCCACCTGATCCGCCTCAACAAGACCGACGGCGGGATCATCATGTCGGCCAGCCACAACCCCGGCGGCCCGAATGAGGATTTCGGCGTCAAGTTCAACATGCCAAACGGCGGCCCGGCGCCCGAGGCGGTGACCGAGGCGATGTATGCGCGCACGACTGAAATCACGCAGTACCACATCGTCGAAAGCCAGGATGTGGACCTGTCGAAAGTCGGGCGCACCTCGCTTGCCGGAATGACGGTCGATGTCGTTGATCCGGTTGCCGATTACGCCGCGCTGATGGAAAGCCTGTTCGATTTCAATGCGATCCGGGCGATGTTCAAGTCTGGATTCCGGATGCGCTTCGACGCGATGTGCGCGGTGACCGGGCCCTACGCCACCGAGATCCTCGAGAACCGCCTTGGCGCGGCCAAGGGCACCGTCGTCCACGGCACACCCTTGCCCGATTTCGGCGGGATGCATCCCGATCCGAACCCGATCTGGGCAAAGGAGCTGATGGACGAGATGTTCGGCGCGGACGCGCCGGATTTCGGCGCGGCCTCGGATGGCGACGGCGACCGCAACATGATCGTCGGGCGTAATGCCTATGTCTCGCCCTCGGACAGCCTCGCGGTGCTGGCGGCGAATGCGACGCTCGCGCCCGGCTACAAGGCGGGGCTGAAGGGCGTGGCGCGCTCGATGCCGACCTCGGCGGCGGCTGACCGGGTGGCGGCGGCGCTGAAGATCGGCAGCTATGAAACCCCCACCGGCTGGAAGTTCTTCGGCAACCTACTCGACGCCGGCAAGGCCACGATCTGCGGCGAGGAAAGCTTCGGCACCGGATCAGACCATGTGCGCGAGAAGGACGGGCTCTGGGCGGTGCTGATGTGGCTCAACATCCTCGCCGTCCGAAAGGAAAGCGTGGCCGAGATCCTGACCTCGCACTGGTCATCGTTTGGGCGCAACTTCTACTCGCGCCATGACTTCGAGGCGATCCCGACCGAGAAGGCCGACGCGATGATGGCGGCGCTGCGGGCGGCGCTGCCGTCGATGCCGGGGCATCAGGTCGAAGGCATGATGATCGCCGATGCCGACGACTTCGAATACACCGATCCGGTCGATGGCTCGGTCAGCCGCAAGCAGGGCGTGCGCATCCTGTTCGAAGATGGCAGCCGCATCGTGCTGCGCCTGTCGGGCACGGGAACCGAAGGCGCAACGCTACGCCTCTACCTCGAACGCTACGAGGAGGACCCGGCGAAATTCGGCCTCGACCCGCAGATCGCGCTCGGCCCGGTGATCCGCGCCGCGCATGGTCTGGCCCGGATCGAGGAACATACCGGCCGCTCGGCGCCGGACGTGGTGACCTGAGGGCAGTAAGCGACAAGGGGCGTCGCGAAACCGTCGCTTTTCGCGATGCCCGCCCGGGCTTTCCCGCATTTGCTGCGAGAAAAGGGCCAGGGAGACCAAGATGGGCGAGACACGACCGGCACGCAGCGGACGGCAGGCCCGGCAGGCAGAGCGGCAGGGGAAACACGCCCTTGGCCGCCCCTATATCAGCCGGAACATCCCGACCTACGATATCCTCTCGGACGAGGCGCTGGCCCGGATCGAGGCGACGGCCGACCGAATCCTGGCCGAGATCGGCATCGACTTCCGCGACGATCCGGTGGCGCTCGACCACTGGAAGCAGGCGGGGGCGCAAATCAACGGCGTCAATGTCCGCTTCGAACCGGGTCTACTGCGCGAGATCCTGAAAACCGCGCCTGCCGAGTTCACCCAACATGCCCGCAACCCGGCAAACAGCGTGCGGATCGGCGGGAAGAACGTCGTCTTCGCGCCCGCCTATGGCTCGCCCTTCGTGATGGACCTCGACCGGGGCCGCCGCTTCGGCACACTGGACGATTTCCAGAATTTCATCCGTCTGGCCCAGTCCTCGCCCTGGCTGCACCATTCGGGCGGCACGATCTGCGAACCGACCGATATACCGGTGAACAAGCGTCATCTCGACATGGTTCTGGCGCATCTGACGCTCTCCGACCGGCCGTTCATGGGCTCGGTCACCGCCGAGGAGCGTTCGGAAGAGTCCATCGAGATGGCCCGCATCGCCTTCGGGGCCGGTTTCGTCGATCAGAACTGCGTCATCCTCGGCAACGTCAACGTCAACTCGCCGCTTGTCTGGGACGGCACCATGACCCGCAGCTTGCGCGCCTATGCCCGCGCCAATCAGGCGGCGGTGGTGGTGCCTTTCATCCTTGGCGGCGCAATGGGACCGGTGACCAATGCCGGCGCCATTGCCCAGAGCCTCGCCGAGACCATGGCCGGCTGCGCGCTGACCCAGCTCGAACGCCCCGGCGCGCCGGTGATCTTCGGCAACTTCCTGTCCTCGACCAACCTGCGCTCGGGCTCGCCCACCTTCGGCACGCCGGAACCGGCGATCGGCAGCATGGTGGTGGGGCAGCTGGCGCGGCGCTTGAACCTGCCGCTGCGCTGTTCGGGGAACTTCACCACCTCGAAACTGCCCGACGCGCAGGCGATGACCGAAGGCGCGATGTCGATGCTGGCGGCCGTCCAGTGCGGCGCCAACTTCATCCTGCATTCCGCCGGGTTCCTCGACGGCCTGCTCAGCATGTCCTACGAGAAGTTCATGCTCGACGCCGATCTCTGCGGCGCGCTGCATTCCTATCTGGACGGGGTAGGGGTCTCGGACGAGGACCTCGCCTTCGATGCCTTCGCCGAGACCGGCCCCGGCAACCATTTCTTCGGCAGCGCCCACACCATCGCCCATTACGAGACCGCCTACTGGACCTCGGACCTCGCCGACAACGAGCCCTTCGAGAAATGGGAAGCCAATGGCGCGACCGATGCCGCCACCCGTGCCAACCGCGCCTGGAAGAAGACCCTTGCCGAATACGAGGCCCCGCCGCTGGACGAGGGGATCCGCGACGGACTTCTCGACTTCGTGAACCGCCGGAAGGCGGCGATGGACGACATGTGGTACTAGCACTTGATGCGCATCAAGGCGCGGGCAGCGCGGCCGGCAGAGGCTGGCAGCACAACCGGAGGTCTTTCCCATGCTTCGTATCGTGGCACTTCTGTTCCTTGCTGGGCCAGCCCTTGCCGAGACCGGGCAGCTCGACTTTGACCCGATCAAGGTGACGGCAGGCCAGCAGGCCTTCGACCAGGCCTGCGGCCAGTGCCACAACCCCGACGCCGCGGGCGCCACCTTCGGTCCGCCGCTCGACGACGTCGCCGGACGCCAGGCAGGGAGCTTTGCCGGATACCCCTATTCCGATGCGCTGGCCGAGGCTGGCTTTGTCTGGACCGACGAATTGCTGCGCGCCTGGATGGCAGACAACACAAGCTTCCTGCCCGGCACGAAGATGCGCCATGCCGGGATCACCGACCCGACCGTGCAGGACCTGATCCTGGCCTATCTCCACTCGATCTCGCAGGGCGAGTAGCGGTGCTGCCAAGATGATAAACGTATCCCGGATATGGAATTTGTGCTAGGATGCATACCTTGGGGAAGTTGCCTGGGAAATCCAGCACTCGGGGTGTGTGTAATGTCCCTCGCTATGTCGGAGCATCTTCTGGCGCGCAGCAATGGCCGACCCTGGCTGTCCGATGGCGGGCTCGAAACCACGCTGATCTTTCTGGAAGGCTTCGAACTGCCTGGTTTCGCATCCTTTCCGCTATTGCAGACTGCCGAGGGGAGGGCCGCCCTCCAGCGCTATTTCCGAGAGATGCTGGAGACCGCGCGCGCGCATGAGACGGGCCTGGTCCTTGGCACTGCAACCTGGCGGGCAAGCCGGGGCTGGGGGCCAGTCCTCGGCTTGACCGATGACGAGATCGACGAAGCCAATCGCCGCTCGGTCGCCTTTGCCGAAAGCCTGCGCGACGAATTTCCCGATGTGCCGAGTCTGATCGAAGGCGTCCTTGGTCCGCATGGCGACGCCTATGCGCCGGACCGGGTGCTGACCGCGCAAGAGGCCCGCGATTACCACCGCCCGCAGGTCGAGATCCTGGCGCAAGCCGGGGCAGACTTCATCGGCGCCTACACGCTCAGTTCGACTGGCGAGGCGATCGGCATCGCCGAAGCTGCGCGCGAGGTGAAGATGCCAGTCCTGCTGTCCTTCACGGTGGAGACCGACGGGCGCCTGATATCGGGAACGACGCTGGCCGAGGCGATCACCGAGACCGATGCGGCGACCGGCAGCTACCCGATGTGGTATGGCATCAACTGCGCACATCCCGACCACTTCCGCGACCATCTCAAGGGCGACTGGATCGGTCGCATCGGCTCGATCCGCGCCAATGCATCCCGGCGCAGCCATGCCGAGCTTGACGAGGCGACCGAACTGGATGCAGGCGATCCCCAGGACCTGGCGCAGGACTATGCGCAGCTTCTGCACATGCTGCCTGCGGTTCGCGTCCTCGGCGGGTGCTGCGGAACCGATCATCGCCATATCGCCGCGATCGGGGCCGCCTGTCTGGAGTGATCCTCCGGTACAGCGTCAGAGGGGCCGGGTCGCCAATGGCGGGCGATTGCACGCCCGCCCCTTGCCATTCCGCGAGAAACCGTCTAGACGCGCGGCACTTCACAGGCGGAAGGCGGGCTTGCAGGGGAGAAATCCCTGTCGGTCCACCGGTTGGGGGAAACCCTGAAATCCTTCCGCCGAGGCGCGAAACCGGAAAGGAATGGACATGGCGCTCCCTGATTTCTCGATGCGTCAGCTCTTGGAAGCTGGCGTTCACTACGGTCACCAGACCGCCCGCTGGAACCCGAAGATGGCGGAGTACATCTACGGCGACCGCAACGGTATCCACATCATCGACCTGACCCAGACCGTCCCGATGCTGGACGCGGCCCTGCAGGTCGTGCGCGACACCGTCGCCAAGGGCGGCCGGATCCTCTTCGTAGGCACCAAGCGCCAGGCGCAGAAGCCGATCGCCGAAGCTGCCGAGAAATCGGCGCAGTTCTACATGAACCACCGCTGGCTGGGCGGCACGCTCACCAACTGGAAAACCGTCTCGCAGTCGATCCAGCGCCTGAAGCAGATCGACGAGCTGATGGAGCACGGCGCCGAGGGCCTGACCAAGAAAGAGCGGCTGAACATGGAACGCGAACAGGCCAAACTGCAGGCCTCGCTCGGCGGCATCCGTGAAATGGGCGGCACCCCGGACCTGCTGTTCGTGATCGATGTTGGCAAGGAAGATCTCGCCATCCTCGAGGCGCAGAAGCTCGGCATCCCTGTCATCGGCGTGGTCGACACCAACAACTCGCCCAAGGGCGTGAACTACGTGATCCCGGGCAACGACGACGCCGCCCGCGCGATCCAGCTGTATTGCGACCTCGTCGCCCGTGCCGCGCTTGACGGCATGTCGGCCCAGCTCGGCGCCGCCGGCGTCGACCTTGGCGCGCTGGAAACCGCGCCCGAGGAAGAGGCCATCGCCGACGCCTGATCGGCTGTCGCAAAGTCTTGATCCGGCGGGGATAGACCTCCGCCGGACGACCCAATGAATTGAGGAGAGCCGGGATATGACCGTCACCGCTCAGATGGTGAAAGAACTGCGCGAATCCACCGGCGCAGGCATGATGGACGCCAAGCGCGCCCTGACCGAAACGAATGGCGACATGGAAGCGGCCGTTGACTGGCTGCGCACCAAGGGCCTGGCAAAAGCCGCCAAGAAAGCCGACCGCGTGGCCGCCGAAGGCCTGATCGGCGTGGCCGTGTCGAACGGCAAGGGCGTCGCCGTCGAAATCAACTCGGAAACCGACTTCGTTGCCAAGAACGCCGATTTCCAGGCGCTGGTGAACGAAGTCACCAACGTGGCGCTCACCACCGGCAATGACATCGAAGTGCTGAAAGCCGCGCATCTGAACGGCAAGCCGGTCTACGAAGTCATCAACGAAGCGATCGCGCGCATCGGCGAGAACATGACGCTGCGCCGGATGCACATCCTGGAAGGCGACACCATCGTCTCCTATGTGCACAACTCGGTCGGCGACGGCCTGGGCAAGATCGGCGTGCTCGTCGCGCTGAAGGGCCCGGCGGACAAGGCTCAGGCCATCGGCCGGCAGTTCGCCATGCACATCGCCGCCACCGCGCCGCTGTCGCTGTCGGAAGCCACGCTGGAGCCGTCGATCCTCGAGCGCGAACTGGCTGTGCAAACCGCCAAGGCCCTGGAAGAGAACGCATCCTCGGCCAAGCCGAAGCCCGAGCAGGTGATCCACAACAACATCATCCCGGGCCGGATGAAGAAGTTCCTCGCCGAGAACACCCTTCTGGGCCAGGCCTTCGTCATCAACCCCGACCTGACCGTCGAGCAGGCCGCGAAAGAGGCCGGTGTCGAGATCACCGGCTATGCCCGGGTCATGGTCGGCGAAGGCATCGAGAAGAAGGAAGAGGATTTCGCCGCCGAAGTCGCCAAGGCGCTTCAGGGCTGATCGCTTTCAATTGCAAAACTGGAAACGGTGCGGGTCTATGGCTCGCACCGTTTTCATTTGGGAAACGGTATGTCCTGCATCGGATGATGCGCATTTGACAACGCCCGGGGGGTTTTACACCCCCCGGACCCCCCGTAGGATATTTCGGAACAAGAGAAGGGCAGGGGCGGGGCATGACGCAGTCCTATGACGTTGTGGTGATCGGCGGCGCGGTGATGGGGTCGTCCGTCGCCTATTGGCTGACCCGCATGCAGCCCGGCCTCAAGGTGCTGGTGGCCGAACGCGACCCGAGTTTCTCACAAGCTTCGACCGCGCTTTCCGTTGCCTCGATCCGGATGCAGTTCTCGACCCGCGTGAACGTGCGGATCTCTCGCTTCGGCATCGGGTTCATTCGCGATTTCCAGAAGAGCCTTGGCGTCGATGTCGGGGTGGGATCGCTTGGACTGAAGGAAAACGGCTATCTTTTCCTGAGTTCGACCGCGGAAGGCGCCGGGAAGCTGGCCGAGATCGCGGCCATGCAGCGCGAGGAGGGGGCGGCGACCGAGCTCTGGTCACCCGAGCAGGTCGCAGCGCGCTTTCCCTGGCTCAAGACCGACGATCTGCTTGCCGCCACCTTCGGACAGCGCGATGAGGGCTGGTTCGACAATATGGGCCTGATGAACGGTTTCCGTGCCGCAGCCAAGGCGCAGGGCGCGACCTTTGTGACTGACCGGGCGACTGGCCTCGACATGGTCGGGGGCAGGGTGGTCGCCGTCCATCTGGAGAAGGGCGGCCGGGTGGAGTGCGCAGCAGCCATCAACGCCGCCGGCACCCGCGCGGCCGAGGTGCTGCGATGGGCTGGCCTCGATCTGCCGGTGGAGCCGCGCAAGCGCACCGTATTCGTGATCGACGCGCCGAACGCGCGGCATCCCGACGCGCCGCTACTGATCGACGCCGGATTCTACATCCGCCCCGAGGACAAGCACTGGATCACCGCCACTGTTCCCGAGCAGGACGGCCCCTGCGACCCCGACGATTTCGAACCCGATCTTCATCTGTTCGAAGAGGCGATCTGGCCGCTTCTGTGGAACCGCGCCCCCGGCTTTGATGCCGTGAAGGTGGTGCGCCACTGGGTTGGTCACTACGCCTACAACACGCTCGACCAGAACGCGATCCTCGGGCCACATCCGGACCTGCCAAACCTCTTCCTGATGAACGGTTTCTCGGGACATGGGCTTCAGCAGGCGCCAGCGGTCGGGCGGGGTCTTGCTGAACATGTGCTGACGGGCGCCTGGCAGTCGATCGACCTCAGCGACTTGTCGGTCGCGCGGGTGATCGCCGGGAAGCCCTTCCGCGAGCTGGAAATCGTGTGATTTCTGGGGCTTGCCCGGCGACCCTAAAGCTCGTTGATCGGCACCTTGAGGAAGGTCTTTCCCTGGTCGTCCTTGGCCGGCATCTGGCCCGCCCGCATGTTTACCTGCAGAGACGGGATGATGAGCCTCGGCATCGACAAGGTCTTGTCCCGCGCCTCTCGCATCGAGACGAAACTGTCCTTGTCCTTGCCGCCGCCGATATGGACATTGCGGGATTTTTCTTCCGCGACAGTGGTTTCCCACGCGTAGTTGTCACGCCCAGGCGCCTTGTAGTCATGGCAGACGAAGATCCGGGTCTCGTCCGGCAGCGCCAGGATCCTCTGGATCGACTCGAAAAGTTCGACCGCCGATCCCCCCGGAAAGTCGCACCGGGCGGTGCCATAATCCGGCATGAACAGCGTGTCACCGACGAAGGCCGCATCACCGATCACGTAGGTCAGGCAGGCGGGCGTGTGTCCGGGTGTATGGAGGACCACACCCTCGAGGCCACCGATGGTGAAAGTGTCGGCTTCCTTGAACAGCCTGTCGAACTGCGATCCATCGCGCTGGAACTCGGTTCCCTCGTTGAATATCTTGCCGAAAGTATCTTGTACAACAACGATTTTCTCGCCGATGCCGATCCGACCGCCGAGGCGCTGCTGGAGGTAGGGCGCGGCGCTCAGGTGGTCGGCATGCACATGCGTTTCGAGTATCCAGTCGAGCGTCAGCTCTTCGTCACGGATGTGCTGGATGATGGCATCGGCCGAGCGCGTATCGGTTCGACCCGAGGCGTAGTCGAAGTCCAGGACGGAATCGATGACGGCACAGATGCGGCTGGCCGGATCCTTGACTACGTAAGAGACGGTATTGGTGGCCTCGTCGAAGAAGGCGGCCACATCGGCGATCTGATGGCTGTCGAACATGGCGGTCACTCCTTTGTCATCAGTCTAGAGAACTTCTGACTCCAAAGTCGATATGTTGCAATTGGAATGTGTTCAGGCAGAACCGGATCGAGGGGCAGGGCACGACCGCGTCAGGAGGGCAGAGCCGCAACGCGTATCCTTCTGATATTATGTCCATATTCTTCCGGCTTATCCGCAGACCCGCCCTTGAAGACCGCGGCGCCGGCCACAAGCACGTTGGCACCGGCGGCGACGACCCTTGCGGCTGTGTCGACTGAAACCCCGCCGTCCACCTGAAGATCGATCGGGCGGTCACCGATCAACTGCCGCAGCGCACGGATCTTTGGCAGTTGCGAGTCGAGGAAGCTCTGGCCGCCGAAGCCGGGGTTCACCGTCATCACGCAGATCAGGTCGAGTTGGTCGAGAAGGTACGGCACCATCCCGATATCGGTTCCGGGATTTATCGCAAGACCGGCCTTTTTCCCAAGCGCCCGAATGGTTTGCAGGCTGCGGTGAATGTGCGGGCCAGCTTCTGGATGAACCGTCAGGTGATCAGCGCCGGCCTTGGCGAACGCCTCGAGGAACGGGTCGATCGGCTGGATCATCAGATGCACGTCCATGATACCCTTGATATGCGGTCGCAGCGCCGCGCACATCGCCGGGCCAAAGGTGATGTTCGGCACGAAATGACCATCCATCACATCGACATGAACCCAATCGGCGCCTTGCGCCTCGATCGCGCGACACTCGGCACCGAAGTTGGAAAAGTCCGCCGCAAGGATGGACGGGGCGATCTTGATCTTGGGATCGAAAGTCATCGGAAACCTGCAGGGCGCTTAGGAATGGGATGCTTCTGCTTAATGCGCGTTGCGATCCATGGCCAGTGCCATACGCATCAGTTATTTACATAATACCGATTATAGGTCTTTCTTATGTCTTGAAAGCATGCCCTTCCAACCCTGCACGCCAGTGAATTCAAGCTCTTGCGAGCAAGGCCTCGATCTCGTCGAGACTTGGCATCGACGGTGCTGTCCCCGGCCGCGTGACCGATATCCCCGCCGTTGCGCAGCCGAACCTGACGGCTTCGACCGGATCGGCTCCGCGCGCGAGTGCCGCCGCAAATCCACCGTTGAAGGCGTCGCCGGCGCCTGTTGTCTCGACCACCGGCCCAGCACTGAATGCCGGCACGTGCTCAGTCCGCGCCCCGTCATGGAACAGCGCTCCCTGACCGCCAAGCGTTATGATCGCCGCCCCGGCACCGCGCTGCCGCAAGGACTTGGCCGCTGCCAGGGCTTCGGCCGGATTGGTGACCGGCAGGCCAGTCAGCGCCTCGGCCTCGGATTCGTTCGGCGTGACGTAATCGCACAGGGCCAGCAGGCCATCAGGCAACGATGCCGCCGGGGCAGGGTTCAGAACCGTGATGGCGCCCCCTGCCCTCGCAATCTCCAGCGCGCGCTGCGCCGCAGCAATCGGCTGCTCCAGCTGTGTCACGAAAACCGAGGCGCCACCAATCAGTTCGGCCCTTGCCTCAACATCGGCGGGCGAGATGTCGCCTGCGACGCCGGGCGCGACGATGATCGCATTGTTGCCTGTCGCGGCCTCGACAAAGATGTAGGCGGCACCGGTATAGCCGTCGTCATGCTGGGACACGGCCGGAACGACACCGGCCGATTTCCATGTATCCAGAGCCATTTGCGCGAAGGTGTCGCGGCCCAGACGGGTAATCATGTGGGTTTCGGCCCCGGCTTTGGCGGCGGCCACCGCCTGGTTCGACCCCTTGCCGCCAGGCCCAAGCTTGAAGCTCTGGCCAAGGATCGTTTCTCCCATCTTCGGCTGCCGCTCCGCGCGGTAGGCCGTATCGGCCACGAATACACCAAGGATGACGACTCGCCCCATGGCTCAGGCCTCCGGCGGGATCACGCCCTTGCGGAAGATGAAGCAGCCGTAGAAGCGGCGCTCACCGGTCTGGATCACCGCATAGGCGCTCTTCGCCAGGTCGTAAAAGGCAAAGCGCTCGACACTCTGCATGGGGCGCGGCCGGCCCTCGGCGCGATCGATCTCCTCTTGAACTTCGGCCTGCACGGGCGGGATTTCATTGGGATTTCCGACAATCTCCATTCGCATCGCGAAATCATCGACAAAGGTATCCAGCGGAAGAACCGACAGGATCGCCTGAGCCGCCTGGGCCGAGGTCAGGTTTTCCATCCGCAGAAGCGAGCCGACAACGGTCTGGGCCGCGACGGAATCCGAAGGGAAGTTGGTGTCCGACAGCACCAGAGTATCGCCATGCCCCATCGCGCGCAGGCAGTGCAGCACCTCGGCATTCAGGCGGTTGTCGATTCCTTTCAGCATGGTCCTCTCCCTGTCGTCAGCCGAAATGCCGTACGATAGCCCCGGCGAAAGCTGTCGCCAGCGCCTCTTGCGCAGGCTCATCGTAATGAATCCCGTCGATCTCGGACACGGCGACCACGTCGGCAGTGTCAAGGAACGGCACACCCATGCGCCGCGCGGTCTCGGCGATTCGGGCCGCAAAGCCTCGCGATTTCTCCGCGCCCCCCTCGAACATCCCGGCGAGGCAACCGGCCTCGAGAATCGGCGGCGGCGCGACCAGCAGAACCTGCGGCGCCCCTGCCCCCGGACCGCATCGCGAAACTTCGACAGCGCGCACCAACCGCTCCAGCGAATGCGCCACGTCGGACGCATTTACGGAGAAGCGGCCTTTCAAGTCGTTGGTGCCGAGCATGATCAGGACGACATCGATCGGGCGGTGACTTTCCAGGATCGCTGGCAGCACCGAAAGGCCGTTGCGATGCGGCCCCTCGATCGGGTCATCATGAACGGTCGTTCGCCCTGGCAGACCTTCTTCGATGACGGTCCAGCCGTTCAGCTTCCCTGCCAGCAGGTGGGGCCAGCGGATGCCGGGGCCGAAGCGGCCCATATCCTCGATCTCGGCCATTGGCATGGTGCCGTGGGTGTTGCTGTCGCCATAGCAAAGCAGCGTGCGGGTCATCCAATCCTGTCTCCGGTCGCCTCGTCGAAGAGGTGGATTACGGTGGGATCGGGCGCAAGCGTGACCGTATCGCCCGGGCGGAAGGCATGACGCTCGCGGAAGACTGCTGTCAGCTCGCGCGAGCCCAGGCGGAGGACGACATGGGTTTCGGATCCCGTAGGCTCGATTACCACGACCGTCGCCGTGATGCCCGACGAGGCGATCGACAGATGCTCGGGGCGGATGCCGACGATCACCTTGCGGCCCGGGTCCATACCCTGGCGCGGCGGCACGGCAATCGCGGTGCCATCGACCTCGACAGAGCCGCCGCCGGCCCCGACCACCCCCGGCAGAAGGTTCATGGAGGGCGAGCCGATGAAGGCTGCGACGAAGGTATTGGCCGGTCGGTCGTACAGCTCCAGCGGTGCACCCTGTTGGGCGATATGGCCGTCGCGCATCACGACGATGCGATCGGCCATGGTCATCGCCTCGATCTGATCGTGGGTGACATAGACCGTCGTTGTCTTAAGCCGCTGATGAAGCTCGCGGATTTCCGTGCGCATCTGGACCCGCAGTTTGGCGTCCAGGTTAGACAGCGGCTCGTCGAACAGAAAGACCTGCGGATCGCGCACGATCGCCCGCCCCATCGCCACGCGCTGCCGCTGGCCGCCCGACAGGGCGCGGGGATAGCGGTCGAGATAGGGCTTTAGGCCAAGGATGTCGGCAGCCCTCTCGACCCGAGAATTGATCTCGTTTTTCGCCATGCCGCGCATCTTCAGGGGAAAGCCCATGTTCGCGGCAACTGTCTTGTGGGGGTAAAGCGCATAGTTCTGGAACACCATGGCGATGTCGCGCTCGGATGGCGCAAGGTTGTTCACCACCCGGTCTCCGATCTGGATCGTGCCCGCGGTGATGCTTTCCAGACCGGCCAGCATCCGCAGCAGCGTGGACTTGCCACAACCCGAAGGACCGACCAGCACGACGAATTGCCCGTCGGCGATGTCGATATTGACGCCATGCAGCACTTCCAGCCCGCCATAGGCCTTGCGCAGGTCGCGGATCGTGACTCCGGCCATGGTCCCCCCTTTGTTGTTCCCACGACTTGCCTAGCGCAGGGCATCCGGCCTGTCCACCTAATTGACATGCTAAAATGTTAGATGCTTGACTTGAGCTTGCCCGCCTGAGAAGGTTTCGCCGTGTCCGGAGGAGGCCGGACTCGGCAAAGGGTCAAGAACGCAGAGGAAAATTACCCCCGGTTCCAGGGGCCTGCGTGCCTGTCCGGCAAAATTCCTGCGCGTGACAATAGGGAGGTCACAACCAATGAAAGTCGAGATTTACAACGCCCTCGTGGCGAGGTCCGCGATGACCCGCCGGGGGCTTCTGAAGGGGGCGGCCGGTATTGGCGGCCTTGCTGCGCTTGGAGGGCTTGGCCTTGGCGCCGGGGCGCGCCCTGCCCTGGCCCAGGACAACCTGCGGGCCGAAATCCTGAAGATACCGGGCGTCGGCGCCGGATCGCCCACCGATGCCGACTGGCAGAAGGTCGGCGAGATGTGCCTTGGCCCGACCAAGGCCAATGTCGCCGAAGGTGAATTCGCCGGGGTCGAGCTGACCTTCATGGGGCTCAACAACCAGAACCTGCACAACTTCCTGTTCCGTGGCTTCCTGAAGCCTTGGGAGGCCTATACCGGCGCCAAGATCAACTGGATCGACCTCGCCCAGGCCGACTACAACCCGCGTCTCCAGCAGTCGATCGCCACCGGAACGGTGGACTTCGACATCGTCGAGATGGGCGCCCCCTTCGAAGGCGATACGGCTGGCCAAGGCCTGCTCGACGAGATGCCGGACTGGGTCAAGGCTCAGATCGACATGGACGACTACGTGAACTACCTCAAGCCGCCGGTCGGGACCTGGGACGGCAAGGTCTACCGCATCACTATCGACGGCGACTGCCATACGTTCAGCTATCGCAACGACTACTTCACCGATGCGGCCATCACCGCAGCCACCGGCCTGACTGCGCCGCCGACAACCTGGCAGCAGGTCAACGACTTCACCAAGAAAGTGAAGGGCCAAAAGGACCCGCTGACCGGACTCGACGCCTATGGCTATCTCGACCCGCTCAAGGGCTGGGGCGGCTTCGGCTTCTACTTCCTGGAAGATCGCGCCACCGCCTATGTGAAGCACCCCTCGAGCCCGGCCTTCCTGTTCGAGCCGGAAACGATGAAGCCGCTCGTCAACAACGCGGGTTGGGTGCAGGCGATCCAGGACGTGATGGACGCGATACCCTTTGGTCCGTCTGACCAGATCAACGCCGACCCCGGCACCACTGCGTTCCAGCAATTCCTCGCCGGAACCGGATCGGCGCTCTGCTGGTGGGGCGACGTGGGCTCGATGGCCAAGACCTCGGACACCTCGGTTGTCGGCGAAGTGACCGGCTTCTCGATCAACCCCGGCTCGGAAAAGGTCTACAACTGGCAGACCCAGGCCTGGGAAACCCCGGAAAGCCCGAACTTCGCGCCCAACATGGCCTATCTTGGCTGGGGCATCTACGTGACCAAGAACGTCTCGGGCGACGAGAAGAAGCGCAAGGCGGCATGGTCTGCCGCGGCGCATCTCGGCGGCAAGGACATCTCGCTCTGGATGGCGGCCTATCCCTCGGGCTTCCAGCCCTACCGCAACTCGCAGTTCAACTACGACGAATGGGAAGCGGCAGGCTACGACCGGGCCTATATCGAGGACTATCTCGGCTCGAACCTCGACAGCTACAACCACCCGAACGCCGCGATCGAGCCGCGCATCCCCGGCATCTTCCAGTACTACTCGGTCGCCGAGGACGAACTGGCCAAGGGATATGCCGGTCAATACAAGTCGGCCCAGGAAACCGCCGATGCCATAGCCGCCGCCTGGGAGAAGATCACCGACCAGATCGGCCGCGAGAACCAGATCAAGCTCTACAAGGCCTCGCTCGGCATGTGAACTGATCCACGTCTGGGCCGGCGACCCGATCGCCGGCCCATTTCTGTCTTTTGGAGGTCCCTGCCTTGTCTGATACCGGCGACCTGCTGCATGTCGTCACCAATGACGACATTTCCCCTGGCCGCCAGGCGTTTGGAAAAGCGATCGTCTGGGCGTCGCTCGCCCTGCTAGCCGCGACGGCGCTTGTCCAGACCCTCGACCGGACGGGAGCCTTGCCGATCGGCTTGTCGAACTGGCGGCCGACGCTTTACGCCTATGTCCTCTTCTCGATCTGCCTCTGCTGGTCGCAGGTGCTCATCCGGGGCGAACAGGGCAAGCGCGTGCTCTTCGTCCTCCCGGCGGCGTTGTTCGTCATTTCCCTTGTGGTGTTTCCGCTCATCTTCGGGATGATGATTGCCTTTTCGAACTGGAACCTATCCTCACCGGACGGGCGGCAGTTCAACGGCCTCGACAACGTGCGCCAGATGTGGAGCGACCCGTTCTACTGGAACGCGCTTGGCAACATGGTCTGGTATCTTTTGGCCATCATTGTCGAATATGCGATCGCCTTCGGGCTTGCGCTCCTGCTGAACGCCCAGATCCGGGCGCGCAAGTTCTTCCGCGTGGCTTTCCTGCTGCCACTAATGCTGTCGCCGGTCGCGGTCAGTTGGATGGTCGGCAAATCCATGCTCGAGGTGCGCTTCGGACCCATCGCCAATCTCGCCCGCTTCCTCGGCTGGGAAGACCCCTCATTCTTCTCTTCGCCCGAACTCGCCCGCGCCACGATCATGGTGCTGGATGCCTGGACCTATATCCCCTTCATGATGATCATGATCCTCGCGGGTCTGCAGGCGATCCCGAAGGACGTGCAGGAAGCGGCGCGTGTGGACGGCGCCAGCGCCTGGCGTGGATTCTGGGAGGTGACCTTCCCGTTGATGCTGCCGGTGTCGATCACCGCGATCCTGATCCGCATCATCTTCAAGCTGAAGCTGGCCGACATCATCATCAACCTGACCTCGGGCGGCCCCGGCGGAGCAACGGACAGCGTGACGAGCTTCATCTATCGCGAATACCGCGACCGCTCGAACGTAGGCTATGGCACGCTTCTGGCTATGGTCTACCTCGTGCTCATCATCATCTTCATGACCATCCTGATGAAGCTCGCCGACCGCTGGATGAGGCCGAAGTACTGACATGACCGACCAGATCTTTCACGACCACCCCAATGACCGCCCTGCCCGACTGGGCTGGTATGCCTCGCGTGTGGCGATCTACGGCATGCTCCTCCTCTGGGCGGCGATCTGCCTGTTCCCGATCTACTGGACCATCACCACGAGCTTCAAGGCGGCACCGGACGTGATGAAGGGCACACTGATCCCCTGGGTCGACTTCACCCCGAAATGGCTGGGCTGGAAGTCGCTTGGCCTATCGCCTGACACCATCGGCAGCGAGTCGACCGTCCGGCAGGAGTTCATGGTGCGCTTCATGAACTCGACGGTCATTTCGCTGACCTCCTCGGCCGCGGCGGTGATCCTGGGCAGCCTGGCCGCCTACGGTCTGTCGCGATTCTCGTACAAGTTCCTGTGGATGCGGAACCCCGACATCAGCTTCTTCTTCCTCAGCCAGCTGATCCTGCCGCCGGTTGTGCTCGCCCTGCCCTTCCTTGTGCTCTACAAGGAGCTGGCACTGCTCGACACGCGGATCGGGCTGATCCTTCTCTACACACTGTCGGTCCTGCCGATCGTCATCTGGATCATGCGCGACCAGTTCGCCGGCATTCCGCATGAGCTGGAAGAGGCCGCGCTTGTCGATGGCCTGTCGATCTGGGGCGCCTTCCTGACCATCGTGCTGCCGATCGCCCTACCCGGTATGGTCGCCGCCTTCATCCTGAGCCTGGTGCTGACCTGGAACGAGTATTTCTTCGCCGCGCTCCTGACCTCGACCCATGCCAATACCTTGCCGGTGATGGTGGCAAGCCAGACCGGCAGCCAGGGGATCAGCTGGTGGTCGATGGCAGCGCTGAGCTTTGCCGCGATCATCCCGCTCATCATCATCGGCGTGCTGCTCGAGCGTTACATCATCAAGGGCATGGCGGCAGGCGCGGTGAAATGACTGGTCGCGGTTTCTACGAAATTCAGGGATCTGCATGATTTTTCGAGGAAAAATCGGAGACATTCCGTGCTGAAGACCATCGATCGCCGCCTGACCGCCGACCTGCTGCATGCGCTGATGCAGATGGGGCATGGCGATGATCTGGTGATCTGCGACATCAATCACCCGGCGGTCACTATCGCGAGCGAAACCACCTACGGCCGCCTCCTCGACATGGCGGGCTGCGACATCCCGCAGGCGGCCGAGGCGATCCTGACGCTGTTCCCGCTGGACAGCTTCGTCCCCGAGCCGGTCTGGCGGATGCAGGTGGTCGGTAACCCGGATGCCCAGATGCCGGTCTTTGGCAGGATGCAGTCTGTCCTCGACAAGGCCGAGGGCAAGCCGGTGGCTATGGCGGCGCTCGAGCGGTTCGACTTCTATGCGGCCGCCAAGCGGGCCTTCTGCATCATCCGCACCTCCGACCCCGGCCCCTACGGCTGTTTCATCCTGCGCAAGGGCGTGGTCTGACAAAGGGTTATGCGTCGATCCTGAAGCATCTTCGCAGATGTTGCAGGATGACCGTCACCCCATCTTCCCCCCGTTCCGCCGACCCTTCCGGGGCCGTCTCGGTGTACCAGCTGGTGTTCTCCGCCATCCGCCAGGGTGCGACGGTTTCGGGCGCCAGCGCCAGCATCAGCGAGGTTTCGCCTTCGCCCGCATGGTCGAAGGGAAACCGGTCGCGGCTGTCGAGTGGCAGGAGCGGATGCACCCGGATCCACTGGAAGGGATCGGGCGCACCGCTCGCGTAGTAGTCGCGCATCTCGTCCTTGCCCCACCAACCGGGCCCCCGCTCTGCCTCGACGCGGGAAAAGATCGCCTGCCGTGCGGCAAGGCGAAAAGCGAGATCCGTCGGCATGCCCTGCCCGAAATCCTCGGACTGGTGGTGGATCACCGCATGGATGTTGCGAAAACCCGTGGCAAGCAAAGCAGAGAACAGCGCCCGCGCCATTGGCACCAACGCCTCGGCATCGAGATGCAGCGTTCCCGTGCCGTCCGGCCCAGCCACAGCATGGCTTGCAGCGCCGTAGGCGAAGGACGGCAGGATCACGAGATCCGCTTCCGTTTCAAGCCGTTCCAGCGCGCGGCTCACTGCCAGCATGTCCATTCCGACCGGCAGATGCTCACCGTGATACTCCATCACCCCAAGCGGCAGGACGACCGGCCAGTTGCCTGCAATCGCCTCGCGGATCTGGTGTGGCCGCATCAGCTCGAAGCGCATCGGCCCTCGTCCTCCAGCGCAGCGGCAATGTCTTTCGTCTGGGCATAGAGGCGCCGGTAAAGCGGATAAAGGCGATCATAGGCCGGTTCGTGCGCCGCATCGACGATCCGCGCCGCGGGATTCCAGACGTCAATATCCGCAGCAGGCGCCCCGCCGATCGCCAGCCGCGCAAGGAACGCATCGCCATAGGCCGCGCCGCTCGTCACCTCGCACAGGGTCTGGTCGAGGCCTGTCAGGTCTGAGGTCGCCTTGAGCCAGATGGCGTTCTTCGTTCCGCCCCCGACCGCCCGCACCCGCAAGACGGGCTGACCGGCCTCGGCATAGGTATCGGTGATGGCCCGTGTCGCACAGGCGATGCCTTCGAGCGTCGCGCGATAGAGGTCGCCGCGACCATGGGTCAGATTCAGTCCGAAGATTGCGCCCTTGGCCAGGGGATCGTGGATCGGCGTCCGCTCTCCCGAGAAATGTGGAAGCACGATCAATCCCTTTGCACCCGGAGGCGACGTGGCGGCCTCACCTGCGAGCACAGCGAAGGCGGTCTGCTGATCAAGGTCGCGCGCCAACTCGTCCCGGAACCAATGCGTCAGCGTACCGCTGGTCGCGAGCCCCGCCATGGCCGAGAACTGACCCGGAAACAGCCACGGCGCATGCCAAAGGCGAGGATCGGTCAAGCGATGATCGGCAATCAGGATGACGAAGACCGTCGATCCATACATCAGCATCAGATCGCCCGGTTGGCGGACCCCGACGCTCACCGCCTCGGCCGCCGCATCGATCGTGCCGCAGGTTACGGGGATACCCTCGGCCAGTCCGGTTTCCGCAGCGGCCTCTGCCGTGACCAGGCCCGCAATCTCCGTCGACCAAAGAAGGCGTGGCAGCATCCGGCGCGGACAGATCCAGCCGAGATCATCGCGCCAGTCCTGCTGCGCGATGTCATAGAGTGGCGAGTAATTCGCGGCCGTATAGTGATCGATCACCATCTCGCCGGTCAGACGATAGGTTAGATATGTAGTTGAAGTCATTATTTTTGATGTCTTTTTCCAGACATCCGGTCTGTTCTTTCGCAACCACAGGATCTTTGGCCCCACCGATTGCGAGGTCAGCGCATTGCCGCCGCGCGCCAGGATCGCATCAGCGCCAAGGCGTTCGGTGATGTCCGCGATTTCGACGCTTGCGCGGGTATCGACGCCGTAAAGGACTCCGTTCGTCAGGGGTCTGCCCTGGTGATCGACGGGCAGCATGCAGGGACCGATCGCCGAAGTTGCGATTGCTGCGATCTCTTCGGGCTTAACCTGAGAATTATTCAGCAACTCCCTAACAATATGAACGAAATCTCCCCACCAATCTTCCTCCGCCCGATGCTCGGCCCAGCCTGGACGAGGAACGAGCATCTCGTGCGGCCGGCTGGCGGCGGCGATGATTCGACCGGCGTCATCGACGATCACACCCTTCGATTCGAAGGTTCCAATGTCGACACCGAGCGTGAATGTCATCGCCTAACCATCTCTCTCCAGACGAAAATCCGGGTCAATGCGCGCAACGCCGGCCAGGATCAGTTGCGTCAGTCCGACAAGATCGCCAAGGTCGCAGCATTCCACCGCCGAATGGGAATGCCGCATCGGGAAGCCCAGATCGAGGCTTGCGACACCCTCGCCAACGAGCTGGACATAGGACAGATCCGTCAGGACCCCCACCTGCGCCGAGCGCTGAAGCGGCAGACCCTCGCCCGCAGCCGCAGCCTCGAACAGTCGCACCAGTCCCGGATGCGGAACGACCCCGTTAAGCGTGCCGCGTCCGTGGAAGGAGTAAAGGCTGATCCCAGGCCCGCCGCCCATTACCATCTCGCCCCGGTCGGCCATGTCGGGCGTGTCGGTCGCGAGCATCAGGTCGATCTGCAGGGCGATGTCGGGCTTCAACACCTGCGCCGCCACCACAGCGCCGCGCAGGTTGAATTCTTCCTGCACCGAAAAAACCAGATGCACTGTCGGTCCGCCCTTGCGCCCTGCCAGCACGCGCGCCACTTCGAGCAACACCGCGCAGCCTGCCCGGTCATCGACCGAAGTCCCGGCAATGCGGTCGCCCGCCAGAGGCAGGACCTGAGGGCGATAGACGACCGGGGTTCCGATGGTGATGCCTGCCGCTTCCACCGCCGCCTTGCTGCCATGGCCGGTGTCGATGCGGATCTCGGGGGCGGTCAGAACCTTGTATTTCTCCTCGGGCGTCGTCGCGTGGTGGGCCTTGTTCATGATGATGCCCGGCACGTCGCGCCCAGGCCCGACACAGAGAAGGACCGGCTGCGCCGCCATCGCGCGTTCGGAAACGCCGCCCATCCGCTCGACGCGGATAAGTCCATCCGATTCGACCTTGCGGACGAAAAAACCCAATTGATCCATATGGGTAAAGATCATCACCGAGGGCGCCGCGGGATCGCCCGGCAGTGTCGCGATCACGTTGCCCAGCCGGTCCACACGCGAACCGATCCCTGCCTCGGCCAGCCCTTCGCGAATGCGGGCCGCGACGCGCTCCTCGTGCCCAGAGAGGCCGGGGATGAGCATCAGCTCCGTCAGGTCCCGTCGCAGCCGTTCTTTCACCTGACCGCCCTCACCCGCGCCATGAAGTCCTTCGCCCGCTCGGGATCGACCGCGTTCCAGGTATGGCCGTCGACTTTGAGCGCCGAACCGACGATGCAGCCATCGGCCACTCGCAGCACGTCGGCCACCGTGGCATGCTTTACCCCGGTATTGGCCAGCACCGGCGTGTCGGGCAGAACGCGTTTCACTCCCTCCAGATCCGACAATTCCGCAGCTTCGCCAGTGATCTGGCCAGAGACGAGCACCGCATCGGGGATCGAGGAGAAGACCGCGCTGCGTGCCCGGTCAGGCAAGGGCCGCTGGTCGAGGCTGTCGGCGAATTCGGCCGAGACATTGTAAAGCATCGCCAGATCGCCCCGCCCGACCCGTGTGCGGTAGCGGAGTGCCGCGCCCGCATCGGGGGTCCATGGCCCCATGTCGCTTGCATAGGTGCCGGTAAAGATCTCGCGCACGAAACTCGCCCCCGTCGCGGCGGCCAAAGCCACCGAACTCATCGGGTCCCACAGCACGTTCACGCCAAAGGGCACGGCGATCTCGGGCCGGAGCCTTCCGATCACATAGGCCATGGTCGCGGTCGAGGCGGTATCGACCTTGAACTCGTAGGGCCGGTCATTCTCGTTACCGAACATCACCGCATCGAAGCCCGCGGCCTGAAGCGCGTGCAGGTCTGCGCGCGCGCCCTCGACCAGCCCTTCAAGCCCGGCCGCCGAATCGAACAGCGGCGCCCCCGGCAGCGCGCCAAGATGCACCATGGCGATCACCGGCTTGCCGGGCCCGAAGACACGTCTGAAATTGCTCACTTTTCCTCCCCCGGAGCCACAGGCCCCCGTGCACCGACACTAGACGCGAAGCGGGTGCACACCAAGAGAAATCATACTAGCATGTCAGTGGAAGAGGGAGGATTTGATGGCTCTGACGACAAGACACTGGGACCGGATCGGCAACGGAGGACTCACCTTCACCACGCTCGGCTTCGGCGCGGCGCCGATCGGCAACCTGTACCGGGCGATCTCGGACGAAGCGGCGGACGAGATCCTGGCGCGCGCCTGGCAGGCAGGCATCCGCTACTTCGATACCGCGCCGCTCTACGGCATGGGCCTGTCCGAGACGCGCCTGAACCGCTTCCTGCGCAGCAAGCCGCGCGAGGACTACGTGATCTCGACCAAGGTCGGACGCCTCCTGCGCACCTGCGCCCCCGGCGAACAGCCCGATGCGATCGGCAAGTTCTTCGACACGCCCGCCCGCAAGGAGGTCTTCGACTACAGCTATGACGGCGTGCTCAAGAGCTTCGAGATCAGCCTGGAGCGGCTGGGGCTCGACCGGGTCGATATCCTCTATGCCCATGACCTCGACATCTATTCGCAGGGCGGCAAGGACAAGATGGATGCCCGGATCGAGGAGTTCATGGCCGGCGGCTACCGCGCGCTTCTTCGCCTGCGCGACGAAGGGGTCATCAAGGCCTTCGGCGCCGGGGTCAACGAATGGGAGCCGTGCCAGATGCTGGCCGAGCGCGGCGATTTCGACATCTTCCTGCTGGCCGGTCCCTATACGCTGCTCGACCAGACGGCGCTCGACAGCTTCCTTCCCCTTGCCCAGTCGCGCGGCATCGGCGTGGTGATCGGCGCACCCTACAATTCAGGCATCCTCGCCACCGGTCCGCGGCCCGGAGCCTTCTACAAATACGCCCCAGCCCCGGATTGGGTGCTGGAGCGCGCAACACGGATCCAGGAGATCTGCGCCCGCCATAACGTGCGGATGGTCGACGCAGCCTTCCAGTTTCCGCTGCGCCATCCAGCGGTCGTGTCCGTGATCCCCGGCGGGCAGGCCGTCACCGAGGTTGACAGCAATGCCGCCGCGGCCGGGGCCAAGATCCCTGACGCGCTCTGGGCGGATTTCCGGGCGGCGGGACTGCTCCATCCCGATGCGCCCGTCTGATCGCGGGAAGCGGACATGCAGATCGACGCCCATCAACATTTCTGGAACCCCGGCCGCGGCGATTACGGCTGGATGCCGAAGGACAACGCGACGCTGAACAGGGTCTGGGGTCCGGCCGATCTCGCCCCGCTTCTGTCACAGGCGGGTGTCGAGCGGACGGTTCTGGTCCAGGCTGCCCCGTCCATAGAAGAAAGCGAATACATGCTGGGCCTCGCCGATGCCGGCGAGATGGTGGCGGGCGTTGTCGGCTGGGTGGATTTCGAGCGCCCCGCCGCTGCGGCCGTCCTGCGACGCCTTGCGGGGCATCCGAAGTTCAAGGGCGTCCGTCCCATGATCCAGGACCTGCCCGACGATGGCTGGATGCACCGGGATGACGTGCAATGGGCCTATCGCGCCCTCATCGAGAACGGCCTGACCTTCGATGCGCTCGGCTTTCCCCGCCATCTCGGGCATTTCCTGACGCTGCTGCGGCGCTACCCCGACCTGCGGGTGGTGATCGACCACTGCATGAAGCCGCAAATCCGCGATCATTCCCTGGCAGCCTTCGCGCACTGGGCCGACGGGATGGCCCGCCTCGCCGGAGAGACCGGGGCCTATTGCAAGTTCTCGGCTCTCGTCACCGAGGCGCGGCCCGACTGGACATTGCAGGACCTCAGACCCTACGTCGACCACATCCTCGCGGTCTTCGGTCCGGAACGGGTGATGTGGGGATCGGACTGGCCGGTCTGTCTGCTGGCGGCCAGCTATGCCAGCTGGCGTCAGGCCGCACTCGATCTGACCGCGCATTTGCCGCAAGCCGCGCGCGACCGGATCTTCGGAGGCACGGCGGCGGAGTTCTATGGCCTCTGAACGGGCTCGGCGAAAAGCTCGGGCTTCTGCTTGGCCGTCTCTTCCAGCAGGCTCACGAGCTGGCGCAGGTGCGTGCGCGTTGCGGCGCGGGCACCGTAGGGTTCGCGCGCCTCGAGCGCGGCGATGATCGCCTTGTGCTCCTTGATCGTCGCCTGAAGGCGGCCCGGCCTTGGCAGGACCAGTTGCCTTGCGCGGTTCACCTGCACCCACAGGGTTTCGGCGATCGGAGCCAGACGGCGAAACCCGGTGAAGGACAGGATCAGCTCATGCATCTGGCTGTCCATCTCGTAAAATCCGGCCTGATCCCCGTCGGCGACCAGCACCTCCTGCACCCGGAGGTTCCGCTTCAGAAGCGCGATCTGCTCGTCGGTGATGGTCTTGGCAACCATCTCGACAGCCGCAAGTTCGAGAGCCTCGCGCAGGAACGCGCCCTCGCGGATCTCCTGCATGGAGAAGCGCGCGACGAAGGTTCCCGCCTGCGGGACGACCTCTACAAGCCCCTCGCCTGCCAGCCGCGCCACGGCCTCGGAGACGGGGGAACGCGAGACCCCCAGACGGTCGCAGATCTCCTGCTTGCGCAGCGCCTCGCCAGGCTTGAATACCAGCGCGATAATGGCCTGCTTGAGCGACAAATAGACCTTCTGTCCCAGAGAGCCCTCGAAGGCCGTCAGGGGAGTCAGCAAGGATTCCGGCTGGATTGGCTCTTGCGTCTCGGGATCATTCACGGGTAGCATGCTAACATGTTAGCCCCTCAGCCCTTCCTGTCAAGTCCTGCCGCCACGTCAGGAACGGCCCTCAGTCCCTGGACAGCTTCAAGATGAACAATCCCCACTCCCAAGCCACGGCCGACATAATCCGGCTTTCGCCCGAGGACAACGTCGTGATCGCCCTACGCGATCTGGGGTCCGGAGTCACCGTGGCCGAGGTTGCTGCGCCGCTGGCAGGCCCGATCTCACGCGGCCACAAGATTGCCATCCGGGCGATTGCCGAAGGGGAGAATGTCCTGCGCTATGGACAGATCATCGGCGTCGCGACCCGGCCGATCGCGGCTGGCGAACATGTCCATACCCACAACCTTGGCATGGGGGCGCATGAGCAGGACTTCGCCTTTTCAACCGAGGTCCGCCCCCTGCCCGCCCCGACCGGGACACGGACCTTCCTGGGCTACCACCGCCCCGATGGTAGCGTGGGCACCCGCAACTACATCGGCATCCTCACCTCGGTGAACTGCTCGGGTTCGGTCGCGCGCTTCATCGCCGAGGCGGTCGAGCGCGAGGGCTGGCTTGCCGACTACCCGAACGTCGATGGCGTCGTGCCGATCGTCCATGGCACAGGCTGCGGCATGTCGGGAAAGGACGAGGGCTATGACACGCTCTTCCGCACGCTGGCCGGCTATGCCCGCAACCCGAACTTCGCCGCGATCCTCCTGGTCGGTCTCGGTTGCGAGGTCATGCAGATCCCCGATCTGGTCGGCCGCGCCCGCATGAAGGAAACCGGAACCTTCCGTTACATGACCATCCAGCAGACGGGAGGGACGCGAAAGACCATCGAACGCGGCCTCGCGATCTTGCGCGAGATGGCCGAAGAGGCGAACAAGGCCGTCCGCCGCCCGGCGGGGCTGGAACACTTGATGATCGGCCTGCAATGCGGTGGTTCGGATGGATATTCCGGGATTACCGCCAATCCGGCGCTTGGCTATGCCTCGGACCTTCTGGTCGCCCATGGCGGGACCACGATCCTGTCGGAAACATCCGAGATCTATGGCGCGGAACATCTTCTGACGCGTCGGGCCGTCACGCCAGAGGTAGGCCAGAAAATCGTAGAGCGCATCCGGTGGTGGGAGGACTATACTTCACGCAATGGTGGAGAAATGGACAACAACCCTTCGCCAGGAAACAAGAAAGGCGGATTGACGACGATCCTAGAAAAGTCGCTCGGCGCCGTCGCCAAAGGTGGGGCTGCGCCGCTGACACAGGTCTACAAGTTTGCCGAACCGATCACAGAGCGCGGCTTTGTCTTCATGGACAGCCCCGGCTACGACCCGACATCGGTCACCGGGCAGATCGCCTCTGGCGCCAACCTGATCGCCTTCACCACCGGGCGCGGGTCCGTGTCGGGCTACAAGCCCACCCCCTGCATCAAGCTTGCCACCAATTCCGAGATGTATGCCCGCATGTCCGAGGACATGGATATCAACTGCGGCGACATCATCACGGACGGAGTGAGCATCGAAGAGAAAGGCCAAGAAATATTTGAGCTTTTCCTGCGGGTCGCCTCCGGGGAAAAGACGAAATCGGAAGAACTCGGCTTCGGCGGCGCGGAATTCGTGCCCTGGGCCATGGGCGCGGTGATGTAGGGAGAACGCCGTGAGACTCAAGGGAAAGACCGCCTTCTGCACCGCCTCGGGCGCGGGCATCGGGCTTGCGACCGCACTCGCCTTCAAGGCCGAAGGCGCGCGGGTGATCGCCACCGACATCTCGGCGACCGCGCTGGAACCGCTGAAGGAAAAAGGGATCGAGGCTCATGTCTTCGACGTGACCGACGGTGCTGCAGTCAGCGCCATGGCCGCCCGCATCGGCGCGATCGATGTCCTGTTCAACTGCGCGGGCTTCGTCCACAGCGGCACGATCCTTGATTGCGACGATGCCGCCTTCGATTTCTCGGTGAACCTGAACACGCGCGCGCTGTATCGGGTGACCAAGGCCTTCCTGCCGGCCATGCTCGACAACGGTGGCGGGTCGATCATCAACATCGCCTCGGCGGTGTCCTCGCTGATCGCGGCACCCAACCGCTTTGTCTACGGTGTCACCAAGGCGGCAACGATCGGGCTGACCAAGTCGGTCGCCGCCGATTTCGTCACCCGCGGCATCCGCTGCAACGCGATCTGCCCCGGCACGGTCGACAGCCCGTCGCTGCGCGGACGCCTTGCCGCGACCGGAGACTACGAGGCGGCGCACAAGGCCTTTGTCGCCCGGCAACCAATGGGTCGCCTGGGTACGGCAGAGGAGATTGCGGCCCTTGCGGTCTATCTGGCAAGCGACGAAAGTGCGTTTGTCACCGGCCAGGCCATCGCAATCGACGGCGGCTGGACCAATACCTGAGGTAACACATGAGACTCTTTCGCTATGGTCCTGTCGGGGCCGAGAAACCTGGTATTCTGGATGCGCGCGGCCATCTCCGCGATCTGTCCGCTCATGTACCGGACATCGCCGGCGAGGTCCTGACGCCCGAAGGGCTTGCGCAGATCCGGGCCCTGAACCCTGAAAGCCTGCCTGTGGTAACCGGTTCGCCCCGGATCGGCCCCTGCGTGGGCCGCGTGGGGAAGTTCATCTGCGTCGGTCTGAACTATGCCGATCACGCGGCGGAGTCGAACCTTGCCGTTCCCCCTGAACCCGTCCTGTTCATGAAGGCGACCTCGGCGATCTGCGGCCCGAACGATGACGTCATCATCCCGCGGAATTCCGTCAAGACCGACTGGGAGGTCGAGCTGGGCGTGGTGATCGGCAAAGGCGGAGTCTATATCGACGAAGCCCATGCGCTGGATCATGTCGCGGGGTATTGCGTCATCAACGACGTCTCCGAGCGCGCCTTCCAGATCGAACGTGCGGGGCAATGGGTCAAGGGCAAGTCGGCCGATACCTTCGGACCGACCGGCCCGTGGCTGGTGACCGCCGACGAGGTGCCCGATCCGCAGAACCTGAAGATGTGGCTCGAGGTCGACGGGCAGAAATGCCAGGATGGCTCGACCAAGACGATGGTCTACGGCGTGCGCCACCTTGTCCATTACATCAGCCAGTTCATGTCGCTGCAGCCCGGCGACATCATCTCGACCGGGACCCCGCCCGGCGTCGGCATGGGCCGCAAGCCCGAGCCGGTCTATCTGAAGCCCGGCCAGGTGATGACCCTTGGCATCGAAGGGCTGGGTGAACAGCGACAGGTCACGCGCGCGGCGCAGTGATCCGCAGACTGACCAGCCGACTGACCGTCAGTTAGACCTCGCGGACCTCGCGCGCGGCGCGCAACAGCGCCGCGCGGACCCGTGGAATCCAGCCCGCCGGGCGCCCGGCCCGTGCGCCGGTTTCGGCCAGGATCCTGAGCATCGCCTCGGACAGGTCCGGCTCGGGCACGGCCGCCGCCGGATCGATCGCGCCATAGGCAGCTGTCAGCAGCCAATGCGTGCCGGGGCGCAGCATCCCGGCAAGACGCGGAAAGGCGCTGCGCGGCGTGCGGATGTTGACGTTCGGAACGCAAGAGACGACCGATCCCGCCCTTACCCCGCCCAGGTCGCGCAGGATCGACCGGCCCGATAGGGTGCGCAGATCGGCCTCGC
Organism: Alitabrizicola rongguiensis; assembly: GCF_021491355.1. Lineage (GTDB taxonomy): Bacteria > Pseudomonadota > Alphaproteobacteria > Rhodobacterales > Rhodobacteraceae > Aliitabrizicola > Aliitabrizicola rongguiensis. The sequence goes on along the minus strand of NZ_JAKENF010000003.1, from coordinate 514,874 downwards.
CCGGCCCCACCTTCCGCCAGCTTTCGGGCAGCTTTGGCCCGTCGCCGGTCCGGTCAAGCGAAAAGCCACCTTCGGCGACATGCAGGTTCCACAGGCTTTCGATGCGGTGCAGGCGGAAATGCCAGCCCTCGGGTCCGAAATCGAGCCAGCTGTCAATCGTCAGCCGCCCCATCGGTTGCCAGCGCCCCCAGACCAGCCCGCGGTCGATCCCCGCATGAACAATGCCGGCGCGTTCCTGCCAGCGCCGCCCGTCCAGCGAGATCATCAACCCTGAATCGACCGCACTGCGATCGGGAAGGTCCGGCACGGTCACCTCGCCCGGAACCGAAAAGCCGAAGGCCGCGGAATAGGCGAAGCGGCCATATTTCGCGCCCTTCTGGCGGAAATGGGTGCCGTTCTGGCCGCCGGTGAGCATCACCGCGTCCCCTGCCCCGCGCCTCAGCCGCATCCCCGCGACCGGGGCCGTGACCGTACCATCGGGCAACGCCTCGGCCGGTTCTTCTTCGGCCTGCCAGAACGGGTGGGTCTCGGGAAGGGCCAGCACCAGGAACGGCTTCATCGCCCAATAGGGCGAGCCGGGCGCGTTGTAGACCTCACTCGCCATCCCGCCGGGATAGCTGTAGCCGACGGTCAGCACCCCGTTGCGGTCGGCGATGGGCTGGGTCGCCCACCAGCGCAGATGGCGCAGGAGTAGCCCCTTGATCCGCGGCCAGGGCAGAACCTCCTCCCCGGCAAAGGCAGCAGCCGACCAGAACGCGCCCTGCGCCATGCGATAGGTCATCGATCGGCCGAAGGGAATGGCGGCGCCATTTGGCGCGAACCAGTAGTCGAAGGTCCCGGCAAAGTCGCGCGCCCTTTGCCGGGCGCGGGCGGCGTGCTCGGGAAAGGCGTCGCCCGCGCATTGCGCCATGATGAGACCGTAAAAATGGAAGGCCATCGGCGTGTAGTAGTCGATCTGCCGCGATTTCCCGTCGCGGAAACAGCCCTCGCCCGCATACCAATGGTCGATCCGGTCCAGCGCGGCGCGCGTGGCCTCGGGGTCCCAGTCGCGCCCGATCGAGCGCAGCGCCAAATTCACCAGCACCCGGAACCACAGCCAATTGTTGTCGACGACGCTGTGGCGGTTGATCTGCGCCAGCCACTCGGCGAGCTGCGTCTGGCCCTCGGGCGGCAGGGGATGCCAGAAGGTCGTAGGCGACAGAAGGATCGCCGAGGCCAGCGCGGCCATCTCGACGAAGATCTGGCCATTGGGAAAGACCTGCCCCCAATAGCCGGGTTGCCCCGGCGTCGTTCCCAGCAGGATGGCCTGACGCATGCGGTCAAGATCGGCAAACTCGCCGCCGCCCGCCACCAGCGGCGCCAGTCCCCAGAGCGGGCGCAACATCGCCTCGCAGGCCGCGGCCTCATAGTCGAACTTGGCGCCGGCGACGCCAAGGACAAGCCGTGTCCCATCTTCGGAAAAGATGCGGCTCAGAGGGGCCCAAAGATCGCCGACCGCGCGGGCCAGATCGGCCCGGCAGCGAAGCGGGTTGCCGTGGAGCGGGTTGGCGGCCACAAGCTGGCGGACGGTCGGACTGGCCTCCCAGGCCGAACTTGGAGTCTGCATCGGCTTCCCTGTTCTTTCAATGTCGGCCCGCGCGGCACTGTGGCAGGACCGCAGTCTTGCCGCAGGTTTAGCCGATGCGACCCCGAGCGCCAGAGCCAACTCGGCGCGACATCGGCTTCTCCCGTCGATCGGCGGAAATCCGGGCAGTGGCGCACAGGAACGCGGCACCCGGTCCGGTTCGCGGCGCGGAAAAAACACGGATGCCGGCAGGTTTCTACCGCCCGGCGACGTCCAGCCAGGGAAGCCACCGGATGCAACGAGCAGGGATCAACGTCGTCGCCCGCGACGAAGCAGTTCCCAGATCGCCCTGAAGATGCGATCATGCTCCCGGAACAAGGGATCTGCAGGCTGGAACGCCTGGCGGGCGACTTGGAGGAGGGACGGCTGTGTCTGAAGATGTGGCAAGTCACTACAGCAGCGACAGCGATCTTACCGGCGTGATTGCGGACAGCCTGCGCAGAGCCGGCAAGGACATGGACAGGCTCACGACGGCCGATCTCGCGACGGTCGACGAGTTTCACATCCGCGGCCGCAAGGCGACACTCGAGTTGGCGGAATTCCTGCAGCTTGGGCCGACCTCGCGCGTGCTGGATATCGGCAGCGGTCTGGGAGGACCCGCACGAACGTTGGCCGAGTCCTTTGGCTGCCATGTGACGGGCATCGATATCACTCAGGCGTTCTGTGATGCCGCGACCGCACTCAGCGGCTGGGTCGGCCTGTCTGACCGCGTCAACTTCCGGCAAGGCGATGCGACCCGGCTGCCATTTGGCGATGCCGAGTTTGACGCCGCCATGACCATACATGTGGCCATGAACATTGCGGCCAAGGATCGGATGTATGCGGAAGCCAAACGCATCCTGAAACCGGGTGGTCGCTTCGTTGTCTATGACGTGCTTCAGGGCGAAGGTGGGGACGTCCTGTATCCGGTCCCCTGGGCGCGAGAGCCCTCCATCAGCCATCTCGCTACGCCTGACGCCGTGACCGCGCTTCTTTCGAATGCCGGTTTCACCATTCTCCAGGTAGAGGACTCGACGGAAGAAGGGCAGCTCTGGTTCGAGGAGGTGGCCAAGCGCATGGCGATCGCGGCCCCGGCAGTCACGTTCCAGGCTTTCCTCGGAAATGACTTCCCCGCCATGGCGCGAAATCAGGTGATCAATCTTCGGGAGCGCCGCATCCGCACAGCCAGCTACGTTTGCGAGGCTTGACGACAGCGGGAGGACATCAGCCTTCAGGGCTGTCGCACGGAAATCCTTCTTAAGTAGAGGGATACTGCCGCACGCCAAGAGATAAAACCGGAAACCGCTATGTTATTGCGGCATAATTAGAATTTCGAGACCTTACATTTGGTGCGGCTCTTCTTTGTGAAGCGCCGTCGGAAAACGCGGCAAACAGTGAGAAGAACTTTCTGCCGGCGTCGGTCTTTTTCGGCTATAGTCTCTCTTCAGAACCTTGACTGCGAGTGCCCCGCGCCGCTGCTAAGTGACCACACAGATGACAGTCCTCCATTCGCCTCCCGCAGCGTTGGCCGAAGTGGCCGACGGACGCTGGTATTCCTGCATGACGCCCGAGTTGGCGGCGCTTCGCGATGTCGCACGGCACGCATGCTGGCGGCACACCACCATGGAGCCAGCCAAACGTGGCCCCTGTGCGCCGGAACTCGCAGCACTATTCGCCGCTATCGGTGAGGGCGTCTTCATCGAGGCCCCCTTCCACACCGCCTATGGCCGGAACCTCTCGCTTGGCGAGCAAGTCTATATCAATGCAGGCTGCGTCATCCTCGACTCGGCACCTGTCGGGATCGGGCGGCGGACGATGCTCGGACCGGCAGTGCATATCTACTGCGCCGACCATGCCCATGGGCTCGATGAGCGGCGCCGTGGTTTGGAGCGGGCGTTGCCAGTCAGCATCGGCGAAGATGTATGGATCGGTGGCGGTGCGATTCTTCTGCCAGGCGTAACTGTGGGTGACGGAGCCATCGTCGGCGCGGGCGCTGTCGTCACTCGCAATGTGGCTGCGGGTTCGCGAGTGGTGGGCAATCCGGCACGGCCGATCTGACGCGCCCTGTCTTGATCTGCGTTGGTCGAGCACCGGACACAGGCGCCCGGCCTCGTTCCCGAACGGCAGGAAGATTGGCGCGCCCGACAGGCAGCCACAGCGAAAATCGAATGCTCCGGCAGCCATATATTTCAACGGGTTGCACGAAGTGGCCTTCCCCGGGGTGGACCTTGAGGGGACCCGAATGTGGACCTGAAGTCAATCGACCCGTCGGCGACTGCGGAAAAAACTTCGCGAAGCTATGTGGATAACTGATTCCCGAATGGGTGTTCAGGAGCAGATCGGCTGGGCTGAGCTTCTATATCTTGTGCCGCACGACGCTCGCACAACTAGAAATACCCACTCGTTGGGACACTCCACCGGGATTTCCACCAGTTTTCGCACAGAGTTATCAGGCATTGACGAATTTCTGGACGACCCACAGATTGGTCGAGCAGCCGTTAACCACACCACATCTAGTGTTGGTCCCCGGCTGCTCTGATGGGTGTCGTCTCAAGGTCCGCAACTTGATTTCTGACACAGCCTCGACCATCGGGCAACGCAAAATCGGACCTAGCGAGGGGGACCGACGCAGAAGGACGCAGAAGGTGAAGGACCCTCCCCCCTCCATCAAATTGCGCCTGACAGCGAAAGACCACGGCCTTGAGGCAGAAGGCAATGGACGGTTCGGCATCATCGCCATCGTCCTCGTTCTTTTCGTCTTCATCTTCGTGGGTCTGTTCGCACTCTGGCTTCAGTGAAGGGTCCCGGCGGCGAGTATGTCGCCGGGCACCACTGTTGACCCCTTGGCCGGACTATCAGGTCTCCTTCTATCAGATAGAAGTGAAGGCAAAGCTGCAAAGGGCCGCTCTCATCTCCTGCAACCTGATCGCGGGACTTCGGCACACAGAGAAGATCACCAGAGGTCGAACTCCTGTTGTTCTCTCGGGAGAGGGAGGAGTGCGGCAGGAAGATTGGCGCACCCGACACGATTCGAACGTGTGGCCTTTGCCTTCGGAGGGCAACGCTCTATCCAGCTGAGCTACGGGTGCGTGCGGCGGTCTATAACTTGGGGCGCGCGAGGCTGCAACCGGCTTTCTCGCGCGCGACCTGTCAGGGCAGTGACACGGCGTAGACCTTGCCCTCGTAAGGGGCACCGTCCTTGTTGTCGACGGCCGTCACGTACATCGTCTTGCCGTCGGCGCTGAAGGCAAGGTTCGGCGCCGCCTTGGACGGGACCTCGTGCCGCGTCACGAGCTTGCCGTCAGGAGCGACTTCAAGGATCGCGCCCGTGCTGTAGAGGCCGACGAAGAAATTGCCGTTCGGGCCGAGCTTGATGCCGTCAGGATAGACGTCCGACGCCTCGCCGAGCTGATAGTAGCGGTCGAAAAGCCGACGGTCCGACAGCGAGCCATCGGCGCCTACCGCGAAGGAGATGGTACGGCCCGCCTCGGATTCATTCACATACAACCGGCCATCCGGACCAAGGACGATGCCATTGGCATAATGCAGGTCGTTGGCGACCTCGCTCAGCGTCCCGTCGGCGGCAAGATGCACGACCCGACCGACAATCGGCCCGGCTTCCCAGGGGCCCGACATCGTGAACCAGGCACCGCCCTTGCCATCCGGAGCGCCGTCGTTGGGCCCCTGAAGCGCCGCGCCGCCGGCATCGGCATAGGTCCGGACCGTTGCGCCATCCGCAGAGATCACCACCAACTGTCCCGAGTCGTAGCAGGTGATGCCATAGCCCTCGGCAAGAGGCACCACCGCCGAGGGGCCGCAGCCATCCTGCTTCCACAGAGTTGTGATCTGGGAGCCGTCCCAGACCTTCACGTCGTTTCCGGCGTATTCGGCGTAGAGGAGCTTGTCCGCCACCACCACCGGCCCTTCGGGGAACAAGGCATTTGGATCCACCACCGCCGGATCGGCAAGTGCCTGGATCGGAATCGAGCAGGTCAACAGCACGCAGATCGTCGTCAGTCGCATCGTCACCTCCCTGGCTTTCTGCGAAGCCTAGGCCCGTGACCTGCACCGTGGCAATGCCGCTTGTTCCTCTCAGCCAAAGAGGTCGTGGCAAAGCTCCAGTGCCGAGACCAGCGCATCCACTTCCTCGACCGTGTTGTAGAGCCCGAAGGACGCGCGGCAGGTGGCGCCGACGCCCAGGCTCTGCATCAGCGGCATCGCGCAATGGGTGCCGGCGCGCACGGCGATCCCGCGCTGATCGAGGACGGTCGAGATGTCATGGGCATGGGCCGCGCCCTGCAACGTGAAGGAGAAGATCGCGCCCTTCCCCTCCGACTGGCCCTGCACGTTGAGCCAGTTCAGCCCGGCGAGCCGCGCGCGGGCATAGTCACGAAGGGTCCGCTCATGGGCGGCGACATTCTCCATGCCGAGCGCGGTCAGATAGTCGAGCGCCACGCCAAGCCCGATCTGCTGGACGATGCCGGGTGTGCCGGCCTCGAACTTCATCGGCGGATCGGCCCAAGTGACCATGTCGCGGGTGACCTCGCGGATCATGTCGCCGCCGCCGAGGAACGGGCGCATCTCGGCCTGACGGTCCGCCCGGATGTAGATGGCGCCGGACCCGCTCGGCCCGTAGAGCTTGTGGCCGGTGATTGCGTAGAAATCGCAGCCGATCGCCTGGACATCGACCGGCATGTGCACCGCCGCCTGGCTGCCATCGACCAGCACCGGAACGCCCTTCTCGCGGGCGCCTCGGCAGATCGCCTCGACATCGACCTTGGTGCCGAGCACATTCGACATATGGGTGACGGCGACGAGTTTCGTCCGCGGCCCGATTGCATCGATCACCGCCTGCGGGTCAAGATCGCCCTTCGCGTCCACCTCGACCCATTTCAGCACCACGCCCTGCCGGTCGCGCAGGAAGTGCCAGGGCACGATGTTGGCGTGGTGCTCCATGATCGAGAGCACGATCTCGTCCCCGGCCTGAAGCCGCGGGGCGGCCCAGGCGTAGGAAATCAGGTTAATCCCCTCGGTCGTGCCGGTGGTGAAGACGATCTCATCCTCGGATCCGGCGTTCAGGAAGCGGGCAACCTTGCCGCGCACCGCTTCATACTTCTCGGTCGCGAGATTCGAAAGGAAATGCAAGCCACGGTGAACATTGGCATATTCCATGGAATAGGCCTGGGTGATCGCGTCGATCACCACCTGCGGTTTCTGCGCCGAGGCGCCGTTGTCGAGATAGACCAGCGGCTTTCCGTTCACCTGCCGCGACAGGATCGGAAAGTCGCGCCGGATCGCATGGACGTCGTACATGGTCAAGGTCCCATCTCCGGGCCAAGCCCGAACATCAGCAGGATCACCGACAGCACGAAGGCGACGCCGAAGAAGACCAGCACGATGCCGGCCAGAACGGCCAGCCGCGAGGTGAAGCCGTGCAACTCCATCGTGAAACTGGTCAGAAGCCAGAAGAACACCACGACGATGGCAAGACTGGCGATGTCGCCCAGCAGCGGGACGAGGATGAAGGCCAGGATCTGCAGGACCTGCAAGACCAGCATCAGCGCTTGCAGCCAGCAGAACAGGATTAGCGCATCCGGGAAGCTGCCCCGCCCGCCCCGAATGCGGCCCATAAGGAAGATACCGGCGGCACCCGCCACGATGATGAACCCCTGCAACAGCGCCGTAAACAGCGGGCTGCCGGCAAAGGTGGAAACAGGGTCGGCCCCATCCGTCGGCAAAAGCCGCAATGCCACATGGAACAGCACAGCGGAGATCGCGGAAATCGCTCCAACCGCTGTCCAGCGCGCAGCCATCGGCAGGTTCAGCGCCAGAATCCGGCGTGCACCCAACCGCGGGTCTGACAACGTCAACCGCGCTTCGCTCCAGATATCGTCCAGGGACCAAGCCATCAGCCGCGCTCCGCCTCGATCAACCCGAGTATCCATTGCAGGACAAAGACCAGTCCCACCCCTGCCCCGACGAGGGTCAGCGCCGGCCCCTTGCCCATAAATCCCGCCACCAGCCCCTGCAGCAGCATCAGCGGACTGACGGCCAGCAACGCCCAGAACAGGGCCAGCCGCGCGCCCAGCCAGTCGCCCTTGCCGCCGAAGGCGCGTGCCACAAGATGGCTCAGCGCCGCGATGCCATATGCGATGGGCGGGAGCAGGAACACCGCGCCCAGCAGCGCTCCGCCCAGTCGTGCATCCAGCGGAATCGACGGATCCAGATGCGCCGCCCGCGCCAGACCCGGCCATTGCGACACGAAGATCAGCCCGCAGGCCGCCATCAGCACCGCCAGAGCATCGGCTTCCCGCGCGCTATCTAGGCGTCGCCGCAGTACCGCGCGCGGATTGCGCCAGCTTTCGACGATGTCGGTGGTGACGGGCATGAGGTCCGGTCTCAGTATTCGTGGCGCGCGAGCCAGTTTTCCAGCCGCTGGCGGATATCCTCGACGATCAGTTCATCCTCGATCTCGCCAATCGCCTCGGCCAAGAACGCCAGCACCAGAAGTGCCTGCGCCGACCGGAGCGGCACGCCCCGCGACCGCAGGTAGAACAGCGCCGTCTCGTCGATCGCCCCTGACGTCGAGCCATGCGAGCATTTCACGTCGTCGGCATAGATCTCGAGTTCGGGCTTGGCGAGGAACTGACAGTCCTCGTCCAGAAGCAGCGATTGGCTGATCTGATAGCCGTCGGTCTTCTGGGCACCCTGCTTGACCAGGATCTTGCCCTGGAACACGCCGACTGCGCCGTGCTTGAGCACCTTCTTGAACACCTGGCGGCTTTCACAGCGCTCGGCGTCATGGGTGATGAACACGGTGTCGTCGTGGTGGAACGCACCATCGCCCATCGCGGCCCCGGCCACATGGGCCACGCCATCGTCTCCCGCAAGCTCCAGCACGACCTCGTTACGGGTCAGAACGCCGTTTGCCGTCAGGGTGAAGGATTTGAACAGGCTTTCGGCCCCGAGGCGGGCAAAGACATGGGTCGCAGCACGACGCTGATGGTCGCGCCCCTGCACCCGGACATGGTGGAAGCGGGCGCCATCGGCAACCTCGACCTCCATCGCGGTGGTAAAGCGCGCGGCGCCCGGACCGCTTTCCAGAAGCGTCAGTTCCGCCCCCGGGTCGAGCCGGACGCAGTGATGCAGGATCGCATCCGAGGTCTCGGAGTCATGGCGATAGACCAGCGAAACCGGCTTCGCCGCCTTCCCCGTCACCCGGATCAACAGACCGTCGGTGGCAAAGGCCGTGGCGAGCGCCGCAAGCGGCCGCTGCACGGGGGACTGGCCGCGTGCCTCGAGCACGCCGTACAGATCGCGCGCCCAGTGCAGGTCGGGCGCCTGGGAAAGCCGCGTTATCTCGACCCCGGCCAGCGCCGGATCATCCGAAGCAGCGGCATCGAACACGCCATCGACGAAGACCAGCGTGATCCGGTCGATCGCATCGAACACCGGAGGTTCATCGCCCGCGTCGAACAGCGCGGCCGTCGCAGTCCGCGGCTGGATCAGATCGGTCGGGTCAGTGTAGCGCCAGTATTCGTCGCGCTTGCCCGGCAGGCCCATCGACGAAAGCCGCGAAAGGGCCTCCACCCGTGCCGCACCCAGCCAGCCCTCGCGCTCAAAGGACAGTCCGGCGATCCGGGCGGCCAGCGCGTCAACCTTTGCCTGCGGCACCGCCATCAGAGCGTCTCCGCAAGGATGTCGGCATAGCCGTTCTTCTCGACCTCGAGCGCCAGTTCCGGCCCCCCGGTCTTCACGATGCGGCCATCCGCCATGATATGCACGACATCGGGTGCGATATGGTCCAGAAGCCGTTGATAATGCGTGATAACGAGGAAAGCGCGCCCGGCATCGCGCAGCGCGTTCACGCCCTCCGACACAAGTTTCATCGCGTCCACGTCAAGGCCCGAATCCGTCTCGTCGAGGATGCACATCTTCGGCTCGAGCATCGCCATCTGCAGGATCTCGTTGCGCTTCTTCTCCCCGCCCGAGAAGCCGACATTGACCGGGCGCTTCAGCATCTCGGCGTCGATCTTCAGCCGCTTGGCCTTTTCGCGCACGACCTTCAGGAAGTCGCCCGCGCTCATCTCCTCTTCCCCGCGCGCCTTGCGCTGCGCGTTCACCGCGGTGCGCAGGAAGGTCATGTTGCCGACGCCGGGGATCTCGACCGGGTACTGGAAGGCCAGGAACAGCCCAGCCGCCGCCCGCTCTTCCGGCTCAAGCGCCAGCAGGTCTTCGCCGTCGAGCGTGGCCGACCCTTCCGTCACCGCATAGCCCTCGCGGCCCGCCAGAACATAGGAGAGCGTGGACTTGCCCGACCCGTTCGGCCCCATGATCGCATGGACCTTGCCGGCCTCGACCGTCAGGTTGACGCCCTTGAGGATCGGCTTGTCTTCTTCCTCAAGTTTCACGTGCAGGTTCTTGATCTCAAGCATCTTTCTTCCCATCCGATACCGGCGCGGGGCCCTTGGCCGCCTGCGCTGCAATTCCTCAGCCGACCGAGCCTTCCAGGCTGATCGCCACCAGCGCCTGCGCTTCCATGGCGAACTCCATCGGCAGCGTCTGGAGCACGTCCTTGACGAAGCCGTTCACCACCAGCGCCACCGCCTGTTCCTCGTCCATGCCGCGCGAGCGGCAGTAGAACAGCTGGTCCTCGTCCACCTTCGAGGTCGTCGCCTCATGCTCGCAGCGCGAGGAGTTGTTCTTGACCTCGATATAGGGAACCGTGTGCGCCCCGCATTTGTCGCCGATCAGCAGGCTGTCGCACTGGGTGTAGTTGCGGCTGCCCGTCGCGCGCGGATGCATCGAGACGAGGCCCCGATAGGTGTTCTGCGCCCTGCCCGCGCTGATCCCCTTGGAGACGATCCGAGACTTGGTGTTGCGGCCCAGATGGACCATCTTGGTGCCGGTATCGGCCTGCTGGGCGTTGTTGGCGATGGCGATCGAGTAGAATTCGCCTTGGGCCTCCTCGCCCCGCAAGATGCAGGAGGGATATTTCCAGGTGATCGCCGATCCGGTCTCGACCTGTGTCCACATCACTTTCGACCGCGCGCCCCGGCAATCGGCGCGCTTGGTGACGAAGTTGTAGATCCCGCCCCTGCCCTCGGCATCGCCCGGGTACCAGTTCTGGACGGTGGAATACTTCACCTCGGCATCGTCAAGCACCACGATCTCGACCACCGCCGCATGCAATTGGTGGGTATCACGCTTGGGCGCGGTGCAGCCTTCGAGGTAGCTCACGTAAGAGCCTTTTTCGGCGATGATCAGCGTGCGCTCGAACTGGCCGGTATTCTCGGCATTAATGCGGAAATAGGTCGAAAGCTCCATCGGGCAGCGCACGCCCTCGGGGATGTAGACAAAGGACCCGTCCGAGAAGACCGCCGAATTGAGCGTCGCAAAGAAGTTGTCCGATTGCGGCACGACCGAACCGAGATACTTCTTCACCAGCTCAGGATATTCGCGGATCGCCTCGGAAATCGCGCAGAAGATGACGCCGGCCTTCTTCAGCTCTTCCTTGAAGGTCGTCCCGACCGAGACGGAGTCGAACACCGCATCGACCGCGACCTTGCGCGTCTCGGTCCCCTCGACACCGGCCAGAATCATCTGTTCCTTCAGCGGGATGCCGAGCTTTTCGTAGGTGGCCAGCAGCTTCGGATCGACCTCGTCAAGGCTCTTCGGCTTCACCGCCATGCTCTTCGGCTTGGCGAAGTAATACTGGTCCTGATAGTCGATCACGGGATAGTGGAGCATCGCCCACCGCGGCTCTTCCATCTGCACCCAACGGCGATAGGCGGCCAGACGCCAGTCGAGCATCCACTCCGGCTCGCCGTTCTTCTCGCTGATGAGGCGAACGATGTCCTCGTTCACGCCCTTGGGCGCGTATTCGGTCTCGATCTCGGTGTCCCAGCCATACTTGTAGGTCCCGGACATCGCCTTGACGGTCTGGATCGTCTCGCGATCGACGCCTTCCCTCAGGTCGGTCTGTTCTTCGGTTTCGAGCGCGCCCATGCCGCGTTCCTTTCCGTCTCTCCGGCCCCCGGAAGAGCCTGAACCCTCAATCACGACGCTCGCCGCGCCTCGAACCGCCGGTAGGCCGCCTGCCAGGTTTCGGCAAAGCGCATCACCTCGGCCTCCGTCACCCCGGGCCCAAGAGAGATACGCAATGCCGAGGAGGCCTCGGTTTCGTCGTATCCCATCGCCCGCAGCACCCGGCTGGCGCGCACCTTGCCCGAGGAACAGGCCGATCCGGCGGAAACCGCGAAGCCGGCCAGGTCCATCTGCATCACCTGCGTCTCGCCCTTCCAGCCCGGCGAGACGAGGCAAAGCGTGTTGGGCAGGCGTCGCGCGCCTTTTCCGACTGAAATAGTCCTAAATTCCGGAGCCGACAATGCGTCATCTAGAATATTTCTAAATTGCTCGACCGGTTCCCAGGCCCCGTCGGCCAGATCCCGCGCCGCCGCCTCGGCTGCAGCCCCGAAGCCCGCGATGCCGATCAGGTTTTCCGTCCCCGCACGCCGCCCCATCTCCTGCCCCCCGCCCTTCAGCTGCGAGGCAACATCAAGGCCGCGGCGGATCACCAGCGCCCCAACGCCCTTTGGGCCGCCCAGCTTGTGCGCGGACACGAATCCCATCGCGCAGCCCAGCCAGTTGAAGGCAAAGGGGATCTTGCCGAAGGCCTGCGTCAGGTCGCTGACGGCGATCCCCTCGGGCAGGTCCTGGATGACCCCGGTTTCGGAATTGGCCAGTTGCAGCGCGGTTCCGGCGGGGGCCACAACGGCAACGCGACCGTCCCGATCTACGGCGAGGCGCGCATCACACCAGGCACTGACCGCCTCATGTTCGATGTCGGCGCAGACCAGCCCCCGCCCCGCACAGGCGAGCGCCGCCGCCTCGGTCGCGCCCGAGACGAAGACGATGTCCGCCCCCTCGGCGCCAAGCGCCGCTGCCACCTGCATCCGCGCCCGCTCCATCAGCCCCTTGGCCTCGCGGCCTTCGGCATGCACGGAAGAAGGATTGCCCACCACATCCATCGTCGCAACCATTGCCGCCCGCGCCTCGGGGCGCAGCGGCGTCGTCGCGTTCCAGTCAAGATAGACGCGGGGTGCCATTGCCCTGCCCTGTTCCTTCTTCTGTTCCCAAATATCCTCGGGGGTGAATTGGCCGTCAGGCCAAGAGGGGGCAGACAGCCCCCTTTCTTACTCGTCCACCACCGCGAACAGCGCCGGCACCGCCGGGCAGGGTTTCATGCCGTTGCCGATCACGTCCGCCAGCGTCGTCTGGTGCAGGAACACATAGACATGCGCCGAGAGGCCCTCCCACAGCCGGTTTGTCATCGACTGTGCCCGTGTGCCCGACACCCCACCGGTGGCCCCCGCCCCGGTATGGAGCGCGCTGACCGTCTCATCCACGGCCTCCAGGACCTCGGACACGCGAATGTCTTCGGGGGCGCGGGCGAGCTTGTATCCGCCGCCCGGCCCGCGCGCCGCCTCGACCAGACCGGCGCGGCGCAGCTTGACGAAGAGCTGTTCGAGATAGGGCAGCGAGATGTCCTGACGCTTGGAAATTGCAGCCAGCGACACGAGGTCATCGGGCCGGGCCAGCGCCAGATCGGCCAGCGCCATCATTGCATAACGTCCCTTGGTCGAGAGTTTCATTGTCGCGCCCCGCAACGTGATCAATTGACGGACGGGCCAAGGCTGCTTAACTCACCTGCGACCCGCTCCGGCCCCGCCGGAATCTGGAATGGTTCTAAATAATCCGAGCGAATTTGTCAACAATTCATCGGATCAGAAAGAGACAGGCGACGAAATGCCCGAAGTGATCTTTGCAGGCCCCGAGGGGCGCCTCGAAGGCCGTTACCATCCGCAGAAGGACCGCGACGCACCGATCGCCATCGTGCTGCACCCCCATCCGCAGTTCGGGGGCACGATGAACAACAAGGTTGTCTACAACCTGCATTACGCCTTCTACAACCTTGGCTTCACCGTGCTGCGCTTCAACTTCCGCGGGGTCGGTCGCAGTCAGGGCGAGTATGATCAGGGGATCGGTGAACTGTCGGACGCCGCCTCGGCGCTCGACTACCTGCAGGCGCTGAACCAGAACGCCAAGCATTGCTGGGTCGCCGGTTTCTCCTTTGGTGCCTGGATCGGGATGCAACTCTTGATGCGCCGCCCCGAGATCACCGGATTCGTCTCGGTCAGCCCGCCGGCCAACATGTACGATTTCTCGTTCCTCGCACCCTGCCCGTCCTCGGGCCTTATCATCAACGGCACCGCCGACCGCGTGGCGCCGCCCAAGGATACGACGGCGCTGGTCAACAAGCTGCATGAGCAGAAAGGGATCAAGATCACCCACTCGCAGATCGAGGGGGCGGATCACTTCTTCAAGGACGAGGAAGCGCATATGAAGCCGATGATCCAGACGGTCAGCGACTACGTGAAGCGGCGCCTGACCGAAGGCACCCGCTGAGGACCTGCCCATGGCACTGATCGACGATCTGGCAGACAATCTGGCCCGCGACACGATCGAGGCGATGGAGAAGTTCGGCAACGACCGGCTCTATGTCGATGTAAGCCGCGTGCTGGGCGCCTCCTCCACGACGCTGCAGGAAGCCTTCCTGACCTCGATCCGCCTGCGCCTAGCCGAACGGCGCGGGCGCAAGTTCCTCGAAGCCGCGATCACCGCCGCCGAAACCGGAGCAACGGCGCCCGAGGCGCCCAAAGACCTGAGCATCGGGCATTGACCGCGGGCGACGACCGTCTCGCGGCGCAGTTCGCCTTTCTCAACGAAGCCGACCGGCTGAAAGCGGTCCTGCGCGCAACGACGCTCGGCGACGGATCACGCCCCGAAAACTCGGGCGAGCATTCCTGGCACCTGGCGCTTTACGCCATGGTGCTGGCCGATCAGGCCGGTCCGGGCGTGCAGATCGACCGGGTCATCCGGATGCTGCTTCTTCATGACCTTGTCGAGATCGACGTGGGCGACGTGCCAATCCACTCCGCCAATGGCGAAGCCCACGGCTCGGCAGCCGTGGTTGCGGCCGAGGCTGCCGCGGCCGAGCGGATCTTCGGCCTTCTCCCCGCCGACCAGGCGAGCGAGTTCCGCGCTCTCTGGCAAGAATTCGAGGCGGCCGAAAGCCCCGACGCGGTCTTTGCCAAGTCGCTCGACCGCGTGCAGCCGGTGATGCAGAACCTCGTCTCGGGTGGCGGCACCTGGATCACCTACAATGTGACCGCCGAACAGCTCGAGACGCGCGTTGGGGCCAAGGTCGCGCGCGGGGCACCGCGCTTGTGGGTCTGGGTCCGCGCTCGGACCCGGAGTTTCTTCGGGAACTGAGCCAGCGGTCCGCGACATTTCGGTATGCCATTGCATACCATACTTCCCAAGCCCGTCGAATTCCGCTATGTGACCCCCAGTCGAATCTCAAACCGCAAGGGGCACCCATGTCGAAGATCAAGGTAGCGAACCCCGTCGTCGAACTCGACGGCGACGAGATGACCCGGATCATCTGGGACTTCATCAAGAAGAAACTGATCCTGCCCTATCTCGACATCGACCTGAAATACTACGACCTCGGCATCGAGGCGCGTGACGCGACCAACGACCAGATCACTGTCGATGCGGCGAACGCGATCAAGAAATACGGCGTCGGCGTGAAATGCGCGACCATCACCCCGGACGAGGCACGGGTCGAGGAATTCGGCCTGAAGCAGATGTGGAAAAGCCCGAACGGCACGATCCGCAACATCCTCGGCGGCGTGATCTTCCGCCAGCCGATCATCTGCCGGAACGTACCGCGCCTTGTGCCCGGCTGGACCAAGCCGATCGTCGTCGGCCGCCACGCCTTCGGCGACCAGTACCGCGCCACCGATTTCCGCTTCCCCGGCGCCGGCAAGCTGACGATGAAATTCGTCGGCAACGACGGCACCGTGATCGAGAAGGACGTCTATGACGCGCCCTCGTCCGGCGTCTACATGGGCATGTACAACCTCGACGACTCGGTCACCGATTTCGCCCGCGCCTCGCTGAACTACGGCCTGAACCTCGGCTGGCCGGTGTATCTGTCGACCAAGAACACCATCCTCAAGGCCTATGACGGCCGCTTCAAGGACATCTTCCAGAAGGTCTATGAGGAAGAGTTCGCCGACGCCTTCAAGAAGGCCGGCATCACCTACGAGCACCGCCTGATCGACGACATGGTGGCTTCGGCGCTGAAATGGTCGGGCGGCTATGTCTGGGCCTGCAAGAACTACGACGGCGACGTGCAGTCGGATACTGTCGCGCAGGGCTTCGGCTCGCTCGGCCTGATGACCTCGGTTCTGATGACACCCGATGGCAAGACGGTCGAGGCGGAAGCCGCGCATGGCACTGTCACCCGCCACTACCGCGAGCACCAGAAGGGCAAGGAGACCTCGACCAACTCCGTCGCCTCGATCTACGCTTGGACCGGCGGCCTGAAGCATCGCGCCAAGCTCGACAACAACGATGCGCTGATGCGCTTCGCCACGACGCTGGAAAAGGTGACAGTCGATGCGGTCGAGGATGGCTGGATGACCAAGGACCTCGCCCTGCTGGTCGGTCCGGACCAGAAGTGGCTCTCGACCATGGGCTATCTCGAGAAGGTCGATGAGTACCTGAACAAGGCGCTCAAGGGCTGAAACGGACGAAATTTCTACGAAATTTCTGATTTTTCGTAGAAGAATCGTTGGGATTGGGGCGTCATTCGGCGCCCCTTTTCAATCTGGCACCGCGATCTAGGTCAGCAATGTTGACTTAAAATTGGAGTCACGCTACAAGCGTGTCAATTCCCGGAGACACGCCATGACCGACCCGCGCCACCACACGCTGATGGAAGACATTCAAGGCATCGCCTTCGGCGTCTGCGTCGGAGCGGTGGGCCTGCAGATCATGACCCATATGGGCTTTGTCTCGGGTCAGACCACCGGCGTCGCGGCGCTGGTCAGCTATGCGACCGGCCTGCCCTTTCCGCTGGTCTATTTCACTATCAGCCTGCCGTTCCTTTGGCTCGGCTACGTCCGCATGGGTGCCCGTTTCGCGCTGAAGACGGCGATCTCGGTCGGGCTGCTGACGCTTGCCACCGCGATCCTGCCGCGCTGGATCGAGTTCGGCCATATCGAGCCCGCCTTTGCGGCGATGCTGTTCGGCACGCTCTTTGGCTTCTCTGCCCTGTCGGTCGTCCGCCATGGCGGTAGTTTCGGCGGGCTGTCGATCCTGGGGCTGATGCTGCAGGACAAGACGGGTTTTCCGGCCGGGTACTTCCAGCTGGTGGTCGACGTGGCGATCTTCGCCGTGGCGGCCGTGATGATTGAACCGACCCTGCTCGTCTACAGCTTCATCGGAGCCGCGGTCTTCAACCTGTTCCTTGCCATCAACCACCGCCGCGACCGCTATGTCGCTGCCTGAGCACGATCCAGTCCGCCACGGCCCGCTTGATGATGCCCAAGGGCTGCTGACCGGCACGTTGCTTTGCGCCCTTGCACTTCAGTTCCTGCGCAATGCCGGCTTCATCACCGGACAGACGGCGGGGCTGGCGCTGCTGATCTCCTACACGACCGGCATCGCCTTCGGCTGGGTATTCTTCGTCATCAACCTGCCATTCTACTGGCTGGGCTACCGGCGGATCGGGCTGGGCTTCACGCTGAAAAGCTTCCTGTCGGTCGGCCTCCTGTCAGCCTTCTCCGCCCTTCTCCCGCGCTATCTGTCGCTTGGCGCGGTCGATCCGCTGCTGGCGGGCATCCTGTTCGGCGTCCTGTCCGGTGTGGGTCTGCTGATCCTGTTCCGTCATGGGTCGAGCCTTGGCGGAATCGGCATCCTTGCGGTCATGGTGCAGGACCGCTTCGGCGTTCGCGCCGGATGGCTGCAGATGGGTTTCGACGCGGCGCTGTTCCTCGTGGCCGCGATGATCCTGCCGCTCGACCGGGTGCTCTGGTCGCTGCCGGGGGTGGTTGTGCTGAACCTCATCATCGCCATCAATCACCGCCGCGACCGTTACGTCGCCACCTGATTTTCCACCCCTTCTGCGCCTGCAAAATCTTCTGCTGGCCTTTCTGGCTTGGCTGAGGTATCGCCCGCCCAAACCTTCCGATCTGAAAGAGACCCTCCCGATGGAGCTTCGCAACATCGCCATCATCGCGCATGTCGACCATGGCAAGACCACCCTCGTCGATGAGCTGCTGAAACAGTCCGGTTCCTTCCGCGAGAACCAGTCGGTGACTGAGCGTGCGATGGACAGCAACGACATCGAACGCGAACGCGGGATCACCATCCTGGCGAAGTGTACCAGCGTCGAGCATGGCGATACCCGCATCAACATCGTCGACACGCCCGGCCACGCCGATTTCGGCGGCGAGGTGGAGCGCATCCTGAGCATGGTCGATGGCGTGGTGCTGCTGGTCGATGCCGCCGAAGGCCCGATGCCGCAGACCAAGTTCGTGACATCGAAGGCGCTGGCGCTTGGCCTGCGGCCGATCGTGGTGCTGAACAAGGTCGACAAGCCCGACGCCGAACCCGACCGGGCGCTAAACGAGGTGTTCGACCTGTTCGCCAACCTTGGCGCCACCGACGAACAGCTCGACTTCCCGCATCTCTATGCGAGCGGGCGTTCGGGTTGGGCGGATGAGAGCCTCGACGGCCCCCGCAAGAATCTCGACGCCTTGTTCGACCTGATCGTGCGCCACGTTCCTGCGCCGAAGCAGCTGGCCCATCAGTCGGAACCCTTCCGGATGCTGGCGACCACCCTGTCCGCCGACCCCTTCATCGGCCGCATCCTGACCGGCCGCGTCGAAAGCGGAAAGCTGACCGTCGGCACCACACTCAAGGCGCTGTCGCGCACCGGCGAGCGGATCGAGCAGTTCCGCGTCACCAAGATCCTTGCCTTCCGCGGCCTGAACCAGACCGCCATCGACGAGGCGATCGCCGGTGACATCGTCACGCTAGCCGGCATGACCAAGGCGACCGTGGCCGACACGCTCTGCGCGCTTGAGGTCGACACCGCCCTGCCCGCCCAGCCGATCGACCCGCCGACGATCACCGTGACCTTCGGCATCAATGACTCGCCTCTGGCGGGCCGCGACGGCAACAAGGTCCAGTCGCGTGTCATCCGCGAACGGCTGATGAAAGAGGCCGAGACCAACGTCGCGATCAAGGTCGCCGACACGCCCGGCGGTGAGGCCTTCGAGGTGTCGGGCCGCGGCGAATTGCAGATGGGCGTCCTGATCGAGAACATGCGCCGCGAGGGGTTCGAGCTGTCGATCTCGCGCCCCCGCGTGATCTTCAAGGAAGAGGACGGCAAGCGGCTGGAACCGATCGAGGAAGTCATCATCGACGTGGATGACGAGTATTCGGGCGCGGTCATCGACAAGCTGACCGGCGAGCGCAAGGGCGATCTGGTCGAGATGAAACCGGCCGGCGTCGGCAAGACACGGATCGTCGCCCATGTCCCGTCGCGCGGGCTGATCGGCTATCAGGGCCAGTTCCTGACCGACACGCGCGGCACGGGCGTGCTGAACCGCATCTTCCACGACTGGGCACCGCACAAGGGCCCGATCCAGGGACGCCGTCAGGGCGTGCTGATCTCGATGGAGAACGGCATATCGGTCGCCTATGCGCTGTGGAACCTCGAGGAACGCGGCAAACTGTTCATCGGTGCGCAGGAAGCGGTCTATGAGGGGATGATCATCGGCGAGCATTCCCGCGACAACGACCTCGAAGTGAACCCGCTGAAGGGCAAGAAGCTGACCAACGTCCGCGCCTCGGGCACTGACGAGGCCGTGCGCCTGACCACGCCGGTCCGCATGAGCCTCGAGGAGTCGATCGCCTATATCGACGACGACGAACTGGTCGAGGTCACGCCCAAGATCGTGCGGCTGCGCAAGCGTTGGCTGGACTCCAACGAACGCAAGCGGCAGAGCCGGGCGGCGGGGTAAGGACGAAGGCGCAAGGCCGGCCGGATCAGCTTTCGCGCCTGAGTTCCATCGCCAGGCGGATCGCATCCTCCAAATGGGTGCGATCCGCATCGTTTTCATAACGATAGCCCAGCTTTGCGTTTCCGATATGATCCCAATCCGGATCTTCTCGGGCGATTGTGTCGAGCTGGGCAATGGCCTCCGCGTGCCTTCCCGCCTTGGCCAACATCCCGGCCAGAAAGGTGCGTCGACGGTTCGACAGGTTTGTACTTCCAAGGAACGCATCTGCCGCCTCGGAATATCGACCAAGCATGAACAAGACCTCTCCCCGCATATGGGCGTCATAGCTGACGCGCATGGGACATAGGTCCAACACCTGATCCAGCAGCGCCAGCGCCTCGAGCGGCCGTCCGCGACAGATCGACACGACTACATGGTCCATCAGGCAGTCGACGCTGGAAGGATTGAGTGAAAGGCCGACCGCGACATTTGCCGTGGCCCCAGAGTAATCCCCGCTCAACGCCTTGATGTAGCCCAGCCCTGTATGGGTCCGGCCGTCATAGGGCGCCAGCGCGACACCCCGCTTCGCCCGCTCGGCGGCGCGCAGCATGACGTCGGACGGGGCAAGTGAATAGTCGTTCAAGGCCAGTTCCGCCCAGGCGAGATGAGTCCAGGCCAGGCCAAACTCCGGGTCAGCAGCGACTGCGGCCTCATAGTGGGCGAGCGAATGCCGGGCGAGTTCCGGGTCATCGCTGCTCCAAAGCGCCTGACCGCGGGCGAAGTGGTCGTAGGCGGTCAGACTTTCCGTTGTGCGTGTCAGCGCGCGGGCATGTCCCTCGGTCTCGATCCCCGAGACCAAGTGAGCCAGCACACGTGGCACGATCCCGGACTGGGCATCGAGGATCGCATCGCCCTGACAGTCGAACGTCTCGCTCCACACGAGCGCCTCGGATTCGGATCGGATCAGCGTAAGGCGCAGCTGGAAACCATCCTGACCGGCCAATGCCGCACCGTCGATCAGATAGTCGGCCCCGAGCCGTGCGGCGATTTCGGCGGGGTCGTCAAATTCCTTGGCAGCCCGCCGCGCCGAGGCAGATGAAATCACGCGCAAGGTGCGATAGCGGGCGAGGCCTGCCGCGATTTCCTCGCCCAGCATCTCAAGTCGGGGCAGAAGGTCGTCGCGCTCCGGGCGCAGGCGGAACGGCAGCACGGCGAGGCGCGGCAAAGGCGTCCCGCCTCCCGGCCTAGCGGCCGGCGGGGAGACGGTTGTGTCCAGCAGGTAGCCCCGCCCCCGGATGGTCTGAAGACGCCGACCGGTTTCGTCCTTCAACGCAGTCCTCACATCGCGGATGGCCTGGGTCAGCGAATCCTCGGTAACGAAAACATCCGGCCAAACGGCGTCCAGGAGATCGGATTTCGTCACGACCTGCCCCCCGCGTGAGGCAAGATGGCAGAGCAGAAGGAAGGATTTCGGGCGAAGCGCGACAATGGAGCCGTTCCGGGTAAGCGTCCCCGCCACCAGGTCAAGCATGGCATCGTCCAGCTGGATGGAGTTCGTTGCCCTGCTTTCCACGGCATCGCCTCATTGTTTCCCAAAGGGTGACAGGGGCTGGAACTCTGTCAAGCTTTCAGCAATGGGCGTTGGAATTTCACCGAAGTTTCAGCCGGCTTTCGGGATCGGGATCCAGTGTCGTGAGAGGCTGGTTCCATACCGCAAGATGCGGATCACCCCGAAAGGAGACGGACCATGATCTCGAACACCGCCGCCCCACTCTCGATCGCCGCCCGCACCCAAGGAAGTGTCGCCACCGCACTTGTCCGGCTTGCCGACGCCATCCGCCGGGGCCGCAAGGAGCGGGAGCTTGCCCGGGCACTGGACCATTTCTCGCGGCTATCCCCGCATCTCCTGCGCGATATGGGTGTGACCTGCGACCCGAGCGCGCCGCTGGAAGAAATGATCCGCCAATCCCATGCCTGTCACGGCCGCTAAGCCGGCCAGCAGGTTCTTTCCCCGGCGCGCTCAGGCTGCGATACTGAGAGGCGCCGGCAGGAACGCGCGGACCTGAACCTCGGGCCCATCGAATACGCAAAACGACCCCTGCGGCACGGTTTCCCAGCCCGTCTCGCCGTCTTCCAGCGGTTCGGACACCACCGCCCGCCCCCGGCGCGTTTCGGACCAGCGGTGATAGAGCGTGGGTGCTTGATCGTCCGTCGCATAGCGGATCGCGTACAGGCGCTGCCCGTCCGACAGGGCGGCGGTCAGGCGCATCGGGGTGCCCTCGCCTTTCGCGCGGCTCAGGGCCTCGAGCCGGGCCACGGCGCGTTCCATTGCGCCCTGTGGATCGTCATCCAGCCCTTCGGCCACGGCGATCAGGAACAGCGCCTCGCTGTCGGTCGCGCCCTTGCGGTGTGGATAGAGCGCGTCCGGGATCAGCATGTCGGCGTCGCGGCGGATCACGTCCCAGCCCCCGACCTGGCCGTTATGCATGAAGCTCCAGCGGCCATGGGTGAAGGGATGGCAGTTATTGCGGCTGGTGGCGGTGCCGGTCGAAGCGCGGACATGGGCCAGGAACAGGCCCGAGCGCACCTGCGAGGTGATCGAGCGCAGGTTCGGGTCCGACCAGGCCGGCATCACGTCGCGGTACAGCCCCGGCTCGGGGCGTTCGCCGTACCAGGCGATGCCGAAACCGTCGGCATTGATCGCAGTCTTGCACTCGGTGGCGCAATGGCTCTGGTGGATCAGCGAATGGCGGGGGCGGCTGACGATCTCCTCCAGGAAGATCGGCGCGCCACTATAGGCGGCCCAACGACACATCAGCGTGCCCTCGGCGTCTGGTGGGGAATCATGCTCTGCCTCGGTCTTCTTTTTTGCGACAATAACATGACTTTGAGGGTTTGCGCGACAGGATCCCACCGCTCACGCCACTGTGTCGGGCGGGTTGCGGTTCTGCCGCAAGGATGGGCGGTTTCCCAGCCATGACGCCGCGGCTGAAGGCACCCCTGACAAGAGAAGACCCGCCGGATCGGTCCGGCGGGTCGGAGGTTCCTCCGAAAGGCCAATCAGGCGGCGCGCCGGCGCATCACCCGCAGCGCACCCAGTCCGCCGAAACCAGCCACCAGCATCAGCGCCGATGCGGGCAGCGGCACAGCGGCCGGCTCGTATTCGGATACGCTGAGCTTGGACAGCGCAAGGCTGCCGTAGACATAGGACGAGGCCGACCAGTCGCTGTAGTCGTAGACGTATTTCTCGAAGTAGCTGTAGCCGTAAGCGGCTTCAGTCAGGGTCGCGAGGTCTTCGAGATTGCCCGAGGACCCCTGGGAAAAGCCGCCATAGCTATAGATGTAGTCATAGGCGTAATGTGTGTCATCGTAGCTGTAGTCATAGGCATAGTCATAGCGGTAGGAGTAGCTTGACTGGTCGGAATAGGCGTAGCTGCTGCCATAGCTGTCCGCGCCGAATTCGGTGCTGTGGCCGTTGATCTTCAGCGTCGCCGACAGGACCGGCGACTCCTTGCCATACCACTCGCCACCATAGACCTGGTCATAGCCGCCACTCGTCCAGCGGTAGCCCTTCGACGTGTCGTAGACGTAGGTCAGGACATAATCGAGGCCTGAAAGATCTGCACCGGCCGTGCCGAAGACCCCGGTCATGTCGTAACCGTAGTTCACTTTGCCGGAGTAAACGGCCTTCATGGTGGCGGCCGAAGCGGGAATTGCGAACAGCGCCAAGGCGGTCGTGGTGCAGAGTATCTTGAACATCGTGGTCTCCAGAATTTTCAATCTGGAGACGATTCACCAACTTCTCGAGACGCGCGTTTGGCGGGTCTCGGACCTAGACCTGATCATTTCGCGGCAATTCCTTGGACTGTTGACCAAGCGTCACGAATAGGCGGTTTTGGGTCAGACTTCTTCCACCACGACCAGATCCCGCACCGCAGCGCCCTTCGCATGTTCGAGCGCGGCCTGATACTCGGGAGAATTGTAGCAGCCGACAGCAGCCTCGACACTGGGGAACCTGGCCACCACATTGCGAGCGCGATCCTTGCCCTCCAGTTGTACGTAGCGGCCGCCGCGGGCGAGGAATACACCGCCATGGGCGGTGATCGCCTCGGTCGCGCCCTTGGCGTAGCGGCCATAGGCTTCGGGGTCGGTCACTTCGACATGGGCGATCCAGAAGGCTCCGGGCATTTCTCAGGCTCCGATCAGGGCTTCGACCGCGGCGATGGCCGCTGGCGCGTTTTCAGCCGAGGCGCCGCCGGCCTGGGCGAGATCGGGCCGGCCGCCACCACCCTTGCCGCCCAGCTTCTCGGCCGCCGCCCGGGCGAGGTCGACCGCCGAGAGCCTGCCCGTAAGGTCGCCGGTCACGCCCGCCGCCACGGCCGCCTTGCCGCCCGCATCGGCGATCAGAAGCACGGCACCCGAACCGATCTTGTCCTTGAGCGCGTCGATCAGGCCCGGCAGGTCCTTGCCCGAAACACCGGACAACACCTGTGCCACGAATTTCACGCCGCCAATGTCTTTCGCCTCCGGCCCGGCCGATCCGCCGCCGCCCATGGCAAGCTCGCGGCGGAGCTGTGCAACCTCGTTCTGCAGGCTGCGACGTTCATCCACCAGCGCCTTGACCCGGTCCACAACGTCCGCGGCAGGCGCCTTCAGCGCCCCTGCAATGTCGAGCAGTCGTGCCTCCTGCGCGCGCAGATGGTCGAGCGCCGCCTGCCCGGTCAGCGCCTCGATCCGACGCACGCCGGCGGAAGACGCACTGTCGCCCAAAAGCAGGAAGGCCCCGATATCGCCGGTGCGAGCAACATGGGTACCGCCGCAGAGTTCCAGCGAATAGGCATCACCCTTGAAGCCCTTGCCGGAATTCTCGGTCCGGCCCATCGAGACCACGCGCACTTCGTCGCCGTATTTTTCACCGAACAGCGCCTGCGCGCCGATGGCGCGGGCCTCGTCGGGTGACATGATCCGGGTTTCGACCGCGGTGTTCTGGCGGATGAAGTCGTTGACCTCGCCCTCGACCCGGGCCAGTTCCGCCTCGGTCAGCGCCTTGGCATGGCTGAAGTCGAAACGAAGCCGGTCAGGCGCATTGAGCGAGCCACGTTGCGCGACATGGCTGCCAAGTGCCTCGCGCAGGGCCTCGTGCAGCAGGTGCGTGGCCGAGTGATTGGCGCGGATCTGGGCGCGGCGGGCATGGTCGACCTCAAGACGGGCCGCCTGCCCCTTTGCAAGCGAGCCTTCCTCGACCACCGCCTGATGGAAGTAGATGCCGGCCGACTTTTTCGTGTCCGTAACCCGCGCCTTGCCGGTCTCGGTCACGATCAGGCCGGCATCGCCGACCTGACCACCGGATTCAGCATAGAACGGGGTCTGGTTGACGACGATCTGCACCTGTGTGCCGATCTCGGCCTTGTCGATGGCCTTGCCACCCAGGACGAGCGCCAGCACCTGACCTTCGGCCACCTCGGTGTCATAGCCGAGGAACTCGGTCGAACCGTGCGCATGAGCGAGGTCGAACCAGATCGCGGCATCCTTGGTCTCGCCGGTGCCGGCCCAGCTGGCACGCGCCTTGGCCTTCTGCTCGGCCATCGCGGCCTCGAAGCCCGTCTCGTCGACCGAGCGGTTCTTTTCGCGCAGCGCGTCCTGCGTCAGGTCAAGCGGAAAGCCGTAGGTGTCATAGAGGCGGAAAGCCGCGTCACCCGGCAGGGCCGCGCCCTCGGGCAGCTTCGCCAGTTCGTCATCGAGCAAGCGCAGGCCACGTTCGAGCGTTTGCTTGAAGCGGGTTTCCTCAAGCTTCAGCGTTTCTTCGATCAACGCCCGGGCCTGACCCAGTTCCTTGTACTGGGCGCCCATCTCGGCGACGAGCGTGCCGACCAGCTTGTACATCACCGGATCCTTCGCCCCGGCCTGATGGGCGTGGCGCATGGCTCGGCGCATGATGCGGCGCAGCACATAGCCGCGTCCTTCGTTCGAGGGCATCACCCCGTCGGCGATCAGGAACGAGGTCGAGCGCAGGTGGTCGGCGATCACGCGGTGGTGGAACTTCTGCTCACCATCAGGGTCGGTGCCGGTCGCATGGGCACTTGCTTCGACCAGCTTGCGCAGCGTGTCGGTGGAGAAAACGTCATGGGCGCCCATCAGCACCGCGCCGAAGCGTTCCAGTCCCATACCGGTGTCGATCGAGGGGTTCGGCAACGGCTTTCGGCTGCCATCCTCGAACTGCTCGAACTGCATGAAGACGTTGTTCCAGATCTCGACGAACCGGTCGCCATCCTGCTCCGGGCTGCCGGGCGGGCCGCCCCAGACCTCGGGGCCATGGTCGTAGAAGATCTCGGTGCAGGGGCCGCAGGGGCCGGTCGGACCCATCATCCAGAAGTTGTCGTTCGTCGGAATGCGGATGATGCGTTCGTCCGGCAGTCCCGCGACCTTCTTCCACAGGTCAAACGCCTGATCGTCGTCGTGATAGACGGTGACCGTCAGCTTGTCCTTCGGGATGCCGAAATCCCTGGTCAGGAGTTCCCAGGCAAAGGGGATCGCCTTGTCCTTGAAGTAGTCTCCGAACGAGAAGTTGCCGAGCATCTCGAAGAAGGTCAGGTGGCGCGCGGTATAGCCCACATTGTCGAGGTCATTGTGCTTGCCCCCCGCGCGCACGCATTTCTGTGCGGTCGTGGCGCGCTTGTAGTCGCGGGTCTCGGTGCCGGTGAACAGGTTCTTGAACTGCACCATGCCGGAGTTGGTGAACATCAGCGTCGGGTCGTTCCGCGGCACCAGCGGGCTCGAGTCGACAACGCGGTGGCCGTTCTTGGCGAAATAGTCGAGGAAGGTGGAACGGATCTCGTTCAGGGAGGTCATGGCGCGGTCTTGTCCCCTCGGTCGGCAGAGCCGGTGAATTGATCGGCGTTCCGTTTAGCCCCCCGCCGCCCCCCTGTCCACCTTCCCTCGGCCGATCAACGAAAATTGGCTGAATGAGGAATGCGGGACCAAATCCCTTCGAAGGGATTTGGCAAAATCCTTTGAAGGATTTTGGCTGCGACCTTCGGTCCAGGCGCAAATGCAAAAGGCCGGGCAAAAACCCGGCCTCCCGTTCATCCTGTCCGGCCGATCACATGTCGTCGACGACATCGCCCGCATCGGGCGAGGCCGACAGGTCGAGCCCGTGGCTGGCGCGGATCTTGCCTTCGATCTCGTCGGCAACCGACGGATTCTGCTTCAGGAACAGCTTCGCGTTCTCGCGCCCCTGCCCGATCCGCTCGTCGCCGTAGGAATACCACGAGCCCGACTTCTCCACGACCCCGGCCTTCACCCCCAGATCGACCAGTTCCCCGGTCTTGGAGATGCCTTCGCCATACATGATGTCGAACTCCACCTCCTTGAAGGGCGGCGCGACCTTGTTCTTGACGACCTTGACGCGGGTGGTGTTGCCCACGACCTCGTCCCGGTCCTTGATCGCGCCGATGCGGCGGATGTCGAGGCGCACGCTGGCGTAGAATTTCAGCGCGTTGCCGCCGGTGGTGGTTTCGGGCGATCCGAACATCACGCCGATCTTCATGCGGATCTGGTTGATGAAGATAACCATGCAATTGCTGCGCCCAATCGAGGCGGTCAGCTTGCGCATCGCTTGGCTCATCAGGCGGGCCTGGCTGCCCATCTGCATGTCGCCCATGTCGCCCTCGATCTCGGCCTTCGGCGTCAGCGCCGCGACCGAGTCGACGATCACCAGGCTGACGGCGCCCGAGCGTACCAGCGTGTCGACGATCTCGAGCGCCTGTTCCCCGGTATCGGGCTGGCTGATGA
Organism: Alitabrizicola rongguiensis; assembly: GCF_021491355.1. Taxonomy (GTDB): domain Bacteria; phylum Pseudomonadota; class Alphaproteobacteria; order Rhodobacterales; family Rhodobacteraceae; genus Aliitabrizicola; species Aliitabrizicola rongguiensis. The sequence continues at coordinate 487,556 of NZ_JAKENF010000003.1, read as the reverse complement.
GCAGCTCATCCAGGTTCACGCCCAGCTTCTTGGCATATTGCGGGTCGAGCGCGTGTTCGGCATCGACAAAGGCGCAGACGCCGCCCTTCTTCTGCTCTTCGGCCACCACATGCAGCGTCAGCGTGGTTTTCCCCGAGCTTTCCGGCCCGTAGATCTCCACGATCCGTCCCTTCGGCAGGCCACCGATGCCAAGCGCGATGTCGAGGCCGAGCGAGCCGGTGGAGGTCGCCTCGATGTCCAGCACCGCGTTGTCGGCACCGAGCTTCATGATCGAGCCCTTGCCGAACTGCCGCTCGATCTGCGCCAGAGCGCTTTCCAGCGCCTTCTGCTTGTCCATGTCGCGCTTTCCGTTCAAGTCGAAGAGAGTGGCGGTAGCCATTTCGGAGACCCTTATTCCACAGGCCGCTTGCAGCGGCAATTGCCCGGTTTGTTCCTGCCTTGTTCTCATATCTATGAGATCAAACCGCGAACAAATCAATCCGCATTTTCCTCTTTGCCGACTTTTTCCCAAGATGGTTAAGCGTTAGTTTACGGCCGCCGCGAAAGGCTGCGGTGACTTCGAAAGGTCTGAAATGCTTGTCTTCTGGGAACAGCGCCTCGCCTTCCTCGCCACGCCCAAGACAGGGTCCACGGCCATCGAATCAGCCCTTCAGCCGCTTGCCGCGCTTGCCATCGAACGCCCGCCGCTGCTCAAACATACGACGGTTCATCGCTATCACCGCTTCATCGGTCCCTATCTGGAAGCCGCCTCGGGCCATCGCTTCACCGTTGTGGCGCTCATGCGCGAGCCGCGCGACTGGCTCGGCAGCTGGTTCCGTTTCCGCCAGCGCGAGGACGTGCCGGATCAGGACAAGAGCACGCGGAAGATGTCGTTCGAGGACTTCGCCCGTGCCTATTGCAGCGACCCTCGCCCGGGATTCGCCGATGTCGGCTCGCAGGAGCGCTTCCTGCGTCCCCGACAGGGCGAGGGGATCGACCGGCTGTTCCGCTACGAGGATATCGACACCTTCGTGCATTTCCTCGAAGACCGGCTGAACTGCGCGATCACCCTGCCCCGACTCAATGTCTCGCCCAAGGCGGACCTGCACCTCTCTTCCGAGATCGAGGCCAAGCTGGCAGACGTGCAGGCCGAGGACCACCGGCTCTACCACTCGATCGCGGACTAGGCTTGATCGGCGCGCGGCATCTCCCTCGGAGCAGGCGCCGGAAGGATGACGGTCAGGGCACTCGCCACAATGACCCCCAGCACGCCGATCCCCTGCGCCACGCCCGGAACCTGCTCCAGAAGCACCAACCCGACCCCGACGCCAATCGCCGGCTCCAGGCTCATCAGGATGCCGAAGGGGCGCTTGCCCATGCGACGCAGGGCCAGCATCTCGAGGCCCGTCGTCATCAAGGGGGAAAGCAGGCCAAGGGCGCAGGCCATCGCGACCAATCGCAGATCTGGCAATTCCGTCAGCGTACCGAGGCCCACAGGGGCTGCAATGAGGGCTGCGGCGGTCACGGCGATCGCAAGGCCCTGCATGCCCGAGAACGCGGCCCCCACCTTCTGGGTCAGGACGATATAGGCCGCCCAGCACAGGGCCGAAGCGAGGGCAAGCGCCAATCCCACAGGTGCAGCGACCCAGCCCTGGTCCTGGGGCCAGACCAGTATGGCGACGCTGGCTGCCGCCAGAAGCGCGATCATGCCGTCAAGGACCCGCCGGGTTGCGAGCAGCGAGAGCCCGAGCGGTCCGATGAACGAGATCGTCGTGACCATGCCGAGCGGCAGCCAGGCCGTGGCGGCAAAGAAGCAAACCGAATACCCCGCAAGAGCGGCCCCGAGCGCGAAGGCACTCCCAGCCGACCGGATGCCCTGCCAGGTCGTCCAGGGCCGGGTCAGCAGCAACAGGATCGCGGCGGCGGTGGCGAGACGCAGACTGGTCAGTGCGAAGGCCCCCATGGCCTCGATCACGGGCTGGGCGAGGGCCGCGGCCATCTGGATCGAGACCATCGAGCCGACCGCCATCAGCGGTGCCGGGACCGAGCCCGAAGCGACCCCATACCGGGTTTCAATCAGTGCCATGCTGCATGCTCCTCTCCGATGGTGCTGCGATCCTGCCTTGCCGCGCCCTGTACGAGACGTTCGCGCACCAGCGCCTCGGCCACCTCGAGCGGCGGTCTCCCCTTTCGGCTGGCGCGCGCAAGGATCAGCAAGGTCGTGTCGGCGATCCTCCCGCAGGCCTTCAGCACACGCTCGGCACTGTATCCCGGTCCCTCCAGGGCCACGTCGATCACTCCGCCGGCATTGGCGACGTAGTCGGGAACAAAGAGCACGGCCCTTTCGTGCAGCGCCTGGGCCAACCGTTTTTCCTGCAACTGGTTGTTGGCCCCGCCGACGATCAGCGGCGCCTTGACATCGGCAATGCTGCGCGATGTCAGGACGCCGCCAAGGGCATTGGGGGAAAGGATGTCCGCCGCAGCCGAGAGGATCCGATCAGGCGGCACAGACACGGCATCGAATGCCGCGCGCGCCATCTCGACCGCTTCGGGCCGGATATCGCTGACCAGAAGTTGTGCGCCCGCGTCCCTCAGGTAACGGCAAAGGCGAAAGCCGAGACTGCCGAGCCCCTGCACCGCCACGGTCACCCCGGAAAGGTCGGTGACGCCAAAGCGCAGGCGTGCAGCCGCCAGAAGCGAAAGGAACGTGCCGTATGCAGCGGCGGGACAGGGTTCGCCCGCCGCATCCGGCAAACCACGCGCATGCGGAGTGACGCGGCGCATCACCTCCATGTCGCGAACCGAAGTGCCCACGTCGTCCGCAGTCAGATAGCGCCCGCCCAACCGGTCAATCGCCTCGGCCAGTCTCAGGAGCAGCGCATCGGATTTCTGCCGGGCAGGCTCGCCGATCACCACGCATTTGCCGCCCCCGAACGGCAGGTCGGCGAGCGCCGACTTGCGCGTCATCGCGGCAGAGAGCAGCAGGGCGTCTGACAGGGCCGCCGGCGTTGTCTGATAGGGCATCATCCGGCAACCGCCGAATGCCGGGCCTAGCGTTCGGTCATGAATCGCAATGAAGGCGTGCAGCCCCGCCCCGTCATGGCGGACCTCGACGACCTCCTCGTAGCCCTGAATTGAAAGTCTCTTTAGAGAAACCGCGTTGAGCACGACGGGAGAGGCGAAGGTCATGGACGAATTCCCTGCAAGCGCCCCGGCGGGGCCGGCCAGTCACAGGAATTCGATACAGGATGGTGCGGAGACCACGTGTTAGCCTCGCGCAAGCGGCTCGTCAGGCGCGCCGCAACCAGCGTGATTTCTCCGTTAGATCGGAGGATTTGGCCGAATGACTATCCCGGTCGCCCGGTCAGACGCGCTTCATCCCGCCGGCAAAGCGCCGCGCATTGTTGCGATATCCTTCAGCCGACAGGAGCAGCTTCGCCTGGGCCGCCTCGTCGAGTTGCCGCACCACCTTGCCCGGCGCACCCATCACAAGGCTGCCATCGGGGATTTCCTTGCCTTCGGTGATGAGCGCCCCGGCCCCGATCAGGCAGCCCCTGCCGATCTTCGCGCCGTTCAGCACGATGGCCCCCATGCCGATCAGGCTGCCGTCGCCGATGGTGCAGCCATGCAGCATCGCCTTGTGACCGATGGTGCAGTCAGCGCCGATGGTCAGGGGAAATCCCATGTCGGTATGCAGCACGCAGTTTTCCTGAACGTTGGACCCGAGGCCGATGCGGATTTCCTCGTTGTCGCCGCGCGCGGTCACCCCGAACCAGATCGAGGCTTCGGACTCGACCACGATCTTGCCGATCAGGCAGGCGGTCGGCGCCACCCAGGCATCCGCGGCAACCAGCGGGGCAATGCCGTCGAGTTCAAAGATCATCTCAGTTCAAACTCCCTGTTCAGTCCGCGGACAAAATCGCTCAATCCCGGCTGGCGGAACCGCTTGAGCCGCTCGGCACGCACGATCGCCTTCAACTCGTCCTCGGCCGCATCGAGGTCATGGTTGACCAGAACATAATCATATTCCGCCCAATGGCTGATCTCGTCACGGCTTTTCGCCATACGTCCAGCGATTACCTCGTCACTGTCCTGAGCGCGGTTGCGCAGACGGTTTTCAAGCTCGGCAATCGAGGGAGGCAGGATGAAGATCGACACCACATCGTCGCGCATTGCCTGGCGGATCTGCTGGCCGCCCTGCCAGTCGATGTCAAAGACCGTGTCGCGCCCCGCAAGCATCGCCTCTTCGACCGGGGCGCGCGGGCTGCCGTAGAGATTGCCGAATACCTCGGCATGTTCCAGCATCTGGCCGGCAGCGATCATCGCCTCGAATTCCGGCCGTGACCGGAAGTAATAGTCGCGGCCATCGACCTCGCCCGGACGAGGCGAGCGCGTCGTCGCCGAGACCGAGAAGCTCAGGGTCGGATCCCAGGCCATCAGCCGCTTGGTGAGGCTCGATTTCCCGGCCCCCGAGGGCGACGAGAGGATCAGCAGAAATCCGCGCCGGGCCATGACTTATTCCACGTTCTGAACCTGTTCGCGCATCTGATCTATGACCGTCTTGAGGTCAAGCCCGATGCGGGTCAGTTCGATCGCCTGCGCCTTGGAGCAGAGCGTGTTGGCCTCGCGGTTGAACTCCTGCATCAGGAAGTCGAACTTGCGGCCCACCGCGCCTTTCTCGGACAGAAGCGCACGCGCGGCGGCGATATGGGCGCGGAGACGGTCGATCTCCTCGGTCACGTCGGCCTTCACCGCCAGCATCGCCAGTTCCTGCGCCACGCGCGTCTGGTCGACGCCCTCGCTGTTGGCCAGCACCCGGGAGAGGTTCTCGCGCAGGGTCGCGGCCATCGTGTCGCGCCGGGCTTCGGCCTCGCGTACGGCATCGGCAGTGAGCGTCTCGATCCGGTCGATCTGGCCGGCGATGACATGCGCCAGCGCCGCACCCTCTGCCCTGCGGGCGGCTGCGAAGGCATCGAGCAGTGGCGCGAGATCGGCCAGCAGCGCCTCGCGCAAGGCACCCGCCTCGTCCTCGTCCCCGCCGCCCGGATCCATCACCCCGCGCAGTGAAAGCACCTCGGCGGCGGTCGGGGGCGAAACAGTGACGCCCTTCAGCGCCGCTCGCTCCTCGACCTCGGCCAAAACGGAGAGCACCGCATCAAGCACGACCGGGTTCAGGCGCACGGTTTCGGCCCCTGCCTCGCGCGCGGCCTTGAGCGTCAGGCTGACATTGCCGCGATGAATCCGCTTGCCCAGCTCGGCCCGGAGCGGCGCTTCTAGAGCGTCGATCCAGTCGGGCAGGCGCAGGCGCAGGTCCAGCCCCTTGCCATTGACCGAGCGGATGTCCCAGGCCCAGCTGGCGCCGGCACCCTGCCCTTTGCGGCTGGCAAAACCCGTCATCGAGGTGACCATCGTCTGCGCTCCCTGCCCCCTCCGACGGCATGGGTGCCGGCGGCTTAACCAAATGCGAGGATTTCACTCCGCTCCGGCACAAATCCGGTGTAGTTTACAATCGGGTAACCAAAGGGATGCCGCCCCCGACCGCCTCGCCTTCCTTCGGAAGTAGCAGAGCCGGCCGATGGGAACAACCGGAGCGACCGGCCGAGCAGGCGGTGAATTCGGACCAACCGGGGAGTGGCTGAGATGAAGAAGGATCGGCGGATGGGCGATTTCGGCATGGGGACGGCGTTCCAGCCCCTGCAGGAGGTTCGTGCCTACTGGGAGGGCCTGCGCTCGGGCAACGCGCCGCCGGCGCGCGCGGCGCTTGATCCGCGCGGGATGGAGCGGTCGCTGGAGCATGTATTCCTGATCGAACGCGTCGCCCATGGCGTAGCACGCTTCCGGCTGGCCGGGATGCATCTAGTGCAGCTGTTGGGGATGGAGGTGCGCGGGATGCCCCTGACCGCGCTGTTCGAGCCCGCCGCCCGTGACCGGGTCATGGAGGCGACGGAAGCGGTCTTTGCCACACCGTCGATCCTGACATTTGCACTGGCAGGGGATCACGGCCTTGGCCGCCCGGCAATCGAAGCGCGCATGCTGTTGCTGCCGGTGATGGGCGACACGGGAAGTTGCGACCGGGCGCTTGGCTGCCTGGTGACACTTGGCCTGATCGGCCGCAGCCCGCGCCGCTTCAGTGTGACGCGCGAAGTGCCCGAACCCTTGGCGGCTGTGTCTTGGCCTGCCGTCCCGATCGATAGGACACCCTCGCCCATCCGGCAGGCCGACCCTGTCCGAGAGCTCGCCGAAGCGCCCGCGCCCTTCCACGCCATCGGCAAAGCGAAGACGCACCGATCGCATCTGCGCCTCGTCAAGTCCGACGACTGACTGCGGTCATGCCCGCTCGAATGGCCGGGCCAGCGCGCAAGCCTCACAGCAATAGCCGCCGCCTTGGGCATGATCCTTGGCAGCCGCGAAGTGCAGGAAGTTCTGGTAGGGATCGCTGCCGTTGTTGGGGCGGTAGTCCAGGCGACCCTCCTTCTGACCTGCCTGGTAGATGCTTTGCCCTTCCTTGATCGTCTCGACCACGGTCAGCTGCTCCAGCGTGTCGGGATCGACCGAGGTCGGATCGGCGGACAGGATCACGAGGTCGGCCAGCTTGCCCACTTCCAGCGAACCCTTGGTGCCATCCTCGAAATGCGCCCAGGCAGGCCAGATTGTCATCGCCTTCAGGGCCGTCATCACATCCACGCGCTGTGCCGGTCCGATGATGTCGCCCGAGCGGGAGCGCCGCGTCACCGTCGCATCCAGCACGCGCATCGAGTCCGGGAAGGCAACCGGCGCGTCGTGATGGGTGCTGAACTTCATCCCGCGCTTCATCACCCAACCGGTGGGAGAGATGTTGTCTGCCAGCTCCGGCCCCACGGTATGATCGCGGTGCCAATCGCCCCAGTAGAAGGTGTGCATGGGAAAGAGCGACGGGAACACGTTCAGCGTCTTGTAGCTGTCCACCTGATCCTCGCGCAGGAACTGGCCATGGATCAGTTGCGCGCGGCGGTCGGCATTTGCGCCATGCTTGTCCGTGGCCACCGCGACGCCCGCAATCAGCATGTCGTTGGCCGCCTCGCCGTTGGCATGGGTGTTGATCTGGATGCCGTTCGCAAAGGCCCAGTCCACGGCATCATCCACCTGGTCCTGCGTCGCCGAAGGGTAGCCTCGATAGCCGGGCGGATAGTCCCCGACCGGGTTGTAATAGGGCCGATCACGATAGGCGGTGAAGCCCTGCGGCGAGCCGTCGATGGTCAGTTTAGCCCCGGCGACGCGGAAGCGGTTCGTGTAGGTTGGCGAGACGTTGCCCTTGACGAAATCGCGCGCCACCAGCACGTCCGGATAGGTCAGCACGTCGATCTTGAAGCCGCCCTCCTTGGCCACCTCGGCCATGATCTCGACCTGAACCGGCACCGAGCGTCCCTCTTCGGCGGTGGTATAGCCATAGCGCGTCCACAACTCCGCCCCGGCCCGGGCTATGGCCTTCATCCCGTCGCGATCGACCGAGGACATCAGTTTCATCCAGGCCAAGTTGTGGGCGTTTTCCTCGAGAACCCCGGTCGGCTCCCCATTCGCATCCTTGCGGATCACGCCACCGGGCGGATCGGGCGTATCGCGGGTAATGCCGGCGATCTCTAGCGCCTTGGAATTGGCCGCGCCCATATGGCCGGACTGGTGGATCAGATAGACCGGGTACTCAGTCGAAATGGCGTCGAGGTCGGCGCGATCAGGGTCACGCAACTCGGCAAGGGTGGACTTGTCGAACCCGAACCCCATGATGAGCTTGGTCTTTTCTACGGTTCCCTGATTGGCGGCGATCCAGTCACGCAGAACCTTCTGCAGACTGGCGATGTCGGTCACATCGCCGTCCGGCGGGGCAAGCATGTTGGCGGTCAGCGCCTGAATGCCACCCACGAAGACATGGCCGTGGGCATCGAAGAAGCCGGGCAGCAGGGCTTTCCCGTCCAGATCCACAACCTCTGTCGCGTCCCCCTCCAGGCCCATGACGACATTCTCCGGTCCCACCGCGACGATGCGGCCGGCACGGATGGCAACAGCCTCAGCGCGCGGTTGGGCGTCGTCCATCGTCAGGATCGCTCCGCCCCGGTAGATCACGTCGGCAGGCGCTTCGTCCGATGCCAGAGCCGCCTGAGGAAGATCTAGGACCGCAGCCATCACGGAAAAACTGGCGCTCCCGGCAAGCAGCTTGTTCAAAGAACGGCGTGTCAGGCAGCCTGATGTCGTGTCGGTCATGTGCTTCCCCCCTGCCATGATCGCACCATGCTATGGGCTGCCGCGGATCATGATTGTCGCGGTGCTGACATTTCCGCCCACATTTCCCCCCCAAGGCAACTGAAAAGGAAAGGTCCACCGGCCATGGATGACCGGTGGACCTATTTGTACCGTCGCAGTCAAATGCAGGCGGGCGCAGCGTTACCGCCACGCGCCGCCTTCAGAGCGCAACCCGGCGGGCGCCTTCGCGGAAGCCGGTGAGTTCCTCGGCGACGAGGAAGGCCAGCTCCAGCGACTGGCTGGCGTTCAGCCGCGGGTCGCAGGCAGTGTGATAACGATCCGACAGATCCTCGTCCGTAACGGCGCGCAGACCGCCGGTGCATTCCGTCACGTCCTTGCCGGTCATCTCGAAATGAACGCCGCCGGGGATCGTTCCTTCGGCCTTGTGCACCTGGAAGAACTCTCGCACCTCACGCAGCACGCTCTCGAACGGCCGGGTCTTGTAGCCCGAAGCCGCCTTGATGGTGTTGCCGTGCATCGGGTCGCAGGACCAGACGACATTGGCGCCTTCCTCGCGCACAGCCTTGATGAGCCGCGGCAGATTCTCGCCCACCTTCCCCGCACCAAAGCGGGCGATCAGCGTCAGCCGTCCCGCCTCGTTCTGCGGGTTGAGCTTGGCCATCAGCACCTTCAGGTCCTCGGCCGTGGTCGAGGGGCCGCATTTCAGCCCGATCGGGTTCAGCACGCCGCGGCAGAACTCGACATGCGCGCCGTCGGGCTGACGGGTCCGGTCACCGATCCAGATCATGTGGCCCGAGCCCGCGACCGGCTGGCCGGTGATCGAGTCGATCCGGCAGAGCGCCTCTTCGTACTCCAGAAGCAGCGCCTCGTGGCTGGTGTAGAAGTCCACGGTTGAGAGCGACGGCGCCGTCTCCGAGGTGATCCCGGCGGCGTTCATGAAGTCGAGCGCGTCCGAGATGTGGTTGGACAGTTCGCGATAACGCTCGGCCTTGTCATGCTCGGCAAAGCCGAGGGTCCAGCTGTGCACGCGATGGATGTCGGCAAAACCGCCGGTCGAGAAGGCGCGCAGCAGGTTGAGGCTGGCCGCCGCCTGCGTATAGGCCTGCAGCATCCGCGCCGGATCCGGAACACGGGCGTCGGGAGTGAAGTCGAAGCCATTGATGATGTCGCCGCGGTAGCTCGGCAGTTCCTGACCGCCGACGACCTCGGTTGCTGCGGAGCGCGGCTTGGCGAATTGCCCCGCCATCCGGCCGACCTTGATGACCGGCACCTTGGCGCCATAAGTCAGCACCACCGCCATCTGCAGCATCACCCGGAAAGTGTCGCGGATGTTGTCGGCGCTGAACTCGGCAAAGCTCTCGGCGCAGTCCCCGCCCTGAAGCAGGAACGCCTTGCCCTCGGCCGCAAGCGCGAGTTGCTTCTTCAGCTTCCGCGCTTCACCGGCAAAGACGAGCGGAGGATATTTCGCCAGTTGAGCCTCGACGGCCTGCAAGGCGGCCTGATCGGGATAGTCGGGCATCTGGATCCGCGGCTTCGCGCGCCAGTCCGATTTGCTCCAGCCCTTGGTCATGGCTTTTCTCCGTCTGTTAGCGGTCGCAGGAGCGTATAAGGAATGCTCTCGCCGATGGAAAGGTCTTGTTCCAGCCGCACCGCAGCATGCCGCGCGGCACCAAATCGCAGCGTCCCGATCCCATCGGTCGCAGCAAAACCGGGCCGCGCGATTGTTTCATCGCTGAAACACGCGCGAACCGCCCCTTGCGGAGCGTCGGTTTCCCTGATTGATTGGCTATGAACGACACATTCAGGTCGCAAAAAGATGTTGCCCGTCCGTCATGCGGAAGTCCGCCCGCGCGAGGCCAGCCGGCCCCGCCGCTTTGTCTTCCTGCTGCTCGACAAGTTCACGATGGTGTCCTTTGCCGGCGCCATCGAGCCATTGCGCATCGCCAACCGCATGGCCGGCAAGAAATTGTTCGACTGGATCCTGATCGGGGAAGGCGGAGACAGCGTCAGCTGCTCGAACGGCGCGTCTTTCAAGCTTGATGCCGGGCTGATCGAGCTCGACCGCGAAGACACGCTTCTCGTCTGTGGCGGTCTCGACGTGCAGAAGGTGACATCCAAGGCCGTCATCTCTTGGCTGCGGCGGGAAGCACGGCGCGGGTTGACGATCGGCGGAATTTGCACCGGTGGCTGGGCCATGGCCAAGGCGGGCCTGCTCGACGGCAAGAAGGCGACGATCCACTGGGAAAACCAGGACGGCTTCCTTGAGGAATTCGAGGATGTGAAGCTCACGAAATCGATCTTCGTCATCGACGGCAGCCGGATGACAACGGCGGGCGGGACCTCGTCGATCGACCTTATGTTGAAGCTCATCGCCGCCGACCATGGCGACGAACTGGCCAATACGGTTGCCGACCAGCTGATCTACACCTCCATCCGGACCGACCAGGACACGCAGCGCCTGTCGATTCCCACCCGCATCGGGGTGCGCCATCCCAAGCTGTCTCAGGTCATCCAGATGATGGAAAACAACATCGAGGACCCGATCAGCCCTGCGGACCTTGCCGAAGATGTCGGCATGTCCACCCGTCAGCTCGAGCGGCTGTTCCGCCGCTACCTCAACCGCAGCCCCAAGCGCTACTACATGGAGCTTCGCCTGCAGAAGGCGCGGAACCTGCTGATGCAGACCGATATGAGCGTCATCAACGTAGCACTGGCCTGCGGATTTGCGAGCCCCTCGCATTTCTCGAAATGCTACCGAGCGCATTACAACACCACGCCCTATCGCGAGCGCGGAACGCAGGGTGCGGCACCGACTCCGGGCCTCACGCGGCTGTCGATCTGACGCTAGGATCGCGACAGGCGATAGACAGCCCCGTCATTGACCGACAGGAACCAGATCGCTCCATCCGGCCCCTCGCGGACATCCCGCACCCGCCCTGTCTGCGGCAACGCGATGCGCGTCTCGCGATAGCCATCGTCCGGATCGAGCCGGGCGATGTAGTCGAACTTCAGACTGCCGATGAAGATGTCGCCCTCCCATTCCGGGAACATGCGTCCTGACAGGAAGACCATCCCTGACGGCGCAATCGAGGGGTCCCAGAAATGCACCGGCTGCTCGAGCCCGGGGGCCGATGTCCCCTGCCCGATCTGACCGCCGCCGTAGTTCTTGCCATAGCTGATGACCGGCCAACCGTAGTTGCGCCCCGGCTCGACACGGTTGAGTTCGTCGCCCCCCTGCGCCCCATGCTCGACGACCCAAAGCTGACCGCTCGCGTCCAGCGCCGCGCCCTGCGGGTTGCGGTGGCCCTTCGAGTAAAGTTCGGGAAGTCCCTTTTCGCCGAAAAGGCCGGGCGAGGCGGGGCTTCCGTCCCGCCGCAGATGCACGACCGAACCCTCATGCCGGGCAGGATCCTGTGCCGGCATCCCCGCGCCACGCTCGCCGATCGTCAGGAAGATCGTGCCATCCGGCGCCTCGACGATCCGAGATCCGAAATGGCGCCCGCCATTGCTGCCCGGCACCATTTCGAACAGAACCTTCACCTCGGTCACCTCGGTGAAGTCCGGGGAAAAGCGCAGTGCGGCGAGCGCCGTCCCGGACCCTTCGCCTTGCGCCCGCGCATAGCTGACCAGGACTTCCCGGCGCGCGGATACGTTGCGGGGAACCATGACGTCGAGGAGACCGCCCTGCCCCTCTGCCACCAGATCGGGAAATCCGTCGAAAGACATGAGCGGCTCGCCCCCGGATGCCGGGTAAAGGGACAGGCGTCCGTCCCGTTCGGTAACGAAGAACCTCCCATCAGGCAGAAAGCCCAGCCCCCAGGGCTCATCAAGGTCTGCGGCCATCTCGGTCACGCGGAGCGGTTCCGCCGCCATGATCGCTCCAGCCAGTGATAGGCCGACAAATCCGGCCGCGAGACCTGCCCAGATCCGTGAACGCCCACCCTTGCGCATCGCTTTCTCCGCCTCGATCCTGCCTTCGGCAAACAGCTAACGCGGTGCAACCGAACCGCCACGAAACGCCGATCACATCTGCTTCAGAGCGCCGCGACAACCTGAGGTTGGCGGCGATTCTGGACACTTTTCTTTTTCAACGCGGCCCTCTAGGTTGCGCTCAGGACTTTGTTCCAACACGGGAGTAAAAAATGAAAAAACTGCTTACGGCGTCCGCGATCACGGCGCTGATGGCCGGCGTCGCAAGTGCCGAAGAGGTCAAGCTTGGCGTTCTGATCGGCTTCACCGGCCCGATCGAATCGCTGACCCCGGCGATGAACGCGGCGGCCGAAATGGCGGCCAAGGAAGTGTCGGATTCCGGCAAGCTGCTCGGCGGCGCCACCGTCGTGACGCTGAAGGGCGACACCACCTGCGCGATCGACACCGCCGCGGCGACCGCCGCCGCTGAAAAGCTCATCACCACCGATAAGGTCAACGGCATCATCGGCGGCGACTGCTCTGGTGTGACCGGCGCTATCCTGCAGAACGTCGCCCGCCCGAACGGCATGGTGATGGTCTCGCCGTCCGCTACCTCGCCGGCCCTTTCCACAGCCGAGGATGATGGCCTGTTCTTCCGGACCGCGCCTTCGGATGCGCGTGAAGGCGAAGTCATGGCCGACATCCTGACCGAAAAGGGCATCAAGTCGATCGCCCTGACCTACACCAACAACGACTACGGCAAGGGTTTGGCGGAATCGATCGCCAAGAGCTTCGAGGCGAAGGGCGGCAAGGTCACGATCAACGTGCCCCACGACGACGGCAAGGCCGACTACTCGGCCGAAGTCGCGGCGCTGGCTTCGGCGGGCGGCGACATCCTCGTCGTGGCCGGCTACCTGGACCAGGGCGGCAAGGGCATCATCCAGGCCTCGCTCGACTCGGGTGCCTTCTCGACCTTCGGTCTGCCGGGCGGCATGATCGGCGACTCGCTTCCCACCGCCATCGGACCGGGCCTGGACGGCTCCTTCGGCCAGATCGCCGGTTCGGACTCGGTCGGCGCCAAGACCTTCGAAGAGATGATGAAGGCGATCAGCATGGACGGCACCTCGGCCTACTCGCCCGAGAGCTATGACGCCGCCGCGCTCATCCTGCTGGCGATGCAGGCCGCCAAGTCGAGCGATCCCAAGGTCTACAAGGAAAAGATCATGGAAATCGCCAACGGCCCCGGCGAGAAGATCTATCCCGGCGAACTCGCGAAAGGTCTGGAACTGCTCGCAGCCGGCACCGCGATCGACTACGAGGGTGCGACCGCCGTCACTCTCGTCGGCCCGGGCGAAAGCGCCGGCCGCTATCGCGAGATCGTCGTGAAGGACGGCAAGAACGAGACCGTCGGCTTCCGTTGATCCGCGCATCCGCGATCGACTGTTGACAAGAAGGAACGGCCCGGACATACGCCCGGGCCGTTGCCAATAGAAACACCTGCCCGACCGCGGCCACCGCGGGAACGAGAGCGGGGAAGACTGGGGGTTGCCGCATGATCGTCGTCGAGGATCTGCACAAACATTTCGGCGGTTTCCACGCTGTGGACGGGGCATCGATCCGGATCGAGACCGGCTCGATCACCGGGTTGATCGGACCGAATGGCGCAGGCAAGACCACGCTCTTCAACGTCATCGCCGGACGCCTCAAGCCCACCTCTGGCCGCGTCATCATGGATGGCGAGGACATCACCGGCCTTTCGCCGCACGAGCTGTTCCACAAGGGCCTTTTGCGCACCTTCCAGATCGCCCATGAATTCGGTTCCATGACCGTGCGCGAGAACCTTATGATGGTGCCCGCGTCCCAGCATGGCGAGACGATCTGGAACGCGGTCTTCTCGCGTGGCCGCATCGCCGCGGAAGAGAAGCGCCTTCGCGAAAAGGCCGACGAGGTGCTCGACTTTCTGACCATCAGCCATCTGGCCGACCAGAAGGCCGCCAACATCTCGGGCGGGCAGAAGAAGCTCCTGGAACTCGGTCGGACGATGATGGTCGATGCCAAGATCGTCTTTCTGGACGAGGTGGGCGCCGGCGTGAACCGCACGCTCCTGAACACGATCGGCGATGCCATCGTGCGGCTGAACAAGGAGCGCGGCTATACCTTCTGCGTCATCGAGCATGACATGGATTTCATCGCCCGCCTCTGCGATCCGGTGATCGTGATGGCCGAGGGCAAGGTGCTGGCCCAGGGTCCGGTCGATGTCGTCAAGAGCGACGAGCGGGTGATCGAAGCCTATCTGGGCCGCGGCCTGAAGAACAAGGTCAAGGAGGAAGCCGCGCATGCGTGAGCGCGAGCTGCACGAATTTTCTGGCGAAAATTCAGGAATTTACGGAGCCGGCGGAGAATTTTCGCCAGAAAATTCGGGAGCCGCCCATGGCTGAGCCCTTCCTCATCGGCGAGGCGATGACCGGCGGCTACGGCGCCGTGAACATCCTCAACGACTGCACGATCTCGGTCGACAAGGGCCAGATCGCGGTGATCGTCGGCCCGAACGGCGCCGGCAAGTCTACCGCGATGAAGGCGGTCTTCGGCATGCTGAACCTGCGCGGCGGCAAGGTCCGGCTGAACGGCGAGGACATCACCGCCCTGTCGCCGCAGGCCCGCGTCGCCAAGGGCATGGCCTTTGTCCCGCAGACCCACAACATCTTCACCTCGATGACGGTCGAGGAAAACCTCGAGATGGGCGCCTTCCTGCGCCGCGACGACATCCGCCAGACGATGGAACAGGTCTATCACCTCTTCCCGATCCTGCGTGACAAGCGCCGTCAGGCCGCAGGCGAGCTTTCCGGCGGCCAGCGCCAGCAGGTCGCCGTGGGCCGGGCGCTGATGACTCAGCCCCAGGTCCTGATGCTGGACGAACCAACCGCCGGCGTGTCGCCCATCGTCATGGATGAACTCTTCGACCGGATCATCGAGGTCGCCCGCACTGGCATCTCGATCCTGATGGTCGAGCAGAACGCCCGCCAGGCGCTCGAGATCGCCGATCGCGGCTATGTGCTGGTCCAGGGTGCCAACCGCTACACCGACACGGGCAAGGCTCTGCTGGCCGATCCCGATGTCCGCCGCACCTTCCTGGGGGGCTGAGACATGCGCTGGCTCTTGCTCCTCTGTCTTGGCGCCACCGCCGCGCAGGCAGGCTCCCAGGCGACCTATGATTGCCGGATCGACCGGATTTGCATCGTGGGCGAGACCTGCCAGGCGGCGATGGACAGCTTTGTCCTGACACCGACGCCCGAAGGCTATGGCGCGTCCATCGACGGCGATCAGGTCAAGCTGCGTCGCATCGCGCCGCCCGCGGCCGAGATGCAGACCTTCGCCATCGCTTCGCCGGATTCGATCGCGGTCATGCTGTCGCTATTGCCCGATGGCGCAGTGATCGTGACCATCCAGGAAGAGCTTGATGGCCCGCATGCCGAGACGATGATCGGCCAATGCGTGCAGGAGACCTGAGACAATGGACGTTCTGAACGCCCTCATCACCTTCCTGAACTTCGTCGCCGTTCCGGGGCTGGCCTATGGCTCACAGTTGGCACTTGGCGCGCTTGGGGTGACGCTAATCTACGGCATCCTGCGCTTCTCGAACTTCGCGCATGGCGACACGATGGCTTTCGGCACGGCCATCACCATCCTGTTGACCTGGTGGTTCCAGTCGCATGGCATCTCCTTCGGCGTGCTGCCGACCGCGCTTCTGGCCCTGCCCTTCGCCATCGCCGCGACTGCCGGCGTTGTCCTGCTGACCGACCGCGTGGTCTATCGCTTCTACCGCCGGCAGAAGGCGGCGCCGTCGATCCTTGTCATCGTCTCGCTCGGTGTGATGTTCGTGATGAACGGCATCGTCCGCCTGGTGATCGGGGTCGACGAACAGAACTTTGCCGATGGCGGGCGCTTCCTGATCTCGGCCGGCGACTTCAAGGCGGCGACCAGCCTGGCCGAGGGTCTGGCGATCAAGTCGACGCAGGCGATCACCGTGATAACCGCCGTGGTCGTGGTGGCACTGCTGTTCTGGTTCCTGCAGAAGACCCGCACCGGCAAGTCGATGCGCGCCTTCTCGGACAACGAGGATCTGGCGCTGCTCTCTGGCATCAACCCCGACCGCGTGGTGCAGGTGACCTGGATCATCGCCGCGGCGCTTGCCACCATTGCGGGGGTTCTTTACGGCCTCGACAAGAGCTTCCGCCCCTTCACCTATTATCAGTTGCTCCTGCCCATCTTCGCGGCGGCCATCGTCGGCGGCCTCGGCAACCCGCTTGGCGCCATCGCGGGCGGCTTCGTTATCGCCTTTTCCGAGGTGATGGTGACCTATGCCTGGAAGAAGGTCGCGACCTATGTCCTGCCGGAAAGTCTGGCCCCTGACAGCCTGCTGCAGCTTCTGTCTACCGACTACAAGCTGGCGGTCAGCTTCGTGATCCTCATCATCGTGCTCCTGTTCGCGCCGACCGGCATCTTCAAGGGGAAATCCATATGATGTCGCGCAACTTCTTCCTGTTCGCCGCGATGGCGGGGCTCTATGCGCTGACCGGTTTCCTGCTCAGCTGGAACGTCTCGCTCTCGATCCTGAACACCGCGCTGCTGGCGACGATCATGGCGCTCGGCGTCAACATGCAGTGGGGCTATGCCGGCCTCTTCAACACGGGCGTCATGGGCTTTGTCGCCCTTGGCGGGCTTGCGGTCGTGCTGACTTCGGCAGAGCCGACGCCCGATGCCTGGGCAGCCGGCGGTCCCGGAATCGTCTTCGGTCTGCTCCTTGGCGCAGCGACCATCGCCGCCGCGATCTTCGCGTGGAAGCGGATGGCCGCCGGCCGTCTGCGCACGCTGGTGCTTCTGGCGATCCTGATCGGTGGCTTCTTCCTGTTCCGCGCCGTCTTCGATCCGGCTGTCACCGCGGTCGAGGCCAACAACCCGGCGACCTACGGCAACCTTGGCGGGCTTGGCCTGCCCTCGCTTCTGGCCTGGCCCGTTGGCGGTCTTTTCGCCGCTCTCGCCGCCTGGGCGATCGGCAAGACGGCCCTTGGCCTGCGCTCGGACTACCTCGCCATCGCCACGCTCGGGATCGCCGAGATCATCACCTCGGTCCTGCGCAACGAGGACTGGCTGGATCGCGGCGTCAAGAACGTCCTGAAACTGCCGCGGCCTTGGCCGGTGCCCTACGAGGTAAACCTGCAGCAGAACCCGGCCTTCCTCGATTTCACCACGCGGTGGGAGCTGGACCCGGTCGCAACCTCCACTATCTTCGTGAAGCTCTGCTACACCTCGCTCTTCGCCGCCGTCCTGCTGATCGCGATCTGGCTGACCGAGCGGGCGCTGAAATCGCCCTGGGGCCGGATGATGCGCGCCATCCGCGACAACGAGGTCGCGGCCGAGGCGATGGGCAAGGACGTTACCCGCCGCCACCTTCAGGTGTTCATCCTCGGTTCGGCGCTGATCGGTATCGCCGGCGCCATGATGACCTCGATGGACGGGCAGCTGACCCCGGGCACCTACAACCCGCTGCGCTATACCTTCCTGATCTGGGTGATGGTCATCGTCGGCGGGTCGGGCAACAACTGGGGCACCGTGCTGGGCGGCCTCCTGATCGGCTGGCTGTGGCTGATCGTGGAAAGCATCGGCCCGGCCATCATGGGCGGTGTTACGGCGGCGATGGCGGACGGTCCGCTGAAGCAGCACCTCGTC
This sequence comes from Alitabrizicola rongguiensis, assembly GCF_021491355.1. GTDB lineage: Bacteria > Pseudomonadota > Alphaproteobacteria > Rhodobacterales > Rhodobacteraceae > Aliitabrizicola > Aliitabrizicola rongguiensis. The sequence continues at coordinate 469,706 of NZ_JAKENF010000003.1, read as the reverse complement.
GACTCTGCGCCGCATATGCGGCTTCTGTCGATGGGGGTGATCCTGCTTCTGGTCCTGCGCTTCAGTCCGCGCGGCCTGATCCCCGAGAAGTGAGTTACTGGGCGAGCCTTTTCGCCCAGTCCTCGACCCGCGCCCGGTTCACGCCGAGGTCACCCTTGCCGAAGCGCGAACGGGCGAAAATCACAACCTGCGATCCGCCCGCAGCCGGCACGACCCGGACGCTGGTGTAGTCGGGGAAGCCCCAGAGCGCCGACCGGGTGACATAGGTCACCCAGTCGCCCTGCCCCGCCAGCACCTGCGTGCGCGGAGTTGCCATCGCAACGGCCTGCACCTTTGCCGCCGCCTGATCCGGCGGAAGCGGCAGGAACAGCGGCGCTGCGTCGCCGTCGCCTTCGCGCAGCAGATAGAAATTCGGCGTCGCGGGCTTCGCCGCCGTCAACGGATCGACATGCCACACCGCCGGATCAGATGGGGCAAGACGCACATAGGCGCCGAACGCCCCGACCACGACGACCAGCGCAATTGCCGCAACGCCGAGCTTCGTCATTTGCGATGCGCCTTGTTCCAAGCGTAAAGCGCGATGATCTCATAGGCAACATGCGCCCCCGCGATCGCCGTCGCTCCGGTCGTGTCATAGGGCGGCGAAACCTCGACGATATCCCCGCCGATGATGTGGATCCCCGCGAGGTCGCGCAGCATCGCCGCCGCCTGCCACGACGCCAACCCGCCCCAGACCGGCGTGCCGGTGCCGGGCGCGAAAGCCGGGTCGAGCGCATCGATGTCGAAGGTCAGGTAGACTGGCCGATCACCGACGATGGCCTTGACCCGCTCGACCACGCGGGCCACGCCTTCCTCATGCACCGTGCGCGCGTCGATCACGTTGACGCCAAGATAATCCTCGGTCGTGGTACGGATGCCGATCTGGACCGAGTGGGTCGCATCGACGAGGCCGGTCTTCACCGCCTTGTACATCATCGTGCCATGATCGATCCGGGTCATGTCGTCATCCGGCCAGAGGTCGGAATGCGCGTCGAAATGGATCACCGCTACGGGCCCGAACTTCTCGGCATAGGCTTTGAGGATCGGGAAGGTGATGAAGTGGTCCCCCCCAAGCGTCACTGTACCTGCCCCGGCCGTCAGGATCGTGCGGATATGCTCGGTCAGCGTGTCGGGAAAGTCCGAGGTCTTGGCATAGTCGAAGGCGACATCGCCATAGTCGATGACGCTCAGTTCCTCCAGCGGGTCGGTGCCCCAGCCGAAAGGCGGGTCATAGGGCTGCAGGGTCGAGGCCTCGCGAATGGCGCGCGGTCCGAAACGGGTGCCGGTCCGGTGCGTTACCGCCTGGTCGAAAGGCACGCCGGTGACCGCCAGATCGACCCCGGTCAGGTCCTTGGTGTAGGTGCGGCGCAGGAAACTCGTGGCCCCGCCGAAGGCATTCTCGAAGGAATAGCCCCGCAGGCCCTTGCGGGTGAAGGCGGTGTCGACCTCGTTCTTGGCATTTTCCAGTGCCATGACGATCCTCTCTGGTGAGATAGGCGGAATCGTTCGGGGCCGGAGACACCGCAGATCCGGTCGCCGCGCAGGAAGCCCCGCCGGGGGCTTCCTGTCAAGATCAGTATTTGATCAAATCAGCCGAGTTTCACGCCCTCGCGCACCAGCTGGTCTGTGACTTTGCCGATGGCCTTGTCGAGCGTACGGGTGATGAAGCCCACATCCTCCTCGGTCAGGACCAGAGGCGGCGACATGACGTTCAGATGGCCGATCGGGCGCACCATCAGGCCCATCCCCTCGCAGACATCCGAGATACGCTTGCCGATGTTCAACTCGTCCGGCAGCAGCGCCTTCGTCTCCTTGTCGGCGACGTTCTCGACGCACATCATCAGCTTCTTGCCGCGCACCTGCCCGACGATGGCATGATGTTCCAGCGCCTTGAGTTCGCGCTCGAACACCGCACCGACCCGCGCGGCATTGCCCAGCAAGTCCTCGCGCTCGAGAATCTCGATGTTCTTCAGGCTGGCCGCGCAGGCCACCGGATGGCCAGAATAGGTGAAGCCCGAGGTGAACCAGCGTTCGCCTTGCGCCGCCATCGCGTTCCAGACGCGATCCGAGAAGATCATCGCCCCGATCGGGATATAGCCCGAGGACAGGCCCTTGGCGGTGCAGATGATGTCGGGCTGCACGCCGAACTCGTCCCACGAGGCGAACCAGTGGCCGAGCCGCCCAAAGGCCGTGACGACCTCGTCGGCGACGAACAGGATGTCATGCTTGCGGCAGACCTCCCACATCCGTTTCAGATAGCCCTCCGGCGGCACGATGACCCCGCCCGAGGCCTGGATCGGTTCGGCAAAGAAGCCGCCGATCCGGTCGGCACCGACGCGGTCGATCAGGTCCTCGAACTCGCGCACCAGCGCATCGCAAAACTCGGCCTCAGTCATCCCCGCGGGCCGGCGATAGGGGTTCGGCACCGACAGGTGGTGGATACCGTCGGTCTTGTAGCGGAACTCGTCCACCCGGTCGCCGGGCCGCTTGCCGACCGACTGCGAAAGGTATGTCGAGCCGTGATAGCTGTAGTCGCGGGCGACGATGTCCATCTTCTGCGGACGGCCCATGCAGCTTTGGTAATACTGCACCATCCGCGCCGCCGTATCGACCGCCGTCGAGCCGCCGGTGGTGAAATGCACCCGGTTCAGATCGCCCGGCGCCAGTTCGGCGAGCTTCGCCGCCAGCCGCGCCGAGGGGTCGTTGGTCATGTCGACGAAGGTGTTGGAGAAGGCCAGCCGCTCTGCCTGGTCGGCAATGGCCCGAGCCATCTCGCGCCGACCAAGGCCGATATTGGTGCACCACAACCCGCCGACCGCGTCGAAATACTTTTGTCCGTTGGCATCCCACAGCCAACAGCCCTCGCCTCGGCTGATGACGAGCGCGCCTTGGTCCTCGAACGGGCCGAAATTGGTCCAGGGATGCAGGGCATGCGCGCGGTCCATCTCCCAAAGGGACTGGGCAGCGAAGTTCTGGGCTGTCAAGGATCACTCCATCGGTTGCGCGAGTCGTATTGACTGCGCAGTCAGAATACAGATTTGATCAAAAAACACCAGCCCTCTCGGAGATCGCATGCACCTCCTTCGCCCTGCTCTTGCCTATACCGCCGTGTCCTTCGCGATGGGTTTCCTGCTTGGCACCGGTCGCGTGCTCTTCATTGCTCCGGCCATCGGACCGTTTGCCGCCGTCGCGCTGGAACTGCCCCTGATGCTGGCCGTCAGCTGGTTGGCGGCGGGAAAGGTGCTGCAACGCTGGCCCCTGCCTGACCGTGCCAGCCGGCTGGGCATGGGGATTGTCGCCTTTCTGCTGCTGATGGGGGCAGAACTGGCCCTGGGCCGATGGGGCTTCGGCCAATCCTGGGTGCAGTTGGCATACGGGTTGATGAAACCTGCCGGAATGCTTGGCCTTGCCGGGCAGATCGGCTTCGGCCTGATCCCGCTGATCCGCCGCTGATTTCTTCTGTTCCCAAATATCCTCGGGGGGTGAGGCCGAAGGCCGAGGGGGGCAGACAGCCCCCATTCCCGGCCGCCTTACGCGACCGGCTGGGCCCGCTCGACCAGCTTCACGAAGAAACTCGCCCCAACCGGCGCCGCTTCGTCGTTGAAGTCGAAGCCGGGATGGTGCAGCCCCGCCCCGCCATTCGCGCCCGGCCCGGTCCCGAGGAACAGGTAGGCCCCCGGACGCGCCTCGAGCATGTAGGCGAAATCCTCGGACCCCATCTCGCGCGGGGAATTGGCATCGACCAGATCCTCGCCCGAGATCTCGGCGGCGACCTTCGCAGCGAATTCCGTCTCGGCCGGGTGGTTCACCGTGGGCGGATAGCCAAGCTCGTACTTGATCTCGACATCGACATTGTAGGCCGCAGCGTGGCCCTCGACGATCTCGCGGAAGCGTTTCTCGACCATCGCCCGCACCTCTGGAGTGAAGGTGCGGATCGTCGCGCAGAACCAGCCGTCCTCTGGGATGATGTTCGAAGCGGTGCCAGTATGGATCTGGGTCACCGACAGCACGAGGTCGTCGAGCGTGTAGAGGTTGCGGCTGATGATCGTCTGCAGCGCCGACACCATGCCGACGATGGCCACAACCGGGTCCACCGTCTCGTGCGGGGTTGCGCCATGACCGCCCCGGCCGATGACCCGCACCGTCGCCGTATCGACCGCCGCCATCAGCGGGCCGGGCGTTGTGATGAACTTGCCGAAGGGCATGTTCGGGGCATTGTGGATGCCATAGACTTGGGTGATGCGGAAGCGGTCCATCACCCCTTCCTTGACCATCACCTCGCCGCCGCCGCCATCCTCTTCCGCCGGCTGGAACAGAAGCGCCACGCGACCCGCAAAATTCCGCGTCTCGCAGAGGTACTTCGCAGCGCCAAGCAGCATCGTCACATGCCCGTCATGGCCGCAGGCATGCATCTTTCCGGGCACCGTCGAGGCATACTCTGCTCCGGTCAGCTCGCCGATCGGCAGCGCATCCATGTCGGCCCTCAGGCCGATGGTCGGTCCCTTCCCCTGCCCGTTGATGATGCCGACCACGCCCGACACCGCGATGCCCTCATGGATCTCGTCCACGCCGAATTCCTTCAGCCGCTCGACGATCCAGGCAGCGGTCTTGTGGCACTGGAACTCCAGCTCCGGATGCTGATGCAGGTAACGGCGCCAGCCTTTCATCTCTTCGGCATAGTCGGCGATACGGTTAACGACGGGCATACATGGACTCCGTGGGAAGGCAGCGCTAAGCCGCTGGCATAGCCCCTGACACAATCCGAAAACAGCGAGCGCCGCAATGCCCCGACCGACTCTTGACCCTACGGCAAGCGACAGGCTGGTCCGCGACGGATCGGCGGGGATCGAGCGCCTTCTGGAAATCATGCGCCGCCTGCGCGACCCCGTGACCGGCTGCCCCTGGGACATAGAGCAGGATTTCGCCACCATCGCCCCCTACACCGTCGAAGAGGCGCACGAGGTCGCCGACGCGATCGAACGGCAGGCCTGGGACGAATTGCCGGGCGAGCTGGGGGACCTGCTACTTCAGGTGGTGTTCCACTCGCAAATGGCCGAGGATGCTGGGCTTTTCGACTTCTCCGACGTGAACCGCGCCATTTCGGACAAGATGCTTGCCCGACACCCGCATGTCTTTGGCGAGGAAAGCCGCGACAAGTCGGCCGAGCAGCAGACTGCCGACTGGGAACGGATCAAGGCCGCCGAGCGGGCGGACAAGGACGAGGGCCGCGTCCTCGACGGCATCGCCATGGGCCTCCCCGCGCTGACCCGGGCGGTGAAACTCCAGAAGCGTGCCGCGCGCGTGGGCTTCGACTGGCCCTCGACCGACGAGGTGGTCGCGAAGATCGCAGAAGAGGCGCAGGAACTGGTCGAGGCGCGCACCTCCCTGACCGAGGCCGAGATCACCGAGGAATTCGGCGACCTCCTGTTCGTCATGGCCAACCTCGCCCGCCACCTGAAGGTCGATCCCGAGGCCGCGCTCCGTGCCGCCAATGCCAAGTTCACCCGTCGCTTCCGCAGAATAGAGGACTGGCTGGCCGAAACCGGCCGCCGGCCCGAGCAGAGCGACCTTGCCGAGATGGACGCGCTCTGGAACCGGGCCAAGGCCGAGGAAAAGGGCCGCGCGGACTAGCCGATCCGCGCCGCTGCCCGCTTCGCCGCATCCTGCCCGGACTGCCAGGCACCATGCGCGGTTGCTTCCCATTTCAGCGAGAATGCCTCGCCCGCGAACAGGATATCGCCTGTCTCGGCCGCGATCATCTCGCGCCGGCGCCCGGCAAGGCCGGGTTTCGCATGGCTGTAGGCGCCCCGGATCAGCGGATTGGTCAGCCAGCCCGTCACCTCGGCATGGGTCACGTCGCCCCGGATCGCCGAGCCGAAGGCATCCGCGAGCCGCTCAACCCCCAGATCGATCATCGCCTGCCGTCCGGCTGCAACCAGCGCCCGTGCATCCGATCCGCCCACATGCGCGATAAGGATCGGCGTCCGGGTCGGCGCGAATTCAAAGCTCAGGGGCTGCCCCTGTCCGGGTTCAATCCAGCAAAACTGCGTCTCGCCAGGGTCGATCGGCGGGCGGCGGAGGGCAATCGCGATCTTCTCATAGGCACCACAGGGCACGTCGGCGATCCTGTCCAGCACCGGCAGGGCATCCGGGGCGTCGAAGTGGATCGCACCCGCCGCCAATACATTGGTCGAAACCGTCACGATCGCTGCCCTTGCCTCGATCGTCCCCGCTCCGGTGACCACCCGCACCCCGCCCGGCCGCTGCTCGACCGCCGTGACCGCAGTATTCAGCCGGATCGGCAGACCCGACGCCATCCGCTCGATCAGATCGCCCAGACCGCTGCGCACGACATAGTTCACCTCGGTATCGGCATAATCGGCATAGCCGCTGACCGAAACGTCCTGCGGGTCGCCGCTCGACATCAGACGGGCAACGTAGCGGATTTGCCTGGCCCAGGGACCGGAGTTCGGCAGGATCGTATCGAGCGACCCGTCCGATCCGGCGGCCGCGGCGGCATAGACGGCGGCGAAGGCGCGGTCGAAAGCATCGCCCGACTCGGCCAAACCCGCCTCGTCCTGCCAGGTTCCATTTGCCCACGTCATGTTCGAGGAGATGCGGTCCTCGCGCTCGAAATCCGCCCCGAGCCGCTCGCCCCAGGCGACCAGCGGGTTCACATCGGCGCAGTGGAACCAATGGCAACCCTGATCCCAGGGGTCAGGCAGGGAAACGCGATCAGTATATGCCCGGCCCCCGACGCGGTCCGCGGCCTCGAGGATGACAAAGCTATGCCCCTGCGCCTCTAGCGCCTGACCCGCCCCGATTCCCGCCGCCCCGGCGCCGATCACCACCACGTCCACCTGCATTGCCTTCCCCCATCTTTGCCGCCACTCTTGCAGGCCCGACGACCGCGCGCCAGCCGACTCGCGATCTGGACAAGTCGGACGGCATGGGCTTTGCTCTGGCCTCGCCAGTGAAGGAGACCCGCATGACCACCCCCCGCAAGATCATCATCGACACCGATCCCGGGCAGGACGATGCCGTGGCCATCCTGCTGGCGCTGGCCAGCCCCGAGGACATGGAGGTGCTGGGCATCACCGCCGTTGCCGGCAACGTGCCGCTGCCCCTGACCCAGAAGAACGCCCGCATCATCTGCGAGCTCGCTGGCAAGCGCGACACCAAGGTCTTCGCCGGCTGCGACGCGCCGCTGAAGCGCAAGCTGGTCACCGCAGAGCATGTCCATGGCAAGACCGGCCTCGACGGCCCGCCCATGGCCGACCCGACCATGCCGCTCCAGTCCCAGCATGCGGTCGATTTCATCATCCACACGCTGCGCCGCGAACCGGCAAAGAGCGTCACCCTCTGCCCGCTCGGTCCGCTGACGAACATCGCCACCGCCTTTCAGCGCGCCCCCGACATCGTCGAGCGCGTGCAGGAGATCGTGCTGATGGGCGGCGCCTATTTCGAGGTCGGGAACATCACCCCGGCGGCTGAATTCAACATCTATGTCGACCCGGAAGCTGCTGAAATCGTGTTCAAATCCGACGCGCCGATCGTTGTGATGCCGCTCGACATGACCCATCAGGCCCTGACCACCAAGCCCCGCATCGAGGCGTTCCGAGCCATGGGCACAGAGGCCGGCCGCATGGTTGCCGCCTGGACAGACTTCTTCGAGCGGTTCGACGTGGCGAAATACGGCAGCGAGGGCGCACCGCTGCACGACCCGACCGTGATCGCCTACCTGATCCGGCCGGACCTCTTCTCGGGCCGCTACATCAATGTCGAGATCGAAACCAAGGGCGAGTTCACCCTTGGCATGACGGTCGCCGACTGGTGGGGCGTGACAGACCGCGCGCCGAACGCGATGTTCATCCGCACCGTCGATGCCAACGGCTTTTTCGACCTCCTGGCCGAGCGCATCGCGCGGCTATGAGCCTCAACCGGCAGGCAGGATCACGGTAAAGATGCTGCCCTTGCCCAGTTCGCTTTCCACCCGGAACCGCCCGCGATGGCGGTTGACGATGTGCTTGACGATGGCAAGGCCCAGCCCCGTGCCACCCTTCTCGCGCGAGCGGTGGCTGTCGACGCGGTAGAAGCGCTCGGTCAGGCGCGGCAGGTGGATCGGATCGATCCCCTCGCCCCGGTCGATGACATCGATCCGCACCGCTGGCCCCCTGAGCGACACATCGCGCTCCTCCCGGGTGACGCGGATCGTCACCGCCTTGTCCGGCCCGCCGTACTTCACCGCGTTCTCGATCAGGTTGTGAAACACCTGGGTCATCTGGTCGGAGTCGGCCGGTACGATCACCGGCCCCGGCTCGCCGGTGATCTCGATCGTCACCCGCGCCTCGTCGGTCATGCGGCGCAGCGCCATCACCGCAAGGCCGAGCAGGCCGACGATGTCGATCCTGTCGGTGGGTCGCACGCGCTCCATCGCCTCGACCTTCGACAGGGAAAGGAGGTCCTGCACCAGCCGGTTCATCCGCTCTGCCTCGCGCGACATGATGGTCAGGAAGCGATCGCGCGCCACCTCGTCCTCGCGGGCTGCCCCCTTGAGGGTCTCGATGAAGCCCAGAAGCGCAGTCAGCGGCGTGCGCAGTTCATGGCTGACATTCGCAACGAAGTCCCGGCGGATCTGACCCGCCTGTTCCAGTTCGGTCGTATCTTCGAAGGCCGCGACCACACCTTCCTGTCCGATGCCCCCGACCGGGCTGACGGTCACGCGGAAACTCTGCTCGCGCATCGGCCCGGTCAGCACAAGGCGGGCCATCCCCGGCTGGCGGTGGCGCAGGGTGCCCTCGATCGCGTCCAGCAGGGGCGGCTGGCGCATGGCGATGATGTAGTGGCGCCCGGTGATCCCCTCGCCGAACAGCGCGGTCGCCGCCGCATTCACGCCGGCAATGCGCTCGTCCTTGCCTATCAGCACCATTGGTATCGGCACTGCCTGCAGCAGTGAGAGCGTCAGAGCCGAATCCAGTTCCGCCATTATGCTGCCCCGTGGGAAAAAGCCGCCTGTGGTGCGACCAAGAGACCACAATGTAAACGGTTCCCATGTAAAGGATTCTTGACAGCCTTGCCATCACTGGAACGCTGGACTTAATCAGGAGGCGAGCAGCGCGCGCCATTTCGCGCACTGCGCGATTGAATGATGAAGGACCGCCTGTCACAGATGTGCGAAGAGAGTTGCATTACCCGGTTTCGCGCCGCCCCATCGCCGGTCATTCCGGCGGACAGGGTGGTACTGTCGCTTGGCGGCAAACTGCCCGCCGGCGTGGACCATGCCGTCTTTGCCGCCTTTGCCCGGCTTGATGCCAGGCTGCTGGAGACACTTCAGCCGTCGATCGTCACCTTTCCCCTGATCGGCGCCGATTGTGATGCGACGCAGGTCGTGGAACGCCTCGCGTCGCTTGGCTTTTCAGGCGTTGCGATGGCGCTCGCCGCCGATCTTCCCGATCCCGAGATGGTCCAGCGCGAACTTCAGGCGCTGGCCCCCGATCTCAGGCTCTGGCTCGTCCTCGACGCCCTCTGACCCCCTGGATCAATCCCTGATTCCCAGGGTGGCGGCGACGCCCTGCGTGAAGTCCCGCTTCAACAGATCGATGTCCTCGACGCCGACCGAGATGCGGAAGAACCCCTCGGAAATGCCATTTGCAGACCGCTGCTCGGCGGTCATGCCCCGATGCGAGGTCGAGGCCGGATGCGACAGCGTCGTCCCGATATCGCCAAGCGTGGGGGCAAAGGCGATCCCCGGCATGGCACGGACCAGCGCATTGGCGGCGTTGCGACCACCCTCCAGCTCGAAGGACACCATGTTCCCGCCCCGCTCGCCCAGAATCCCCACGGCCCGGTTTTGGTCGGGATGGTCGGGTCGCAGCGGATAGACGGTGCGCTTGATGCCCGGCAGGCCAGCCAGGTGATCCGCCAGCGCCTTGGCATTGGCTTCGGCCCGGTCATAGCGCAGGTGGAAGGTCATCAGCCCCCGCTCGGCCAGCCAGCAATCGAAGGGGCTTGGTGTCAGGCCGGTCGTGACCGCGAAATCGTAGATCGCCTTGCGATGAGCCGCGTCTCGCGTCGCGACATAGCCAAGCGTCACGTCGGAATGACCGGCGAGCAGCTTCGTCACCGAATGGATCACGATATCCGCGCCATGGGCGAAGGGATGGAAGGCACGCGGGGTCGAGAAGGTCGCATCCACCGCCAGCAGGATGCCCCGCTCGCGCGCCAGCGCGGCGATCCCGTCGATATCGGCCACCCGCAGGATCGGGTTCGAGACAAGCTCCACCAGGATCAGCTTCGTCTCGGGGCGCAGCGCCTCGGCGAAGGTCGTGGCATCGGTCGGGTCCGCGAGACTCGCCCCGACCCCGAAGCGCGGCAGGTCCTCGCGCATCAGCCGCAGCGACCGGCCATACAGCTGGGATCCACCCACCACATGGTCGCCGGCCTTCAGAAGCCCAAGCAGCACCGCCGAAACCGCTGCCATCCCCGAGCCGACGATCAGCCCGCCACCGCCCGCCTCCGGCGCGCCTTCCAGCGCATCGATCTTGCGTGCCAGCACATCGGCGTTGGGATGCCCCTCGCGCGAATAGGTATAGCCGTCGACCGCGCCGCCATACTGGTCATCCAGCTGGTCGGGACTGTCCGAAACGAACACCACTGATGGCTGGATCGGCGAGCCGAGCGGCCGGCTGACCCCCTCGGGCCAGGGCGTCCGGCGGACAAGATTTTGCGGAATCGGGGTGTCGGTCATGGATCGGGCCTCCTCTGCGCCTGTCGTCGCATGGACGCCCGCCTTCGGCAAGGCGACCTCAGGCGGCAGGGTTGTCGCGCTTGAATATCCAGTCGTGGTCCGGATCGTTCTGGAACCGCCATTTCCGGATCGGGCCAGCCATGACGTTGAGGTAGTACATCTCGTAGCCATAGGGCGCGCCACAGGGGTGATGCCCCTTCGGCACCAGCACGACGTCGTGGTTCTTTACCGCCATGGTCTCGTCGAGGCTGCCATCCTCGGTATAGACGCGCTGCAGCCCATAGCCCTGCGCCGGGTTCAGCCGGTGATAATAGGTCTCCTCCAGGTAGGTCATCCGGGGAAAGTCGTCCTCGTCATGACGATGCGGCGGATAGGATGACCAGTTGCCCTGCGGGGTGAAGACCTCGGTCACCAGCAGGCTGTCGCACCAGTCCTGAGCTTCCATCGCGATGTTGTTGATATAACGCGTGTTTGCGCCCTGCCCCCGCGGCGTGAGCGTGATCCCCTCGGGTCCGATCCGGCGCATCGGACGGCCGGATGTCCCCGGAGCCGAACAGACCGCCAGGGTACAGGTCGTCGTGGCGGTTGCCGTCCAGTCGCTGCCGTTCGGAACATAGAGGCAATGCGGCGGGGTCTTCTCGAAGACATCCATCCGTGCGCCCATCTCGCCGTGATCGACGCCGCCCGCACCGATGCGCGCCTTGCCCTCGACCAGAACCAGGATCACCTCCCGGTCGTCCGTCACCTCGGCGACCGTCTCACCGGGAGACAGCCGATAAAGGCCGAAGCCCACATAGCCCCAGCCCGCGCTTTCGGGCGTGATGTCGTGAACCTTGCCGGTCGTTCCCTTCGCCTTCCTCAGAAGTTCCACCGCCAAGCCCCTTCTTCTGTTCACAAATATCCTCGGGGGGAGCCGCCATCCGGCGGCCGGGGGGCAGACAGCCCCCCGTCTGTCATATCCCGCCTCAGCCCCGGTCGAGCCCCGCGCGGCGGGCAAAAGCCTTCAGCGAGCGAAGCCCGAGCGACTGGTACTCGAACGGGTTGCGCACGGCGGCATCCTGTTCGGCCTCGATCACCAGCCAGCCCTTGTAGCCATGCAGCGCGGCGCTTTCGAGCACCGGCAGGAAGTCCACCGCCCCCTCGGCATCCCCCGGCACGGTGAAGACGCCGCGCCTTACGCCTTCAAGGAAGGACAGCCCCTGTTCACGAACCTGCGCGAGGACGTCGGGCCTGACGTTCTTGGCATGGATATGCCGTACCCGCCCCATGTGCTTCTTGGCCAGTCGCGTCGGGTCGCCGCCGCCGAAATAGCAATGCCCCGTGTCCAGCAGCAGATGCGTATGTGGCCCGGTCTCGGCCATGAGACGGTCGATCTCCCATTCCGCCTCGACGACGGTGCCCATGTGATGGTGATAAACTAGGGTGATGCCCTGCTCCGCGGCAAATTTCGCCAGCGCCTCAATACCTTGGCCGAAGCTTTTCCACTGACCTTCGCTCAGGCGCGGTCGGTCATTGACCGCCACCTTGTCATTGCCGTGGATGGCATTCGAGGTCTCGCAGACGATGATGACCTTGCATCCCGTCCCCTTGAGGATGTCGAGGAACGGCTGCATCGCCACCTTCTCGGCCTCGACCGGATTCACCAGCAGGTTGGTCGAATGCCAGCCCGAGACGAACTTCAGCCCACGCGGATCGAGGACCTCCTTAAGTCCGGCGACCGTCGTCGGGAATTTGTGTCCCTTTTCAATGCCATCAAAGCCGATCTTAGCGGTTTCGTCCAGGCATTGCTCGAGCGTGATATGCGCGCCGAGCCTCTGGTCGTCATCATTCGACCAGGCAATCGGGTTGGTTCCGTACAGGATCATCTTTCTCTGCCTCAATCCACCAGGCGTTGTTTGCCGGTGCCTGCTTCGTATTTCGCGCGGGCCGCGTTCACTTCCTTGCGCACCGAGACCTCGGGCACAGCCACGTCCCACCAGGTCCCGCCCGCCTCGGTCGAGGGCCAGGGATCGGTGTCGATGACGATCACCACCGGCCGGTCGGCCCCCTTCGCCTTTGCAAGCTCTTCTCCCAGAGCCTTGATATCCCTGGCTTTAACCGCTTTCGCGCCCATGCTGGCCGCGTGGGCGACGAAATCGATGGCTGAAGGGTTCACGTGGTAGGCTTCGTCAAGCAGGTTGTTGAAGCCGGCACCCCCGGTGCCCTTCTGCAGACGGTTGATGCAGCCATAACCACGGTTGTCGGTCACGACCACGGTGAAGGGCACGCCCATCATCACCGCAGTCGCAAGTTCAGAGTTCGCCATCATGTAGCTGCCGTCGCCGACCATGCAGATAACGTCGGCCTCGGGCCGGGCCATCTTGATCCCGAGCGCACCGGCAATCTCGTAGCCCATGCAGGAGAAGCCGTATTCCATGTGATAGCCGCCTGGCGCGGCATCCCAGATCTTGTGCAACTCGCCCGGCATGGTGCCAGCCGCACCCATGACGATCGTCTCTGCCCCGGCCGTGCGGTTGACCGCCCCGATCACCTGGGCGTCGGTCGGCAGGGCATTGCCGGGCTGCGGCGCCGCCTTGACGGCGGCGGTGGCCGCGAACCAGTCCTTGCGCAAGGCTTGGTCCGGTTTGGCGTAGCGATGATTTCCCAACGCCTTGTCAATGAGTTCCAGCGCGACCTTCGCGTCGGAGACCAGGCTGATCGCGCCATGCTTGGCCGCGTCATAGGGCTGGACGTTGATCGACAGAATCCGGCGCTTCGGGTTCTTGAAGAGCGACCAGCTGCCGGTGGTGAAGTCCTGGAACCGCGTGCCGAGACCGATCACCAGATCGGCGGTTTCGCAGACAATGTTCGCGCTCGACGCGCCGGTCACGCCGACGGGTCCGAAGTTCAGCGGATGGTCGAAGCCCATGACCGACTTGCCAGCCTGTGTCTCGACCACGGGGATGTCATGGGCGGCGGCGAACTCCGCCAGCTCGGCCTCTGCGCCGGAATAGATCACGCCGCCACCGGCGACGATCACGGGGCTCTTCGCCGCCTTCAACGCCGCGAGCGCCACCGCGAGTTCTTCACGGTCCGGCTCGGGCCGGCGGATGCGCCAGACCTTGGGCGCGAAGAATTCCTCTGGCCAGTCATAGGCTTCGGCCTGCACATCCTGGCAGAAGGCGAGCGTCACCGGCCCGCATTCTGCCGGATCTGTCATCACCCGCAATGCGCGGGGCAGCGCCGTCAGCAGTTGCTCGGGCCGCTGGATGCGGTCGAAATAGCGGCTGACAGGGCGGAAGCAGTCATTGGCGCTGACCGTGCCGTCACCAAAGCTCTCGACCTGCTGCAGCACCGGATCGGGCGCGCGGTTGGCAAAGACATCGCCCGGGATCAGCAACACCGGCAGGCGGTTCACATGGGCCAGCGCCGCGGCGGTCACCATGTTCAGCGCCCCCGGCCCGATCGAGGTCGTCACCGCCATCGCCTTGCGCCGCTTCATCGCCTTGGCATAGGCGATCGCGGTGTGGGCCATGGTCTGCTCATTATGCCCGCGCCAGGTCGGCAGAACGTCGCGCGCGCCATGCAGCGCCTCGCCGATCCCGGCTACGTTGCCATGGCCGAAGATCGCCCAGACGCCTTCGATGAAACGGCTGCCCTCTTCGCATTCCTGGGCAGCGAGCCAGCGCACCATTGCCTGTGCCGCAGTCAATCGGATCGTCGTCATGCTGCTAGTCCTTTCTTCGCGCGCGCCTCGTCCCAGATGCGGCAGAGGCGGGCATAGCGTTCGGTCATCATCTCAACGGCCTCGGCGTCGCTCAGCGTCCCGGCCAGCCAGCCACGCGCCGCATCACCGAAGATGGTACGGCCGACAGCAAAGCCCTTGACCAGATCATGCCGGGCCGCGAGGGCCAGCGAAGCGGCAAGTTCCTCTTCTCCCGCATCCAGCCCAAGCACGACGATGCCCCGGGTGCGCGGGTCGTTACGGTTGATGGCCTCGCAGGCAGCAGTCCAGGCGGCATCGCTGGAGAAGGGTTCAAGTTTCCACCAGTCAGGCGTCACCCCGATGTCGTAGAAACGCTGGATGACCTCGGCCGAGGTTGTGTCCGTTACCGGGCCGACTTTGGACGGAATGATTTCCAGTAGCATTTCCAGCCTGTTACGCCGTGACGCGTGAAAAAGCCGCGTGACCACGGCCTCCTGCTCTGCCTTCGTCTCGGGGGTGTCGTCCGGGTGGTAGAAGCACAGCACCTTGACGACATGCTCGAGCGGCCATTCCGACAAGCCGCCATAGTCGGGGCCGATCTCGGGTTCCAGCGTCAACGGGCGCGAACCTGGCCATTCGACCGGCCGGCCAATCCACAGCCCGCTTCCGGCGGCGCGATAAAGCGCCTTCCGCCCCAGACGACCATCGCAGAGGATGCCGTGGCCGGCCGTGCCGTTGCGGACCCGCAGCGCAGCATCAAGGCACAACTCCTTGAAGGCGCCAATCCTTTCCGGCGTCGCACCCTCCATCGCCTCAAGCTGCATCCGGTGATCGAAGGCAAAGACCCGCATGGTCGACCAGTCGCCATGGCGGTTCGTGGCCCAATGGACCTGCTCAAGCTCCGCGTCCTTGCGCAGCGCAGGGGTGGTGATGCCACGGTTGAGGAAGAATTGAAGTTCTTCCCAGCTGGGATAGGCCGGCGTGCAGCCGTGACGGCTGACCGCGAAAGCGCCGCAGGCATTGGCGTATTTCAGCGCCACCGGCCAGGGTTCGCCGTCGAGCCAGCCCTTGATGAGGCCGGACATGAAGCCGTCGCCGGCGCCCAGCACATTGAAGACCTCGATCGGGAAGCCCGGCCCGGCTTCGCCCTGATCGAGAGAGTCGGGAATCGCCCCGGTAAAGGCCGCCGCCCCCATCGGCCCGCGCTTGCAGACCAGTGTCGCCTTCGACAGCGCCCGCACCGCACTCAGCGCTGCAATGGTGTCGGTCGTACCGCCGGCGATGTGGAACTCTTCCTCGGTGCCGACGATCAGGTCGAACAGGTGCAGGGTCTTCTGCAATTTCGCCGTCACCGCCGCACTTTCGATGAAGCGGTTCTCGCCGTCGCCATGGCCGGACAGGCCCCAGAGGTTCGGGCGGTAGTCGATGTCGAGCGCCGTCTCTGCCCCATGCTTGCGGGCGAGTGTCAGCGCTTTCAGAACCGCCGCCTCGGTGCGCGGATGGCTCAGGTGAGTGCCGGTCGCGACAACGGCACGGGCCTCGGCAATGAAGCCTTCGTCGATGTCATCCTCGCACAGCGCCATGTCGGCGCAGTTCTCGCGGTAGAAGATAAGCGGAAACTGCTTGTCGTCGCGGATGCCAAGCAGGACCAGCGCCGTCAGTCGCTCGGGGTCCGTTTTGACGCCCCGGACATCGACGCCCTCCCTTGCCAGTTCCTCGCGCAGGAAACGGCCCATATGCTCGTCGCCGACCCGGGTGATAAGCGCCGATTTCAAGCCCAGCCGAGCGGTGCCGGTCGCCATGTTGGTGGGCGAGCCACCGACATATTTCTGGAACGACCCCATATCCTCGAGCCGACCGCCGACCTGCGCGCCATAAAGGTCGACCGATGAGCGGCCGATGGTAATGACGTCGAGCGTCTTCATGCGCTACTCTCCCCCCGTCAGGTGTCCCGGCATTGGCGCGAGACTCACACCGGCGATGCGGTTTTGGAATATTTATTCCATTCCGCTGCGTGGGGAAAGCCTTTTCTTCGCGGGACCGCGCCAGGGGGTCAGCCGCGGGCCGTGCCCACGGCCACGGCCAGCGACAGGGCCATGGCGATCGTCGCTGAAAGCGACCGGAAAGCGCCAAAGTCCACCTCGGGCACGGTCAGCACCGCATCCGACTGGCGCGCGAGTGGACTGGTCAACTGGTCGGTCATCGCGACGACCGGCAGACCTCGATCCCGGGCATCCTGTGCCAGGGTCAGCGTCTCTTCCGAATAGGGAGCGAAGGTGATGGCCAGAATCGCGTCGCCGGGACGCAGGGCATAGCGGTGGTCCAGCTTGCCGACCGCATCGTGCAGCATCGCGGGAACCTGCATCTTTTCAAAGACATACACCATGTAGAACGCCACGGGGAAGGCCCGCCGCATCCCCACGACATGAACCGTATCGGCCTTGGCCAGAAGCTGCACTGCCGCGTCGAGCGCGGTTTCGTCCAGCGATTTGGCCAAAACCTCAAGCGAGAGCCGCCCCGCCTCGACGAATTCGGCAACCAGCGCGCCGGGGCTGCCCGCTCCGTTCTCCTTCAGGTTCCTCAGCCGCGTCGAGTAATCCGGCCAGCCCGGAACGTAGGCCTCGCGGAAGAGCTTCTGCATCTCGGAAAAGCCCGTAAAGCCCATGATCTGGCAGAAGCGCATCAGGGCCGACGGCGGCACGTCTGCGCCGGCGGCCAGATCGGCAACGGTCGAAACGGCAATGCGATCCGTATGGGCGCCAATGAAGTCGGCGCATTGGCGCAGCCTTTTGGGCAGCGTATCGGTGATCACGGCAAGCCGGTCGCGGAATTCCTCGACCGTGGCGGGGGCGGAAAGGCGCGTGGCGGCGTCCATGCGAATGTCCTTGACAGCGACCCTTGCGATCAGGCTAGCAGCATGGAAAAAATATTCCAACCAGAAAGCATGAAAGCGGAGCGGCGGAGGTGAACATGGGGTCGGTGGGTGTCGGTCTGATCGGAACGGGGTTCATGGGCAAGACCCATGCGCTGGCCTGGCGGAATGTCAAGGCGGTGATGGGGCGGGACCTGGGCGCGATGCCGGACGTTCGCCTCGAGGTGCTTTGCGACACCCCGTCCGACCGGGCTGCCGCTTTTGCCGACCAATTCGGATTCGCCCGCGCCACGGGCGATTGGCAGGCCCTGGTTGCAGACCCCGCGGTCGATGTCGTGTCGATCACTACGCCGAACCAGATGCACCATCCGATCGCCTTGGCCGCGCTGAAGGCGGGCAAGCATATCTGGTGCGAAAAGCCGATGGCGCTGACGCTTGCGCAGGCAGAGGAGATGGAGCGGGCAGCGCGAGAGGCCGGCGTCGTGACGATGGTGGGCTACAACTACCTGCGCAACCCGGCCATCACCCATGCGCAGCGGCTGGTGGCGGCGGGCGCGATCGGCCGACCGGTGCAGTTCCGCGGCTGGGTCGACGAGGACTACCAGGCCGATCCCGACCTGCCCTGGACCTGGCGCGCGCGGATCGAGGAGGCGGGTCTTGGCGCGCTCGGCGATATCGGCAGCCATCTTGTCAGTTTCGCCCATGCGCTGATGGGCCCGATCGAAAGCCTGGTCGCCGACATGCAGGTGATCCACGAAACCCGCGCCCTGCCCGATGGCTCCGGCCGCCGCCCCGTCGAAACCGAAGATGCCGCCTCGGTCCTTTTGCGCTTCGCCAACGGCGCGCAGGGATCGATGGTCATCTCGCGCTCGGCCTGGGGGCGCAAATCGCGCCTTGGCTTCGAACTGCACGGAACGAGCGGCATGATCGTCTTCGACCAGGAGCGGATGAACGAGCTGCATCTTTATCAGAATGCCGGACCCAGGGCGGAACAGGGATTCAAGACCATCCTGACCGGGCCTGCGCATCCGCCATATGGCCATTTCTGCCCGGCGCCGGGCCATCAGTTGGGGTTCAACGACCTGAAGGTCATCGAATGCGCGGAGCTATTGCGGACGATTGGCGGCGGCCAGCCGGCACATCCCGATTTCGCCGATGCCCTGGCGATCGAGCGGGTGATCCATGGCATGGCACAGAGCGCCCGCGAGGGCGGCGTGCGCGTACATCCCCACGCCTGAGGCGGGTCTAACCCGCCCGCCGATCCTCGCCTTGCTTCGGCCCCGTTGGAGCCCAGACCGCGCTGAGTGCCGGGACCCCGGCGCGCCCTGGCGCAGCCGGAAAGCTGCGGGGCGGACGCTTCCCCCGCGGACAAGCTCATCCATGCTGGAACAGCAGGCTCCGGTCTGATGGTCAATGCAGCAGTTGCTGCTGCACCGTGCTGGTAAGATCGGCCAGCGAGAAGGGCTTCGGCAGGAAGACGGATCCGTTGATCTGCTCGCGCCGGTGGGCAAAGCTGTCCTCGGCATAGCCCGACATGAAAACCACTCTGGCCCGAGGCCGCTGTTCGAGCGCCTTCATCACCCAGCTTGGACCGTCCATGCCGGGCATGACCACATCCGTCACGAAGATGTCGACCTGGACCGAGCGGTCCTCGAGCAGCTTCAGCGCGGCTTCGGCGTTTTCGGCCTCGAGAACCGTGAAACCCTTCAGTCGCAGGGCGCGCGAGGCGACCGCCCGCACCGGCGGCTCGTCCTCGACAAGAAGGACCACTCCGTCCTCGGGCCGCATGGCAGGCAACGGCGAGACGAATTCGCGCGACCGCGAGCGCAGGGGTGGCAGCACCGGGATCGCAGTGGCTTCGGGATCGGGCTCTTGCTCGAGGAAATAGAGCTGGAATTCAGTTCCCTGCCCCAACTCGCTGTCGACAAAGATATAGCCGCCAG
Organism: Alitabrizicola rongguiensis; assembly: GCF_021491355.1. GTDB lineage: Bacteria > Pseudomonadota > Alphaproteobacteria > Rhodobacterales > Rhodobacteraceae > Aliitabrizicola > Aliitabrizicola rongguiensis. Next base: position 450,420 of record NZ_JAKENF010000003.1, on the reverse strand, counting down.
TCTGCTTGACGAAGCCATAGGTCATCGACAGGCCGAGCCCGGTCCCCTCGCCCGGCCGCTTGGTGGTGAAGAAGGGGTCGAAGATGCGGCCGATCATGTCTTTCGCAATCCCTGTTCCGGAGTCGCTGACTGTGATGACCGCATAAGTGCCGGCAGGCATGACGGCGCCATCGCGCTGGACCTCGGCGTCAAGGACACGCCGCTCGGTCCGGATGCGGATGGTCCCACCCGTCGGCATGGCATCGCGGGCATTGACCACGAGGTTGACGATCGCCTGTTCCAGCTGCTGGCGGTCCGAGCGGATGAAGCCGACATCCGACGCATGACGCAGTTCCAGCCGGACTTTTTCGCCGACCAGTCGGTTCAGCAGGTGTGTCAGGTCCGACAGCACCTCTTGCAGGTCGGTCGGTTCGAGCTGCAGCGTCTGTTTGCGCGAAAAGGCAAGCAGCTTGCCCACCAGCGCCGCCGCGCGATTGGTATTCTGGCTGATCTGGACGAGGTCGGCATATTCCAGCTCTTCCGGCCGGTGACGAAGCAGCAGCAGATCGCAATGCCCCGAGATGGCGGTCAGCAGGTTATTGAAATCATGGGCGATCCCTCCGGCCAACTGGCCGATGGCCTGCATCTTCTGACTTTGGGTGAACTGCGCCTCGAGCGACTTGAACTCGGTCGCGTCATGCAGCACCGCCAGCACCTCGGCGCGGTCGCCCTCGACCACCCGGCGCAGCGTCACCTGCACGAAACGATCCGCCTCGGAATTCCGCAGCCGCAGGACTTCGGTACCGCCCGGCACGCGCTCGGCCAGGACATCGCGCGTCCAGTCCGACAGTGACCGCCCAAGCCCTTCCAGAAGGTCCGGCAGGCGCAGCTTGTCGTTCCCTGGCCAGCGCAGAAGCTCGCGCGCCGCATGATTAGCCGAACGCACCAGCGCCGAGCCGTCCAGACGCAACAGGGCCACCGGGAGGTTCTCGAAGTCCGAACGCGGTGTGGGTCCGCTCGACTGCTGCCCGATCGGCAGCAGATAGATTTCACGCCGGTCCCCCGCACCCTCGACCTCTGCCGCCAGCGCGCGCACCGGGCCTTCTGGCGTCGCAATCACGACTTCCTCGCCCGAACGGATGTCAGGCGACGCAAAGATGCGGTCGAGTTGCCGCACCCGGCTGCCCAGCAACCGTCGCATCGCTTCGTTCATGAACAGCACCACGCCGGCCTTGTTCGCCACCAGCATCGGCAGGCTCAGCGTTTCCGCACCGCGGCCGGGGGCCGAACGTTCCAGCATCTCTTCCAGCCGCCAGAGAAAGTGCGTTTCATCCAGGCGATGAACCGACAGGCGCGTGTGGCCGCGCCGCGTCACCACATCCTCGCGCGAGGCGCCGGCCGCGCGGGCGCGGCTTTGCAGGCGATAAAGGAGCGCCCCGGGGGATACGAAATGATCGCCGAGCGCCGCGGCCAGGCTGGGCACTGCACCTTCGCCGAAACGGTCGCGGGCCGCGGCGTTGCGATACAGGACCGCGCCGTCGAGATCGGTGGCAAAGCAGGGCGCGGCGTCCTGCTCCACCAACCGGGTGATCTGCATCACATCGCTGGCCTTACGGCGTTTCGTCCGCCAGTCGATCACCCGCAACCCGACGGCAAGCAGACATAAGGTGAAGGTTGCTGCCCCGGAGGCAAGACGCGGCAATCCCGGTCCTGACAGGATTGCAAGCGCCATCGTCGCGACCGCGAGAACGACCAGGAGCCAGGCCCGAGGCGCCAGGCGCGCCAGACCACGCCCCAGTCGTGCGCCCTCGCCTTTCGATGCAGCGACCGTCACCGAAGCCCCCTGAACAGATTCGACCCCTCCGATTGGCAGGGAAAACCGTTAAGTCGCACTTAATCGGAGCAAGGGCGAAAAAACAACCTGAAGGAGAGTCAATTCCGGCCGAGGACTGCCAGATAGAATCCATCCCCTCCATCAAGGGGGGTCAGCCGTCGTTCCGCGGCGATGTACCAATCGGGGTGCCGCTGGAGGAAACGCTCCACCTGCCGGCCGTTTTCCTCGTCAATCATCGAACAGGTGGCATAGGCCAGGCTGCCGCCTTCTCCAACCAGCCCTGACGCCCTGTCAAGGATGGCAGCCTGACTCTCGAGCAGCTGCGCCAGCCGGGCTTCGGAGAAGGTCCATTTCGCTTCGGGCGCCCGTCGCCAACTGCCCGATCCCGAGCAGGGAACATCGGTGAGGACGAGGTCGAATGGCGCTTCGCGGTCCACGGCCTTGCCTTCAAGCAGCGCCACCTTCGCCTCGGCGCGCGCAGCGCGGTCAGGTAGGTCGCGCAGGCGGCGGGGGTCGATGTCATGCGCCCAGAGCCGCAGCCGCGCCCTTGCTGCCATCGCAAGGGTCTTGCCACCGCCGCCCGCGCAATAGTCGAGCACACGTTGGCCGTCCGCCAATGGCAACGCCTCGACCACAGCCTGCGAGGCGGCATCCTGCAACTCGACAAGACCAGAGGAGTAAGCCTGGGATGCCTGAATTTTTCTCGCGTTTTCCGCGACTTCAAGCGCAGTGCTCGCCAAGGGGTGCGGCAGGGCGACTATCCCCTCCTCCTTCAGCGCGGCGATTGCCTGGTCGCGGGCTGCACGGAGGCTGTTGACCCGCACGAAGACCGGCGCCCGGTGGCGGAGCGCCTCCATCACGGCGGGAAAGTCGCGCCCAAGACTGCGTTGCAGCAGCGGGGCCAGCCAGTCGGGGCAGTCCAACGCGGCCAGGCCGGTGGGCGAGGCAGGCACGCCTTGCTCGGCCTCGCTCAACGGAGCCGGCGCATGACCCGCGCCGTTGAAGATCGTCGCCGGATCGGCACCCGCAGCGCGGATTCCGCCAAGGATCAGGCCGCGCCCGGATTCGGACCCGCCAAGCGCGGCGAAGGAGCGGCGGCGGCGCAGTGCATCAAAGACCAGATCGCGAATGGCATGCCGGTCACCCGACCCGGCAAATCGGCTGGCGCGGGCCCAGTTCGTCAGCGTCTGTTCGGCCGGAGCGCCAGCAAGGACCCGGTCGAGAATCTCGATCGCGGCGGCGGCGCGGGCGGCAGGGGTCATTCAGTCCTCCGGCAATAGATGAAAAGATGCCCGCATCCCATTGCGATATCATCCATCTTTCATCTCCTGTATCGTGTTTCCGCCATCGACGACCAGCATCGTCCCATTCACATAGCTTGCACCTTCGCTGGCCAGGAAGGAGACGCAGGCCGCCACTTCGTCGGGCGTACCGGCGCGGCCGGGGGGCGTGGCGCGGGCGGCACGCGCTTCGTCCTCGGTCTGGGCCGAGGTCGCGATCCAGCCTGGTGCGACGGCGTTGACCGTGACGCCGCGGCCCCCAACCTCCAGCGCGAGGGTGCGGGTCAGCCCCATCATTCCGGCCTTCGCGGCGGCGTAGGCCGAGTTCCCGGCGATGGAGGTGACCGGTCCGGTGACCGAGGCCATCATCACCACCCGGCCCCAGCCCGCGGCGACCATCCCCGGCAGGACGGCCCGCGTCACCCTGACCGCCGTGCCAAGGCTCACGTCCAGGGTCGAAAACCATTCGGTCATCGGCTGGTCGACAAAGTCGGCCCAAGGGGCCGGCGCACCAAGCGATCCCATGCCGGCATTGTTGACGAGGATGTCTATCGCGCCGACCTCGGCTGCCAGACGGGCCACGTCCGCCTCTCGCGTCAGGTCGGCCACATGACCGCTCGCCGAATCTCCAACTGCATGAAGCTCGGCGACCCGGTCATGGATGCGCGCTGTGGTCGAGGCCAGCGCCACATGATGCCCCGCCTGCGCAAGCCAGCGTGCGCAGGCAAAACCGATCCCCTCGGCCGCGCCTGCCCCGGTTATCAGCACCCGACGGGCGCGAAAGGAAGATTCCTGCACGGATCGCTTCCCTGTTCTTGTCCGTTGCGGCCCATCCGCTCCGGTTCGCTGCCGGTTTAGCCGCCGCCCGAGGCGATTGTCCATGCGAAGCGCCTCGGTTGCCGCCCGGCGGATTCGCCCTAAGATCGACCGTGACCCCGGTTCGGAGCCCCGATGCCCCCCGCCCGCCCAATCGACCTTTCAGTCTCGCGCCTGTCGGTGGTGTTGAACGCCGCCTCGGGCCGCAAGGACGCGCTCGCCAAGGAACGGATCATCCGCGAGACGCTGGAGCCCGCTGTTGCCGGCTTCGCCGTCCATGCGGCACGCAAGGGCAGCGCCATTCTGGGTGCCGCGCAGGAAGCGGTTCGAGAAGGAGCCGATATCGTCGTGGCGCTTGGGGGCGACGGCACGCAGTCGGCCGTCGCCGGGATTCTGGCCGGCAGCGAGGCTGTCATGGCGGTGCTGCCCGGAGGAACCTTCAACTATTTTGCGCGCGGTCTCGGCGTCGGAGAAACACTCGAGGCGGCCCTCGACACGATCCTGACGGGACAGGTTGCGACCGTAGATCTTGGCGAAGTGAATGGCAGGCTTTTCCTGAACAATGCGAGTTTCGGCATCTACCCCGAAATCCTCGAACGGCGCGAAGCCATCTACCGGCGGTGGGGCCGGAGCCGGCTTGCCGCCTACTGGTCGGTGCTTCTGGCCTTGCGCGACCTGCGCGACCCGATGCACCTCGCCCTGACCGTCGCCGAGGAAACCCGCCACTTCCACACGCCGCTGGCCTTCGCGGCGCGCAGTCCCTATCAGCTCGAAGCGCTCGGACTCGATGGGGCAGAAGCGGTGCGAGACGGGCATTTCGCGCTGTTCCTTGCCAAGGGGAAGCGCCCAACCGAGCTGATGCTGGCCGCGATCCGGCTTGCCTTCGGCAGCGTGTCGCATGGGCAGGATTTCGATCTGGTCATCGCCGACGAACTGACCATCGACACGCGCCATCCTACACGCCTTGTTGCCTTCGATGGCGAGAAAGCCCGCCTGACCGGCCCCTTCCACCTGCGCATGCACCGCGACGCCCTTTCGGTGATCGTGCCGGCAGCGGAGACGGCATGACCCGGCTTGTTCATCTGACCGACCTCCATTTCGGGCTGGAGCGGGCCGATCTGATCGATCCGCTACGCGAGGCGCTGACTGTCTGCCTTCCCGATTTCGTCGCGGTTTCGGGCGACCTGACGCACCGGGCGCGGCATGGCCAGTTCCAGCGCGCCATGACGTTCCTGCATGGCCTCGGGCTGCCGTTCCTGGTCATTCCGGGCAACCATGACGTACCGCTCATCAACCTTGCGGCCCGGTTGTTCGCGCCGTTCCGCAGCTATCGCGCAGGTGCATCGCCTGATCTGGCTCCTTTTGCCGAGGTCGGCCCCCTGCGCCTTTACGGAACGAACACCGCAGATCCCTGGCGCTGGCGGCGCGGTCGCTTGCGGCGGGCAGAGATCGACCGAATCCTGCAGGCGGCCCGCACAAGCCCGCCCGAGGCCATCAACATCCTTGTCTGCCATCACCCGCTCGAGGAACCACCCGGCTTCGACCGGGGCGAGACGCGCGGGGCCCGCGCCGCCCTGCCCGCCCTGGCAGAAGCCGGCATCCGGATCGTCCTGTCCGGGCACCTGCACCATTGGTCGATCGGCCTCGGCATCGGCCTGGACCGGCCGCGCCCGCTGTTCCAGATGCAGTGCGGCACGGCGCTTTGCGCCCGCGCAGGCGAAAGTGACCATGGTTTCGCGGTGCTCGATGTCGAGGGGCCGCATTTGAGCGTGACGCCCTGGATCCATGCCCCGGCAACGAACGCCTTCGCGCCTCGCCCGGCGCAGGCTTTCACCTTTCGCGACGGGCTCTGGCATTCGGACACCAAAGCATCTCCAGCAGGGTGAACGATACCGGGGGGCATGACCCGCGCCGGCTTTGCGGTGATCCCAGAGCGGGACGCGATCGCATTGCCCTCTAGCGTGGCTTCGGCGCGGCATACCCCTGCTTGAGCTTCGTGGGTGCCGTGCCATACCGCGCCCGAAAGCTCTTCGAGAAATGCGCGACCGAGGCATAACCGCAGGCGACGGCAACCTCCTGCAGGGTCAGGTCGGTGGTGCTGAGAAGGTTGCGCCCCCTGTCGAGGCGAAGTCCGCGGTAGAAATGGCCGGGCGTCTGGCCAACGGCATTCATGAACAGACGTTCGAGATGCCGCCGGCAGTAGCCCGTGGCCGCCGCCAGTTCGTCCATCGGCAGCGGGTCCTCGATATGGCGGTTCATCAGCGTGATCGAGGCGATCAGCACCGGATTGCGCGAGGACATCAACGCAGCAAGCGAACTGCGCTGCTCGGGCTCCGCGCCCGACATCACCGTGCGCAGGCACATCTCCGACACCATCGCGGCGAAATCGGTGCCGTGGTCCGAGGCGATGATCGACAGCATCATGTCGGTCGAGGCCGCGCCGCCGCCGCAGGTCATCACCCGGCCGTCGGTCTCAAACCGGTTCAGGGTTGGAACAAGGTTGCGGAACGTCTCGACGAAACCCGGCTGGTTCTCCCAGTGGAGGGTAAAGTGTCCATCGCGAACGATCCCGGCCTTGGCCAGCGCGAAGGCCCCGGTGCAGATCCCGCCGACCGTGCCGCCGAAACGGTGGTGCCGCTGGACGGCCGAAACGACACCCGGAGCCGCCGCCGCCATGGGCGGATTGCCGGCGCAGATCAACAGGTGACTGTCCTTGTCGAGTTGGCCAAGCGCCCCGTCGACGGCGACCGCGATACCCGAGGAGCTGACCACTGGCGCGCCGTCCTCCGACACCACGCGCCAGCGGTAGAGCGGCGCCTGCGACAGCTGATTGGCGATGCGCAGCGGCTCCACTGCCGAGGCAAAGGCCAGCAGCGTGAAGCCCGGAACCAGGACGAACTGATAATCGCGGGTCGGACCAGGATTGGGCGCCGGGAAATAGGCGGCCCCGATCGGCACAACGGGCGAACTTTTGGTCAAGGCGTCCTCTCCACCGGCAATGAGGCCAGACCATTCCAGCGCTCCCTGCGGGATATGGTCAAGCGGCAACTCGGACACCGAGTTGCCTCTGCTCACCCCATCACGCGCAGGCGTCAGCCCAGCCGGTAGTTCGGGCTTTCCCGGGTGATCTGCACGTCATGGACATGGCTTTCCTTCAGCCCCGCCCCGGTGATCCGCACGAACTGGCAGTTGCGCCGCATCTCGGCGATGGTGGCGTTGCCGGTATAGCCCATTGCCGCCCTCAGACCCCCGACGAGCTGGTGGATCACAGCCGCCGCCGACCCCTTGTAAGGCACTTGCCCCTCGATCCCTTCCGGCACCAGCTTGTCGCTGGCGGCATCCTTCTGGAAATAGCGATCGGCCGAGCCGCGCGCCATCGCACCCAGGCTTCCCATGCCGCGGTAGGACTTGAAGCTGCGACCCTGGTAGAGGATCACCTCGCCCGGGCTTTCGTCGGTCCCCGCAATCGCCGATCCCACCATCGCGCAGGAGGCGCCGGCGGCGATCGCCTTGGCGAAGTCGCCGGAATACTTGATGCCGCCATCAGCGATGACCGGGATGTCGCCCGCCGCACCCGCCGCATCCATGATCGCCGTCAGCTGCGGCACGCCCACGCCCGCGACGATCCGCGTCGTGCAGATCGAACCCGGCCCGATCCCGACCTTGACCGCATCGGCCCCGGCAGCGATCAGCGCCCGCGTCGCCTCGGCGGTGGCGACGTTACCCGCCACCACCTGCACCGCATTCGACAGCGCCTTGATCCGTTCGACCGCCTTGGCCACGCCCTCGGAATGGCCATGCGCGGTGTCGATCACCACCATGTCCACGCCGGCGTCGATCAGCGCCTTCGACCGCTCGAACCCGGCATCGCCCACGGTCGAGGCGGCGGCCACGCGCAGCCGTCCCAGCTCATCCTTGCAGGCATGCGGGTTCAGCACCGATTTCTCGGTATCCTTCAGCGTCAGCAGGCCGGTCAGTTTCCCCTGCCCGTCGGTCACCAGAAGTTTCTCGATCCGACGCGCCTTCATCAGGTTGATCGCCTCTTCGCGGTCGACCGGCTCGCGCAGCATGGCGAGATCCTTCGAGGACATCATCACCCTGACCGGCGTGCGGTCGTCCGAGGCGAAACGCATGTCACGGTTGGTGACGATCCCGACGACCCGGCCAAGTTCATCGACCACGGGGAAACCGGTGACGTTGTAACGCTCCTGCAGGATCTTCGCATCGGCGAGCGTCTGGTCCGGGGTCAGAGTGATCGGCGCATAGACGATGCCGGATTCAAACCGCTTCACCCGCCGCACCTCGGCCGCCTGCTGTTCGGTGTTCAGGTTGCGGTGAATCACCCCGATCCCGCCCGCCTGCGCCATGGCGATGGCCATGCGCCCCTCGGTCACCGTGTCCATCGCGCTCGACAGAAGCGGAATGGTCATGCGGATCGACTTGGTGACGAAGGTCGAGGTATCTGCGTCCGAGGGCAGCACGCTCGAAGCGGCCGGAACCAGCAGTACGTCGTCGAAGGTGAGAGCCTCGCGAATCTCCATGAGAGCCTCCTTGGCATCAGGATGGGGAGTGTTCGTTTGGCGGTTCCCTGTTTCATGGGGACGCCCGGAAGGCAAGGGCGAAAACGGCCCCCCTTGCAGGTCTGGCCCCAAAGTGATGAGGATCACCGCCACATCTGCACAAGGTCTGCCCATGCGCGTCGCAATTGTCGAGAACACGAAGATCACCCATCACGGCCAGGTCGGCGTCGCCCTGCACGAGGCCGGCGCGCTGATCGAGCAGTTCCGGCCATGGTCCGACGGGCGCCTGCCCGACCCGGAGACGGGCGAGCATGACGCGCTGGTGGTCTTCGGCGGCGAGCAGTCGGCGATCGACGATCACATCCACCCCTACCTGCCCGAGCTCGCCCGCGTGATCCGCGCCTTCGGCGAGGCCGACCGGCCGGTGCTTGGCATCTGTCTCGGCAGCCAGCTGATGGCCCGGGCCTGGGGCGGCGAGAACCACCTTGCGATCGCCCGCGAATTCGGCTGGTGCGACGTCACGCTGACCGAGGACGGCCGCGCCGATCCGGTTCTGTCGGCCGCTCCCGCCGATTTCCCGATCTTCCAATGGCACAGCGACACCTTCACCCTGCCTCCGCAGGCAACGCTCCTTGCCACGGCCGACATCGCCCGCAACCAGGCCTTCCGCATCGGCCGCGCCAGCTACGCGACGCAGTTCCATTTCGAGGCGAACCGCGCCGTCGTCGCCGACTGGACCCGCGAGTTCCCGGACCTGACCGAGGCGCTGCATCCCGGCTGGGTCGCCGCCCATCCGCGTCTCGCAACCACGCGCGGGGCGTCCGCCGATGCGGCAGGCCTGGCCCTCGCCCGCGCCTGGGTGCGGCTCATCTGATTTCTCCTCGCGAAATACCCCGGGGGTGAGCCCCGGACCCGTCCGGGGCGAGGGGGCAGCGCCCCCTTACCTTACGCCTCGGCGGCGTTGGTCCGCGCCGCGAGGGAGCCCTTGGCCCAGTCCTGCAGGAGCCTCACGAGGATCGGCAGGATCACCATCGTCGCCGCGACCAGGACGGCCCCGCCGGCCAGCGACCCCGGCATCAGCCCCAGCACCAGCCGCGCGAAGGCCGCGAGCGGAAAGGTGAACGCGCCCCAAAGCGCGGTGAACCCCGCCGCCAGCAGCCATTTCAGCGAAACCACCAGCGCGAGAAGCAGCGTCACCGCCAGCGCGGCAAAGACCAGCGCCACCTGCGGCCAGCCGAGGCCAAGCGCCACCATGCCAAAGAGGCTCAGCGGCGCGAGGTGGATGGCCAGCAGCGGCCGCAGCGGCGCCGGGGGAACGCGGCGAACGATCTGCACGAGGCTGACCGCGCCGATCCCGGCAGCAAGCGGCAATGTCACCCAGAAGATCACCCGGGCCAGCGGTTCGAGCCCCAGCATCTGCGCCGCGACCGCCCCCAGGATCGGGCCGACGAAAGTCAGGTGCCAGACCGGCGTCACCTCGCGCTGTGCAGCCGTGGCCCTGGCAAGCGTACCGATGATCCACAGGGTGAGGGCGAGATGCAGGGCAAGGCCGCCGAAGAGAAGGCCCCGGGCCGCAGCGCCCGCATAGGGGCCAAGCACCATCGCGATCTGGTAGATCGTCATCATCAGCGCCGAGACCCCGGCCCGCCCCGGCAGGATCGTCAGATCCTCGGCCAGAACGCCCGGTCGGCGGGCAATCTTGGCGCAATAAGCAAGGACCGCGAACAGCCACAGCAGCGTCATCGCGCCAAGGAACATCTCCGCAAGTCCGTCGGGAAGGCCGAACATCCAGCCGCTCTGCCGCCAGACGAGGCCAAGACCGAGCGCGCCGAGGATCGGCGGAAAGATCGCCGGAGGCACCCGGCGGAAAAGCCCGGGCTTGGGCTTGGGCGCAAGCGGCGGAGGGGGTGGAAAATAGCGGCGCGGTGGGGTCGGTTCGGTCATCGGTCGGGTCTCCGGCCCCGCTTGTCTCATGCGGCAGGTAAAGCGACAACTGCCTGCGCGCTCGCCGTGACACGGGGCCGCGGCAGAAGCGGCGAAGGGGGCTCGATGCCCCTGCCGACGCTTCCGCCTTCACAGAAGCATCGGGAACCAGTCCTCGCGCAGCCGCTGTCCGGCCGCCATCCCGTGCCCCGGATAGGGCGGCGAGGTGCGGCCCGGCCGATCGACATAGCGCGCATCGTCGCCCAAGAGGCGCAGCGAAAAGGCCCGGCGGCGGGTCGTCGCCTCATTCCCGCGCGCCCCGTGCAGGGTACGATAGTCGAAGGCCACCGCATCGCCCGGCTCCATCTGCCATTCAAGCACGGTCATCCCCTCGGCATCCGGATCAGGGACGGGCATGTACTTGTCCGGGTCGGGATAGAAGGACGTATCCGACAGCCAGCGCTTCGGCAGCACCTCCTTCGGCCAGCGATGAGATCCGGCGACACAGCGCAGCGAGGCCTCGCGCACCGGGTCGACCGGCGACCAGAAGCTCACCGTCTGCTTTCCCTCGACGAAGTAATAGGGTCCGTCCTGGTGCCAGGGCGTCGGCTTCGAGGTGCCCGGCTCCTTCACCAGCACATGATCGTGGAACATCTGCACATGATCGGACCGCATGAGTTTCGCAGCGACAGAAGCCGCCTCGCTTTCGCGGATGACGCGCTGGAACTCTGGGATCCGCTCCCAGTTGCAGTAATCGTCAAAGAAGCGCCCCGGCTCGCCGGGCTTGAGGTTTTCCGCCGCATACGGTCCGGGCTCGGCCATGTTGCGCTCGATGCCCGCTCGGATCACGTCGACCCAATCGGCCCAGAGCCCCTTGATCAGCACGACCCCGTCGCGCTGATAGGCTTCGACCATCTCTTCCGTCACCTGAACCATGGACAGGGCCCTCCTTTCGGCCAACCCTGCCGCGAAGCCGTGCCCTTGCCAAGCCCCCGGACGGCGGTCGTCAGTCCTTCCGGCTGCGCGACTTGCCTTGCGAGGCATTGAGCCGGTCCGAAGTGCTGGCCACGACGACCACCGGCTTCGGCTTTTCCTTCTTCGGCTTCTTGGCTTCCCTGTTCGAACGTAACTGACCCTTGGCCATTTCCTGTTCCCGCGCCGGCTGATCCGGGCGGGGCCATGGGGCCGGGCCGGACAGGACGCACCGGCCTGCGGCGATGCACATCATCGCCGCGCGTGGTTCCTGCAGCCGGTCTGCGCTCCCGGGCCGGACCTGTCAATCGCGAAACGGGTCCGTGGTGATGTCGCCTTGCCCGCCCGCTGGTCCCACCTCCTGGACGGTTACAGTAACCTTCCAGGTGAAGGCGCAAGACAGAGCTTGACCCCCGAACCGCAAGGTAGTCGGCTGTGCGCACGGGGGAGCGGTCGTCTCGGAAGCATTCCGCCGGCCCAGGGGGCCCGTCCATCATGTCGATACTTCTGCGGGAACTGCGTGCGACGCCGTTGTTTGCACTGCTGATCTTCGTTCCGATCCTCTTTGCCGTCGAACATCTTCGTCCGGCCAGCGCGACGCTCCTGTTCGTGCTGTCGGTGCTGGCGATCGTCCCGCTTGCGGCGCTGCTCAGCCGCTCGACCGAGACCGTGGCGGAGCGGATCGGCGATGCGGCGGGGGGCCTGCTGAACGCCACGCTTGGCAACCTGACTGAACTGGTGATCTCGCTGGCGGCGCTGCGGGCCGGGGAATACGTGCTGGTCAAGGCCTCGATCGCCGGTGCGATCACGACGAATGCCCTGTTCATGCTGGGGGGAAGCCTGCTTCTGGGCGGGCTCAAGCACCATGTACAGGAATTCAACAAGGGCGGCGCACGGCTGCAAGCGGGCCTGCTCTTTCTGTCGGTCATCGCCCTTCTCGTGCCATCGATCATCGCCCGCTCCGAAGGGGCAGCGGGCTTTGCCCAATCGCTCAGCCTCGGGCTGGCGGTCCTGCTGATCTTGACCTACGGGCTGGGAATGCTGTTCTCGCTGGTGACCCATTCGAGCGAATTCGCCGGCGCAAGCCATGAGACGCCAGCGGAAGAGGCCGGCGCGCACGAAGGCTGGTCTGTGCGGACGAGCCTCATCCTGCTGGCCGTGGCGACGCTGCTCGTCGCGCTGGTGTCCGAGGTCTTCGTCGGCTCAGTCCAGGAAGCGGCGGTGACGCTCGGTCTGACTCCGGCCTTCGTCGGCTTCATCGTCGTGGGTCTTGTGGGGGGCGCGGCCGAGATGGGATCGGCCTTCTCCGCCGCGCGCAAGGACCGGCTGGACCTTTCGGTCGGGATCGCGCTCGGAAGTGCGGCCCAGATCGCGCTGTTTGTCGCGCCGGTGCTGGTCCTTCTCTCCTATGTCATCGGCCCGCAACCGATGAGCCTGGATTTCTGGCCGGGCGCCGTGGTTATGATGCTGATCGCGTCGCTCACGGCAATCCTGACGACCCAGGCCGGCCGGTCGGCCTGGTTCTTGGGCGTCATGCTCCTTGCGGTCTATCTGGTCTTCGCGATGACCTTCTTCCTGATGCCCCCGGCGGTCTGACCGCCGGTTCAACGGGTCCCGGTTTCAACGATAGAGCAGCGAGCGCCCGTTGGCGAAGAGATGCACCTTCTTCGGATCGGTGCCGAGCTTCACCGTCTTGCGGCGCAGTTCCGAATGGATGCCCGGCAGCTTGGCAATCACCTGCGCCGCGTCACCCTGTCGCTTGAAGTAGAGGATCGTCACCTCGCCAAGCGCCTCAGTGATCTCGACCTCGCCGGTGAAGACAGCCTCGCCGTCAGTTGCCAGAAGGTCTTCGGGCCGGACACCCACCTTGACCTTGAGCCCCATGTCGGCAGCCTTCGTGGGGATGGTGGCACGCGCGATCCCGCCATTGTCGAGCTTGACCACGGTCATCGCGCCGGTCTCGACGATCTCGCCGGGCAGAAGGTTCATCGACGGGCTGCCGATGAACTGGGCGACGAACTCGTTCTCGGGCCGCTCGTACAACTCCAGCGGCGTGCCGACCTGGGCAATGCCGCCGCCGGCAAGCACGACGATGCGGGACGCCAGCGTCATCGCCTCGACCTGGTCATGGGTGACGTAGATCATCGTCGAGTTGGGCATCGCCTCCTTCAACTGCGCGATCTCGATCCGTGTCGCGACCCGCAAAGCGGCGTCAAGGTTCGAGAGCGGTTCGTCGAAGAGATAGACCTTCGGATCGCGCACAATGGCCCGTCCGATGGCGACCCGTTGGCGCTGGCCGCCCGACAGCGCCTTGGGCAGGCGGTCGAGATAGGGGGTCAGTTGCAGGATGCGCGCGGCTTTGTCGATCGCCTTGTCGATCTCGGCCTGCGATTTCTTCGCGATCTTCAGCGCGAAGGCCATGTTGTCGCGCACCGTCATGTGCGGGTACAGCGCGTAGGACTGGAACACCATGGCGATACCGCGCTGCGCCGGAGGCACGTCGTTCATCCGGTCGCCGTCGATGGTGAAATCGCCGCCGGTGATCTTTTCCAGCCCGGCGATCATGCGCAGAAGCGTCGACTTTCCGCAGCCCGAGGGGCCGACAAAGACGATGAGTTCGCCCGTCTTGATGTCGAGGTTGATGTCCTTGAGGACCTTCACCTCGCCATAGGCTTTCTCCACGTCCTTCAGCAGCAGGTTGGCCATCGTCCGTCCCCTCCCCCTTGTCGCTCAGGCCCGTTCGGCCAGGGCATAGCCCCAGGCGCCGAGCATCGTCTTGTTGCCGTCGACCGCTGCGCAGCCGATTTCCATTCCGATGCTGCGCCAGGTTCCCTCAGGCAGGTGGACAGTCTTCGGAGCGTCGCCAAGGTTGAAAGCGCAGAAGATCGTCGCGGTCCCTTCGCTGCGGGTGAAGGTCGCAAGATCGCCGTCAACCGTCACCGCCGACATGTCTCCGGTCTTCAGCACCGGATGCAGCCTGCGGAAGGCAAGCGCGCGGCGATAGTGTTCGATCATCGAGGCGGGGTCGCCCGCCTGTGCGTTCACCGCAAGGCGCAGATGTTCGGCCGGAACCGGAAGCCAGGCTTTCTCAGCCGCCGAGAAGCCGCCAAGACGGTTGTCCATGTCCCATACCATCGGCGTGCGGCAGCCATCGCGGCCCTTGAACTCGGGCCAGAACTCGATGCCGTAGGGGTCCTGCAGATCCTCGAAGGCGACCTCGGCCTCGGGCAGGCCCAGCTCCTCGCCCTGGTAAAGGCAGACCGAGCCGCGCAGGGACAGGAGCATCACGATATAGGCGCGCATCCCTGCATCCGAGAGGTGCCAGCGCGTCGGCGTGCGCACGACGTCGTGGTTCGAGGTCGACCAGCAGGGCCAGGCATCGGGCGCGGCCTTGGCCAGCCGGTCGAAGGTCTGGCCCAGCACGGCAGCCGTGACCCGGCCGGGCTGCAACAGTTCGAACGGGTAGCACATCTGCACCTTGTCGCCGCCCGAGGTGTATTCCGCCATGATCTCGAGCCCGCGCTGCGAGTCGCCCACCTCGCCCACTGCCGCCGCGCCATAGGGCACGAGTTCCTTGCGGAAGCGCCTAAGGAATTCGAGGTTCTCGGGCTGGTTCTTGTCGAATAGGTGAAGCTGGTGGTTGTAGGGGTTGACCGCCGGCGCAGTCTGGTCGTTGCGCTGCTCTTTCGGCAGGGAAGGATTGTCGCGCAAGTACTTGTCACAGAAGTAGAAATTGATCGTGTCAAGGCGGAAACCATCGACCCCGCGCTTAAGCCAGAAGCGCTCGACATCCAGAAGCGCCTCCTGCACCGCCGGCTCGTGGAAGTTGAGGTCGGGCTGCGAGGTCAGGAAATTGTGCAGGTAGTACTGCTCGCGCCGCGCATCCCATTGCCAGGCCGACCCACCGAAGATCGACAGCCAGTTGTTCGGCGGCGTGCCGTCGGGCTTGGGTTCCGCCCAGACATACCAGTTCGCCTTTGGGTTCGTCCGGTTCTGGCGGCTTTCCTTGAACCAGGGATGCTGGTCCGAGGTATGCGACAGCACGAGGTCGATCATCACCTTGAGACCCAACTCATGAGCACGCTCGACCACCCGGTCGAAATCCTTGAGGGTCCCGAACATCGGATCGACGTCGCAATAGTCGCTCACGTCATAGCCGAAGTCCTTCATCGGACTGGTGAAGAACGGGCTCAGCCAGATCGCGTCGGCCCCGAGGCTGGCGATGTGCGGCAGGCGTTCGGCGATACCCGCGAGGTCGCCGATGCCGTCGCCGTTGCTGTCCTGGAAGCTGCGCGGATAGATCTGATAGATCACCGCGCCGCGCCACCAATCGGGGTCTTTCGTCATCATTGTTTCCGTTTACTTGACCGAGCCGGCCAGAAGGCCGCGCACGAGGAACCGCTGAAGCGAGAAGAACACGATCAGCGGCACGAGGATCGACACGAAGGCCGAGGTTGCAAGGATCTCCCAGTCGCCGCCCCGGCTGCCCATCAGGTTCACGAGGTTGGCCGTCAGCACCTGCTGGTCATTGCCGGTGCCCAGGAACACCAGCGCCACCAGAAGGTCGTTCCAGGTCCAAAGGAACTGGAAGATCGCAAAGCTTGCCAGCGCCGGAAAGGACAGCGGCAGGATGATCTTGGTGAAGATCTGGAACTCGGTCGCCCCATCCACCCGCGCATTCTCGATGATGTCGCGCGGCAGGCCGACCATGTAGTTGCGCAGAAGGTAGATGGCGAGCGGCAGGCCAAAGCCGGTATGGGCCAGCCAGATGCCGAGGTAGCCCTTCCCGATCCCGATCCAGTTATGGAACTGAAGAAGCGGGCTCAGCGCCAGTTGCAGCGGCACGACAAGAAGCGCCACAACCGCCGCCACCAGAAGCGCCCGACCGGGGAACTCCATCCAGGCCAGCGCATAGGCAGCGAAGGCGGCGATCAGGATCGGGATGATCGTGGCGGGGATCGCCACCGTGGCCGTGTTGAGGAAGGCCTGGCCGATGCTCTGCCCCGCGAGCGGGCTGAAGATGACGTTGGAATAGTTGTTCAGCGTGAATTCTGGCGGAGCCGAGGCTGTGGTGAAGATCCGCGGCAGGCGCATGTCGGCGGTCGATGTCGGCGAGGTCAGCGTGAAGGTGCCATCCTCTTTCACGCTCAGCGTCACCCCGTCGTTCAACTCAGCCGTCGCGCCTGCCTCGTAGGCCGTCGGCTCTTTCGAACTGGTGCCCCAGGCGCTTACGGTCGTGCCGCCCTTCGGAAAGAGGGTGCCGTCGATCACGAAGAGACCGTCTTTCTGCGTCTCGGTGCCTTCCACCCGGATCGGTGGGAGCTGGCGCTCCTGCGTGGACAGCGCCCGCCACCAGCCGCTCGTGGAAATCTGGTCGGTGGTGCGGAAGGACGACACGAACAGGCCGAAGGTCGGCAGCACCCAGAGGAGCACGAGAAGGATCGTCGAGATCTGGACAGCCCAGCTGAGACCCGATTTCTGACCGGCGATGTTTTCCATCAGCGCATCTCCTTCCGGGCGTTGTGGACGTTCCACACCAGGATCGGCGTCACCAGAAGCATGATGATCATCGCCGCCGCCGAGCCCACGCCCACGTCGAAGGCGCGGAAGAACTTGTCGTACATGTAGTTTGCCAGAACCTGCGTCTCCCACTGGCCGTTGGTCATGGCCAGCACGATGTCGAAGACCTTGAGCACGGTGATGGTGATCGTGGTCCAGACGACGACGATGGTCGGCATGATCTGCGGGACCTTTATCTTGAAGAAGATCTGGAACGGTCCTGCCCCGTCGAGGATCGCCGCCTCGATGGTTTCTTCCGGAATGCCGCGCAGGGCGGCCGACAGGATCACCATGGCGAAGCCTGCCTGGATCCAGACCAGCACCACCATCAGGAACAGGTTGTTCCAGAACGGGATCTGCAGCCATTGCTGCGGATCATTGCCGGTCATCCAGACATAGACCGCGTTCAGGATGCCGATCTGCTCCTGCCCCGCCGGGCGCGAGTCATAGATCAGCTTCCAGATCACCGAGGCACCGACAAAGCTGATCGCCATCGGCATGAAGATCATCGACTTGGCGAAGTTGCCCCATTTCAGCCGGTCGGTCAGTTGCGCGGCCAGAAGTCCGAAGGCGGTGGCCATCGCCGGAACGACGATCAGCCACAGCATGTTGTTGCGCATGGATTCCCAGAATTTGCCCTCGGTCATCATCTGGCGGTAATTGTCGAGGCCGACGAACTGCTTGGTCGCGCCGACATCCTTGTGGAGCGACAGCCAGAAGGTCGCGAAGACCGGATAGGCAAGGTAGAGGCCAAGCGCGATCATCGCTGGCAACAGGAACAGCCAGGGCCGGATCATGTTAGCGCGGTTGATGTTCCGCCCGGCATTCGGCCCACGCGGCGGATACAGGACCTTGTCGAGGAAGAGGTTCGACAGCCAGAAGTAGAGAACGCATCCGCCGACGCCGATGGCTACGGTCAGAACTGCCTGGATCGCGGGATTCATCCGCCCCTCCCCCTGATAAGGCGCAAACCTTCGGTGTCGGGACCGGCCCCTTGCGGACCGGTCCCGCCGACGTTGTCAGCCGATCATTTCGGCCAGGAGGCTTCGATCGTGTTGGCGACGTCCTGCGCGGACTTGCCGCCCACGAAATCGACCATGCCGGTCCAGAAGGTGCCCGCGCCCACCGCGCCCGGCATCAGGTCGGATCCATCGAACCGGAAGGTGTCGGCAGAGAGCAGGATCTCGCCCATCTTCTTCATCGTCGGATCGGCGTAAAGTTCGGCATTGGCGCCCTTGTAGGGCGACAGGAAGCTCTTCTGCGCCATCCAGACTTCATGCGCGATCGGGGTCTCCAGCCAGTCGATGAAGGCACGCGAAGCCGCGCCGTCCTTGGTGATGAAGGCGAGCGTGCCCGCGCCAAGCACCGGCTTGCCGAGGTCCTTGCCGGCATAGGCCGGGAAGTAGAAGAAGTCGGCATCGACGCCCATCTTGGTGCCTTCGGGGAAGAAGGACGGAATGAACGAAGCCTGGCGGTGCATGTAGCACTGGGGCGGCGAGGTGAAGAGTCCCTTCGGGCTGTCGCGGAAGTCGGTCGAGGCGACGGCTTTCGATCCACCGGCGACGAACGTGTCGTTCTTGGCGAACCAGCCGAATTCGTCGATCGCACCGACCACGGCAGGGTCATTGAACGGGATGCCGTGGCTTGTCCACTGGTCATAGGTATCGGGGCTCTGCGTGCGCAGCATCAGGTCCTCGACCCAGTCGGTCGCGGGCCAGCCGGTGGCCCCGCCCGAGCCAAGGCCGATGCACCAGGGCGTACCGCCATCGGCGACGATCTGCTCGGTCAGCGCCTTGAGGTCCTCCATCGTCTGCGGCACTTCGTAGCCAGCATCCTCGAAGTTGTCAGGCGAGTACCAGACCAGCGACTTCACATCGATCTTGTAGGGGAAGGCGAAAAGCTGCGGCGTGCCATCCGCGCCCTTGTAGGTGCCAAGTTTGACCCAGCTTTCGCCCGCGGCGTAATTCTCTTTCAGCCAGTCGGCCGTCTCTTGTCCGAGCGGCGTCACGAGACCCTTCGCGGCAAGGTCAGCGATCAGGCCGGGTTGCGGCAGGATGGCAATGTCGGGCGGGCTGCCCGCCTGGGTGTCGATGACGATCTGCTGTTCGTAGTTTTCGGACGAGGAGTAGTTGACCGTCGCACCGGTCGCCGCTTCGAAATAGGCCAGCATGTTGTCGACCAGCACCTGATCCTCACCGCGCCAGGGCCCGAAGATCGTCAGCGTCTGCCCCTTAAGATCGTGGGCGGCCTTGAAGTCGTCGAAGCTCTTCCAGTTGAAGGCGCCTTCGCCGACCGGAAAGATCATGTCGCGGGCATCGGCGGCTCCGGCGGCAAGCGCAAGCGCGGCGGCGCCTGCCAGATATTTCACATACATCGGTATCCTCCCAACAGCGCCCGGCATGTGGCCGGGCGTCCAAACTCCCTTGCGGCAGAATCGTTCAAACCGCTTTGGACGCCGCACATTGGCGCAGGTCAGTCTCCAAGTCAATTCGCAGCTGGTTCGCCGATCGGACATCCGGGCTCGCGCGCTGCGGAATGCCTTGTGCTGCATATGCAAAATGCACCTTTCGCTTTGACGCATCGAAAACCCTTGGCTATGGTCGAATGCGACTGAAACCGTTTTGGACGCGCGGCAAGAATGAACCTCAAGGAACTGGCCACGAAACTCGGCCTTTCGCCGACGACGGTCAGTCGCGCCCTCAACGGCTATCCGGAGGTGAACGAGGAAACGCGCGCCCGCGTCCTCGCCGCAGCCAAGCGCCACAACTACCGCCCGAACACCCGCGCCATCCGCCTTGCGACAGGCCGCGCCATGGCGATCGGTCATGTCGTTCCGGTGTCGTCCAAACACGAGATGGTCAACCCGGTTTTCGCGGACTTCATCGCCGGCGCGGGCGAGACCTATCTTCGCTACGGCTACGACATGGTCCTTACGATCGCCCCCGACGAGGGCGAGGACCGCGTGTATCGCGACATGCGCTCGCGAGGGATCGTCGATGGCGTCATCGTCCACGGACCACGCCAGCGCGACCCCCGTATCCCCCTCTTGCGCGAGATCGGCATTCCCTTCGTCGTCCATGGCCGCTCGACCGGCACGGACGAGCCCTATTCCTGGCTCGACGTGAACAACCGGCGCGCCTTCCAGCGGGCGACCGAGTTCCTGCTCGATCTGGGTCACCGGCGGTTGGCGCTGATAAACGGCCTCGAGTTCATGGATTTCGCCATCCGCCGCCGCACCGGCTACCTGGATGCGCTGGCGTCGCGCGGGATTATGCAGGATCCGGCGCTGATGTTTTCCGACGAGATGACCGAGTTCAATGGCTACCGCGCCGCGCGCGCCATGCTCGCCCTGCCCGATCCGCCAACGGCTTTTCTTGTCTCGATGATGATCCCGGGCCTCGGCGTCCGTCGCGCGGTCGAGGAGATGGGGCTGAAGGTCGGGCGCGATGTCTCCATCATCATCCATGACGACGAACTGAGCTATTTCAGCAATGGCGAGGACGTCCCGATCTATACCGCAACCCGGTCGTCGGTTCGCGAGGCTGGGCGTCAAGCGGCCGAAATGCTGATCCAGATCATCTCCAACCCCGAGACCGGTCCGTTGGAGCGCCTGCTGGAAGCGGACCTGATCATCGGTCAGTCGACCGGGCCCGCCCCCCGGCGCGACCGTGCCGCAGAAAGGCAAGGGCCATGAAGATCACTCGCACCGATTTTCCCGAGGACTTCCTGTTCGGGGCCGCGACAGCCGCGTACCAGATCGAGGGCAGCGGTTTCGGGGGCTGCGGCCCCTGCCATTGGGACACATTCGCGGCAACGCCAGGCAACGTGGTCAGGGCCGAGGACGGCGCGGTCGCCTGCGACCACTACCACCTGTGGGAAGACGACCTGGACCTGCTGACGCAGGGTAATTTCGATGCCTACCGTTTCTCCACCTCCTGGGCACGGGTGCTGCCCGAGGGGCGCGGTCCTGTGAATGCCGAAGGGCTGGATTTCTACGACCGGCTCGTGGACGGCATCCTCGAACGCGGGCTGAAGCCGTTCCAGACGCTCTATCACTGGGAAATGCCCTCGGCGCTTGCCGATCTTGGCGGCTGGACCAACCGTGACGTCGCGCACTGGTTTGCCGATTTCGCCGAGATCATCACCCGCCGCATCGGCGACCGGGTCGCCGCCATTGCCACGATCAACGAACCCTGGTGCGTCGCGTGGCTGTCGCACTTCCTCGGCCATCATGCGCCGGGTCTGCGGGACATTCGCGCGGCCGCCCGTGCCATGCACCATGTCCTGCTCGGCCATGGGGCGGCAGTCGAGAGGTTGCGCGGGATGGGCCAGCCGAACCTTGGCATCGTCCTGAACTTCGACCATTGCACGCCGGCCTCCGACAACGCGGCCGACATGCTCGCCTCGGCCACGCAGGACGCGATCTTCAACCGTTGGTTCATCGAGGGGATCACGAAGGGCACCTACCCCGACGAGGCGCTGGCGGGTCTCGCCCCCCATATGCCCGTCGGCTGGGAAGAGGACATGGTCCGCATCAGCCAGCCGCTCGACTGGCTGGGGGTGAACTACTACACACGCCACATCCACGCCTTCGCCCCCGACACACCCTGGCCCTCGACCCGAGATGTGGTTGGGCCGCTGCCCAAGACGCAGATGGGCTGGGAGATCTATCCCGAGGGCCTTTACGGTTTCCTGACCCGCATGGCGCGCGACTATGTCGGCGACCTGCCGATCTACGTGACTGAAAACGGCATGGCCAATGCCGACGAAGTCATCAACGGCGCGGTCAACGACCATGTGCGCGAGGATTTCCTGTTCGCGCATCTTCGCGCGACCGAACGCGCGATCGCCGACGGGGCCAATGTGAAGGGCTTCTTCTACTGGTCGCTGCTCGACAATTACGAATGGGCCTTTGGATACGAGAAGCGGTTCGGTATCGTCCATGTGGATTTCGAAACCTTGCAGCGCACCCCCAAGGCATCCTATCACGCCCTTGCCCGCGCCCTTTCGCGCTGACACCGGAGCACCCAATGGCCAAAGCCCCCCTCTGCCTCGTGGCCGATATCGGCGGAACCAACACCCGCGTTGCGCTCAGCGACGGCACCGTGGTGCGCGAGGACAGCGTGCGCAAATACCGCAACGCCGAGCATGACGGGCTGGAAAGCGTGATCCGCAGCTATCTTGCCGAGGAGGGCGTCGAACGCGTGGACGGCGTCTGCGCCTGCGCGGCGGGGCCGGTCAAGGATGGCGTGGCAACGCTGACCAATCTCGACTGGACGATCGACATCGAGACGCTGCGCCGTGCCACCGGGGCGCGCTTCTCCGCCCTTCTGAACGATCTTCAGGCGCCGGGCCATGCCTTGGGCCACATCGCCCATGAACGGCTGATCCCGGTGATCGACGGCCCACGCCAGAGCGGGGCCAGCATGCTGGTCGTCAATGTCGGCACCGGCTTCAATGCGGCCCCGGTTCACGAAAGCGAATATGGCCGGGTCGTGCCCGCCTCGGAATGCGGACATATCAACATGCCGGTCCGCGACGAAGCCGACCTGCGGCTCGCGCGCTTTGTCGAGAAGGCCCATGGCTTCCCCGGCGTCGAGGATGTGATGTCGGGCCGCGGGGTCGAGCGGCTCCACGCCTTCGTCACCAGCGAAGCCGGCGCCCCGGTGACCTGGACCACGTCGCAGATCATCCCGGCCATCGACAGCGGCACCGATGCGCTTGCGACCGAGACGGCGCGAATCTTCTGCCGGCTGCTGGGAACCGAGACGGGCAATCTCGCCCTGATCCACCTGCCCTTCGGCGGCATCTACCTTGTCGGCGGCATCGCCCGCGCCTTTGCCCGCCACTACGGTCCTTGCGGCTTTGCCGAGGCCTTCCGCGACAAGGGCCGCTTCGCCGAGTTCATGGAGCAGTTCTCGGTCGTGGTGCTGGACGACGATTTCGCACCGCTCACCGGCTGCGCGGTTCATCTTGCCCACCTGATGCGCTGAGGCGGCTCAGCCGGCCAGGCGGCGGAACCAGCCCTTGCCGCCCGGCGGTTCGGGCGCGTCGGGAGACGGCGCGCCTACGGATTGACCGAGACGCGCAAAGAACTCGTCTGCAAGACGATGCGCCACGCCCGACACGATCCGACCGCTGATCTGCGACAGCCGCCCCTCGACTGCGCCGTCGATCTCGTAACCGAGCCGCGTGCCGCCGGGGATGGGCGTCAGAGTCACCCGCGCCCCGCCCCGCACCAGCCCTGCCGCGCCGCCTTTGCCTTCGCCAGTGATGTGAAGCGAATGCGGCGGGTCCATATCGGTCACGATGATGCGGCCCGACAGATGAACGCGAATGCCGGCCAGCCTGAACCCCACCACAGCATCATAGCCTGCCTCGGGCGACCCGGTGACGCTTTCGCAACCGGGCATGCAGGCCTGCAGAACGGCAGGGGTCAGAAGCGCGCTCCACAGCACTTCCGGCGGGGCGCCGATGTCGCGTTCGTAAGTGACTTGCATCTCGGCTTTCCCCGGCCAGCCCCTGATGCAGACTAGGCACTTGGCAAAGTTCCGCGCAAGGCCGCGCTGCGCCCGCACCCTATGCTTTCGCGCAACGTCCGGCATGACTATGACGAAAGCGTGAGACCGAGGGAGCAGCCCGTGAACAACCTCATCCGTCGTGGAGCCCTGGCGGTTCTTCTGGCCCTGCCGCTTACGGCCTGTGCGTCGAAGGAAACGGCCCAGGTCAGCCGCAACCCGCAATATCCGGCCCTGACGCCGGAACTTGCCCAGCAGATCGAGAAATACGCCGACGCGTACGATGTCCCGGTCTCGCTGGTCCACCGAATCGTGATCCGCGAAAGCAAGTACAACCCGACAGCGCGCAACGGCACCTACATGGGCCTGATGCAGATCGACCCGCGCACCGCGAGGACGATGGGCTATCAGGGCAGCCCCCAGGGCCTGCTCGACGCCGAAACCAACCTGAAATACGGGGTCAAGTACCTGCGCGGCGCCTGGCTCGTGTCCGACGGGGACCAGGACGAGGCGGTCAGCTGGTATGCGCGCGGCTATTACTACGAGGCCAAGCGCAAGGGCCTTCTGGAAGAGACCGGCCTGCGCAGCTGAGCCGCCTTCCCGCTTGCGGCGCGTGACTGCTCCGATATGAACGGGGCATGACTCACGCGCCCGACATCCTCTGCATCGGTTCCGTCCTTTGGGACATTATCGGCCGCTCGCCCACCTCGATGCGGCTCGGCTCCGACGTTCCGGGGCGCATCACGCGATTGCCGGGTGGTGTTGCCCTGAACATCGCGATGACGCTGCGCCGCTTCGGCCTTCGCCCCGCGCTCCTGTCGGTGGTCGGTCAGGATGCAGAGGGCGCGGAACTGGTGGCGAGCCTCGATCTGATGGGCCTTGTCACCGAACATCTCTATCGCTCCGTCGACCTGCCGACCGACCGTTACATGGCGGTAGAGGGCGCGAACGGGCTGGTGGCCGCCATCGCCGATGCCCATTCGCTGGAAGCCGCGGGCGAGCGCATCCTCGCCCCCCTGCAGGATGGGCGACTTGGCCATCTGCTGACACCCTGGTCGGGACCGATCGCTCTGGATGGCAACCTGACTGCGGCACTTCTGGCAGAGATCGCCGCCTCGCCGCTTTTCGCGGCGGCCGATCTGCGCGTGGCGCCGGCCAGCCCCGGCAAGGCCGAACGTCTGCTGCCGCTGCTCGGCCACCCGCGCGCGACGCTCTACGTCAATCTCGAAGAGGCTGGCATCCTGTGCCAGACCCGCTTCGGCGGCGCCGAAGAGGCTGCGGCAGGATTGCTGGCCAGGGGTGCGAACCGCGTGCTGGTCACTGACGGTGGGCGGGCCTGCGCCGATGGCAAGGCAGGCGAACCCGTGCTTGCAGACAGCCCGCCAAGCGTGCTGGTGACGCGCGTGACTGGCGCAGGCGACACTTTCATGGCGGCGCATCTCGTCGCTGAACGCCGCGGCGCCGACCGCGCCGCTGCCCTTGGTGCCGCGTTGCGCGCCGCAGCCGACTACGTATCGGGAGATATCGGATCATGACCGCACCGTTGACCTTCTCGCCGGAAGTGGCCGAGGCCCGCGCCAGCGGCGCGCCCATCGTCGCTTTGGAATCCACCATCATCACCCATGGGATGCCCTTCCCGCAGAACGTCGAGACCGCAATCAAGGTCGAGGCCGCAGTGCGCGAGGCAGGAGCCGTCCCGGCGACCATCGCCGTGATGGGCGGGCGCATCCATGTCGGGCTTTCCGCCGAGGAACTCGACCGGCTCGGTCAGGCGAAGGACGTGATGAAGCTGAGCCGCGCCGACATGGCCGCCTGCCTTGTCGGTGGCCGCACCGGCGCCACGACCGTGGCGGCCACGATGATCGCCGCGCATCTGGCCGGGATCGAGGTCTTCGCCACCGGCGGTATCGGCGGCGTCCATCGCGGGGCCGAGACGAGCTTCGACATCTCGGCCGACCTGCAGGAACTGGCGGCAACACCCGTGACGGTGGTCGCGGCGGGGGCGAAGGCGATCCTCGACCTGCCGAAGACGCTCGAGGTCCTGGAGACGCTCGGCGTCCCGGTCATCGCCGTGGGTCAGGACGACCTGCCCGCCTTCTGGTCACGCGCCTCGGGCCTGAAGGCCCCGTTGCGCATGGACGACCCGGCCGACATCGCCGCGTCCCATGTGATGCGTGCCCGCCTTGGCCTGCCTGGCGGCCAACTCATCGCCAACCCGATCCCCGCCACGGACGAGATCCCGCGCGAGGTCATCATGCCTGTCGTCGAACAGGCCCTTGCCGAGGCGGCACGCGGCGGGATCTCGGCCAAGGCTGTGACCCCCTTCCTGCTCGACAGGCTCTTCACCCTGACCGGGGGACAGTCCTTGCAGGCCAACATCGCGCTCGTCCTGAACAACGCCCGTCTCGCGGCCCGGATTGCCGCCGGGATCGCCCGGACGCGCGCGCAGGAAAGTCATTGACGCGGCGCAGCAAATTCGTTGTCCTGCACCGCCGGGCTGCTAGCATGACCGGCGAACCGAGGCGGAGAGCAGACCGGTGAGCGAAGACCAGACTCATCGCAAGAAGGGCCTGATGGCCAGACTGCGATCAAGCTTTCTGACCGGACTCGCGGTCGTCATCCCGATCGTGCTGACGCTTTACCTGACATGGACGGCGATCGGCTGGATCGACAGCTGGGTGCTGCCAGTCATCCCCTACAGTTATCAGCCAGAAACGCTGGTGAAGGACTATTTCGGCCCCGACACCTTCGTGCCGATCCGCGGAGTCGGCGTGATCGGCTTCCTGATCTTCACCGTGCTGGTCGGCTGGATCGCCAAGGGCGTGATCGGCCGTTCGGTGATACAGCCGGCAGAACGGCTGGTCGGGCGGATGCCGATCATCCGCTCGATCTATGGCGGGCTGAAGCAGTTCTCCGAAACCGTGTTCTCGCAATCCGGGACCAGCTTCGAGCGCGCCTGCCTCGTCCCCTTCCCGCAGGCGGGTAGCTGGGCGATTGGCTTCATCTCCACCCCGGCCAGGGGCGAGATCGCGGCGAAGCTGCCCGATGGCGATGACATCCTCAGCGTCTTCATTGCCACCGGTTTCGTGCCGCCGACCGGTTTTCTGATCTACGTGCCCGCCCGCGACGTGATCATGCTCGACATGACCACCGAGGACGCGGCCAAGCTCCAGATTTCGGTCGGCCTGGTCTATCCGCAGAAGGATGACGGACCGGATCGGCTCCCTCCGCCCGGCATCAGCTGATCAGCTCGCGCAGATTGACGCTGCTTTCGCGGCCGATCTTCGCCTTGTGTTCGCGCAGGAATTTCGTGGCCGCGGCCCGGCCCGCCTCCTTCAGCTTGAACAGAAGGTAGGGTGTCGGCGTCAGCTTGGTCGAAGGCGACAGATCGTTCATCACCGTGTCGTCCGAGATCAGGTGGATCTTCACATCCTTCATCGCGCCGCGCGGCACCTTGCCCTGGTCGAGCAGTTCGACCACGAAGCGCACTGCCCGGAGCTGTGCCAGAAGCGAGGCGTTGAAGCTCACCTCGTTGATGCGGTTCTGGATATCGAGTGCGGTCGTCGGCAATTCGTCCCGCCAGAGCGGGTTGATCGAGACGATGACGATATCGTCGGGCAGGCTCGGCTTGTAGAGCGGGAAAAGCGCCGGATTGCCGCTGAAGCCTCCGTCCCAATAGGCCTCTGTCCTGCCGGTCGTCTTGTCTTCGATCTCGACCGCGCGAAACACGGTCGGCAGGCAGGCCGATGCAAGGATCGCATCGGTCGTGATCTCTTCCCCCTCGAACACCCGGACCTTGCCCGAGCGCACATTGGTGGCCGAGATGAACAGCTCTGGTCCCTGGCTGGAGCAGACCCGATCGTAATGCAGCCGGCGCACGACGCGTTCCAACGGATTGGCCCAGAACGGCCCGTAGCTGTAAGGCGAGACCACCTGCGCTGCGATGCCCTGCGGCGAGAAGGGTACCGCACTTTCCAACGCATCGCCGACCGCGGCAGCAAAGGGGATCAGGGGCGCGATCCAGGCATTCAGGCGAAAGTCGTGAACTGCACCCACTTGCGCCCAGAGCCAGTCGAGATTGGCCTTTGCCTCCTCGCGTCCGCCGGCAAGCAGCCCGGCCTTCAGCGCCGCACCGTTCAGCGCCCCGGCAGAGCAGCCGGAGATGCCCGCGATCTCGATCTCGCCATCCTCAAGAAGCCGGTCCAGCACGCCCCAGGTGAAGGCGCCGTGCGCCCCACCTCCCTGGAGCGCAAGGTTGATCTTCAACGCCATCAGAGCGCGGTCCAGCCACCATCGACGCTGATCGTCGTGCCGGTCACCTGTTCGGCATATTTCGAGCAGAGCCACACGACCGTGCCGCCCAGCTGCTCGACGGTCGCAAATTCCTTGGACGGCTGGCGTTCGAGCATGACCTTCTTGATCACCGTCTCGCGGTCCATGTTGTATTCCTTCATGGTCGCGGGGATTTGCGCCTCGACGAGGGGCGTGAGGACATAGCCGGGGCAGATCGCGTTGCAGGTGATCGGCTCCTGCGCGGTTTCCAGCGCCGTGACCTTCGTCAGCCCGACCAGCCCGTGCTTGGCCGCAACATAGGCCGACTTGAACGGCGACGCGGTCAGGCCATGGGCCGAGGCGATGTTGACCACCCGGCCCCAGCCCGCCTTGCGCATCATCGGCAGGGCCACGGCGGTTGTGTGGAAGGCCGAGGAGAGGTTGATCGCGAGGATCGCGTTCCATTTCTCGGTCGGGAAGTCCGGGATGGGCGCCACGAACTGGATGCCGGCGTTATTCACCAGGATGTCGCAGGCACCCGCCTTTTCGATCAGGGCGCGGCAGTCCTCGGGCTTCGACATGTCGGCCGCGATATAGCGGGCCTTCACGCCATAGTCCTGTGCCAGCTTCTCGGCCAGCGCATGATCCTCGTCCCGGTCGGTAAAGGAGTTCAGGACGACATCTGCCCCGGACTTCGCCAATTCCTCGGCCACGCCCAGCCCGATGCCGGAATTGGACCCGGTGACGATCGCGGTCTTGCCGCCAAGTTCAACCTTCATGACAGACTCTCCTTCTCGCGTCGGCAGCAGGTTACATGCTGCGGATGCAAATGGAACAGCGCACGACCGCGGACAGCGCGGCCAAGATCACAAATGCCGGAGGGTGAATGAAAAAAACGCCGGCACGAGGCCGGCGTTCAGTCATGAGGCAGGTTTCATACAGGCAAGAAACCTATCGAGCAGTAACCTCTATATACGCCGCCTCAGGCGGCTATCCAAGCTAAAAGTTTGAATATTCTCTCCGGCTTGGCTAGGGTCCGGCCCAAGAAAAACAGGCAGGCAGCTAGAGTTTCCAGAATGAGACCGATCAATTTCGCATTCGCCGCGATAACCGCAGCCGGTCTGGCGGGGCTGATGCCCGCGGCCCTGCTTGCCGAACCGAGCCATGGCATAGCTATGTATGGCGAACCGGCGCTCCCACCGGATTTTGTGTCGCTGCCCTATGCCAACCCGAATGCCCCCAAGGGCGGGCGCATCGTCTTCGGCGAATCGGGCGGCTTCGATTCGCTCAATCCGTTCATCATCAAGGGCAATCCCCCCACCGGCATTTCCACCCTGACAGTCGAGACACTTATGGGCCGTTCTTATGACGAGCCCTTCTCGCTTTGCGGCCTTCTGGCCGAATCGATCGAGACCGATCCCGACCGCAGCTGGGTCGAATTCACCCTGCGCGAGACCGCCCGATTCTCTGACGGAACCCCCGTGACTGTCGAAGATGTGATCTGGTCCTTCGAGACGCTCGGCACCAAGGGCTCGCCGCGCTATGCCTCGGCCTGGGCCAAGATCGCCAAGGCCGAGCAGACCGGCCCGCGTTCGGTACGCTTCACCTTCAATGCGAAGGACCGCGAACTGCCGCTGATCCTCGGTCTCCGCCCGATCCTGCAGAAGGCCCAGTGGGAGGGAAAGGATTTCACCGCCTCGTCGCTCGAGGCGCCGATCGGCTCGGGGCCCTATGTCGTCGCCGAGTTCGAGCCTGGCCGCTTCATCACCTACAAGAAGAACCCTGACTGGTGGGGCAAGGACCTGCCCTTCAATCGCGGCCAGCACAATTTCGATGAGATCCGCTACGAGTATTTCGGCGATGGCGGCGTGGTCTTCGAAGCCTTCAAAGCCGGAGAGATCACTTCCTACCGCGAGGCCAACCCGGTGAAATGGGCGGAAAGCTTCAATTTTCCGGCGGTGACTGCGGGCGATGTCGTCCTGTCCGAGATCCCGCACCAGCGCCCCTCGGGCATTGACGGTTTCGCCTTCAACACCCGCAAACCTATCTTCGCCGACTGGCGCGTGCGCGAGGCACTGATCCTCGCCTTCAACTTCGAATTCATCAACCAGACGCTCACCAACGGCATCGAGCCGCGCATCCAGTCCTATTTCTCGAACTCGGTCCTCGGCATGGCGCCGGGGAAACCCGCCGAGGGGGCGGAGCTGGAGCTGCTCGCCCCCTACAAGGACAGCCTCCTTCCCGGCGCCATCGAGGGCTATGCCCTGCCCGTCGCCGAGGGCGGCGAGGCCAACCGCAAGAACATCCGCGCCGCGACGAAGCTCCTGGAACAGGCCGGCTGGACGGCAGACGGCGACGGTGTGCTGAGGAACGCGGGCGGCCAGCCTTTCGAATTCGAGATCCTGTTGCAGCAGGGCGCGGACGAGATTCTGTCGATCGCCAACATCTATGTCGAGGCGCTGAAGCGGCTGGGCATCGAGGTGCGGGTGACCACGGTGGACAGCGCCCAGTACAAGGAGCGCACCAACGCCTACGACTTCGACATGACCCATTACATCCGCTCGCTGTCGCTCTCGCCCGGCAACGAGCAGGTCCTTTACTGGGGATCGAAGGGCGCGACCGAACCCGGCACGCGCAACTGGATGGGCATCAACTCGCCGGCGGTGGACGGGCTGATCCAGACCATGCTCGAGGCCCAGCAGGAAGAAGAGTTCGTTTCGACGGTCCGGGCGCTGGACCGGGTGCTGACCAGCGGGCGCTATGTCATCCCCTTCTGGTATTCCGACGTCTCGCGCATTGCCCATCGCAAGGAGTTGCATTACCCCGCGCGGCTGCCGATCTATGGCGACTGGATCGGCTTCCAGCCGGACGTCTGGTGGTATCAGGACTGACCGGCCCGCCAAAGGCCCAAGAACACGCCCAAGATCACGGAGGACAGACAGGCATGACCACATTCCGCATTCTGACGCTACTCGTCCCGCTCGCCCTCGCCGCCTGCAATACTGTCGCGGGCGTGGGCCAGGACATCACCGGCAGCGCACAGGCCGTCGGCAACATGATCGGAGGCTACTGACGATCCGGGGCGGCCGTCCGGGCCGGTGCAACTTCCTTCGAAGGAAGCTGCCAATAGTCTTCGAAGACTCTTGGTCCCACCCCCGCCGCCCCTCACACCACCCGGCAGGGTTTGAACTTCAGCGACCGCGCGGTGATCTTCTCGGCCTTGATCGCCTGATAGAGGCGGTCGGTGACAAAGATGCGATTGCTCAGGGTAGGATCGAACCAGAGGTCGCACCCTCGGTGGCCAAGTCGCGCTCCACATGCCAGGGTTGCGCGGCGACTTTCAAGGGGGAGCAGCGTTCACCCCGGCCCTATCGCGACGAAGGGAGGAGCGTGCCCCTCACACCAGCGACGTCACCCAGAGTACCGTCGCATCCTCTTCCGAGACCGAGACGACGTTGTGCCCCATGGTCGCGTCGTAATAGGCGCTGTCGCCGCGCTTCATCTCCACCGGCTCGTAGAACTCGGTGTAGAGGCGGATGACCCCGGTCAGGACATAGAGGAACTCCTCGCCGTCATGGCGGATCCAGCCGTCGAATTCGTCCATGTCCCGGGCGCGGATGCGGGCGCGGTATGGCAGCATCTGCTTGCGGGTCAGTTGCGCGGCGAGTAGCTCGTGCTCGTAGGTCGTGGTGGCCTGCGCCTGCCCCTCGCCCGCCCGCGTCACCGCGCGCCGGCCTGTCACCTGCGCCTTGGACGGCGGGGTGAAGAGCTGCGGGACCGAGATCGCCAGCCCCTCGGCCAGCTTCTTCAGCGCCTCATAGGTGGGCGACATCTGGCCGTTCTCGATCTTCGAGAGCGTCGAGCGCGCCAGCCCCGCCTGCACCGCCGCCTGTTCCAGCGTCCAGCCCCGTGCCTTGCGCAGGTCGCGCACCCGCTGGCCGAGGTTCAACGGCTCGACAGGCGCATCCGCCCCGCTCTCGCGCGCGATACGGATCAGGCTGGGACCATCGATGCTGGACTTCGCAACTTTGCTCATGGCCTTGTGCATTACGGCAGGGCAGCCCGCCTTGCAACGGTCGGGACAGGGGCGTAAGTCCGGATCATGCCCCTTTCGATCATCGACACCGGACCGCCGCAGGCTTGTCCGCGGCCCTTCAACCTCGCGCGCCATGTGCTCGCGCGGGGCGAGGCGCTGCCGGACAAGAATGCGCTGCAGATCGTTGCGCCCGCAGGTGCCGAACGCTGGAGCTATGCGCGCCTGATCTCCGCCGTCCGTGGCTGCGGCACCGGATTGCTGGCGCAGGGGTTCCGCCCCGGCGACCGGGTCATGCTGCGGATCGGGCATGAGGTCGGCTTTCCCGTGGCCTTCCTCGGCTGCATCGCCGCGGGCCTCGTGCCCTGTCCGACATCGACCCAGCTCACCCAGGGCGAGGTCGATCGCCTGGCTGCCATCCTGCAGCCGAGGCTGGTCATCGCCGGGCCGGACATCGTCATTCCCTCCGAACCCGCGCTTCCCATCGTGACCGCTGCCGAGATCGCGGCGATGGAGAAGCTCTCTCCCTGCGACTGGCACATGGCCGAGCCCGAGACCCTGGCCTACATGGTCTTCACCTCGGGCACGTCCGGCACCCCGCGCGCGGTCATGCATGCCCATCGTGCCGTCTGGGCCCGCGAGATGATGCGCGAGGGCTGGAGCGGGCTGACCGAGGCCGACCGACTGATGCATGCCGGGGCCTTCAACTGGACGTACACGCTCGGCACCGGGCTGATGGATCCCTGGATCGTCGGCGCCACCGCGCTGATCCCGGCCGCCGGGGTGGCGCCGGGCCAGTTGCCGCTCCTGCTGAAGCGCTTCGATGCGACGATCTTCGCCGCAGCACCCGGCGTGATCCGCCAAATGCTGCGGGCGGGGCTTCCGGCGCTGCCCCGCTTGCGCCACGGTCTTGCAGCTGGAGAAAGCCTGTCGCCATCGCTCCGCGACGACTGGCGAGGGGCAACACGTACCGACCTGCACGAGGCGATCGGCCTTTCGGAATGCTCGACCTTCCTGTCGTCCTCACCGTCGCGGCCAGCGCCCGAGGGAGCTGCGGGATACGCTCAGATAGGCCGCCACCTTGCCTTGCTTGGCGAGGACGGGCAGCCCGTGCCTCGGGGCGAAACCGGGGTCATTGCCATCCATCGCAGCGATCCCGGGCTTTTCCTTGGCTACTTTAACGATGAGGTCGAGACAAAGGCTCGATATCTGAATGACTGGTTCCTGACCGGCGACAATGCCGTCATGGACGAAGACGGCGCCGTGCTCTACCGGGGCCGCTCTGACGACATGATGAATGCCGGCGGCTACCGCGTCTCGCCGGTCGAGGTCGAAGCGGCGATGCTGACCTTTCCCGGACTGCACGAGGCGGCGGCGGCGGAAGTTCCGGTCAAGACCGGTGTTACCGTCATCGCCTGCTTCTATCTGTCTGACGCACCACTGGACGAGGCGGAGCTTCAGGCCCATGCGGCGCGCCAACTGGCCCGCTACAAGCAACCTCGGATCTATGTCCGGCTCGACGCCCTGCCACGGGGACCGAACAACAAGCTTTCGCGCCGCAGGCTGCGGCAGGACTGGGAGAATGCGCATGGTACGACTTGACATCTTTTCCGACCCGGTCTGCCCATGGTGCTATATCGGCAAGGGCCATCTCGACCGCGCGCTCGAGGCCCATCCTGATCATCCCTTCGCCATCGAATGGCAGCCATTCCAGCTGAACCCGGACATGCCGCCCGAGGGCGTGGACCGCGCCGAATGGCTCGAGGCGCGCTTCGGCAGCCGCCAGAAGGTGATCGACATGCATGTCCAGATCGAACGGATCGCGGCCGAGGCCGGCGTGACGATGGATTTCGCCCGCATGTCCCGCATCCCCAACACCCTCGACGCCCACCGGATGATCCATTGGGCTGGGCTTGAGGAAAAGCAGACGCCGATGGTTGCGGCACTCTTCCGCGCCTACTGGCGCGAGGGACGCGACATCGGACAGCCGGGCTTGCTCGCGGAGTTGGGCGAAGAGGTCGGCCTCGACCGCAAGATGACCGAGCGCCTGCTTGCCAGCGAGGCCGACCGCCAGATGATCCTCGATCGCGACCGCCATGCCCGCAGCCGCGGGATCAACGCCGTCCCCACCTACATCATCGCCGATCGCTACGCCGTGTCGGGGGCCCAGCCCCCGACACTCTGGGCGCAGGTCATCGAGGAACTCGCCGAAAAGGCCAAGGAATGACACCGACAAGACCCGTTTCCCAGACCGAGTTCATCGCGCTCGTCGCGATGCTGTTCGCCACGATCGCCTTCTCGATTGACTCGATTTTGCCCGCCCTGCCCTCGATCGCGACCGAGCTGACGCCGGACAATCCCAATGCCGCGCAACTCGTGGTGACGAGCTTCGTGCTGGGGATGGGGATCGGCACCTTCTTCGCCGGCCCGATCTCGGACGCGATGGGGCGCAAGCGCGTGATCCTCGGTGGATCGGCGCTCTATTGTCTCGGCGCGGCTCTCGCCTGGGCTGCCCCTTCGCTCGAACTGGTGCTGGCTGCGCGTGTCCTCCAGGGCCTTGGCGCCGCCGCCCCGCGGATCGTGTCGCTGGCCATGGTACGCGACAAGCATTCGGGCCGCGCCATGGCGCGCATCATCAGTTTCGCAATGATCGTCTTCATGCTCGTGCCGGCGCTGGCCCCTGCGCTCGGCATGGTCATCATCCATGCCGTCGGCTGGCGCGGGTTGTTCCTCGCCTTTATCCTGTTCTCGCTCGTCGCCAATCTCTGGCTTGGTTTCCGCCAGCCCGAGACGCTGGCGGTGGAACACCGCCGCCCGCTGCATCTTCGCACGCTCGCGCAGTCGTTCGTCGAGGTCTTCTCGCACCGCACCGTGATTCTGGCGACGGTCGTGATGTCGCTTGCCTTCGGCATGCTCTTCGGCGCGCTCTCGTCGATCCAGCCAATCTTCGAGCAAAGTTTCGGTCGCGGCGAAAGCTTCCCGCTGTGGTTCGCGCTGATCGCCCTATTCTCGGCAGTGGCGAGCTTCACCAATGCGCGGCTGGTCATGCGTCTGGGGATGCGCCACCTCATCACCCTGGCGCTGAGCGGGATCGTCGGCCTGTCGGTTCTGGTCCTGGCCCTGGTCTGGAGCGGCCTGTTGTCCGACACGGCCTTCTTCGTGATGTTCGTCATCTGGATGATCGGGCTTTTCTTCCAGATGGGCATGGTGATGGGCAACCTGAACGCCCTCGCCCTGGAGCCGGTTGGGCATATTGCGGGGATGGCAGCCTCGGCGACGGGGGCGATCTCGACCGTGCTGGGCGTGATGATGGCCGTGCCGCTTGGCCTGGCCTTCGACGGCACGCCCCTGCCGCTGATCCTGGGGATCGCGATCCTCGCCGCGCTTGGGCGCGCGGTCATGGCGGTGATGCCGCAGCGCGTGGCGGCCTGACGGGACCAAGATCGTTCAAGAGATCCAGGCAAATCTCCCGCAGTAAGTTTGCGGCGAAGGCCTTCAGGCCTTCGCCTTGACCACCTGTTCGGCCAGGTCGCGGGCGATGGCGAAACAGCCCTTGATGCGCTCGGCCTCGGTCTTCCACTCTTGCAACAGGACGATCTTGTTGCCGCTGACCTTCGCCCCCGGACCCTGAGCCTTGAGGAAATCGACAAGCCCCGCCGGATTGGCGAATTTGTCGTTGTGGAACTGGACGGTCGCCCCCTTGGGCCCGCCGTCGATCCTGCTGATCCCGGCGCGTTTGCACATCGCCTTGATGCGGACGATCAGCATCAGTGTGTTGACCTCCTTCGGCAGCGGGCCGAAGCGGTCGATCAGTTCGGCGGCGAAGCCTTCCAGTTCCACCTTGGTCGTCAGCGAGGACAGCCGCCGGTAAAGGCCCAGCCGCACGTCGAGATCGGGGATATACTCCTCGGGGATCAGCACCGGCACACCGAGGTTGATCTGCGGCGCCCATTGATCGTCGGCATCGGTCAGCCCGGCGATCTCGCCCGAGCGGATCTTCTGGATCGTCTCCTCCAGCATCTGCTGGTAAAGCTCGTAGCCGACTTCCTTGATATGGCCCGACTGCTCCTCGCCCAAAAGGTTGCCCGCGCCCCTCAGGTCGAGGTCGTGGCTGGCAAGGTTGAACCCGGCCCCGAGGCTGTCGAGCGACCCCAGAAGTCGCAGCCGTTTCATCGCCTGCGGCGTCAGCGGCGCGCGCGGCTTTGTCGTCAGGTAGCAGTAGGCGCGCGTCTTGGCCCGGCCGACGCGGCCCCGGATCTGGTAGAGTTGGCTCAGGCCGAACATGTCGGCGCGGTGCACGATCATCGTGTTGGCGGTCGGGATGTCGAGGCCCGACTCCACGATGGTCGTGGACAGGAGCACGTCGTATTTCCCGTCGTAGAATTCGTTCATCCGCTCGTCGAGATCGCCCGCGGCCAGCTGGCCATGCGCGATGACATAGGTCACCTCCGGCACATGGGTCTTCAGGAAATCCTCGATATCCGGCAGGTCCTTGATCCGCGGCACGACAAAGAAGCTCTGCCCGCCGCGATAGCGTTCCCGCAAGAGCGCCTCGCGCAGCGTCACGGTATCGAATTCAGAAACGTATGTTCGTATTGCCAGACGGTCCACCGGAGGCGTCGCGATGATCGACAGGTCGCGAACACCGGTGAGGCTCAGTTGCAGCGTGCGCGGGATCGGCGTAGCGGTCAGGGTCAGGACGTGGACCTCGGACCGCATCTCCTTCAGCCGCTCCTTGTGGGCGACACCGAAATGCTGCTCCTCGTCGATGATGAGCAGGCCAAGCGACTTGAAACGGATGCCCTTGGCCAGCAACGCATGCGTCCCGATGCAGATATCGACCGAGCCATCGGCCAGCCCCGCCCGCGTCTTGTTCGCTTCGCCCTGCGAAACGAAGCGCGACAGTTGCCGGACCTGCATCGGAAAGCCCCGGAACCGCTCGGCAAAGCTGCGGTAGTGCTGCCGGGCGAGCAGCGTCGTCGGACAGACCACCGCCACCTGCATCCCCGCCATCGCCGCGACGAAGGCCGCGCGCATGGCGACCTCGGTCTTGCCGAAGCCCACGTCGCCCACCACCAGCCGGTCCATCGGGCTGCCGGATTCGAGGTCCTTCACAACATCGGCGATCGCTGACAGCTGATCTTCCGTCTCCTGATAGGGGAAACGGGCCGCGAAGGCCTCCCAGATCGAATGGGGCGCCTCGAGGATCGGCGCATGGCGCAGGTGGCGTTCGGCCGCGATCCGCATCAGCCGCTCGGCGATCTCGCGGATGCGCTGCTTGAGCTTGGCCTTCTTCGCCTGCCAGGCCCCGCCGCCCAGCTTGTCGAGCAGCCCCTCCTCGTGGCCATACCGGGACAGGAGTTCGATATTCTCGACCGGCAGGTAGAGCCGCGCCTCCTCGGCATATTCGATCAGAAGGCAGGCATGGGGCGCGCCGAGGGCCGTGATCGTCTCAAGCCCCTTGTAGCGACCGACGCCGTGCTCGACATGCACGACCAGATCGCCGGGGGTCAGCGTGTTGATCTCGCTGACGAAATTCTCTGCCTTGCGCTTCTTCCGCGGCTTGGCGACCAACCGGTCGCCCAGCACATCCTGTTCGGAGATCACGGCAAGTCCGGGCGCGGTGAAACCCTGCTCCAGCGGCCAGATGGCGAGGAACAGCTTGCCCTTTCCGTCGGGCACCTCGCGCATATCGCGGATCTCGGTCGCGGCGGTCAGGCCCTGATCCTCGATCAGGCCCTTGAGGCGTTCGCGCGCGCCCTCGGACCAGCTGGCGATGATGACCTGATGATCCGCACGCAGCGCGCGAACATGATCGGCCAAGGCCCCGAAAAGGCTGATGCTTTCCTGCTGGCGCTCGGGCGCGAAACTCCGCCCGATCCGCCCGCCCGCATCCAGCACGGCCGGTCCCGGCGATTGCGGCAGGGGCGACAACTGGATGACCCGGTGCCCCGCCACCGCCTTTTCCCAGGCGGCATCGTCGAGATAGAGGAGTTCCGCCGCCGCCGGCTTGTAGACCGTGTCCATCCGCCCTTTCTGCCCCATCGCCTCGCGGCGGGAGTCATAGGCGTCGGCGACCGCCTCCCATCGCGACAGGCGCGCAGGAGTGATCTGGTCGTCGAGCATCACCGAGGCTTCGGGCAGATAGTCGAACAGCGTCTCGAGCCGCTCGTGGAAGAAGGGCAGCCAGTGCTCCATCCCCTGATGCTTGCGGCCCGCACTGACCGCCTCGTAAAGCGGATCATCGGTGCCAGCGGCGCCGAATTCGAGGCGATAGGTCTGCCGGAACCGGGTGATCGCGGCCTCGTCCAGCATGACCTCGGATACGGGAGCGAGTTCGACCGAGGTCAGCTTCTCGATCGTCCGCTGCGTCTCCGGATCGAAGCGCCGCGCGCCGTCCAGAACATCACCGAAGAAATCCAGCCGCACCGGCCCGGTCGGACCCGGCGGATAGATGTCGACGATCCCGCCCCGGATGGCATAGTCGCCCGGCTCGGTCACGGTCGATGTCGGCGAAAAGCCCATGCGAGCGAGATAGGCCTTCAGCCGCTCCTCGTTCACGCGGGCGCCGACCTTGGCGCTGAACGACGCCTCGCGCAGGACCTCGCGCGCCGGAACCCGCTGCGTGGCGGCGTTCAGCGTCGTCAGCAGCACGAACGGACCGGACAGGCCCCCGGCCAGCGCCGCCAGCGTCGCCATCCGCGCCGCCGAGATCTCTGGGTTGGGCGAAACGCGATCGTAGGGCAGGCAATCCCAGGCGGGCAGAGTGAGCACGGCCAGATCAGGCGCGAAGAAGGCCAGCGCGGTGCGCATAGCCTCCATCCGCTTGTCGTCGCGCGCGACATGGACGACCGGCGCACCCCGCGCGGCTTCCTTCGCCACCTGTCGGGCATCAAAGCCCTCCGGCGCGCCGCCCAGCAATATCCGCGTTTCAGCCATCCCGGCCATCAAACTCCGCCTCTTTCCGCCGGTCCTGGCCGCGATCAGGCGCCCAGTCCGCCAAGTTGCAGGTTCTGCCACATCCCCCACAACGAGGTGACGAAGATCGAGACCATGCCGATGACCTGCACGATCAGGCGATGGCGATTGAGCAGGCGGTAGAGCTGCTCGCCGCCCTCGGTCAGCGCCGCTGCCTTATGCGCGGTTCGCAGTGTAAGCACCCCGACCAGCGCCATCGGCGCCACGATCAGGAAAAGCGCCTGGGCGAATTCAACCCAGTACCAGAACCCGAGCGTGACCAGCGCCGTCAGCAGGAAGAAGGTGAAGGCCAGAAGCCAGATGCCAGACACATGGACGATGTAGAGCATCCGGTTGACGTTGATGCGGACCAGCACATGCAAATCGTCGGCCGCCTGCCCGCCATGGCGACGCGCGCGGCCGATCATGTCGAAGGGCACGCCCAGAACCCAGTGGCTTGTCGTCGACCAGACGACAGCAAGCATGATCCAGTACCAGAGGTTGGAGAACGACCTCAGGTCGATCAGTTCGAAGACGCTGTGATACCAGTTCACCCTGCCTGCCCCTTGCAGATATTGGCCCGGTCCTGCCCGTAACCGTGCGTGGCGGCATTCCTACCCTTGAGGCTGGGGGATTTCCATGTCACCCAGAAAAAAATCCTTCAGCCGAGGACAGACCGATGCGCCCCGTCCAAGCCGCCTTCCCCGCCGCACGTTTCCGCCGCCTGCGCCGTACCGAGGCGTTGCGCGATCTGGTGCAGGAGCATCGGCTGACGGTGAAGGACCTGATCTGGCCGGTCTTCATCCGCGACGGCAAGGGCATCGAGGAACCCGTGGCCTCCATGCCGGGCGTCAACCGCCTGTCGCTCGACCGGCTGCTGTCCGCGGCCGAACGTGCCCACAAGCTCGGCATCCCGGCGATATGCCTCTTCCCCTACACCGACCCTTCGGTGAAGACCGAGACCTGCGAAGAGGCCTGGAACCCCGAGAACCTGACGAACCGCGCGATCCGGGCACTGAAGGCCGAACTGCCCGACCTTGCAATCATGACCGACGTGGCGCTGGACCCCTACAACGCGAATGGCCATGACGGTCTGGTGCGGGATGGGGTGATCCTGAACGACGAATCCGTCGAGGCCCTTGTCCGGATGACGCTGGTCCAGGCCGACTCCGGCGCCGACATCATCGGTCCGTCCGACATGATGGACGGACGGATCGGCGCGATGCGGGCGGCGCTTGAATCCGCCGGTCACAAGGATGTGGCGATCCTGTCCTATGCCGCGAAATACGCCTCGGCCTTCTATGGCCCGTTCCGCGATGCGGTCGGCGCGAGCGGAGCGCTGAAGGGCGACAAGAAGACCTACCAGATGAACCCCGGCAACAGCGACGAGGCCATCCGCCTGATCGAGCGCGACCTGCGCGAAGGGGCCGACATGGTCATGGTCAAGCCCGGGATGCCCTATCTCGACATCTGCCGCCGCGTGAAGGACACCTTCGGCGTGCCGACCTACGCCTACCAGGTCTCTGGCGAATACGCGATGATCCAGGGCGCGGCCGAACGCGGCTGGATCGACGGCAAGAAGGCGATGGTCGAAAGCCTGCTTGGTTTCAAGCGCGCTGGCTGCGACGGCATCCTGACCTATTTCGCCCCGGCGGTCGCAAAGCTGCTCGACAGCGCCGCCTGACCACAGGCAACGGCTTGCCTGCCGGCATTGGCCCGGCGTGACAGGACGGACAATCCCGTCTATATCTGGGGTATAGGGACAAGAGCCGCACAATCGGCCAGCTATTCCCAGGCAGGGCAAACATCGGGGCCGACCCCGACGAGGCAGGAAGGGCAAACAATGACAGGCATCACGAGACGGGTCTTTCTCGGCGCGGCTGGCACCGCCAGCCTTGGGCTTGCGGCCTGCGCCACGGCCGACCGGACCATGCAGAGCTACGGCGTCAACACCGGTAATGCCGCCCAGATCGACGCGCGCGTGGATGCGACCCGCGAGTTCCTGCTGAGCAGGTATCCGGGCACGCGCGATCTCGAAAGCCGTGCGGTCGGCGTCCTGTGGATGCCGCTTGTCACCGAGGCCGGCCTTTTCATCGGCGGCAGCTACGGGCGCGGCGCGCTGCGCATCAACAATGCCACGGTCGATTATTATGCGATGACCGGCGTGTCCTACGGCATCCAGGTCGGCGCCCAGCAATACGCCCATGCGCTGTTCTTCATGACACCCGAGGCGCTCGAGGGCTTTCGCCGCAGCCAGGGCTGGACGGCTGGTGCCGACATTTCCTATGCGACCCCGGAAAACGGCGGCAACTTCGGAGCCCAGACCACGCAGATCGACCCGGTCGTGGCGCTTGTCTTCGGCCAGCAGGGCATGATGGCGGGCGTAACGCTCGAGGGCTCGAAATACAGCCGGGTCATCCCCTGAACGCGGATTGAGGCCGCGTCTCTAGTCCCTGTCGAAGGACGTAAGTCTCCGGATGAGTGAGGAGGTGTCGTTGCGCCCGCCTCCCATAAGCTGCACGTCCTTGTAGAACTGGTCCACCAGCGCCGTCACCGGCAAGCTCGCCCCGATCTCGTCGGCGGTGTCGAGGCAGATGCCCAGATCCTTGCGCATCCAGTCCACGGCAAAGCCGAAGTCGAACTTGCCCGCCAGCATGGTCTTGTGACGGTTGGCCATCTGCCAACTGCCGGCGGCGCCCTGGCTGATGACCTCGACCACCGCCTCGCCGTCCAGACCTGCCTTCTGGCCAAAGGCCAGGGCCTCGGCCAGGCCCTGCACCAGACCGGCGATGCAGATCTGGTTCATCATCTTGGCCAACTGCCCCGCGCCGCTCTCGCCCAGGCGGCGGCAGATGCGGGAATAGGCAGCGATCACAGGCTCGGCACGCGCATAGGGTTCGGCATCACCCCCGCACATCACCGACAGCACACCGTTCTCGGCGCCAGCCTGCCCGCCCGAAACCGGAGCATCGACAAAGCCGATGCCCTGCTCGGCCGCGAGCGCATGCAATTCGCGCGTGACCCGCGCGGAAACCGTGGTGTGATCGACGAAGACCGCTCCGGCCGCCATTCCGGCAAAGGCACCGTCCGGACCGAGGCAGACAGACCGCAGATCGTCGTCATTGCCCACGCAGGCCATCACG
Source organism: Alitabrizicola rongguiensis (assembly GCF_021491355.1). GTDB lineage: Bacteria > Pseudomonadota > Alphaproteobacteria > Rhodobacterales > Rhodobacteraceae > Aliitabrizicola > Aliitabrizicola rongguiensis. The sequence goes on along the minus strand of NZ_JAKENF010000003.1, from coordinate 408,614 downwards.
AACTCGGCCCCTTCCGCCGCCGCGGCAGGCGTGGCGGCAAAGGATCCGCCGTGCCGGGCGGCCCAGTCCCGCGCCTTCGCGACGGTGCGGTTGTAGACCGTGACCTCATGGCCCTTCGCGGCAAGATGCCCCGCCATCGGTCCACCCATCACCCCGAGTCCAAGGAATGTCACCTTCGCCATCTGATCCCCTCACGTCCGCGTTGGTATTGCCCCGGCTTCATTGCCATGCCCGGACGGATGCACTAGGAACCGCCTAATCTTTGCCCGTCAAGGTCCCACCGGTCCCAGACCCCGCCTTCGAAGCTTCTGATGATCATCGCTTTCCGCTGGCTCCTTCGCCTGTTCACTGGCCTGGTCGTGCTGTCGCTTCTGGCGCTGGCGATCCTCTATTACTTCCTGACCCGCTCGCTGCCGGACTACAACGCAAGCTTCACGGAGGCGGGACTTTCCGCCCCGGTCGAGATCGTCCGCAACAACGCGAACGTCCCCCATATCTTCGGAAAGACCGACGAGGACGTGTTCTTCGCCCTCGGCTTCGCCCATGCGCAGGACCGGCTCTGGCAGATGACCATGCTGCGCCGCACGGCCCAGGGCCGCCTGTCCGAACTCTTCGGCCCGCGCACCCAGTCCACTGACGAGCTGATCCGCCGCTTCGACATCTACGAACTCGCGCTGCGCTCGGTCGACGCGCAGGACGAACCCACGAAACGCGCGCTCGAAGCCTATGCCCGCGGGGTGAACGCCTGGATCGAAGAGGTCAACAACGGCGCCCGTGGCCGCGGCGCGCCGGAATTCTTCCTGTTCGAACCGGAAATCGCCGCCTGGCAGCCTGCGGATTCGATCGCGATCCTGAAGCTCATGTCGCTGCAGCTTGCCACACATCTGCAGGACGAGGTGCTGCGCGCCGAGACGTCGCTTGTCCTGACCGACAAGCAGGTTCGCGACATACTGCCCGACGACCCCCAGCAGCCGATCGCCGCCCTGCCCGACTACGCCAGCCTGATGCCCGGCCCGGTGCCGGGAATGTCCGCCGCCAAGGTCGCCGCCGCCGACCCCTACTCGCCTTTCCCCGAGCGTGGGCAAGGCGGCGCGTCGAACGCCTGGGCAGCCGCACCCTCCCGCTCGGCCGCGGGTGGAACACTTCTGGCCAACGATCCGCATCTCGAGTTCACGGCGCCGACCACCTGGTATCTTGCCCGGCTGGAGCTGCAATCAGGGGGCGTGATCGGGGCCACGATCCCAGGTATTCCCGCCGTGATCCTCGGGCGGTCCGAGGCGCTCGGATGGGGCCTGACATCGTCCTACCTCGACGACCAGGACGTCCATATCGAAAAGCTGAACCCCGACAATCCCGAGGAGTACCTCACCCCCGAGGGCTGGAAGCCGTTCGAGACCCGCCGCTCGATCCTGACCATCAAGGATGCGCCCCCCGTCACGCTGACGCTGCGCTGGACCGAGAACGGCCCTGTCCTGCCTGGCACGCATTTCGACCTCGCCGGGATCACTCCGCCCGGCCATGTCGCCTCGGTATCCTGGACCGCGCTCGCCGCCAACGACACCTCGATGAGTGCCGCCATCCGGCTCATGGGCGCAAAGACCATCGAGCAGGGCATCGCGGCAGGCGAACTTTTCATCGCGCCATCGCAGAACCTGATGCTGGCCGACAAGGACGGCATCGCCATGCAGCTTGTCGGCAGGATGCCGATCCGCGACCCGAAGAACCAGAGCCTCGGGCGGATGCCCACCCCCGGCTGGCTGGCCGAGAACCGCTGGCAGGGCTTTTTTCCCTATGCCGACAACCCGCGATTCCTGAACCCGAGATCGGGCATCCTCGGCAATACCAACAACAAGATCACGGACGCGCCCTTCCCGCGCCATGTCTCCTACGACTGGGGCGATACCGAACGCATCCAGCGCTGGCTGAAGCTCATGCAATCGCGCGAGGTCCATACCCGCGAAAGCTTCATCGAGGCACAGCTTGATACCGTCTCGAGCGCTGCGCGGACGCTGCTGCCGCTGGTCGGCGCCGATCTGTGGTTCACCGGCGAGGCCGCGCCCGCAGAAACGCCCGAGGGCCGCCGCCAGCAGGCGCTGAAGATGCTCGCGGCCTGGAACGGCGAGATGAACGAACACCTGCCCGAACCCCTGATCTACGCCGCCTGGATGCGGGCGCTGCAGGACCGGCTGATCCGCGACGACCTCGGCCCGCTCGCCGACAAGTTCACCCATGTCGATCCGGTTTTCATCGAGCGGGTTTACCGCAACATCGACGGCGCCTCGGCCTGGTGCGACATCATCCAGTCCTCGCCCACCGAAAGCTGCACCGACATCGCCCGCATGGCGCTGGACGATGCCCTCGTCTCGCTGACAGACCGCTACGGCTCCGGCATCGAAAGCTGGCGGTGGGGGGACGCGCATGAGGCGCATCAGGACCATCCGGTGCTTGGCCAGATCCCGGTGCTGCGCCATCTCGTCAACATCCGCCAGTCGACCAGCGGCGACGACGACACGCTGATGCGCGGCATGACCAGCGGCAAGGGGGCCAATCCCTTCGTCAACGTCGCGGGCGCCGGCTATCGCGGTGTCTATGACTTCGCCGATCCCGACAGTTCAGTCTTCATCATCTCGACCGGACAGTCAGGCCATCCGCTCAGCCGCTATTACGATGATCTGGGCGAACTCTGGCGGCGCGGCGAATACACACCCATGTCGCTTGACCCGGCGCTGGCCCGCGCCGCGGCGGTCGGCATCACGACGCTGACGCCGCAATGACCCAGATCCGCACACCGCGCCTGACACTCCGCCGCGCCCGCAAGGGCGACCTGACGGCTGTGCACGCGCTTCTCTCCAACCCGCGCCTGATGCGCTACTGGTCCACACCAGAGCACGAGACGATCGAGCAGACCTGCGCCTGGCTTGACGGGATGGTGGCCGCAGGCGAGGCCAGCGATGCAGCCCTCGCCCGCGGCGAACCCACTGACAGCGACGATTTCCTGATCGAGTATCAGGGCCGCGTCATCGGCAAGGCCGGCGCCTGGAAACTGCCCGAGGTCGGCTTCCTGATCGCCACCGAGTACCATGGGCAGGGCCTGATGCGCGAGGCGATGGAGGCGATGATCGCACATCTCTTCGCCCGCCACCCCATCCCGCGCCTGGTCGCCGAGGCCGACCCCCGCAATGCCGCCTCGATCGGCCTCCTGACACGTCTCGGCTTCGTCGAGACGCACCGCGCCGAACGGACGATGCAATGGCGCGACGAATGGTGCGACAGCGTCTACTTTGCGCTCGACCGCCCCAACGCGCCGGGAATTGTCGACCTGTCAACGCTGATCGCCGGCATGGAACCAGAGCTGAAGCCGGGGCGCTACGTCTTTGCGACCACGACCGATGCGGCGAAGATCGCGGCAGCCGATGCGCTGATGCGCTTCCGCGAAGCCGAAGGCACGACCCTGATCCTCACGCCAGAGGAGGCCGCCAGGCTGGCGCTGGATGCCGTGTTCCCCTGCCGGATGATCACGCTCAATGTGACCTCATCGCTTCAGGCCATCGGCTTCCTGGCTGCAATCACCGCGGAACTCGCGAAGCTTGGCATGGGCGTCAATCCCGTGTCGGGCTTCCATCACGACCATCTCTTCGTCCCCGAGGATCGCGCCGACCAGGCCCTTGCCGCATTGCGTGCCTTGTCCGCGCGCAACCGCTGACCCTCGTTTCTTCTGTTCGGAAATATCCTCGGGGGGAGTCGCGGCCATCGGCCGCGACGGGGGGCAGAAAGCCCCCCTTTCCACCCTCACAATTCGCGGAAGCGCTTTTCCTGACGCGCCGTCCAGCGCACGGTCAGGCGATAGCCGTCGTCACCCTGCGTCTCGTTCTCGACCACACCCTGCTCGTGCAGCCAGGCCCGCCGCTGCCCGTCCTCGAAGCCGAGCGTCAGGACACGCTCGGTCTTCTCCTCCTCGAACGCCTCGGAAATCGCCTCCAGCAGTCGGGGCAATCCCTCGCCCGTCAGCGCCGACAGCGCAAAGATCTCCGGGCTGCGCGCGGCCTGCACCACCAGCGCCTCACGCCGGTCCTCCGGCAGCAAGTCAAGCTTGTTCCAGACTTCGAAGCGCGGCGTCGTCTCGGCCACGCCGAGGCTCGCGAGAATGTCGTTCACATCCGCCGCCTGTTCCTCGGTCTCTGGGTGGCTGATGTCGCGGACATGAAGGATCAGGTCCGCCTCCAGCACCTCTTCCAGCGTGGCGCGGAAGGCGGCGACCAGTTGCGTCGGCAAATCACTGATGAAACCCACGGTGTCCGACAAGATCACCTTGCGCCCCGAGGGCAGCACCACGCCGCGCATCGTCGGGTCGAGCGTGGCAAAGAGCATGTCCTTGGCCAGCACCTCGGCTCCGGTCATGCGGTTGAAGAGCGTCGATTTGCCGGCGTTGGTATAGCCGACCAGCGCCACGACCGGGAACGGCACCTTGCGCCGCGCCGCGCGGTGCAACTCGCGCGTCTTGACAACACGTTCGAGCTGGCGCTTGAGCTTCACCACCTGGTCGTCGATCGCCCGGCGGTCGGATTCGATCTGCGTCTCGCCGGGGCCGCCGACAAAGCCGAAACCGCCGCGCTGTCGCTCGAGGTGGGTCCAGGCCCGGACCAGCCGCGTCCGCTGATAGCTCAGCGCCGCAAGCTCCACCTGCAGGACGCCCTCACGGGTCCGCGCCCGGTCGGCGAAGATCTCGAGGATCAGCCCGGTCCGGTCGAGCAGTTTGCAGCCCCATTCCTTCTCGAGGTTGCGCTGCTGCACCGGACTTACCGGCCCGTCGACCAGCACAAGGCCAATCTCCAGCTCCTTGAATCGCGCCTTCAACTCCTCGACCTTACCGGAGCCGAACAGCGTTCCGGGTGCCACGCGCGACACACGTACGACCTCGGCGCCCAGCACGTCCATCTCCGGAAGCGCCGCCGCAAGCGACACGGCCTCGGCCAGACCGTGCTCTGGCAGGCGGCGGGTCTTTTCGCCCTTAAGATCGGGATGCAGGACAAAGGCGCGGGTCGGGCCCGGCGCCCTGTCGTCTTCGGACGCGCTCAGTCTTCGCCCTCGTACAGGTTGATCGGGGCGCCCGGCATGATCGTCGAGATCGCGTGCTTGTAAACCAGCTGCGACTGGCCATCGCGGCGCAGGAGGACGCAGAAATTGTCAAACCAGGTGATCACGCCCTGCAGTTTCACCCCGTTGATGAGGAAGATCGTCACCGGAACCTTCGCCTTACGCACATGATTGAGAAATGCGTCCTGCAAATTCTGTTTATCGGCAGCCATAGGATTCTTCAGTCCTTTTGTGTCCGTTTGCTTTTTTTGTTGCCCGTCCCGGCCGCCGGCTCGGCACCCGATGATGACAGAACCAAGTATGATGCGTGAAAGATTCGGTTTCCAGCCCCAAAACAGCGCTTTATCGCTGCTGTGTCCTGCTAGCGCCGCCAATTGTCCGGGATCAGGAGCGCAAGGATCGCCAGCGTCTCGAGCCGCCCCACAATCATCGCAGCGGCGAGGATGAGCTTGGCTTCGGGATCAAGCAGGGCGTAACTGAGCGGCGCATCTGCACCAACCTGCGCCAGAGGGCCGGTCGTCGAAAGCGCCGCAACGGTAAAGATCATCGCCGGCTCGAATTCGAGCCCGCTCATGGTCAGCAGCGCCATCGTCACCGCGATCGACATCGCGAAGAGCATGAAGAAGATCCAGGCGACATAGGCCCCTTCGCCACGAAGCCGCCGCGCCACCGGACCCTCCCCCCCCACGACATGCGGCAGGATCATCCGGTCAAGCTCATGCTGGCCATGCTTGAACAATGCATAGACCCGCAAGAGCTTTACACCGCCCGCCGCTGTCGCCACACCGCCGCCAATCAGCGCGAGGCCCACAAGAACAAGCCCCGAAGATCCGGGCCCGGCCCAAAGCCGCGCCGCCTGCCAGTCTTCCGACACGAAGCCTGTCGTCGTCAGGAAGGACAGCGTCGTGAACAGCGTTCCCCAGAGCGCCCTCAGCGCCCCAAGAACGTCACGGGACTGATCGTCCTCGTAACGGCCGGTCCAGTGCTGAAGGAACTGGAACAGCGGCAACATCGCGATACAGACAAGCGCCATCCGCACTTCGGGATCGCGCCACAGGGGCAGATCGAACCGCGCCGGCAGCCGGGTGAACAGCGCCCGCCGGGAAATCGCAAAGGCGAAGAACAGGAAGATCATGAGTTCGCCCAACCGGCCCGACTGCGCCTCGCTCAACTCGCGCTGCGGAGAGACACCGCTTGTCGACAGGGTCGACATCGCATGGCTCAGGGCGGTGATGCCGGTTTCTCCCGCCGTCAGAAGCAAGATCCAAAGCAAAAGCGTCAGACCGCCATAGACCGGAAACAGCTCCAGCGCATGGCGGACGATCCGCTCCGACGGGTCGGCGATCCGGGTGATCTGCTGTGTTCCCGGTGTGGCCCGCCCGAGCGAGCCGCCCGACATCACCTCGAACCCGCCAAGGTTCAGGGGCGCCAGCACCGCGATGGCCGACAGGAGAACGAAGAACCCGCCAAGCCAGCCGACCAGCGCCCGCCATAGATGAAGGCTTCCAGCCAGACGCGCCGGGTCGTCATAGACGGTCGCGCCGGTCGTGGTGAAGCAGGACAGCATTTCAAACCAGGCGTTCATGAATGTCGTGTTCTGCACCGCGTGGTGAAATGGCACCGCCAGGACCGGCGGCAAGACGACATAGGCCATCACCACTGCCGCAAGCTGGCTGCGCGCCAGGTTGCGCGGGCGGCGGTTGGCGGTCGCGATGGCGATCATCGCCGTCAGGAACAGGAAAAGCACGGCCGCGTAGAAGAAGCTGCGGGCGATCCGGTAATCGGCATTCACCATGGCGTGCCCCGCCGGCAGAAGCATCGCCAGCGCCGCAAAGGCGAGGAGGATGACCAGAACGGGCAGTTCGCTGAGGCGACGCATCGGCGTCAGAAGAAATCGACGGTGACTTGCAGCAGGCGCTCGACCTCTGGCACGTCCTTTGCCAGGGCGAACAGGGCGATCACGTCGCCGTCCTCGATCCGCAGCGTCCCCGTCGGTTTCAGCATCTTGTCGCCCCGCAGGATCAATCCGACCAGAACCCCATCGGGAAAAGCGATGTCGCGGATCAGACTGCCAGCAAGAGGCGAGGTCGACAGTACCTGCGCCTCGATCACCTCGGCCTCCGCATCGCCGATCGAATAGATGGCCCGAACTCGCCCGTGGCGGATATGGCGCAGGATCGAAGACACGGTGGTGGCGCGCGGGTTGATGTAGGCGTCGATGTCCAGGGGCGCCATCAGCGGCACAAGCGTCGGGTCGTTGACCAGCGCGATCGCCATCGGGCAGCCCTCGGCCTTGGCGCGCACGGCGACCAGCAGATTGGTCTTGTCGTCGTCGGTCACGACCAGAACCGCATCGGCGCGGTCGACATCGGCCTCGGCCAGCAGATCGCTGTCCATCCCGTCGCCGTTCAGCACGATGGTCCGTTGCAGCGCGTCCGCTGCCCGCTCTGCCACTTCGCGGTCGCGTTCGATCATCTTGACCCTGACCCGGTCTGTCCGCTGCTCCAGCGCCCGGGCCACGGCCAAGCCCACATTCCCGCCGCCGACGATGACGATCCGTTCCTGCTTTTTCGTCGTCTTTCCAAATATTTCCAGCGTTCTGTTAACATCTTCCGTCTGCGTGAACACATAGATCTGGTCGTCGGCGAACAGTTGATCCTCAGGGTCAGGAGCGAACAGACGATCTTCCCGGCGCACCCCGACGACGATCGCCCTGAGGGTCGAGAACAGGTCCGACAACTGCCGCAGCGGCGTGTTCAGGACGGGGCAATCCTCTTCCAGCGCGATCCCGAGGAGCTGCGCCCGGCCCCCCATGAAGCTTTCGGTGTCGAAGGCGGATGGGGCCGCCAGACGCTGAAGGGCCGCCTCGGCCACCTCGCGCTCGGGGCTGATGACCACGTCGATAGCGACGTGCTTCGAGCTGAAGAGATCGGAATAGCCTGAGTCGAGATAGTTCTGCGCGCGCAGACGGGCAATCTTCCGAGGAATGTTGAACAGGGCGTAGGCGACCTCGCAGGTCACCATGTTCACCTCGTCGGAATGGGTGGCGGCGATCAGCATGTCGGCATCGCGCGCCCCGGCCCTCTCGAGCACGTCCGGGTATGAGGCATAGCCCGTAACCCCTTGAACATCCAGCGTATCCGTTGCGCGGCGCACCAGTTCGGGGTTGCTGTCCACTACGGTCACGTCGTTCTTCTCGCCGGACAGGTGCCGCGCGATTTGCCAGCCGACCTGGCCGGCGCCGCAGATGATGACCTTCATGCCGCTCTTCCCGTTGGGCTGCCGGTTCCTGCTTGGCAGATGGCCCGCGACGGGTCAATGCGCGTCGATTCCGCGCGGCCCACCGCGGGCGTCAGGATCAATCCTCAAGCTCTTCGCCTTCCAGATCGTCCTCGTCTTCGAGATGCGCCACCCGCGCGCCCGCCTTAGAGGTGGTAACCACGCCAAGAGACTTGAGCTTGCGGTGAAGGGCCGAGCGTTCCATGCCAACAAAGCTGGCCGTCCGGCTAATGTTGCCACCGAAACGGTTGATCTGGGTCAGCAGATACTCCCGCTCGAACAGTTCGCGCGCCTCGCGAAGCGGCAACGTCGCCAGGGCGCCGCCCAGCACGATCCGGCCTTCGCCTTCTTCCGCGTCGTCGCGTCCCGGCATCTCACGTGCCTCGATCGCGCCGGTGCCCTCGCCCAGGATCAACACCCGCTCGATCACATTGCGCAGCTGCCGGACGTTGCCCGGCCAGTGCATGGTCTGGAGGATCGCCTCGGCCTCCGAGGTCAACTCGCGCGCAGGCAGGCCCTGCGTCCGGTGGAACATCTGGATGAAGTGTCTGGCAAGCTCGGGAATGTCCTCGCGCCGGTCCTCCAGCGAAGGCACGGTGATCGGCACCACGTTCAGCCTGTCATACAGCTCTTGCCGGAAGCGGCCCGACGCGATCTCGGTCTTGAGGTCGCGGGTGGTCGAGGAAATCACCCGCAGATCGACACGCACCTTGTCGGTGCCGCCCGCGCGGGCAAACTGCTGCTCGACCAATACGCGCAGGATCTTCGACTGGGTGCCAAGCGGCATGTCGGCGACCTCGTCGAAATAGACGACCCCGCCATGGGCCTGTTCCAGAAGACCCTGTTCGATACCACGTTCGGACGATTCCCGGCCGAACAGGACCTCTTCCATACGTTCGGGCTCGATCGTGGCCGAGGAAACCGAAACGAAAGGCGCCGAGGCGCGATTCGACTGGGCATGGATGAAGCGCGCCGCCAGTTCCTTGCCCGAACCGGCCGGACCAGTCAGCATGACGCGGCCATTCGACTTCGTCACCTTCTCAAGCTGCGCCTTCAAGGCCTTGAAAGCCGGAGAATTTCCCAGCATCTCAGCCGAAGTCACCTCTCGCCGGCGGAGGTCGATGTTCTCGCGGCGCAGGCGGCTCGTCTCCATCGCCCGCGAAACGACGACCATCAGCTGGTCGATGTTGAACGGCTTCTCGATGAAGTCGTAAGCCCCCTGCTTGATGGCGGCGACGGCGATCTCGATGTTCCCATGGCCCGAGATGATGACGATCGGAACGTCCGGGTTCGACCGGCGCACGGTCTTGAGAATATCGATCCCGTCCATCTGGCTGTCCTTGAGCCAGATATCCAGGATCATCAGCGCCGGGGGTTCGGCGTTGATCTCGGCCATGCAGGCATCCGAGTTGCCGGCAAGGCGAACCTGATAGCCCTCATCCCGCAGGATATCGCCGATCAGTTCGCGAATGTCCTTTTCATCGTCTACAATAAGAATGCCGCTCATCTACCTGTCCTCCGGGCCTTATTTGGCCGCGCGTACACCCCGCCCACGCGCCGGGCGCGGGCTGCGGGGCAGTCTGATTTCGGCCATCGCCCCTGCATGGGACTGACCTTCGAATGGCGCGGCATCGTTCAGTGTCAGCGTGCCGCCATGTTCCTCGATGATCTTCTTGACGATAGGCAGGCCCAGGCCTGTCCCCTTCTCCCGTGTCGTCACATAGGGCTCGAACAGCCGCGCCCGATCCTCGGGCAGACCGATGCCATTGTCGGAAATGCGGATGATAACGACATCCGGCTGTTCGATCAGTTCGACCCTGACCTGAGGCTCAAGATCGTCTGGCGCGCCTTTTTCTTTCAGCGATTCAATCGCTTCTCCGGCGTTCTTGATAAGGTTGGTCAGCGCTTGCGAGATCATGGTCGCGTCCAGATCCAGCATAAGCGGCCCATCCGGCAGCTTTGACGTCACCTTCACGTCCGGCTGGCCGCTGTCCTGCAGCAGGACGGCATCACGGACCAGCTTGACGAGATCCTCCTCACGGCGGTCGGGCTCCGGCATCCGGGCGAATTTCGAGAACTCATCGACGATACGACGCAGGTCGCCAGTCTGGCGGACGATCACATCGGTATACTGGTCAAGATCCGCCGCCGCCTCGTCACCGACGATCGGACGGAACTTGCGCTTGATGCGCTCGGCCGAAAGCTGGATCGGGGTCAGCGGGTTCTTGATCTCATGCGCAATACGCCGGGCCACGTCGCCCCAGGCGGCCATCCGCTGCGCGCTGACCAGTTCAGTCACATCGTCGAAGGCCACGACGTAACCTTCAGGCGTGCCGTCGTCGTTCCGCCGCTCGCTCATTCGCACGAGAAGGCTTTCGAGCTTGCCGCGCCGCGACAGCCGCACCTCTTCCTGAACGGCAGTGCCGTCGCCTTCACGCAGTCGGTCAAAGAGCGGGCCGAATTCCGGGACAAGCACGGTCATCGCGCCACCCGCTTCCGGGGGAAGATCGAGAAGCCGCGTTGCGGAGCGGTTGATGAACTCAACCGCGCCCTCGGCATCCAGGCCGATCACCCCCGCGGTGACGTTCGACAGGACCGAGTCGAAGAGCCGACGCCGTTCCTCGGTCAGGGCGTGTCCTTCGACCAGCGCGGCGCGCTGGCCCTTCAGCTGGCGGGTCATCTGGTTGAAGATGCGTCCGAGCATGGCGATCTCGTCATCGCCCTGTTCCTCGATCACCTGCACGTCCAGATCACCGCCGCCGACCCGCTGCGCGGCACCGGCAAGCCTGCCGACCGGGCGCGACAGGCGCTCGGCAAACCACAAGCCCAGCCAGACGGCCGCAAGGATAAGAATAAGCGCGAAGCCTATGTAAAGCAGACCGAATTCGAACAGAAGCCGCCCGCGCTCGGCTTCAAGCTGATGGTAGAGGCGGGCGTTTTCGGTCGTATCGTCCAGCAGGCTCAGCAGCGATCCATCGACTGTCCGGGTGACCAGCAGAAAGCGGTCGGGATAGGACTCGAGCCAGACAAGCGCGCGGAATTCGTTATTCGCCCAGTCCTCGATGACGACCGTCTCGCCCTTGAGAGCCCGCTCGATCTGGTCAGCCGTGGGCATCTCGTAATCGAAGAGATACGAGCTTTCGCCCCGCGCACGGATTTCGCCTTTTCCGTCAATGACATACGCCTCGCGCAATCCGCGCTGCACCTGGGCCTGCGCCTTGCTCAGCAGCTGGCGCAGATCGCCGTCATCGACATAGACCGAGGCCTGCTTTGAAAGGTTGAGATATCCCGCCAGCGCTTGGGCGTCCTGGGTCAGGTCGCGCTGATGCTCGCTGCGATAGGCTTCGGCGGCCGACAGCGACGATCCCACAACCTGCCGGACCCGGTCGGAAAACCATCCTTCCAGGCCCACGTTCACCGTCAGCACGGCGAAGACAGCAACGAGGACCGTCGGAACCAGCGCAATCAGGGCAAAGACGCCCGTCAGACGCAGGTGCAGCCGTGACCCGGCGGATTTTGCCCGGCGGTCGGCAACCATCTTGGCGATGCGCTGGATCACCAGCGTGGCAACGACCAGCACATAGACGAGGTCGGCCAGCAGCACGAGCCGCAGTGTCGGAGAGCCGACGCCCTGATTGAAGGGGCCAAGCGTCAGGAAGGTGGCCAGCGCCAGAAGCGGGCCAAGCAGAACAAGGCCGAATGTGGCCCAAGTCTGAACCCGGCGTTGCTTGCGCAACCGGTTCCAGGTCTCACTTCGCGCTGAGCGCTGCACGCCTGCCGCCCTTGATGCGGGCCGCTCGCGCGACCCTTACCGCCTATTCCGTGGCCTTCTGACAACTGACGCCGCCGTGCCACTATTCCTGTGGCGGTTTTACATCAGCTTGCGCCGCCGTGTCACGCGGATATCGAGGTCGGTGATCTTCTTGCGCAAGGTATTGCGGTTGATGCCGAGCAAATCGGCACATTTTGCCTGATTTCCGGCGGTCGCATCGAGGGCGATCTCGATCAGCGGCAACTCCACTTCGCGCAGGATTCGCTGATAGACCCCGGGCGGCGGCAGCGCGCCGCCATGCAGATCGAAGTAGCGCTTCAGGTGCTTGGCGACGCTGGTCGACAGTTTCTCGCCCTCGCCGCCGCCACGGAGCGGTTCCATCGACGGCTGGTTGCCGAGAACGGCCTCGACCTCGGCCCGGCTGATCTCGGCCTCGGCAGATGTCACCATCAGGCGGCGCAGCGTGTTCTCGAGCTGCCGCACGTTGCCCGGCCAGGAATAGGCACGCACCAGTTCGCGCGCATCGGCCGAGAGGCGGCGCACCGCCCCGAAATCACGCTCGCCTTTCGACAGGAAATGGTCGGCGAGCAGCGGGATGTCGTCCACCCGCTCGCGCAGGGACGGGACGTGGATGGTGACACCGCCGAGGCGATAGAACAGGTCCTGCCGGAAAAGCCCCGCCTCCATCCGAGCCGAAAGATCGGCCTGCGAGGTCGCCATGATCCGCGGCGCGGAATCGCCAAGCATGTCCAGCATCCGTACGATCCGGGCCTGGGCGTCCTCATCGTAATCAGCCACTTCGTCGAAGACGAGGCTGCCGCCCCGCGCCTTGGACAGAAGCATCGCCGGGCCTTCGATCCCGGCAAGATCGGCCGATTGTGCCACCACGAAGGGCAGCGTGCGACGGTCCGAAAAGTCGTGGATGGCGCGCGCGATCAGCGACTTGCCGGTGCCGCTTTCGCCGGTGATGAGGACCGGGAGGTCGGTGTTCATCACCCGGGCGACGAGCCTGTAGAGCGCCTGCATCGCCGGTGTCCTGCCAACGAGCGGCAAGTCGTCGCCCGCCTCCTTGGTTTCGACCCGGTTGCGCACCACGGCGCGGCGCTTCTGATCCAGCGCGCGGGCCGAACGTTTCATCAGGTCGGGCAGGTCGAAGGGCTTGGGCAGATAGTCATAGGCCTCGGCCTCTGCCGCCTGGATCGCCGTCATGATGGTGTTCTGTGCCGAGATCACGATCACGGGCAGGCCGGGGCGCATCTTGCCGATGCGCGGCAGCGCCTCCAGCCCGTTGCCGTCGGGCATGATCACGTCCGAGATGACGAGATCGCCCTTCCCCTCCTCGACCCACCGCATCAGGGTCATCAGCGATGAGGTCGCGTGCACCTTGCAGCCCGCGCGGGTCAGCGCCTGGGTCAGAACCGTGCGGATCGTGCGGTCGTCATCCGCGACCAGTACCGTGCCATCCATTGTCCTGCCTCCTTACGTTACGTCCTGCGCAAGTTCCTTGGGCGCCACGGGCAGCGAAACACGGAAGACCGTGCGCCCCGGCACCGAGTCGACCGAAATCCAGCCGCCATGGTCGTTGATAATCTTGGACACGAGCGCGAGGCCCAGTCCGGTTCCGTTTTCGCGCCCGCTGACAAAGGGCTCGAAGATGTCCTGTGCGATCTCGGGCGGGATACCGGGCCCGTTGTCGATGATCTCGATCTTCAGCGGCAGCGCCCGGCCTGACCCATCCTTGCGCCGCATCCGAAGCGAGAGGTCGTAAGAGGTCTTGAGCCGGATCGTGCCGCTGCCCCTTGGCCCCGCCGCCTCGGCCGCATTCTTGATGAGGTTCAGGAACACCTGCATCAGCTGGTCGGGATCGGCCAGCGTCGGCGGCAGCGAGGGGTCGTATTCTTCGAGGATCGTCATGTTCGCCGCAAAGCCAACCACGGCCGAACGGCGGGCGCGATCGAGCGCATCATGGATGTTTACCGCGCGCAGGTCCGGGGGACGAAGGTTGCCGAACTGCTCCACCTGTTCGAGCAGCTTCACGATCCGGCGCGATTCCTCGACGATCAGGTCCGTCAACTCGCGGTCTTCCGGTCCGAGGCCCATCGACAGAAGCTGGGCCGCACCGGTGATCCCTGCGAGCGGGTTCTTGATCTCGTGGGCCAGCATTTCCGCCATGCCGATCGCCGACTTGGCCGAGGACTTGGCATTCGCGATGCGGCCGAGCCGGTCGGCGATGTCGCGCGGCGAGATCAGCAGCATCAGGATGTCGGGATTGTCATGCATCGGTGCGATCTGCACGTTGCACTGGACCGGCGGCTTCTCGCCCGAGGTCACGTCGACGTCGTTGATGAACAGGGCCGACTGATTGGCCCGAGCCCGTGCCAGCGCCTCGTCCATCGGCGCGTCGATGTGGATTCGGTCGAAGGCCGGAACACCGTACAGCGCCTTGACCGAGGCATTGAGGAACGTCTCGCCCGCCGGATTCACCTCGACCAGCTTGCCCTCGCGGTCGATCAGGAAGGCCGGGATCGGCAGCGAGGCCCAGATGACGCCCGGAACCGGATAGGGCGAGCGGTAGGGCATCATGCCGCCTCCCTCGTCTCGTCGTCGGGTGCGGCAAGGAAGGCTGCACGGAGGGCGTCGCGGACGGCTTGCGGATCGGTCGCGGTGAGGATCGCCCCGCGTTGCGAGGTTCGCCGCGCCTCTCCGAGATACCAGCCCAGATGCTTGCGGGCGACCTTGATGCCAAGCTCGAACCCATAGAAGTCGAGCATGGCGTCGTAGTGCCCGATGACCAAATCGGCGAACGCCGCGCCTTGCGGTACAACTGGCGCCGGGCTGCCGTAGAGACGGTGCGCGATCTCCGCGAGCCGCCAGGGGGCACCCTGGGCGCCGCGACCGACCATCACGCCATCGGCGCCGGACAGGCGCAGCGCCTCGGCCGCGGTTTCCGCATCGACGATGTCGCCATTGGCGATGACCGGAATTTTCACCGCCTCCTTCACCGCGCGGATCGCCGCCCAGTCCGCCTTGCCCGAGTAGAACTGGCAGCGCGTACGGCCATGGATGGTGATCATCGCAACACCCGCGGCCTCGGCGCGGCGTGCGATGTCCGGCGCGTTCAGGCAGGCATCATCCCAGCCAAGGCGGGTCTTGAGCGTGACCGGCACAGAGACCGCACCCACGACCGCCTCGATCAGTCGCAGGGCATGATCTGGCGTCTTCATCAGGGCCGAACCGGAATAGCCGGTGGTGACCTTCTTGGCAGGGCACCCCATGTTGATGTCGATGACCCGCGCGCCCTGCCCTTCGACATACTTCGCGGCCTCGGCCATCCAGTAGGTTTCGCGTCCGGCAAGCTGGACCGAGGTACGATCCATCTCGAAGCCGAGTTCGGCGCGGGCGCGAGCCAGGGGACGTGCTTGCACGACCTCTTGACTCGCCACCATCTCGCTGACCACCAGACCTGCACCGAACGAGGCGACCAGCCGGCGAAACGGCAGGTCTGTGATGCCGGCGAGGGGCGCCAGCAGAACCGGTGGATCAATGGTAAGGCCATTGGCGGCGGCAGCCGACTGGAGAAACAAATGCCTAATCCTTGTGCGTCAGCCTCGAGGTAGCCTCTGTCCCCCCGGATGACAACCAAGGCGAGGGGCGATCCCGCCCGAGAGTCTGGTCAATCCCGAGCATATGCCTATTTTTTGTGCATACATGCCCGAAGGTTTCGCCGCATTGTCACGTCCCGCTTCCTGCCCTAGACAGATGCCCGGTCGATATGGAGCGAAGATGACAGTCGCAGGCATCATCGTGGCCGCCGGACGCGGGACGCGCGCGGGCGAAGGCCTGCCGAAGCAATGGCGGATGCTGGCCGGCCGGCCGGTGCTGGCGCATACGGTCGATGCCTTTCGCGGCACGGTCGATCACCTGCTGGTCGTCATCCATCCCGACGACCACCTGCTGGCGGAACAGACGCTGGCCGACGTGGATTTCGTCACCGGCGGCAGCACGCGCGACGCCTCTGTCCGCAACGCGCTCGAGGCGCTGGCGCTGATGGGGGTGGACCGGGTCCTCATCCATGACGGGGCTCGGCCACTGGTCAGCAAAGCTTTGATCGACAGGGTGATTTCGGCTCTAGACAACGCCGAGGGCGCGGCCCCTGCCCTGCCCGTGACCGATGCGCTTTGGCGTGGCGAGGCGATGGCGGTCAGCGGCACCCAGGACCGCGCCAATCTCTGGCGCGCCCAGACGCCGCAGGGGTTCCAGTTTGGCGCGATCCTTGCCGCGCACCGCGCCCATCCGGGCGGGGCGGCGGATGATGTCGAGGTGGCGCGCGCGGCAGGCATGACGGTCGCCATCGTCGAGGGCGAAGAGGAAAACCTGAAGCTGACCTTTGCCAGCGACATCGAGCGGGCGGAGCACATCCTGAAAGGACGGCGTGGCATGGATATCCGTTTGGGCAATGGGTTCGACGTGCATGCCTTCGGGCCGGGCGACCATGTCTGGCTTTGCGGGGTCAAGGTTCCGCATGGCGCGGGGCTGGTTGGCCATTCCGATGCCGATGTGGGCATGCACGCCCTGACCGACGCCATCTATGGCGCCTTGGCCGAGGGTGACATCGGGCGGCACTTCCCGCCATCCGACCCGCAATGGAAGGGCGCCGAGAGCCATATCTTCCTGCGCCACGCCGCTGGACGGGCCGAGGCGCGCGGCTTCCGCATCGCCAATGCCGACGTGACTTTGATCTGCGAGCGACCAAAGGTCGGACCCCATGCCGGGGCGATGCAGGCCGAGTTGGCCCGCATTCTGGGCATCGAGCCCGACCGGGTCAGTGTCAAGGCGACGACAAGCGAGCGTCTGGGCTTTACCGGGCGCGAAGAGGGGATCGCGGCGCTGGCCACCGCGACGCTGGTGACCGCATGAGCCGGATCTTGGCGACCTTTTTCGGGACCGGACTCCTGCGCCCTGCCCCCGGAACCTGGGGTTCGGCGGTGGCAGTGGCACTTGGCATGCTGATCGACAGGGTTGCAGGCTTTCCCGGCCTTGCCCTGATGACCGCCGTCATGATCTGGGCGGGGTTCTGGGCGGTCAACCGCGAGCTTTCGGATCGTCCGGGCGAGGATCCGTCCGAATTCGTCATCGACGAGGTCGCCGGCCAGTGGGTCGCCCTGCTTTTCCCCTCGGCGGCCTTCTGGGCGCGGGGCTGGGATGGCTGGATGCCCTGGCCCGCGCCGGTGGCGGCGTTCCTTCTATTTCGGCTGTTCGACATCTGGAAACCCTGGCTGGTCGGCGCGGCGGATGCGCGGGGCGATGCGGCCGGGGTGATGCTGGACGATCTCTGGGCCGGGCTTTTCGCCGGGATTGGCGTGATGATCGCGGCGGGGCTCTATCACGGGGTGATGATGTGACCGCCCCCCTGCCCGAAGCCGTGGAGCTTCTGTCCCGGGCCCGAGCGAAGAAGGCCCTGATCGCGACGGCGGAAAGCTGCACCGGTGGGCTGATCGCCGGGGCGATCACCGATGTGGCCGGGTCTTCTGACATCTTCGACCGCGGCTTCATCACCTATTCGAACAGCGCCAAGGAAGAGATGCTGGGCGTCCGCCCCGAGGCATTGGTCCGCTACGGCGCCGTAAGCGAGGAAGTTGCGCGCGAGATGGCGGACGGCGCGCTGATCCGCTCGGCCGCGACGCTGGCGGTCTCGGTCACCGGCATCGCTGGCCCCGGTGGATCGGAGACAAAGCCCGAGGGGCGCGTCTGCTTCGGGCTTGCGCGTCACGGCACGCCGGTTCGCTCGGAAACCATTGAATTCGGTGCGATCGGACGCGATGCCGTCCGCCGGGCAACGGTGAAACACGCCTTGGCGATGCTGCTAGAGGCGCTACGCTAGGTCGGCACGACGAAGGGCTGGCAGATCTCGGCAAAAACCGGCATCGCCTCCATCCGCGCCACGGCCTCGGCCAGGGCGGGATAGGTGGCAGGATCGATCAGGCCCGGATGCGCCTCGGTCGCGAAGCGCCAGGCGCAGGTCAGCGCGATGTCGCCGTGACCTATGGCGTTTCCCTGCCAGAACGGAGTCGCAAGCGCCGCCCTTTCGGCATCAAGCCGCTCCAGTGTCGCGCCGAGCTGACTGCGGCAGCGGGTTGTCCAGACCTCCGATGCAACGTCGTGCAGGCGCCGCTCGTAGAACAGGCTCACCGCCTTGTCGGCAAGCCCTGTGGCCAGCGCGATCTGGCGCAGGGCGTGCCGACGCTCTGCCCCGGCCCGCGGGACAAGCGCGCGCCCCTCGGGCACAAGACTGTCAAGGTGGTCAAGGATCGCCCCGCTTTCGATCAGCGCCTCGCCCTCGTCAAGGACCAGGACCGGGACGCGAACTAGCGGATTGAACGGGCGGATCTTGTCGGCATCGCCGAAGACCGACCATGGCCGGTGTTCGAACGAGAAACCGTAGAGGCGTAGCGCGACACCAACGCGCCGCACGAAGGGGGAATCGTATTGCCCGATCAGGATCATCCCATGCCTCCCTGGGGTCTGGGGCGCGGACGTCGGCCTCAGTTCTGAGGAGGAACCTTCTTCAGATAGGCGGCAATGGCAAGACGGTCTGCGTCGGACAGATGCGAGATGTTGGTGACGACATCGGCCATGCCACCCCCGGCGGAGTCGTAGTCCGGGGTGAAGCCCGATTTCAGGTATTCCGCTATATCGGCTGTCGACCAGTCGAGCTTGGCTGGCGTGATGTTCGGGATCGTCCCCTTGCCTTCCGGGTTCGGGCCGCCCGCCAGCCAGCGCGCCATGTCGCGCCCACCGAGAGCATTGCGCGGGGTATGGCATTCGCCGCAATGGCCGAAGCCCTCGACCAGATAGCGGCCGCGCTCCTCTTCCGGGGTCAGCGGATCCGGTACGACCCAAGCGGTTGAGGGGTTCAGGAACTTCCATCCGCCCAGAAGCAGGCGCTGGTCGAAGGGAAAGCTGATCTGGTGCGGATCGTTCGGCCGGTTGGACAGCGGCAGGGTCTGCAGGAAAGCCCACAGATCGACGACATCCTGATCGGTCGCATGGGCGTAGGAGGTATAGGGGAAGGATGGATAGTAATGCTTGCCATCGGGCGAGGTTCCGTGGCGCAGCGCCCCCTCGAAATCGGCAAGCGTCCAGTTGCCGATGCCCTGCAGCGGGTCGGGAGAAATGTTCGGGACGCTGAAGGTGCCGAAGGGCGTGGGCAACTGCAGCCCGCCGGACAGCACCAGACGCGCCTCGCCCTCGGCCCCTGGTGCGGCGTGGCAAGAGGCGCAGCCGCCCGCCCAGAACAGCGTCTGGCCCCGCGCCGGATCGCCGCTGAGCTGCCCAAGCGCCACTGCATCGCCGCGCTCGGGCAAGGTTACAATCACAAAGGCCGCAACACAGGCCGCGACGAGGACCAGTCCCAAGAGGACACGCTTCATGTCGGACTCCTGCGCAAGCGGCGGCTTTTCAGCTCCGAAGGACGATTACTCTTCGGGCTGACGATAGGCCTTGTGGCAGGCGGCACAAGCCCCGCCGATGCCGTTCATGCCAGCTTGCAGCGAGGCGAGATCTTTCTTTGCATCCGCGGTCATAGCGTTTGCCGCATCGTTCAGGGCGCTGATCTTCTTCACGAAGTCTTCCTGGTTCGACCAGATCGACGGCAGGGCAAAGCTGTCCGCGGCCTTCTCGTATTCCGAGCCGGCGGGGAAAAGATCCATGCTCATCACCGAGGAAAGCGCCGCGATGTTGTCGGCAGCCTTGCCTGCAACGGCTGCGTCATAAGGGGTTTCCCCCTTGGCCATACCGCCAAGCGTCCCAAGGTTCTGGGCCATAAGCAACATCAGTCCGTGGCGGGACTCGACGGCATCGGCAAAGGGATCTTCCGCCTCTTGCGCGATGGCGGCGGTAGCAAGGGCCGCGGCGAGGCCGGCGGCGAAGAAGCCAAATTTCATGTCTGCTCCTGTAATCTGCATGACGAGCAGAAGGTATGCGGACACCTTTGGATTCACGAAGCAAATTCGTCTGCAACTTACGGTGCAGACGGCAGAATACCCCTAAGGTTTAGGAGCTTTTCCGCTGATGCCGGGCCTGTTTTGCCGAAGGGGATCACGAACCGATGACGGCGGATCACGGCTGCGCGAACATCGAGCCTTGGACCGAGGAGGCTATCCTCAGGCAGACGGATCGGCAAAGCGCACCTTGCCGATATAGGGCAGGTTCCGGTTGCGCTGCGCGTAGTCGATTCCGTAGCCGACGACGAACTCGTCAGGGATTTCGAAACCGGTCCAGGTGGCGCGGATGTCGACTTCGCGCCGTGACGGCTTGTCGAGCAGCGCGCAAACCTCGAGCCGCTTCGGGCTGCGGGCCCGCAACAGGTTCACGACATGGTTCAGCGTGAACCCGGTATCGACGATATCCTCGACCACCAGTACGTCGCGCCCGGCAATCTCGCCCGACAGATCCTTGAGGATGCGCACCTCGCGCGAGGACTCGGTCGCATTGCCGTAGGAGGAGGCCTCGAGGAAATCGACCTCGACCGGCAGGTCGATCTCGCGCACGAGATCGGCGATGAACACGAACGAGCCGCGCAGAAGGCCCACGACGACCAGCTTGTCGGTGCCCTCGAAATGATGGGTGATCTCGCGCGCCAGAGCCTCGACCCGCGCCGCAATGGCCTTGGCCGAAATCATCCGGTCGATCACGTAAGGTTTCTGCGGCATGGCGGCCCCTTGATTTCCCACGCGGGTTTAACCAAAAGCCCCTGCCAAGTCACGTGCCGATGACAGGCCCAGCCGGGAAGCCGATGCCCACCCATTCAGAGACCAAGGCCCTGCCCTATTCGGCCCGCCAGATGTACGATCTGGTGGCTGATGTGGCGCGGTATCCCGAGTTCCTGCCCTGGAACGCCGCGGCCCGGATCCGCTCGCGCACGCCCATCCCCGGCGTGCCGGGCGGTGAGGTGATGGAGGCGGACCTCGTCATCTCGTTCAAGGTGTTCCGCGAGCGCTTCGGCAGCCGCGTCACCCTCCTGCCCGACCGGATGCGGATCGAGACCGAGTATCTCGACGGACCGTTCCGCCACATGAAGAGCCATTGGCATTTCCGCGACCGTGCAGAGGGGGGGTGCGAGGTCGAGTTCTTCGTCGACTTCGAATTCCGCAATGCCATCCTGCAGGGGATCATCGGGGTCGTGTTCAACGACGCCATGCAGCGGATCGTCCGCGCCTTCGAGCGGCGGGCTGCCCAGCTTTACGGGCCGGCCCAACCCTGACGCGACGGAATTCGCCGGCTTGGCCGTTCGTCGGTCATCTGCCCCGGACAGGAGCCCGCCGATGCGCCGCCTTTCCCTTTTGCCCCTGTTGCCCGCCCTTGCGGTTCTCGTGCTGGCATTGATGACGTCGCTGCCGCTTCACGCGGCCAGCCAGACGGTGGAGCTCACGAACGGCCGGTGGTACCGGATCGACCTGCCGACAAAGCCTGAAGGCGCCTCTGTTATCCTTGCCCTGCATGGCGGTGGCGGCAATCCCAATCAGTTTGCCCGTAATTCCGGCCTCTCGCCCCCCGCCACCGAACGAGGCTATGCGGTGATCTATCCCGCAGGATCGGGGCGCACCCGGCTTCTGACGTGGAATGCCGGTTATTGCTGCGCCTACGCCCAGGTCACCGGTGTCGACGACATGGGTTTTCTGGACGCGGTGCTGGCGGATGCGGCCGAGCGCTTCGGCGTCGATGATGATAGGGTTTTCGCGACGGGCATGTCGAACGGCAGCATGATGGCCGAGCGCTATGCTGCGGGCCGGCCAGCCAAGGTAAGAGCCGTAGCGGGAGTTGCCGGCACGATGGACCCCTCCTTCCGTGTCGAGGCCCCCGTGGCATTGTTGCACATCCACGGGACCGCAGACCGGATGGTGCCTTTCACGGGCGGCAAGGGTGAGAAGAGCTTCGCCCAGGTTCCCTTCGCCGCCGTATCGGACACCGCCGCAGCCTTCGCCTCTGCCTGGCACGGCCCGTTGGTCCAGACGCAGGGGAAGGCGGTGGGGACAGACGGGACCTCGATCGTCACGCGGGAGTGGCGACTGCCGGATGGCAGGGTCGCCGTCAAGGTCATGGTGCTGGAGGGCTTCGACCACGCCTGGCCCGGCGGACGGCGCGCGGGACCCTTGACCGGCTTCGATGCCGATACCGCCATCCTCGACTTCTTCGACGCAGCTCCGTGAGCTGGAGTCAGAGTGTCCCCTTCAACATCCGCCGCAGGATCTTGCCGGACGGCGATTTCGGAATGGCCTCGACAAAGCGGACCTCGGACAACTGCTTGTAGTGCGCGACGAGCGGCTGAAGATAGGCGACAAGCGCTGCGCTTTCGATCGTCGCTCCCTGTGCGCGAACGACAAATGCCACAGGTCGCTCGCCGGAGTCTTCGTCCGGGGCACCGATGACCGCGACATCAGCCACTTCGGGATGGGCGATCAGCAGCGCTTCCAGTTCCGCCGGGGCGACCTGGAACCCCTTGACCTTGATGAGTTCCTTGACCCGGTCGACGATGTGCAGGTGGCCATCCCCGTCGACATAGCCAAGATCGCCAGTCCTGAACCATCCGCCCGGCAGCAGCACGGCCGCCGTGGCCTCGGGATTGTTGAGATATCCAAGCATCACCTGCGGTCCGCGAAGATGGATCTCGCCTTCTCGACCGTCCGGCACCTCGGCACCGGTCTGAGGATCGACAAGGCGCATCTCCGTGCCGCCGACGCAGAATCCCGCCGCGCCCGGGGTCACGCGATCAAGGGGCACAACATGGCTGACAGGGCTCGTCTCGGTCAGCCCATAGCCCTGCACCACGGTTGCCCCCAACCGTGCGGTGCAGGCCTGCTGCAGTTCGGCGCCCAGGGGCGCCGCGCCGGAGATTACGGACCGAACACCGCTGAGGTCGAAATTCTCGACCATCGGGTGCTTCGCCAGAGCCAGGATGATCGGCGGGACCACGATCAGCCAGGGCGTTCTATGCCTCTCGATCAAACGTAGCGCCGGCTCGAGTTCGAAGCGCGGCAATGTCACGACCACCCCGCCGGACGACAGGAAATGGTTCATCAGGACCGACATGCCGTAGATGTGGAAGAACGGCAGGACGGCAAGAATCGCATCGCCGGGGTCCACCGTGATATGCGGACGGGTTTGCAGCGCATTGGCGACAAGGTTGCGATGCGACAGCATAACGCCTTTGGGCAGGCCGGTCGTGCCAGAGGAGTAGGGCAGCACCAGCACGTCGCGGGCAAAATCCACAGGCACCTGCGCCATCATCGGCGGACCGAACAGATCCGCAAGTTCTGCAACGCCCTCGGCGGGGCCGATCGAGACGAAAGTTTTCGCGGCGGTTCCTTCGGCCGCTTCCCGTGCCGTGGGAATGAACGGCGCGAAGGCTATCAGAAGCTCTGCGCGGGCGTCGATCAGCTGCAACCGGACCTCCCGCGCCGTGTAGGTCGGATTGATGGTGGTGAGCGTCGCACCGCACAGGGCCACGGCGTGGAACACGATCACAAATTCAGGAATATTGGGCGCCATCAATGCAACGACGTGGCCCGGACCAATCCCCCGCGCGGCAAGCCCGCCCGCCAATCGCCGGACGCGATCGATGAATTCCATCCCGGTGATGATCCGCCCCGTTGGCCCCTCGATCAGGACCGGAGCATCCTTGCGCGTCTCGACGCCGCGGAAGACGAGTTCGGTGATCCCGATGTCGGGAATGACCGGAGCCTCGAACGGACTGACATACACGGGCATACTGAACCTCCCAGACCCTGACACCGGGGCGGCATTGGCCGCCGCCCTCCCCCGGATCACGCTAACCGACGGAGCCGTTCTGTCAAAAGCCTCATCCCGGTCCATTGGGCCGTGAGGTTTCGGTTGATTGACTTCCGCTGAACGAGACGGTTTACCGGTGGCAATACGTTTCAGGCGCAGGCCATCCAAAATGTCCCTCAGCAGCACAGACGAAACCCGCGCCACGCACGAGGCGACGGTTCTGCCGATCATTGCGGCGATCGCATTGTGTCACATGTTGAACGACCTGATGCAGTCGCTGATCCCGGCGATCTATCCGATGCTGAAAACCGAACTGGCACTGAGCTTCGGCCAGATCGGGCTCATTACCTTTGTGTTTCAGGGCACGGCCTCGATCCTGCAGCCGGTCGTGGGCTTCGTCACCGACAAGCGCCCCCAGCCCTTCTCGCTGGTCTTCGGCATGGCGCTGACGCTCGTGGGGCTGGTGCTTCTGTCGCGAGCCGACCATTTCTACACCGTGCTCCTATCGGTCGCGCTGATCGGCTGCGGCTCTTCTGTCTTTCATCCGGAATCGAGCCGGATCGCGCGGCTGGCTGCCGGCAAGCGCCCCGGCTTCGCCCAGAGCTTTTTCCAGGTCGGCGGCAATGCCGGCTCTGCCCTCGGCCCGCTACTCGCCGCCTTTATCGTCGTGCCCTTTGGCCAGTCGAGCGTCGCCTGGTTCGCCGCCGTCGCGCTGGCGGGCATGACCGTGTTGACACTGGTCGGTCGCTGGTATGCCTCGGAAGGGATGCAGCGGATTCACAGCGCTCGAAAGCGTGCCGCCTCGGTCTCGCCGCTGCCACGGGGACGGGTGATCGTCGCGATCACGGTGCTGATCGCCCTGACCTTCTCGAAATTCGTCTATATGGCCAGCTTCTCGAGCTACTACACGTTCTACCTGATGGACCGCTTCGACGTGTCGGTCCAGCACGCCCAGCTTTGCCTTTTCGTCTTCCTTGCGGCAGTCGCGGTAGGAACCATCATCGGCGGCCCGATCGGCGACCGGATCGGGCGCAAACGGGTCATCTGGGTGTCCATCCTCGGTGTCGCGCCGATCGCGCTGGCCATTCCCTATGTCGGCCTCGTGCCGGTCATCCTCCTCAGTGCATTGGCCGGGATGATCCTTGCTTCGGCCTTCCCGGCGATCATTGTCTATGCGCAGGACCTGCTGCCGAAGAATGTCGGGATGGTGGCTGGGCTGTTCTTCGGGCTGGCCTTCGGCATGGGCGCGCTCGGCGCGGCCGGGATCGGCATGCTGGCCGATGCGACCTCGATCGAGCATGTGTTCCGCCTGACGGCACTTCTGCCGCTGATCGGAGTGCTGGCGGTGTTCCTGCCGGACGTGCGCCGGTTCTGAGGCACAAGTTTCCTTGAAGAAACTTGCCAATATCCTTTGAAGGATTTTCGTTCCGCCCGGCTGGCGCTCAGACCCGCCCCAGCTTCGCTTCGCGCGCCGCGCGCAGCCGGGCAAAGTCATCGCCGGCATGATAGGAAGACCGCGTCAGCGGAGTGGCCGAGACCATCAGAAACCCCTTGCCGAGCGCCGCTTTCTCGTAGGCGGCGAATTCCTCCGGCGTCACGAAACGATCCACGCGGTGATGCTTCGGTGTCGGCTGAAGGTATTGACCGATGGTCAGGAAATCGACATCCGCCGCGCGCATGTCATCCATCACCTGCAGTACCGCCTGCCGGTCCTCGCCGAGGCCAACCATGATCCCCGACTTGGTGAACATCGACGGGTCGAGGTCCTTCACCCGCTGCAGGAGCCGCAGCGAGTGGAAGTAGCGCGCACCGGGGCGAACCTCCGGGTAAAGGCCGGGCACGGTTTCAAGATTGTGGTTGAAGACATCCGGCCGCGCCTCGACCACGGTTTCCAATGCAGACGCCTCGCATTTCAGGAAATCGGGCACCAGCACCTCGATCGTGGTCCCGGGCGCGCGGTGGCGGATCGCACGGATCGTCTGGGCGAAATGCTCGGCCCCGCCATCTTCCAGATCGTCGCGGTCGACGCTGGTGACCACGACATGCTTGAGGCCCAATTGCGCCACCGCATGGGCGACGCGGCCGGGCTCGAAGGCGTCGAGCGTCTGCGGCTTGCCCGTCGCGACGTTGCAGAAGGTGCAGCCGCGGGTGCAGATCTCACCCATGATCATCATGGTGGCGTGACCCTGGCTCCAGCACTCGCCGACATTTGGGCAGCCCGCTTCCTCGCAGACTGTGACCAGTTTCTGCTCGCGGATGATGTCGCGGGTTTCCTTGTAGCCCTGCGAGACCGGCGCCTTGACCCGAATCCAGTCCGGTTTCTTCGGCTGGGCATTGTCGGGGCGATGCGCCTTTTCGGGATGGCGTTCGGACGGGATGTTCAGGTCGCGCAAGGGCTGTCCTCGTCTCGGCATGGATTTCCTTTCACATAGGCGCAATCCGATGCCTAGGCAATCCAGCGAGCCGGGGCGGCGCCGGGACCGAGGCACAGCACCAGCGAGAATCCGGCAACATTCCCAAGATTTCTGGGGAATTGTTGCATTTCGCGCAGAGCTTTAGACAAAAGCCGCCGTATCCTCAGTGCGTTTCAGGCAGACGGCCGGCTGACCGCCGACCATTCAACACGGGCGAAGCGACGCCTGAAGTCAACCGCAAGTCGCTCAGAGGAGGGAACATGTCGAAGAAACTTGTCGCAGAGATGATCGGAACGATGATTCTGGTCCTGTTTGGCTGCGGAGCTGCCGTTATCGGCCAGAAGGTCGTTGGCGCTGACGGCGTGATGGTCGGAATCGGCTATCAGGGAATTGCGCTGGCCTTTGGCCTGTCCATCGTCGCAGCGGCCTATGGGATCGGCGCCATTTCAGGGGCACATCTGAACCCGGCCGTGTCGCTCGGGATGGTGACAGCGGGGCGAATGAGCGTCGGCGAGTTCGTCGGATACGCGATCGCGCAGGTCGCCGGTGCAATCCTTGGAGCGCTGATCCTCTACGTCATCGCTAGCGGCTCCCCCGGCTGGGGCGGCGGAATGGGAACGAACGGCTGGGGCGAAGGCTACGGCGGCGGCTACAGCATGGGTGCGGCGCTCGTCTTTGAAATCGTGATGACGTTCATCTTCGTCACCGTCATTCTTGGCGCGACCGGCCCCGGTGCGGCGGCGGGATTTGCGGGCCTGGCAATCGGTCTGACGCTGGCGGCAATCCACCTTGTCGGTATCCATGTGACCGGCGTCTCGGTGAACCCGGCGCGATCGATCGGTCCGGCCCTATTTGAGGGCGGTCGCGCGATTTCGCAGCTCTGGCTGTTCATCGTCGCACCGCTGATCGGTGGCGCCATTGCCGGCGCGCTTTATGCCGCCGGCGTAACCCGAGCCGATAGCTGACACTTGCCCGGAAACCCGAGGGGCGCGCGGTCCGACCGCGCGCCCCTTTTTCGTTGCAGACGGTTCATCCGATCAGCGGCCCCGACCGGCCATAGGTTTCGTCATAGTGCCGCTTCAGCCGCTGCAGGGCGATCCGCAGCACGATCTTGCCAGAGCGCGCCGACCAGCCCAACCTCCGCTCGGCCGCTTCCAGGCCTTCGAGGAAACAGCAGCAGCGCAGGACCATGTCGCCAAGGCCCGGGCCAAGATCGCGCGGCGCCGCCGCAACCCGGTCGCGCGCCTTGCGCGATCCGTCGCTGCCGCCACTCTCGGCAGCAAAGCTGCCTCGGTCGCCCGCCGTCAGGAACCGGTCCCAGTTCTGGGCCACCCGAGGACCCATCTGCGCCAGTTCGAAATCCTCCCGCAGTCGCTCGGCCGCCGCGACCAGGTCCGGTCCAAGGAAGGGTTCGCCGCCGCGGTCCTTTCGCCGACCCAACAGGGCAACGGGACTTTCGGCCATGTTGTAGCGGATGCGACGCGGACCCTCTGCGCCGGGCTCGATCCGATCGGTCATCTCGCGATGCTGGGCGGCATAGGGCGACTGGGCCTCTGCAAGGCCGCCCTGCGCCTCGCCCATGAGCCGCTTGAGCGCCGCCCGGCCGACCGAAGTGATCTCGTACTGGGCAACGCGCCCCGGCTTGCGGCAACGCACCCAATCACGCAGCGCATAGGTCTCGGCCGACGCCCGCTCGACCACGCCTGTCCGGACCTGCTGCCCGTCGGGCATGGCGCGCAGGATCACCGCCATCTCCATGTCGGGCGCCACGACCAGTGTTGCGCCCGGCTCGGCCAGTCGCCGCAGGACCCGGCGGATTTCAAGCTGCGAGGCGGGATCGTCGGCCTGCATCGATGTTGGGCGGATCGGGGCTGACATGGGTTCGGCTTCCTTCCATGCTGGGGCAGAGTTCCGGCGGTTGCTGCCACGCCCGAGCGCGGCAAGCCCTCCGTCTATAAGCGGATCGTCGCGGCGGTTTTCGTATCGTCGGACCTGGCGGAGAACGGTCGAGGCGGCGCACCCCTTGCTGCGTGCGAGTTCCCGCAGCGAGACGCCATCCTCGATATGGCCGATATAGGATCGCACCGCCTCGGGCAGCCAGGGAGGCAACATGCTTGCCGCGCCCTGACCCGGCGTCCCGCCGGGGTTGAGGGCCACCGCGCCGGTCGACAGTCTGCCCTGACGATTTTCAACTTCTGGGTGCATTTCTTACCGAGGCGTTAACGATGCAACTTCCTCGGATAATTGTTTACAAAACCTAAACTATCCTCACGGTTGCGCGCGGCGAAACAATCCGAAACGCAACGCAGGGTTGTATTCCCCTAGGATGCAATCCTCTTGCGAATGGAGGATTCGATGACCGATCTGTGCAGCCTGCTCGCCACCCTGCAACGCCCGCGGCTTCTGATCCGGGCGGCCCGCCTGGGACTGGTCGACTATCGCCGCGACCGCGATCTGCGCCGGCTCATCGGGACTCCCGAGGCGCCCTCTCCCGATGTGAGCGTGCCGCGGCTGATGTCGGAAGAGGCACGGCTGGAAAGCATCCGTCGCGCCGGAGATGCCGCCTACAGCTTCTCGCGGCACATCGAAATCCTCATCGCCCTGATCGCCGAAGCCAGGCTCCTGCCGCGCGACGCCAGCGTCTAACAATGCGAAAGGGGCGGCCCGATGGACCGCCCCTGACTTTGCCGGGCGCCTTGCCGCTTCAGATGAAGGCGTCGGGCATCGATTCCTTCTTCTGCGCGACATAGGCGTGCAGCGCCTCGCGGACGCCCTCGTCCAGATCAGGCGCCTGGTAGTCGCCGAGAAGTTTCTTCACGCGCTCGTTGGCCAGCGTCTGGGTATCGCGCGCGCCTTCCTCTTCCCAGGTCTCGTAGGGCTTGTAGTCCAAAAGGTCAGTCCGCCAGAACGCGGTCTTGAAGTTTGCCTGCGTATGCTCGCAGCCCAGATAGTGCCCGCCCGGGCCGACTTCGCGGATCGCATCCATGCCCTGCCCGTTCTCGTCCATCTCGACGCCCTTGGCGAGGTGATGCAGGCAGCCGAGCTGGTCGGCATCCATGACGAACTTCTCATAGGACGACACGAGGCCGCCCTCCAGCCAGCCGCAGGCATGGAGCATGAAGTTCACGCCGGCGAGCAGCGCCATGTTGAGCGAGTTCGCGGTTTCATAGGCAGCCTGCGCGTCGGGCAGCTTCGAGCCGCAGAAGGCCCCGCCCGAGCGATAGGGCAGCCCCAAACGGCGGGCAAGCTGGCCCGCTCCGTAGGTGATGTGAGCGGCTTCCGGCGTGCCGAAGGTCGGCGCGCCCGAGTTCATGTCGATCGAGGTCACGAAGGCGCCCATGATGACCGGCGCGCCAGGCCGCACGAGCTGGCTGTAGGCGACACCGGCCAGGCATTCCGCCATCACCTGCGTCAGCGTGCCCGCGACCGTCACCGGCGCCATCGCGCCGCCGACGATGAAGGGCGAAATGATCGCGGCCTGATTGGCCTTCGCATAGACTTCCAGCGCGCCCATCATGATCCCGTCGAAGGTCATCGGCGAGTTGATGTTGATGAGGCTGGTCATCACCGTGTTCTGGTCGACGAAATCCGACCCGAACAGTATCTTGGCCATCTCGACCGAATCCGCCGCGCGGCTGGGTTCGGTGACCGAGCCCATGAACGGCTTGTCGGAAAGCTCCATATGGGCCAGCAGCATGTCGAGGTGGCGCTTGTTCACCGGCACATCGGTCGGCTCGCAGACCGTGCCGCCCGAATGGTGAAGCCATTTCGACATGTAGCCGAGCTTCACGAAGTTGCGGAAATCCTCGATCGTCGCATAGCGGCGGCCGCCTTCCATGTCGCGGACGAAGGGCGGACCATAGACCGGCGCGAGGACAAGGCCCTTGCCGCCGATATGGACACTGCGCGACGGGTTGCGTGCATGCTGGGTGAAGCTTTTGGGCGCCGTCGAGCACAGCTTTCGTGCCAGGCCGCGGGGAATATGCACCCGCTCGCCCTTCACATCGGCGCCTGCGGCCTTCCAAAGTTCCAGCGCGCCGGGATTCTCGACGAAGTTGACGCCGATCTCTTCCAGCACCGTCTCTGCGTTGCGTTCGATGATCTCGAGCGCCTCGTCGTTCAGGATCTCGAAGTTCGGGATCTTGCGCTCGATATACTTCGCCACCTCGAAGCTGACAGCCGTCCGCTCCGCGCGCCGCGCCGAACCGCCGCCACCCCGGGCCCGACGCCCTGACACCTGATCGCTCATCTTAGCCTCCAGTCGCTTTTGCGCCTTATGCGCCGTCAACGCCGCCCCGCCTTCGGGAAATACGGCGCTTGGAACCCAAAAACGACATGTGCTAGCTTCTGCAGCGACATGACCCCCGCCGATCCGATGCTGGAAGCCTACCTCGCGCGTATCGGCCTGACGATGCCGCTTCAGGCCGATCTGGAAAGCCTTCAGGCCTTACACCGGGCACAGGGAATGACGGTTCCCTACGAATCAATCGACGTCTTCACGGGTCAGCCAGTCACGCAGGACATCGGCGCAATCCAGCGGAAGATCATCGAGGGCCAGCGCGGCGGCTGGTGCTACGAGACGAACGGGCTGCTGGCCTGGGCACTCGGGAGGCTGGGGTTTCAGGTCCGGCGCGCGATGGCAGCGGCCTACAATCACCAGATGGCAGAAGATTCACTCGGCAACCATGTCGTCGTGATCGTTACTCTGGACGAAGTGGACTGGCTCTGCGACCTCGGCCTCGGCGATGCGCTGCGCGCGCCGATCCCCATGCACGAGGGCCTGCACCACGACGGGCCGCTGACCTTTCGAATGGAACGGCTGGAGGACGGGACCTTTCGGTTCTGGAACCACGCTGCGGGCGATCCGTCCAATTTCGTAGTCGATCCCGGCCCGGCGGACGAGGCGCGGATCGCCCGGAAACATGCACAGCTTCTCGCCGACCCGGCTTCCTCGTTCCGCCAGAACTTTCAGGTCATGCAGATGAAAGCTTCGGGCTCGACCGTAATCTACGGCCGCGTCCTGCGCCGCACGACCCCCGAAGGCGTTACCAAGACCCTGATCGAAGGACCGGAGGCGCTTGAGCGGCTGCTCGACGCCGAGTTCGGTCTTCGCGGCATCGCAGTCGAGCCGCTCTGGCCGCGCATCCTCGCCCGCCATGCCGCCGTCTTCGGCGATCCGGAAGCGCAACCGGACTAAGCCTTCCTTCGGGCGTCTCTGGCCCCTTGCACTTCTCCATCCCCTTGGCTACCGAGGCCCATGACCCATCACGAGCGCCTCCTCATCATCGATTTCGGCAGCCAGGTCACCCAGCTGATCGCGCGCCGTCTTCGGGAACTGCATGTCTATTGCGAGATCCATCCGTTCAATCGGGTGGACGATGCCTTCCTGCGGGACTTTGCCCCGAAGGCCATCATCTTCTCCGGCGGCCCGGCCTCGGTCTTCGAGGACGGCGCCCCGATGCCGCCCAAGGCTGCCTTCGAGGCGGGCGTTCCGATCCTCGGCATCTGCTACGGCCAGCAGGCGATGATGCATTGCCTTGGCGGCAAGGTGGAACGCGGCCATGGCACCGCGGAATTCGGTCGGGCCTTCGTCACCCCGGTCGAGGCGAAACTGTCGCTGCTCGACGGCTGGTTCGAGGATGGCGGGCGCGAGCAGGTCTGGATGAGCCACGGCGACCATGTCTCGGAAATCGCTCCGGGATTCGAGGTCTATGGCACCTCGCCGAACGCCCCCTTCGCCATCACCGCGGACCCGGTGCGGCAGTTCTTCGCGGTGCAGTTCCACCCCGAAGTCCACCACACCCCCAAGGGCGCAAAGCTTTACGAGAACTTCGTCCGTCTGGCCGGCTTCAAGGGCGACTGGACCATGGGCGCCTATCGCGAGGACGCGATCGCCAAGATCCGCGAACAGGTGGGCGACCAGAAGGTGATCTGCGGCCTTTCGGGCGGCGTGGATTCCTCCGTCGCGGCCGTGCTGATCCACGAGGCGATCGGTGACCAGCTGACCTGTGTCTTCGTCGATCACGGTCTGCTCAGGAAGGGCGAGGCCGAGCAGGTCGTCACCATGTTCCGCGACCACTACAACATGCCGCTGATCCATGCCGACGAGTCGGAGCTGTTCCTGACCGCATTGGAAGGCGTCACCGACCCGGAAGTGAAGCGCAAGACCATCGGGCGGCTGTTCATCGAGGTGTTCGAGAAGCACGCGAAATCCGTGGGCGGCGCGACCTTCCTGGCGCAAGGCACGCTCTACCCCGACGTGATCGAAAGCGTCAGCTTCTCCGGCGGGCCCTCGGTCACCATCAAGTCGCACCACAATGTCGGCGGATTGCCCGAGAAGATGGGCATGAAGCTGGTCGAACCGCTGCGCGAACTGTTCAAGGACGAGGTCCGCGCGCTTGGCCGTGAACTTGGCCTGCCCGACAGCTTCATCGGTCGCCACCCCTTCCCCGGCCCCGGCCTCGCCATCCGCTGCCCCGGCGAGATCACCCGCGACAAGCTCGAGATCCTGCGCAACGCCGATGCGGTCTTCATCGACCAGATCCGCCGCCACGGGCTATACGACGCGATCTGGCAGGCCTTCGTCGCGCTCCTGCCGGTCAAGACCGTTGGCGTCATGGGCGACGGTCGGACCTACGACTATGCCTGCGCGCTGCGCGCGGTGACGAGCGTCGACGGCATGACCGCCGACTACTACCCGTTCAGCCACGAATTCCTTGGCGAAACCGCGACGCGGATCATCAACGAGGTCCGCGGCATCAACCGGGTGACCTACGACATCACCTCGAAGCCACCCGGCACGATCGAGTGGGAGTGACTGTCTGTCGGCCAATCTGGCCAAGACAGCCGACCTGCGCATAAGCACCAGCCGCTTGCCGGTAGCACTGCAGCTTAAGCAGTGGGCGGCAGCGTTGCGACGGTCGATGGACACACGCGCGCTGAGAAGCCCAAGAAGCGATCTGGAATCTCGACAGCTTAAGCAAGTGGCACCCCAAGACGCATCGTCTGGCGAAAGAAGTTGATTGTTCTCCGTTCTGCAACGGCTCGTTGTTTTCAATTCTGTTGCCAGAATCCGTTCATGAAGTTTATGTAACGTTTTTATGACGGTTCGTTGCTGTTTGGTTTTTCGTGGTCGGTTAGAGTGTCAAATTCCCTTTTTCGAAGCCTGTGTTTTGTGTTTTTGAGCCTTTGGCTTATCAGCGTGGCACAGGACATTGTCGTTTGGATTTCACCTGACATCATAGGGCCGGTCAGAAAGGCCCGCTTCGACGTAAACTCCGAGCGCTCGTTCTATACTTGGCTTTCGAGTTGCACGCTGTTCGTCGCCGGGATTCTCAGCTTCTTGCAGACGGAACTGCACCGGGATGACCGCAAGATGCGGGTCTACTGGTCGGCCCTGGGGGTCATCTTCATCCTGCTGTCGGCAGATGAAGCCATGTCATTCCACGAAAAGCTTGGCCAGTTCGTTCCGCATTCACACAACGCCGGTCTCTTGACCTACGCCTGGGTCATTCCAGGGATGGCCTTCGTCCTTGTTGTCGGCCTGTCGTTCGTGCGCTTTCTGTTGAACCTCCCTGCTCGCGAGCGGCTGCTCCTGATCCTGTCAGGGGCAATCTTCGTGTCTGGCGCAATCGGAATGGAGATGATCGCCGGTAATCTCGAAGA
The DNA here is from genome assembly GCF_021491355.1 of Alitabrizicola rongguiensis. GTDB lineage: Bacteria > Pseudomonadota > Alphaproteobacteria > Rhodobacterales > Rhodobacteraceae > Aliitabrizicola > Aliitabrizicola rongguiensis. The sequence goes on along the minus strand of NZ_JAKENF010000003.1, from coordinate 374,603 downwards.
TAACGGTATGCTGGACACGTTCACCTATCGGATCGCTTCCAACTCGGAGGAAGCGTTGGAAGTGATTGGCGTCCTGCTTTTCGTTCGCGTTCTCCTGACCCGCCTTCAGCGTCGCGCGGCCGGTCAGGACGGCCAGCGGACGTCGATGAATTTCCGGGCAACCGCCTGATTTTGCGTCCATCTCGCCCAGGGGCTGCAGATACTGCCGATCTGACGTAGCGGCAATAACCGATCGCGCAGCCCGCAACAGCCAGAGCTTTGCCACCAAGGTTGACGCACCCCTTCCTGTTCGACATACCGGATCAAAATGGCGCCCGCTTTCGAGGCGCGAACGATCAGGGGAGGAGTGATGAACGTCCTTTTGGGACTGTCCCGGGCCATTGACCGGTTCAACGAGGTTGTCGGCAAGGCCATGGGATGGCTGATCCTGCTGGCCATCCTTATCAGTGCAAGCAATGCGGTCGTCCGCAAGGTGTTCAGCACCTCGTCGAATGCCTGGCTGGAAGCGCAGTGGTATCTGTTTGGCGCGGCGTTCCTGCTGGCCTCGGCCTACACGCTGAAACAGAACGAGCATATCCGCATCGACATCGTCTATGGCATGTGGTCGCGGCGCACCCAGCACTGGATCGACCTGTTCGGTCATGTCGTCTTCCTGATGCCTTTCTGCCTGCTGATGATCTACTACCTGACCCCCTGGGTGGCGTCGTCCTACCGCTCGGGTGAGGTTTCGACCAATGCCGGCGGTCTGGTGATCTGGCCGGCCAAAGGGCTGCTGCTGGTCGGATTCGTGCTGCTGGCGCTCCAGGGTCTGTCCGAGATCATTAAGAAAATTGCGGTGATGCGCGGTCTGATCCCCGATCCGACTCCCTTCGTCTCGGCCCACGAGGCCGCCGAACTGGAAGGCAAGGCGCTGGTCGAGGAGATCTCGAAATGATGGAATTCATCGCGCTGAACATGGCACCCATCATGTTCGCCGCGCTCGTGGTCTTCCTGCTGCTCGGCTATCCGGTGGCGTTTTCGCTGGCGGCGAACGGGCTCCTGTTCTTCATCATCGGGGTCGAGCTTGCGCCGCTGTCGAACGGCTCGATCACGCTTGACTGGCCATTGCTCAACACTCTGCCAAGCCGGTTCTGGGGGGTGCTCTCGAACGAGACCTTGCTGGCCATCCCCTTCTTCACCTTCATGGGGATCGTCCTTGAACGATCCGGCATGGCCGAAGACCTGCTCGACACGGTCGGGCAGCTGTTCGGGCCGGTTCGCGGCGGTCTTGCCTATGCGGTCATCATCGTCGGCGCGCTGCTGGCGGCTACGACCGGCGTCGTGGCGGCCAGCGTCATCGCCATGGGTCTGATCTCGCTGCCGATCATGCTGCGTTACGGCTATGACCGGCGCGTGGCTTCGGGCGTGATCGCTGCCTCGGGCACGCTGGCGCAGATCATCCCGCCGTCGCTCGTGCTGATCGTTCTGGCCGACCAGCTGGGCCGGTCGGTCGGCGACATGTATACGGCGGCGATGATCCCGGGTCTCGTCCTGACCGGGCTTTACATGCTCTACATCTTCCTGACTTCGATCTTCCGCCCCTCCTACGTGCCGGCCCTGCCGGTCGAGGCGCGGACGCTTGGCTCGGGGGTGACATCGCTGCTGGTCGCGCTGCTCTTCTGCGTGGCGGTCAGCTACGCGGCACACAAGATGCTCTATGCCACCCATGGCGCGGACGCAGACATCCTCGGCGCGACGATCGGCGTGGCGATCATCTACATCGTCGCGCTGGTGGACAAGGGAATGAAGCTCAACCTGATGTCGCGCCTTGCGCAGCAGGTCATCATCGTGCTGATCCCGCCGCTCGCGCTGATCTTCCTGGTTCTTGGCACCATCTTCCTCGGTATCGCCACACCGACCGAGGGCGGCGCCATGGGGGCCGTGGGCGCGCTGATCCTTGCCGCCATGAAGGGACGGCTGAACCTAGGCGTCGTGACGCAGGCGCTCGCGGCAACGACCCGGCTTTCTGCCTTCGTCATGTTCATCCTGCTCGGCGCACGGGTCTTCTCGCTGACCTTCTACGGGGTCAACGGCCATCTTTGGGTCGAACACCTGCTGGTCTCCCTGCCGGGTGGCGAGATCGGCTTCCTGATCGTCGTCTCGATCCTCGTCTTCCTGCTGGCCTTCTTCCTGGACTTCTTCGAGTTGGCCTTCATCATCGTTCCGCTGCTCGCCCCCGCGGCCGAGCGGCTGGGGATCGACCTGATCTGGTTCGGCGTGATCCTGGGCGTGAACATGCAGACGTCCTTCATGCACCCACCCTTTGGCTTTGCCCTGTTCTACCTGCGCTCGGTCGCCCCAAGATCGTCTTTCATCGACAAAGTGACGGGCAAGAGGACAGACGGCGTGACGACCGGGCAGATCTACTGGGGGGCGGTGCCCTTCGTCATCATCCAGATCGTGATGGTCGGACTTGTCATCGCCTTCCCGCAGATGGTGATGCACTACAAGGGCAAGCCGGTGGACACGTCGAACGTGACCATCACCCTGCCGCAGATGCCGTCGCTCGGCGGCGGACTGGGCCAACCCGGCGCGCTTCAGCCCGGCGGCCTAGGCCAGCCCGGTGCACTGCAACCCGGCGGCCTTGGTCAGCCGCCCGGCCTGCAACCCGGCTCGGCACCCGACGCAGGGGCAGCACCGGCCACGAACAGCCTCGGTCAGCCAGGCGCCCTGCAGCCAGGCGCCCTGCAGCCAGGCGCCCTGGGCCAGCCGCCGGCGGCCCTGCAGTCCGGTGGCACGACGACACCCTGACCTGCTGCGCAGGAACAAAAAACCCCGGAGCCAGCGCTCCGGGGTTTTCCTTTTGCGACCCGGGATCCGGGATCAGAGCTTGCCGGCGTTGGCCTGCAGCATCATGAAGGTGTCGTAGTTGTATTCGGCGATCTGCGTCCAGGTGAAGTAGTCCTTGCGGAACGCCTTGATCGACCCCCAGAGCTTGGCGAAGTTGGCGTTGGTCGCCTCCATCTCGGCATAGACCTCGTTGGCGGCATTGAAGCAGGCTTCGAGGATCGCCGGGCTGAAGGGCCGCAACTGCACGCCATTGCCGACCAGGCTCTTGATCGCGGTCGGGTTCTTCCAGTCGTACATCTGCAGCATGTTCGCATCGACGCCCTGGCAGACCGAGCGCAGGAGCGACTGGTAGGCCGGGGGCAGACCCTCATAGGCGGCCTTGTTGAACATGAAGTGGACGGTCGGGCCGCCTTCCCACCAGCCGGGATAGTAGTAGTAAGGTGCGACCTTGTAGAAGCCGAGCTTTTCGTCGTCGTACGGCCCCACCCATTCGGCCGCGTCGATGGTGCCCTTTTCCAGCGCCGGATAGATGTCGCCGCCGGCGATCTGCTGCGGCACGACGCCGATCTTCTCCATCACCTTGCCAGCGAAGCCGCCGATCCGGTACTTGAGGCCCTTCATGTCCTCGACGGTGTTCACTTCCTTGCGGAACCAGCCGCCCATCTGCACGCCGGTGTTACCGCCCGGATAGGCGACGATGTTCGAGCCCGCCAGGAACTCGTTGTAAAGGTCGATGCCACCGCCGTGATACTGCCAGGCATTGATGCCGCGGGCGTTCAGCGAGAAGGGAACCGCTGCAGCCACGGCCCAGGTCGGGTCCTTGCCCCAGTAGTAGTAGCCGACGGTGTGGCAGGCTTCGATATTGCCAGCCGAAACCTCGTCAGCGGCCTGCAGGCCGGGAACCAGTTCGCCAGCCGCGAAAACCTGGATCGTGAAGTTGCCGTCGGTTGCTTCGGACACGCGCTTGGACAACACCTCTGCGGCCCCGAAGATGGTGTCGAGCGACTTGGGGAAAGACGAAGTCAGGCGCCAGGTCACCTTGGGGGTGCTTTGCGCAACTGCCGGAGCAGCAAGAGCAGAGGCAGCCGCCGCGGCGGCACCGCCCACGGTCGCCTTGGTCAGGAAAGATCGACGATCCATACGGTACTCCCTTTACGTTGGATGGAACCGGAAGCTCACGATCCCCCTCGACCGCGAACAACCCGGTGCAAACCCTTGCATGGGAATGTGAATCTGTCTAGCACCTCGCATCAAAAGTTACGCAGGGTCCACCTGCCGACCGGCGCCGTTTCACTGCCAAACAAACGAGCATTTGCCTAAGTGCAGGGCGCCCGAACCCCTTCGAGGCCTGGCATGATGCGCAGGACGGGGGCGATCGGCGGCGCCGGAACTTTCGGTACCCGGTGAAGCCCGGCTGGACAATCGACCGTCACGCAGCGCAGATGGGGCCGAGAGGTCCCGCCTGATGCCACAAGCCTACCGCCCGCTCGCCGCCGCCGCCTGGATGTCGGGCTCTATCCTGTCCTTTTCGTCGATGGCCATCGCCGGTCGCTCGCTCGCGCGGACGCTCGACACGTTCGAGATCATGACATGGCGGTCCCTGATCGGTTTCGTGCTGGTGGTCGTGATCGGCGGACTGTCGGGACGACTGAACGAGGTGCGAGTCAACCGGATCGGAACGCATCTGGTCCGCAATGTCTTCCATTTTGCCGGGCAGAACCTGTGGTTCTGGTCGCTCACCATGATCCCGCTGGCGCAGGTCTTCGCGCTGGAATTCACCTCGCCGCTCTGGGTCATCCTACTGTCGCCCCTTCTCCTGGGAGAGCGGCTGACACCGGCACGGGCGGGCTCCGCTGCATTGGGCTTTGCGGGTGTTCTGATCGTCGCGCGACCGGACATCACGCATGTCGATCCCGGCGTCCTGGCCGCGGCGGCATCGGCGATCGGCTTTGCCGGATCGGCCATCTTCACCAAGCGGCTGACCCGGTACGAACAGGTCATCTCGATCCTCTTCTGGCTGACGGTCATGCAGGGCCTGTTCGGGTTGGCCCTGTCTGCCGCCGACGGGGATGTCACCGTGCCCGGCCTCGCCGAAGCTCCAGCGCTGCTGGTCGTCGGCGCCGCCGGGGTCATCGCGCATTTCTGCCTGACAAAGGCGCTGACCCTTGCCCCTGCCTCGGTCGTGATCCCGATCGACTTCATCCGCCTGCCCGTGATCGCCGTTGTCGCCATGCTGCTGTACGGCGAACCGCTCGATCCTGCCGTCTTTCTGGGCGCGGGGATCATCTGTCTGGCGAACTGGCTGAACATCCGGTCGGAAATCCGTCGCCAGAAAGTCGCGTCGTAACGTCACGAACGCGTTACGTCGGGTCAGTCGTTGACGGGAATCCGCGGCGTTTCGTAGCGTCCCGGTTGAACCTGGCCAGCAGTCGGGATCGTTCTTGGGGAGGAGACATGACGAAGAAACGGGTGGCACTTGCTGCCACGGCGGCCATTGCACTGCCGGCAATCGCATCGGCAGGTGGTGTCGACCGCTCGCCGCAATCGGCCTTCATCCTGTATGAAGGAAAGGACTACGCGGAATTCACGATCGGGATGCTCAGCCCGGATGTTTCGGGTGTCGCGTCTCCCGTTCTGGGTGGCAGGTCGTCGGGCGAAGTCCTGACCGACTATACGCTGGTCAATGCCGGGGTGAACTGGGCGATCAACGACAAGCTCAATTTCGCCTTCATCATCGACAAGCCATTTGGCGCGAATGTCGATTATCCGCTCGGTACCGGCTATTTCGCGCAAGGCACTCTGGCCGAGCTCGACACCGTGTCCTACACCGCCCTCGCCCGTTACAAATTTGCTTCGAATATCAGTGTGTTTGGCGGCTTGCGGTACCAAACCCTCAATGCGAACGCGACCATTCCCTTCGTTGCGAACTACTCCATCGATGCTCCGAGAGAGGGCGCATGGGGCTATGTGCTTGGCATTGGCTGGGAAAAACCCGAGATCGCGGCCAAGGTCGCGCTGACATACAACTCTGCCATCGACTATGACCTGACAACGAACGAGGCCTCGGCCTTCGGCAAGTTGAGCAGCACAGCGCCCGTGACCACTCCTCAGTCCGTGAACCTCGAGTTCCAGACCGGGATCGCCGCCGACACATTGCTGTTCGGCTCGGTCCGTTGGGTGGACTGGGAACAGTTCGGCATCTCGCCCGAGATGTACAGCATGATCGCCGGTCAGCCGCTCGTCTCCTACAACGGGCCGACGACAACCTACACGATCGGTCTGGGTTACCGCTTCAACGACAACTGGTCTGGGGCGATCAGCTATGCCTACGACACCCCGCTTGATGGCTATACGTCGAACCTCAACCCGGTGAACGGCTACAATTCGATCGGTATCGCCGCGACCTACTCGGTGAACCAGTTCAAGATCACCGCAGCCGTTCGCTACTTTGACGTCGGCGATGCCCAGACCGCCGCAGGCAAGGTGGCCCCCGCCGGCACCTTCGATGGCAACAGCGCCATCGGCGCGGCCATCCGGATCGGCTACTACTTCTGACCTTCCGGGTTCCGTCCGCCAGCCGGGCGGAACCCGCAGTTTCCGGGTCGCGGCACCCGGTCCGCCCTGCTAGAGCAGGCGCATGACACCGCAGAAATCCATCTCGGCCCGGGCCTGGGCGGAGCTCCTTCTCCTCGCGATGATTTGGGGCGGGTCCTTCATTGCCAACCGCCTGGCCATCAACGAGATCGGCGTGCTTGGAACCGTAGCCTTCCGTGTGGCCGGCGCCTGCGCGCTCCTCTGGCTTTATGTCGCCCTGCGGGGATTGACCGTTCCGCGGTCGCCCCGCATCTGGGGCGCATTCCTCTTGATGGGCGCGCTGAACAACGCCATCCCCTTCTCGCTCATCACCTGGGCGCAGCTCACCGTCCCCTCTGGGCTGGCCGCAATCCTGAACGCCTCGACCGCGCTGATGGGCGTCGTCGTCGCCTCTGTCGTATTCCGGGACGAGCGGCTGACCGGGCGGCGGTTGGCCGGCGTGCTGCTCGGGCTGGCCGGCGTGACGGTGGTGATCGGCCTGCAGGCGCTGACTGCGCTCGACCTGACATCGGTCGCGCAACTTACGCTGCTTGTCGCGGCCCTGTCTTATGCCTGTGCGGCGGTCTGGGGGCGGCTCAACCTTTCGGGGCTGCCACCCCAGGTGGCGGCAGCGGGGATGCTGACGGGCTCGACGCTACTGATGTTACCCGCCGCCCTTCTGGTGGAGGGCGTGCCCCCCGGCCCTTCCGCGGGTACCTGGCTGGCGCTCGGCTATCTCGCGGTCGTATCCACGGCCGGAGCCTACCTGCTCTACTACCGCGTCCTGGCCCTCGCCGGCGCCGGGAACCTGAGCCTCGTGACACTGCTGACCGCACCCTTCGCGGTGATCCTCGGGGCCTTGGTTCTGGGCGAAAGCCTGCCCCTGCGCGACTATCTGGGCTTCGCGCTGATTGCGGCAGGGCTTGTGGTGATCGACGGGCGGATCCTGAACCTGGCGAAGATTCCGCGTGAAATCCAGCCGCCGGTTCGCTAGGACACGGGCGGAACCGGAGAGGCAGGCATGATCTACCAGTCGGCGGCGGAATGGCGGGCGGCGCGCGAGAAGCGCGTGCTGATGTTCGGGATGTCGGGGCTGGGCAAGACTTACCTCGCCAACATGCTGCGCGATCAGGCGCAGTGGTTCCACTACTCCATCGATTACCGCATTGGTACCCGCTACATGGGCGAATTCATCGCCGATAACTTCAAGCGCGAAGCGATGAAGGTTCCGCTCCTGCGCGAACTCCTGATGACGGACTCGGTCTATATCGCCTCCAACATCACCTTCGACAACCTCGCGCCGCTGTCGACCTATCTGGGCAAGCCCGGCGATCCGGCCAAGGGTGGCGTGCCGTTCGAGGAGTATTGCCGCCGGCAGGAGCAGCACCGGGTGGCCGAGATCGCGGCCCTTCTCGACACGCCGCGGTTCATCGCCCGGGCAAAGGATCTCTACGGCTATGACAACTTCGTCTGCGACTCCGGCGGGTCGATCTGCGAGGTGGTGAATCCCGAGGACCCGCAGGACCCGGTCATGCGGACGCTGTCGGACAATCTGCTGATGGTCTGGCTGAAGGGGTCCGAGGCGCACCGCGCCGAACTGATCCGTCGTTTCGACCGCGCACCGAAGCCGATCTATTACCAGCCCGACTTCCTCGCCCGGCTCTGGGGCGAATACCTGACCGAGCAGCGCCTGCCAGAGGATCGCGTCGATCCCGATGCCTTCCTGCGCTTCGCCTATGCCCGTCTGCTCGACCACCGCCAGCCTCGCTATGCGGCGATGGCCCGGTGGGGTGTGACCGTTACCGCAGAAGAGGTGGCAGAGGTGCGCAACGCCGTGGGCTTCACCGACCTGATCGCACGCGCCCTTGAGCGTCGTGGCGAAGACGCTTAAGTAACCGGCCTTTCCAGGAGAGGACAAATGCCGATCACCCTGCCCCAGAACCTTCCCGCCTTCGACGTTCTTCGGAACGAGGGCGTGATGGTCATGACGCCCGAACGGGCGGCACGGCAGGACATCCGGCCGCTGAAGATCGCGCTTCTGAACCTCATGCCGAAGAAGATCCAGACCGAGAACCAGTTCGCGCGTCTGATCGGTGCCACGCCCCTGCAGATCGATCTGCACCTGATCCGTATGACCGAGCATGAGACCAGGAACACCGCCGCCGAACATATGGCCGCCTTCTATCGTCCGTTCCAGGAGGTGAAGGGCGAGAAGTTCGACGGCCTCATCATCACCGGCGCCCCGATCGAGCACCTGCCCTTCGAGGAGGTCACCTACTGGGGCGAGTTGCAGGAGGTGATGAACTGGACCCAGACCAACGTGCAGTCCACCTTCGGCGTCTGCTGGGGCGGGATGGCGATGATCAACCATTTCCACGGCGTCCAGAAGCACATGCTGCCGGCAAAGGCCTTCGGCTGCTTCCGCCATCGGAACCTCGTGCCGAACTCGCCCTATCTCCGCGGTTTCGCGGATGATTTCGTGATCCCCGTCAGCAGGTGGACCGAGATGAAACAGGACGAGATCGATCGCGCTGCCGGACTGGTGACCCTGCTCGGCTCGGAGGAGGTCGGCCCTTGTCTGGTCGAGGACGAAGCGCACCGAGCGCTCTACATCTTCAACCACTTCGAATACGACAGCGACACGCTGAAGCAGGAATACGATCGCGACGTGGCGAACGGCACGCCCATCAACGTGCCGCAGAACTACTATCCCGATGACAATCCCGCGAAGCCGCCCTTGAACCGCTGGCGCAGCCACGCACATCTGCTCTACGGCAACTGGATCAACGAGATCTACCAGACAACGCCTTACGAGCTGGAAGCGATTGGCACTTGAACTCCTGTTGGCAGCCGCCCTTCTTGGCGCGGCCGCCCTCCTCATCCATCGCCGCGCGCTCAGGCGCGAGCGTCAGGCCGAGCGGGCCTTTCCCCCGACCGGGCAACTGATCGGCCCCGCCGGGCGTCGCATCCACGCGCATGTCGAGGGTGCGGGCCGAGACGTGGTGCTGATCCATGGGGCAAGCGGAAACACCCGCGATTTCACCCATGATCTGGTTGGACGTCTCGCGCGCGATTACCGCGTCACCGCCTTCGACCGGCCTGGCCTTGGCTGGTCGGACGATCTGGGCCCCGAGGGCGGCAGTCCGGCGGCACAGGCTCGCGCCCTGCGCGCGGCGGCGAGCCAGCTTGGTCTCCTGCGCCCGATCATCGTCGGCCACAGCTATGGCGGAGCCGTGGCGATGGCCTGGGCGCTGGACGAGCCCGAGGGTGTGGATGCGGTGGTGCTTCTAGGCGGAGCGACGATGCCCTGGCCGGGCGGGTTGGGCATCTGGTATGCGCTGACCTCCTCGTGGCTTGGCAGGGCGCTGGTCGTGCCCCTGGTCACTGCCTTTGCGCCCCATAACCGGATCGACGAGGCGATGCGCGTGGTCTTCGAACCGGATCCCGTTCCGCAGGGCTATGGCCGCCACTTCGCCGCTGGCCTGACGCTTCGCCGCAAGGTGCTGGCCGAGAATGCGCGGCAGGTGAACGAACTCCGCCCGCATGTCGTCGACATGTCGGCGCGCTATCACGGCATGACCCTGCCGGTCGAGATCGTCCATGGCACGGCCGATACCATCGTACCGGCCGAGATTCACGCCCGCCCCCTCGCCCGCATTCTGCCTGATGCTGTCCTGACCCTGATCGAAGGCGTCGGCCACATGCCGCATCATGCTGCGCCCGAGGATGTAGTCGCCGCGATCCATCGCGCGGCAGAGAGGGCTGCATTGCGCCGCGCGTCCTGATCGTCATACTGGCGCGGGACAGGGGACGAGACCGGGGAGAGAAAGCGATGCAAGACCTGCCTTTCGATGGCGCCATAAGCAGCTACTTCAAGGAAAAGGCACCGAAATCCATCCGCAAGGCGATCGAGAGCGCCGGCAAGGACGATATCCTGTCCAGGTCCTATCCCTACCGCGAAGAAATCAAGACGAAGGACTACGAGGAGAAGATGGATGTCCTCCAGCTTCAACTCGTCCGCCTTCACGCCGATCTGAAGGAGACCGGCAAGCGGCTGGTCGTCCTGTTCGAAGGGCGCGATGCTGCCGGCAAGGGCGGAACCATCGATGCGGTGCGGATGAACCTGAACCCTCGCGTCGCCCAGGTCGTGGCGCTGGCCAAGCCGTCTGACCGCGAGGCGCGGCAGTGGTATTTCCAGCGCTATATCGACTGGTTGCCGGCCTGCGGCGAAATCGCCCTCTTCGACCGCAGCTGGTACAACCGTGGCATCGTCGAGCGGGTCTTCGGTTTCTCCAACGACGCGCAGCGTGAACGCTTCTTTGCCCAGCTTCCCGCCTTCGAGGAAATGATCGTAGACGAAGGCATCGTCCTGGTGAAGCTTTGGCTCGATGTCGACCGGGCCGAGCAACTCAAGCGCTTCCTTGACCGCGAACAGGACGAGCTGAAGCAATGGAAGCTCAGTTCGATCGACATCGACGGTCTCGACAAATGGGACGAGTATACGGTCGCGATCAAGGACACGATCAATCGCAGCCATTCGGTGCGCGCGCCCTGGACGATCATCCGCTCCGACGACAAGAAGCGCGCCCGCATTGCCGCAATCCAGACGATCCTGAATGCCGTCGACTATGCGGGGAAGAACAGCAAGCTGATCGGCGAGCCGGACCCGGCAATCTGCGGGGGGCCGGCGCTGCTTCTGGCGAACGACGCGCCCGCCGGAGCGTCATGAGCAAGCGCGGCTACCATCACGGCAATCTGCGACAGGCGCTGGTGGAAGCTGCGCTCGACCTGATCCGCGAGAAAGGGCCGCAAGGCTTTACCCTCTCCGAAGCGGCGAAGGCGGTGGATGTGACACCCGCCGCCGTCTACCGCCATTTCGCCGGCCGCGACGAGCTGATCGCCGAAGCCGCCCGGCAAGGCTACGAGATCTTCGCGGCGCTGATGGACTATGCCTATGACAACGGCAAGCCGACTGCGCTGGCGGCCTTCGAAGCCACGGGACGCGCCTATCTGGCCTTCGCACGGAAGTATCCCGGGCATTACATGGCGATGTTCGAAAGCGGCCTGTCGATGCAGGCCAATCCGGATCTGGCCGCTGCCGCGGCCCGGGCGAGCGGTGTGCTGGAAAAGGCCGCAGCCGCCCTATCGGCGCATATTCCGCCCGAGAAGCGCCCGCCTGCCTCGATGTTCAGCGCCCATATCTGGGCCTTCTGCCACGGCATCGTCGAGCTTTACACCCGCGGTGCGCCGGGATCGCGCTCGCCCTTCCCGCCCGAGCAACTGCTGGAGGCCGGGATCGGCATCTATCTGCGGGGACTTGGATTGCTTCCGCCCGACAAGTGACGGATTTTTCGCAGAAAAATCGTTCTCGAAACCAAGGGACCCCGCGCGGCTTCCCGCACGGGGCCCCGATTTTTCTACGAAGAATCGCTTAGCGGAACAGCACGAGCGCGCTCGGGCTCCAGGCCACGCGGGTGCGGGTGCCGATGTCCAGCACCGGACGTCCCGGCACGTTCCGCATCGACAGGCGCACGGGTTCGGCCACACCATCGAGCTTCACGTCGTAATAGGTCATGTCGCCGTAGTAGACGACTTCCTCGACGGTGCCGGGGGTCTCACGGTCGGTCGGTTGCTGTCCTTCGTAAAGGATGGTCAGCGTCTCGGGCCGGAAGCCGACGTTCACTCCGTTGCCGGTCGCCGCGCCGGGGGCCTGATCGGCCGGGATGTGGCACTGGCCAAGGCCCGCCACATCGACATCGAAGCCGCCATCCGAAGTCGGATGGGCAGTGGCCGGCAGGAAGTTCATCGTACCGATGAAATCCGCCACCTGCCGCGACTTCGGCCGGCGATACAGCGTCTCGGGATCGTCGAGCTGGGCGATCTGACCCTCGAACATGACCGCGATCCGGTCGGACATGACCAGCGCTTCTTCCTGGTCATGAGTGACGAGGATGAATGTGATGCCGACCTGGCGCTGCAGCTTGATGAGCTCGACCTGCATGTTCTCGCGCAGCTTCTTGTCGAGTGCCGAAAGCGGTTCGTCCAGCAGCAACACTTTCGGCTTCAGGATCAGCGCGCGGGCAAGTGCCACGCGCTGCCGCTGGCCACCCGAAAGGGCGTGGGCGGCGCGCTTGCCGAAGCCCTTGAGGCCAACCATCTCCAGCGCCTCGCCCACACGGCGGCCCATCTCGTCCTTGGACAGGTTTTCGCGCCTCAGGCCGAAGCCAACGTTCTGCTCGACCGTCAGGTGCGGGAAAATCGCGTAGGACTGGAACACCATGTTGGTCGGGCGCTTGTTCGGCGGGATCTGCGCCGCGTCCTTGCCGTCGATCAGGACCGCCCCCGAAGAGATGTCCTCGAACCCGGCGATGGTGCGCAGGAGCGTGGTCTTGCCGCAGCCCGAAGGCCCGAGCAGCGAAAAGAACTCGCCGGCCTTGATCGTGGCGTTGATGCCCCTCAGCGCATGGTAGTCGCCGTAGTATTTCTGGACATCCCGGAACTCGATCATCGTGGGTTTGTCTGACACGGTCACAGGAAGCCTCCGGTATCTTTGGCGCCGGTGCGGGCGATGCCGCGGCGGCGGTAGAATTCAGCGATGGACAGCAGGCAGATCGACAGGCAGACGAGCACCGTGCCGAGCGCCATGATGGCGGGAACCCGGGCGGGGAAGCGGAACTGGCCGTAGATATAGACCGACAGCACCGTCTGGTTGCCCCCCAGGAAGTAGGCGATGATGAATTCGTCCAGGCTGATGGTGAAGCAGATCAGCAGCGACGAGATGATGCCGGGCATGACCAGCGGCAGCACGATCAGCCGGAAGGTCGAGGCCGGCGTCTCGCCCAGATCATAGGCCGCCTCTTCCAGCGAGCGGTCCAGCGACTGGAAGGCCGAGGACAGGATCGCCACTGCAAAAGGCGTGCAGATCAACAGGTGGCCCATGATGATCGTCAGGATCGAGAGCGGCATGCCGATCGTCAGCAGCACCACGAGCAGCGACATCGCCACGATCATCTCGGGCAGGACCATCGGCAGCATGATGAGGCCAAGGATGCTGCCCTTGCCCGGAAAGTTGAACCGGGTCGAGGCGCGGGCGGCGAAGACGCCGAGGCAGGTCGACAGCACCGAGGACGACACCGCGATGATCAGCGAGTTCTTCACTGCCTTGAACAGCTGCGTGTCGTTCCACATCATCTGGAACCACTCGGTGGTGAAACCGGACAGCGGGAAGGCGATGACCTTGCTGTTGTTGAACGCGAAGAGCGGCAGAAGCACGATCGGCGCGTAAAGGAAGATCAGATAGACGATCGCGTAGGTCTTGAGGGCGGGGAACTTCATTTCTGCCCCTTCAGGAAACGACGGTTGAGAAGCAGGAAGATCAGCGTCACGCCAGCCACGATCAGCATGGCCGACACGGCAATGGCCGAACCCATGGCCTTGTGGTTCTGCTTCAGCATCTCGACCTGGATCATGTTGGCGATCATCGGAAGCTTGCCGCCGCCGATCAGGTCGGGGGTGACGTAGTCGCCGATGGTCGGGATGAAGACGATCAGGATGGCCGCGATCACACCGGGCATCGAAAGTGGCAACGTCACGCGCCAGAAGGTCATCAGACGGCTTTCGCCCAGATCCTGACCGGCTTCGAGCAGCGAGCGGTCGATCTTCTCAAGCGCGACATAGATCGGAAGGATCGCGAAGGGCGCATAGGCATGGGCCAGCGTGATGACGAAGGCCTGCACGTTGTAGTTGAGAGAGGTCAGCGGCTCGTCGATGATCCCAAGTGACAGCAGGCCCGAGTTGATGACGCCGTTGTAACCCAGGATGACCTTCCACAGAAACACGCGGATCAGGTAGCTGGTCCAGAACGGAATGGTGATGAGGAAGAGCCAGAGCGCTTTCTTGTTCGGCGGCACGTTGAAGCTGACGAAATAGGCGACAGGATAGGCCAGGATCACGGTTACGGCGGTCACCGCCATAGAGACCCACAGCGAGCGCAGCATGATCGCGCGGTAGATCTTGCCGGTCCAGATCTTGACGTAGTTGGCAAAACTGAAGTCCGCGATCAGCGATCCCGCAGGCCCGTCTGCCATGAACGAGTAGACAAAGACCGTGACCAACGGCGCCGCAAGCAGCAGAATTGCATAGATTGCGGTCGGGCTGATCATCGTGAGGCCATTGGCAGCCTCCGACCGGCCGATCCTTTGCAGGAATCCCCCTGAACTCATCATGCCCCCTGATAGCGCGCCCGGCTGACGTGCCGATGCTGTTGTCAGCCGGTTTCTGGCACGGAAACACAGGTCTGAAAAGGGGTCAGACAGCGATTTGATCAAATTTTGACGACCCTGAGCGCACAAAACCGGGCGCATGCAGGGTCAAACGCCCGAAAATCGGGCGCTCAGATGCTCCTTACGACGGGCAACCGATCAGCGGATAACGGCTTCGACGGCGATCGCGCGCTTTTTCAGTTCCGAGTACAGGGCCGGAAGCACGCGCGTCTGACGCACGGCGCGTGACAGGGCATCGGAGAGACGGCCCTCGTCGGCAATCGCCTCGGTCACACGCCAGATCAGCCGACGCGCCACGCCGTCGTCATAGACGATCTCGGTCGCGCCCGCGCGATTCTTGCGAATGCCAAGGAAAACACTGCCCCCGTGGGGGGCATGAAAAGCGGCTTGTCCCATTTTCGGGTCTTTCTTTTGTCTGCTCGATAGCCTCAAATTGCGAAGCGCCGCCTGCCCGGTCAAGCAGCACATCGAAAAAATTCTCATCAAATCCGTGGGATGAGTCGTCGATGCAACAGCCGTCAGAGGGACAGCTCCTGCGGCGGGTTGGCCAAAAGCCGGGTCAGACGCGCGATTGCCTTGTCGAAATCCGCGCGTGACGACTGCCCGGAAATCGCGATGCGCACAGCATTCGGTGCCCGCCCGGTGTTTAGCGCATAGATATCGGCAGACCGCACGAGCACCCCTTCCGCTTCCGCCCGCGCGGTGAAACTGGTCGCCCGCCATCCGCGGGGCAGCCTGAGCCAGACGAAGGACACGCCCGGTTGCCAGGACAGATCGAAGGCTCCAAGTGCATTGACCACCGTCTGCAAGCGCGGCTCGAGCTCCTGGCGCACCGCCTGACGGATTCGCTCACCCACACCAGAGGTCATGATATCGAGGCAAAGCAGATGAACCGGCAGCCCAAGACCGAAGAAGGCGTTCTTCGCCGCCGTGCGCGCCTCATCGCCGCGTCCGGTCGGGCAGACGACCCAACCGAAGCGCAGTGCGGCCGAGACCGATTTCGACAGGCTGCCGACATACCAAGTGCGATCAGGCGCAAGCGCCCGGAACGACGGCAGATCGCTGTCTGCGACCGAATAGCAATCGTCCTCCAGAATTTGCAGGTCATGCCGACGCGCCACCTCGACGATCGCCGCTCGGCGGGCGGCACTCATGCAAACCGTGGTCGGGTTCTGTGCCTGGGGCGTCAGACAAACGAACTGGGCACGCTGTCGCCGACAAGCCAGATCGAGCGACTCCGGGAGCATCCCTTCCGCATCCATTTCGACAGCAACCGGATCACCCCGCATCTGCATCACCGCCTGCCGCAGGCCAGGATAGGCCAGATCCTCGAGCATGACCACCGGACGGTCGCCGCGCAAACCGGTCTGCAGCACAGTCAGGATGCCATTCTGCCCGCCATGGGTAAGCGCGATATCATCCGCCGCGACCGGCCCCAGAACCCGGTCCGACAACCAGCCCAGAACGGCTAGCCGCAACTCGGCCTCCGCCGGCTGGTCGGGGTAATACAGCCATTCGCGCCCCACCCCCTCGGCCAGGCGGTGCAACGATTGGCGGAAGGCGGCAATCTGACCGACATCCGGCAGGGCCGGCCAGCGCAGGTCAACCTGCCCCTTGGGGGGCGGCTGCTCGATCAAGGGCGTGAATCTTTGTCTTGATACACCGGTCACGAATGTACCCCGCCCAACCTCGCCGGACAGGAGTCCCTCCTGTGTCGCCAGCTGATAGGCGCGCGCAACAGTTCCCGGTGTCATCCCCAGCCGCCAGGCCATGTCCCTGACAGGAGGGAGTTTTTCGCCAGGCAACAACTCTCCCTCGCGAATGGCACGGCGTAGCGCGACAGTCAGGGCAAGATACTTCGGACCGCTGGATTGACTCAGATCGGGGTGCCAAATTGTATCGGTCACAATGTTTTTCTTCCCTTTTGTGCCGCCCATTTGTATCAATGTACTACGCCAACATCAAAATTGTATCAACACAAAAGGTGCTCCCATGTCCGCGCTCCGCGCGAAAGATCCGACCCTCGCCCAGCTGACCGGCTTGCCGCCGGGGGTGGCCTTGCCTCCCCTGTCGCGCGTCGTGGTCACCGTGGCCCGACAGGTCGTGCTCTGGGAGACCCGCCTGCGCGCGCGACGCAGCCTGTCGCGCCTGGATCGCCATATGCTGATCGATATTGGTCTGAGCCCGGACGAGGCGCGGACCGAATGCGCAAAGCCGTTCTGGCGCGACTGATCCGCGCCAACCGAGACCGATTCCCTGATCGGTAACCCCAGACTGGGCCGGAGACATCCGGCCCATTTTTTGTTTTGCACGTATCCGCAGCCAGCCCGGACAAAAAGCAACGGGCCGCTCCATGAGGAGCGGCCCGGCAGAACGACCGGCATGCGGTCGAACGGATCAGCGCTTCGAGAACTGGAAGCTGCGGCGGGCTTTGCGCTTGCCGTACTTCTTGCGCTCGACCACGCGGCTGTCGCGGGTCAGGAAGCCAGCGGCCTTGAGCGGCGCGCGCAGCGCCGGTTCATAAAGCTGCAGAGCCTTCGAGACGCCGTGCTTCACCGCACCGGCCTGGCCCGACAGGCCGCCGCCGACGACGGTCGCGACCACGTCGAACTGGCCTTCGACATTGGCGATTGTGAAGGGCTGGCGCAGGATCATCTGCAGCACCGGACGGGCGAAGTAGACCGCCATTTCCTTGCCGTTCACGGTGACCTTGCCGGAACCCGGCTTGATCCACACGCGGGCGACAGCGTTCTTGCGCTTGCCGGTGGCATAGGCGCGGCCCTGTGCGTCGCGCACCGGGGTGCGGGGCGCGGCCACGGCGGCGGCCGGCTCGGAGGTGGTCACGGCGGCTTTCAGGTCGTCGAGGGATTTGATGTCAGCCATGATCAGGCGCTCCGGGTGTTCTTCGGGTTCAGCGACTTGACGTCGAGAACGGTGGGCTGCTGCGCTTCATGCGGATGCGCGGCGCCGGCATAGACGCGCAGGTTCGACATCTGCTGGCGGCCCAGGCGGTTGCGGGTGATCATCCGCTCGACGGCCTTTTCGACCACGCGCTCGGGATGGTTGCCGTTCAGCACCTGCTCGGCCGTGCGGAACTTGATGCCGCCCGGATGGCCGGTGTGCCAGTAGTAGCGCTTGTCGGCGCGCTTGTTCCCGGTCATCTGGATCTTGTCGGCGTTGATGACGATCACATTGTCGCCCATGTCCATGTGCGGCGTGAAGGTCGGCTTGTTCTTGCCGCGCAGGATGTTGGCGACGATCGTGGCGAGGCGGCCCAGAACAACGCCTTCGGCGTCGATCAGGATCCACTTCTTCTCGATATCCGCCGGGGTAGCGGTGAAGGTTTTCATGGTCTGACTCTCGGTCTTGAAGCGGGGGAATCCCCCCGGAATCTCGGATTGGGGGTGTATCGCTGAATGCCGCAGGCAGGTCAAGCACCACGCCCGGAATTTAATGACTTAAAATCAATTGGTTAAGAATGTGGTATAATATTACCCCATTAGATGCAGCGGTCTGATGGGATTTCCCCCGAGATTTGCGGCATCACCGCAAGATCGGTGGGCGCGCGGGGTCGCTGCCGGGTGCGGCTGGCTGGGCGCGCTCGGGTTCTTCGCGCAGGGGCAGATCGAAGCGCAGGGCAACAGGCGCCAGCCGGCCAAGCACCGGGTCGTCCGAGCCCAGAAAAACAACGTCGAGCTCCCCTGCATCGAGGCCCGAAAAGGTAAGCGCTTCGCCCACGGCGTTGGCGAGCGCCGGCTGCGCGCCCTCGGCCGCGCCGACGATCGCAAGGACATGGCCTCGATGGCCACTGTCATAGATGACCCCGGCCAGATGGGCCGAAGCCGCAAGTCCGGCCGCCAGCGCCAATTTCTGATCCAGCGACCGAAGCAGGCTCTCCGGCAGGTTCCCCGGCGGAACGAAGCGTTCAGGCCGGGCCTCGACGGCTGCCGGGGCACGCTCAAGAAGCGCGGCAAGCCAGTCCACGGCCTCAGCTGTAATCAGGAAGGCCGACGGTGCGACCCCAAGGTTCAGGCCGAGCCCAATCCCCTGCCCCGCCAGTTGCCGCACGACCACCCGCCCTGGCAAGGCAGCATAGGGCACAGGTGCGCCGGAGAACTCGGCAAGCCGCTCCTCGCGATCGAAGACCAGGACCACCGGACCGTCCTCAAGTGGAAAGACCCGCGGCGCGATGGTTTCGCCTTCCGGTTCCTGGTCGAGAAGCAGGAACAACTCCCCATCCGCAAGCCGCTCGTAGAAGCGGAGCCGCGCGGCATCCTCGCCGGTTTCAACCATCTCGGTATGGGCCTGATCCAGCGGCGTCATCGCGCGGCACCTCTTCTGTTCCAGCTGACAGCACTAGCCCGGGCACGCCGCGCCGACAACCGCGCGCCCCTGCGTCATCCGGCCCCGGCCGCATCCAACACATCCCGCACTGTCCGGCGCAATTCGGGGACCAGCTCGGTCTCGAACCAGGGATTGCGCCGGAGCCAGCCGGTGTTGCGCCAGGACGGGTGAGGCAAGGGATAGAAGCCCGGCGAGAAGCTGCGCCAGTTGGCCACGGTCGCCGTGACACCGCCAGCGGCACCTGGGCCAAGATGCCAGCGCTGCGCGGCACCGCCCACGGCAAGAACCAGCCGCAGGTCGGGCAGCGCCGCCATCACCCGCGCCCGCCAGGTTGCGGCACAGATGGTCGGCGGCGGCAGATCCGATCCCTTGGCATCGTACCCCGGAAAACAGAAGGCCATCGGGACCACGGCAACCCGTGACAGGTCATAGAACTCCGCCTCGCTCACTCCCATCCAGTCACGCAGACGGGCGCCGCTGGCATCTCGGAACGGCTGCTGAAGCTCATGCACGCGCAGACCGGGCGCCTGACCCGCCACGAGGAGACGCGCTCCTGGCCGAAACCAAACTACGGGGTGGGGATCATGGGCCGTGGCCGTCGCGGCAAAGCGGACCGCGCAGATCCGGCAGGCGCGGATTTCAGCCGAGAGCACCTCTGCCCCCATCGTTGCCTCCGATGCCAAAGTCGTGAATGTCATTGTCACTTTGTCCCGTCTTCCGACATAATGGCGCCCGAAAGCCGGCATAAGGCGATACGTTAAGAATGTTCCCATATTTGGGACAGAGGCAATTGGGACAGGCAGCGGCGCCGGCGAAGTGCGGCGTAGCCAAGGCGCGGATGATCGAGTTCGACAAAGTCAGCAAGTCCTTCTGGACCGGCAAGCGCCGCAAGGTCATCCTCGACCGGGCGTCCTTCCGCATCGAACTGGGCAATTCGCTTGGCATCCTGGCCCCGAACGGCACCGGCAAGACCACGATCATCAACATGATGGCTGGGCTGGAAAAGCCCGACGAGGGCCGCGTCACCCGCAGCTCGCGCATCTCGTTTCCGCTCGGTTTCATGGGCGGGGTGATCAGCAAGCACACGGGCACCGAGAATGCGCGCTATATCGCGCGGCTCTACGGGCTGGACCCCGATTACGTAGAAGGCTTCTGTCGCTGGCTTTGCGGGATCGAGGAATACTTTGACATGCCGGTGGCGACCTATTCCTCAGGCATGCGATCGCGGTTCTCCTTCGCGCTGCTGCTTGCTCTGGAATTCGACATCTACCTGATCGACGAAGGCATGCCCGCCACGACCGACGCCGAGTTCAACCGCAAGGCCGGCAGCCTGCTCCGTGACCGACTGCAGAAATCGACGGTGGTTATCGTGTCGCATTCCCCCGAGATCATCTCGAAGTTCTGCCGCTCCGCAGCGGTTTTGCGCAACGGCCAGCTCTACATGTTCGACACTCTGGAAGAAGCGAAACGGCTCTATGACTATGAAGCCTAAGGTTCAGCGGTTCCGGTTCCAGAAGACCGGGGCGGCCTCGGCTGATGCAGACGCGGCCGGGGCGAGGATTCCGTCGCCGACTCCCCCCGCCGCCAAGGTGCCGCCGCCGCCGCGGCCGCCGGCGGAGGAGAGTGTCACAGAAATCGCGCTGGCGGGGGAGCCGCTTGGACCGGAAATGGAAATCGACGCGATCCGGCGCGAAGGTCTCACCGGCCGCCAGCTGCGGATGGCGCGGCGAATGGCTCAACGGCATGATCTGCCCGCCACGTCCGACTTCGATGCCGTGAGACTCTTGCGCAAGGCCGGGATCGATCCGTTTGAGAGGTCGAACCTGCTGGAACTGGTGGCGGCCTCGGACGATGCGGGCGGCGCGATGGTGGCCAATCGCTCGCTGACCGAATTCGCCGATCCGCAACTGCCGCAGACTTACCGCAACCCGCCGCTGCCCTCGACCGAGCGGCGTGCCGACGATGCGCTGGCAGAGAACGTCATGCGCATCCAGCAGGACATCGCGGCCCGGCGCAAACGCAAGGCGATCATGCTGGCGGCGCGGCTGGCCTTCCTCGTTCTCTTGCCGACGATCATCGCCGGGTGGTTCTACTATTTCGTCGCCACTCCGCTGTACCAGACCGAAAGCCAGATGGTGATTCAGCAGGCAGATGGCGCGGTCCGTGCCGGCGCCGGGTCCGGGTTCGCCGGGTTGTTTGGGGGAGCGATCGACGCCAACAAGGATTCGATCGCCGTGCAGGGCTATCTGCAGTCGCGCGACGCGATGCTGCGGCTCGACAAAGACCTCGATTTCCGTGGCCAGTTCTCAGGACCGGAGATCGATCCGCTGCTGCGCCTGGCGCCCGATGCGACGAACGAGGCGATGTATGGCGTCTACAAGCGCATGGTGAAGGTGTCCTACGATCCGACCGAGGGCCTCATCAACATGAGCGTCCTTGCCCCGGATCCGAAGGTCTCCGAGGCGTTCAGCAAGGCGCTGATCCGTTACGCCGAAGAACAGATCGACCACCTGACGCAACGCAAGCGCGAAGACCAGATGCGCGACGCCCGGACCAGCTTCGAGGATGCGCAGGCCAAGCTCCTTGAGGCGCAGCGCGAGGTGGTGAACCTTCAGGAAAAGCACAAGGTCCTGTCGAGCCAGGCCGAGGCCACGCTCATCACGGCCCAGATCGCCGAGCTGAACACCCAGATCACCATCGACAAGCTGTCGCTCGACCAGATGAAGGCCAATCCGCAGCCCAACAAGGCGCGGATGGAGCCGATCGAGCGGCGCATCGCGGCCATGGAGAAACAGGTCGAGGATCTGCGCGCGCAGATGACCGAGGCGAATACCGACGGCGTTTCGCTGCCCGAAGTACAAAGCGAGCTTCTTATCGCCGAGGCCAATGTCCAGACCCGCCAGCTTATGCTGTCGGCCACGCTGGAACAGCTGGAAGGCGCCCGCCTCGAGGCGAACCGTCAGGTCCGCTACCTTTCGGTGTCGACCCCACCCGTCGCGCCCGACAGCCCGACCTTTCCGCGCGCTTTCGAGAATACGCTCGTGACTCTGCTGATCTTTCTCGGCATCTACCTGATGATCTCGATGACCGCCGCGATCCTGCGGGAACAGGTCAGCGCCTGAAGGACGTGCCCATGACCGAGGTGAAGATCGGCGGCCTGACCGCCGGAAACGACCGCCCGTTGCTGGTGATCGCGGGGCCCTGCCAGCTGGAAAGCCTGGACCATGCCCAGATGATCGCCGGCCGCATGGCCGAGGCCTGTGCCGCAGCCGGGGCGCAGTACGTCTTCAAGGCGAGCTACGACAAGGCAAACCGCACCTCTCTGTCGGGTCGCCGCGGCCTGGGGATGGAAGCGGGGCTGAAGGTCCTCGAGACCGTGCGCGCCATGGGACTGCCGGTTCTGACGGATATCCATGACATCGCCCAGGCGCGCGAGGCGGCGAAGGTGGTGGACGTGATCCAGATCCCCGCTTTCCTCTGCCGCCAGACCGACCTGTTGCTTGCCGCCGGAGAAACCGGCGCGGTAGTGAACATCAAGAAGGGGCAATTCCTCGCCCCCTGGGACATGGCCAATGTCGCGGCCAAGGTGGCGAGCACGGGGAACGACCGCATCCTGTTGACCGAACGTGGCGTGAGTTTCGGGTACAACACGCTGGTGGCAGACATGCGGTCGCTGCCGATCATGGCGCGCACCGGCTATCCGGTCATCATGGATGCCACGCATTCGGTGCAGCAGCCGGGCGGCCAGGGCAATTCCAGCGGCGGCCAGAGGGAATTCGCGCCGGTCATGGCACGTGCTGCCGTCAGCCTCGGCATCGCCGGGGTCTTCATCGAAACGCATGAGGACCCGGACAAAGCGCCATCGGACGGGCCCAACATGATTCCCCTCGCCCAGATGCCGGCGCTGATCGACAGCCTGATGGACTTCGACCGGCTGGCAAAGGCCAATCCGCTGCGGGTGTAACGCCCCTCAGGGCGTCAGCGGATCCTCGAATTCGATGCTCGACTGCGACTTGCCCTCGAAGGCATTCTCGAAGGCCACCAGACGCTTGCGGATAGACAGGAGCTCGATGATCGTCGTCCAGGAGTTGACCAGGTACTGGAACGATCCCGACACCTGCCCGAACGCCGTCAGGATCTGCTGAAGGATCCCGAAGGTGATCGTCCCCGCCGCAATCGTCGGCACGAGGATCAGGTAGGCAAAGATGTTGTCCGCCTGGATGTACATCCCGCGGAACACGTTGAAATAGGCGTAGTGGAAATAGAGACGGAAGTAGTTGGTCCGCACCTGGCGGAAGAGATCCTTCGTCGTCATCGGCCCGGCGCGCATATGGTCATCCTCGCCATAGACGAGTTCCTTCCGGTAAGCCGCCTCGACCCGCTGGTTGCGGAAGTTAAGGCCAGGCAACTTGATCCCCGCGATGGCCAGCAACGCCGTGCCGAAGACCGACCAGAAGATCGACGCGTAAAGCAGCGGATGCGGGATGCTGCCGAGAAGGGGCAGTTCGGTGACATGCACAGAGAGCGCCGCCAGCACCGGCAGGAAGGCGAACAGCGTCATCACCGAATCCACGATCGAGACGCCCAAATCCTCCATGATCGACGCGAAACGCATCGTGTCTTCCTGGATCCGCTGCGAGGCACCCTCGATCTGGCGCACCTCCGGCCAGCGGCTCATGTAATAGTCGTTCATCGCCTGCCGCCAGCGGAACACATAGTGGCTGACGAAGAAGCGGGTCGCGACGAAGACCGCAATCCACAGGAAGGCAATCTTGGCGAAGATCAGGATCAGACTGTAGAGCTGTGCCGCGGTCACCTCGCCCGAGCCGGAAAGCGCATTCTGCACGTCATCGAAGAACGGGCCGCGCCAGTTGTTGATTGCGACCGAGACCTGCACCGAGAAGTAGGTGGAAAAGATGATCGCCGCCGATCCGACGACCGACCACCATTGATAGGGATGCGGCGAGAAGATCATCCACGCGGCCGCAAAGGCGGCAAAGAGCACGCCGCAGAACAGATAGAACCAAAGGAATTGCGGGGTCACGAAGTGCCCGAGACCCAGGATCGGCGGAGCGTTCGGGTCCTCTGGCGGGAAACCAAGCGCCGCGCCAAGACTTTCGCCCACGGTGTACCAAAGCGTCACCGCGACGGCGAGCCAAAGGAGCGAGGTCAGCAGGAACAGCTTCGGACGCGGAAAGAACGACTGATACAACGCGGGCGGCCCTTACGATGCGGATGGTCTGCGCTAGTCATAGACAGGAAATCGCGGGCGATGCCACTGCAGCTTTTCGTGAGCCACCGCGAGGTTTCGTCAGACAGCCTGCCCCGCGGCCCAGCCGCTCGACCAGGCCCATTGGAAATTGTAGCCGCCGAGCCACCCGGTCACATCTACAACCTCGCCGATGAAATGGAGCCCAGGGACCGATTTCGCCTCGAGCGTTCGCGCATCGAGCCCGTCGGTATCGACCCCGCCAAGCGTCACCTCGGCGGTCCTATACCCTTCTGTTCCCACAGGCTTGAGGTCCCAGGCACGGACGCCTGCCGCAAGCCCTTCGATCGCCGCATTCGACAGCGCGCCGACAGGCTGGGCAATCCCTGCCCCTGCCTCGATATGGCGCGCGAGCTTTTCGGGCAGGTACCGGGCCAGAACCGTGCGGGCAGCCACCTTCGGCTCCGCGCCACGGGCCGCGCGCAGGTTCGCCACCATGTCGTGACCCGGCGCGAGGTCTAGGCGGATCGGCTCCCCTTCGCGCCAGTAGGAGGAGATCTGCAGGATCGCCGGGCCGGACAGGCCGCGATGGGTGAAGAGCACCGCCTCGTCGAAGCTTTTGCGCCCCGCGGTCACCCGCCCCTGGACCGCCACGCCCGCAAGCGGGGCAAGCTTTGCCAGTTCCTGTTCGGCAAAGGTCAGGGGCACCAGCGCCGGCCGCGTCTCTGTGACGGAAAGGCCGAAGCGTTCGGCCAGGTGATAGCCAAAGGCGCTGGCCCCCATCTTCGGGATGGACTTGCCCCCAGTGGCGACCACGACCTTTTCCGCGACCACCGGCCCGCGATCCGTCGCCACGGAAAACCCGCCAGGCACCGCCTTGACCTCGCCGGGGGCACATCCGAGCCAAAGCTGCACGCCTGCCCGTTCCATGTCGCGCAGGAGCATCTGCACGACTTGCGTGGCGGAACCGTCGCAGAACAGCTGGCCAAGCGTCTTTTCGTGCCAGGCGATCCCCTCGGCATCGAGGCGGGCAATGAAGTCCCATTGCGTGTACCGCTTCAGCGCCGACAGCGCGAAGCGCGGATTGCGCGACAGGAAGCGGTCGGCGGCGATCCCGAGATTGGTGAAGTTGCAGCGCCCGCCGCCCGAGATGCGGATCTTCTCTCCCGCGGCCTTCGCATGGTCGATGACCAGCACGCGGCGGCCCCGCCGCCCGGCCTCTATGGCGCAGAACATGCCGGCGGCGCCGGCGCCCAGGATGACCACATCGACATGTTCCATCCCGCCCTCCTAGCCCCGCACGGCGCCTACCGCAACCGCCGGAAAAAAGTGCGACAAGCCCCTTGCAGCCCCCCAGCCCCTTCGCTAAACACCCGCGCAGTTGGGGCGTCGCCAAGTGGTAAGGCAGCGGTTTTTGGTACCGCCATACCTAGGTTCGAATCCTAGCGCCCCAGCCAACTTTCCTTTCGAGACATGGAAATCATCCAGACCAAGGGGTTGGCTGGACCCTGTGGTCCTGGATCACGGGCAGATCGCCCCAGGTTGTGCCCCAGGTCGGGGGGGAACGCGGGACGCAGAGGAAGCCCAATTCACCACGAGAAGACCGTAGCAGCCTGCCAGCAAGCCTGCTCAATCAGGCAGTGGCGGGTATGTAGCGGTACTCTGATTAGACGGATGACGTGGCTCCGTCGAATTGACTTGAATCAATGCTGGAATTCAGATCGATGATTATTCGATATTCATATGAGCCACCCTGAAGTCGGTGGCATACGACACGTCAGGACATTCAGGTCCAGGGGAGAGACAGACGATGAAAAAGGTGTTTTCAGGTGTTGCGCTTGCAATTCTGTTCGCAGGTCCGGCGGTGGCCCAGGAGAATGCCTGGACCTACGACATCTCGATGAACCTGTGGCTGACCGACACCGGCGTGACCGCCGATACCCCTCATGGTCAGGTCGACGCCGAACTCAGCTTCAGCGATGCGCTTCAGGATCTCGACTTTGCGTTCATGGGAACGGTCGAGGCGCGGAACGGACCTTGGGGTATCATCGGTGACCTGAACTACTTCAATCTGACAGCGGACGGTCCGTCACCCGCTGGAATCGCCTATTCCGAGGTTGCCGTCGGAACCAAGGTCACGCTGCTCAGCGGTTACCTCACGTACCGTGTGCACCAGGATGACAAGATTGCCGTCGATCTTGGCGGGGGCTTCCGGTCGTTCTGGACCTCGATCGAC
Source organism: Alitabrizicola rongguiensis (assembly GCF_021491355.1). Classification (GTDB taxonomy): domain Bacteria; phylum Pseudomonadota; class Alphaproteobacteria; order Rhodobacterales; family Rhodobacteraceae; genus Aliitabrizicola; species Aliitabrizicola rongguiensis. The sequence continues at coordinate 348,130 of NZ_JAKENF010000003.1, read as the reverse complement.
ACGACCTTTGTCGGGGCAAGCGCGCCGACGACTGTCCTCGAGCAGTCAAAGGACTGGGTCGATCCGGTCGTGGCCGCGCGTATTCGCTTCGCCTTCAGCGATCAATGGTTCGGAACCCTGATGTTCGACGCGGGCGGCACCGGGGACACCCAGACCTGGCAAGCCCTCGCGACAGTCGGCTACCGGATCAACGAGCACTGGCTGATGCAGGGCGGCTACCGCTATATCGAGGCAGAGTGGGACACGGACTATGGCCAGTCGTCCTTCGACTTTTCCGGCCCGATCCTTGGCGTGACCTACAGCTTCTGAGCCGTCGGTCCTGCACGCGCAGGATGTGACGCCTCACTCGGGCGACACATCCTGTTCCTGAACGCCAATGCGCGTCGGTCATCGCTGGAAAGGAGCATCTCATGCGGATGACGCTGCCTGCAAACTGGTCCTGGGGCCACTTGTTGGCCGTACTGCTGCTGTCGATCAGCCCTTGCGCAACGCGGGCTGATGAAGAGGTGGTGCGCCCCAACATCCTGCTGATCGTCGCAGATGACGCGGGCTACGCGGACATCGGCAGCTTCGGAAGCGAGATCCAGACGCCCAACATCGATGCGCTCGCCGCGGTCGGTGTCCGTTTCACCGATTTCAACGTCAGTGCGACCTGCTCGCCGACGCGCTCCATGTTGCTGAGCGGGGCCGACAACCATCTGGCCGGCCTGGGCAACATGGCGGAATTCATGGCCCCCAACCAGAAAGGGCTGCCCGGCTACGAAGGCTATCTGAACGATTCCGTGGCCCCCATTCCGGCACTGCTGCGCGAGGCGGGCTATCACACCTACATGGCCGGCAAATGGCATATGGGGGAAGAGCCTGACCGCTGGCCCGCGGCCCGTGGATTTGAACGTGACCTGACGCTTATCCCGGGCGGCGGCAGCCATTTTGACGACATGTGGGGCGCGACCGGCAACCACCAGCTTTACACCTACAACGGCAGTCAGCTCGCCGCGCTGCGCCCCGGCTTTCATTCGTCCGAAGACTACACAGCCGCCATTATCGCCAATATCGAGGAGAACCGCGGCGACGGGCGGCCCTTCTTCGCCTATCTGGCGTTGCAGGCCCCGCACGACCCGTTCCAGCTGCCGCCCGAATGGCGCGACCGCTACCGGGGCCGCTACGCCGCCGGATACGACGCGATCCGCGAAAGCCGCATCGCCCGGATGAAGGATCTTGGCCTGATCCCTCCGGAGGTGACGACCTTTCCCCGATTGCCGTCGATTCCGGCCTGGGCGGATCTTGACCCCCAGGAGCAGAAGGAGTCGGCCCGAAGGATGGAGCTTTTTGCGGGCATGGTCGAGCATATGGACGCCAATATCGGCAAGCTGATCGGCTACCTGAAGACGACAGGTCTCGATGACGACACGCTCGTCATCTTCCTGTCCGACAACGGGCCGGAAGGCACTTTGATGCCGATCGGTGCGCCCTGGGACAGTAGCCGGTTCGAGGACTGGGGCGGCAAGGGCACCTTCATCCAGTATGGCCCGGCCTGGGCGCAGGTCGGCGCCGGGCCGCTGCGCATGTTCAAGGGCTACCCGTCAGAGGGCGGGATACGCACGCCGCTGGTCATCGCCGGTCGCGGAGTGACCGAGGGAGGGCGCCTGTCCGCCGCGTTTGCGCATGTGCTCGATTTACCGGCGACCATCCTCGATGCGGCGGGCGTTCCCCACCCCGATACCTTCGCCGGGCATCCGGTGGCGCCTCTGCAGGGCAAGTCGCTCGCTCCCGTGCTGGCGGGCCGGGCGGAAGCCGTTCATGCCCCGACCGACTGGCAAGGCTGGGAGCTTTTCGGCAATCGCGCCATCCGCGAGGGCAACTGGAAACTGCTCTGGATGTGCCCGCCGGCCGGAACCGGCGAATGGCAGCTTTACGATCTTGCCTCCGACCCCGGCGAGACAACCGATCTCGCTGACGACCGGCCGGATATCCGCGACCGCCTCGCGTCGCACTGGGACGTCTACGTCAAGGAAAACAACGTCGTGCTGCCAAGCGTTTCGCCGGTTTGTTCCAAAGCCAATTGAGCGTTTGCCTTCCCGAAAGCGAAGGGTCCGGTCAGATCAACCCCGGCGGCGATGAAATGCCAGCCCGTTCGTCATTGATGGTGAGACCGCCAGTGGCGAACGGGAGCTTCGGGAGCACCAGAACCCATTCGCCGCCAGCTCTGCCACGGCTTAGAGCAGACTGAAATCAACCCCGTAAGCAGCCGCTACCCAGTCATCATGCTTGTTATCGGCTCGCGACCCCGCTTCCAGATGCTCGGGGTTGATGCAGAGCGCGTTATGGCACCGATGGCGAACGACCGTGTCAAACCCGATCGCCGTCTCGTTCACCACGCAGAAGATGAAACGGTAGGCCGCCACCTGCCTGCCTTGGAACCGGACCTTCTTCCGGGCCGTCGTGGACGTCACGATGCAGCCCGTCTCCAGCCGGGTTCCAGCTTCCAGGAGTGAGTTGGCCCGTTTCCGGGCCTCCTCGATGTGTTCAGAGAGTATCTCGGCGAGCCAGTCCTCGCCTTCGTCAGTCAGGATGAAATCAGACATCGAACCCGAGGTTTAACGCTGGGCCGTCTGCCAGCTCCAGGTGCGCTTCGAGTGCGACCGACTTGCCGTCTGGGCCGGTGATGTTGCCGCGGTGGACGGCGTAGTCTGGATGCACCCAGAGTTTCCGGGTGTAGTCCACACCGCCCCACTTCACGTCAAGCCGGCTCCAGCCCAGCTCTGCCATAACGTGACGAAGCTGGTTGGCGTTGGCTCGAAGCTGGATCTGCGCCACCTCTGCCAAGCTCGTCTCCGAAACGGCGAACACGCCTTTCTTGGCCAGATGCTCCCGAAGCTGCTCCGTGGTGACCTGAGCGGCCGACTGGTGAATGCGCTTCATGACGTCCGTCGCGTCCCGCTCGACGTTCAGCGTCTTGGCACTGAAGCCTTCGGGCAGTTCGCGGGTCATCAGCGCGCGGTACAGGTAGGCCAGACGATCGGGAGAACCCAGAGCAGCCAGAACCACCTCCACCAGTCCAGTGAAGTCCTTGCTCCGGGGTCCAGCAGCATGTCCGTCATGGTCAATCTCCACGACGTAGTAGCGCCGGTCCTCGGCCTCGATCCAGAGTGGCAGGTGGTTCGTGGTCAGCAGGAAACAGCAGTATTGCGTCACCCGTTCCGCTTCTTTTCCCTTCAGCTCAGCGAGGGTCGTCTTCTCGGTAATGTAGGTCTTCAGCGCGTTGCTCTGGCTCGAATCCTGCCGCAGCTTCAGTTCCTCCGAGATCACCAGCTTGCTCTGGAGCGCGGTCATGTTGAAACGGCTGACGAGCTGTTCGATGTTGTTCTGCGTCACCGAGTTCTCGGCTCCGAAGAGAGCGGCGACGATCTGGGCGAACGTCGACTTCCCGGACCCCTTGGTCTTCGAGTACAGGAACGGTGCCCAGGTCGGCTTATCTGCCTCGTTCTGGAGGCACCAGGCCAGCCAGTTCAGCACCATGTCTCGCTCGGCCGCCCGAGGAAACACCCAGTCGAAGAACTGACCGAACACACCATAGTCGGCCTCGGCGGTGGTGATCCGGCGGTAGGCGGGCAGGCTCCAGGTGTTGATCGACGCCAAGCCACGTTCGAGGACGATCCGCTTCGGGTTTCCGGGCAGGCAGACGCGGCGACCGCTCCAGACGGCGACGGTTTCTTCCGGATCGGTATGGGTCTGCTCCAGCGCCCGCTTGAACACGGCCTTCAGCAGTTCGGACGTCAGCGGCACCTCGGGGAACTCTGACCGAAACCGCTGGACCGTGACGATCTTCAGGTCTGGCATCGAGATCGCCGAGGACAGATTATCGATCGCGTAGTACTTGCCGTCTCTCCGGACGAACCAGCTACAGAGCGCGACGGTCAGGGTGCGACGGTTGGCTTCGAATGCGGCCTCATCCTGGCCGCGAATAGGTACGATGTTCATGTATAATACTCTATAAAATAATGAAAAATCAGGGGATCGAACCTTGCGCGATTGCGCGAGTTTCCGGTTCTTTCTCCTTTAGCGTACCCTGGTGGCGCATTTTTCCCGTTTAAGTGTTTTATATCAAAGTGATGCGGACCGTAGTTTCAGTATTTCCGGGCATTGGCTGGATGGCCGGCTCCAGACCTGTGGCAGAGCCTCCGACGACCGGACTAACCGGCACCCGAGGCACCCGTTTTTCTTGCTTTCCAGCTGGCCAACTTCGCTTCCCGAACATCGTCAGGACCGGTCCGGCAGAAGAAAAAAGGAGGTGGAAGTCACCCCGGCGATGCCCCGAAGGACACCGCCGAGGAGGATTTCAGTGAGGCAGTCGTCCAGTCAGCAGGTAGTCCGTCAGCACTTGGCGATAGTGGTCAGCATCGCGGAACCCCTGCGCCTGAGCTGCTCGGTCCTCGGCCTCTCGTCTCGTCAGCCCGCCCTCGAACTCCAGGATAGCCGCTCGCTCCTCGAAGGCGTCGATGTCCGGAACCGCCGTCATCGCGTCACCGGCAGGCCGACCTTCTCGACGATCTCCCGCTTCTGCTCGTCGCTGATCCCGGCGGAGTAGATGCCGTAGGTCATCCGGTTCTCCGACCGCGCCGACTGGTGACCGACGATCGAGGCGGTGAAGTGCTCCGGAACCCCTGCCCGCTCGCACTGGGTCACGAACCACTTCCGGGTCGAGTGGAAGACGGCCCCTGGACGGACGATCCCAAGACTGGTCCTCAGGGCGATGAACCGCTTCGTCACGATGTTGACGGTCAGCCGGGGAAACAGCCTCCCGTCCGCCGGTAGCCGAGCGAGGATCGGCGTCAGGTCCGAGTGGACCGGAATGAACCGCTCCGCCGCATCGGTCTTCAGCGACCGGACCGCGTTGGGGCGCACCCAGACGAACCAGCCCAGGTTCCCTTTCCAGACCAGATCGTCCCGCACCAGCCCCGCCGCTTCCCCCGACCGCATCCCGGTCAGCAGACAGAACCGCAGGAGGTCGCCGATCACCGGGTCGTCGGCGGCAACCAGTCGTCGGACCTCCTCGTCGGTCAGCGGAGAGTAGCTTCGGTTCTTGCCCTTGGCCTCCACCCTGACCGTCTTGAAGGGGTTCGCGGTCACCAGCCCCTCGTAGACGGCCCAGTCCAGGAAGTGCGAGACCTGCCCCACCGTCCGCCGCTGGGTCCGGGCGCTGATGGTCTCCGACCCGCTGACGGCGATCAGCCGGTCCAGCCCGTAGTTCCTGCACCGGAAGGACTTGCCCGCATGGACCCCGAGCCGAGCCACCTTCCGGGTAAACTCCAGGGCGTCCTCCCGGGTCAACGACCCGATCGTCCTCGCCCCGTAGACCGACACGAACAGGTTGACTGAGAACCGGACGACCTTGAAGCCGCCGGGACGCAGCTCGTCCGATCGCTTGTTCAGGTAGGTCTGTCCCAGTTCCCTGACCGTCTTTCGACCCACGATCACCACGGGCGAGAAGACCACCGGGGCAACCTTCTCCAGGACGGGCTTTTCCACCACCTGCCCCGCCCGAGCCTTGGTGACGATCTCCTCGAACTTCGCGTTGATCTCGGCCGCTCGCTTCTTGGCGACCCGCGCGTCACCGGTCCGGAGCGACTGCTTCAGGGCCGCCCCCAAGATCGGCTGAAGCTCGCGGGGGTAGTTTCGTCGGTACAGGTAGGTCTGCTGCTTCAGGTAGGCGTACTGAATTCGTACGGACATGCGTCCTCCTTCTGGGGGCATCCGCCCCAGTTCCTGGATGTTTCTGGATTTTCTGATTGATTGCCGTCGGTTACTGGGTATCCGGAGATCCTAGCGGCCGCTCGACGACCCGAACGATCATCGACCGGTCAGGCTCGCCGTACTCTCCGGCCAGTGGCCCGGTGAGGGCTTTCCCGGTGACGAAGTCGTCGTGAACCTCGTCCACCTCGAACAGGTGTTCCGGCACGTCATCGAAGGCGGCGATGACCACCGTGTCTCCCGGCTTCATCGGACCAGCCCCGCCTTCAGGACCTCGCGGAGGATCGTCACTGCTAACTCGTGGCTAACCCTGGACGCCGTCCAGAGGACGAGGAACAGCACCAACCAGCTGCGCGGTCCAAAAAGAAAGCCCCCGGCGATGCCGAGGGCGGTCAAGGTCTTCATCATAAGCTCCTGTATCTGCTTCTTTATCTAGATACGGGAGGTTGCTCGGTTTCGTCCGTTAGCGGTGAACTGGCCCAGCTTGAGTCGCGTGACGACTGGTAGCTTTCGGCGCAAAGCGGCTTTTCAACGATCTGTCCGCGAATGGTCGCTCCCAGCCCAAATGAATACCTGGGTCCCCAATAGTCTTGTCCATCGGGGCTTCTTGCCGGCGAAGATCTTCGACGCGCCGAGTTGCTCGCGGACGCCCCAATGCGAGGTGATGGCCATTTTTTCTTTTTGCCCTTCTCTGAAGCGTCAGAAGGGCTTCCCGCCGCAAAAGCAGCGAAGGACCCGACGTCAAGTTTCCTCACCTTGCCATAGCGCCAGTCGATCAGGCCGGCATGGCTGACCCGGTCGACAAACCCGGCGACTGTGTGAGCGGAGGCATTTGCAAGTTCTGCCAGCAGCGATTGGGTCAGGGGCACATCCTTGGGGTACAACGAAAGACAGCCTCTGGCAAATCCGGCGCGATTCACATTCGCCATTTACTGCCGATGGGTCCGGACCGTACGATGCCAGACAGCAGTGCGGTTCTTTATGCGCCGCGCGGACTCAAGAGGACGACCTTCGCGCAGTATTGCCGAGAACCAAGGAGAACACCGATGCCAAGGATGACTGCGATGGCAGCAATTAGCATTTCAATGGTCGTAGGATATGCGAGCGGATGTGCTGCCCAGACGTTTCCTTCAGATCTTCCCTTGGCGATTGTCTGCTACCATGAGCAGAAGCAAAGCTGGGTCGTCGGATATCTGGAAACTGTCAACGCGGACGGTTCGGCGGTCTACGGACGAGGGACGCTAACGGCGAACCTGGGTGTAGAGCGTGTGGTCGAGCCTCCGCGCAACCGGGTGGCTGCCCTCGATTGCTATGGCAAGTCGCTGGAGCAACTGCGCGCCACCGGTCGGCTCGTCGAGCTTCGTCCCGGACAATGAGCGCCGCTGATCCGATCCCCAACCTTGGACCGCCCGAAGGCAGAGTTTTCCGGCTTCGCTCAGGGTGACGGTCTGGTGACGCCCCCCGATTTCGTCAGCATGATCTGGACCTCGTTGCCGATCCCGCCGTGTGGCCGCTCCTCGTTGTTGTATCCACGTCGGCGCTGTCAGAAGAACCTTGCTTGAGATAGGGATGAGTGCGGACTTGCGTTTGGCCATGCCCAAGCCATCTCACTTCCGCTACTTCAACATCAGCCCTGAGATCATCCGTCTGGCGGTGATGCTTTACGTCCACTTCACGCCCGCAGCTACCATCGCCCCACCCGTCGCCCCACTTCGCCCAGCGCTTTCAGCTTGCTGGTACCGATCAACCTCCTACTGAATCTCCTAGCGCCCCAGCCAACATTCCCCGATGCCGTAGAGATAAACCAAACCAAGGGTTTGGATGATTCACGTGGTTTCCGAGCACAGGCAAATCTCCTCGCGCGGTGCTCCACGGCACCGGCACCGAAGTTGATCCGAGCGCGGATTTTCGACCTGGTTGCGCCGGGGGGGGCAGCCGCGCCAGGCCAGCCGGCTCTGCTTCTCACCCCAATCGGAACTTGCTTCACGTCAAAGCACCGTCCGCCCCATCGAAGCAGCCTGATCGGCATGCAAAGAGTGAGTAAAGCAATGACCGATGCAATCACGCACTCGGAGTGGCGGTCAAGGTCTTGCTTCTCATCCTTGCCGCCGATTTCGTCGGTTGCCTGTATCACTGGGCCGAAGACACGTTCGACGATGTTGCCACGCCAGTTTGGGGGTCGCTTTTCGCCGCACCTAATTCCCATCACCAACGCAAAGCGATAGCATTCGACCACGCGAATGGGAGGAGGAGGTGGTGCGCTACGTCTATGGTGCACTGATGGGAGCGTTAGTCTCGGCTGGGGTTGTAGTCGCGTTTGTCTTCGTTCTGACCAACATCGTTGTATCTCCAACTGAAGACTCGGATGTTGGACTTCTCGAAGTTGTGTTGCCAGCACTGGCAGTTGTTGCGGCCGCCATCGGCGCCGTTGTCGGTCTGGGTATTGCCCTCGTATCGGGATCGACTTTGTCAGGCTCAGTCATCATCATACGCAAAGGCCGCCAGCCCCTCCGGATCCCGCAGTCGGATTCGGTTGTATCCGCAGGCGATCCAGCCCGCGGCCTCGAATGCCGCGAGCTTGCGCCCGACGTGATGGCGCGAAAGGTTCGCCATCTCTCCAATCTGCTGGTGGGTGAGTCGAAATCCCGCAGGGTCATCCGGCGTGACCTCTCCTGCCCCCAGGACGCGGAACAGTACAGCGGCCAAGCGTCGGCCTGCATCCGGCGTGAGCAGATCCCGCGCGATCCAAGAGCCTAAGCGATTTCCGATCTCGGCAAGCTGGCCAACGCGGACCGCAACATCGGGATCGGCCTGCATCATAGGCACCAACCGAGTGCGAGAGAGGTAGAGAAGCCGCGCAGGCTCGATGGCGCGATAAGTCAACTCGCGGGGTCCACCGTGCAACACCGCCTTGATGCCGAACCACTCGCCCGCGCGAAAGACATGTCCCAGAAGCGGTGAATGGCGCCGGTGCCCCCCTTCGACGCCCATCGCGCCTGAGATGATGCCGTAGAGGCCGTTCGACACGTCATCTCGGCGGAACACGCAGTTTCCGGCACGCACCTCAACCTGCACGCCCTCACGGACGAACATCTCGCGAAACGCAGCCGGTTGCTCTGACAGCCAGCCACGGGCCGCGAACACGCGTCTAGGATCGGTCTGCAGATCGGTCGTTATGCTCATGGCTGATATCTCCCCGATGCGCAGGGCACCTCAACGCAGATTGATGCTTCGCGCAACATTGCGGGGGCACGAATGGGCGAAGAACGGGACATCACCAACCGGAGGGTCACATATGCAACGTACTTTCACCCTTGGCATCGGAGCAATCCTGTCGATGGCGCTGGCAGCACCCTACGCGGCAGAGGCCTGTTCCCGCGCCGTCTACTTCGGTGAGGATGGGCAGACGGTTACTGGTCGCACGATGGACTGGTTCGTCTCGGATATGGACACAAACCTTTGGCTCTATCCACGTGGGCTGGAACGCTTCAGCAACACCGCAACACCAATCATCTGGAAGGCCAAGTATGGTAGTGTCGTCACGACAATCTACGAGGGCGCGTCGGCAGACGGGATGAATGAGGCCGGGCTGGTCGCCAATATGCTCTACCTGGCGGAGTCGGAATACCCGCCCGCTACGGAGGGAGACACCCGGCCTACGTTGCCAATCTCTGCCTGGGCCCAGTACGTGCTGGACAACTTCGCCACAACGGCTGAGGCGGTCGAAGCCCTGGGCAAGGAGGAGTTCCGGATCGTGCCTATCACCGCGCCGACGGGTGAGAAGGGGACGGTGCACCTGTCGATCTCGGATGCCACCGGTGACTCCGCGATCTTCGAGTACATCGGCGGCAAGCTGGTGATCCACCATGGCCGAGAGTTCCAGATCATGACCAACTCTCCCACATACGACCAACAGCTGGCGCTGGCGGCCTACTGGAAGAACATCGGCGGATCAGTAATGCTGCCGGGTACAAACAGAGCCGCCGACCGTTTTGCCCGGATGTCCTACTATATCAACGAGGCAACGCAGACCGCCGACCCGCGCCGCGCCGTGGCCACGGTGTTTAGCGTCATGCGGAACGTCAGCGTGCCGATCGGGATCAAGATCCCAGGCCAGCCGAACATCGCCGACACGCTCTGGCTGACGGTATCGGATCAGAAGAACCGGATTTACTACTATCAGGACACCAACAGCCCCAGCATCATCTGGGCTAACCTGAACGCCCTTGACTTCAGCGAAGGGTCCCTGCCTCGAAAGGTGCAGCTTGACGGCAATCCCGATCTTGCGGGCGACCAGACGGCGAACTTCCAGCCGGCCGAGCTCTTCAAATTCATGTCGCCCGATGAGTCGCATTGAGTGACCGACGACTTATGGGGCCAGCCGCGACATGCTTCAGCTTAGGCCGTCGAGCATCGTCAGATGCATCTGTGGATTGAGGGTTTCCGTTGAAAGTCGATCTCTAGGCGGACGGAATACGTACGGACATGCGTCCTCCTTCTGGGGCATTCGCCCCAGTTCTGTTTGGTCTGTCGATTTTCTGATTGGTTTCTGCTGGTTACTGGGTATCCGCGGATCCCAGCTGCCCCTCGACGACCCGGACGATCATCGACCGGTCAGGCTCGCCGTACTCTCCAGCGAGTGGTCCCGTCAGGGCTTTCCCGGTGACGAAGTCGTCGTGAACCTCGTCCACCTGGAACAGGTGCTCCGGGATGTCATCGAAGGCGGCGATGGCCACCATGTCCCCCAGGCTTCATCGCACCAGCCCCGCCTTCAGCCCCTCGCGGAGGATCGTCACGGCCAGTTCGTGGCTGATCCTCGACGCCGCCCAGAGGACGAGGAACGCTTTCTTGGGGTGCGGCAAGCGGTAGCCACGTTCACGCGAAATCCAGTTGCTCCGCGAAATGCTTCAGGCACCTAGTGACGAAGCCGCCATCTGCGCCCTGCATCGGGTTTCGTCGGTCGGGCGACCAAGCGAGGCATAGCGGCTGGCCGCCTCTTCAAAAGCCGACACCGCTCGGGCGTCGTTGCTTTCGGCGCGACGCTGAATGCCACGGGCCTCCCAAACTGCAGCCACCCATGGTCCGCCATGCCACATCGCGGCAATCCGTTCGGCCTCGTCCAGCCGGCGATCCACTTGGTCCAGCGCGCCCATCGCGGCCAGCGCAGAGGCCGAAGCAACCCGAAACCCGATCGAGCACGGCTGACAGCCATAGCTGTGCAGGGCCAACAGTCGGTCGCCTTCATGAATCACTGCCAACGCCTTGTCCCGCGACGAGGCCGCGCGAACCGACAGACCCTTCAGGCGGATCAGCAGATGCGGCGACAACCATGAGGTCGCTGCGATCCCTTCCGCCCGGGCTATCAGTCTTCTTGCCTGCCAGTTCCGCCCGCCAGACAAAGCAATCTCGGCCAACCGTTCCAACGCCAGGACGCGACCAGAATTCGCATCCGCTTTGGTCAGCAACGCCTCTGCCTCAGTCAAGAGCCGCTCTGCATCGCGCATCTGCCCCGAGAAAAGCGCCACTTCACCCAGGATGAGCAACGCAAGGCCCTTGCCAGGCAGAGAACCTGCACCTTCTGCGACCGACAGCAATTCCTGCGCCGACGCCCCAATCTCCTGGTGGCCTTTCGCGTTGCACAGGCAGAACTCGGCCAGGCACAAGTGTCCGTCAAATACCTGGCTGACCTTGTCCGGCGCCTTCCGAGCCCAGGCGATGAACTCGGACTGGAATACGGCCTTCCAGCGCCCCTGCATCTGGGCGCATAGGCCCATAAGCGCGCTTGCTTCGCCGACTTCCCGCACCAACCCGGCCGCCATTGCGAGGTCGCGCGTCTCCTCGGCAATATTCCGGGCTTTGTCGAAGTCGCCGCTGTTGAGGTGCAAGAGCCCCCAGGCCAGCGAGGCGCGGATGCGGTCAGTCTGGCTGACCGGATCAACCGCAGGAATGGCAAGCGCCTTTTCATAAATAGCAATCGCTTGCGCGGATGGGCCCAGGCCAATTTCCATCTTCAGGCTTTGGCGCAACTGGTTGAACAGCCGGATCGCTTCCGCCCGGTTGCCGCCATCAAGTGCCGCTTGCATCATCGCGCATTGCGCAGGCTCATCGCTGGGATCGGCGGCGATCAGTCGCTGCCAGAGTTTTCCGGCGCGCAGCAGGTCCAGATGCTTCTGCGCCAGACCGGCACGCGGTGCGTCAAGCCAGTCGGTATAAAGATCATCGGGCAGAAGCGTGCCCCTGTAATGATCGGCCGCAGCCCCGCACACCTCGGGCGTGGGCTGCCTGAGGGCAGCATTTGCGGCGGCCTCGAAAATTTCCGCGTCGATCACAAGGTCAGCGTTCGGGGCCAGGGCAATCGTATCGCCGCTGGTGCTGAGCAACTCATTTTGACCGAGCGCCTTGCGGGCGAAGTGAACGGCCTTGCGCAGGGCGGCCCCGGCCACCTCCGAATCGGCCTCCGGCCAGAAGAGATCCATCACCTGCTCACGGTGCATCCGATGTGACGGCATGACGGCCAGCAGCTTCACCAGCGCGGCCGCCCGGTCGCGGCGCCAAAGGGCTGGCGCGACTGAAACTCCGTCCAACGCGACAGAAAAACCGCCAAGTATCTGGATTTCAACACGCATCCTACAGCACCGTGCCCATTCCGCCGCAATGATCTTCGTCGCAAGACACGAGGCCAAGAGGAACGCTGACGGAACATAGCCGCGCTAGTTTGACCGGGCAATCACCAAGCTAAGGAGAAACCCATGTCACTTCGCATCAACGACATCGCCCCGGACTTCAGCGCCGAAACCACCCAAGGCCTGATGAACTTCCATGAGTGGCTTGGCGGGTCCTGGGCGGTGCTGTTCTCGCATCCGAAGGATTTCACGCCGGTCTGCACCACGGAACTGGGTCGGATGGCGCATCTGGCACCCGAATTCGCCAAGCGCGGCGTCAAGGTGGTTGGCCTGTCGGTCGATCCGGTCGACAAGCACGCGCTCTGGGCCGATGACATTGCGGAAACCCAGGGGGCCATGCCAGACTTTCCGATGATCGGCGATCCGACCCTTGCCGTGGCCAAGCTTTACGACATGCTGCCTGCCGCTGCAGGCGATAGCGCCGATGGCCGTACCGCCGCCGACAACCAGACCGTGCGGCATGTCTTCGTCATCGGTCCCGACAAGAAGATCAAGCTGATGATCGCCTATCCGATGACCACAGGCCGGAACTTCGACGAGATCCTGCGCGTGATCGACAGCCTGCAACTGACCGCCAACCACCGAGTTGCGACCCCGGCGAACTGGACCTTCGGGCAGGACGTCATCATTGCAGGCTCGGTCAGCAATGAAGAGGCAAAGGGCCTTTATCCCGACGGCTGGGCCGCGCCCAAACCCTATCTCCGCATCGTGCCGCAACCCGGTGTGAGCAAAGTTTAAGGGAGAGAAACTGATGAAGACCCGCATCCTCGTTCTCGGCGCCGGCTTCGGCGGGCTGGAACTGTCGACCTCGCTATCCGAGGCCTTGGGCGACAGCATCGACATGACGTTGATCGACAAGTCCGATGGCTTCGTCTTCGGATTCTCCAAACTGGACATGCTGTTCGGCCGCCAGTCAGAGGTCATGATCCGCAACCCCTATTCCACCTTTGCCAAGCCTGGCGTCAGGCTTCTGCGCGAAACGATCACCGCCATCGATGCCGAAGCCAAGCGCGTGACGACTGACAAGGGCACACACGAAGCCGATATCCTAGTGATCGCCCTCGGCGCCGATTACGATGTCAGTTCAACGCCGGGCATCACACTGGGTGTGAACGAGTTCTATTCGGTCCCAGGTGCGGCACATCTGGCCAAGGTCCTGCCCGGCTTCCAAGGCGGGGATGTTGTGGTGGGGGTCTGCGGCGCGCCCTACAAATGCCCGCCGGCGCCGGCCGAATGTGCGCTGATGATGCATGACTATGTCAAGGCCCGCGGGTTGGAGTCCGTCACGCGCATCACGCTCGTCAATCCCCTGCCCTCGCCCGTTCCGCCCTCGCCGGACACGTCCAAAGCCATCCTGGCGGCCTTCGAGGAGCGTGGGATCACCTTCATTCCCAACACGCGCGTCACGGCGGTCGAGGGCAAGACGGTTGCGCTGGACAACGGCACCAATCTGCCATGCGATCTGTTCCTCGGCGTTCCGAAGAACCGCGCTTCGGATGTGGTCGTCGCTGCTGGCTTGACCGAAAACGGCTGGGTTCCGGTCGATCCCTACACCCTGCAAACCAAGATCCCGGGCGTCTATGCCGTGGGCGATCTGGCCAACACCGGCGTGCCCAAGGCCGGGGTGTACGCCGAAGGGGCCGCCCGTACCGTGGCAACCAATATCATCGCGATGCTGCGCAACCAGCCTCAGACAGCGCGCAACCCCGGTGCAGGCTCCTGCTACATCGAGTTCGGTGCAAACCGGATCGCCCGGGTGGACGTCGATTTCCTCTCCGGCCCGAAGCCTTTCGGTACATTCCACGGTGCCTCCGAAGCACTTCGCGTCGACAAGGAGCATTTCGGCGCCAGCCGTCGCAGCCGCTGGTTTGGTCTATAGAGCGCTCCAAAGGACCGGCGATCTGGTCAGAGAACGAGGAATAGCACCCACCGGCTGCGCGGCCCAAAAATAAAACCCCCGGAGATGGCGAGAGCGGGCAAGATCTTCATCATAAGCTCCTGTATCTGCTTAATTATTCAGATACAGGAGGTTGCTCACTATCTTCCTCAACCGCGGAACGCCCAAGCGGTCGTGCTGCGCGGGGGTCGCCTTCGGCCCAGAGCGGATGATGAAGATCCTCCCTCGAAGGTTCTGTCCTGCCCTTCTCGGCCGGCCGCGCTATAGCGTTCCAAGGCTCTGTTCGGCCAATTTGAGCAGCGGTGCAGCTTTCTGTCGTGCCGCTACGACGCGGGCAGCTTCAAAATCTCGAGCCGCTTCTGCCCGCTCTCCCAAAGCCAAGAACGCTTTTCCGCGCATCCTGTGAATCTCGGAAAGGTACCCCAATTCGCCACGCATCGTCGCGTCTGCCAAGGTTTCATCCATGCGTGAAATGACACTTATGGCGCGGCCGATGCCGATTTCAGCTTCGGCGATGTGCACTACACGCAATGGATCGGTGACGCGGGTGCGCGTCCCGAGGAACCTGTTCCGGGCCGTCTCGAACTTCTCGACTCCCGCTTCAGTGTCGCCCAAATGCGATTCGGCGATGGCCAGCTGGATTTCAGCGTCTGTTGCCCACATCAAGAAGCCTTCGTCCTCGCAGAGCTGACCGAGACACGTGGCTGAGTTCTGCAGGTTGATCCAGTCCCGGCGCATCGTGTGCAGGTGGCCCGTCACCGCCAAGACTAAGGCCCGCGTTGCCGCGTGGTTCAGCGTATCAACAATCTCGTAAGTCTCGGCGAAACGTCGGTTCGACTCTTCGTCGCGCCCAAGCATCCAGAGCGAGGTTGCTGCGGCAATGCCGATTGTCGCGGTGGACGACAGTTGGAGCGTTCGCACAATGGCCCGTTCCAGATCATAATTGAAGCGAGCGAAGGCAAGGTCACCCCGCAACACCGCCTCGTCATGCTCTCCACGCCAAGTCCGAGAGAATGCCATCGCATGGTCGGCCAAGGTCAGCACAAACGGTGATCCGGCCGCCGCCGCCATGGCGTCAAGCGTATGGGAAATATCCAGCGACTTGTTCAGTTCTCCTCGCAGGAATGCGGTAGACCAAAGGCCCCAAGTCGAGAAGTACAAGCTCTGCACGTCGTTCAGGGCTTCGGCATAGTCGCGAGACAAGGCGCAGGCCTGTTCGACTTCATCTGACGCCCAACCAAATACCGGCATGGACGCACTGGTCAGCGCCTGCTGGGCCATGAGGCAGCGCTTCAGCTTGTTTTCCGTATCAGGAAGTTTCGCGTTCTCCGCCATGCACTGGCGCAGATAGGTCAGCGCAGAAAGATGCGCGGCGCGGTCCAGCGCGTTCATGCCGGCGGCGAGCCAATGCTCGGCCGCCGGTTCGGGAAGCTCTCCGCAGGAACAATGGTGGGCAACGACTTCCGGTTCGAGTCCTGCAAACGCAGGATGTTCTTCCATGATCGCTCGGGCGATGGTGCCATGTGCTTCCCGCCGGCGCTTCTTCAGCAATGCGCCATAGGCCGCGTCTTGCAGCAAAGCATGGTGGAACACGACATCAATGCGACCGTCGTTCCGCCGTTCCAAAACAAGGCCGGAATCGCATAAACGCCGAAGATCCCCTTCGAGATCAGAGTGATCTGGTGCGATCACACGCAGCATATCGGGCGTGAACTCTCGTCCGATAACACTCCCAAGCTGCGCCAGTTCCTTTGCACCCCCAAGCCGGTCAAGTCGCGCCATAAGGGAATCCTGCAAGGTTGCTGGAATTTCGATCGGAGCCGATCCCTGCTCAGCAAGATTGCGGTTGCCAGCGGAGTCGAGAACCGCCTTAGTCAGTTCTTCTACGAACAGAGGCACACCACCCGCTTTGTCGAGGATAGAGCGAGTCAGACTTGCTGGGATGGACCGGTTCTGTGCCACCGCCTTGACCAGTGCTTCCCCTGCGCCTGAATCGAGTCCACGCAGGCCAAAAGACGCTTCGCCCTCTTTAAGTGGCCACTGCGGCGTATAATGCGGGCGGTGAGAGACCAGCAACAGCGCCTTCGTCTCGCCCAATCGTGGGATCAGCCCCGCGATGAAGTCACTGGTCGCCCCATCTGCCCAATGCGCATCCTCGAGTACAATGAGCGTGGGAATATCTTCAGCCTGCTGCAGGACACGGCGCGCAAGGATGGCGTGGAGCTGGCGCGCACGCGCGGCGGCATCCATATCGGGCCGGTCCAGGCTTGGCAGTCCTAACATATCCGCCAGCCATGGAAGATCCTCGGCTGCTAGCCCCGGGGACCTTTCGACATAGCGCGCGAGCGCGTCACGGCGCGACTCCTCGACCATATCACGATGAATACCGGCTGCCGTCTCAAGTTCGCGCACGACGGGGTGCATCGGTCGGCTCGCCAAGTGTGAGGCGCATTGCCAGTGAATTTCATGGTGCGGATCAGAACCGATTTGCTGTGTAAATGCACGGATAAGGCGGGATTTTCCGATACCGGCCTCCCCGTTTACGCAGATAACCCCGCCACTCCCTGTCCTGGCCTGTGCCCATTTCCTGTTAAGCCAAGCCAGTTCCTCGTCCCGTCCAAAGATCGGGCTTAGGCCGCGACTTGTTTGTGCGTCGAAGCGGCTGCGCGCCGTCCCCTCGCCCAGGGCACGGTAGACCGGTACGGCGCCGCCCAATCCCTTCAATTCCACGCTGCCGCGGTTTTCGTAGACGAATAGTGCGCCGCAAAGGTTCCGCGTGGCGTCCGAGACGATGACCTCATCAGGGGCGGCCGTTTGCTGCAGACGAGCGGCGAGGTTGGGTGTTTCGCCAACGACAAGCGCACCGGCATCGGCGTTTCCCTCCGCATCACCGATCACGACGATCCCTGTGGCGATCCCGATCCGTACACGCAGCGGCGCAGGTGCGCTTGTCCTCACTTGGCCAATACCCTCGACTATCGCAAGTCCGGCGCGAACAGCGCGCTCTGGGTCATCCTCGGCCGCTTGGGGAAAGCCGAAATAGGCCATGACTCCGTCGCCCTGCGTATAGGCGACATGACCGCCATTCCCGCGCACGACGAAAGAGCAGAAGCGAAGATAGGACTGAATCACATCGCGCAGGTCTTCGGGATCGAGTTGCGAAGCCAGATTTGTCGAACCCACCAGATCGCAGAACAATGTAGTCAGCTGGCGCCGCTCCGCGGAGGGTCCGCGCTCGGAAACTGCAGCAGGACCCGGTCTTGCGCCAACGGCACTCAAGAAACGGAGGACTTGATCATCGGAAAGAGGGAGTTTCCTTAATTCCGCTGCTGTAATCTGAGCGAGCATCCCCGCATCAACAGCATTTGATGACAGGACGGCATAAAGGTCGGACAAATCAAGTCGGACCAGAGCATCACGTAACGCGTCCGACATTTTGGCGCCCCTTCATCTTAAAGTGCAAAGGATTAGCGGCTTCCGTACTCAAGTCTGGACCATCGACATCTATCGGAGTCAAGAAAAACGGGCCCAGCACCAGGAAACCGCAGGTGGCCGTATTTCGGGGAGAAGCAGGTAGTCTCGGGAAACGGTGGCGTGAGGGCAACGAAGGTCAGGGCCCATGCATCGCACCTAAGTGGCGCGATTCTGACACCGCAAGGAGACCGTACGATGAGCAATCCATTCTGACTGGCGGATGCGCAGATGGCGCGACTTCAGCAGTTCTTCCCGAGGAGCCACGGCGAGCAGCGAGGAGATGACCGTCGATAGCCTTTTCAGAGGAACTTGGCTGGAGCCGGTCAGTCACGCTGGCTAGCGCCGTGCCATGCCCAGCCCCTCACCCGGAAGCTACTTCAAGACGAGACCTGAAATCATCCGTCTGGAGGTTATGCTCGGCGACCGCGTCCCGCCCAGAGCTCTAACCTTTGGACTTGCCCGGAGAATGTGCAGAGCACGAACTGAGGAACCAGGAGGTGTTCTAAGGCCACGGCTCGGCGCTTTGCCTTCACACTTAATCGAGGAAGTGGGTAGCCAGAACGTCATTTTCCAAGACCTTGCAACGTCAGGGGAATTCTTCTCGTTTTGGCCTGTCCTTTAGAATGGCCGAAACCAGGCATCCGTGGCAGCCTTAAACACGACCAAACGACTCGACATAAGGCCTTGCCATGACACGAACCATCGTCGGACTTTCCGGAAATCTCGACCGGCCGTCGAAGACCCGGGCCCTCGTCCAGACTGCCGTCGCCACGGCCGCAAGTAAGTTCGAGGCGGTCGGCACTGTCCTTGATCTGACCGATTTCGGGCCTGGCCTCGGTGCGGCGCGGCAGCCCGGGGATCTGGACCCGAACGGTCGCGCGGCGCTGGACACGCTGCTGGCGGCGGACGCGCTCATCGTCGCGAGCCCCGTTTACAAGGGCAGCTACACAGGCCTTTTCAAGCACCTTATCGATCTGATCGACCCGCAGGCTTTTCAGGGCAAGCCGGTGCTTCTGGCAGCGACAGGTGGAGGTGACCGCCACGCGCTGGTCATCGAGCACCAATTGCGCCCGCTCTTTGGCTTCTTCGAGGCGCGGACCCTTCCCACCGGCGTCTACGCTGCCGATCGCGATTTCGTGGCCGGTCAACCTGCCTCGGACACACTGCACACGCGGCTGGGGCGGGCGGTTGACCAGTTTGCCCTGTTCTTCGACCGGCGCAGCCAGCCTGAGGTGTTCGTCCTGAGCGCCTGACCCGTTTCCAGCTTTCTTCTTCCCTCTGACGTCGTCCTTTCACTTTGGACGGCGGCGAACCCCAGTTGCCTTACGAAAGGACCCGACCATGACCCGCAAGATCCGCCTTGGCGCCTTCCTTCCTGGCGGTGGCCAGCATGTGGCGGCGTGGCGCCACCCCGACAGCCCGGCCGATGGGGCGACGAACTTCGCCTTTCACCTGGAACTCGCGAAGGAGGCCGAACGCGGCCTGTTTGATGCCTATTTCCTCGCGGACGGGCTGGCCGTCAGCTTTGGCGGCGGGATGGAAGGCGGGAATGCAAAGGTAGCGGGGTTCGAACCGGTCACACTGTTTGCCGCCCTCGCGCCGCTCACGACGCATCTGGGCTTCATCGCGACCGCATCGACGACATACGAAGAGCCCTACAACCTCGCCCGCAAGTTCGCATCGCTCGACCTGATTTCCGAAGGGCGGGCCGGCTGGAACGTGGTCACGACTGCAACCGAGGCGGCGGCACAGAACTTCAACCTCGACCAGCAGCACCCTCATGCCTTCCGCTATCGCCGGGCCGCAGAACATGTCGAGGTGGTCAAGAAGCTCTGGGACAGCTTCGAGGACGACGCCTTCCTGCGCGACAAGGAGACAGGGCGGTTCTTCCACAGCGACAAGCTGCATCTGACGGAGCATCGCGGCGAGCACTTCAAGGTGAAGGGGCCGCTCAACGTCCCACGGTCGCCGCAGGGCCACCCTGTCATCGTTCAGGCAGGCCAGTCGGATGACGGGCGCGGTCTGGCTGCGGCAACGGCGGAAGTGATCTTCACCGCCCATCAGAAACGCGACACGGCGCAGGAGTTCTACCGCGACATCAAGGCCCGCGCGCGTGGGGTCGGGCGCAATCCGGACCACATCCTGATCATGCCGGGCGTGTCGCCTTTCGTGGGCCGTACGCAGGACGAGGCGCAGGAGAAATACGACCGCCTCACCAGCCTGATCCTGCCCGAAGACGGCATCTCGCTGCTGAACGGCCTCACGGGGGGCACGCTCGACCTGACGGGCTATGACCTCGACGGGCCGCTGCCGCCTGCGCCGCCCACTGAGGGCATGAAATCACGGCAGGCGCTCATCCGGCAGATTGCGGACGAAAACAACTTCACGATCCGCCAACTCTATCAGTGGGTGGCCTCGGCCCGCGGGCATTTCACCATCGTCGGCACGCCGGAGACCATCGTCGACACCCTGCAGGAGTGGTTCGAGAACGAGGCGGCCGATGGCTTCAACATCCTTCCGCCCTGGCTGCCGACCGGGCTGACCGATTTCGTGGACCTTGTGATCCCGGAACTTCAACGGCGCGGCCTGTTCCGCACCGCCTATGAGGGCCGCACCTTGCGGGAAAATCTCGGCCTGCCCTTCCCCACCAACCGCCACGCGCTCGCCCGCAGCGCAGTCCATGCCGCGGAGTGACACCATGACGCTGGAAACCGTCGAAACCGGCGCTCTGGCCGCCCCTCCGATCCGTCTGGCGGGCGCCCGGATCGGCCAGGTCGCGCGGGCTGGACTTGCCCGCTACGGTCTGCTTCTGGGCTTTCTGCTCCTCTGGCAACTGGGCAGCACCTTCGGATGGATCAACCCGACCGTCTTTCCGCCGCTTGACCGGATCCTTGTCGCGCTCTGGAACGGGTTGGCCTCGGGGGCGCTGATCGACGACATCGCGATCAGCCTGCAGAGATCCGGCCTCGCCTTCGCTGCCGCCGTGGGTCTAGGCATTCCGCTCGGGCTCTTCATGGGGCAGATCCCGGCGATGGAGCGCGCGCTAGATCCGATCCTGCAGTTCTTCCGGCAGACCTCGGCGCTCGCGCTTTACCCGGTCTTCATTCTTCTGCTTGGCCTGGGAGAGGCCTCCAAGGTCTTCGTGATCTTCTGGGCGACCCTGTTCCCTATCCTTCTGGCCACCATCGGAGGGGTCAAGGAGGTGGATCGCAAGCTGGTCGAGATGGCTCGGACCTATGGCGCGACGCGCGCGACCATCTTTCGCCGGGTGGTGCTGCCAGCCTCGGTGCCGTCGATCTTCGTCGGGCTTCGCCTGTCCGCTACCACGGCGCTGTTGCTCCTGATCGCCGCCGAGATGATCGGGGCCAACCGCGGCCTCGGGTTCCAGGTGATGAACGCGCAATACAATTTCCAGATCCCGCTCATGTTCGCGGCGATCTTCCTGCTCGCCGGTCTAGGGCTGACTGCGAACGCCGTCCTCGTCCGGCTTCAGCGGCGCCTGTGCCGCTGGTCCGATGCCGTCTGACTCAAACCAAACCTTACGATCCCAAAGGAAAGCAAAATGTCCTACCTGACCCGCGCCTTCGCGCTGACGACCGCGCTTGGCCTGTCCTTTGCCACCGCCGCCAGCGCCGATGTGACCATCCGCTACCTTGCCAGCCAGGGCGGCCTGAGCGCCCACGAACTCGCCGCAGAACTCGGCTATTTCGACAAGGCCGGCATCACCCTGGAGAATGTTGGCTACGCCCAGGGCGGTCCGGCCTCACTTGTGGCGCTGGCCGGCGGCAGCGTTGATCTCGGCTCCGCGGCCACGGCGGCGGTGCTGAACTCGATCGCGGCCGGCAATGATTTCGTGGCTGTCTACCCCTCGAACGGGATCAACGACGAGGCTCAGTCGATTTTCTACGTGCTCGAAGACAGCCCGATAAAGTCGATCGAAGATCTTCAGGGCAAAACGATCGCAGTGAACACCCTCGGCGCCCACCTCGACTATGTGGTTCGCGAGGCGCTCTACCAGAAAGGCCTGCCGCAGGACGCCGCAAACCTCGTCGTCGTGCCGGGGCCGCAACTGGAACAGGTCCTGCGCTCGGGCCAGGTCGATGTCTCGGCCTTCGGCTATTGGCAGACCACCTTCGAGGGGGCCGCGCGCAAGGCCGGGGGTCTGCGCCCGATCTTTGACGACACCGACATCATCGGCGAGATCGCGGGCGGCTTTGTCGTGCTCCAGCGCAGCTGGATCGAGGCACATCCCGAGGAAGCCAAGGCCTTCGTCGAGGGCTCGGCCAAGGCGCTCGACTATGCCCGCGAACACCCCGAGGAAACCAAGGCCATCTTCGCGAAAGTGCTGGCGGAACGGGGCGAGAACCCGGACGTGGCCCAGTACTTCGCTGGATACGGCGTGCGGGCAGGCGGCCTGCCGGTTGAGCGTGATGTCCAGTTCTGGATCGATATTCTTGAGCGCGATGGGACGGTCGAGAAGGGCAAGCTGGTCGCCAAGGACATCCTCTACACGACCGGCGATACGCCGGTCAGCAACTGACCGGGACGCAATGACAACCGCCACCACCACAGTCCGCCGGGGAGAGGTCACAATCCGTGACCTCTCCAAGTCCTTCACCCTCAACGGCCGCCGGCTGGACGTCCTTCGCGGGATCCACCTGGACGTCGCCAGCGGCGAGGCGCTGGCCATCGTCGGCCCCTCGGGCTGTGGCAAGACCACCCTCTTGCGCGTGCTTGCAGGCCTCGAGGAACCGGATCGCGGCGAGGTCATGATCGACGGCGCGCCCGTTCACGGGATCGGGCGGCAGCGGGCGGTGATCTTTCAGGAGCCGCGCCTGCTGCCCTGGCTGACCGTGACCCAGAACGTCTCCTTCGGCCTGGAAGTGCGCGGTCAGGACCGGGCGAGCGCAGCCGAGAAAGCCCGCCACTACATCCGGCTCGTGGGCCTCGCCGGCTTCGAGGATGCCTATCCGCGACAGCTTTCCGGCGGCATGGCGCAGCGCGTCGGCATCGCCCGCGCCCTGACGGTCCAGCCCGAGATCCTGCTGCTCGACGAACCGCTCGGCGCGCTCGATGCGATGACCAAGCTAACGATGCAGGAGGAACTTGCCCGGATCTGGCGCGAGGAGGGCGTGACCATGATCCTTGTGACCCACGATCTTGAAGAGGCAATCTTCCTGGCCGACCGGGTTTTGGTGATGTCGAAATCGGGCCATCCGCCGCGCCCGATCGAGATCGATGTGCCGCGTCCGCGCGACCGCAGTGCGCCCTCTTTCGTCGCCCTCCGCCGCCGGCTGATGGCGGAGTTCGGACTGCACTGAGATGCTCTCCGTTTCACGGCTCTTGGAAGCGCAATAGCCCATCGACCGTCGACAGGCTATTTCTCCGGCAGGTGGGCGCGTTCGCGCGACAGCGCGACATATCCGGCTGCACTAGTGCGACGACGAGGCTCTTGAGGCGGCCGCCTTGGTGCGCCTCGACAATTCTATCGACTTGGGAGATGCGCCTTCGTTCTCGAAAACCTCGACATCGACCACGGTCCGGCCGCCGCGACAGAACCGCAGGATGTCTGCGCGACCGTCGACCGAATTCAGGCTCTCCATGGGGAAGACCCTGACATTCTCCGGATAACGGGAAGCCAACTCGTCGACCTGGCCATAATAGTCGTCATAGAAGCGGGCGATATGGTCTGCCAGGCTTGCCGACCCGAGATCATCGTAGCTGGGAAAGCACTTGTCCCAACGGCGATCCGGTACCCAACGTCGATCGGCGTCACCGCACCAGTGGTTGCGGCTTGGCTGCACGAGCGACTGCGTCGGCTTTGGGCGAAGCAGTCCGCGCAGCGCATCCCTGACGGTTCCTGCCGCGGGCGGGGATCGATGCGGAACGCCGAGCTTGCGGACATAGCTCTTGATGACTTCGGTCCTGTCCCTTTGGAGACAGGGAAACCTTGCTTCGGGAAACCGGGACAAGATCTGGGTGACATAGGGCAGGTAGTAGATCCCGACATCGCCAATGACTTCGACCCGCGGCAGCGCATGCAAGCGCTTCAAGGGCTCGGTCCGGTCAGGAGACGCCCGATCCACTGTTATCGCGCGCTCGTCATCGTCCAGGATCGCCCGGAAATCCCGCAGCAGCGAAAAGACCGTATCCTCGGCCCCGGCCCATGCCATTGCCGAAGGATTAGCTTCGTGAAAGCAGACCGTGCCCGGCTGAGCATTCAGCAAGGCGGCAAGCGATTTGGTCCCACAACGACCGGAACCAAGCCCGAAGACCACTGTCATCAGATGTTTCGATCCGTCTGGATTCCTCCGACCTGAGGCACAGGCGTGGGAACGACCCGCCTCTGCATGCGGAGTTCATCAAGCGCCCGCGCGCTGCCGAAGCACTTTGCTGCGTCAAGCATGGTCTCTGCCGCGTCACGACTGCGTCCGCGCAGGTACTTCACGACCGCGCTCGCCAACTTGCGCCCTGCCCTTGCGCGCTGATGCAAGGCCGAGCCCATGGCAATCTGCGCCGCGCTGAGGGGTGCCGTCTGGTCCTCGAGCATGATGCCCGACCTACCGATGCGCGCGTATCGCCGGAAGACCGCTCTGACCGTCATCTCCGATGGCTGGATGATGTGGTAAACGCAGGCCGAGGGCAGATAGATGATCGCATGGCCAAGTTCGCTGATCTCTCTGGCCAGGGCGGTATCTTCGCTTCCCCCTTGCGACTGGGTTGCAGTGAAGTTCAGGCGATCGACATCGAACCGCATTCGCCCAAGGGCCGAGCGGCGGATCATCAGGTTCGCTCCCTTGACTTGGTAGAAGGCAACCTCTTCTTCGGGCTGGCTGATCGGTGTGCAGCCCCAGGACCGACCGATGTCGGTCAAGTGGCGAAGCCATGTTGGCGGTGTGCCTGTCCAGTCGGGGCGGATCTGCCCGGCGAAAACGCCTGCCTGGGGATGACGCTCGGCCGCGGCAATGTAGCCGAGAAGACAGTTCGGCTCCGGCAGGACATCATCATCCATGAACACAAGGAGCGGGCCTTTTGCCGCAGCGATCCCGGTATTGAGGGCGAATGATTTCCCGCGCCGGGGTTCACGAATGACCGTTGCACCAAGAGCGTGACGCGCAGACTGCATGATCTCGTGCGTGCGGTCGGTGCTGGCGTTGTCCACTAGGATGAACTCTGCCCCTCCTTCGGGAAGCGCGAGGGCCTCCATCGCGGAGAGCGTTCGATCCAGCGTGTCGGCCCCGTTATGCGACGGAATGATGACCGAAATCAGCGGCGCTTTCTGGCTGCCCATGGTTCCTCCCCTGAACTCCGAGACTCAGTCGAAAGCCCGACCCCTCTCAGCGGGCAATGCGGCTGTCAGCGAAATTTCCTTCTCCCGGAAACTGGGCTAAGTGGAGTTTGTGGCCAAAGGATGGCCAATTGCGCAGCTTTTTTCTACAAGGCGCTCAGTCCGCGCGGATAGTTGCTCAGGCTGGGCGGCGTCTTGCCTATGCTCGACCTGTGCGAGGCAGGACTTGCGACGGCTGCCGCAACCATCGGACTTGGTGCAGAACGGGCCGCTTCGGGGGTACGGCCTTGTTTCTGAAGGAATGGTTCAGGCCGATCTCCAGCTAGAACGTCACCCAACGCCCCCCGATATCCCTGGTGTCCCGAGATCCCTGCTGTCTCGGGGCCTTTGCGAACACAGGACCTCATCTGGCTCAGGACTTTGCGGCAGACCAACCCACAGCTTTGATGCAGATCATCGCCGTGACGCCTGCACCATGCCATCTGCTCGAAAGGCCAAGAAATACGGACATGACGACACCAGCCCTCCTAGACAACCCATCGCGCTACCTGTTCTTCACCGGCAAGGGCGGCGTGGGGAAGACGTCACTCAGCTGCGCAGTTGCGCTGGCCTTGGCCGACCTTGGAAAACAGGTACTGCTGGTAAGCACGGACCCTGCCTCGAACCTTGACGAAATGCTGGGTGCGCGGCTCTCCGATCAGCCGAGCGCAGTTCCGAAGGCGCCGAACCTCTTCGCGATGAACATCGACCCGGACAAGGCGGCCGACGACTATCGGGCGCGTGTCATCGACCAGCTGGACCCAGAGGCGGACGAGGAAGAGCGGGCGACAGTGCGTGAGCAGCTGTCAGGCGCTTGCACCATTGAGATTGCTGCCTTCGACGAATTCGTGGGGCTTCTCGCGGGGGATGCTGACGCATTTGACCACGTGATCTTCGACACCGCGCCGACCGGCCACACCCTGCGCCTGCTGAGTTTGCCCCGGGCGTGGACGGGCTTCCTGCAAGGCAACGACCGGGGCGCCTCGTGCCTTGGCCCGCATTCCGGGCTGAAAATGCAGGAAGACCGGTTCCGCGCTGCGTTGCAGGTTCTGGCCGATCCGGTTCGGACCTCGATCGTGCTGGTGACGCGAGCAGATCGTGGTGCCGTGCGCGAGGCCGCTCGAACTTCGGACGAATTGCGCGCCCTTGGCCTCGGGAACCAGAGACTGGTCGTCAATGGAGTTTTCCATGCCTCGGGCTCGGGAGATGTCGTGGCCGAGGGACTCGCACGCGACCACGCGGCAGTGATCGCGGCCTTGCCGCCGAACCTGGCCACCCTGCCCCGGGATGAGGTTCCGCTGCGCTCTTTCGACATGGTGGGATTGCCTGCGCTCCGCGCGCTCTTCAGCGATGAGCCGCCTGCGGCAGAGACGGCCCTGCCTGCAGGGATCGACGGGCCGGCCTTGGAGACGATGGTCGATGAACTGGCAAAGGCTGGTCGCGGGCTGATCATGGTGATGGGCAAGGGCGGAGTCGGCAAGACAACCGTTGCCGCCGCCGTGGCGGTGGGACTGGTCAAGCGCGGGCACAAGGTACACCTGACGACGACCGACCCTGCCGCGCATGTCTCGCTTGTGGTGGATGGCAGTCTCGATGGCCTCGTCGTCGACCGGATCGACCCGGCCATCGAGACCGAGCGCTATGTGGCTAAGGTTCTGGCCACCAAGGGCCGCGACATGGATGCCGCTGACCGGGCGCTCCTGCGCGAAGATCTGGCCTCGCCCTGCACCGAAGAAGTGGCGGTATTCCATGCCTTTTCGCGCATCGTCGCCGAGGCTCGGGCGGCTTTTGTCGTGATGGATACCGCGCCAACGGGCCATACCCTGCTTCTGCTTGATGCGACCGGCGCATATCATCGTCAGATGACGCAGGACATGGGGACGACGCCGGGCCGGATCATCACGCCCCTCATGCGGCTGCAAGACCCGGACTACACGCGGGTTATCCTTGTCGCTCTGCCCGAGACGACGCCCGTATCCGAAGCGGCGAGCCTGCAAGAAGACCTGCGCCGCGCAAAGATCCAGCCATGGGCCTGGGTGGTGAACCGGTCGCTGGCCAAGACCGGCACGGCAGATCCCTTGCTGCGGCTTCGTATCTCCGGCGAGGCATCGCAGCTCGCGCGTATCCGCGGCGGTCTCGCGCAACGGCTGTATCTGCTGCCGTTCCAGGCGGAACCACCAGTGGGCATCCCTCGGCTGCTGACGCTGACCTGACTGCCCGCCCGGCTGCTTGCCAAGGGGTCCTTCTAGGGCTGATGGGGCCGAGGCTCAATCGGTTGGAAACTTCGTCAACCGGCAGTCCGGCACTCCACGCTAATCGAATGTCGAGTATCGATCCTCGGCGCGGGCGAGGAAGCCGTCGCCGGGATTCGGGATCTGAAGAAGCCATTTCTTTCGGCTCTTCAGCCGATTTCATGGAAGCCCTTGAGGGCCAGCGCCAACTCGCAGAACAGGATGACGTTCAACCCGGGTCTGCCGGGCTCGTCTGCCGCCAGGCGCGGTACTCGTCGCGGATCCAGTCCAGGAAGAGCCGAACCTTCTTGTGGCGCAGATGATCCGACGGACAGACAATCCACTGCGTCGTCAAAGTGACGGGCCTCGCATTCTTGACCGGACAGACAAGTCGGCCGTCCTGCAACTCGCGCCACATCATCAGGTTGCTTTCCAGGGCGATCCCCATGCGGTCACAGGCCGCGTCGATGGCCATATGGCTTCGGTCGAACTTGACGCGCTTCCATCGGTCGTCAGGGATCACACCGGAGTCAGTCAGCCATTTCGGCCATTGGACCTGCGACTTGACCGAATGAATGAGCCTGAAACGCAGCAGATCCCGAGGCGTAAGGCTTTGGGCGGCAGCGTAGTCCGGCGATGAGGCTGGAAAGAAGTTCTCCTCGCCCAGTCCTTCGACGAACAGGCCCGGCCATCGTCCGTCTCCATGCCGGATCTCGATGTCCACGAGCTCGCGGTTGAAGTCCGTCGGTTCGTTTGTGCCGTCCAGCCTGATCTCGAGGTCCGGATGCATATCAAGGAATCTGCCCAGACGGGGCAGCAGCCATTTGTTCGAAAGGGTCGGCGTCGCCCGGACGTTCAGTGTCGTGACGGCTCGATGTCCGCGAATTGTGTTCGTCGCATCGGCAATGCGCTCGATCTCGTCCGAGATCATCGCGAAGTAGCGCTCTCCGGCCTCGGTCAGCACGACACCGCGCCCCATCTTCGTCATCAGCGAGACGCCAAGCTGAAACTCCAGCGACTGGATCTGCTGGCTGACGGCAGAGGAGGTCACGCTCAACTCTTCGGCAGCCTTGCTTATGCTGCCAGCTCGTGCTGCAGCGTGGAAGACGCAGATCGCCTTGATGGGTAGTTGCATCGGGTTGTCCTTGCTCCGCCATGCTGCTGGTATCAGTTATCGGCCCAGACCCTTCTTCACGTCTTAGTTTTGCTAATCGATGGGGAAGGGTTTCTAATTTGCCTCTAATCAATCCTGTTCCTAGGCTTCAAGCAGCAGTCAGGAACTGCGGCTCTGAACACCAAGATATCACCACCACTGTCTCGGCGAATACCGATCCAGTGAACGCATCGTTTCTGGGAGGAGACGGGCGGATATCCTGAATGTGTGCCGCGACGGGCCTGGCAGCGTCGAGAGGCCGCGGTAGCAAGCTGTCGGCAATCAAGTGGGAGGAGAACAAGGTGAAGAACTTCAAAGCCATTCTGGCGGCAACGACGGCTGTCTCGACCATTCTGTCAGCGGCGGCTTGGGCAGAGGAAACCTGCTCGGCCTATCCGCAGGCAGCCAGCGAAAAGATCGAGTCGGTCGACCTCGAAAAGACGTTCGGTGCCGTTCCCGCGCCGACGAAACCCCTGCATGTGGTCTATGTGACCAAGACGCTCATCAACGAGTTCTGGCAGGATGTCGCGGCCGGCGTGAAGGACGAGGCGGCGAAATACGAAGGCATCACCGTCGACGTTCAGGCTGCCAAGGACGAGTCCTCGCAGATCGAACAGCTGAACCTCGCGCAGACCGTTCTGTCGCAGAAGCCAGATATCCTGCTTCTGTCGCCGCAGTCCGACAGCAACCTTGTGCCGGTCATCGAAGCGGCGAAGGCCGCCAACATCCCCACCGTCATCATCGACGATGCCCGGACCCCCGGCGCTTCGTCCTATATCGGGACCGACCAGATTTCGATCGGGGCAAAGGCCGCCGATTTCCTGAACAGCCTGTTCCCTGACGGCGGCAAGGTCGCACAGATCGAAGGCGCGGCGGGCTCGCCCAACGCCCGGATGCGCATCCAGGGTTTCGTGGATCAGCTCAAGACCTATCCCAAGCTCGAGCTCGTGGCCTCGCAGCCTGGCAACTGGGACCGGATGACGGCGCTGAACGCGACCTCGACCATCCTGCGTGACCACCCTGACCTGGTCGGCGTCTATGCCAACAACGACGGCATGGCCCTCGGCGTGTTCGAGGCGGTCAAGTCCGCCAACGCCAAGGTCGCCGTCGTCGGCACCGACGGCATCCGCGATGCCAAGCGCTCGATCGGCGACAAGGAAATGGCCGCAACCGTTGCGGAGTTCCCCTTCGAAGAAGGCCAGCTCGGCGTTCAGGTGGGGCTGCGACTGCTGGGTTGCCAGGCCGTGCCGGCATGGGTCGTTTCACCCCAGGCCGTCATCACAGCGGAAAACCTGGCCGATTTCCCGGACCCGCTGAAGAAGTAAATCGTCCACACTGTTAGGATCAGCGTTGTCCGGGCTATTGCCCGGACAACCTTCTTTACACACGGAAGCGACCCGATGACGATTGCCCAGATCTCCCGAGATGCCGGCGAGCCGCTCATGGCCATGCGCGCGATCGAAAAGAGCTACGGCCCGGTCGTCGTCCTGAAGGGCGTCGATCTCATCCTGAGGCCGGGCGAGGTTCATGGCCTGCTTGGAGAGAACGGGGCCGGCAAGTCTACGCTGATGCGGATCGTGTTCGGTCTGGCCCAGCCCGATCGTGGCACCATTGAACTGGCGGGAAAAGGCACCGTCCGGATCGAAAGCCCACGCCATGCGCTCTCGCTCGGCATCGGCCTGGTCAGCCAGGAACTGAGCCTTGTGCCCCAGCTGGACGTTGCACAGAACATCTTCCTCGGCAGTACGCAGGCACTGCACGCCATTCCGCGGCCCG
This sequence comes from Alitabrizicola rongguiensis, assembly GCF_021491355.1. Taxonomy (GTDB): domain Bacteria; phylum Pseudomonadota; class Alphaproteobacteria; order Rhodobacterales; family Rhodobacteraceae; genus Aliitabrizicola; species Aliitabrizicola rongguiensis. Next base: position 317,838 of record NZ_JAKENF010000003.1, on the reverse strand, counting down.
AACTGAAACGCAAGGCGGCCGAAATCCTGGCTGAGCTTGCCCCGCATATCGATTGCAGCGCGTCTGTCGGTTCGCTTGGCATGGCGGATCGCCAGCTTGTCGAAATCGCCCGTACCCTCGCCCGCGGCGGCGAGATCATCGCCTTTGACGAACCGACCTCCAGCCTGACGCCGACCGAGCAGGAGAACCTGTTCAAGGTCATCGCCAAGCTCAGGGAGGCGGGCAAGGGGATCATCTACATCTCGCACCGGATGAGCGAGATCCGCGCCATCTGCGACGTGATCACCGTGCTGCGGGATGGGCAGGTCATCATGACCGATCGGACCGACGCGCATGACACCGACACGATCAATAGCATGATCACCGGCCGGGAACTTTCAAATGCCACCTCCCGGGCGCGACATGCCTCGCAATCGGCGGGGCCGGATCTGCTATCGCTCGACCGGCTGACAACGGATCGGGTGAAGTCCATCTCGGCTTCGGTCAAGGCGGGCGAGATATTCGGCCTGGCCGGGCTTGTCGGATCTGGCCGCTCTGCTCTGCTGCGGGCCATCTTCGGAATAGATCCGATCAGGTCGGGTCACCTGAAGGTCGCTGGCCGGGAAGTCACCATAAAGTCTCCGTCGGATGCGATTGCCCAAGGTGTGGCCTATCTGCCCGAGGATCGACGGGGCCAGGCAGTCGTGCCGATGATGAGCATCGAGTCCAACTTCGGTCTGGTCAGCCTTTCTCGCTATTCGCGCTTCGGCTTCATCGACTTCGCGCGCCGCCGCGCCGCAATACGCAAGCTCTCGGCGGAACTGTCGATCAAGCCTAGAAACATCGCCGTGCCCCTGGGGCACTTGTCGGGCGGAAACCAGCAGAAGGTGATCATTGCCCGCTGGCTGGCCACCAATGCTAAGATCTACCTGTTCGACGAACCTACCCGCGGCATCGACGTCGGGGCCAAGGCCGAGATCTACGAGTTGTTGCAACGCCTTGCCGCCGAAGGGGCGGCCGTGGTTGTCGTCTCGTCCGAGCTGCCCGAGCTTCTCTACCTCGCCGACCGGATCGGGATCATGGAAGACGGCCATCTGAACACCGTCATCGAAAACAGCGAAACACTAACCGAGGACCGCGTGATGAAACTCATGACTGCCGGAGTGGCCCAATGACCGCGAAGCAACTGGGTCAAGCACAGGCGGACGGCCGGGCGCCGATCAACCGTGCGGAAGTGTTGCGGCGCGCCTCGGTCCTGTCAGGCGTCGTCGTGCTGTTCGTCGTCTTCTCGTCGCTGTCATCCACGTTCTACCAGCCATCCAACCTGCTGGACATCCTGCTCCAGTCGTCGATCAGCGCGATCACCGCGGTCGCGATGACCCTGGTCATCATGACCAAGGGCATCGACCTGTCGGTGGGCTCGATCGCCGGACTTTCCAGCATGGTGGCGGCCGATGTCGCGACCAGCGCGGGCGTGGGGCTTGCCATTTTCGCGGGCCTTGGCGTGGGCCTGATCTGCGGTTTTCTCAACGGCGTCATGATCGCCAAACTCAAGCTGCCCGATTTCATCGTAACCCTCGGAACGCTCAGCATCTTCCGCGGCGCGGCCTTGATCTACACGGATGGCCAGCCGATCTACGGGCTTCCTCCCCTCTTCCGTGACATCTTCGCGGGGCAGCTTCTGGGCATTCCCACCCCTGTTCTCATAGCGGTGGGTATCGCCCTGCTCGGCTATGTCGTGGTGGCGTTCACAGGACTCGGCGAGAGGATCATCGCGACGGGCGGCAACGAAGAGGCCGCGCGGCTTTCGGGGATCAACATCGATGCGATAAAGGTAACGGTCTATACGATCTCTGGCGCGCTTTCGAGCATTGCGGGCTTCGTCCTGATCGCCCGGATCGGTGCAGCCGAACCTATCGGGGGCCAAGGCTTCGAATTGCAGGCCATCGGCTCGGCAGTGATCGGCGGCGCCAGCCTGTTCGGCGGGATCGGCAATCCGCTCGGCTCGCTTGTCGGCGCGGTGACGCTTGGCGCCTTGCAGAATGGCCTGACCCTCATCAACGTGCCGTCCTTCTGGCAGTTCGTGGCATCGGGTGCGGTCGTGATCCTTGCCGTGCTGGCCGACCGGCTGACCCGCAAACAGCGCTGAGATGACAGACGATCCCATCGTCGACACCCACCAGCATTTCCAGGATCTGCAGTTTGGCCCCTACCCATGGCTTGATCCCGGAAGGCCCGAGGGGCTTGAGGGGGACCTGTCCGCGATCAGGCGCACATTCCTGCCCGCCGACTATCGTGCACTCGTGGCTGGGCATGGGGTGCGAAAGACGGTCCATGTCCAGAATGGCTGGACGAGCGAGGATCCTGTCGGAGAAACCCGGTGGCTGGCCGGGCTGGGCCTGCAGGAAGCCCCCACCGCGATCGTGGCCTATGCGGACCTGTCCCGGCCGGACGTCGGCGCTGTCCTTTATGAACACCTGCAGACACCTTCGGTCCGAGGCATCCGCCAGATCCTGAACTGGCACGAGGATCCGCGGCTGCGCGTGGCGCCGTCACCAGATCTGATGCAGCAAGACGGCTGGCGGCGAGGATTCCGGGCGCTGTCGGACCGGGGGCTCAGTTTCGATCTGCAGATTTATTGGCCGCAGATGGCGATGGCGCGCGAACTGGCCGAGGACTTTCCCACAACGACGTTCGTGCTCAACCATTTCGGCATGCCGATCGACCGAAGCGCCGAGGGTCTGCGACGTTGGGAGGCCGCCCTGAGCGATCTGTCCCGCGCCGAGAATGTCGCGGTAAAGCTGTCGGGCTATGGGCTTGGGCATCCTGAATGGACGCCGGCTGACACGGTGCCCCTGCTGTCGCGCGCCCTCAGGCTTTTCACACCGCACCGCACCATGTTCGGCAGCAACCTTCCTGTCGATCTGTTGTTCAGCGATGCAGCCCGGCTGTTTGAGGCCCTGGACGCGACCCTGGCGCCCTTTGGGCCCGCGGATCGGACATTGGTCAGATCTGCGACGGCCGAGCGCATCTACAGGATCTGAGTGCCTCACGGCGGTGGCGCGCGGGTTTGCCGATCCGGTCGGTCGCTACCCCATGCCCCGCCTGACGCTTTAGTTCGACTAATCGATCCACCAAAGAAGTTAAATTGTTCTGGCTGTTGTTTTGCGAAAAGTTGGCCCTGTCGGCCGTGAACGAGTTCCAGCCGACGGGGAGGACCAAACCAGATTCGACGCCCCATGACACGCTTCGGTGCGAAGCCGTGCGGGTCGCGTTCGTTTCTGTCGCAGAGTTTTTGGCCCGGATTGAACTGCGGGCCGCTTGTGGAGAAGTGGGATGAATCTTTACTCGATGCTGGCCGCACGGAATGAAGCGGGCCGCCCTGTCCGCGTCGGCCTGATTGGTGCAGGCAAGTTCGGCTCGATGGTGCTGGCACAGGCGCGCAAGATCGCCGGCTATCACATCGTGGGCGTCGCCGATCTGGATGGCAAGAAGGCTCGCGCGTCGCTGGCGCGCACCGGCTGGCAACCCGAGGAATACGCCGCAACCTCGCTTTCCGATGCGATGGATACCGGCCGCACCTTCGTGACCGAAGACGCGGCAAGCCTGTGCGCCTTTGACGGCATCGAATGCATCATCGAGGCGACCGGCCACCCCATCGCAGGCGTCCGCCATGCGCTGCAGGCAATCGACGGGATGAAGCACATCGTCATGGTCAACGTCGAGGCCGACGTGATGTGTGGTCCGATCCTTGGCAAAATGGCGCGCGAGAAGGGCCTGATCTATTCGATGGCCTATGGCGATCAGCCCGCCTTTATCTGCGAGCTGGTGGACTGGGTCCGATCCTGCGGATTCGAGCTGATTTCCGCGGGCAAAGGCATGAACTTCCGGCCGGAATACCGCTATTCGACGCCGGATACCGTCTGGGGCTACTTCGGGTGGAGCGACGAATTCGTCGCCAAGGGCGACTTCAACCCCAAGATGTACAACTCCTTCACCGACGGCACCAAGGCCGCGATCGAGATGGCGGCTGTAGCCAACGGCACGGGCCTAGACTGCCCCGATGACGGGCTCGCCTTCTATCCGTCGGGATTGCAGGATCTGGCCCAGGTGTTCAAACCGCAATCCGAAGGCGGGCGGATGCCGAAGACCGGTCTGGTTGACATCGCCGCCAGCATGGAGCCGGACGGTCGCAAGGTGCTGAACAACATCCAGTACGGCATGTTCGTTACCTTCCGCGCGCCCGACGAATACACCAAGGGCTGTTTCGAGCAGTATGGCCTGCTGACGGACAAGTCCGGCTGGTATGGTTCGATGTGGCGTCCCTTCCATCTGATCGGCCTTGAAACCTCGGTCTCTGTCTTGTCCGCTGTGCTGCGGAAGGAACCGACCGGTTCCTCGCGCGAATTCCGCGGAGACGCGGTCGCGACGGCGAAGTCGAACCTTAAGGCCGGGTCCTATCTGGATGGCGAAGGCGGCTTTGCCACCTGGGCAAAAGCCATCCCCGCAACGATCTCGACGGCGATCGACGCCCTTCCGATGGGACTTGCCCATCACGTCCTGCTGAAGAAGGACGTGGCCCGCGATCAGATCGTGCGGATGTCCGATGTGGAATTCGTGAACGATCTGGATGTGGTGGCCCTGCGCAAGGAACAGGTGGCGACCATGGGCCCCAAGGTGGGAGCGGCTGCATGAGCTTCGTCGTCCTTCCGGAATTCCATGTCGCGCCAGACAAGCTTGACCCCTTCCTCACGGCGGCTCGGGCCGATGCGAGCGCATCGCTGGCAAAAGAACCCGGCTGCCTGCAGTTCGACATCATGCTTCAGCCGGGCGATGGTCTGGTCAAGGTGATGTTCTACGAGGTCTACACCGACAGCGCCGCTTTCGACGCGCATCTGCAGACGCCGCACGTGGCCGAATTCCGCGCGTCTCTGCACCTGTGCGACGAACAGCCGGTGCGGTTCCTGGATCGCGTGGAGCCATGACCACCCCATGGCGGGTCGCGGTTCTTGGAACCGGATTGATGGGCGGCCCCATGGCCGCCAATCTTCACCGCGCGGGGCATCGGCTCAGTCTCTGGAACCGGACGCGCGACAAGGCCCAGTCGATCACCGCCGGGGCGCAGATCTGTGCGACGCCAAGAGAGGCCGTGAAGGATGCGCAGGCCGTGATCGTCATGCTGTCCTCGGGCCCGGTTTGCCATGAGGTCCTTTTTGGCGAAGAGGGCGCCGCGCGCGCCATGCAGCCGGGCGCCAGGCTTGTCGTGATGTCATCGATCGGCCATGACGAAGCCAAGTCCATGGCCGCCCTTGCTCGCGGCCTTGGCCTGGTATGGGTGGATGCGCCGGTCTCCGGAGGAACAGTCGCAGCCCGCGACGGCACCCTGTCGATCATGGCGGGAGGAAGGGCCGAAGACATCGCCGCCCTGGCCCCGGTCTTCGATCCGATGGGCAAGGTGACTCATGTGGGGCCGGATGGCTCCGGCGCCCTGACCAAGCTGGTGAACCAGCTCCTTGTCGCCTCGACGATCTGTGCGGTGTCCGAAGCGCTGCTGCTCGCTCGGCAGGGAGGCGCCGATCCAGGCAAGGTCAGGCAAGCCCTGATGGGAGGCTTTGCGTCTTCCCGGATCCTCGATCTCCATGGGTCGCGCATGATTGCGAGGGATTTCGTCCCCGGCGGTCCTGCCAAGTACCAGATCAAGGACACGGCGGCGGCCTTGGCGCTTGCTCAGTCGCTCGGCCTTGAATTGCCAGTCCTGCAACTCGCTGACGACCTGTTCCGCAACCTCGTTGCCCATGGCGGAGGCGACCTGGACCACTCGGCGCTGATCGTGGAACTGGAGCGTCGCAACGGCATTTCCGCCGGGCCCCCTGCATCGTGACCAGCGCGGTTCCACTTTGACAGTTCAAGCGCAGAACGAGCCCCAGGCGATGGCGCGCAGGATCGTCGTGATGGGCGTCTCGGGTTGTGGCAAGTCGACTATCGGCAAGCTCCTGTCCCGGAAGCTCGGATATCCCTTCCTCGAAGGTGACAGTTTCCATCCGCCCGAGAATGTCCAGGCCATGGCCTCGGGACAGGCGTTGAACGACAGGATGCGTGAGCCATGGTTGCTGTCGCTGGCGGCCGCGATCGCACAAGAGAGCGATGGCGTGGTCGTCAGCTGTTCAGCCTTGCGAAAGAGCTACCGGGACATCCTGCGCGCGAACGGACCGGTCTTTCTGGTGCATCTCACCCTTGACTTGCCCGAGGCACGGCGGCGCATGGAAATGCGCCGCGGTCATTTCATGAACCCCGCCTTGGCGGAAAGCCAGCTTGCCAGTCTCGAGGCGCTGTCGGCAGACGAGCATGGCGTGACACTCGACGCAACAATGCCCCCAAACAAACTGGTTGAGCGGGCACTCGCCGCGCTGACCCTCTCGCCGGACACCGTCAGTCAGGCCTGATCCCTTCCGCGATCGTCAGACGGCAGCAGCCCGCGACTTGCCTGCAACATGCAGCGCGGCTGCGTGCGATGCGCGCTGGCATGCCTCTTTCAGACGCTCGCCCTGAATGGTTGCGGCGGCAAAGGCTCCGATGAAGGCGTCCCCTGCCCCATGGGTCGACACGACCTTGACCCTTTCGGCCGGCAAGACGATCGTCTCCAGTCCGGCCCTGCTCGCGGCAAGCCCATTGCCGCCTGCCGTGACGACGACGCTGCCGAACCGATGCGCCAGGTGATCGGCGGCGGCACGGGCGGCCTCAAGACTGTCGACCTTGCCGGCGCCCATCATTTCGGCCTCGACGGCATTCACCACAAGAATGTCGACAAGTTCGACGAAGTCGGGCGCCGGATCCCTCCACGGAGCTGCGTTCAGCAAGGTCGGAATGCCGAGGGAACGAGCCTCTTGCGCCACGGAAAGGTTCAATGCCGGGGATACCTCGTTCTGCAAGACGACCAATCCGATCCCCGACCAAAGATCGGCCGCGTTGGCGGGCCGCGGGATGAACAGGTTCGCTCCGGATACGATGGTTGCCGCATAGTCGCCGGCACGGTCCTGGATTGCGACGCTCATCCCCGATCCGTGGTCGGACAGCGTCGCGACATAACGATCATCGACCCCGGCGGATCTTAGTCCGGCGCGCAGGAAATTGCCGAAGTCATCGGTCCCGACCGCCCCGAGCATCCGCACCCGTCCCCCGGCGCGCGCGATGGCCACGGCCTGGTTGCCGCCCTTGCCGCCGAACTTTGGATACCAGCGTGACCCGACAGCGGTTTCATCCGGGCGTGGCAGGTGATCGGCTTCGACCATGATGTCGTAGTGAAGCGATCCGGCGACAAGGACAGTATCTGAAGGTGCCATGTTCGGTCATGTCCTGCGCTTGGTCTGCACGGCTCGCATTGTCCGGCTCAGGTTGGCTTCGGCGGCGGCCCGATCGCGCTGCGCCACCGCGACAAACAGCGCGTCGAGCAGGTTCAGCTGGGCGATCCGCGCCGTGGCGTTTTCACCCAGAAGCGGCGAGTTCTGCGCCGTCGAACAAAGGAGGACGTCGACGGCCCGCGCGATGGGGCTGTCGGAATAATTCGTTATGGCAATCGTCCGCGCGCCGTTGCGCCGCGCAAGCTCGATCGCATCCAGAACGGCGGAGGTGGTGCCGGAATGTGAAAAGGCGATCGCGACATCGTCTGGTCCAAGCAGCGCCGCGGACATCATCATCATGTGAGCGTCGTCGAAGACCGAACTGCGAATGCCGATCCGCAGGAACTTGTGGCTGATGTCACGCGCGATCTGCGCCGATCCGCCGAGACCGTAGAAATCCCGGTGTTTGGCCCGCGAGATGAAGTCACCCGCACGATCGAAGGCTTCGAGGTCGAGGATGGCGAAGGTTTCCTCGAGCGCCTGCATCGCGGTGCGGAAGACCTTCTGGACGATCTCGCCCGAGGTATCGGAACTCGAGATCTCGGAATGCATCATGGCCGAGTCCTGAGCGTAGTAGTCGATCAAGCCCTGGCGGAACTCGCGGAAGCCGCCGAAGCCCAGCTTCTTGGCAACCTTGACGACCATCGCCTCGGACACACCCGAGCCTTCGGCGACCTGCTTCAGAGGGGTATCCGTGGTGATGTCCTTGCGCGCCAATATGTCGGCCGCAACCTTGCCCTCGAGCGGCGTCAGGCTTGGCAATCGCATTCGGATCTGCGCGCCTACCGCTCTTGGATCACCCATTCTTCATCCCCGTCTGCCAATCCTCGCCTTGCCGGGTTCTTCACCAACGGCAAGTGCCCCCGGCACGCGCCAAACAACACAGAATCCACTAAGACCTGTAAAGTCAGGCTGCTGCCCCATCCAGCGCCGCACGCACGGCCCCATGCCCGAGAACCGGGTCCTGCCTGCTTTGTGCCACGCCCAGACTGTTGTTGCCCTCCATCCGGTCAACCGCAGCCAGCAGGCGCCTGACGGTCCTGATGTTGGCCGCACATTCCGCCACAGGATCCAGACCCGAGGCATCGGGGAAGGTGTCGAAATAGATCGCCCCATCGAAGCCGCCGCGCTTGACCGCCTGCAGAAGCTCCAGAGTCGCATATTCATGCACGGAGCCGACCATGAGGCCATCGTCGCGCTTGCCATAGCCGTCATTCAGGTGAAGCCCCATGAGGCGGCTACGGCGCATGATATGGGTCGCGGCCAACGCGGGTGTTTCATTGGCGTAGAGCGAGTGCGCGAAATCAATGGTCACACCAAGGTTCGGCAGGCCAACCTCGGAAATGGCCAGAAGCGTTGTCGCCGCATCCGGAAGCAGGCTGCAGGATCTCGGTTCGTTGGGCTTGTACTCGATGCTGACAAGGCAATCCGGATCATGGGCGGCTACCTCCGCGATGCCTGAAATCTCAGCATCCCAAAGCTGCGCATAGTCGCACTGAAAGTTGTAGTCGAAGCCGTCCTGCCCCAGCCAGAGCGTCATCATCGGGGCCCCCATCTCGCGGGCGGCATCGATCCCGCGCTTGGTCAGGTCGATCGCTTCTCGCCGCACGACAGGATCGGGGTTGGTGAAGGCCCCCCGCTTGAAGGCAGGATTGCTGTAATAGCGCATGGCAAGGCCGCTGAGGCTCAGGCCCGAATCCGCGATCATCGCGGCAGTCGTCTTGGGATCGGCCGACAGGTGGTCCGGGTGGTTCAGATCAAGCTCGGTCAGCCCTTGGACCGTGGCCGCACGTTCGACCATCTGCCGCAGGCTCGGCTTGCCGCTAAGGCCCGGCCAATAGGAGTCCGCCCCCGACGCGAAGGAGTTGATCCGGGTAGCAAAACGTTCACCGAGCATGCGAGTCCCCCTCTTTTCTTTACAACTATTCTATTCTTTGTGTTGTCGCAATCCAGAAACACGTTAGGCCCAGACTTTGCCGCCCGCCAGGCGGGGGCTGGCAGACCTGATGGCGTGGTTGACCAGAGGAGTCCCGACGGAGCAGCTTTCCGCTTTGCACAACCGCCCGGCCGCCAGCTTGTCCATCGCGGGCGTTGGGATCACGCCACTCAGGGGCGCCCTCGCGCGCCGAAGCCCTGATCGTCGACAAGGCAAAGACTGGTGACAGGATCAAGGCACCCGTCCGAAAGGCCAGGCGATCAGCCTGTCACCATGCGGGCGAAACGGTCCAGACTCAGCCCGCGGGCTACGTCCCACCGAGGAATGGACATGACCTTGTCTCTGCGGCTGTAGCGCCGGCCCTCTGTGGAGAAAGCAAGGCGATAGCCGGCCCCGAAGACCTCCCACTCCACGGCCTGATCCACCCTTCCGTAAGGGTAGGCGAGCACCCGTGTCTCGATGTCAAGCTCCTGGCGCAGCATCTCCCTGGGACGGTCGAGTTCCCGGCAGAGCGCGGCGTGATCCAAGGCTGTCATCGGGACGTGGTTGTGGCTGTGGGCCGCCAGCGAGAAACCCAGATCGCGCATCACACGCAGTTGGTTCCAGGTCATCAGAGGGGCACTGGGCCCATACACCTCATCCCAGGCGGCGGTCCCACCGACATGGGCGGTCGGGACAAAGATCGTTGCCGTCATGCCGGCCCGCATCATCGACGGGACAGCCTCGGTCAGCGTATCGACATAGGCGTCATCAAAGGTGATGAGCACTGGCCGCTCGGGAAGCGGCGTCCCCTGCCAGATGAAGGACTCGAATTGATCGAGCGTCAGGGCGGTCGCGCCCATGTTCGCCAAACAGTTCATCTGCGCGGCAAACTCGTCGGGTGTCACCGCCAGCGTTTCGAGCCCCGGTAGCGGATCGTTGGCGACACGGTGATACATCAGGACGGGGACGCTGTCAGGAAGCCAAGTGCGGACTGGCAGGGACAGGTATGGGGCGGCGGCCGGCACGTCTCCCTTGTTACGCTTCTCCGCGACGATCACTTCGCGCGTCCCGACCCGCCGCATGGTTGGCAGCAGCGCAAACCGCTCGCGCAGCAGCAGCCGGATGGCATCCGCGTCCATGTCCGCCCCAGCGTCCGCATCTCCGGAGGCGACGACGGCCAGTCGTCCGCCCGGAGCAACAACTGTCCAAAGGCGATCGAGAAGCGTCGTGCGGGCCTCTTCGTCCGTCAGTCCCAGCAAACCCGTCGGCAGGATGACCAGATCGTGGCTCCCCTCAAGCAGGTCGCGAAGCGGATCAAGCGCGTTGACCCGCACGCCGCGCGTACGCAAGTGCTTGAGACGCAGCGCCCGCATCCGTTGCGGATCGCTTTCCGTGGCCCGAACCTGGGCACCCGTCGCGACCAAAGCAGCAGCCAGATTGCCGTCGCCCGCCGCGACGAGCAGCACGTCCTCGACTTTTCCCTTGGCACTGCTTCGCAGCGCGGCAGCGATCACATCGGCTTCGGTCGCAGTGGCGCTACAGCCGTCAAGCAGATTCGGCAGCACCGGCTGCTCGGCCGCCGCTTGCCAGTAGGCACGCTCTGCAGGATCGAAAGGGGGCGTGTCGGCGAAGACTGTCGCGATCTCGGCGAACTTTTCAGAAGAGGACAGACGGTCGGCGTAGACAAACACCTCGCCAAGCAGCTTGCCGTCACGGTCGACTTGCACTCGGGCAAAATCCGCTTGCGCCGGCAATGTCGGAAGCTCCAGTCGCGCCAGGTCCACACGTGCGAGCAGCCACCTTCCGACCTGCAGCGCCTGGCCCGGCCCAAGGGTGCCAGCATCGAGCTGCCCGACTGCGAGCTCTTCCGCACCCTTCAAGGTAAGTTCGGCGAAAAGCGGCGAAAGCGTCTGGGGAGCAATGTAATCCAGCATGGCAACGATGCGCGGTCGAATATCGGGCCATATTGCTGGCCAGTCTGGCCGGGGATCAGCAAGGGCCTGCTGCAGCGTGTTGAAGATCATCCATTTGACGATCTCGTCGGACGCAGCCGCCCGGCGCATGGGCGCAAGTTCCTTGAGTATCTCGACCGGATCACGGCCCGAACGCACACTCCGCAGCGCCGTCCAGACGGCGTGATAAATGCAGGTCGCGTCAAACTCTCCTTTGCCAAAAGGCGGAACCTCTAGGCGGGTGCAGATTCGTGGGTCATCAGTCGCTGCAATCCGGGCGACGTGTTCGACGCTCTCAACCCCTGTTGGCGCAATCGAGCAGGCGCTCCCGGGGCGCATCGTATAGCGCGCCACAACGTCAGGTCGAGCCGGCCGGAACCTGGCACCGACGCGTGCCATGCGAATCCACAAGTCCCAGTCCTCCGCAATTGGAAGACCCGGCTGGAACAGACCGGTCAGCTCAAGAAGGTCGCGGCGGAACATCAATCCATGGACGACCAGATTGGTCGACCGGGAAAGATGCCGGATGGGCGGCCCCAGGAAATTCACCTTTTGCCTTGCACCTTCCTGGCCCATGGCACCAATGATGCGCCAATCCGCATAGACGGCATCGGCAGACGCATCGTCCCGCGCCGACGACATCATCCCTTCAAGATGCCACGGCTGCAATTGATCGTCCGCATCCAGAAGCATGATCCAGGGCGCCCGTGTCGCCTTGATACCGGAATTGCGCGCGGCGCTTACGCCGCCATGACGGGCATTCACGACATGAAGGCGGGCGTCCCATCGCGCATATTCCTCGGCAATGCGGCCGGTGGCGTCCGTCGAGCCGTCATTGACGATGACCGCTTCCCAGTCGGGGAAAGACTGCTCGACCAAACTGTCAAGGGTCGCCCGGATTGTGTCGGCGGCGTTGCGCGCCGCAATAATCACCGCGACCGATGCCGAACCACCAAACCTGGAGCCAAGGATCCGCGAACGACGAACTTGTGACTTGTTAAAATACATTACTCTTACAATCCGAGAAAATTGGTTCCGCGGCTTCCCAACGATCCGCACACGATTTCGTTACCGAGAAACTGACCGATGATGGGGCAACAGCGCGGCAACACGATGGCGGCTTGCCCATTGCAGGGAGTTCGACAGGATCGCCGCCGTACTCTTGCCCTGCCGTCTTCATCGACGCGCGGTGCGACAGGTTATTGACTATTGCCAAGGCGCCGATGCCATCCCGGTGGTTCGCTGCATGTCGTGAAGGCAACGGCTCATGGACCTGCCGCATGCAGCGGTTCCCCTCGGTGCTGGCTGCCGCTAAGCTGGTCTGGCGTCGGCCCAACTGACCGGCACAAGGAGGAGCCCTGGACAGGTTGGTTGCCGACCGGATGTTCGCTGCGGTTATGGAAACCGGCAGCTTTGCCGCCGCTGCGGCACGGCTTGGCACAAGCCCGGGTCAGGCTTCGAAGCTGGTGTCACGGCTCGAAAGCACCCTCGGCGTCCGGCTGCTGAACCGCACGACCCGCGCCCTGTCTCCGACCGAGGCCGGACAGGCCTATTTCGATCGCATCCGTGTCGTACTCGACGAGATCGAGGCCATCGACCAGTCGATCCGGCAGGAAGCCGAACGCCCGCGCGGACGCCTGCGGATTTCGGCACCGCTGACCTTCGGCGTCCATCAGTTGCGCTTTGCGCTGACGGATTTTGCCTGCCTCTACCCCGAGATCGCACTCGACGTGAATTTCACTGACCGGGTGGTAAACCTGGTTGACGAAGGCTTCGACATGGCCGTGCGGATCGGCCGGCCCGTCGACAGCACGCTGATCGCGCGGCGACTTTGCGACTCGCGCCTTCGGCTGGTGGCGGCCCCCTCATATCTGGACCGGGCCGGCATTCCCCAGGACCCCGCCGACCTTGCGCGCCACGCCTGCATCATCGACACGAATTTTCGCGAGCCGGGCAGCTGGCTTTTCCGCACATCCGAGGGCGTGAAGGCCGTCCCGGTCTCCGGTCGGCTGCGCTTTTCCAATGCCGAGGTATGCCTTGCTGCCGCCGAGCGCGGCCTTGGTCTGGCCTACCTGCCCGATTTCGTCGCGGCCGATGCGCTCGCCGCCGGGCGTGTCCAGCCGGTTCTCGCCGAGTTGGAAATCCCGCCCTACGGTATCTACACGGTCTATCCACCGGGCCGACACCTTGCGGCAAAGGTCCGGGCGCTGATCGATTTCCTGTCGTCCCGCTACCGCGGCGACGTCGATTGGACGCAACCCGGGAAGGGCTGATCCGTTCCGATATGGAAGGAATGTTCTTCCGGATGGCCACATTATCATTCAGGCTAGCAAGAGGCATCTAGGCGGCATGCCCAGTGAACCTTCGGGGCAGTATCGCAACTAGGGATCTGATCCATGACCGCTTCCGTTTCTTCCGCCCCGGCCAATTCCACCGCCGATCTGGCGGCCTTCGTTCTTCGTGTGACATCTGGCGTTCTGTTCCTGCTTCATGCCGGGTTGAAGATCTTTGTCTTTACCCCCGCCGGAACCGCTGGCTTCTTCCAGTCGATCGGCCTGCCCGGCCCGCTCGCCTACCTGGTGATCCTGATCGAAGTGGTGGGCGCCATCGCGCTGATCGTCGGCTACAAGGTGCGCATCGTCGCGCCAATCCTGGCCGTCCTGCTGCTCGGCACCATCGTCACCGTTCACTACGCTGCCGGCTTCTTCTTCATGAACCCGAACGGCGGTTGGGAATACCCGGCCTTCTGGGCGATCACCCTGATCGCGACGGCGCTTCTGGGTGACGGCGCCTACAGCATCGGCAAGAAATCGGCCTGACCGGCCGCCCTCGGACCAGCCCCTGAAAGGAGCCCATCATGTCCACCAGCAGCGCCCCCGTCGAAATCGGCCGTGTCGCCCTGACGGTGAACGATCTCGGTCGAGTCGCCGACTTCTACCGCGCACTTCTCGGTTTCGAGACGCTCAGCGCGGATGGCGAGGTGGTCGTGCTGGGCGCCGGGGGCAAACCCCTGCTCGAGCTGCGCGGCGACCGCGCGGCCCGGGTCCGCTCACGGCGCGAGGCCGGGCTGTTCCACACAGCCTTCCTCCTGCCGTCGCGCGAAGACCTCGGCGCCTGGCTGCGCCACATGGCTGACAAGCGCCTGCCCGTCTCCGGCGCCTCGGACCATCTGGTCAGCGAGGCGATCTATCTCGACGACCCGGAAGGCAACGGCATCGAGGTCTATTCCGACCGCCCGCGGGAGAGCTGGACCACCGAGAACGGTCAGATCAAGATGGCGACCGAGCACCTCGATATCGACAGCCTGTTCGCTGCCGCCCGTGCCCCCTGGACGGGCGCGCCGGACGGCACTGTCGTCGGCCATGTCCACCTGCAGGTCGGCAATGTCCCTGAGGCCGAAGCCTTCTACCACGACACCCTCGGATTCGACATCAAGGCCCATTACCCCGGCGCCTCGTTCATGAGCAGCGGCGGCTATCACCACCATCTCGGCGCCAATGTCTGGCAATCGCGCGGGGCCGGGCAGCGGAGCTACCCTTCGACCGGCCTTGCCGATCTGGAACTTCTGGCCGATGCCCCCTCCTATGACGCGCTGGTTGGCCAGACTGGCACGCCGACCCCGACCGATCCCTGGGGGACGCAGCTGACCATCACCCGGAAGGCCGCCTGAAATGCTTGTGAACGGCAAGTGGGCCGAGGACTGGCAACCCGTCCAGGCCAAGGACGATAAGGGCGGCTTCGTTCGCCAGATCTCGTCGTTCCGCAACTGGGTGACGCCCGACGGAAGCGCCGGCCCGACCGGTGAGGCCGGATTCAAGGCCGAGGCGGGGCGCTATCACCTCTACGTCGCGCTGATCTGTCCCTGGGCGTCGCGCACCCTGATCGCGCGCAAGCTCAAGGGGCTGGAGGAGGCGGTATCCCTTTCAGTCGTCGAGCCGGCACTGACTGACCAGGGCTGGCGCTTCGGCGACTATCCCGGCTCGAACCGCGACGAACTGAACGGCGCAACCTGGCTGCACGAGTTGTATACGCGGGCCGAGCCGACCTTCACCGGCCGGGCCACTGTCCCGGTGCTCTGGGACAAGCAGCGCGGCACCATCGTCAGCAACGAGTCGGCGGACATCCTGCGCATGTTCGACACCGGCTTCGGTCCCCTCGCCCGCCCGGACTATGACCTGCGCCCGACCGACCTGGCCGAGGCGATCGACGCCCTGAACGATCGCATCTATCCGCGGTTGAACAACGGGGTCTATCGCGCGGGCTTCGCCACGACGCAAATTGCCTATGACGAGGCCTTTGCCGAGGTCTTCGCCATGCTCGACGAATTGGAGGAGCGGTTGTCCGATGGCCGGCGTTTCCTGTTCGGCGACCGTTTCACCGAGACCGACATCCGCCTTTTTGTGACGCTGGTACGCTTCGATGCCGCCTATCATGGCCTGTTCAAGTGCAACCTGCGCCGGATCGTCGATTATGCTGGCCTGAACGCCTATCTGCACCGCGTGATCGCGATCCCGGGCATCCGCGAGACGGTCAACCTCGATCACATCAAGCGCGGTTATTACTCCGTCAAGGCCCTCAATCCGCTGCGCATTGTGCCAAATGGACCATTTCTCGACTGGGCTCTGGGCTAGTCTCGAAGGGCCACCGCGGCAGCAAAACCCACACCCGCACTGCCGGTCCCGTGATAGGCTTAAGGCCCGAACACTGCGTCCGAATCGGAGGTCAGACATCGGGTACTATGAAACCAGTCATCGGCGGGACCTAGTATTTGCGGGCCCTGCGCGGTGGAGGAGACAATTGACTGGAGTCTGATATGTTTAGCCCAAGACGGATGCTTTCCTTGGTCCTTGTGGCCGCCGGCGCGATGGCCCTTGGCCACGCAGCTGAAGCACAGGACAAGAAACCCAACATCCTTTTCATCGTGTCCGACGACACCGGTTACGGTGATCTCGGCCCCTATGGCGGCGGCGAAGGCCGCGGCATGCCCACGCCGAACATCGACAAGCTGGCCAAGGAAGGGATGACCTTCTTCTCGTTCTACGCCCAGCCCTCCTGCACGCCCGGTCGCGCCGCGATGCAGACCGGTCGCATCCCCAACCGCTCGGGCATGACCACGGTGGCTTTCCAGGGCCAGGGTGGCGGCCTGCCGGCAGCGGAATGGACGCTGGCCTCTGTGCTGAAGCAGGGTGGCTACGAGACCTATTTCACCGGCAAGTGGCACCTGGGCGAGGCAGACTACGCGCTGCCGAACGCGCAGGGCTATGACGAGATGAAATATGTCGGGCTCTATCACCTCAACGCCTATACCTACGGCGATCCGACCTGGTTCCCCGACATGGACCCGGCACTGCGCGACATGTTCAACAAGGTGACCATCGGCGCGCTGTCGGGCAAGGCTGGTGAAAAGGCCAAGGAAGACTTCAAGATCAACGGCCAGTATGTCGACAAGCCGGGCGAGAACATCACCATCGATGGGGTGAACTATCCCGATGGCGTCGTCGGCATCCCCTTCTTCGACGGGTATGTCGAAAAGGCCGCCATCGAGTTCCTCGACAAGGCTGCCGAAACCCCCGATACGCCCTTCTTCATCAACGTCAACTTCATGAAGGTGCATCAGCCGAACCTGCCGGCGCCAGAGTTCCAGCTGAAATCTCCGGCGAAGTCGAAATACGCCGACTCCATCGTCGAGCTTGACACCCGCATCGGCCGCATCCTCGAAGAGCTTAAGAAGACCGGTCAGGACCAGAATACCCTGATCTTCTACACCACCGACAACGGAGCCTGGCAGGATGTCTATCCCGATGCCGGCTACACGCCGTTCCGCGGCACCAAGGGCACTGTGCGCGAAGGTGGCAACCGGGTTCCGGCGATTGCTGTCTGGCCGGGCCACACGCCGCCTGACGTCAAGAACCACGAAATCATCGGCGGGCTGGACCTGATGGCCACCTTTGCCTCGGTCGCCGGTGTCCCACTGCCGACAAAGGACCGGGAAGACAAGCCGATCATCTTCGACAGCTATGACATGACCCCGGTGCTGACCGGATCGGGTCCGTCGCCGCGCAACGAGTGGTTCTACTTCACCGAGGACGAGCTCTCGCCCGGCGCCGCGCGGGTCGGCCATCTTAAGGCCGTGTTCAACCTGCGCGGAGATGACGGTGCGCAGACCGGGGGACTGGCGGTGGACAGCAACCTCGGCTGGAAAGGGCCGGAGAAGTACGTGGCCACTGCCCCGCAGATTTTTGACCTCTGGGCCGATCCGCAGGAACGTTACGACATCTTCATGAACAACTTCACCGAGCACACTTGGGCGATGGTCACTATCAGCCAGTCGATCAACAACCTGATGAAGACCTATGTCGACCACCCGCCGCGCAAGCTGCAAAGCGCGACTTACACCGGCCCGATCACGATCTCCAACTATCAGAAGTTCTCTTGGGTGCGCGACCAGCTCGCCAAGGACGGGATTGACCTGACCCTGCCGACCGGCAACTGAGGCAAGGCCGCCCCTCTGGTCCCCTGCCCCAATATGCCAAGGGCCCGCTAGCCGCGGGCCCTTGGTCTTTTCGGCGGGGGATGCAGGCTAGTCGACCAGGGTAATTTCGCCCGGACGCCAGCTCTGGTCGAACCAGGGCTCGAGGGGTCCGTAAAGCCGCAGGATCATGAACCAGCTCTTGCCGGGAATGGTCTCGATCCAGTTGCTCTCCATGCCCTTTGGCGCGACGGGGCCGAAATAGACATCGACCGACCCGTCGGCATTGGTCTGGATGTCCTTGTTCTGGCTCGAAACGCTCGGGGCGGGCTGGTTGGTCTGCAGCATCGAGCGGGTCTGCGTGTCATAGACGATGACCGACCAGAAATCCGCGACCGGCACGTTCGGCGGCAGGTGCAACCGGTAGGTCTTGCCGCCGTCGAAGGGGTTGCCCTGGGCGTCGAGCGCCGTCCACGGGTATTGCGACCCCTTGCCGACCATCTTCTGTTCCATCGCCGGCGTCACGCCCGTGGCGAAGAAGTAGTAGAAGGCTGCGCCGTCGAGGTTCGCGACACCCGGCTGCGACTGGAACTTGTAGCCACCGAAGAACGGCAGGCGCCAGTTGCTGGTGCTGTCGGGATAATAGTATCCGGTGCGCGACTTCAGATTGAAGGCGAGCGACCGGGCGGTGACGCTGCCAATCATCGCGGCATCGGTCAGGATCGACTTCATCCTCTCGTCCGGCGCGAAAGGCTTGCCCTTCTCGATGCCGATCGAGGCGAAGAGGCCAAGCGTCGTCGGGTCGGACCCTTCGGGCGGCTCTTCCTGAATGACCTGGTTCAGCAACTCCCAGAAGGTGAAGTCGGTCGGAAAGACGAAGTTCGACGGGACACCCGAGGCATTCACCAGCTTTGCCGGCGTCGGATTGTCCTTCTGCGCCAGAGGATAGATCTTCAGATTGTTCTTCACGCCTTCAACAGCCGGGCCGGTCTTGCCATCCACAAGGAAGGCGCGGAAGAACGTCCACATGCCATAGGTCGCGGGGCGCACCACGAAATAGCCGTCCGGCACCTCGCCCGCGTAGCCGGGCGGCAGGATCAGGTATTTGCCGCCCTCGCCCTTGTCCGGGCCAGTGATGCCGACATCGATCACCCATTTGTACCAGAAATCATTGATCGAGCCGAGCACCTTGGGCGGTATCTCTACCACCAGCGGCCCGTCACGGGTATCGAGCCAGAGGAAGCTGTAGATCGTGTTGTCATTGGCCGTCAGCTCCACCGTGCGGGGATCAACGAGGTTTTCCCATATCACGTCGGTGCTGTTGGCCGGGCCGAACTGCGCCAGTGACTGGCGCATTCCCGCCTGGTTCACGATCGGAATGCCAAGCAGGAAGGCTTGCAGGGCGCGCGAGCGATCGAGATTGTCCTGGACCTTCGCCGCGGTTTCCTTGTCCGGCACGCCGTCATGCAGCGTCAGGGTGCCGATCGACGTTTCGAGCGTGTCGGGCGTGGCGACACCCGGCGCGACCGACGTCTGCATCTTGTAATCTTGGGCCAGCCCGGAACCCGCCAGCCCGCCCGCGAGCACAAACGCCAGCGCTCCCATCGTCTTTCGCATCGTCATCGGCTCATTGTCTCCCCTGTGCCCCCGTCAAACGCCAGGAGCCCGTCGAGAGACTGGGCGCCCGCTTCGCGCGATCATGAACCATGTTGACGCGCGAAGCGCCACTTTCATTTGACTAGGTCTACGGGATGCACCGCCTTACGGCGGCGCATCCTATGGCCGGATCAGTCGGCCTGCTTCATCATCGCCGCTTCCAGCGCGGCCTTGTCGGCGTCGCTCAGCTGCGGACGGTCGATCTTGAGCGTCAGCTTGTCGAGCTTGGCGGTCAGCGGGAACGGCGGCTGGTAATCCGCGTCGTTCACCCCGGTCAGCGTGTCCGAGCCGATGTCGAAGGATTCGTCCCATTGCAGGATCATCGGCAGCGTGTGCTCCATCTTCTGCGATACGACCTCCTTGCCATCGACCTTGAGCACACCAGTCCCGCCCTTTCCGACGCCGCTGAAGTCGTTGAAGACCAGCGTTTCAGCGCCCTTGCCATCATAGGTGAAGTCGAACTCCACCGTATGCTTGCCGGGTGTCAGCACGTCGGGGCCATTCCACGACTGCCGCTTCAGGTCGACGAGGTTCCACAGGAAGACCGGCTTGCCCTCCTTCAGGTAGAAGCCATAGCCGCCAAACCGGCCGCCCGAGGTCAGGATCATCCCCTCGGCCGGGGCACCTTCCGGCACCTCGATCTCGGCGGTGATGGTATAGGAGGCGTTCAGCAGCCCGGGCGAGTCACCCTGCGGCAGGCCGACCATCGGACGGGTATAGACGAACTCGGTCCGACCGGCGGTGATGTTCGGGCGCGGCGCGACGATGCGGGCAGCGACCGAGGCATCCATCGGGAAGACCTCGTACTTCTTCGCCTCTTCCATGAACTTCGCCTTGAGCTCCTTGACCTTCTCCGGGTTTTCCGCGGCGATGTCGTGGGTCTGGTTCATGTCCTTGGTCAGATCGTAAAGCTGGAACTCCTGCTTGTTCAGCGGATCCGGGTTTGCCGGCCCGAAGGCCTCCCACGGCGCCCGGTTGACCTTGGTCGACAGGAGCCAGCCCTCGTCATAAAGCGCCCACTGGCCCATCATCTCGAAGTACTGGATCTTGTGATGGCTGGGTTCCTTGGCGTTCTTGGCGTCGAAGGTATAGGCAAAGCTCGTGCCCTCGATCGGGGCCTGCTTGATGCCGTCGACGACTTCGGGCGCCTTGACGCCGCTGGCCTCTAGAATGGTCGGGACCACGTCGATCACATGCATGAACTGGTCGCGGCGGCCGCCGGCATCCTTGATGCCGTTCGGCCAGGACACGACCATGTTCTGGCGGATGCCACCCAGGCGCGAGGCGTTCTGCTTGAACCAGTCGAACGGCGTGTCGAAGGCCCACGACCAGCCCGCCGACATGTGGTTGTAGGTCTGCTCGGTGCCCCAGACGTCATACCACTTCAGCTGCTCCTCCGCCGGGATCTTGTTCAGGCCGTTGAAGAAAGCCACCTCGTTCGGCGTGCCGAGTGGCCCGCCCTCGGCGCTCGTGCCGTTGTCACCGTTGATGTAGATGATGAGCGTGTTGTCCAGCTGTCCAATGTCGTCGATCGCCTGGATCACCCGTCCGATCTCGTGGTCGGAATAGGCGGCATAGGCGGCAAAGACGTTGACCTGCTTGATGAACAGTTTCTTCTCGTCAGCGGTCAACTGGTCCCAGGGCTTGATGATGTCCGCAGGCCAGGGCGTTAGCGTCGCATCCTGTGGCACAAGGCCCATCTTCTTCTGGTTCTCGAAGATGCGCTCGCGCAGAGCCTCGTAGCCGTCATCGAAGAGGTGCATCGCCTCGATCTTGTCGACCCATTCCTTCGTCGGGTGGTGCGGCGCATGGGTGGCGCCGGGGGCATATTTGACAAAGAACGGCTTGGACGGGTCGATCTGGTGCATGTCGCTGATCCAGCCGATCGCGTCATCCGCCATCCCGGTAATGAGGTTCCAGTCCGGCTTGCCGGCAAAGGGATAGATCTGCGTCGTGTTGCGGAACAGGTTCGGCTGCCACTGGTTGGCGTCACCGCCAACAAAGCCGTAGAAGTATTGGAAGCCCATGCCGGTCGGCCACTGGTCGAAGGGGCCGGCCTGCGACGCCTGGAAGGCCGGCACATTGTGGTCCTTGCCGAACCAGGCGGTATTGTAGCCGTTGCCCAGCAGCATCCGCCCGATCGTGGCCTTGTCGGGCTCGATGATCGAGTTGTAGCCCGGATAACCGGTCGACTGTTCGGAAATCACACCGAAGCCTGCCGAATGGTGGTTGCGCCCGGTGATGAGCGCGGCGCGGGTGGGCGAGCAAAGCGCCGTCGAATGGATGTTGGTATAGCTCAGGCCGGATTTCGCCAGCGAATCCATCGTTTCGGTCGGGATGACCCCGCCAAAGGTGCTCGGAACACCGAAGCCGGCATCGTCGGTGATGATGAGCAGCACGTTCGGCGCGCCCTTCGGAGGCACCACGCGCGGCGGCCACCACGGCTTGGACTGCAATGCGCCATCCTTGATGACACCCCCGAACGGCAGCGGGTCCGGTGGAAGCTGGCCACCATCCAGCACGCGCGTTGCAGCGGGCGAACCAAGGGGCGCTTCGGTTTGCTGTGCCTGGGCAGCCATCCCTCCGCCCAAGGCGAGCAGCAGGACTGCAACTGCGGTCCGTGTAAGCTGCCGAGGCAGTTCAAAATTGGGAATCATCAGCGATTCTCCCTCTAGATTCGATCAAATTGGGCGAATTGCCCCCCCGTCAAACCTGTCTTCGAACGATGGACGTCACCGTTACCGGCGGCCAAAGGCAGGTTTCCCGGGCATTCATACATGCGAACCGGCAAAGTCGGCGGGAATTTTTTGCCGCTAAGTTTACTTTACACGCCAATCTTCGCCCAACCGGCGCCACCAGACCGATCCTCTCCTTTGTCTCGGAAACGGTTCATCGGCCGGAAGGGCGATTTCATAAAACTGTTACAAAACTCTTACAAATGGTTCGTCGAGACAGCTTACCCCGCCTCCCGAGGCCGCCAGTCGGCGACCCTTAGACGAATCCCTCAGGAGAACACGATGTCCTTCATGAAACTCACCGCCTCGACGCTTGCGATCGCGGCTGTTTCGGCGACCGCCGCCCTTGCCCGCGACAACATCCAGAGCGCCGGCTCCTCGACCGTGCTGCCCTATGCGACCATCGTGGCCGAAGCCTTCGGCGAAAACTTCGACTTCAAGACGCCCGTCGTCGAATCCGGCGGCTCGGGCGCTGGCCGCAAGAAGTTCTGCGAAGGCGTGGGCGAGAACACCATCGACATCGCCAACTCGTCTAGCCGCATCACCCAGAGCGACATCGACACCTGCGCCAAGAACGGCGTGACCGAGATCATGGAAGTTCGGTTCGGCTATGACGGCATCGTCTTCGCCTCGGACATCGCCGGCCCGGACTTCGCCTTCACTCCGGCCGACTGGTACAACGCCATCGGCGCGCAGGTTGCCAAGGACGGCGCGCTGGTCGCCAACGCCAGCGCCACCTGGGACCAGGTGAACGCCGCCCTGCCCGCCCAGCCGATCCTCGCATTCATCCCCGGCACCAAGCACGGCACCCGCGAAGTCTTCGACACCAAGGTGATCGTGGCCGGCTGCAAGGAAACCGGTGCCTATGACCTGTTCCTGGCGAAGGCCGAAGGCGCCGACGAGAAGGAAAAGGCGAAAGCCGCCGAGAAGGCCTGCAACACGCTGCGCACCGACGGCAAGTCGGTTGACGTCGACGGTGACTATACCGAGACGCTGGCCCGTATCGCCGCCAACAAGCAGGCGATCGGCGTGTTCGGCCTGTCCTTCTACCAGAACAACACCGACAAGCTGAAAGTGGCGACCATCAACGGTGTCACGCCGACGGTCGAGTCGGTGGCCAAGGGCGAATACCCGGTGTCGCGTCCGCTCTACTTCTACGTGAAGAAGGCGCATCTCGGTGTGATCCCGGGCCTGCAGGAATACATCGACTTCTTCGTGTCCGATGACATGGCCGGCCCGGACGGCCCGCTCGCGGCTTACGGCCTGGTTCCCGATCCGGAACTGGCCAAGACCCAGGAAGCCGTCGCTGCCGGCACCGTCATGGGCCCGCTGAACTGATCCCTCTGCCGGGTGGCGCCATCGCGCCACCCGGTCCTTTCCGATCCGGGTGGTTCCATGAGCACTGGCCTAATCTCGCTGATCGTCCTTGGCCTCGCCGCCGTCGGCTTCGTCCTGGGGCGCAATCGGGCGATCCGTGACGCGGGCGGCGATACGCGCGTCCTACATTCCTTGCCCTTCTTCCATGGCCTTGTCGTTTTCCTGGCAACCGCCGTTCCCGCCTTCCTCGTGCTGATCCTCTGGCTGATCGTGCAGCCGATGATCGTCAATTCCCGCGTCTCAGGCATGATCCCCGCCGATGTCGCACCCGACGCCGCCGCGCAGACGCTGGCCCTGTCGGACGTGCGCCGCATCTCTGGGGGCCTGGACGCCGCAATCGATCAGGACAAGATCACGCCGGACGAGCTGGAGGCGATGACCACCGATGCAACCGACGTGCGGGCGCTGCTTGGCACTGTCGGCGTGGCGCTCGGCTCTGACGTGAACCCCGCAGTCTTCGAAGCCGCCAAGGCCTATCGCAAGCTGGATGCGACCGGCGCGATCGGTCGGACGATCGCAGTGCTGGCCGCAGCACTTCTTGGCTTCGGGATCGCCTTCCCCCGCATCAACCGCGATTTCCGCGCTCGGAATGCGTCCGAGCGCTTCATTACCGTAACGCTGTTTGCGGCCTCGACAGTCGCGGTCTTGACCACGGTCGGTATCATCCTTTCGCTTGTCTTCGAAACGTTCCACTTCTTCACGCTGTACCCGGCGCTGGACTTCTTCCTCGGCACGGTGTGGAACCCGCAATTCCGCGGCGGATCCGAGCTTGGCATCCTGCCCCTGCTCTGGGGTACTCTCTATGTCTCGTTCATCGCGCTGCTCGTCGCCGTGCCGGTCGGGCTGCTGTCGGCGATCTACCTGTCGGAATACGCCAGCAGGCGCGTTCGCACCGTGGTCAAGCCGCTGATCGAGATCCTCGCCGGCATCCCGACGATCGTCTACGGCCTCTTTGCGCTTATCACCGTGGGTCCGATCCTGCGCGACTACTTCGCCCAGCCGCTGAATCTGGGCAACAGCTCGTCGTCGGTGATGACCGCCGGGATCGTCATGGGGATCATGGTCATCCCCTTCGTCTCGTCCCTGTCCGACGACATCATCAACGCCGTGCCGCAATCCCTGCGCGACGGCTCGCTCGGCCTCGGCGCGACACCGTCGGAGACAATCCGCAAGGTGGTTTTGCCCGCCGCCCTGCCCGGCGTTGTCGGCGCAATCCTGCTGGCCGCGAGCCGCGCCATCGGTGAGACGATGATCGTGGTGATGGGCGCCGGCGCCGCCGCAAAACTCAGCCTCAACCCCTTCGAGGCGATGACCACCATCACCGTCAAGATCGTCAGCCAGCTGACCGGCGACACCGAATTCGCTTCGCCCGAGACGCTCGTCGCCTTCGCGCTTGGCCTGACGCTGTTCGTCGTCACCCTCGGCCTGAACATCCTGGCGCTCTACATCGTGCGCAAATACCGGGAGCAATACGAATGACCGACATCTCCGCTGCTCCCGCGTCTGGCTCCCATCGCGGTTCGCTGCTGGTCCAGGACGAGTTGACGCGCAAGCGCAACGCTGCCGAGACGCGCTTCCGCCTCTACGGGATCGTCGCGATCTCGATCGCCATGCTGGCGCTGGCCGCGCTGCTGATCTCGATCTTCAGCGCCGGCATGCCGGCCTTCCGGCAGACCTTCGTCACGATCCCGATCGAACTACCGGCCGACAAGCTTGACAAATCCGGCACCCGCGACTCGGCGGTCATGGCCAAGGTAACGACCGTCGGTTACGCCAAGGTCATCAACGAGGCGCTGGCGGCTGCGCTGGCCGCGAAAGGCATCTCGACTGACGGGATGACCGAGAAGCAGATCGCGGGCCTGCTGTCGCCTGAGGCGCCCGCGCAGCTTCGCAACTACGTGCTGGCCAATCCGGCCGTCGTGGGCACGTCGCTTCCAGAGTTCGAGCTTCTGGCCAACGGCCGTGTCGACGGGTTCTTCAAGGGCCGGGTCACGATGGAAAGCGCAAAGCTTGACTCGAACATCACCCCGGAACAGCTTCAAGTCGCACAGAAAATGACCGACGCCGGCCTGATGGGCAAGCGCTTCAACTGGGCCTTCATCACGGCCCCCGACGCGTCTGACCAGCGGCCCGAGGCGGCCGGTCTTGGCGTGGCAATTCTCGGCTCGCTTTACATGATGATCGTGGTGCTCGTCCTGTCGCTGCCGATCGGTGTCGCCGCAGCGGTGTATCTGGAGGAATTCGCGGTCAAGAACTTCTGGACCGACCTCATCGAGGTGAACATTGCCAATCTTGCTGCCGTGCCGTCGATCGTCTTCGGTATCCTCGGCCTCGCGGTGTTCATCAACTTCGCCGGACTGCCGCAATCGGCGCCGATCGTCGGCGGGCTTGTCCTGACGCTGATGACCCTGCCCCGCATCATCATCCCCGCCCGTGCCGCGCTGAAGGCGGTGCCGCCGTCGATCCGCGACGCCGCGCTTGGCGTCGGCGCCTCGAAGGTGCAATCGGTCTTCCACCATGTCCTGCCGCTGGCCGCACCCGGCATCCTGACCGGGATGATCATCGGTCTGGCGCAGGCCCTGGGCGAGACGGCGCCGCTGCTGCTGATCGGCATGGTCGCCTTCGTCCGTGACTATCCGGGCGGCCTGCCTGGGGGGCTGTTCGATCCGGCCACCGCGCTGCCGGTTCAGGTCTACAGCTGGACGACACGCGGCGATCCGGGCTTTGTCGAACGGGCCTCGGGTGCGATCATCGTGCTGCTCGTCTTCCTGCTCATCATGAATGCGGTCGCCATCGTCCTGCGCCGCCGCTTCGAACGCCGCTGGTAAGGGGGCAAACAAATGAACGACATGCGTATCGCGGAGCGGAACGTGGACACCAACGAATCAAAGATCTCGGCCCGCAAGGTGCAGGTCTATTACGGCACCAACCACGCGCTGAAGGATGTCGATGTCGACATCCTCGACAAGACGGTGACGGCCTTCATCGGTCCCTCGGGCTGCGGCAAGTCGACCTTCCTGCGCTGCCTGAACCGGATGAACGACACCGTCGCCAGCGCCCGGGTCGAAGGCACGATCACGCTGGACGGCGAGAACATCTACGACGCCAAGGTCGACCCCGTGCAACTGCGCGCAAAGGTCGGCATGGTGTTCCAGAAACCGAACCCCTTCCCGAAGTCGATCTACGACAACATCGCCTACGGCCCGAAGATCCACGGCCTCACCCGATCGAAGAGCGAACTGGACGGCATCGTCGAGACCTCGTTGAAGAAGGCCGCGCTCTGGAACGAGGTGAAGGACCGCCTCGATTCGCCCGGCACCGGCCTGTCCGGCGGTCAGCAGCAGCGCCTCTGCATCGCCCGCGCCATCGCCACCCAGCCGGAAGTCCTGCTGATGGACGAACCGTGCTCGGCGCTCGACCCGATCGCGACGGCGCAGGTCGAGGAGCTGATCGACGAGCTTCGCAGCCAGTTCTCGGTCGTGATCGTCACGCACTCGATGCAGCAGGCTGCCCGCGTCAGCCAGCGCACCGCCTTCTTCCACCTCGGCAACCTTGTCGAATACGGCGAGACCGGCCAGATCTTCACCAACCCCAAGGATCCGCGCACGGAATCCTACATCACCGGCCGGATCGGCTGAGGGAGTCCACATGAACAGCGATCCCCATATCGTCACCTCCTTCGATCGCGACCTGGAAGCCATCCAGGCGATGATCATGAAGATGGGCGGCCTGGTCGAGGCAAACATCCTCGACGCCGCCCAGGCTCTCGAGACCCGCGACGACGAGCTTGCCGAGCGGGTGCGCCTTGCCGACAAGGCCATCGACGCGCTTGAAGACCAGATCCAGGCTGAAGCGGCGCGGGTCCTCGCACTGCGCTCGCCCACGGCAACCGACCTGCGCACCGTTCTGTCGGTGATGAAGATCGCCAGCGCGCTGGAACGCTGCGGCGACTATGCCAAGAACCTGGCAAAGCGCTCGTCAGTGCTCAACCAGTTGCCGCCGGTTGGCGAAACGGCAGGCACCATCCGCCGCATGGCCAAGACGGTGGAACAGCTTCTGAAGGATGCACTCGACGCCTATATCCGCCGCGATTCGGAACTCGCGGAAGATGTGCGCCGGCGCGACCGTGATGTAGACCAGATGTACAACTCGCTGTTCCGCGTCTTCCTGACCTACATGATGGAAGACCCGCGCAATATCACGGCCTGCATGCATCTACATTTCATCGCCAAGAACCTTGAGCGGATGGGCGACCATGCGACCGGCGTGGCCGAGCAGGTGATCTACCTCGTCCGTGGCGCCATGCCCGAGGAGGCACGCCCGAAGGAAGACACGACTTCGATCACTGGCCTTGATGGGATCAAGTGATGGCTGCCGCCGAACAACCCACGGTGCTGGTTGTCGAGGATGAACCCGCACAGCGCGAGGTGCTGTCCTACAACTTCGAGGCCGAAGGCTTTCGCGTGTCGCAGGCCGGCAACGGCGAAGAGGCGCTGATCCTGGTCGAGGAAGTCGCGCCCGACGTGATCGTGCTCGACTGGATGCTCCCCAATGTCTCGGGGATCGAGGTCTGCCGCCGGCTGAAATCGCGCCCCGAAACCCGGGGCGTGCCGATCATCATGCTGTCGGCGCGGTCCGAGGAAGTCGACCGCGTCCGCGGCCTGGAAACCGGCGCCGACGACTATGTGACCAAGCCCTATTCGATCGTCGAGCTTCTGGCCCGTGTCCGCGCCCAGCTGCGTCGCTCGCGCCCGTCCTCGGTCGGGCTGACGCTGGCCTATGACGACATCCGCCTCGACCCCGAAACGCATCGCGTCTACCGCGCCGACAAGGTGCTGAAGCTTGGGCCCACCGAGTTCCGTCTCTTGTCCACCTTCATGGAAAAGCCGGGCCGGGTCTGGAGCCGCGAGCAATTGCTCGACCGGGTCTGGGGCCGCGACATCTATGTCGACACGCGCACGGTCGATGTCCATATCGGCCGGTTGCGCAAGGCGCTTTGCGCCTTTGGCGGCGAGGATCCGCTGCGCACTGTGCGCGGCGCTGGCTACGCGCTCGGCTGACCGGCCGCGCGATCGCAGATGACGCCTCCGCGCGCGCCCGCGCCGGAGGCGTTCTCATCACGAAATTGCGACCGGCCCTGCGCCTGTCACCTGGGGAACAGCGGCCGGGGTTTTGTCATGGCATGGTCTGGTCATGGCCCGATGAGGTGCCAGACCCAAGCAGGAATACGAAGACAAGGCCTGCCCCCAACGGGCCTACCACTCGCGCAAGGGACTGTCCCTTTCCCCTTTGCCCCAGGCGCGACTGTCGAAGTAGTCCTGCTTGACGAATGCCCCCAGTAGGCATCGGGTCGCCGCGTCCCCAAGCGCGGCGACCCGCTTCTTTTCTCGATTGCGGCAAACCCGGTCAGGCCATCACCGCCCGGCCCGCAGTTCCCCCGAAGACTACCAGCGCAGCAGGCGCCGCCCAAGGATCGCCCCGATCCCAGCCACGATCAGGATCGCAAGGCCATACCAGGTGACGAAGAACAGCGGATTGTCCTCGTTGCAATGCAGCGCATAGATGGCGGTTGCCAGCGCACCGCAGGCCAGGCCGGTCAAGGCGCCGCTCCGTTGCGGATCGGTGCTCGCCCCGGCCCGCATGGCCCTCATGGCGGCAACGAGCGGCAGAAGCGCGGTCAGGACGATGGCCGGCACACAGAACGCGGCCGTACGCCCCATCAGCCCACGGCCCCAGTCTGCCATCTGCATCTGCGTCAGCCCATAGGCGAACAGCGCCGCCGCCACCAACGGAAAGACGACAAGCCCCGCAACAGGCACCGACACACCGGGCCGCGCCAGGCGGACGGCCAGTATTAGCGCCACAAGGCCCAGGGCCAGCGGCAGAAGGTTCTTCAGCGCAGTCACAGGCGCCATCAGCGCGGCCCCCAGATCCGGCCTGATGCCGATGATGCCCAACAGCAGCCCCCCCGCCACAAGCAGCGCCAGCGGCAGAAGAGCCAGCCTTGAGCCAACCGAGGCGGGCTGCACCTTGTCAGCAGCCAGGGCGCGGATCAGATCGTCGGTCCTCATGACACCTGCCTTTCGCGCAACTCGGCCAGGCGCTTCAAGGCCCGGTGCAATGCCACCCGCACCGCCCCCTCTGACATTCCAAGACGCCGGCCGGTTTCGCCCGCATCCGCCCCGTCAAGACCGACAGCCTTCAGCAACTCGGCCGAACGCGAGTCAAGCTGACCGAGGATCTTCAGGGCGTCGCTGCGTTCGGTTGGATCCGCCTGCGGCTCGGCCGGGAGGACGTCGGCGAAATCCTCGATCGGCACCTGCACCTGTTGCCCGCGCGCGCGAAAGGCATCGATCACCTTGTAGCGCGCTATGGCGTAAAGCCACGGCTTTACCGGGCTGTCCTCGCGCCAGGTATGACGCTTGAGATGGATGGCAAGCAGCACGTCCTGCACGATGTCCTCCTGCGCCTCGGCCGAAAAGGCGCGGCCCCGCGCGCGGACGATTCCGCGCAGCACCGGCGTGACCAGATGCAGCAGGCGGCTGTAGGCGCGTGCATCGCCACCATTGGCCGCGCGCATCAGCACCGACCAGTCGTCCTGCGTTCCCGTCATGTCGGGAAGTCCATTCGTCCCGTCCGCCGAATTGTTACAGCCTGTCGAGGATTACCGCAAAAACAGGCGTTTCCGAACACCAATTCGTGAGCCGCGTAACGCAGCGTCAGGTGATGACGAAGGGTCAGTCAGGAACCGGTGGTCGGTTCCGCCTCAACCCGACAGGAGCTTTCGATGACCCATATGCCCACCGCCCTCGGCCTGACCGCCTCGCTCGCCGCCGCGCTGACTGCCGCCGCCGGCGCGGCCCAGGCCGACGACATGAAGATGGAGAAATGCTACGGCGTCGCGCTGGCCGGCCAGAATGATTGCGCCGCCGGCGCCGGCACGACTTGCGCGGGCACCTCGAAGGTCGACTACGACGGCGCGCACTGGAAATACGTCCCCGCCGGCACCTGCGTGACGATGAAGACGCCGACCGGCATGGGCTCGCTCGAGCCGATCAAGTCCTGATCCGCACCCGCGCGGGCGATCCACCGGTCGCCCGCGCATACCCCCTCCAGCGCGAGATCCCCGATGCCCAGCCCCCTGCCCGCCGCCGCCGGTCTCGGCTTCAAGCCCGAGCACTTCGCCACGATCCACCAGACGCGGCCCGCCCTCGGCTTCTTCGAGGTCCATGCCGAAAACTACATGGGCGACGGCGGCCGCCCCCATGCCCAGCTTGCAGCGCTCCGCGCCGATTACGCGCTGTCGCTGCATGGCGTGGGCCTGTCGATCGGCGGGGCCGACCCGCTCGACCGCGATCACCTCGCCCGCCTGCGCCGGCTGATCGACCGCTATGAGCCCGAAAGCTTTTCCGAACATCTCGCTTGGTCGAGTCATGGCGGCGACTACCTGAACGATCTCCTGCCCCTGCCCTATACCGACGAGACGCTCGCCCTTGTCTGCGCCCATATCGACGAGGTGCAACAGGTGCTTGGCCGCCGGATGCTGCTGGAAAATCCTTCGACCTACCTCGAATTCTCCCAGTCGACATGGGTCGAGACCGACTTCCTGCGCGAGATCGCCAGGCGCACCGGCTGCGGCCTGCTCCTTGACGTGAACAACGTCTTCGTCGCCTGCACCAACCGCCGCGAGGACCCGCGCGCCTACTTGGCCGACTTCCCGTTGCACCTGGTGGGCGAGATCCATCTCGGCGGCCATGATGCCGAGTTCCTGCCGAGCGGTCCGCTGCTGATCGACGCCCACGGCTCACCTGTGGCCGATCCGGTCTGGGCGCTGTTTGCCGAGGTGATCGACCGCACGGGCCCGCTGCCCGTCCTCATCGAATGGGACAACGACGTGCCTGACTGGCCCGTCCTCCTGTCCGAAGCCCGCGCCGCGCAATCCCTGATCGGCCAAACCATGACTGGGCGGAGCCGCCATGCACTCGCATCCTGACCTGATCGCAGCCTTCCGCGACGGACTTGCGACCGGCACGCTTCCCCCCGGGGCCAAGGCGCTCCCGGCCGAAATCGACCGCCGCTTCGCCGTCTACCGCAACAATGTCACCCACGGCCTGATCGAGGCGCTGGCCACCCGGTTTCCGGTGGTCAAGGCGCTGGTCGGCGACGACTTCTTCCGGGCGACGGCGCGCCTTTTCATCGCACAGCACAAGCCGACAAATCCGGTCCTGATGCTCTGGGGCGAGGATTTCCCCGCCTTCCTGCGCGGCTTTCCCCCGGCGGCCGGCCTGCCCTACCTCGCCGATGTTGCCCGGCTCGAATATGCGCGCGGCATCGCCTACCACGCCGCCGACCCGCCGCCCCTGACGGGCGAGGCGCTGGCCCGCGCCGCCACCGGGGCCGACATCGCCTGCGTCGCCCTCCACCCCTCGGTCCAGCTTCTGCGCGCCCGCCATGCCTTCGTGACGATCTGGGCCGCGCATCAGCCCGGCGCCGCGCCGGGTGAGATCAACCCGTTGCAGGAAGAGATCGCGCTCGTCCTGCGCAACCGCCTCCTCGATGTCGAGATCTGGCGGCTGACCCGAGCGGAGTCGCTCTTCATCGTCGGCCTCGGCAAGACCGGGCACCTCCTTGGCGCCGCCGGAGCCGCCCGTGTCGCCGATCCCCGCTTCGACCCGACCCACCTCATCCTGCGCCTCTCCGCTGCGGGCGCCCTCATCTCCCGGGAGACGACCGATGTCTGACATGACCATGTGCCTGAGCCACGCGCCCCTCCTGCGCAGGATCAACGCGGTTCTCGGCCGCCTACCCTGGGAGGTGCCGGCGCTCTTCGCCCGCCTCATCCCCGCCTCGATCTTCTGGGCCTCGGGCCAGACCAAGGTCGACGGCTGGTGGATCGCAGACAGTACCTGGTACCTGTTCGAAAACGACTACGCCCTGCCGCTGATCCCGCCGCATGTCGCGGCGGTCATGGCGACCTTCGCCGAGCATTTCTTCCCGATCCTGTTGGTCCTCGGCCTCTGCACCCGCCTCTCGGCGCTGGCGCTTCTCGGCATGACCACGGTGATCGAGGTCTTCGTCTATCCCGACGCCTGGCCCACCCACGGCCTCTGGGCCGCCTGCTTCCTGGCACTCATCGCCAAGGGACCGGGCCGGCTGTCGCTGGACTGGTGGTTGGGCTGGGACAGGCAGCGGGATATGTGAACTAAAGATAAATCAACTAGGCCAGTATATGTCGGCTAAAGCACGATCCGTGGGTATTTCTTCGTCAACTTGCTCAGCTCTCTTCTAAATGCTGGTAGTCGTACCAAGCGCTGAGCCTTCTCCACATAGCCAACATCCGAAAAAGCGCGATGCGCCAACTCAAGTGCGGTCAAACGTTCATCAAAGAGAGCTATGCCGCACTGCAGAAACACTGCAGCGTAGTTGGTCTCGAGTTCCTCAGAAGTCGGAGGCACGTTACTCATACCCGACTGTGTTCGGAAAAGCTGAAAGTGCTTAGTTACCAAGCCTCGACGGTGGTGATCCAACGCAACATGCCCAAGCTCGTGCGCAAGAATGAAGTTCGAAAGCTTACAGCCATCCTTCGCCTTCCTGAGCAATATTTCGTCGATCGTAATCGTAACGGAGTCACCAAACGCAATGACACCCGCCTTGCGCTTGTAGTCCTCGGTCTCCTTTGATCGATAAGTGTTTATTCGCCACATACCATGATCATCGAACAGAAAATCCAATAATTCAGGCATTTTGAAGAACTCATTGTCGGCACGAAACCCGCGCCGACAATCAACCATCTCTTTGAATACAAGCGCGGCGCGCGGAGCCGAAATGGTCGGATGATTCTTCATACTGCGCCTCCTCAGCTGCAGCCGCTCGTGCCGCCGCAGGTGTTGCACTTCATGCAGGTGCCGTTGCGGACCAGCGTGTAGTTGCCGCATTCTCCGCAGGGATCGCCCTCATAGCCCTGCATCTTGGCCTTGGTCCGGGCGTCCATCGACACCGTTCCCGTGGCCAGCGCCGTTGCCCCGATCGAGGTTTCTGCAAAGCTCACCGAGATCCCATCCGTCGCAAAGGCCGAGGACGCGATCCCGCCCTGCAGCACAACCAATTCCTGCGGCAGGCGCTTGCGCAGGTAGCCGGTCGAACTGATCGACTTCAGCAGTTCCACCGATTTCGATGCCGCTGCCTCACTCACCTCGCCGATGTTGCGCTTGCCTTCCTCGTCGCCGCGGCCGAGGTCGTCAAAGGCCGCGCCTTGCGGTTTCACATGCGCCAGGTCCGTGCGGTCGAGATAGGAGACCGCCAGTTCCCGGAAGATGTAGTCGAGGATCGAAGTCGCGTTCTTGATCGAGTCATTGCCCTGCACCATGCCTGCCGGCTCGAACCGGGTGAAGGTGAAAGCTTCGACGAATTCCTCAAGCGGAACGCCGTATTGCAGGCCGACGCTCACAGCGATTGCGAAGTTGTTCATCATCGCCCGGAAGCCCGCGCCCTCCTTGTGCATGTCGATGAAGATCTCGCCGAGCGAGCCATCGCCATATTCACCGGTGCGCAGGTAGACCTTGTGCCCGCCGACGATCGCCTTCTGGGTATAGCCCTTGCGGCGTTCCGGCAGCTTCTCGCGGTGGCTGCGGACGATCTCCTTGACGATCACCTTCTCGATGATCTTCTCGGCCACGACCTGGGCCTTCTCGGCGGGCGTGCCGGTGGCGAGGATCTCTTCGGCTTCCTCGTCATCCTCGACGAGTGCCGAGGCGAGCGGCTGGCTGAGTTTCGAGCCGTCGCGATACAGCGCGTTGGCCTTCACACCCAACTTCCACGACAGCTCGTAAGCCGCGAGAGTATCGGCGATAGTTGCCGTATTCGGCATGTTGATCGTCTTCGAGATCGCGCCCGATATGAAGCTCTGCGCCGCCGCCATCATGTGGATGTGGCTTTCCACCGAGAGGTAGCGCGTACCCTTCTTGCCGCAGATGTTCGCGCAGTCGAAGACGGGATAATGCGCGACCTTCAGATGCGGTGCGCCTTCCAGCGTCATCGTCCCGCAGACATGGTCATTGGCCGCGGCAACTTGCGCCTTGGTGAATCCCAGATGCGCGAGCAGGTCGAATGTCGGATCTGCCAGCTTTTCCGCGGGGATACCAAGCGTTCCTGCACAGAACTCTTCACCGAGCGTCCACTGGTTGAAGACAAAGCGGATGTCGAAGGCGGTCGGCAGCGCCGCCTCGATCTTGGCAATCTCCGCCGCGCCGAAGCCGTGCCCGATCAGCGCGGTATGGTTGATGCCCGGCGCCTGGCCGAGGCTGCCGTGACCCACGGCATAGGCCACGATCTCGGCAATCTGTGATTGGGTGTAACCGAGGGTTTCCAGAGCCGCAGGAACGCTTTGGTTGATGATCTTGAAGTAACCGCCACCGGCAAGCTTCTTGAACTTAACCAGCGCGAAGTCCGGCTCGATCCCGGTCGTGTCGCAGTCCATCACCAGACCGATCGTGCCGGTCGGCGCGATCACCGTGGTCTGGGCGTTGCGGTAGCCATGGATCTCGCCCAGGCGCAGCGCCTCGTTCCAGGCCTGACGGGCGAGCGTGACCAGCGTCACGTCCGGGCAGCCCTCGGCATCGAGGGCGACCGGGGCGACGTTGACCGATTCATAACCGGTCGTTTCGGAAAACGCCGCGCGGCGGTGGTTGCGGATCACGCGCAGCATGTGGTGGGAGTTGCGGGCATAGCCGGGGAACGGACCCAGCTCACCCGCCATCTCGGCCGAGGTCGCATAGGTCACGCCGGTCATGATCGCGGTCAGCGCACCGCACAGCGCCCGACCCTCTTTCGAGTCGTAGCCAAGGCCCATGTTCATCAGGAGGCCGCCGATATTGGCATAGCCGAGGCCGAGGGTGCGGAAGTCATAGGACAGTTGCGCGATTTCCTTCGACGGGAACTGCGCCATCATCACCGATACTTCCAGTGTCACCGTCCAGAGACGGGTCGCGTGGACATAACCTTCGGCGTCGAAGCGACCGTCCTTGTAGAAGGTCAGCAGGTTCATCGACGCCAGGTTGCAGGCCGTATCGTCGAGGAACATGTATTCCGAGCAGGGGTTGGATCCCCGGATCGGTCCGTCTTCCGGGCAGGTGTGCCAGGCGTTGACGGTGTCGTGGAACTGGATGCCGGGGTCGGCGCAGGCCCAGGCGGCATGGCCGATCTGGTCCCACAGCTCGCGCGCCTTGATGGTCTTGGCGACCTTGCCATCGGTGCGGCGGATCAGCTCCCAGTCGGCATCCTCGCGCACGGCCTTCAGGAAGGCGTCGGTGACGCGGACCGAGTTGTTGGAGTTCTGGCCCGAAACGGTGATGTAAGCTTCCGAATCCCAGTCGGTGTCGTAGGTCGGAAACTCAATGCTGCCAAAGCCTTGCGCGGCGTATTGAAGAACCCGGTTGATGTAGGTTTCTGGGATCATCGCCTTCTTGGCCGAGCGGATCGCGGCCTTCAGCGCGGCGTTTACCGCCGGGTCGGTCGCACCGGCTTCGCTGCCGTCGAACCCACGGATCGCCGCGAAGATCTCGTTCAGCTTCTGCTCGTGCATCTTGGAGCCGGCCACCAGCGAGGCAACTTTCTGTTCCTCGATGACCTTCCAGTTGATGAACTGCTCGATATCCGGGTGATCCATGTCGCAGATCACCATCTTGGCCGCCCGGCGGGTGGTGCCGCCCGATTTGATCGCGCCCGCCGCCCGGTCGCCGATCTTGAGGAAGCCCATCAGGCCCGAGGACTTGCCGCCGCCCGACAGCTTTTCACCCTCGCCCCGCAACGACGAGAAGTTGGTGCCGGTGCCCGAGCCATACTTGAACAGACGCGCCTCGCGGACCCACAGATCCATGATCCCGCCCTCGTTCACCAGGTCGTCCGATACCGACTGGATGAAGCAGGCATGCGGCTGCGGATGCTCGTAGGCAGAGTCCGACTTCACCAGTTTGCCGGTCTTGTAGTCGACATAGAAGTGCCCCTGCGAGGGGCCGTCGATGCCGTAAGCCCAGTGCAGACCGGTGTTAAACCATTGAGGAGAATTGGGAGCCGCCATCTGACATGCTAGCATGTAACGCATTTCGTCGTGATAGGCACGGGCGTCGGCCTCGGTCGAGAAGTAGCCGCCCTTCCAACCCCAATAGGCCCAGGCGCCGGCCAGACGGTCGAAGACCTGACGGGCCGAGGTCTCGCCCACAAAGCGCTCGTTTTCCGGCAGCGCAGCCAGCGCCTCTTCATCGGGAACCGAGCGCCACAGGAACTCGGGCACGCCCTTTTCCTTGACGCGCTTCAACCGCGCCGGGACGCCGGCCTTGCGAAAGTACTTCTGGGCAAGCACGTCGGACGCGACCTGGCTCCAGCCCTCGGGCACCTCCACAGCTTCGTTGCGGAAGACGATCTTGCCGTCCGGATTGCGGATTTCGGACGTTGTGGTGGTGAATTCCAACGCGCCATAGGCGCCTGTCTCGGTCGTCGTGAATCTGCGCTCGATCTTCATTCTGCCCCGTCTCCGCTTTGTGGCCGGCGGGGTGTTCCCCCCGTCCGGCAGTTGTCCAGTTCCGGTGGCGAGAAAGACAAGAAAACCGGGCCCGGAATGCGGTTGCACCCCAGCCATCCGCATCCTTCGGATGCGTTAATCTTGGTTAAGCTTCTGTCCCTCCCGGCCAACACTATATCTAGTGTCTTGTCCGGCTACCGCGTCAATCTGCGGTAAGCGGAAGGGGTCTGCAACGGTTTTTTTACGCTCCGTGAGCGAAGTTTCGCCTTGACTGCAACTTCGCCACATCTTGGCGCGGCCTGAGCGATTCATACCAGATGTGGGCAAGGCTGTGCAGAAGCCGGGGGATCGCCAGTGGCAACTTCCGGTTTCCCACGAAATCACGGTCCCTTGCGCGAATTGGCTGATTTTCGATGCGAAATCCTGCACGACTAGGGCAGCAACAGCGCTCACCGCAGCTGCGACATTCCGCGCCTAGTTTTCAGGCAATGCCGGACGGCGATTGATCAGGATGATTCCCACCGCGACCAGGGCCGCCGCGCCGAGAATCCCCGGCCCGATCGGTTCTCCCAGCAGAATCCAGCCCAGAAGCATCCCGAAGATCGGCGTAAGGAAGGAGAAACTCGCCACCGTCGAGGCCGGATAGACTGACAGAACCCACAGCCAGGCCACAAATCCGCCGGTGACAACGACGACCGCCTGGAACAGAAGCCCCCAGATGTGGAGCGGCTGGATATCGCGGACCAGTGGCCCGAAGGCCGGAGCCACCAGAATCAGGATAGGCCCCGATACGAGGACCATCCAGAAAAGCTGCGTCTCCGGTCGCTCGCGCCCCATCGCCGATCCGCGCGCAAGGAAGGCGGTCATGGCCCAGCCAAAGGCACCGCCAAGCGCACAGAGATCGCCGGCAAAGCTCGCCTGACTGCCCGTCGAACTGCCCTTGTCCAGAATCGCCCAGGCTGTCCCGGCAAAGGCAAAGATCAGCCCTGTCGCCTTCAGGGCGGTGATCCGTTCGCCCGGCAGGAAGAAATGCGCCAGAAGAGAGAACCACAGCGGCATCGTATAGAACAGGATCGCCGCCCGGACGACCGTGGTCAGGTCAAGCGCGATGAACAGGCACAGGAACTCGGCCGCGAAAGCCACGCCCATCGAAAGCGCCGCCGGCAGGGTGGCGCGTGGGATCCGGTGCGAGATCCCGCGGAAGCGCATCCAGGCCAGCACCGAAACCACGGCCAGGGCCGAGCGCAGGCCGGCGAAGAAAACCGGCTGCAAGCCGGCATTCACGACCTTGACCACGATCTGATTGAAGGCGAGGAGCGTCGAGATCGCGATCAATGCGCCGATGCCAACCGCATCCAGCCTGTCTTTCCGCGGCATGATCGTCCTTCCCGTCGCGCTGCGGCGCCACCCTTGGCGCAGGACCGCGCCGAGTCAACCCGGCCCGCGGTTGCCACTGGCGAGGGGCGCGCGAATACCCTAAAGCCGGGGAAAGAAGCGGCTGACTGCCCGGAGATGCCGATGACGGCCGACATCATTGCCCGTTGCGAGGCCAAGGGCCTTCGCATGACCGACCAGCGCCGCATCGTCGCGCGGGTGATCGAGCAGTCCGAGGACCATCCGGACGTCGAGGAACTTTACAACCGGGCAAGCAAGCTCGATCCGAAGATCTCGATCGCCACGGTCTATCGGACGGTGAAGCTGTTCGAGGAATCGGGCATCCTCGACAAGCTTGAATTCGGCGACGGCCGCGCGCGCTACGAGGATGCCGAGCGCGACCATCACGATCACCTCATCGACATGAACTCGGGCGAGGTCATCGAATTCGTCGATCCCGAGATCGAGG
Source organism: Alitabrizicola rongguiensis (assembly GCF_021491355.1). Classification (GTDB taxonomy): domain Bacteria; phylum Pseudomonadota; class Alphaproteobacteria; order Rhodobacterales; family Rhodobacteraceae; genus Aliitabrizicola; species Aliitabrizicola rongguiensis. The sequence continues at coordinate 278,996 of NZ_JAKENF010000003.1, read as the reverse complement.
CCCTGCAGGAAAAGATCGCCGAACGCCTGGGCTACAAGCTGATCGGGCACCGGCTGGAACTTTACGGCGTGCCGCGGAAGAAGGGCTGATCTTGTCCTCTTCCCCCGCCTCGGCCGCCGAGAACCTGCGCGGCATCGCCCTGATGACGGGCTCGATGGCGCTGTTCGCCGTCGAGGACATGTTCCTGAAGCTGGTGGCGACCGACCTGCCCGCGGGCGAGGTGATCTTCTTCGCCGGTTTGGCCGGGGCGCTGACCTTTGCCGTGGTTGCCCGGATCGAGGGGCGCCGTGTCCTGACCCCGATGGCGCTGCACCCGGCGGTCACGGCGCGGAACCTGGGCGAGATGATCGCAACGATTGGCTACATCATCGGTCTGGCGACCTTGCCGCTGGCGACTGTCTCGGCGGTTCTGCAGGCGATGCCGCTGGCCGTGACGCTTGGGGCGGTCCTGTTCATGGGCGAGAAAGTCGGCTGGCGGCGCTGGATGGCGATCTGCGTCGGCTTTGCCGGTGTGCTGCTCGTGATCCGGCCGGGAATGGCCGGCTTCCAGTGGCAGGCGCTTCTTGTGCTGGCCTCGATCGCCGGGCTAGCGCTTCGCGATCTGGCAACGCGCCGCACACCGCCCGAGGCGAGCACGGCGCAGATCTCGGCCTGGGGACTGATGGCGGTCACGGTGCTTGGCCTGATGATGATGCTGTGGGACCGCAGCGTCGTGCTGCCGGATGCCAGGCAGGCAATGTGGATGCTGGGCGGGGTGCTGTTCGGGACTGCAGGTTATTGGGCGATCACGGCAGCAACCCGGCACGGCGACATCTCGGTCATCGCGCCCTTTCGTTATTCGCGCCTTCTGTTTGCGCTGATCTTCGCCGTCACGGTGTTCTCGGAGCGGCCGGATGTCATCACGCTGACAGGCGCTGCGCTTATCATCGGGTCGGGGCTTTACGCCTTTGCACGCGAGCGGGCGCGGCAACGCGCTCTTTCCATGGACGTTCCCGCGCTGTAAGACCCGCGCGAGAGCGTCTTTCAAACCCTGAGGGGAGCCTTTCCATGTCCACGATCATCGACATTCACGCCCGCGAGATTCTCGACAGCCGCGGCAACCCCACCGTCGAGGTGGACGTGACGCTGGAAAGCGGCGCGATGGGCCGCGCGGCGGTGCCCTCGGGCGCCTCGACCGGCGCGCATGAGGCGAACGAGAAGCGGGACGGCGACAAGTCGCGCTACCTCGGCAAGGGCGTGCTCGAGGCGGTCGCCAATGTGAATGGCGAGATCGCGGAAGAGATCGTGGGCTTCGATGCGCTGGAGCAGATCGGCATCGACCGCACCATGATCGAACTCGACGGCACCCCGAACAAGTCACGTCTCGGTGCGAACGCGATCCTCGGAGTTTCGCTGGCGGTGGCCAAGGCCGCAGCCGCCTATACCGACCAGCCGCTCTACCGCTATGTCGGCGGCACCTCGGCCCGCATCCTGCCGGTGCCGATGATGAACATCATCAACGGCGGCCAGCACGCCGACAACCCGATCGACATCCAGGAATTCATGATCATGCCCGTCGCCGCCGCGAATATCCGCGAAGCGGTGCGCATGGGCGCCGAGGTGTTCCATACCCTGAAGAAGGAACTCCATGCCGCGGGCCACAACACCGGCATCGGCGATGAGGGCGGCTTCGCGCCGAACCTTCGCTCCACCCGCGAAGCCTTGGATTTTATTCTGAAATCTATCGAGAAGGCTGGCTACAAACCGGGCCAGGACATCTACCTGGCGCTTGACTGCGCTTCGACCGAATACTTCAAGGATGGCAAGTATCATCTTGAAGGCGAAGGCAAAGTCCTGTCGGCTGTCGAGAACGTCGAATACCTCGCCGGTCTTTGCGGCGACTATCCGATCATCTCGATCGAGGATGGCTGCTCGGAAGACGACTGGGACGGCTGGAAGATGCTGACCGAAGTGCTCGGCTCGAAGATCCAGCTCGTCGGCGACGACCTTTTCGTCACCAACCCCAAGCGTCTCGCCGAAGGCATCAAACGCGGCTGTGCGAACTCGATGCTGGTGAAGGTCAACCAGATCGGCACCCTGACCGAGACTCTGGCCGCCGTGGACATGGCCCATCGCGCCGGCTACACGAACGTCATGTCGCATCGCTCTGGCGAGACTGAAGATTCCACGATTGCCGACCTGGCCGTCGCCACCAATTGCGGGCAGATCAAGACCGGCTCGCTGTCGCGGTCTGACCGTCTGGCGAAGTACAACCAGCTGATCCGGATCGAAGAGATGCTGGGCGAGACCGCCGAATATGCGGGCCGGTCGATCCTGAAGGCCTGACGGATGGACGAGGCCGATCGGATCATCGCCGCGCTCGGCCTCGCCCCCCATCCCGAGGGCGGCTGGTATCGTCAGACCTGGATTGCCGACGGCGAGGGACGTCCTGCGGGAACGTCGATCCTGTTCCTGCTCAAGGCGGGTGAGACGAGCCACTGGCACCGGGTCGATGCCGTTGAAATCTGGCACTTTCATGCCGGGGCGCCGCTGATCCTCTCCATTGCGGAGACCGCGGCGGGTCCCGCGCGGCACCTGCGCCTCGGCGCGTCAGTCCTGTCCGGCGAGGCCCCGCAGGGCATCGTGCCCGCGCATCACTGGCAGAGCGCCCGCTCGACCGGCGCATGGACGCTGGTCGGTTGCACGGTCAGCCCCGGCTTCCGCTTCGAGGGCTTCGAACTGGCGCCGCCCGGTTTCGCCATTCCCGGCTGATTCATCACGTTTCGTGACGGCCAGGAACGGAATTGGTGATTGGCGCTTGCTGCGCGGACCGGCTAGACCGCCGCTCCGGAGGACATCATGGCCAGCACGACCGACCAGACCCAAAGCGGCGACACGCTGCCGGGCTTTCTCTACGCGCTCGGAGCCTATTTCCTCTGGGGCTTCCTGCCGATCTTCATGAAGGCGCTGGCCCATATCTCGCCAGTCGAGGTCATTGCCCATCGCGTGCTGTGGTCGGTGCCGATTGCCGGGGCGGTTCTGTTGTTCACCGGGCGGACCGCCGATCTGAAGCGCGCGCTGACAACGCCAAAGATGCTGGCCATGGGTGCTGTGACCGCCGCGCTGATTTCGGTCAACTGGGGAATCTATGTCTGGGCCATCGGGTCGGGTCACGCGCTGGATGCCGCGCTTGGCTACTACATCAACCCGCTGTTCAGCGTGTTCCTGGGCGCCGTCCTTCTGGGCGAAAAGCTGACGAAGCCGCAACTTGTGGCCATTGCCTTGGCGGGCCTCGCCGTGACCATCCTCACCATCGAGAACGGGCGGTTGCCCTGGGTTGCGCTGGCGCTGACCGGCACCTGGGGATTCTACGCCTATTTCAAGCGCTCGTTGCCGATCGGCCCGAACCAGGGCTTCATGCTGGAAGTGCTGCTGCTCATGATCCCGGCCGTCACCTACATCGCCTGGCTGCAGGTCCAGGGCACCGGCCATTTCGCGCAAGGCAGCACCTTCGACACGGTGATGCTTCTGTGCTGCGGGATCGTCACCGCCGTGCCGCTGATGCTTTATGCCAATGGGGCCAAGCTTCTGCGCCTGTCGACCATTGCGATGATGCAATACATCGCGCCGACGATGATCTTCCTGACCGCCGTCTTCGTCTTTGGCGAGCCGATGGGCACCGCGCGGATGATCGCCTTCCCGATGATCTGGGCGGCGCTGGCGATCTATACCGGATCTCTTCTGGCCAAACTCCGGGTCAGCCGCCCGGCCGGCTGATCTGGCCGCCGCCGACCAGCCCCGCCACGCCAGTGGTCGAGGGGCCGGAGGTTGGCAGTCCGCGCGCCACCCGCACGGCGAGAAAGGCAAATGCCTGCGCTTCGAGCATGTCGCCATCCAGCCCCGCTGCTTCCACCGGGACCACCTCGGCGGCCATCAGGCGGTCGAGCATCTCCATCAGCGTGGCGTTGTGGCGCCCGCCCCCGGTGACGAGCACGCGCGAGACGGGTGTCGGGAAATGCTCGGTCCCACGCGACACGGCCCTGGCGGCGGCGGCGGTGAGCGTGGCGGCAGCATCGGCATCGTTCAAGGCGCCGACCGCCTGGAAGAGGCTGGCGAAATCGTTGCGGTCAAGGGACTTGGGCGGCATCCGGTGGAAATAGGGATGGCGCAGGAAGGCATCGAGGATCACCTCGTCCGGCGTGCCCGTTGCGGCAAGCGCCCCGCCTTCGTCCTGCGTCTTGCCGAGCCGCAAGAGCATCAGGTCGTTGACCGGCGCATTGGCGGGGCCTGTGTCGAACGCCATGACCGCGCCCGGCTGTTCCGGCCCGGACTGGCGCGGATCGACCCAGGTCAGATTGCCGACGCCGCCAAGGTTGAGGAAGGCGACCGGCAGGGTCGCGCCGATATGGCGGGCGAGCGCGAAATGGTAGTAGGGCACGAGCGGCGCCCCCTGCCCGCCAAGCGCCACGTCCGCCGAACGAAAGTCCCAGACCACCGGCACACCCAGCACCTCGGCCAGGATCGGGCCGGACCCGGCCTGATGCGTGCGGCGGTTCGCCGGGTCATGGGCCAGCGTCTGGCCGTGGAAGCCGATGATCTCGGCCCCCGAGAAGCGCGACAGCAGCTCGGCATGGGCGGTCTCGACCACTTCGGCCGCCGCCTCTACCCCCGGATCGCCGGGCCAGAGGCCGAGGGCCGCACGGAGGGTAGCCCGCTCGGACTCGCCATAGGGCCGGTAGGCGGTGTCCCCGAACTCAAGGATGCGCTCGCCATCCGTCAGGATCATCGCCGCATCCACCCCGTCAAGCGAGGTGCCTGACATGGTTCCCAAGGCCCAGACGGCGCGCGATGTCAGCATGGTCTTTCCCTTGCCCCCCTTGCCCGGTATATCCCACCCGTTCCTTCAAGCACGAGACGGCAATGACCTACCACCCGAAATCGGACTTCATGCGCGTGATGATCGAGCGCGGCTACCTCGCCGACTGCACCGATTATCAGGGGCTGGACGAGGCTTTGGTCAAGGGGGTGGTGCCGGGCTATATCGGCTTCGACGCGACCGCGACCTCGTTGCATGTCGGATCGCTGATCCAGATCATGATGCTGCGCTGGCTGCAGAAGACCGGCCACAAGCCGATCGTGCTGATGGGCGGGGGCACGACCAAGGTCGGTGACCCCTCGTTCCGGGCCGAAGAGCGGCCGTTGCTGACCAACGAGCAGATCGACGCCAACATCGCCGGGATCAAGCGCGCCTTCTCTCCCTACGTCCGCTTCGGCGAGGGGCCGACCGACGCGATCATGGTCAACAATGCCGAATGGCTGGACGGGCTGAACTACCTGACCTTCCTGCGCGACATCGGGCGGCATTTCAGCGTCAACCGGATGCTGAGCTTTGACAGCGTCAAGTCGCGGCTCGACCGGGAGCAGTCGCTGAGCTTCCTCGAATTCAACTACATGATCCTGCAGGCCTATGACTTCCTCGAGCTGCGCCGCCGCTACGGCTGCCTGATCCAGATGGGCGGCTCTGATCAGTGGGGCAACATCGTCAACGGCGTGGACCTGACGCGCCGGGTGATCGATGCCGAGGTCTTCGGGCTTACCTCGCCACTCCTGACCACCTCGGACGGCAAGAAGATGGGCAAGTCGGCGAGCGGCGCGATCTGGCTGAATGCCGAGCTCTTGTCGCCTTACGAGTTCTGGCAGTTCTGGCGCAACACTACCGATGCCGATGTCGGGCGGTTCCTGAAGCTTTACACCGAACTGCCGCTGGACGAATGCGACCGGCTCGGCGCGCTGCAGGGGTCCGAGATCAACAGCGCCAAGATCGTGCTCGCCAACGAGGTGACGACGCTCCTGCACGGGGCCGAGGCGGCGGCGGCGGCAGAAGCGACCGCGCGCGAGGTCTTCGAGAAGGGCGGCGTGGGCGACGACCTGCCAACGCTGGTTCTGGGGCCGTCGGACGTGGCCGAGGGCATCTCGATCGCGCAACTGTTCGTGCGCACGGGGCTGGCGAAGTCGGGCAAGGACGCCAAGCGCCTGATCGCCGAGGGCGGCGCGCGGATGAACGACGATCTGGTGACCGATGCCGGGCTGATGCTCGGCGCGGGCGAGCTGGTGGAGCCGGTGAAGCTGACGGCGGGGCGCAAGCGTCATGCGCTGGTGACGCTCGGCTGAGGCAGGGGAGACTGCCCGGCCGGTAAGCCGGGCAGCAGATCGCTCAGGTCGGCGGTCAGCCGCGACGGCGGCGCAGGGCGACCAGCGCGCCAAGTGCCGGGATCATCAGCAGGCCGGCTGCGGGAAGCGGAACCGGCGCGAGCGCCTGTTCGATCTGGGCCTGGCTGTAGATGGTCTTGCCGAAACCATAGCTCTCCCAGTTCGCAAGCCAGACCGTGTAGCCGGGATCGTTCGCGAAGGTGAAGAAGGCAAGTCCGCCTTCGAATGTCGCGGCCAGAAGCTGCGAGAAATCGAGCGCGGCGAAGGTGATCGTGTCGGTGCCCTCGCCCCCGTCGAGCAGATCCTCGCCCACCACCGACTTCACCAGCGCGTCGAAGATCGACAGGCTGTCGTCGTCCTTGCCAAGGTCGGCGCCGCCCTTCAGCTGGCTGCCCTTGCGCAGCAGCAACTCGTCATTTCCGGCGCCGAGGTCGACGCCAAAGCCGCTGCGACCTTCGATCAGGCCCCAGTTCTCGACGATCTGGGCGGCGGTATTGGCGGCCGGGAGTTCACCGGTTTCGGGATCGACATGTTCGCCCTTTTCGACCAGCACGTCGGTCGTGCCCGAAATGGTGCCATGGTTAGTGATGTAGGAGGCCTTGGAGGGGTCCAGCGTCGCGTCATAGTCGATGGCGGCATCGTCGTCGGACCGGATCGTTCCGGTCGCGTAGTTGATGATAGTGCCGGAGTCGATGTCGATCCCGTCCTGGGGATCGGCCTCGTCGCCCCCGCGGGTGACACTTTCGATCAGGCCCGAGTTCAGGATGCTCGCATCCTCACCGACCTGGATCGCATCGTCCGAGGCGCGGATCGTGCCCATGTTGGTGATCTCGGCCCCGTTGCCGGTCTCGAACCCTTCGTCGGTGTCGGATTCGATCAGCCCTTCGTTCCAGAGCCAGGCCGAATTGCCGTCCTTGTTGCGGATCGCCTTGTCATGGGCGTGGATGGTTGCGCCGGCGCTGTTGGTGAGCGTGAGGTCGTTCTTCTTTTCGACATCGACGCCCTTGTTCGTGGCAAGGATCGTGCCGTTGTTCGTCAGGGTCAGGCCGTTGCCGGCATCGACACCGTCATTGGCGGTGATACCGTCGGCCGCGAAGGTTCCATCGATCGTGCCGTTGTTGACGACGGTGTTGTTGTCGCCGCGGATGCGGATCGCGTCCTTGGTGCCGGTGGTGCTGACCGAAGCGCCGGACTCGACCGTGACGCTCAGGCCGCCAGTTGCGTTGAGGTAGCCGGTCGTTGTCGTGCCGGTGCAGGTGACGGTGCTGACCACCGAAACGCAGGCGGCGAAGGACGGCATCGCAGACAGCGGCAAGACGCCAAGCGTCGTGACAAGGAGAAGTCGTTTCATTCAGTGCCCCCGATTCTTCATGTGCTGCACGGGTTTAGGGGGCGTTCATCACAGGACCGTGACAGAAACGGCGCCGCCCCGGGGGGAGCGGCGCCGCTGGTCGGCCGGTCATTTCGGCGTCGGTTACTGGACCGTCACCTTGACCATGTAGTCGGGGTCATCGACCGCGCCATTGGCGGCCTGATCGCCCTTCTTGATCGCATCGACCACGTCCATGCCCTCGATCACCTTGCCGACGACCGTGTACTGGCCATCGAGATGCGGGGCGGGCGCGAACATGATGAAGAACTGGCTGTTGGCCGAGTTCGGGTCCATCGCGCGGGCCATGCCGACCGTTCCACGGTCGAACGGCATCGACGAGAATTCGGCCGGAAGGTCAGGACGCGACGACCCGCCCGTTCCCGCCATCGACAGGTCGGCGCCGCGCTTGCCGAACTGGACGTCACCGGTCTGGGCCATGAAGCCGTCGATGACACGATGGAAGACCACGCCATCATAGGCGCCTTCCTTGGCCAGCGCGGTGATCTGTTCGACATGCTTCGGCGCAATCTCCGGCATCAGGTCGATGACGATCTTCCCGCTGGTCGAACCAGCGACCTCGATCACAAGGTTCGGGCCCGGGCCATCCTCGGCGGCCATGGCCGCGCCGGGTGTGGCCGCCATGTGCAGGCCCCATCCGCCAAGCGCAGCAAGGCCAATGCCAAGGACACTGCCCAGAAAGACGCGGCGATCAGACATCGGCAGCCACCTTCACCCAGATCATCTTGTCGGGATTCGCCGGCGGCTCGCCGCGGGTGATCTTGTCGACATGCTCCATCCCCTCGATCACCTGGCCATAGACGGTGTACTGGCCGTTGAGGAAGCTGTTGTCCTTGAAATTGATGAAGAACTGGCTGTTGGCCGAGTTCGGGTTCTGCGAGCGGGCGGCGCCGAGCGAGCCGCGCTGATGCGGCAGGCGCGAGAATTCCGCCGGCAGGTCGGGCAGGTCGGAGCCGCCGGTGCCGGCGCGGCGCGGGTTGTAGTCCTTGGTCGAGTTGCCGTGCTCGACATCGCCGGTCTGGGCCATGAAGCCCTCGATCACGCGGTGGAAGATCACGCCGTCATAGGCGCCGGCGCGGGCCAGCGCCTTCATGCGTTCGCTGTGCTTCGGTGCCACGTCGGGCAGAAGCTCGATCACCACGCGGCCGTCCTTCAGCTCCATGATGATGGTGTTTTCGGGGTCCTTGATCTCGGCCATCAGCCCAGCCTCTCCTCTTCGGTTCGGGCCGCAACCTAATGTCGCGGGGCAACAAGGGGAAGGGCAAAGCGCGCGCCGGTTGACGAGTCGGACCGGATGGGGTCGAAAGGAGGCGGAAACGCGCTGGAGGGACACCGATGAGCTGGAAGACGATTGACGACCTCGACCTGGGCGGAAAGGTCGTTCTGGTGCGCGTGGATGTGAACGTGCCGATGGAGAATGGCGTGGTCACCGATACGACCCGCATCGACAAGATCGTGCCGACCATCGAGGACATCCTGAAAAAGGGCGGCAAGCCGGTCCTGCTGGCCCATTTCGGCCGTCCGAAGGGCGAGGTCGTGCCCGAGATGAGCCTGAAGCTGATCGTCCCGGCACTGCAGGCCGCCCTGCCCGGCCGCAAGGTGATCTTCGGCGAGGATTGCATCGGCGCGCCCGCGAAGGCGGCGGTCGGCGCAATGGGTCCCGGCGACGTGGTGCTGCTGGAGAATACCCGCTTCCACTTGGGCGAGGAAAAGAACGACGCGCAGCTTGCCGCCGGCATGGCCGCGCTCGGCGATGTCTATGTGAACGATGCCTTTTCGGCGGCGCACCGGGCGCATTCCTCGACCGAGGGAATTGCGAAGCTCCTGCCCCATGCCGCAGGCCGGCTGATGGAGGCGGAACTCAAGGCACTGGAAGCGGCGCTTGGCAAACCGCAGCGCCCGGTCGTCGCGGTGGTGGGCGGCGCCAAGGTTTCGACCAAGCTCGATCTTCTGGGCAATCTCGTGTCGAAGGTCGATCATCTGGTGATTGGCGGCGGCATGGCGAACACCTTTCTCGTCGCGCAAGGGATCGAAGTCGGCAAGTCGCTGGCCGAGCGCGACATGGCGCCGACTGCCCTGGAGATCCTTGAAAAGGCCAAGACCGCGGGCTGCACAATTCATCTGCCCGTCGATGTTGTCGTCGCGCGCGAGTTCAAGGCGGGGGCTACGAACGAGACCGTGGCGGCCAATGCCTGCCCTGCCGATGCGATGATCCTCGATGCCGGCCCGAAGACGGTCGAGGAGCTGACCAAGGTCTTTGCCGCGAGCAAGACGCTGATCTGGAACGGCCCGCTCGGCGCCTTCGAGATCCCGCCCTTCGACGCCGCGACGATCGCGGCCGCGCGTACGGTGGCAGAGCTGACCAAGGCCGGAAAGCTGGTTTCGGTCGCGGGCGGCGGCGATACGGTGGCGGCACTCAATCAGGCCGGCGTGGCCGATGACTTCAGCTATATCTCGACCGCAGGCGGGGCTTTCCTTGAGTGGATGGAAGGCAAGGAGCTGCCGGGCGTGGTCGCGCTGACGCAATGACGGTATTGATGTCGGCAGAAAAACGCGCTGTTGCGGGATGTTAGCGCCAACAGTGATTGCAGGGACGTCACCGGGCTTCTAGACGCTGCGTCAGGGGCCAAATCATTTCGAAAGGACCGAACGGATGCGTGCGACCAGGACAGTGCAGAAGATCCTCGCGAATTACGAGGGCGAAACTCCCGGCGTGAAGGCGAACCTTTGCCGTATCCTCATGGAGGGCAAGCTGGGCGGGACCGGCAAGCTCATCATCCTGCCGGTGGACCAGGGCTTCGAGCACGGCCCTGCGCGCAGCTTCGCGCCGAACCCGGCGGGCTATGACCCCCACTATCACTACCAGCTGGCAATCGATGCGGGGCTGTCGGCCTATGCCGCGCCTCTTGGCCCGCTGGAAGCCGGCGCCGACACCTTTGCCGGGCAGATCCCGACGATCCTCAAGGTCAACTCGGCCAACTCGCTGATGTCCGACACTGCCGGCAAGAACCAGGCGGTCACCGCCTCGGTCGATGACGCGCTGCGGCTTGGCTGCTCGGCCATCGGGTTCACCATCTATCCGGGGTCGGATATGGCGCTCGACATGTTCGAGGAGATCGTCGAGATGCGCCGCGAGGCGGCCTCGAAGGGTATCGCCACGGTGATCTGGTCCTATCCGCGCGGCGAGGCGGTGACCAAGGATGGCGAGACGGCGATCGACGTGGGTGCCTATGCCGCCCATATCGCGGCGCTGCTTGGGGCCCATATCATCAAGATCAAGCTGTCGACCGACCACCTGATGCAGCCCGAGGCGAAGAAGGTCTACGACAAGGAAAAGATCGACATCGGCACGCTGGCGGCCCGCGTGAAGCATTGCGTGCAGGCCTCGTTCAACGGCCGTCGCATCATCGTCTTCTCGGGCGGCGCGGCCAAGGGCGCCGATGCGGTCTATGACGATGCCCGCGCGATCCGCGACGGCGGCGGCAACGGATCGATCATCGGGCGGAACAGCTTCCAGCGGAGCCGCGAGGACGCGCTGGCGATGCTGGGCAAGCTTGTGGACATCTACAAGGGCAAGGCCTGATGCGCTTCGCGGCGGCCATTGCCACTGTGCTTTTGGCCGCCGCGCCCGTCTCGGCGCAGGTGGTGGTGGTCGACGGCGAGGAAATGCGCCTGACCAAGGAGGACCTCCCCGAAGGTTATCCCCCGAAAATGGGCGACGTGACCGGCACGCTGGACGGCAAGCCGGTGGCGTGGGAAACCTACGATTTCTCAGTCGGGGCCTTCGATGCCTCGGCGGGCGCAACGAGTGACTGGGAGACCAAGGTCATCTCGGTCCGGATCATCGGCTATACCCCCGGAGATCCGGACAGCGACAAGATGCTGCTACGGCTGCAGGGTGATTTCGGGACCGTGCTGCGGCCGGGTCCTGCGTCCGGAAATGTCGAAATCGCCATCCTGCGCGAGAAGGACTGGGACGGCGCGCAGTTGACCTCGGCCGGCAAGCGAGCGGAACTGGTGATCGACAGCATCGGCCCGAAGGTCCCAGACAGCTATTCCCGTCATGTGACGGGTCACGCTTCGGCGCAGCTTTGCCCGAAGAAATGGCTGTTCAAGTCCTGCAAGGATATCGAACTTCGCTTCGACACCGACATGCAGGTTGGCAGTGAACTGCCCATCGAGATGAAGTAGCCAGAACCGACTGGAATCCCGCACGAATTGGGATTCACAAGGTCATGTTTCTGTGACATGATTCGCGTCGATCACTCCCGCAAAAAGAGGGGTGACAGACTAGGCAGGACATGAGCAGACAACGCCCCGCCATCGGCGCAGCGATCTATTTCTTGGTCGTTTTCACGCTCGGGTGCTATTTCACCTTCGCCGCCGTTCAGGGCGATTTTGGCGTTTTTCGGCGCGTGCAGATAAATGCCGAGGCGCAGGAACTCACCCAGGAACGCGACAAGCTGAAGGCGGAACTGGCCGTCCTGCAGAACAAGACCCGACGACTGTCCGATGGCTATCTCGACATCGACCTTCTAGACGAACAGGCCCGCGACGTGCTGGGCCTCCTGCGCGCCGACGAAGTCGTCATCCGCTGATCCATACCCAGCTCGCGCCGCGCAACGTTTCGTGACGTCGCGGAACGATGGTATTTGTCAGGCCCAATGAATTCCGTTATTCTGCGGATAGTTTAACGTTGAACCATTCACGGAAACGACGGGAGGAGGCGCCGATGGCTACCAAGAAATCGCCCGAGAAATCAAACGTATCGAAGGATGAACTGCTCACCTACTACCGGGAGATGCTACTGATCCGCCGATTCGAGGAAAAGGCCGGCCAGCTTTACGGCATGGGCCTGATCGGTGGCTTCTGCCACCTCTATATCGGGCAGGAAGCGGTCGTCGTCGGCCTCGAAGCCGCGACCAAGGAAGGTGACAAGCGCATCACCTCCTACCGCGATCATGGCCACATGCTCGCCTGTGGCATGGATCCGAAAGGCGTCATGGCGGAATTGACCGGACGCATCGGCGGCTACTCCAAGGGCAAGGGCGGCTCGATGCACATGTTCAGCCGCGAGAAGCATTTCTATGGCGGACACGGCATCGTCGGCGCGCAGGTGCCGCTTGGGGCGGGCCTCGCCTTCGCCGACAAGTATCTCGGCAATGACAATGTGACCTTCACCTATTTCGGCGACGGCGCCGCAAACCAGGGCCAGGTCTACGAGACCTACAACATGGCCGAACTCTGGAACTTGCCGGTGATCTTCGTGATCGAGAACAACCAGTACGCCATGGGCACGAGCGTGAAGCGCTCGACCAAGTCGACCACTCTCTTCGGTCGCGGTCTCGCTTACGGCATCCCGGGCGAACAGGTCGACGGCATGGACGTGCTGGCGGTGAAGGCGGCGGGCGAGAAGGCCGTAGCGCACTGCCGCGCCGGAAATGGCCCCTACATCCTCGAGATGATGACCTACCGCTACCGCGGCCACTCGATGTCCGACCCGGCCAAGTACCGGACCCGCGAAGAAGTCGAGAAGATGCGTGCCGAGAAGGACGCGATCGAGCATGTGCGCGATCTGCTGGTGAACGCTGGCCTCGCCACCGACGACGACCTCAAGGCGATCGACCGCGACATCAAGGCGATCGTGAACGAGGCCGCCGAATTCTCGAAAGAAAGCCCGGAGCCGCCCGTCGAGGAGCTCTGGACCGATATCTACGCCTGAGGGGGAAAGACGATGGCAATTCAGGTTCTCATGCCCGCGCTTTCTCCCACGATGGAGGAAGGCACGCTGGCCAAGTGGCTGGTCAAGGAAGGTGATAGGGTCAAATCCGGCCAGATCATCGCTGAGATCGAAACCGACAAGGCGACGATGGAGTTCGAAGCTGTCGATGAAGGGATCGTCGGCAAGCTGCTGGTGCCCGAGGGCGCGGCTGGAGTGAAGGTGAACACTCCGATCGCCGTGCTGGTCGAGGAAGGCGAAAGTGCCGATGCGGCTCCGGCTGCTGCGGCCCCTGCCCCGGCGGCGGCCCCTGCCCCGGCGGCGGCCCCTGCCCCGGCGGCGGCCCCTGCCCCGGCGGCGGCTCCGGCTGCGGTGGCGGCGCCTGCGCCGAACTTCCCGGCCATCACTGCTCCGGTCGAGACGAAGGCCGACACGACGCCGGATTGGCCCGCCGGAACGGCGATGAAGACCATGACGGTGCGTGAGGCGCTGCGCGAGGCTATGGCCGAAGAGATGCGCGCCAATGAGCGCGTGTTCCTTATGGGCGAGGAAGTCGGCGAGTATCAGGGCGCCTACAAGATCAGCCAGGGCCTGCTCGATGAGTTCGGCCCGCGCCGCGTCGTCGACACACCGATCACCGAGCACGGCTTTGCCGGGATCGCCGTCGGCTCCGCCTGGGGCGGCCTGAACCCGATCGTCGAGTTCATGACCTTCAACTTCGCCATGCAGGCGATCGACCACCTCATCAACTCGGCCGCCAAGACCAACTACATGTCCGGCGGCCAACTGGGTTGCCCGATCGTGTTCCGCGGCCCGAACGGCGCCGCCGCCCGCGTCGCCGCCCAGCACAGCCAGGACTATGCCGCCTGGTACTCGGCCATTCCGGGCCTGAAGGTGGTGATGCCCTACTCGGCGTCGGATGCGAAGGGCCTGCTGAAGTCCGCGATCCGCGATCCGAACCCGGTGATCTTCCTGGAAAACGAGATCCTCTACGGCCGCTCCTTCGAGGTGCCGGTCCTGGATGACTTCACCATCCCCTTCGGGAAGGCCCGGATCTGGCGCGAAGGGACCGACGTCACCATCGTCAGCTTCGGTATCGGGATGACCTTCGCACTCGATGCGGCGGATCAGCTTGCCAAGGAAGGCATCAGCGCCGAGGTGATCGACCTGCGCACCCTGCGCCCGATCGATTACGAGACAGTGCTCACCTCGGTCCGCAAGACCAACCGCTGCGTCACGGTCGAGGAAGGTTTCCCCGTCGGCTCGATCGGCAACCACCTGTCAGCGGTCATCATGCAGCGCGCCTTCGACTATCTCGACGCGCCGGTGGTGAACTGCACGGGCAAGGACGTTCCGATGCCCTATGCCGCCAACCTCGAGAAGCTCGCCCTGATCACCACCGCCGAGGTGATCGAGGCGGTCAAGTCCGTCTGCTACCGGTAAGGGGGAAAGAGAAATGGCAACGCAGATCCTGATGCCTGCCCTCTCGCCCACGATGGAGGAGGGCACGCTGGCCAAGTGGCTGGTGAAAGAAGGCGACACGGTGAAGTCCGGCCAGATCCTGGCCGAGATCGAAACCGACAAGGCGACGATGGAGTTCGAGGCTGTCGACGAAGGCATTGTCGGCAAGATCCTGGTCTCAGAAGGCACGGCCGGTGTGAAGGTGAATACCCCGATCGCCGTCCTGATCGAGGAAGGCGAAAGCGCCGATGCAGCCCCTGTCCCGGCAGCGGCCCCCGCTCCGGCAACTTCCGCCGCACCGGCCGCAGCTTCGGCCGCTGTGGCAGCACCCGCGCCCGCATCTACTGCGCCCGCACCCGCAGCCGCCCGTCCCGGCACCCGCGTCTTTGCCTCACCACTCGCGCGCCGCATCGCGACCGAGAAGGGGATCGACCTGACGACCATCGCCGGCTCCGGCCCGCACGGGCGCATCGTCAAAGCGGATGTCGAAGGTCTGACCGCGGGAGCGAAACCTGCCGCGGCGCCGCCAGCCGCAGCCGCTCCTGCGACCCCGGTCGCGGCCCAGGCTGCAGCGGCACCGGCCCCCTCTGCAGATGCGGTGGCAAGGCTCTTTGCCGACCGTGCCTACGAAGAGGTGTCGCTGGACGGCATGCGCAAGACCATCGCCGCCCGACTGTCCGAGGCGAAATCGACCATCCCGCATTTCTACCTGCGGCGGTCGGTAAAGCTCGACGCGCTCATGGCGTTCCGCGAGACGCTGAACAAGCAGTTGGAAGGCCGGGGCGTGAAGCTGTCGGTGAACGACTTCATCATCAAGGCCTGCGCACTTGCTCTTCAGCAAGTGCCGAACGCCAATGCCGTCTGGGCCGGGGATCGCATCCTGCGGCTGAAGCCCTCGGACGTGGCGGTGGCGGTGGCGATCGAAGGCGGGCTCTTCACCCCTGTCCTGCGCGACGCCGACAAGAAGTCGCTCTCGGCTCTGTCGGCTGAGATGAAAGACCTCGCAACAAGGGCCAAGACCCGCAAGCTCGCCCCCCATGAATACCAGGGCGGCAGCTTTGCGATCTCCAACCTTGGCATGTTCGGGATTGAGAACTTTGACGCGGTCATTAACCCGCCGCATGGCTCGATCCTTGCCGTTGGTGCCGGCCTGAAGCAGCCTGTCGTGGGGTCGGATGGCCAGATCACTGTAGCGACGGTAATGTCGATGACGCTTTCCGTCGACCACCGTGTGATCGACGGGGCGCTTGGGGCAGAGTTCCTCAAGGCGATCGTCGAAAACCTTGAAAACCCGATCGGGATGCTGGCCTGACCAGATCAGCGAAATGCAAAAAAGGCCGGGCTCTCACCCGGCCTTGAACATTCAGAAGCTGACAGGCTCAGTCGCCACCGCAGTCGCAGTCGTCCAGCCGCTGATCCATCGACATCGATGGCTGCGCGCAACCCGCTTCCCCAACGACCCTGGCGGGAACGCCAGCAACGGTTGTGTTTCGCGGTACATCCTGCAAGACGACCGAACCGGCGGCGATACGGCTGCATTGGCCGACATGGATATTGCCAAGAACCTTCGCCCCGGCCCCGATCAGCACGCCGTCCCCGATCTTGGGATGGCGATCGCCGTCTTCCTTGCCCGTGCCGCCAAGTGTCACGGAATGAAGCATCGAGACGTTGTCACCGACAACCGCAGTTTCCCCGATCACGATCGAATGGGCATGATCGATCATGATCCCTCGGCCGACCCGAGCGGCGGGATGGATGTCGACACCGAACACCTCGGAAACCCGCATTTGCACGAAGTAGGCAAGGTCCTTGCGCCCCTGGGTCCACAGCCAATGGCCAACCCGATAGGCCTGCACAGCCTGGTATCCCTTGAAATACAGGACCGGCTGGATGAACCGGTGGCAGGCCGGATCGCGTTCATAGACCGCCATCACATCGGCTCGCGCGGCCTGTCCAAGTTCCGGATCGTTGCTATGAGCCTCATCCGCAATCTCGCGCAGGATCTGCTCACTCATCTCTCCCGAGGCCAGTTTCTGCGAAAATCGATAGGCCAAGGCCCGTTCGAACGTCGGGTGGTGCAGCAGGCTTGAATGCACCAGCCCGCCCAGCAGAGGCTCCATTCGGATGGCATCCACCGCTTCATCGCAGATGCGCTGCCAGACCGGGTCAACGGCAGCGACTTTTGCACGGGTTTCAGCCATTTCGGTGCCTCCGATTAGAACACTGTTCCCATGATATAGGACCAGATAGACCGATACAAAGAAAAGCTGCGGCTTCTCTTTCTCAGGTCCCAATCGCGGCAAATGGCCCGGGACCGAAACGCTCGGACAGTTGCGCGACCTCGATGATGCAGCCGCCCGACGTTCCATCCGCGGCCAGCATCGCCGCCGGATATAGCCATTCCGTAGATGTCAGGCGCATTTGCCGTTTCAGGTCCGCCCCAAGCCAAACGCGCAGCAGGTAGGCCTCTCTATCCTCGCCGATCGGGACTTCGTAAGTCTCCCAGCTGTCCCCGTCGATCCGGCTTCTCCGCACCCAGGACAGAAGCAAGCCTTCAGCCACCGACCGAGCACGAAGGAAAACGGGGCGGTACGGACGAAGTCCGATCCCGGCAAACGCCTCGATGCGATGGACGACCTCCTCGTCATCGTAGCCACGCCGTGCAGCGCCTATGCGGTAGTGACGGCCAAGCCCGCGTGCTGCCAATGGCAGATTGATCTGGTCTGGCCGCTCATCGAGGAAAACGACATAGCTACCTACCGGCCAGGTACGCTCCATGATGGGCTCGCTACCCGCCTGCCCGCGCAAACGCTCGGAAAGCTCAAAGGTCTGCGGCGCTACAAGTTCGGCTCTGGCGAACTGGAGAATTTCCCAGCCTGCGCTGCTGCCGTCTCCAATCGCAGCCAGATTTCGGCCGTTTAGCATTGAGGAGTGAGGCAGACTCGATAGCGCTCCCTCGCCCAGCTTGACGCGCAACGCCGTCCCGCGATCAACGAGCCCTGCCCGAGCCGGTCCTAGCGGTGTTTCGGTAATCCCGATCAGAGCAGCCGACGAAATCAGACGGTTTTGCCGATAGCCGTCGTCAGCGTCCGAACTCCAGACTGCAACCGGCCCGGGCCACGGTTTCGCCGCAACAGCAATATGTGGCGCATGAGGTACCTCAGACCCGTCGAGAAGCGGTAGATCGAGGAAAAGCGGAAGCACTGGACCCGATGCGAGAACCGGATTGACTTGCGGCCTGACATCTACCGCATCCGAGAGCTGGTGCGACACTGGTTCGACCCTGACGGCCTCGAACCGCAGATAGGCCCCCGGCATCACCACATCGCCGCCCTGATCGCGCTTGCCGAACAGCGAGGCATAGCCCTCGATCCGCCCTTCGCTCAGCACCAGCCCCGCCTCGGGCCGATGGAACTTCCGCTCCGGCGCTCCGAACATCCCCAAATCCTCCTTCATCGTCCCGCCGCCCGGATCAGCGCCTCGGCCCCCTGCGCCAGCAGAAAGGCCGCCACGCCATAGACACCGAGCCAGATCCTCCGCTCCAGCCGGTCCAAGGTCACCTCGATCTGCCCCAACCGGTACTCGAGCGCGTTCCACCGTTCCTCGGCGACCCGTTCGTTCGCCTCGATCCGCGCCGCCGCGGCATCGAAACTGTCGAACAGGAACCGCGACCCGCCCGGCACCCGCGCCGCCATCAGCGCCCCTCGGCAGGCACCGGCGGCAGCCCCAGCGCCGCCCGCTTCTCCGCCGCCGTCAGAAAGTCAGCGGTACCGACCCGCGCCCAAAGCTGATCTCGCTCCGCCGCCAGCGCCGGCACCTGATCAAGATCAGGGCGCAGCTCGACCGCCTCGCCGGTGAAGCCCGACAGCCAGTGCGACAGCGCCGCCATCACCCTTTGCGCCAAGGGCAGTACCGTCAGCCGGTAGAAGGCCCGATGCGCCTCCTGGTAATTGGCGTAAGTCGCCTCCCCCGGAATACCGAGCAGCATCGGCGGCACCCCGAAAGCCACCGCGATCTCCCGCGCCGCCGCCTCCTTGGTCTTCTGGAACTCCATGTCCGAGGGCGAAAAGCCCATCGGCTTCCAGTCGAGCCCGCCCTCCAGCAGCATCGGCCGCCCGGCATTGCGCGCACGCTGATGATGCGCCTCCATCTCGGCCAGAAGCCGGTCATACTGGTCCGACGACAGCGCCCCCTGTCCGTCCACACCCTTGTAGACGATCGCCCCCGAGGGCCGCGCCGCATTGTCGAGCAACGCCTTCGACCAGCTCGACGCCGCGTTGTGCACATCGACCGCGACCGCTGCCGCCTGCAAGGCCGACAGCCCGTAATGGTCATCCTGCGGATGGAAGGTCTTCACATGACAGATCGGCGCGACCTCACCCGTCATGTCGAACCGATGCGCCTTGCCCCCGACCGCATAGTCATAGGCGACCGGCCAGCCATCCACCCCCGGCACCACCGCCATCCGGTCCGAGCGCAGCACATGCAGCTCTCCCGGCAACCTCCCCGCTCCCGGCACCGCCTCGAGATACGCATTCCCGGTCAACAGCAAATAACCGTAGACCGCCTCCAGCAGTTCCGCCCGCCCCTGCGCCGCATTCGGCCGCCGGATCAGCTCCAAAACCGGATGCGCCTCGTAGCGCCGGGCATGGTCCTGCAGGACCAGAGGCAGCGCCGCCGCCGCCTCCGAGATCAGCCGTACCGCCCGATGCCCGACCGGGTTGGTCAGAAACCCGCTCTTGCCCATCGACAGCACATCGCGCCCGCTCCAGACCGGTCGCCCCGATCCCCGGAACGCCACCACTGCCCCCGTTGCCGAGGCCTTGGCCTCGGGCGCGGCAGACATCGCCCCGCGCCGCAGGAAGTCGAACACCATCCCGTTCCCCTCATTCCACCAGACAAGGCTCCGCCCCGCCGCTCCCGAGCAAAGCGACCGACCTGCCCTTCTTCCGTTCCGTAAATATCCCCGCCGGAGGCTCCCGCAGCCGCCCCAGGCGCAACGCCGAACTGGCGCGTCCCGCAAATTTCTTCAAAGGAACTTGCCAAAAGCCTTCGAAGGCTTTTGGTACTTCCCTTACAGCGTCCTGACCTGCGGCCGCCGCCAGACCCTTGCCGGCTCCACCATCAGCTCGGTCAACGCCCAGACCAGCGCATCCAGCCGGTCCGGGCTGCCCGAACCGACATAGCCGCGCACCGTCATCCGGCACATCTCGTCCTCGAGGTGGTTCAGCCCCCGGACATGCGCAACCCGCCCCTGCTCGTACAAAGCCGCCACCGGCTCCGCCCGCAGCCGCTTGCCCTCCACCGCCCGGACCGCCCGGAACGGAACCAGCGCGTCGAACTGGCGGATCACCGTCTCGACCATCTCGCCGCCCTGGTTGACCTCGGCCACCATCCGGTCGGCGCCATGCCGGTGGAACGCCTCGATCGCCGCCCGCGCCCAGTCCTGCGGCGAGGCCGCCGTCACGCTTGCATCCTCTAGCACCACCGCCCGCCAGTCCTGGGGCGGCCCCTCGGTCACCGCGCCCACCACCACGATCCCGCACGCATCCGACCGCGAATGCCCCGTCGCCGGCGGATCGACCGCCACAACCACCCGGCTCAGCCGCGGCACTTCCTTCAGCCGTGCCGCCTCCAGCATCGCTGTGGTCCAGAGTGCCCCCTCGGTATCCTCCAGCAACTCGCCCTCCAGCTCCTGCCGCCCCAGCCGCGTCCCGCCATAGCGGCTCCGCACCTCCTCCAGAAACGACGCCGCCAGATAGGCCCGGTTCGCCTCCGTCGGAGCATGAGTGACAACCGTCGAGGGATTCCGCAGGATCGCCTTCAGCACCTCGACATTCTGCGGCGTCGTCGTCACCACCTGCCTTGGATGGCTTCCCAGCCGCAGTGCGAACTGCAGCATGTCCCAGCTCTCCTGCCCCCTTTTCCACTTCGCCAGTTCATCCACCCAGGCGGCATCGAATTGCGGCCCCCGCAGCGACTCGGGCTCATGCGCCGAAAACACCTGCGCCACCGCACCGTTCGGCCAGACGAGGCGCTTGCGCCCCGCCTCCCAGTCCGGCTTCCGGTCCGGCGGCGAACAGGCAAGGATCCCGCTGTCGCCGAAGATCATCACCTCCCGCACCTGCTCGATCGTCTCGCCGACCAGCGCCACACGCTTTGCCGCACCGGGATCCATCGGGCGCGGCCCCTCTACCTGCGCGCGGACCCATTCCGCCCCGGCCCGGGTCTTGCCCGCCCCACGCCCGCCCATGATGACCCAGGTCTTCCAGGCCCCGTCTGGCGGCAGCTGATGCGGCAGCGCCCAGAACTCGAACATCCACGGCAGCGACAGGAAGGCATTCTCGTCCAGCCCTTCCAGGAATTCATCAACCTGTTCCGGCGTCGCGGAGGCGAGCCAGGCGGCGCCCGATCTCAGTTCGCGCGGCGTCGAAGTCGAGCGCATAGTCGTGAACGACCCCGGCAACCTGCTTGCGGAGTTTGTCAATTCTCGTCCTTTCGTCCATCACCAGCTGGAAGGCGGCCTTGAGGTCGCGGACCGCCTGCATGGCCGCCTGCGCCTCTTCGTTGCTGCCGGCGCGCAGCCTGTCGCGCGCCCGGATCAGCTCCTCGGCCACCTCACGGTAAAGTCCCTCCGTCGCCGCCAGTAGGTCCGGCGGCGGCGCGTCTCCTTCGGAGAACCTGATTGTCATCGACTGCTGCACCCGCTCTCATGCACCCTCCGCCCTCGAGCGACATGAAAAAGCAGCCTCCGGGCCACCCCGGGGCTGCTTGCCCACTTCTTCCAGCATGACATAACCAATACATCGGACCGCGCGCCAAGTCAAGCCAAAAATCCCGCCTTGCCAATGACTTACAGAACGACGCGTTAAGAAACCAGCAAGGATTCGGCTTCAGCCCCGGCGGGCCGCCTCTATCGCAGCGACGTCGATCTTGCGCATCTGCATCATCGCATCAAAAGCCCGCCGCGCTTCGTCGCCCCCGGCGGCCATCGCCTCGGTCAGGACACGTGGCGTGATTTGCCAGGACAGGCCCCAGCGATCCTTGCACCAGCCG
This sequence comes from Alitabrizicola rongguiensis, assembly GCF_021491355.1. Taxonomy (GTDB): domain Bacteria; phylum Pseudomonadota; class Alphaproteobacteria; order Rhodobacterales; family Rhodobacteraceae; genus Aliitabrizicola; species Aliitabrizicola rongguiensis. Next base: position 257,181 of record NZ_JAKENF010000003.1, on the reverse strand, counting down.
CAAGCGCTTTCCTGCCCGCCATTCCCGACAATCGCATTCCAGTAACGATCCGTCTCCGCTTGGTCGTCGGTGGCGATCTGGAACGAAAATGCCTCGCTCTGTTGGAATACCGGCCCGCCGTTCAGCCCGAGGCAGGGAATACCGCAAACGGTGAAATCCACCGTCAGCACATCGCCCTTCTTCCCCGACGGATAATCCGAGGGCGCGCGATGCACGCTTCTGACCACACTGTCGGGAAAGACGCTGGCATAAAACCGCGCCGCCTCTTCGGCATCGCGGTCATACCAGATGCAGATCGTGTTCTTCGCAACAGCCATCGACAGTCCTCCCCCATGCCTGACTGCGGCTCGCGAAAGGGTCACCGCGCCTGCGCCCAACCTTTTCCCAGCCGACAGCGCCTTACTCTAGGGCCAAATAGGCTCGCGCCCAGCCCTGCTCAGGGCTGCGTGGTCTGCTGCTGGTCCTGTTGCTCTTGCTGCTGCGCCTCGATGGCCCGCCACTTGGTGACGTTGGTATTGTGCTCGGCCAGTGTCGCGGCAAAGACATGCCCGCCCGTGCCGTCCGCAACGAAATAGAGATAGTCCGTCGTCTCCGGGTTCAGCGCCGCCTTGATCGAGTCGGTCCCGGGATTGGCAATCGGCGTCGGGGGCAGACCGTCAATTACATAAGTGTTGTAAGGCGTTGAGCGGCGAAGCTCACTCTGCCGCAGCCCTCGCCCAAGGCTTCCCTGTCCCTTGGTGATCCCGTAGATCACGGTCGGGTCGGTCTGCAGCCGCATGCCGTCGCGCAGGCGGTTCAGGAACACGCTCGCCACCCTGGCCCGCTCTTCGGCAACCCCGGTTTCCTTCTCGACGATCGAGGCCATGACCAGCGCCTCTTCCGGCGTCTTGTAGGGCAGACCCTCTGCCCGCGCCGCCCAGAGATCGGCGAGGATCTGCGCCTGCTGGGCCTGCATCTCGCCGATCAGAACATTGCGGTCCTCGCCCTTGGTCACCTCGTAGCTATCCGGAGACAGGCTCCCTTCGGGCGGAATGGTCTTGACCTCACCCGACAGGAACGCCGCCCGCTTCAGGCTGTCAACGACCTGCCAGCTGGTCACCCCCTCGGCCAGCGTGACCCGCCAGCGCATGTCGGTATCTTCCAGCGCCGCCTTGTATTCTGCAGGAGCCTGCCCCGTGGCCGGGTCGAACTTTACCACTTCGACAAAGGCATTCGTCGCAGGGTCCAGCTCGCGCAGCACGATATCGGTACCGGTGACACCGATCCGGAAGTTCACCTCTTGCCCGCAAGTAGACTGACCGCCTTCGGTCAGAACCGCAAGGATCTCTGCCATCGAGGCCCCTGCCGGCACCAAATAGCTTCCGAATTTCAGCTTCGCCGCCCGGTCCGCATAATCCGCCCCGATCCGGAAGATTCGTGCATCGCTGATGGCACCTTGCGTCTCAAGCTGGCGGCTCACAACCGCCAGCGTCGCCCCCTTGTCCACCCGCACGCAGACCGCCTCGGCAAGCGGCCCCGGCCCGGTGAACTGCTGCCGTCCCCAGGCAAGGATGCCGGCCGCAAAGACCAGCACCACCAGGATCAGCGTCAGCGAATTCGAGGCGAGCGAGCGCCACATCAGCCCTTGACCTTGCCCAGCACCAGCGAGGCATTGGTGCCGCCGAACCCGAAGGAGTTCGACAGCGCCACGTCGATCTTGCGCTTCACCGCCTTGTTCGGCGCAAGGTCAAGCTTCGGCTCCACCGCCGGATTGTCGAGGTTGATCGTCGGCGGCGCGATCTGGTCGCGGATCGCCAGCACGCAGAAGATCGCCTCGACCGCGCCCGCCGCGCCCAGCAGGTGCCCGATCGACGACTTCGTCGAACTCATCGTCGCTTTCGCCGCCGCATCGCCCATCAGCCGCTCGACCGCGCCCAGTTCGATCGTGTCGGCCATGGTCGAGGTGCCATGCGCGTTGATGTAGTCGATCGCCGAAGGCTCCAGCCCCGCCCGTTTCAGCGCCATCTGCATCGATCGGTAGCCGCCATCGCCATCCTCGGACGGCGCGGTGATGTGATAGGCATCGCCCGACAGGCCATAGCCCAGCACCTCGGCATAGATCTTGGCGCCGCGCGCCTTGGCGTGCTCGTATTCCTCCAGAACCACCACGCCGGCGCCCTCGCCCATGACGAAGCCGTCGCGATCCGCGTCATAAGGGCGGCTCGCCTTTTCCGGCTCGTCGGGCCGCTTGGTCGACAGCGCCTTGCAGGCGTTGAACCCGGCGATCCCGATCTCGCTGATCGGCGCCTCGGCTCCCCCCGCCAGCATCACATCGGCATCGCCCCACTGGATCAGCCGTGCCGCGTCGCCGATGGCATGCGCGCCCGTCGAGCAGGCGGTGACGACCGCGTGGTTCGGCCCCTTGAAGCCGAAGCGGATCGAGACCTGCCCCGAAATCAGGTTGATCAGCGCACCCGGAATGAAGAAGGGCGACACGCGCTTCGGCCCCTTCTCCTTGATCAGCACCGCGGTCTCCGCAATTGACGAGAGCCCGCCGATCCCCGACCCGATCATAACGCCGGTCCGGCAGCGATCTTCCTCGGTCTGCGGCTTCCAGCCGGAATCCTTCACCGCCTGGACCGCCGCCGCCATCCCGTACAGGATGAAGTCATCCACCTTGCGCCGGTCCTTCGGCTCCATCCAGTCGTCCGCGTTGAAGGTGCCGTCCGTCCCGTCACCGAAGGGGATCTCGCAGGCATATTGGGTCACGACATTCGACGTGTCGAAGCGCGTGATCTTGCCCGCGCCGGATTTCCCCGCGATCAGTCGCGACCAGGTTTCCTCCACCCCGCACGCGAGCGGCGTGACCATTCCCAGTCCGGTGACAACGACCCGACGCATCCGGCGCCCTCCTGCCTTTTTGCATGTTCGGGCGGTGATACACGGGCCTGTCGCGCCGCGCAACTCAGCCAGGCGGCTCTTGCGGCCCCGGGCGGCGCAGCAGGGCAAGTCCCCGCTCCCCGCCGGCCACATCGCGCATCCGCCGGAACCCCATCCGCGCCGCCAGCGCCAGCGAGGCGGCATTGCCGTGATCGATCTGCGCCACCAGCGCCCCGGCATGGTCAGAGGCGTCAACCCAGGCCAGCATCGCCCTTACCGCCTCGGTGCCGATCCCCCGTCCCTGCGCCGCCCGGGCCAGCACCCAGCCCGCCTCGGGAGCGCCATCAAAATCCGCCCCATGCCCGCGCATTGCCCGGAAAATGCCGGTGTGCCCCAGAAACTCACCGCTGGTCCGATCGCAGATCGCCCATTGCCCGTAGCCTAGCAGCACCCAGGACCCAGCATTGCGCAGGAAGGACCCCCAGGATTCGGCCTCGTCCCGCGCCGGCACCCCGACCCGCGCGGTCACCTCCGGGTCCAACCAGAGCGCGGCAAAGCTGGGGAAATCGGCCGGCCACATGCCGCGCAACCGCAGACGTGGCGTCAGGAGTTCGGGAATGTCGCCACCAACTGACCCCGGAATCAAAACAGCGCCCCCCGGGTTGCGGGAGGCGCTGCGGACGGCGTCATGCCGGCTGCAATCAGGAGGCTTTGGTGATGAACTTCACCGCATCGCCGAAGGTCTGGATGGTCTCGGCGGCGTCATCCGGGATCTCGATTCCGAACTCTTCCTCGAACGCCATCACCAGCTCGACCGTGTCGAGGCTGTCCGCGCCCAGATCGTCGATGAACGAGGCGTTCTCGGTCACCTTGTCCGCTTCCACGCCCAGATGCTCCACGACGATCTTCTTCACGCGATCCGCGATGTCGCTCATGTCAGTTCCTCTCAAAGCAGCGGGGTGCCCCCGCAATATCCGTTTCTGTCCCTCGGGCCAGCGCATAGCCGAACCAGTGGGAGGCCCAAAGCGCTTCCGCCACTCTGGCCCGTCCTGCGCGCCTATAGCAAGGCCCCATCGTCAAGGCAAACCCTTTCCGGCGGCGCGCGGCCGGCGCTCAGATCATTGCCATTCCGCCGTTCACATGCAGCACGGCACCGGTCACATAGCCTGCCTCGGGGCTTGCCAGATAGAGCACCGCCGCGCCGATCTCGTCGGCCTCGCCCATCCGGCCGGCCGGCACCTGCGTGAGGATTCGGGCCTTCTGCTCGTCGTTCAGCTTGTCGGTCATCGCGGTGGTGATGAAGCCCGGCGCCACGCAGTTCACCGTGATGTTCCGGCTCGCCACCTCGGCGGCGAGGCTCTTCGACATCCCGACCATCCCGGCCTTCGAGGCGGCATAGTTCCCCTGCCCCGGATTGCCCGTCGCCCCCACGACCGAAGAGATGTTGACGATCCGTCCCCACCGCGCCTTCATCATGCCACGCAGCACGCCCCGGCACAGCCGGAAGGTCGAGGTCAGGTTCACGTCGATGACCTGCTGCCATTCCTCATCCGACATCCGCATGAACAGGTTGTCGCGGGTGATCCCGGCGTTATTGACCAGGATATCGACAGCGCCCATCGCCTCCGCCGCCTTCTTCGGCAGCACCTCGACCTCCTCGGCGACCGAGAGGTTGCAGGCGATCACATGAGCGCGGCCGCCCAGTTCCGCCGCAAGTTCCTCGAGCGGCGCGACCCGCGTCCCCGAAAGAGCCACCGTCGCTCCCGCGCCGTGCAGGGCCCGCGCGATCGCGCCCCCGATCCCCCCCGAAGCGCCGGTGATCAGCGCCGATTTCCCTGTCAGGTCGAACATGTCGGTTCCCTCGATCTGGTAGTGGAGCCTCGCGACTGCACTGCTTCTTCTGTTCTCAAATATCCTCGGGGGTGAATGGGCCGAAAGGCCCAGAGGGGGCGGAAAGCCCCCCTATCCGGCCACCGCCGCCTTGACGTCGTCCGGCGTGCCGACCGCCCGCGTGGCAATACCCGGCGCGATGCGTTTCACCATGCCCGACAGCGCCTTGCCGGCGCCGATTTCCCAGGCCTCCGTCACGCCCTGCGCTTCCATCCACAGGACCGATTCCCGCCAGCGGACCGAGCCGGTCACCTGCTCGACCAGAAGCTTGCGGATCGCTTCCGGATCGCTCACCGCCTCGGCCCGCACGTTCGCCACGACCGGCACGACCGGCGCCTTGATCGTGACGCCCGCGAGCGCCGCCGCCATTGCCTCGGCTGCCGGCTGCATCAGCGCGCAATGGAAGGGGGCGGAGACCGGCAGCAAGAGCGCGCGCTTGGCGCCCTTTGCCTTGGCGATCTCGACCGCCCGCTCGATGGCCCCCTTGTGCCCCGAGACCACGACCTGCGCCGGGTCGTTGTCATTGGCGGCCTGACAGACCTCGCCCTGCGCCGCCTCGGCCGCCACTTCGGCGGCGGCGGCGAAATCGAGGCCGAGCAGTGCCGCCATCGCACCGACGCCCACCGGCACCGCCGCCTGCATGGCTTGCCCCCTGAGGCGCAGAAGTCGCGCGGTATCGGCCAACGTCAGCGACCCGGCCGCACAGAGCGCCGAATACTCCCCAAGCGAGTGGCCCGCGACGAAGGCTGCCGACGTCACGCCGACCCCTTCGGCCTCCAGCGCCCGCAGCGCGGCGATCGAGGTCGCCATCAGCGCGGGCTGGGCGTTCTGCGTCAGCGTCAGCGTCTCGGCATCTCCTTCCCAGATCAGCGCCGAAAGCTTCTCGCCAAGCGCGGCATCAACCTCGTCGAACACGGCCTTCGCGGCCGGATAGGCCTCGGCCAGCGCGCGGCCCATGCCGATGGTCTGGGCGCCCTGCCCCGGGAAAACGAATGCGCGGCTCATCTCTGGCCCTCCCTCGATCTGTCGCCTCCCCGCTTAGCGCGCCGTCCGGTCCTTCGCAACGCCGCCGAGCACCTGGCGCGACGCGCAAATTTCTTCGCAGAAATTTGCCAAAGGTCTTCGAAGGCCTTTGGTCCGGCGCGTTGCCGCCGCCGCTTGCATCCCCCGCGTGCCCGTGTATAAGGCCGCATCCTTCCGCCGGAGCAATGCTGACCGGCGCATACCCTCGTGGACGGGACCAGCGGAAGGTCCACCCCCGTCCTATGAAATGCGCCTAGATAGATACGGAGTACGCATGCCGCTTTACGAGCATGTCTTCATCTCGCGTCAGGATCTGTCCAACGCGCAGGCCGAAGGTCTTATCGAACATTTCTCCACCGTCCTCGCGGACAACGGCGGCAAGGTCGTTGAGAACGAGTACTGGGGCGTCAAGACGATGGCCTACAAGATCAACAAGAACCGCAAGGGTCATTACGCCTTCCTGCGTTCGGACGCGCCCGCGGCCGCCGTTCAGGAAATGGAGCGCCTGATGCGCCTCCATGACGACGTGATGCGCGTGCTGACCGTCAAGGTCGACAAGCACGAGGAAGGCCCCTCGGCCCAGATGCAGAAGCGCGAAGAGCGCGGCGAGCGTGGTGAGCGCGGCGACCGTCCCGAGCGCAGCTTCGGCGATCGTGGCGACCGTCCGAGCTTCGGCGGTGACCGGGGTGGCGACCGCGGCGGCTTCGGCGCCGACCGTCGTCGTTGATCGCGTGAGGAAAGGACAGTAAACCATGGCGAACAAACCGTTTTTCCGCCGCCGCAAGGTCTGCCCGTTCTCGGGCGACAACGCTCCGGCGATCGACTACAAGGACACGCGTCTGCTGCAGCGCTACATCTCCGAGCGCGGCAAGATCGTTCCGTCCCGCATCACCGCCGTCTCGGCCAAGAAGCAGCGTGAACTGGCCCGCGCCATCAAGCGCGCCCGCTTCCTCGCCCTGCTCCCCTACGCTGTGAAGTAAGGAGAGAGACCCATGCAAGTCATTCTTCTCCAGCGCGTGGCCAAGCTCGGCCAGATGGGCGAGGTCGTGAACGTCAAGGACGGCTACGCCCGCAACTACCTGCTGCCGCAAGGCAAGGCACTGCGCGCGAACGACGCCAACATCAAGTCGTTCGAAGCCAAGAAGGCCCAGCTTGAGGCCCAGAACCTCGAGACCAAGAAGGAAGCCGAAGCCGTCGCCGCCAAACTCGACGGGCAGACCTTCGTCATCATCCGCTCGGCCTCGGATGCCGGCGCGCTTTACGGTTCGGTCACGACCCGTGACGCCGCCGAAGCCGCAACCGAATCGGGCTTCACCGTCCACCGCAATCAGGTGGTGCTGGACCGTCCGATCAAGGATCTGGGCCTGCACACGGTGACCGTGGTCCTGCACCCGGAAGTCACGGTCAAGGTTTCGCTGAACGTCGCGCGTTCGGTCGAGGAAGCCGAACTTCAGGCTTCGGGCAAATCGATCCAGGATCTCGCTGCCGAAGCCGAAGCTGCGGCCGAGTTCGAGATTGCCGAACTCTTCGACGACATCGGCGGGGCCGCGTCGGAAGACGCCTGATTCCCGACGGCAGATCCAAGATCAGGGGCCGCGCCGGTGCAACGGGTGCGGCCCTTTCCTTTTGCATGGCCGACTTTCGGACCCTTCTGTCGCGTCAGATCTTCAGTCGGTCGCGCAGCGAGGTGTAGATGGGCGGCACGCCTGCCGCCGTCGCCACGCCCATCGCCGCGGCCGAAGCGAGCATCAGCGGCAGCATCAGTTGCGGCAACGCCGTCATCTCGACCACGATGATCATGCCGGTCAGCGGCGCACGCACTACGCCCGAAAACAGCGCCGCCATCCCGGCCACGGCATAGGCCCGCGGATCGTAGCCAAGATGGAACACCGCCTCGATCCCCAGGCCGACCACAAGCCCGAGTTCGGCCCCAAGGACCAGAAGCGGCGCAAAAATGCCCCCTGGAGTTCCGACCGCATAGGAGGCCACGCTGAATAGCAGCCGGAAGGCGATCAGCCAGGGCAACCATTCCAGCGGCTCGATTGCATGGAGGGCCCGCAAGGTCAGGGCATCCCCCGGTCCGGTCAGGCCTGGCAGTGCCCAGGTCAGCAGACCGACGCCGGACCCGACGATCATGCCCCGCAACACGGGCGACCAGGACAGACGCTCGACCCTGTCGACAGTGGCGATCAGCATCCGGCTGTAAAGCACGGCCATCAGCCCCGCGATCAGGCCCAGCCCGAGGAAGCTCAGATGCACGGTCGGCAGGTTCTGGACAACGGCTTCGGTCGGCAGATCGGGTGCAGCGCCAAGCACCGCACGGGTCACGGCGATCGCCCCGCCCGAGGCCATCAGGGCCGCGACGGCGATGCGCGTCTCGAAGCGGCGCACGAGCTCTTCAAGCACAAAGACCGCGCCTGCGATCGGGGCGTTGAATGCCGCCGCCAGCCCTGCCCCGGCACAAGAGGCGATCAGGATGCGCTCATCGCCCCAGGCGACCCGGAACAGCCGGCTGGTCAGATGGGCAAGGCTCGATCCCATCTGGACGCTCGGCCCTTCTCGACCAAGCGCAAGGCCCCCCGACATGGCGAAAAGTCCGCCGGTGAACTTCACCAGCAGCAAGCGGATGCCGACCGGCCGCAGCTCGCCTTCGATCGTCGCTTCGACATTGGGGATGCCGCTGCCCGCACTTTGGGGGGAGAAGGTCCGCACCAGCCACAGCGCCAGCGCGATCAGCGCACCCGCAACCAGCATATCGGGCAGAGGGCCCAGGTCCTGCCCGACCGATCCGGTCAACCGGGCCCGCAGGTTCTCGGCATGGTAAAGCGCAAGGCGAAAGACTGCCACCACAAGGCCGGTGGCCATGCCCGCCAAGGCCGAAAGCACCGCGAGGCCCAGAAGGCCACGTCGGTCGTTATCCCGCGGATCGGTATCCTCGGCGGCCGTCATGCGATCTCGCGACAGGCTCAGGGCAGAAACGAAAAGGCCCGGCGCAGAGCCGGGCCTTTCAGGATCAGAGTTCGTCCAGCGCCTCGACAGCCTTCTGGAGATCTTCCTTGCTGGCCTTCTTTTCGGAAACCTTGGCCTGTTCGACGATGTGGTCGACGACCTTGTCCTCGAAGATCGGCGCGCGCAGTTGCTGCTGCATCTGCGGATTCTTCTGCACGAATTCGAAGAAGGCGCGCTCCTGACCCGGATACTGGCGGGCCTGGGCAAGAACCGCCTGGGTCATCTCGGCATCGGTCACGTTGATCTCGGCCTTGCGGCCGATCTCGGCCAGAAGCAGGCCCAGACGCACGCGACGCTCGGCGAGTTTCTTGTGCTCGTCGGTCGGCTCGATATTGCCGTGGTGGTGGCCGTGATCGTCGGGATGCTCTTCGTGGTAAAGCTGGTGGGCGATCTGGGCCGCTTCGGCTTCGACCAGAGAAGCCGGCAGGTCGAACTTCACCAGCCCGTCAAGCTGGTCCAGCAGCGAACGCTTCAGCACCGCGCGCGAGGCGCCCTTGTACTCTGCTTCCAGACGCTCGGCGATCTGGCCCTTGAGCGCCTCGAGGCTCTCGGCGCCGTATTTCTTCGCCAGTTCCTCGTCGATCTCGGCGGCCTTCGGGGCCTTCACTTCCTTGACCGTGCAGGCAAAGACCGCGGCCTTGCCGGCCAGATGCGCGGCGCCGTAGTTTTCCGGGAAGGTCACATTGACCGAAACCTCGTCACCGGCCTTGGCGCCGACGAGTTGCGCCTCGAAGCCCGGAATGAACGAGTTCGAGCCGAGCACCAGCGGATAGTCCTCCGCCGAGCCGCCTTCGAACAGCTCGCCATCGACCGAGCCCTTGAAGTCGATCACGACCTGATCGCCGTCCTTGGCCTTGGAGCCCTTCTTGCGGTCCTCAAACACCTGCGCCGAGGCGGCGAGGTTCTTCAGCGCTTCTTCGACAGCTTCCGGTTCGGCGGCGACGGTCAGACGCTCAAGCTTGATCTTGCCGGCATCGACATCCGGGATCGGCGGCAGCGCCTCGTAGGCGACTTCCACGACCACGTCCTGGCCTTCCTTCCACTCCTCGCCGCCGACCATCTTGATCTCGGGCTGCAGCGCCGGGCGGTCGCCGGTCTTTTCGAAATGGTCCTTCATCGCGCCGTCGATGGCATCCTGCATCGCGTCGCCCAGAAGACGGGTGCCGAACTGCTTGCGCAGCATGGCCATCGGCACCTTGCCCTTTCGGAAGCCCTTAAGCTCGACTTCCGGCTGGGCCTCGAGGAGCTTCTCGGTGACCTTCGCGTCCAGCTCGGCCGCGGTCACGGTGATCGTGTAGCCGCGCTTCAGACCTTCGTTCAGGGTCTCGGTGACCTGCATTCTCTCGTCCTTCTTTCTCTCGGCGACCTGCCGGGCCCTCACCGCCCGAACCGCCGCCAGACCATTCTGTCGTCACCATCCGGCCGCGGGGCCTCAGGCAAAACACCAGCGCCCCGGACAAGGCCCAGGGCGCCAAATCCCGCGCCTTCTAGCAAAGCTTCCGGGCGCGCGCGAGGGGGAAATTGAGCCAGCCCTCGCAAGCTTCGGTGAGCGTCAGCGCTCGGTCGGACCAGAGTCGTTCCTCGGGAGTGGGGGAGTGGCTGGAGCCGGCCGCCGCAGCAACCGCACCGCCCCGCGAATGGCCAAGAGAGTGATTCCGACACCGACCAGCCAGATCCACCCGACTCCGCCCGAGAAGCCCTGAAAGACGTCCTGCAGGCCATAAGGGCTGAAGAGCAGCGAACAGCCGCCGGTCATCACGGCCAGCAGGATCAGGATCATCGCGCCAAACGTTCTCACGGTTTGTCCTCAGGACTAGCCGGTTTCGGGGCGTCAGCGGGCGCGACCGACCGCACTGCGGGGCTGCGAAGCAGGGCTACCGCGCCCCAGATCGAAGCGGCGGCGATTATGACACCGCCGAGCCAGAGCGCCAGGGCGCCAGGATCGTCACTGAGGTCACCGAATGCCATGGTCGCGAAGGCAAGCGAGCAGCCGCCCGAAAGGACCGCAAGCAGCAGCAGAAAGATCCCGAAAAAGTTTCGCATCTCAGCCTCCCATCTGCACGACCCGCGCCGCAAGCGAGGCCGCGCGGCGCGCCTTGGCCTCGGCATCCCTGTAGAACAGGTTGTAGGTGTCGAAGGGCACGATCTTCCCTTCGGGCGTCACGAAATGGACGCAAGAGCGCTTGACCCGCGACAGGCAGAAATTGTGCGGATCAAGGAATTCGACGATCGCAATGCGAAAGAGGTCTGTGTAGCCGATGTCGGCCGGCACCTGCACCTCGGGCAAGCAACAGAGCAGCGCCTCAAGCCGGTCGGGCGCGTTGCATTCGCCAGACGAGAGCGAGAAGAAGTCGAAGATGCGCTGGCGCAGGCCCGGATAGCGCTCGAAGGTCACCGTGTTCGGCAGCACGTCCACAAGCGTTTCGCGCGGCATCATGCCGGTGATCGGCGCAAGCTGTCGCCCCCGCCGCAGCGCGTAGCCGATCGAGATCGATTCCGGGTTGCAGGGCAAGGGGATCATGTCCGCCTCGCCGAAGGGGTTATCAGCCTCGATCACCGCGCGACGGATGTCGGACAGCAGCGCGCGATGACTGTTCGCCTCGAACCCCTCGTTCCGGCCCGCATCCTGGACCGGCTGGAATGTGACACCACGCACACAAGGCCACTCCAGCGCGTGGTCGATGATCGCGCCGACTTCATCGTCGTTCAGCCCCTTGCGGATGGTGGCGACCAGCGTGGTCGATATGCCTTCCGCCTCAAGGTTCTCCAGCGCCTGCTGGCGGATGCGGGTCAGGTCGGCGCCGCGCAGCGTCTTGTGCACCTCGGGGCGCAGGCTGTCGAACTGCAGGTAGACCTCGAAACCAGGTTTCAGCGTCGACAGTTCGCGGACGAAATCCCGGTCGCGCGCGATCCGAAGGCCGTTGGTGTTCAGCATCAGGTGGCGGATCGGGCGCGCTTTCGCCATGCGCAGGATCGTCAGGATCTCCGGGTGCAGCGTCGGCTCGCCGCCGGATATCTGCAGCAGGTCCGGCTCCTTCTCGCTGGCCACCAGCGCATCGAGCATCCGCTCGATCTCGGCCAGTGTCCTTGTGCCCGTGTGCTGCGGCGACGATCCGGCAAAGCAGACCGGGCAGGTCAGGTTGCAGTGCTCGTTCACCTCGATCAGCGCGAGACAGGAATGCTGCTCGTGGTCCGGGCAAAGGCCGCAGTCATAGGGGCAGCCCAGGTCGATGCGGGTCTGCGCCGTCTCGGGCCGGTCGCCGGGCTTCAGCCAGTCGAGCGTCCGCTTCCAGTAGGCGGCGTCGGTCGAGATCAGCGCCTTCCTGACCCCGTGGGTGCGGCAGCGCTTGAGGTAATAGACCAGGTTCCCCTCGATCACGATCTTGGCCGGGACCGGCGCGAGGCACTGGTCGCAAAGCGAGGTCGTCTGGCCGTGGAACAGGTAAGGGGCGGACTTACGCTCGAACATGGCGGCTCCGGCGGATCATGAAGAGAGCGTAGAACATCAGGGCAAGACAAAGGAACTGGAATATGTTGAGCGGCCCGGCGACCGGGGCATAGGGCTTGAGGAATTCCCACAGGAAGCGCTGGAACCCATACCAGCCGACCATCAGGTAAAAGCCGTTCGCCATCACGAAGGGCACGCGCCGCCACAGCGCCCAAAGGAAAAAGGCCAGGAACAGCGCCATCGACAGGCTTTCGTAAAGCTGGACCGGATGGCGTAGCAGCCCGTCGCCGAAGTCATGGCCCCAGGGCAGCGCCGTCAGCGTGCCATGGGTGTTGTCCCCGATCCCCGACAGGAAGCAACCGATCCGCCCGACCGCCACGCTGGCCGAGAAGCCGGCAACGAAGACGAGGCCGGTGCTGCCCCGGATCCCTGCCCTTGCCTTGTATATCTCTACGGCGAGGATGGCCCCCGCCAAGGCGCCGAGGATGCTGCGCCCGAGCCCCGGAATGCCGCTGACCCAGAGGTTCAGCGTGCCGAAGCCGAAGCCGCCGAGGATCGCCCCCGCCGCCAGCGCCGCCATGTAGGGCAGACCGAAATCCTCGGACGTCCGCGCCACGCCGCGCAGGCGCCAGCGCGACACGGCGAGCATCAGCGCCACGGCAAAGGCAGCCGCCAGCAGATCGAAGACGCGATGGATGTCCAGGATGCCGCCCTCCCCGGCCCGTTGCCGTCCATCGGAGCCGATGGGGCCGGCAAGTCAAGCCGAACGCTGCCCGATCGCACCCGTCGCCCCAAATTGCCCGCCTCATGCCGCGAAAGAGCCGCAGAGTTCAGTCAGAACACCGGACAAAACTGAAGGTTTCACATGGCCGATTTCACTGTCTGGATGCTTTCCGCAACGCAGATCAGCGTTTCGGGCGGCCAATCGTTGAGTGGTATGACCCAGGGCGATGGCAGCCATCTTCTGGGTCAGACCATCACGCTGAATTCAAACGGCTGGACCGGCACCAAGATCAACGACAACGACACGACCTTCGACGACAACGATACGACCCAGAAGCTGTCGGGCGCGCAGACGATCAACGAGGTCACCTATGGCTCGGGGACAGCGGTCGAGGCGGAGTACAAGCTCGTCCTGCAGGATCCGACGGGCAAGACCTGGACGGTCTACGGCTACAACGTCAACAACTCCAGCCCCAGCTTCGCGACGATCGAAGGGCTGTCTTTCTTCGGCGGCGAGGGCGGCTTCCCGCCGGTCGGGGTGGCGTTGAAGGTCATTTCCGCCAGCGAGGGACCGGGCTCTTCGGGACAACCGACTGTCGGCTATGACAAGCTTGCCTTCCCGCCCTGCCTGACCCCGGGCACGATGATCGCGACGCCGGACGGTGACCGCCGCATTGAAACGCTCAAGGCGGGCGATCTGGTCCTGACCCGCGACGCAGGCCCGCAGCCGCTGGTCTGGGTTGGCGCGCTCACCGTTCCGGGCAGCCGCCTGCGGATGGAGCCGCAGTTTCGTCCGGTGAGGATCTCGGCAGGCGCGCTCGGGCCGGGTGTGCCATCGCGCGATCTGGTCGTGTCGCAGCAGCACCGGATGCTTGTCACCGGCTGGCAGGCCGAGCTGATGGCGGGTTGCCCCGAAGTGCTGGTGGCCGCGCGCCATCTGGTCGGCCGCCCCGGCATCCGCATCGACGAACATGCGGCCGAGGTGACCTACCTGCATCTCCTCTTCGACTGCCACCACTTGATCTGGGCGGACGGAGCCGAAACCGAAAGCTTCCGCCCGACCTTCAGCGAGCGGCTGACGCTCTCGCGCGACCAATGGAATGAAGTCCTGGCACTCTTCCCCGAACTCGCAGGCGGCGCCGGACCCTTCGCCACGCCGGTCCGCCCCTGCCTGCGCGGCTGGGAATCGGCCGCAACCGTGACCTCGGGCCGCCGGAAAATGGTGCGGGCGAAGGGACTTGAACCCCCACGCCTCTCGGCGCCAGAACCTAAATCTGGTGCGTCTACCAGTTTCGCCACGCCCGCACGCGCGTCCCATTAGCAAAGCATGAGCCGGCAGGCGAGCGGAAACGCATCTTGTCGCGGGACGGGCACATTTTCGCCCCATTTCGACAGGAACACTGGTGTGACCGAAGGACGGCGGAGACGCGAGATGCCTGATCTGAGCTCTGACACCAGAACCGAGACGATGTTCGTCGTCGATCTGCCGGTCGGAACGCCGGTCCTGACGCTGGAAGGCGAGATGCCGGTCGAGCATCTTCTGCCCGAGGACCGGATCATCACCCGCGCGGGCAGCGTGCTTCTGACCGACATCGCCTCGGATGAGGTTGTCGCGCCCGACCTTCTTCGTGTGTCGGCCCGTGCGCTCGGTCATGACCGCCCGGACGAGGACATGCTGCTTCCGGCAGGTCAGCCGATCCTTATCCGGGACTGGCGCGCCCGTGCGCTTTTCGGGGCCATGCAGGCGACAGTGCCGCTGAAGCGCTTGGTAGATGGGCAGTATATCCGTCCCGAACCGGTCGAGCGCATCCGCATGATCCGCCTGACCCTGCCGCGCGCCTCGGTGATCTATGCCGGCACGCTGGAAGTCGCGACATTGGCGATCCCGGTCGCTCAGACCGCCTGATCAGAATCCCATCGTCCGAAAGACCCGCGGGATCATCTCTGGCAGATCCTCGGCGATCAGGCCCGGCCCGAAGGCGCGGGCAGCTTCGACATGCAGCCAGGCAGCGCCCTGCGCCGCGCCGAAGCCATGGGCCCCGCGTGCGATAAGGCCGACTATAAGCCCCGCGAGCACGTCCCCTGCCCCCGCCGTCGCCAGCCACGGCGCGGCGCGATCGCGCAGCGCGGCGTGGACGGCGCAAAGGCCGGTCGGCGTGGCGATCACCGTATCTGCCCCCTTCAGGAGCACGATGCACCCCGCCTGCGCCGCAGCCGCGCGCACGGCATCGACGCGCGACATGGCCGCACGCTCGTCGTCCGGTTCGGCGGCCAGCGCTGCGGCGATCTTCGGGAACAGCCGGGCAAACTCGCCGTCATGCGGGGTCAGCACACAACCGGCGTGGAGCATCCCGAACAGATGGGAATCGCGGGCCAGAATGGTCAACGCATCGGCATCGAGAACGGTGGGACGGCCGCCTGCCAGCACCTCGGCCACCAGCCCGACCTCGCGCGCGCCGGTTCCCAGGCCTGGGCCCAGGCACAGCGCGTTCAGCCGCCGGTCCGCCAACAGGGCGCGCAGGCTTGCTGAATCGTCAATCGGCCGCAGCATTACCGCATCGAGCCGGGCTGCATTCTCGGTCAACGCCGCTTCAGGGCAGGCGAGCGTCACAAGCCCCGCTCCAACCCGCAATGCCGCTCGGGCGGCCAGGCGCGCCGCCCCGCACCGTCCCGTGCCGCCCGACAGGATCAGAGCGTGACCATGGGCATATTTGTGCCCTGTCTCCTTGGGCAGAACCGCACCGGGATGCGCCTCATCGACAACGGCTTCACCTTCGGCGCGCAGGAAGTCCTGATGCCAGGGCTCGATGCCGATATCGGCGATGACCAGCCGACCGCTCAGGCGACCGCCTTCCGCCAGCACATGGCCGAGCTTCGCGCGATGAAAAGCAACCGTCAGGTCGGCCGGGCGCTCCGGATAGCCCGACAGGCTGCGCACGCGGCCACTGTCGGCGCAGAGGCCGGACAGGATATCGACTGCGACAAGCGGGCATCCTGCCTGCTGCGCCAAGTCGAGCGCGCCCCAGACTCCGGGCGCCAGCGGCCGGACCAGCCCCGTCCCGAACAGCGCGTCGATGATGACCGGCGCCCCGTCGAGTTCGGCAGGGTCCAGCGCAAATGGCTCGACCGGACCGACCCACTTGCCGCGCGCCTGCTTGGCATCTGCTGTGGCTGGCGCAGCCAAGGCCTTGACCACCACATTCCACCCCGACTGGGCCAGAGACCGGGCGATGACATAGCCATCGCCGCCATTGTTGCCCGGCCCGCACAGCACGATCGCCCTCCGGCGGTCCATGCCCCAGGTCTTCAGGACAGCCGCCGCAACTGCCGCGCCGGCACGCTCCATCAGTTCGGCCCCATCGACCTGACCGGAGGCCATGGCGGCGCCCTCGATGGCGCGCATTTGTGCAGAAGTCAGCAATTCGCCCATCAGATCGCCAAAACCGTTCTAAAACCGCCCATATCGAAGTCGCACTGCCTATTTTTTAGGCAATCTCTTTGGAATCCCCGTGGGCATCCCGTGCGCCTTGACCCTAGTCAATTGTCCCTCCCGCGCGAAAGTGGTCACTGGCCTGCGGAACGGAAAACATCGGGGGGAGTCGCGGTGAAGAAGATCGAGGCCATCATCAAGCCGTTCAAACTTGATGAAGTCAAAGAAGCGCTTCAGGAAGCCGGAATCCAGGGCCTGTCCGTGACGGAAGTGAAAGGCTTCGGCCGCCAGAAGGGCCATACCGAGCTTTATCGCGGAGCCGAATACGTCGTCGATTTCCTGCCGAAGGTGAAGATCGAGGTCGTCCTGTCCGACGAGGATGTCGATGCAGCGGTTGAGGCCATCATCTCGGCCGCCCGCACCGACAAGATCGGCGACGGCAAGATCTTCATCTCGCCCGTCGAACAAGCGATCCGAATCCGCACCGGCGAAACCGGCGACGACGCGATTTGAACCCCTCTCCCGGTTCGGCGGGGGCGCCGCATCCGGGCCTACGAAATCCTCAAGCAGAAGGAATGACCCCGAGATGAGCAAGGTCAAGGACGCTCTAAAACTGATGAAGGACGAGGAGGTCGAATACGTCGACATCCGCTTTACCGATCCGAAAGGCAAGCTCCAGCACGTGACGCTGGTGGCCGACCTCGTCGACGAAGACTTCTTCGAGGAAGGCTTCATGTTCGACGGTTCGTCCATCGCCGGCTGGAAGTCGATCGACCAGTCCGACATGAAGCTCATCCCGGATGCGAGTTCGGTCTATATCGACCCGTTCTATGCCGAAAAGACCATGTGCGTGCATTGCAACGTCGTGGAACCCGATACCGGCGAGCCCTATTCGCGTGACCCGCGCGGCACCGCGCTGAAGGCCGAAGCCTACCTGAAGTCCTCGGGCATCGGTGACGCCGCCTATTTCGGCCCGGAAGCCGAATTCTTCATCTTCGACGACGTGCGCTATTCGGTGACGCCGCAGAAGGTGTCGTTCCAGATCGACGCCGAAGACGCCGCCTGGAACACCGACGCCGACATCGAGGGCGGCAACCTCGCCCACCGCGCGGCCCACAAGGGTGGCTACTTCCCGGTCAACCCGATCGACGCGAGCCAGGACATCCGTGGCGAGATGCTCTCGACCATGAAGCGGATGGGGATGAAGGTCGACAAGCACCACCACGAGGTGGCGACCGCCCAGCACGAGCTTGGGCTGATCTTCGGCGGGCTGACCGAGCAGGCCGACAACATCCTGAAGTACAAGTACGTCATCCACAACGTCGCGGCCGCCTATGGCAAGACCGTGACCTTCATGCCGAAGCCCATGAAGGGCGACAACGGCTCGGGGATGCACGTCAACATGTCGATCTGGAAGGACGGCAAGCCGCTTTTCGCCGGCGACAAATATGCCGACCTCAGCCAGGAAGCGCTCTACTTCATCGGCGGCATCCTGAAGCACGCCAAGGCGCTGAACGCCCTGACGAACCCCGGCACCAACAGCTACAAGCGTCTGATCCCCGGCTTCGAAGCCCCGGTTCTGCGCGCTTACTCGGCCCGCAACCGCTCGGGTTGCGTCCGGATCCCGTGGACCGAGTCGCCGAAGGCCAAGCGTGTGGAAGCCCGCTTCCCCGATCCCTCGGCCAACCCCTATCTCGCCTTCGCCGCCCTGCTGATGGCCGGCCTCGACGGGATCAAGAACAAGATCGACCCGGGTCCGGCCTCGGACAAGGACCTTTACGACCTGCCTCCGGAAGAACTGGCGCAGATCCCCACGGTCTGCGGCTCGCTCCGCGAGGCGCTGGAAGAACTCGAGAAGGATCACGACTTCCTGCTGGCCGGTGACGTGTTCACCAAGGACCAGCTCGAGGGCTACATGGCGCTGAAATGGGAGGAAGTGTACGCCTACGAGCATACGCCCCACCCGATCGAGTACGCGATGTACTACTCCTGCTAAGTCCTCAGGAAACAATCTGTATCCGGAAAAGGGCGCGTCGATCGACGCGCCCTTTTTCTGTGTTGCAGCGCGGCCAGGTCCGTCGCGGCGATCCTGTGCCGTCCACTGGTCGCCGGTCGGCAACAATAGCGCTGTGGGGGTGGCTACCGGAGGCGATCTGGTTAACGGGGACCGGCCGTCCGACCTGTCCTTTTGGACTAGTCCCTTTCAGCGCACCACGTTGCGGTAGGCAACAAAACCACGTGCTTCGGGCTGCCGTTCGCTGCGCGGCAACAAACCGCCGGGCTTGGTGAATTCCACGTTAATTTCACAATCCGCGCCCAATCCCGGCCCGAATCACGGCGCATCAAGGATGCAGGACGAAGGCGGGAGATGCGCCATGAGCGACACGAGCACCACGATTGCACAGCTTCTGTACACGAAGCGCCCACCGATGAACTTCGCGCATGTCGTGCGCGAACTCGATGCGGCCCTGCTGCGTTGCCCGGCTGATCGCCGGTCGCTGTCGTGGGACTGCGATGACGTGGCAGTCTTCGACCTGGATGCGGC
The DNA here is from genome assembly GCF_021491355.1 of Alitabrizicola rongguiensis. Taxonomy (GTDB): domain Bacteria; phylum Pseudomonadota; class Alphaproteobacteria; order Rhodobacterales; family Rhodobacteraceae; genus Aliitabrizicola; species Aliitabrizicola rongguiensis. The sequence goes on along the minus strand of NZ_JAKENF010000003.1, from coordinate 238,254 downwards.
ACGGATCGCCCTAGGCTATGCCGATGACCTACCCGGCGGCTATCGCGCCTGCCTCAGCATCTCGGTCGGCCACGGGCCGGCCTCCAGCGTCACGGCGCCGCCCCTGCTGCGTCGCCGGGCATCGCTCTGCCGCCTGATCCTCGACCGGATTTCCGGCCGCTATCCTGCGGACGAAGTGGTCTGGCATGAACAGGAAGAGGTGACGACGGCCGAAACCATCGACCGGCTGCTCGACCAACTGCCTGCGCCCGAGATTGCCCCGCCGACCGCCGCCGAATTCGACCGGTTGATGGCACGGCTTGACGACGAACTGCGGGCCCGCGCGCCCGAACACGACTCGGAACTCGTCATCGAGGCCTCTGTCGAACCGACCGGCGCCGAGGCGCCCGGCTTCTGGTCGGCACTCCTCGACACCGACATCGCACAGCGCGCCTTCGCCATGGCGCGCCAGAAATCGGAAGCGGCGGCTGCCGCGCGGAGCCGTCGCATTACGGTGCCGGAACTTGCAGAAGAAGCGGAACTCGAAACGGTCGAGGCGGTGCCAGCCGCAGCCGTTTCTGTCACGGACCAGACCGTGACCGTCCCTGCCGCCGTTGCTGCCAATGACCGGCCAGACCTGCCGCTTCCGATGATCGACGAACTCGCCCGCCTACGCGCCGCCCTCTACCCGGAAGAGCCGGTGACGACGGCCGAGGAAACCGCGCGGCCGACAACGGCCATGCGGCTTGCGGTCCATGCGATGAACGCCACGCTCATCACCGTTTACGCTCCGGTCGGGGCCGCCGTGATGACCTATTCGATCCTCAAGGGCGAAGACATGCGCCTGAGCGGCCGGATGATGGCGCTCGCCGGCGCCTTCCTTGCGCTGACGAACACGCCCATGGCGCATCAGGTGATGGCCGCGATCGGAACCTGACCCCCGGGCTCAGGCCGGATAAAGCTCAAGAAGCGCTGCCGCCGCATCCGGCGGCAGTTTCCTTATGGGCACCACCCAGGTGTGGATCGAGAACAGCACAGCCTGTGTCCGAGGCAGCCGGACGAGGCATTGCCGTTCGACCCGCACGAGATCCCGCCTGACCGGGCGCGGCCGCGGGAACCCCTCGCGGCGAGGCTGATGCAGTTCGGCATCGTCGTAGATCAGGAAATTCATCCGCCACATCGGTTGTTCGACCCTGATCGCGTCGAACAGGCGCTGGACCCGCCTTGCCATCGCCTGATCATAGGCCTTGACCGGGACATGGATCGCGGTCAGCGGCCGGCCGATCTTCTGCGCCAGGGTCCAGCTTGCAGGAAAGCACAGGACCGCAGCCGTCAGAACGTGTTCGCCACTGCCATTCGCCTCCATCAGACAGAGGTCCTCTTGAACCAGCCGCCCGAGGGTGCGCATCGGGCTGTCCGGGTCGAGCGGGACGACCACACCGTCGGGGCGAAGCACTTCGGTAAGTCGAATGTCGTAGCCCGGCGTCGTACGCAGTTTGTCCAGCACCATCGCGTAAAGCTCCCGCGCGGCGGCGTGGCCCTGCGGCGTCTCGGCCCAGACATCCTGCGGCACGTTCGCGATCAGCCGGTCGCGCTCGGCCATCTGGGCGGCGAACGCCTCGTCCACCCGCAGCCAGTCGCCGGGCTCCAGCGGCTGGATGCCGGGAAGGCGTGCCGTGCGAGCGTCCATCCAAGGGATAAAGGGCAGTTTGTCTTGCAGGATCATGGTCATGCCGCCTCATACCCAAAGGCGGAGCCAGGGGAAAGCGCGTCGATGCCACGCCACGAAACGACGCGCGCATGTCGCATTCCTGTCCGACAACGCCAAACGCCCCGGCCCAATCTGGCCGGACCCAAGCCGCGTGAGGACAGACCATGGCCATCCACTACGCCGACCGTCGCAAGATCGACCCTACTCGTGGCGACCGGCTGGGCGACGGGACCCCGAACGACAACGATCGGGTCGAGATCGGGCCAACCCAGCTTGCCTTCCGCGAATGGGAGGCGGCAGGTCTGACGCCTCCGAACCTCGAGCGGATGCGGGAATACCGGTGGCGGAAGCTGACCGAGGCACTGGTCAAGCGCGACTATGGCGGGCTGCTGCTGTTCGATCCCCTGAACATTCGCTACGCCACCGACACCACCAACATGCAGCTGTGGAACACCCACAACCCGTTCCGGGCGGTGCTGCTCTGTGCCGATGGCCACATGGTGATCTGGGAGTACAAGAACTCCCCCTTCCTCGTGACCTTCAACCCGCTCATCAAGGAACTGCGCTCGGGCGCGACGTTCTTCTACAACTCCACGGGCGACAAGGGCGATGCGGCCGCGGCCGGTTTCGCCGCGCAGGTCGAAGAGGTGATGCGCGCCCATGCCGGCACGAACCGCCGTCTCGCCGTCGACAAGATCATGATCGCCGGCCTCCGTGCCCTGGAGCGGCGCGGCTTCGAGGTGATGGAGGGCGAGGAGGTCACCGAGCGGACCCGAGCCATCAAGGGGCCGGACGAGATGCTCGCCATGCGCTGCGCCCACCATGCCTGCGAGTCCGCCATGGCCGAGATGGAGCGTTTCACCCGGACCCATGTGCCGCTCGGCGGCGTCAGCGAAGACGACATCTGGGCCGAGCTGCACAAGGGCAACATCAAGCGCGGCGGCGAATGGATCGAGACGCGGCTTCTCGCCTCCGGCCCCCGGACCAACCCCTGGTTCCAGGAATGCGGCCCCCGGATCGTGCAACCGAACGAGATCGTGGCCTTCGACACCGACCTGATCGGCAGCTACGGCATCTGCATCGACATCAGCCGCACCTGGTGGGTCGGCGACCAGCGCCCGACGAATGCCATGGTCAGCGCGATGCACCATGCCCGCGACCACATCCGCGAGAATATGGCGATGCTGAAGCCGGGCGTCTCGATCAAGGAGCTGGTCTTCGGCGGCCACCAGCTTGAAGACCAGTACTGGGCGCAGAAATACAGCTGCAAGATGCACGGCGTGGGTCTGTGCGACGAGTGGCCCTATGTCACCTATCCCGATGGCTGGACCGAGGGCGCCTTCGATGCGGTGCTGCAGCCGGGCATGGTGTTGTGCGTGGAAGCGCTGGTCAGCCCCGAGGGCGGCGATTTCTCGATCAAGCTGGAGGATCAGGTCCTCATCACCGAGACCGGACACGAGAACCTGACCCGCTATCCGTTCGACGAACGGCTGATGGGAGCTTGACGCCCAGGAGGCCGAAGTCCTCCGGCGCGTTTGACAACCCTAGATCGAAAGTCCGATCGCTATCGCCATCAGCGGTATGGCGGCAAGTGTCAGGCCGGCCTGAACCCGGCGCGAGCGCGCCGCGAAGACCATCAAGGTTGCTACGGCCATTAGAAGATTGAGGCTTGCCACTCCGCTGATCGGCGCGCGGAAAAAGGTCACGTCAACCGCGACTGCAATTACCAGATACATCGCGAAGGGGAGAAGGCCATAGCGACCGTCGCGTTCGAAATACTCGCGGATGCCATGCGATTCATCCTCCGACCGGCTTGGCAGGATCAGCGCGCCCGACAGGAACAACAGAAGCGGCAACAGGATCAGAACCAGGAAGTCGGGAAAGGTGAAGGCCGACTGTATGCGCGACAGGCCATTGATCGCCCACCAGAACTGGATCTGTTCGGCAAACAGGATACCGGCCCAGGCCAGAGGCAGCCAGTCCACCGGCGCCGAATTGCGGATGCGGAAGACCGTCACGAAGCCGAGAAGCAGCCGTGTGATGCCCAGTCCCAGGATCAGGGATAGGACGGGGGCGATCATGCCGAATTCTTCCATGCGTCCCCTCGCGGCGTGTCAGGACCGGATCATGGATCGGCGGTTCACTCTGCCTCGAACCCTGCCGCCTTGTGGCTGCCGTCGCAATAGGGCTTGTTCTTCGAATGGCCGCAACGGCAGAGGAAGGTCTGCGTGACACGGTTGATCGTGCGCCCGGTCCCCGAGACGATCTCGAGGTTGCCGACGACCTTAAGCGGCCCGTTCGGCTGGGGCAGGACATCGACAGCGCCATTCCGGGCCGCCAGAGGTTCGCTGGCTTTGGTCGCGGGCTCTCCGGTCGCGGCGAAGCCCGCCTCGGCATGGCTTCCGTCGCAGAAGGGTTTGCGCTTCGACTGGCCGCAGCGGCAAAGCGTTGCCCGGGGCGTGTCGAACGCCTCGCCGCGGATCAGGATCGGCGCCTCGAGCGCCAGCGGCCCGTTCTCGCGGACATGCACGGTATTCACCACCGGAGCGGCATCGCTGCCCGCGCTACCATCATTCCGCAACACACGGATCGCGCCCGAGGGGCAGTCAAAGCCGATCCGCAACACCGCCTCGGCGGGGGCGGCATCGGGAAAGATCCAGTCACCCTTGACGTTCGGGACGAAGACCTCGGGATGGCCAAGAACGCAGTGACGCGAATGGATGCAGCGTGAACCGTCGAAGATGACGGTGACCTCGCGTCCCTTTACCGTTTCGACCATGGCAAATCCCCCTCATTTCAAATCCATGTAGCGTCCTGCCGAGACGGTTCCAGCCTCGTCGACAAAGCGCAGGTCGAGCCCTCTCGCCTCGCGCTCCACACGGTAACAGGCCCAGTCCGTTCCGGGTGGCCATTGTGAGCAATAGCGTTCGCCCTCGATCTTCCAAAGACCATGACGCAGAGACCAGAAGGTCTGGAAAAGCGTGGTGCCGTCGGCCTTGAATTCCTGCACCGTGCCATCCGCGTAGCCGAGCACGCGCGCCGTCAAGGCCGAACCGACCTGCCCTCCGTCAAGCGGCAGCCAGGTTTCGCCGCCAACCGGAGCCGCCAGCGCCACCATCAGCCCGGCAATCGACAGGACTTTCGCCCCTCTCATTGCGACAAACGATAGCGGAGGGTGAGCCTCCCGCCGCCAGACGCATCGAGATTCAGCGTCATGCCTCCAACGTCGCGGTGAACCTTGAAACAGTGGTCCTGCTCGCCCGGCTGCAGCGCGAAACAAAGCAGATTGGCATCAACCCACCAGAAGCCCGACAGATCCCAGTCGGGTTCCTTTCGATATCGGGTGGTGCCATCGGCATTGAAATTCTGGACCGCTCCGTTCGAGTATTCGAGCTGCTGCTGCCGAAAGGCTTCGTACAGCTCATCGCCCTGCAGGATACGCGGATCCTGCGCCCAAGCGGCAGCCGAGGCCAACCCGGCGAGTGCCGCCAACCCAAGCATTCTGGCGAAGGTCACGCTTGCCTCCCCTTGCGGCGGCCGACCGCTTGTCAGCCGCCGCCCATGAGTTTAAGGCAGCCGCGCGTCCCCGTCATCAGCCCGAACGGACCCTGCCCCATGATTCCGCGCTATTCCCGCCCCGAGATGGTCGCCCTCTGGTCGCCCGAGACCAAGTTCCGCATCTGGTTCGAGATCGAGGCCCATGCCTGTGACGCGCAGGCGGCGCTCGGCGTGATCCCGAAGGAAAATGCCGAAGCCGTCTGGCGCGCGAAGGACGTGGAGTTCGACGTGGCCCGCATCGACGAAATCGAGGCGGTGACCAAGCATGACGTGATCGCCTTTTTGACCCATCTCGCCGAGCATGTCGGATCGGATCAGGCACGCTTCGTGCATCAGGGCATGACTTCGTCGGACGTGCTAGACACGACGCTGAACGTGCAGCTCGTCCGCGTCTCGGACCTGCTGCTGAAGGGTATGGACCGGGTGCTGGCGGCGCTGAAGACCCGCGCCTTTGAGCACAAGGATACGGTGCGGATCGGCCGCAGCCACGGCATCCATGCCGAACCCACCACCATGGGCCTGACCTTCGCCCGCTTCTATGCCGAGATGGCGCGGGGGCGTGCGCGGCTCGAAGCCGCGCGCGAAGAGGTGCGGACGGGCGCGATTTCGGGCGCCGTCGGCACCTTCGCCAATATCGATCCGGCGGTCGAGGCGCATGTCTGCGCCCAGATGGGCCTCAAGCCCGAACCGATCAGCACCCAGGTCATCCCCCGCGACCGCCACGCGATGTTCTTCGCAACCCTCGGCGTGATCGCAAGCTCCATCGAGAACATCGCCATCGAGATCCGCCACATGCAGCGCACCGAGGTGCTGGAGGCGGAAGAATTCTTCAGCCCCGGCCAGAAGGGCTCGTCGGCCATGCCGCACAAGCGCAACCCGGTCCTGACCGAGAACCTGACCGGCCTTGCCCGCCTGATCCGCATGTCGGTCGTCCCGGCAATGGAAAACGTGGCGCTCTGGCACGAGCGCGACATCAGCCATTCATCGGTCGAACGCGCGATCGGGCCGGACACGACGATCACGCTCGATTTCGCTCTGCACCGTCTGGCCGGCGTGGTGGAAAAGCTGGTGGTCTACCCCGAGAACATGCTGAAGAACATGAACAAGTTCAAAGGGCTGGTCATGTCGCAGCGCGTGCTGCTTGCCCTGACCCAAGCCGGTGTCAGCCGCGAGGACGCCTATCGCCTAGTCCAGCGCAACGCGATGAAGGTCTGGGAGAAGGGCGCCGACTTCAAGACCGAGCTTCTGGCCGACCCGGAAGTGACCGCCGCCCTGTCGCCTGCCGAGATCGAGGAAAAGTTTGACCTCGGCTATCACACCAAGCATGTGGACACGATCTTTGCCCGGGTGTTCGCCGCCTGATTTCGTGATCTTGCCGTTGCGTAAATCGTGCTATTCTTTTCAGGATTGTTTCCGGGGAGAGACTGCCGATGCGCCACGCCCTCGCTCTTGTCCTTTGCACCCTGCCCTTCGCCGCACTGGCAGCAGGGTCAGACGACAACGATCCGCCGACCCAGACCAACACGACCAAGACCTGCACGGATGGCAAGGTCTGGGACGAGGCCAAGCAATCCTGCGAAGAGCCGAAAAGCGGACAACTGGATGACGAGACGTTGTTCCGCGCCGCCCGCGAATTCGCTTATGTCGGCCAACCGCAGAACGCCCTGAACGCGCTTGCTGCGATGAAGGAAGGCGAAAGCGACCGGGTGCTGACCTATCTCGGATTCGCCAACCGCAAGGCCGGCAACCTCGAGATCGGCCTGAGCTATTACGACAAGGCGCTCGACCGGAACCCCGACAATCTTCTCGCCCGCTCCTATTATGGCCAGGCTCTGGTCGAGATGGGCGAGTTGCAGCTGGCTCAGGCGCAGCTGGACGAGATCGTTGCCCGGGGCGGCAGTACTGGCTGGCCCGCGCAATCCCTGGCCGAGGCGATCCGGACCGGCCAGACGACCAACTACTGAAACCGACGGAAAGGAAAGGCAGATGATGAAGAAGAAGATCTTCGCCGCTCTTGTTCTGGCCCTTGCGCCCGTTGCCGCGATGGCCGGTCCCGGTTGCCCGCACGAGGCGATCAAGTCGGCCGCGCAATGCCCGACCGGACAGGTCTGGGATACGGCGCAGCAGACTTGCGTGACGGCGGTCAATAGCTGACGCAAACCGTCCGTTAAGGCGGGAAGGGCAAGCTTGGCGCATCCAGAAGGAGCGCCACAATGTCTACCACGCTTGCCCGCATCACCCCTGTGAAGATGGCCGTCGCGGTCGCCCGCACGGCGAACCAATCGCTTGCTGCTCCGGCGCTGAACGGTCGGATGAAGGCGGCGGTGATCGTGCGGCTGCTTCTGGCCGAGGGAGCGAGCCTTCCCCTCTCGGCCCTTCCTGAGCACATGCAGGCCGCGCTTGCCGAACAGATCGGCCAGATGCGGCTGGTCGACCGCACCACCCTTGGCGCCGTGGTCGAGGAATTCCTGTCCGAACTCGATCAGGTTGGCCTCGCCTTTCCCGGCGGGATAGAAGGCGCCTTGTCGATGATGGATGGCCATATCAGCCAGACCGCCGCGAACCGCCTGCGGCGGCTGGCCGGCGCCTCGGCCAAGGCCGATCCCTGGGACAGGATCGTCAATTTCGACATTGACCGCCTGCTGCCGCTCCTGGACGAGGAAAGCACCGAGGTCGCGGCCGTCATGCTGTCGAAACTGCCCGTCCCCAAGGCGGCGGAGATGCTGGGGCGGCTCTCGGGCGAGCGGGCGCGACGCATCGCCTATGCCATGTCGCTGACCGGCAATGTCGATCCGGAGACAGTGCGCCGCATCGGTCAGGCGCTGGCGGCGCAGCTTGACACCGTGCCGGTGCGGGCGTTCGAGGCGGGTCCGGTCGAGCGGGTTGGCGCGATCCTGAATGTCTCGGCCACGCAGACCCGCGACGAGGTTCTGCAGGGGCTGGACGAGACGGACGGCGCCTTCGCCGAGAAGGTACGCAAGGCGATCTTCACCTTTGCCCATATCCCCGAACGCCTGTCCCCGCGCGACGTGCCGAAACTTGCCCGCAGCGTAGACCAGGCGGTGCTGGTTACGGCGCTCAAGGCGGCGCAAGCCGGAACACTGGCCCCGGTGGCGGAATTCGTGCTGGCCAACCTGTCGCAGCGGCTGGCCCAGACCCTGCAGGAAGAGATCGCCGAGCGCAGCCCCGTCAAGGAGAAGGAGGCGGAAGAGGCGATGACCGCGATTCTGCTGCAGATCCGCCAGCTTGAGGGGATCGGTGAGATAACCCTGATCCGGCCCGAGGACTGACCCCCTCTCCGGCGCCCCTTGTGGCCGATCCGGCGGCATCCTACTGTCCGGCGACCGGCCCGTTCGCGCCGGACGGGCAGGATCATGTCAACCTCAGTCACCGCCGGCACAGCGCCGGTCAGCCACGTCGGCAGGGGCATCCTTTTGATGCTTCTGGCGGTGCTCTTCTTCACCGGCATGGATGCTACCGCCAAAGGTCTGGTGCGGGAGTATCCTGCGCTTCAGGTGATCTGGGCACGCTTCCTCGGCCAGTTCCTGATCGTCGTGCTGATCCTTCGGGGCCGCACCTTCGCGCTGGCCCGGACCCGTCATCCGATCCAGCAGATCTTCCGCTCGCTGTTCCAGTTCGGTGCCATCGGCTTCTTCTTCGCCAGCCTCAACCATATCGGCCTGGCGGAAGCGACGGCGATCGGCGATACGAGCCCGCTGCTCATCACCCTTGGCGCGGCGCTGTTTCTGGGTGAAAAGCTCGGCCCCCGCCGGATCGCCGGCGTCGTGGCGGCGATGATCGGCGCGCTTATCATCATTCGCCCCGGCTTCGGCATGTTCACGCCCTGGGCGCTTCTGCCGTTCCTCTCGGCGGTCAGCTATGCCGGCAACGCGCTGCTGACCCGTGTGGTCGGCACGCGCGAAAGCGTCTGGACCACGATGATCCTTGGCGGCGCCTTCGGCGCAATCCTCAGCAGCTTCACACTGCCCTGGCTCTGGACACCGATCGACCTTGCGGATCTATGGCTTTTCGCCCTGGTCGGCGCGCTCGGCGCGGCGGGACAGCTTTGCATCATCAAGGCCTTCTCGATTGCCGAGGCATCGGCCATCGCGCCCTTTTCCTATGTGGGGATCATCTGCGCCACGGGCTGGGGCATCCTGCTCTACGACGAATACCCCGATCTCTGGACCATCGTCGGCGCGCTTGTGATCGCGGGTGCGGGGCTTTATGTCTGGCACCGCGAAACGAAGGCGGCCCGCGCTGCCGCATGAGGCAAAGAAGGCATGGCGGAGCCGATCCCCCATCAGAGACGTCTGTGGCTTCAGGATCGCGCCTTCCGTGCCGTCATCTGGCTGATGCGCTGCCTGCCCTATGCCTGGCGCGTGCAGTTCTTCGGCTGGATCACCAGCCGCATCATCGCCCCGATCGCCGGCTATGACCGGCGGATCCGCGAGAACCTGAACAGCATCCTGCCAGATCTCGACCCAAAGGAGGTCGACCGCATCGTCCGCGCCGTACCGAACAATGTCGGTCGCAACCTGATCGAGATGTATTCGGGCCAGCAGTTCATCGACCGCGCCGCCCGCTTTGAACCCAAGGGCGAGGGGCTGGCCGCGATCGCGCAAGCCAGGACCGAGGGCAAGCCGGTCGTGATCGTGACCGGCCATTTCGGCAATTACCTTGCCGCTCGGGCCAACCTGATCCAGCGCGGCTACCGCATCGCCGGGCTCTACCGACCGATGGAGAACCCCTATTTCAACGACCACTACGTCGCGGCGATGGAGACGATCGGCAAGCCGATGTTCGCCCGCGGCAACCGCGGCCTTGGCGAGATGATCCGCTATCTCCGCCAGGGCGGTTTCCTTGGCCTGCTGATCGACCAGCGCATGGTACAGGGCGCGCGGCTCTCCTTTTTCGGACATCAGGCGCTGACCGCGCTGTCCGCGGCCGAGATGGCGCTGAAATACGATGCCCTGCTGGTGCCGATCTATGCCATCCGCCGCGAGAACGGGCTCGACTTCGACATCATCGTCGAACGCCCCATTCCGCACAGCTCGCCCGAAGAGATGACCCAGGCGCTGAACGACAGCCTCGAGGCGCTGGTGCGAAAGCACATGGATCAGTGGTTCTGGATCCACCGGCGCTGGAAGCCGTGACGGATCAGTCCGTCGTTGCCGCCGCGACGATTTCGCCCGGCCCGGTCTTCTGCAGCAGCACGACCACCGGATCCTCGCCCGGCGAAAAGACCTTGAGATTCAACGGCTCCTCGCCGGTCCAGTCGCCCAGGGGTTCCCAAGAGGTGACGATGTTGCGATAGGTCACCGTGCGCCCGGCGTTTTCCCCCCGCTCGATCACGACCGTCTGCTCGGGACGATATCGCACGAGCTGCACGCGAACCGGACCATCGAGTGGCGCGAGCGCCCGTGCGGCGATGTCGATGGAATCGCCGATCCGGTCGAGCTTGAGTGCCACTGGCTGCGGCACCTCCATCTGGCGGTGGATGATCTTTGACACTTCGTCGGGCCGGTTGCCCTCGACGCGTTCTGTCCCGCCGACGATCATCTGCGGCGTATAGATCATCCGGCTGCCGGTGGCACGGGCATAGGCCTTCTGCCGGTCGGTATAGGTGGAATTGGCAAACTGGTCTTCCCAGCCGATGTAGTCCCAATAGTCGACATGCAGCGCCAGAGGAATCACGCCTGGCGTCTGCGCAAGGACGGCGAAGAAATCATCGGCCGGCGGACAGGAAGAACAGCCCTGCGAGGTGTAGAGTTCTACCACAACTCCAGTCCGGCTTTTCACCTCATCAGAGACGGCGGCGCTGCCAATGGCGGCGCAAAATCCAAAACTGGCGGCGAGAAGGTGGCGCATCTGGTCTTTCCAAGGGTCGTGACGCCTGTTCTAGTGCGGCGCGTCTGCAAGCTCCAATCAATGAATTGCGATTGTCTCGTGCAGTTGCGCGACTGCGACGCGAGAGCCGCAGTCCAAGTCGGCAAAAGGCGCACAATAGGGCTGGATTTTCGGCATACAATTGCATACAAAGCCTGCGACTCCGCTGCGGCCTTGTGCTTGTGCAGTTGCAGCGTCAGAGTTCCGCCCGAGCCATTTCGCCAAGGAGGCCCGAATGACCGTCACCGTCGGACATGACAGCACCAAGACCCGCAAGACCCTGACCGCCGGAGGTCAGACTGTCGCCTATTACTCGATCCCTGCCGCCGAGGCCGCAGGCCTGGGTGAGTTCTCCAAGCTCCCGGCCGCGCTGAAGGTCGTGCTTGAGAACATGTTGCGCTTCGAGGACGGCAAGACCGTCAGCGTCGATGACATCAAGGCCTTCTCCGACTGGGGCAAGAAAGGCGGCAAGAACCCGATCGAGATCGCCTATCGCCCCGCCCGCGTGCTGATGCAGGACTTCACCGGCGTTCCGGCGGTCGTGGACCTTGCCGCCATGCGCGACGGTATCCTCGGCCTTGGCGGCGACGCGCAGAAGATCAATCCGCTGAACCCGGTCGACCTCGTCATCGACCACTCGGTGATGATCGACGAATTCGGCACGCCCCGCGCCTTCCAGATGAACGTGGACCGCGAATACGAGCGGAACATGGAGCGTTACCAGTTCCTGAAATGGGGACAGAAGGCGTTCCAGAACTTCCGCGTCGTGCCGCCCGGCACCGGCATCTGCCACCAGGTGAACCTTGAATACCTTGCCCAGACCGTCTGGACCGACACCGACCAGAACGGCGAGGTCGTGGCCTATCCGGATACGCTCGTCGGCACGGACAGCCACACCACGATGGTCAACGGCCTGGCGGTGCTTGGCTGGGGCGTCGGCGGGATCGAGGCCGAGGCCGCGATGCTTGGCCAGCCCGTCTCCATGCTCATCCCCGAAGTCGTGGGCTTCAAGCTGACCGGCAAGATGATGGAAGGCACCACGGCGACCGACCTTGTCCTCAAGGTCGTGCAGATGCTGCGCAAGAAGGGCGTGGTCAACAAGTTCGTCGAATTCTACGGTCCGGGCCTCGATCACCTGCCGCTGGCCGACCGGGCGACGATCGCCAACATGGCTCCCGAATACGGCGCGACCTGCGGCTTCTTCCCGATCGACGGCGAGACGCTGCGCTACCTGCGCAACACCGGCCGCGAGGAATCCCGCATCGCGCTGGTCGAGGCCTATGCCAAGGCCAACGGCATGTGGCGCGGCCCGGACTATGACCCGATCTACACCGACACCCTGCATCTCGACATGGGCGAGATCGTGCCGGCCATCTCGGGCCCGAAGCGCCCGCAGGACTACACGCCGCTGAACATGGCTGCCCGGTCCTTCTATAAGACGGTCGCCGAGTATCGCGGCATCGCCGTCACCCCGGATGCCGAGGCGATGGTCGAGGAAGGCGGCGGCGTGCTCGCCCCGCCGCAGGACGCCCGCAAGACTGCCAAGGTCGAGGGCAAGGATTACACGATCCGCGACGGCTCGGTCGTGATCGCGGCCATTACCTCCTGCACCAACACCTCGAACCCCTATGTGATGATCGGGGCCGGTCTGGTGGCGCGGAAGGCCCGCGCCCTTGGCCTGACGCGGAAGCCCTGGGTCAAGACCTCGCTCGCGCCCGGATCGCAGGTCGTGGGCGAATACCTGCAGGCCGCCGGTCTGCAGGAGGATCTGGACGCCATCGGCTTCAACCTCGTGGGCTATGGCTGCACCACCTGCATCGGCAACTCGGGGCCGCTCGGCGATCCGGCGATTTCCAAGGCGATCAACGAGAATGACCTCGTTGCGACGGCAGTTCTCTCGGGCAACCGCAACTTCGAGGGCCGGATTTCCCCGGACGTGCGGGCGAACTACCTCGCCTCTCCGCCGCTGGTCGTGGCCTATGCGCTGGCAGGCGATGTGAACATCAACCTGACCAAGGATCCGATCGGGGTGTCCAAGGACGGCAAGGACGTGTTCCTCAAGGACATCTGGCCGACCAACCAGGAGATCGCCGAGCTGGTCGAGGCAACGGTCACCCGCAAGGCCTTCCAGGAGAAATACGCCGACGTCTTCAAGGGCGACAAGCTCTGGCAGGCGGTCGAGACCACCGACAGCGAGACCTATGACTGGCCGCCGACCTCGACCTATATCCAGAACCCGCCCTATTTCCAGGGCATGTCCAAGAAGCCCGGCGTCATCAAGGACATCACCGGCGCGCGGGTGTTGGCGGTTCTTGGCGACATGATCACCACCGACCACATCAGCCCGGCCGGTTCGTTCAAGGCCTCAACTCCGGCAGGCAAGTATCTGACAGAGCGGCAGGTTCCGGTCAGCGAGTTCAACTCCTACGGCTCGCGCCGCGGCAACCACGAAGTGATGATGCGCGGCACCTTCGCCAACATCCGCATCAAGAACGAGATGCTGGATGGCGTCGAAGGCGGCTACACCAAGGGGCCAGACGGCAAACAGACCTCGATCTACGACGCCTCGATGGCCTATCAGGCCGAGGGCACGCCGCTGGTCATCTTCGGCGGCGTCGAATACGGCGCAGGCTCCAGCCGTGACTGGGCGGCGAAGGGCACGGCGTTGCTCGGCGTCAAGGCGGTGATCGCCGAAAGCTTCGAGCGCATCCACCGCTCGAACCTCGTCGGCATGGGCGTGATCCCCTTCGAGTTCACCAACGGCGACACCCGCAAGTCCCTGGACCTGAAGGGCGACGAGGTTGTGTCGATCGGCGGGCTGGAAGGCGATCTGAAGCCGCTCAGCCAGGTGCCCTGCACCATCCTCTATTCGGACGGGAAAGAGCGGACGATCCAGATCAAGTGCCGGATCGATACCGAGATCGAGATCGAATATGTCGAGCATGGCGGCGTGCTGCACTACGTGTTGCGCCATCTGGCCGGCACCGTCTGATCCGATCCGTACAATTTGAAGCAGAAGGCCCGGGGTCGCCCCCGGGCCTTTTGTTCTTCTTAGCTTCTCGCCGCGTACCCTCTGACGGTCCTGACTGGAGAATCTGCCCATGACCGTCCGGGTCCTGCGCGCCGCGCGCCGCCTGCCGCTGCCCTCGATGCCCTGGATCGAGACGGCAGGATTCCTTCTGCTGATCGTCGTGACGATGAAGGGCTAACCGCAGACCAGAGGCGCGCCGGGTCCGCCAAAGCTGGTCGGCCAGAGCGTCCAGGCCGCACCATCCTGCGTCTGGCAGGTCAGGATCGGCCGGTTGTATCCGTTGTTGTGAAACAGGCATTCGACGCCGATTCCGGCCTGCTGTCCGGTCATCAAGTTCACGATCTCGAAGGCCGGACCAAAGCCCATGAGGGTCTCTGGCCCTGTGCAGCCGCGGATTGTCACCCGGTCGCCGTCAGGGGCGATCGCAACCTTGTCGTCAATCAGACCGGGTTCCGCGCCGCCGCTGCGGCCGATGCGCTGATATGTGCCGGTGAAATAGTCCGGTCCCGGCGTTCCCGGCTTTGCCGCGGCGGCCTCGCCCAGCAGGAGCCCCGCAAGGGCGATGGCAAGTCCCACAGGAAAAGCCGTCGCCCTGCCGGTCATGGCGCTGCGGCCTTGGCCAGCGCCGGACGGATTGTGCTTTCAAGATTTTCTGCAGTGATCGGACCCGGCAGGCGCAGGATCACCGTGCCCTCGCCATTGATGACGAAGGTTTCGGGAACGCCGTAGATGCCCCAGTCGATGCCCATACGCCCCGATGTATCCGCCCCGATCATGGCATAGGGTGATCCGAGTTCTGCCAGGAAGGCAAGCGCCGCGTCCGGCTTGTCCTTGTAATTGATGCCGACGATCTGCACGCCCTCGGCCGCGAGCTTTTCCAGCATCGGATGTTCGGCCCGGCAGGGCGCGCACCAGCTGGCCCAGAAGTTGACAAGCTTCGCCCCCGGCGCCCGCAGGGCAGCATCGGTCGGCACTGGCGCATCACCCAAGGGGTCGACCTTGACCGCCGGCACCTCGCGCCCCTCCAGCGTCGAGGGCAGCGCGTCGGGATCCGAGCGGTTCATGCCGAGGAAGGCAAGCGCGACAAAGCCCGCCACCGCGATGGCAGGCACGAACAGAAGCGGTTTAGCCATGAGTCTTTCCCTGACGATCCTCGACCTCGCGGAGCGCCTGGCGCGTCTTCGCGCCGCGCCACAGGGTCGCCAGGATCAGCACCACGATCAGCGCCAGCGACAGCCCGTAAGCCCCCAGAACGACGCCCGCATATTTCCCCAGAGCCGGCATCATGCCATCCGCTCCCGCGCGAGAAGCGCCGACAGGCGGCGGGCGCGGATCTCGGTCCGCGTCCGCAGGAGCACCAGCGTCACGAACATGAGCACGAAACCCGCGATGCAGATCACCAGCGGAACCCAGTAGACATCCGCGACGTTCTCGCGCGCATCGAGCGACAGCGATGCGCCCTGATGCAGGCCCTGGTTCCAGAAATTGACGGCATAGCGCGACAGAAGCGCAAAGACCGAACCGACGATGCACAAAACGCCCGTCAGATCGGCGGCGGTGTCGGGCTCCTCGACCGCCGCCCAGAGCGCCATGTAGCCAAGGTAGAACAGCGTCAGGATCAGGAACGAGGTCAGCCGCGGGTCCCAGGCCCACCATGTGCCCCACATCGGCTGCCCCCAGAGCGCGCCGGTCACAAGCGCGACCAACGTCATCGTCAGACCGATTGGCGCCGCGGCCTTCGCCGCAAGCGCACTGACATGGTGGCGGCGAACGATCCAGACGAGCGACGTCACCAGCATCATCAGCCAGACGTTGATCGCCATCATCGCGGCGGGAACATGCAGATAGATGATCTTGACGGTCGAACCGAAATTCTCGGCCTCCGGGGTGAAGAAGAAACCCCAGATCAGACCGACCGCGCAAAGCACGGCAGCGGGAATGGCAACCCAGGGCAGAACCTTGCCCGAGGTCTCCATGAACTTCTTCGGATTGGCATATTCCCAGATCGACATGACCGCCAGCTAGTCCCTCCCCGAGGCAGAGATCAACCCTAACATGGTAGCGCTCACCGCAGATTGACGCGGATTGCCGCAGCGGCGGCAAAGGGCAGAAGCGCCAGCGATCCGGCGGTGATCCCGGCCATCAGCAAAAGCGGCGTTCCCGCCGCCATGCCCATCGCCCCGCGTCGTACCGCCTCGGCCCCGAAGATCAGCGTCGGCACGTAAAGCGGCAGCACCAGCAGCGACAAGAGGAGGCCGCCGCGCTTCAACCCGACGGTCAGCGACGCGCCAAAGACCCCGATCATGCTGAGCGCCGGCGTGCCAAGCGCCAGCGACGCGACCAGCCAGAGATACCCCTGCGCCGGCAGGTTCAGCAGCACCGCCAGAACCGGCGCGACCAGCGTCAGCGGCAGACCGGTCACAAGCCAGTGCGCCAGCGTCTTGGCCGCCACGACCCCCTCCAGCGGCATCGGCGCGGTGGCGAGCAGGTCAAGCGAGCCATCCTCGAAATCGAGCGCGAAGATCCGGTCGAGCGACAGGAGGCAGGACAGGAGCGCACCGACCCAAAGGATGCCCGGCGCGATCTTCGCCAGCGTCGCAGGCTCCGGCCCGACGCCGAGCGGCACCAGCACGGCGACGAGCAGGAAGAAGGCGAGCCCAAGGCCGAAGCCTCCGCCGCTGCGCACGGCCAGCCTGAGGTCGCGAAGGATCAGCGCGATCATTCGATGGCCTCGGCAAAGGCATCGCGGCTCTGGCGGCCTTGCGGCGCACGGGCCTTGTAGGGCGTGAGGTCCAGCACTTGCGCTTCCGGCAGGCCAAGGTCGATATGGGTCGCGATCAGTGCCGCGCCCCCCCGTGCGAGATGGCTGCGCAGCACCGCTCCGAACAACGCGACGGAAGCCGCATCGAGCGACACGGTGGGCTCATCAAGCAGCCAGATCGGCCGCCCGGTGACGATCAGGCGCGCAAGGCCAAGACGGCGGCGCTGCCCGGCCGACAGGTTCTTTGCCGCGCGGTCCTTCAGGCCGTCTAGGTTCATCGCCAGAAGCGCCCCCGGCACACCGCCCTGCCCGTGGACTGCCGCCCAGAAGTCCAGGTTCTCGGCCACGGTCAGCGTCGCCTTCACCCCGTCCGCATGTCCGGCATAGGCCAGAGTCTCGGGGGGAAGCGATACCTCGCCGGCAACGGCGGGCTGAAGCCCTGCCACCGTGCGCAGAAGCGTCGTCTTGCCGATGCCGTTGGGGCCGCGCAGGACCAGGGCCTGCCCTGCCGCAAGTGTGAAGCTCACCCCTTCCAGCACGGTAACCCCGCCCCGGGCGCAGGACACATCGCGAACCTGCAGCTCGGCCGGCTCCATGCGGGTCAGACCGGGATCAGGGCGGTCGCGATCAGCCGCCCTTCCGAGAGAAGCACGTTGTAGGTGCGGCAGGCGGCGGGCGAGTTCATCGGCTCGACACCGATCCCGGCTTCTTCCAGCACAGTGCGGAAGGCTCGCGGAACAGGTGCAAGCTCTGCCCCCATGCCGACGAACAGCACATCAATGCGACCAGCAAGCCTGAGCGGCGTCTCCGTATCGTCAAGACCGCCCCACCCCACTGCCGACCATGGCGAAATCACCACCGGGCCGCGCAAGACCTGGCCGCCAAGCCGGAAGAAGCCGGGGCCATAGCTCTCGATCGGCAGCGCTTCCGGATAGGTGATCTCGGTCAGGCGCATTCCTGCCCCTCGTTCGCGTCAGGCGTCGATATGGGCGAATTCGTTGCCCTTGCCACCCTTCGGCTTCTCGCTGCGGTCAAGGCCGATCATCAGGACGATGTTCTTTGCGACATAGACCGAGGAATAGGTCCCCAGCAACACACCCATGAAGATCGCGAAGCTGAAGCCGCGGATCACGTCGCCGCCGAAGACCAGCATGGAGCCAACCGCGATCAGGGTGGTCAGCGAGGTCATCACCGTCCGGCTGAGGGTTTCGTTCACGGAAAGGTTCATCACATCGCGCAGGGGCATGGTCTTGTACTTGCGCAAGTTCTCCCGCAGCCGGTCGAACACGACGACCGTATCGTTGATCGAATAGCCAAGGATGGTCAGCAGTGCCGCGACAATGGTCAGGTCGAATTTGATCTGGAACAGCGCAAATATGCCGATGGTGATGAAGACGTCATGGAGAAGCGCCAGCACCCCGCCAAGCGCCATCTGCCATTCGAAGCGAAGCCAGATGTACAGCATGATGCCGATACTGGTCGCCGCGACCGCCAGCACCGAGGACCAGACCAACTCGCCCGAAACCTTCGGCCCGACCGACTCGATCGACGGGAAGGTGATCCCGGGATCAACGGCCTTCAGCGCAACTTCGACCTGCTCGATCGTTTCCGGCGTGACCGACTCGGTCTTGTCCAGCGCCGAGATGCGGATCTGCGCCACGTGCTGGTCAGCCCGGAAACTCGGGTCGAAGACCTCGGTGATGGTGATGTCGCCAAGCGGCAGCTTTTCCAGCGCCTGACGGAAGGCGCCCACATCCACGGCCTGCGTGGATTCGGTGCGGATCGTCGTGCCGCCCTTGAAATCGATGCCAAAGTTCAGGCCCATCACGCCCCAGGCGATGAAGGCCAGAACCATGAGCATCATCGAACCGCCAAAGGTGATCCATTGCCACCGGAAGAAGTCGATGTTGGTCTTTTCGGGAACCAGATGCAGACGCCAAGCCATATCCGATCTCCTCAAACCACGATGGTCTTGGGACGGCGCCAGCCGTACCAGATCTCGATCAGCTGGCGCGTCACCAGAAGCGCCGTGAAGACCGATGTGACAATGCCGATGGCCAGCGTGATCGCGAAGCCGCGCACGGGGCCTGCCCCCATGAAGAACAGCACCAGCGCGGTGATCATCGTCGTCAGGTTGGCGTCGATGATCGCCGACATGGCGCGCTCGTACCCGATCTCGATGGCCCGCGCAGGACCCTTCTGCACCCGCAATTCCTCGCGGATGCGTTCATAGACCAGCACGTTGGCGTCAACCGCCATGCCGATGGTCAGCACGATACCGGCGATACCCGGCAGCGTCAGAGTGCCGCCGATGATGGACAGCACGGCAAAGATCAGCGCCATGTTAATTGCCAGAGCGACGGTCGCGAAGACGCCGAAGAGGCCATAGCAGGCGATCATCAACGCCGAGACCGCGACCATGCCGATGATGGCGGCAACCCTGCCGGCATCGATGCTGTCCTGCCCCAGTTCCGGTCCGATGGTGCGCTCTTCGAGGAAGTTCAGCTTGGCTGGCAGAGCGCCGGAGCGCAGCAGCACCGCAAGCTCAGTCGATTCCTCGACCGTGAAGTTCCCGGTGATGATGCCCGAGCCACCTGCGATGTGGCTCTGGATCGTCGGCGCCGAGACGACCTCGTTGTCGAGCACGATGGCGAAGGGCGACCCGATGTTGTTGGCGGTGTAGTCCCCGAAGGCGCGCGCGCCTGCCGGGTTGAAACGGAAGTTCACGGCAGGGCCGCCGTTCTGGTCGAAGGCGGGCTGGGCATCGACCAGATCCTCGCCGCCGACGACAGGCGTCCGCTCGATGATGAGGAAGCTGCCCGGTCGCCCCCGTTCCGGCAAGACCACGTTGCGCGGGCTGCCGGGATCGGCATTTGCGTTGGAGGCCCGCCCGACAACCGGGTTGAAGGTCAGGCGCGCCGTCGTGCCGATCAGCGATTTCAGTTCGGCGGCGGTACCGATGCCCGGAACCTGGATCAGGATTCGGTCGGCGCCCTGGCGCTGGATCGTCGGTTCGCGCGTGCCAGCCTCGTCGATCCGGCGGCGGACGATTTCCAGCGACTGCGCCATCGTTCGTTCGTCGGTGGCGGCCTTTTCGGCGGCCGAAAGCTGGATCGTGATCGTGTCGCCCTCGGCGCTGACCTCGAGCGAGCTTTGACCCACCCCCGTCAGCGTCGTCACCGGCTGCGCCAGCCCCCGCACGATTTCGACGGCCTTCGCCATGCCGTCAGGGTTGCTGATCTTGATCTTCAGCTCACCCGGAGGCGCATCCAGTCGCCGGACATTGCCCACCGCGTCGCGCGCCTGCCGCAAGCTGTCGCGCGCTTCGGGCCAGAGGATGTCGATCCGGTCGGCATAGACATCGGCAACCTGCACCTCGGCCAGAAGATGCGCCCCGCCCCGCAGGTCGAGACCAAGATTGACCAGCCCGGACGGCAGCCAGTTCGGCCAAAGTGCCACGTCCGCCTCCTGGGCGGGTGTCGCGGCCCCGGCGGCCTTCTCGATCGCCGCGGTTGCGTCATTGTGTTTCTCGACGCGCGAGTAGAACGCGTTCGGCATGGCATAGAGCAGACCGGCGGCCACGACGGCCCAGATCAGCAGGCGCTTCCAGAGCGGGGTTTGCATGGACGTGTCCGTGAAGGGGGCCGGCTCAGGCCGCCGGTTCGGTTTTCGACATCACCTGGGCGATGGTGCTGCGCGGAGTACGAACGCGGACGCCATCGGCGATCTCGACCTCGAGGATGCCGTCCTCGTTCACCTTGGTCACCTTGCCGATGATGCCGCCCTGCGTCAGCACCTGATCACCGCGGCGCAAGGCCTCGACCATGGCCTTGTGCTCTTTCAGCTTTTTCTGCTGCGGACGGATGAGAAGGAAATACATGATCCCGAAGATCAGGATCAGCGGCATGAAGCTGGTGATTGCCGCGGCGCCGCCGCCACCGGCGGCCTGTGCGAAGGCGGGGGTTACGAACATCTGTCGTCCTCTCGGCTCGTCGGGGGGACCCCCGGAAAAACTGGTTGCGCACCCTATCTGGGGGGTCGGGGGATGGCAAGGCAAGCCCCCCGCCCGCCGGGGCTTCCCGGCTTGCGTTGCGATCCTGTAGAGAATTCCTGTCGCCGGTGCAATTCAGCGCGTGGCGCAAGGGGCTGACAGTCGCGTGAAACAGATCGCCATCGCTCTTGTCGTGGGCAGCCTGCTGACCTTCGCTGTCCTGACGCAGGGTTGGGGCGAGGCGATCGCCCCCCCGGCCGCCGTCGGAGAAATCACCTATGGCGAAAAGCCCGGCGCGGCGATCTGCACCGGTACGCTGGTCGCCCCGGATCTCGTCGTTACCGCCGGACATTGTCTGCGCCATCATGAAGGCGGTCCTCCGGTTGATCCGGCCACGATCCGCTTTTCGGCCGGGCGCAACGGCGATGCGGTCGTGGCCGAGGCAAAGGGACGCGAGTCGCTCTTTCCCCAGACGGTTCCGCAGGGCGAGCCTTCGATCGCCGGGGATGTGGGCCTCCTGCGCCTCGACCATCCCCTGCCCGGCATCGCCCCCCTGCCCTTTGCCGAAGCCGAAGGTGTGAACCTTCTCGTCATGGTCAGTTATCGCCGCGACGACCCGCACCTGCCCACGGTCGAGCCGGACTGCGGCATCCTGTCGACGACCCCGGCCCTCTTCGCCCTGACCTGTCCGGCGGTCTCGGGCAATTCCGGCGCTCCGCTCCTGGTGGCGGACGGACCGGGCTGGGCCGTCGCCGGGGTGATGGTCGCCCGTGACCGACGCAGCGGACTGATCGGTAGCTGGGCGGCCCGTCCTCGTTTGGGCCTGCGCACCGCCGTTGCGTCGAGCGCCGCGCCGTAGCGCCGTTTGCATTGCGCCTTGGCCTGCGGCATATGGGGCCGACGAGGCCAAACCCGAGGACGCCATCATGCACGACATTCGCGCCATCCGCGAAAATCCCGCCGCCTTTGACGCCGCACTCGCGCGCCGGGGCTTGGCCGGAATGTCGTCGGAGATCCTCGCCATCGACGAGGGCCGCCGCGCCAAGATCCTCGCGGCAGAGACCGCGCAGGCCGAGCAGAACCGCGCCAGCAAGGACGTGGGCGCCGCCAAGGCGCGCGGCGACGATGCAGAATTCGAGCGCCTGCGCGCGCTGGTGGCCGAGAAGAAGGCCGAGATCGCCCGCCTGACCGACGAGGCCGCGACCGAGGATGCCCGCCTCCGCGACCTCCTCCTGACCATCCCGAACCTGCCGCTCGCCGATGTGCCTGACGGTGAGGATGAAAGCGGCAATGTCGAGATCCGTCGGTGGGGCACACCGCGCAGCTTTTCCTTCAAGCCGAAGGAGCATTTCGACATCGCCGGGGTGAAGCCGGGGATGGATTTCGAGACGGCGGCGAAACTCTCCGGCAGCCGCTTCGTGGTGCTGAAAGGCGCGGTGATCCGCGTCCACCGCGCGCTGGCGCAGTTCATGCTCGACACCCACATCACCGAGCATGGCCTGACCGAGACCTGGACCCCGGTCCTCGTCAAGGAGGACGCGATGTACGGCACGAACCAGCTGCCGAAATTCGCCGAGGACAGCTACCAGACCACCAACGGCTGGTGGCTGATCCCGACGTCCGAGGTCACGCTCACCAACTCGGTCGCGGGCGAAATCCTCGACGAAGGCCAGCTTCCGATCCGCATGACCGCCCATACCCAGTGCTTCCGTTCGGAAGCAGGCTCGGCGGGCAAGGACACCTCCGGGATGCTCCGCCAGCACCAGTTCGAGAAGGTCGAGATGGTGTCCATCACCACGCCCGACACCTCGCTTGCCGAGCACGAGCGCATGACGAAATGCGCGGAAGCCATCCTGGAAAAGCTGGGCCTGCCCTATCGCACCATCGTCCTTTGCACCGGCGACATGGGCTTTGGCGCGCAGAAGACCCATGACCTCGAAGTCTGGCTTCCGGGACAGAACACCTATCGGGAAATCTCCTCCGTCTCGGTCTGCGGCGATTTTCAGGCGCGGCGGATGAATGCGCGCTTCCGTCCCGCGGGCGGCAAGCCGGAATTCGTCCATACGCTGAACGGCTCGGGCCTTGCCGTGGGCCGTGCGCTGATCGCGGTGCTGGAGAATGGCCAGCAGGAGGATGGCTCGGTCGACTTGCCGGCAGCCCTGCATCCCTATCTGGGCGGCAAGACCCGGATCGGCGCCGACGGCGTGCTTGTCTGAGATGGCCCCGCGCCTGCGTGCCCTTCTCGTCCTGATCGCGGCGCTGGCCTTCGGGCTGTCGCCGATCTTCACCCCCGATTTCCGCGGCTACGATCCATCACAATTGCCGGTGCAGGCCGGGCGGCCGTCGATCCTGCCGGCGGGCTACGCCTTCTCGATCTGGGGGCTCATCTATCTCTGGCTGCTGGTGCATGCCGGCTACGGCCTGTGGAAGCGGGCCGAGGACCCGGTCTGGGACGCAACACGCCTGCCGCTGCTCGTCTCTCTGGCGGTCGGGGCGATCTGGCTTGCCGTCGCCGTACGCTCGCCGTTCTGGGCCAGCATCCTGATCGTGGTGATGCTTGTCGGCGCGCTTCTGGCGCTGAAGCCGACGCGCGATGCCCCTGACCACTGGTTTCTCGCTGGACCCATCGCGCTTTTTGCCGGTTGGCTGACGGCGGCCAACGGCGTGTCCTGGGGCGTGCTGATCTCGGGCTTCGGACTGCTGGACGACCGCATCGCCGCCTATGCGATGCTTCTCGTCGTGCTGAACCTCGCGCTTTACGTGCTGTCGCGCCTGACCCGCGCAACGGAATACGGGCTGGCGCTGATCTGGGCGCTGGCGGCAATCATCGTCGCGAACGGCACTGCAGTGCCGACTGTCTCGGGCCTTGCCCTGATCGGCATCGTTCTGGTTGCGATCTATGCCGTGCGGGCCTTGAACAAGGCCGCGTGACGGGGCGCGATACCCGCGCCCCGGCGCCTTCCTCAGTAGATGCTCGCCAGTCCCGCCGGTTTCGTCGACGGCAGAACGATCACACGCGCCCCCTCCCTGACCCGGTCGTAAAGGTCGATCGCATCCTGATCGAGCAGACGGATGCAGCCCGAGGACACGGCCTTGCCCACATATTGCGGCTCGCAGGCGCCGTGGATGCGGTAAAGCGTGTCCTCGCCGTTCTGAAACAGGTAGAGCGCCCGCGCGCCAAGGGGATTGCCCGGCCCCGGCGCCATGCCGCCATTGGCCACCGAGTAGGGCGCGAATTCAGGGCGGCGCGCGATCATGCTGTCTGGCGCCTTCCAGCGCGGCCATTGCTGCTTCCACTGCATCCGCGCCTCGCCGCTCCAGGCATAGGCCGCCGCGCCGGTGCCCACGCCATAGCGCAGGGCCTTCCCACCGGGCTGGATCAGGTAGAGGAAATTCGCATCCGCATCGACGACCACCGTGCCCACCGGCAGGTTCGGCTCGGGCACGGCAAGGTTGGGAAACGGGCTGTCGATTTCCTGCCGCCAGAACTGGGGCGGCACGATGCCGTCGGGGACGGCGGGAACGGGATGGGGTTCATCGGTGAGGGCGCCGTAGCGCGCGGGCATCGGGACCGGGGGCGGCACTGCGGCGGGCGCCGCGCGGGTGACCTCCTGCGGCCTGACGCAGGCGGCGAGGAGCGCGGCCGGTGCAGCGGCAACGAAAAATCGACGGGTCAGCATGGGACATCCTTTTGGCTGATCTTGAAAGCCGCCAGCGGCGGCGCTCGGGTGATCAGCAGGATCTGGGCGGGTCCCGGGGCCGCTCGGGCTGCCAAAGATCGCGCGACACGGTCTCTGCTGCGATCTGGATGTCGGAGCCGGGGCGAACGGGCAATACCGCCTCGCCGGGCAGGATCGCCACCGGAGCGGGACAGACCGATCCCGGCAACTTCGGCCCCGGGCAAGGGACCGTCAGCGCCACTGGCCTGGCTGCGTCGC
The DNA here is from genome assembly GCF_021491355.1 of Alitabrizicola rongguiensis. Classification (GTDB taxonomy): domain Bacteria; phylum Pseudomonadota; class Alphaproteobacteria; order Rhodobacterales; family Rhodobacteraceae; genus Aliitabrizicola; species Aliitabrizicola rongguiensis. The sequence continues at coordinate 213,396 of NZ_JAKENF010000003.1, read as the reverse complement.
TGTCAATGGTTACAGGCCGCTCTGTCTCGGGCAACCGATCAAGGCTCGCGGCAACGGCGACGGCTGGCGTCGCGATGGCCGCGGCTGCGCCGACGCCCGCACCGAGATAGGCGCGCCACGGCAGCGTCGCCAACACCAGACAGACGATCATGAGGGATCGGAGGGAGGTCATGCGAGCGGAATCGCACAGGCGCCCCGCGCTGTCCACCGCACGGCGCGAGCTTCCCCGAACAAACGATTGTGAACATGCGGAAATCCGCCTCTTTGTCTCTGCAACCGACGTTTTCCCGCACATCCGAACCCCGACATCGACAGGTCGGGAAAGCCGAACCACCGCAAGGGATTCCGCGCTACGCTGATCATGATCGCCCGAGCGAAGGAGGACCCGATGACCGCCACTGCCACGCCGCTCCGTAACATCGCCCATTGGCCCGAACGCGTCGATCTCGCGGCGTCCTTTCGCTGGACGGTCAAGCTCGACATGCACGAAGCGGTCGCCAACCATTTCTCGCTGGCGGTCGGCAATGGCGGCAAACGCTTCCTCATCAACCCGAACGGCCGGCACTTCGCCCGCATCCGCGCATCGGATCTTCTGCTCCTCGACGCCGACGATCCCACGACGATGGACCGCCCCGACGCGCCGGATCCGACCGCCTGGGGCCTGCATGGCACGATCCACCGCGAGTGCCCGCATGCGGTCTGCGTTATGCATGTCCATTCGATCCACGCCACTGTACTCGCCAGCCTCGCCGACAGCCGCCTGCCGGCGATCGACCAGAACAGCGCGATGTTCCACAACCGCACCGTCGTCGATGAACACTACGGCGGAATGGCCTTCGAGGACGAGGCGGCACGCTGTGCGCTGCTCCTGTCCGATCCCAAGGTCACGACGATGGTCATGGGCAATCACGGCGTGCTGGTCGTGGGCCGGACCGTGGCCGAGACCTTCAACCGCCTTTACTACTTCGAACGCGCCGCCGAGACATATATCCGCGCCCTGCAGACCGGCCGCCCCCTGCGCGTCCTGCCCGAAGAGGTTGCCGAGAAGACCGCGCGGGAATGGGAAGCCTATCCGGGCTTTGCCGAAGCGCATCTGCACGAGCTGAAGGCGCTGCTGGATGCGGAAGGGTCAGACTACGCGAGCTGATCGTCGGGTGGCCCGATCGGTCCAGGCGCCGGGGGACTTTGCGTCCCCCGGACCCCCTGCAGGATATTTGTGAACAGAAGAAGATCAGGGGCACAGCGGCATGGCCGCGTCAGTCCTTCTTCTTGTCCAGGTGCTTCCTGAGCCGTGACGGGGCGCCCCAGTTTTTCTTTTCCTTGTAGGGGTTCTTGTCGCCCTGGCTGCGCAGCGTCAGACGGATCGGCGTGCCCGGCATGTCGAAATGGTCGCGCAAGCCATTGACAAGATAGCGCTTGTAGCTGTCGGGCATGTCCTCGGGATGGCTGCACATCACGACAAAACCCGGCGGGCGGGTCTTCACCTGGGTCATGTAGCGCAGGCGGATGCGGCGGCCGCCCGGCGCGGGCGGCGGATGCGCCTCGGTCATCGCGCCGAGCCAGGAGTTCAGCCGCGCGGTCGGAACGCGGCGGTTCCAGATGTCATGCGCCTTCAGGATCGCGTCATGCAGCCGGTCGAGACCGCGCCCGGTCTTGGCCGAAACGGTGACCAGCGGCGCGCCGCGGAGTTGCGGCAGGAGGCGTTCGAACATCTCCTTCAGCTCGGCGAGCTTTTCCTGCTTCTCGTCCTCTAGGTCCCACTTGTTGACCGCGACGACCACAGCCCGCCCCTCGGTCTCGGCGAAGTCGGCGATGCGCAGGTCCTGCTGTTCGAAGGGGATTTCCACGTCCAGAAGCACGACGACCACCTCGGCGAAGCGCACGGCGCGGAGGCCATCGGCGACCGAGAGCTTTTCCAGCTTGTCGTCGATCTTCGACTTCTTGCGCATTCCGGCGGTGTCGAAGATGCGGATCGGCGTGCCCATCCAGTCGGCCCGGATCGAGATCGCGTCGCGGGTGATCCCGGCCTCGGGCCCGGTCAGCAGGCGGTCCTCGCCGAGGATCTTGTTGATGAGCGTGGATTTCCCGGCATTCGGCCGGCCGATCACCGCAATCTGCAGCGGGTGCTTCTCGGTCGGCTTGTGGGCCTGCGGATCAGCTTCCTCTTCGGCCTCGTCCTCGGGCACGTCGATGTCCACGACCGGCGCATCGGCCTCGGCACGTTCGCGGAACTCCTCGCCGATCGGGCGCAGGACGTGGTAAAGCTCGTCCATCCCCTCACCATGCTCGGCCGACAGCGCCAGCGGCTCGCCCAGGCCCAGTTCCCAGGCCTCGATCACGCCCGCCTCGCCTGCCCGCCCCTCGGCCTTGTTCACGCCAAGGATGACGCGGGCGTTCTTGCGGCGCAGGATCTCGGCGAACACCCGGTCGGTGGCGGTCAGCCCGGCCCGGCCGTCGATCAGGAACAGGCAGACATCGGCCATGTCGACCGCGCGCTCGGTCAGGCGCCGCATCCGCCCCTGCAGGCTGTCGTCGGTCACATCCTCGAGCCCGGCCGTGTCGATCACGGTGAACCTGAGGTCATGGATGCGCCCGTCGCCTTCGCGCAGGTCGCGCGTCACGCCCGGCTGGTCATCGACCAGGGCGAGCTTCCGCCCGACAAGGCGGTTGAACAGCGTCGACTTGCCGACATTGGGCCGGCCGACGATGGCAAGGGTAAAGGTCATGGGCGCACTCCGCGGCCCGTTCCCGGGCCGTCATCATTCAAGCCGCTCGCCTTACACGCTTCACCCGTCAACGGAAAGCGTGAAGTTTCCCGTCCTCGCCCACGACGAACAGCGTGCCGCCAACCACAATCGGCGCCGTCGCCGCCCCAGCCGGCATCTGCGACGTGCCGACCAACGCGCCGTTCGTCGGGTTGAAAAGCCGCAAGAGCCCGTCCGACGAGGCGACAACCAGATGCCCGCCCGCCATCACTGGCCCGTAATGGGCGAAGATCGACTTGCGCTTGCGTGGTTTCTCCTGGGGATAGAGCGGCATTTCCGTCGCCCAGATCACATCGCCCGTCGCAGCATCGAGCCGGACGATCCGGTTCTCGTCGTTGACGAGGAAGATCGATCCGCCCGCCACCGCGATGGTGTTGACCGCGCCTTCCGTGGCCTCCCACTTGCGCTTTCCGGTGGTGGCATCGATGGCCACAGTTCGGCCGCTGGCATTGGCGACGAAGATGGTATTGCCCGAAACGACGGGATCAGAGGCGATATCCTGAATCTTGGAATAGCCGCGCGCGATACGGTTCCCGAGGACCGGCGCCGACCACATCTGCATCCCTCCGGTGCGGAACGCCGCCACAAGGCTGCCGCTCGAGAACGGGAACAGCGCGTACCGGTCGGTCAGTGCCGGGCCGCCACCGCCGACATAGGAGGTCTGCGCCGGAAGCCCCGCCAACTGCCAGCGGACTTTGCCATTCGAGGCATCGATGGCCCAGGCCGAGCTGTCGCGCGCCGTGACATAGACGGTGCCATCCGCCACGGCCGGTGTCCCGGTCGCCGCAGACGAGAAGCGCTGGCGCCACAGGATCGCGCCGTTCGACGGCTCGACCGCCAGAAGCTCGCCATAGCCCGTCGTCACGAACAGCTTGCCGTCGCCATAGGCCAGCCCGCCGCCCGCAGCCTCGCTGCCCGGATCGAGCGGCGGCGTAAGGCTGATTGACCACAGAGTTCCGCCGCCGGTCGAGGTAGCCGTCAGCGTCGACCGCGCGTCGATGGTGAAGACGCGTCCCCCCGCGGCCACCGGCGTCGTCGCCACACGGTAGCGGCGGGAATCGCCCTCGCCGATCGTGCTGGACCAGATGAGTTGCGGGCTGGGCGACAGCGCATTGTGCGGAGCGAGATGGCGCACGTTGCTGCCGCGATGCGTCCATTCCGACAGCGATACCGGCGCGCCAAGGCTGATCGGGACCGAGCGGTTGACCGCCCCCGTCTCATCGGTTGGCGCGGGCGCGCCTTCCGTCGTCACCTGGTTCTCCAGCGGCGCACGCACATCGAGGCGTTCGCCCTGCAGGATTACTTCCTTCGGTGCGCAGGCGGCCAAGGCCGCCACCAGCGCCAGTCCCGCAATCGCCCTGCTCTGCATCCCTGCCCCTGCCCTTGCCTGTCCTGCCCGACCGGCCATTGCGGTTTATTGTGCCGGCGGCTCGCCGCCCAGTGCCACGATCAACTGCCCGACCCGCGCGCGGGTCGCCTGCGTCGCCTCCTGCAACTGGACGAGCTCCGTCAGCGCCTTGATCGCGCCCGGCGCGTCGCCGTCCTCGACCTGAAGAAGGGCCAGCTGCTCCAGCGCCAGCGGACGATAGGGCCGGCCAGCGATTGCAATCGCCTCCAGCGCGGTCCGCCGTTCGGCGAGAGGCATGTCCTTGCCCGCGATCAGAACCCGCCGCAGCACGGCAAGATCGCGATAGGCGTCCGACAGCGTCGCATCTGCCGCGACCTTGTCGAGCGCGGCCAGCGCACCGGCCTTGTCAGTCACCGGATCGCCGGCCAGAAGAAGATCGAGGATAGCCCCGCGATCGCCGGTCGCCCCGATCGCCGCCAGCGCCTTGAGCCGCGCGGCCGGATCGTCATTATCCAGCGCACCCAGGACGGCATCGCCGAAGGCTTCCGAGGCCGCCTGTCTCTGGGACTTCTGCCATTCGTTCCAGGCGGCACCACCCACGATCAGCAGAACCAGCAGGATGCCGATCCAGCCGTATTTCTTCATCAGGGCGAAGAGCTTGTCGCGGCGGACCTCTTCGGTCACCTCGTCGATGAAACTATCCGGATTGCTCACGCGCGGGGACTCCGTGGTTTTGACCCGTCTTACCGGCGGCCCTGCCGCCGCGCAAGCCCGCCTCCGCCCCGACGCGCGTCAGGCTGCCTCGGCTTCTTCCTCTTCAGCCGATTGCCGCGCCCACATCGCCGCATATCGCCCGCCGAGCGCGACCAGTTCCTCGTGGCGCCCTTCCTCGACGATCCGGCCGGCCTCGAGCACGATGATCCGGTCGCTGTCGACGATGGTGGACAGCCGGTGCGCGATGGTGATGACGCTGCGGCCCTTGCCCATCGCCTTGAGGCTTTCCTGGATGTCGCGCTCGGTCTGAGTGTCGAGCGCGCTCGTTGCCTCGTCCAGAAGCAGGATCGGCGGGTTCTTCAGCAGCGTGCGGGCAATGCCGACGCGCTGCTTCTCGCCGCCCGAAAGCTTCAGCCCACGCTCGCCCACCGTCGTCTCGTAGCCGGCCGGCAGCGCCGTGATGAAGTCATGGATCTTGGCCGCCTTCGCTGCCGCCTCGACCTCCTGCCGGGTTGCCTCGGGGCGACCATAGGCGATGTTGTAGAAGACGGTATCGTTGAACAGCACGGTATCCTGCGGCACCACGCCGATCTGGGCATGGATGGAATCCTGCGTCACATCGCGCAGGTCCTGACCGTCGATACGGATCGCCCCGCCCGTCACGTCGTAGAAGCGGAACAGCAGCCGTCCGATGGTCGACTTGCCCGACCCCGAAGGACCGACAAGCGCGACCGTCTCGCCCGGCCCGACGCGGAAGGAGATGCCCTTCAGGATCTGCCGCTCGGGATCGTAGGCAAATTCCACCTTGTCGAAGGTCACCTCGCCCGCCGACACCTTTAGGTCCGGCGCACCGGGCTTGTCCTTGACCTCGGCGGGCTGGCCCAGAAGGCCGAACATCTCGCCCATGTCGACCAGCGCCTGCCGGATCTCGCGGTAGACCGTGCCAAGGAAGTTCAGCGGCATGGTGATCTGGATCATGTAGGCGTTGACCATGACGAAGTCGCCCACGGTCAGCTTGCCCGCCTGCACCCCCATCGCCGCCATGACCATGACGATCACGAGCCCCACGGTGATGATGAAGGCCTGGCCCGCATTCAGCACGCTCAACGACAGGCCGGTCTTGACCGCCGCCTTCTCGTAACGCTGCATCGCCACGTCGTAACGCGCCGCTTCTCGCGTCTCGGCGCCGAAATACTTGACGGTTTCGAAGTTCAGAAGGCTGTCGATGGCCTTCTGGTTCGCATCCGTATCCTGATCGTTCATCTCCTTGCGGACTTTCACGCGCCACTCGGTGATGCGGAAGGTGAAGGTGACGTAGATCGCGATCGTGACGACCACGACCACCGTGTATTGCCAGCCGAACATCACGGCGAAGATCGCCGAAACCAGCACCAGCTCGATGATGAGCGGCCCGATCGACAAGAGCAGGAAGCGCAGGAGGAAATCGACGCCTTTCACCCCGCGTTCGATGATGCGGCTCAGGCCCCCGGTCTTGCGCGTGATGTGATAGCGCAGCGACAGGCGGTGGATATGCGTGAAGGTCTCGAGCGCGAGCTGGCGCAGCGCGCGCTGCCCCACGCGCACGAAAACCGCATCCCGCAATTCGTTGAACGCGACCGAGGCGAGCCGCGCCACGCCGTAGGCCACTGTCAGCCCGACAGCGCCGTAGAGGAGCAGCCAGCTGTCGTCGCGATGCTCGTTTGTCAGCGCATCCACTGCCGCCTTGTAGAGGAATGGCGTGAAGACGGAGACAAGGCGCGCGACGACAAGGAACAACAGCGCAAGGATCACGCGGCGCTTGACCCAGCCCAGTTCCGGCGACGCCGGCCAGAGATATGGGGCGACGCGGCGGATGGTTTCCCACCCTTTCGTCGGGCGGTCGGAAACATCGGCGCTGGTGGCGCTGGCAGAGGGCTTGCGCATGGAACTTTCCCAGAAATCCCTGAACGGGAGAGGATTACGTTGTTCGCGGGACGGTTCTGGAGTAGAAACCCACTATTCAACGATTCACGAGTAGTTGAAGGATGGAGCAAAGTAAAGTCCTCGCCGCCCTGTCGGCCTTATCCCATGAATCGCGGCTGGAGCTGATCCGGCTGCTCATGGACAAGGGCGACGAAGGGCTTGCTGCGGGCGCGATAGGCGAAGCACTCGGCATCGGGGCATCGCGGCTGTCCTTCCACCTGTCGGCACTGGAACAGGCCGGGCTGATCCGGTCGCGGCGCGCGTCGCGCAACGTGATCTATGTCGTCGACCGTGAAGGCATTGGCCGCACCCTCGGCTTCCTGCTCGCCGATTGCTGCAAGGGCGATGCCAAGGTGATGGCCTGTTGCCGCGAGGCTTCGGGACAGCCGGAAGACAACGGGCCCTAGGCTCCGTCTCGAACCACCAAGACAACTGGCGCCCGACGAAACCGCCTCAGGGCTGCGATGTCACGACCGTCTGCGCCGGGCGTCGGGACAACCCACGGCCAGGTCGCGATTCGGGCCGCCTAGTCCTTCCTTGGAACCGAGAAGACCTGACCGGGATAGATCAGGTCCGGGTCCTTGATCTGCGCCTTGTTGGCCTCGAACACCCGCACATACATCACGCCGTCGCCGTAGTTCTCCTTGGCGATCTCCCACAGGGTAAAGCCGGGCTGGACGGTGATGTTGACCGGCTTGCCGGTTTTCGACCGCAGCGCGGCCAGAGCATCCGGGGCCTCGCGCTGGAACGGCGTCTCGTAGCGAGAGGTCACGTCACCTGCCGCGTCCAACTGATCGGCGCGCAGGGTGTAGATGCCCGGCGCGACTTCGCCGAGCGTTCCGCTCCAGCTGCCATCGGTGCCGACCGACGTTTCGAGCACGGGCGTGTTGTCGAGATAAAGCCGCAAGGGCGATCCCGCCTTGCCGTGGCCGGACAGTTGAACCGCGCCGGTCGTGGAATAGGAGATGGCGCCGATCGTCACGTTGTCGGGCAGCGCCGTTGCGCCTTGCACGACCTTGGCACCTTCATCCGTCACCAGCACGGCGGTGGCTGTCGTCGGCTCTGTTTCAGGCTCGCTGTCATCCTCGGTCGCTCCAGCCGCCGTTGTTGCGGCTGGAGCCCCAGTGCCTGTTGCAGCGGGCTGAACCGCTTCGGACGTATCCGCACCCATGGCTTCGGTCGTTTCGGCGGCAGCCACCTCGGTGCCCTCGGGTGCCGTCGCAGCGGCTTCGGTCTGGGCCGTCTCGGTCTGGGCCGTCTCGGATTGGGCCGTCTCGGCAACGGCTTCGCTTGCCTGCGCCGTCTCGGTTCCGGCGGGCTCGGCAGTCGCGGTCGCCGGTGTCGGTGCCAGCACCACCTCGTCGACCGAGGCGATCGCCGCCCCCGTTTCCGGCTTCATCGAAAGCTTCACGACACGGGGCGCTTCGCTTGGCGGCAGGGTGAACATTGCCACGAACTTGCCCTGCTGGTCAGCCACGGCACTTGCAGTCGCCACGCCATCCACCATGACCGATACCTCGGCCTCGGCCAGGGCACGGCCCGCTACCAGCGCATCGCCCTCGGGTGAGACGCGGACGACGTCGAAGGCGGGCGGTTCGGCCGCAGATGCCTCTGCGGTCGTCGCTTGTTCCGTTGCCGGTTCCGTTGCGGGCGCTGACTCTGTCGCGGCAGGTTCCGCTGCCGGCGCGGTTTCCGCAGGGGGTTCCGCAGCCGTCGCCTTTTCCGGCTCAGGTGCCGGAGCCGCCGTCTCGGCCGGTTGCGGCGCCGGTGCCTGGCCTTTCCAGATCAGCGCGCCAACGCCCACCACGACCGCCGCGCCGCCCGCAATCGCCAGCGTCTTCGCGCCAGCGCCCAATTCTTTCCACCCCGACATTCCAATCCCCCTGCCGGGTCTGTTGCCGACCCGTGCTTGTCCTTCCCGTAGCAACCCAGATAACAATCCGCAACGCAACAGATTTCAGGACCAATGCCACCGATGATTCCGCTTCGTTCCGTCTGCGTGTTCTGCGGCTCACGCCCCGGCGCCCGTCCCGCCTATGCCGAAGCCGCACGCGAGCTTGGCCGACTGATCGCGGCCGAAGGATGGAGGCTGGTCTATGGTGCAGGTGATGTCGGCCTGATGGGCGAGGTCGCGCGCGCCGCGCAGGCCGACGGGGCTCGCTCGCTTGGCGTCATCCCCACGCATCTGCTTTTGCGCGAAAAGGGCAAGCGCGACCTGACCTCGTTCGTCATCACCGAGGACATGCATGAACGCAAGAAGGTCATGTTCATGAACTCGGACGCGATCGTGGTCCTTCCGGGCGGCGCCGGAACGCTCGACGAATATTTCGAGGTGCTGACCTGGCGCCAGATCGGACTTCACAAGAAGCCGATCTTCCTTCTCAACACGGACGGCTACTGGAACCCGCTTGCCGAGCTTGGCGACCATGTCATCGCGGAAGGCTTCGCCGAGGATGCGATGCGCAGCTACTCTTCGCTGGTTCCCGACGTCGCGACGCTGGCCGACCGGCTGCGAGAGGCGCTTTCCTGACGGAAGGATGCGAGCGAATAGATCGCGACGGCAACCCAAATCAGGGCGAAGGCGGCCTTGTGCCAGATGGTGAAGGGCTCGCCAAACACCACGACGGCACAGAGGAACTGCAGCGTCGGGTTCACGAACTGCACCAGTCCGACAGTCGCCATCGACGCTTTGTGCGTGGCGGCCGCGAAAAGGATCAGCGGCCCGCCGGTGATGACGCCCGAGCCGAGCAAGAGCAGCGTGGTCTCCCAGCCGTCACCAGGATTGTGGCCCATGAAATGCCCGCCGGGCCGGCCGCCTTCGCTGAACCATCCTGCCTGAACGCCGGCGATCCAGATCAGCGCAAGCGGCGCAAGCAGCGTCACCTCCGCCGTCACCGAGGCGATCGGGTCCGCCTTGAGCCGTTTCTTCACCAGCCCGTAGATGCCGAAGGTGATGGCCAGGGTCAGAGCGATCCAGGGCGGCACATGCAGCCCCCAGGTCAACAGAGCCACGGCGATCCCCGCGACCACCGCCGCAACCGCCTGCAGGGCCGAGAGCTTTTCGCCGAAGAACACGACGCCGATGACCACCGCGACGATCGGGAACATGTAGTAGCCAAGGCTTGCCTCGGTCGCCATGCCGATCTGGACCGACAGGATGAACAGGAACCAGTTGGTCGAGATCATCAGCGCCGCCAGCGCCACGACCCAGACATCATGCGACCGGATCAGGCTGCCGACCTCGCTGAGCCGCCCCTTCACCAGCAGCACCACGGCGAAGAACACTGCCGACCAGATCGTGCGGTGGCTCAGCACCTCCAGCGGCGGCACCTGCGCGAGCGCCTTGTAATAGAGCGGCGAGAGGCCCCAGATTACCGCGGCGGCCAGCATGGCGAGCACGCCCTTGGTTCCCTCGCTCACCACCCTGCCCCCTGGAAATGCCCCAATGAAAACCGCCGCCTGGACTGCCGGGCGACGGAATGAGGATTTGCAGATTAGACGATCAGCGGCAAGCGGTCAGAGCTTGGCCGCGACCGCTTCCTAGTTCGCCAGCTTCTCGAGGAAGTTGGTGGCCTAAGCCGGACGCCTGTTGCGGAAGTCGATGTCGTAGCTGTGTTCCCACACGTCGCAGCCCAGCAGCGCGGTCTGACCGAAGCAGAGCGGGTTCACGCCGTTCTCGGTCTTGGTGATCTTGAGGCTGCCGGCCTTGTCCTTGACAAGCCAGACCCAGCCCGAACCGAACCGGCCCGCACCGGCGGCGGCGAAATCGTCCTTGAACTTCTGTACCGAGCCGTAAGCCTCGGTCAACGCCTCGCAAGAAGCCGATCTGCCTGCTCAATACCGAGGGCCAATGGAATCCGCTGATCGCGCTTGGCAACCATGTCATCGCCGAGGACGCGATGCGGAGCTGTTCTTCACTGGTTCACGACGTGACCACGCTCGCCCAACGCCTGCGGGCCGACTTCGCCTGATTACGGGATCAGCCGGTCCCGGAGGCCACGGCGGCCCGCATCTCCTCGATATGCGCGCGAGTCCAGCTGGTCGGAATGCCAAGCGGATAGAGAAGCAACGCCACGAACAGCAGCACCTGGATCAGCGGCACTGGCGACGGCCTTGCAGGCGTCGGCGTCCAGGACCCGGGCGGTCGGATTGCGACCACGATCAGCAAGACCAGCCCCGCTCCCGCCATGGCCAGGTTGAAAATCTGCCCAGGCGGCAGGCCGAACAGCGCGGATTCATAATCGCGCATGAAGTCAATCGCGGTCCTCAATCCAGCATAAAGCAGCAGGAACAGCCCCGTCGAGACCCCCTTGCCCGCCGGCCATAGCCGCAAAACGGCCCATAGCACCGGCACTAGCAGCAGGTTCTTCAGGCTGTCATAGAGCGCGACCGGATGCCGCGCGCCCTCGACACCAGGAATGATCACGGCCCAAGGCAGGTTGCTCGGGCTGCCGATAACCCCGCCCTCGATGAAGTTGCCGACGCGACCGACGGCCATCAGGAAAGCCCCTGGCACGACGGTCTCGTCCAGCAGGGCCATGAGTGGCACCTTCCGCCACCACGAGAACACCGCCAGTCCGGCGAGCGAGCCAAGCAGAACGCCGTGCGACGCCATGCCCCCCTGCCACCAGTCGATCGCCGCCGAAGGGTGCGCCTTGTACCACTCTGCTTCGTAAACGACGATGTCAAAGGCCCGTCCGCCGACCAGCGCGCCGAGCGCAAGCAGGTTCGACAGCTCAAAGACATCCTTGGCGGTTAGCCCAAGCCACTCCCGCCGCATCATGAACCATGCAAATATGCCAAGAAATCCGAGCGTATAGACCGCGCCATACCAGTAGAGGGTGACAGGCCCGACACTCAGGAACGCCAGATCAAAATCCGCGACCATGATTTGTCCTCCGGGCAGGTTCCTGCCCAGAGAAACTGTTTCATGCGCGACAGGGCCGCGCCTTGACTTGCGTCAACCAATCACGCGCCGGGTTCAGAGCCGCGCCGCGACTGCTTCCCAGTTCACCAGCTTTTCCAGGAAGTTGGTCAGGTAAGCAGGGCGCTTGTTGCGGAAGTCGATGTAGTAGCTGTGCTCCCACACGTCGCAGCCCAGAAGCGCGGTCTGTCCGAAGCACAGCGGGTTCACGCCATTCTCGGTCTTGGTGATCTTCAGGCTGCCGTCCTTGTCCTTGACGAGCCAAGCCCAGCCCGAACCGAACTGGCCGGCACCGGCGGCCGCGAAATCGTCCTTGAACTTCTGGACCGAACCGAAGGCCTCGGTCAGCGCCTTTTCCAGCGCACCCGGGATCTTCTTGTTCTCGCCCGGCGCCATCCATTCCCAGAACTGGTTGTGGTTCCAGTGCTGGCTGGCATTGTTGAAGATACCGTTCTGGGCCACCGCACCGGCCTGGTAGGTGCCTTTGACGATGTCCTCGAGCGACTTCGATTCCCACTCGGTGCCTGCGATCAGCTTGTTGCCGTTGTCGACATAGGCCTTGTGGTGCAGGTCATGGTGATACTCCAGCGTCTCCTTCGACATGCCGAGGGAGGCCAGCGCATCATGGGCATAGGGAAGATCGGGAAGGGTGAAAGCCATCGGAGCATCCTTTCGCTTCTGTTCGCTCGGGCGGCATCTTTGTCGCCGCGCGGCCGGGGTCAAGGTCAATCTGTCGCGGAATGGCGAAAGGACAAGCCTTCTCCTCAGTCGGAGGGGTAAACACTCCGGGCGCGGACAGGCTCCCGCCGACCGCATTGCGAGGCGACAGCCGGGTAGAGTCAGGCCAGACCCAGCTCGCTGCCGGGCTGCGCGGAATGCTCCAGAAGGCCGAAGACATAGCCTGCGACCGAGCGGAAGCAGACGATGCGGTAGCCGCTCCCCTGCCGCCAGAAGGCACCTGCCACCTGCGCGAGGCGCGTACGGCGCAACTCGCCCTCGGCCAGCGTGCCGTGATCCACCGGCGAGAGCTTCATCAGCACCTCGGCCGCCAGCGGTCCCTCGACATCAAACACCGCGCGGGCGTCCGACACGTCGACGGCCAGGTGATGCTGGCCCTTCAGCGCCTTCGCCACTGCGTCGAGCGCCTTGCCGACCTCGGCATAGGGCACGACCAGCAGGTATTCGTCCGGGCTCATCCAGCCCGCGGCCCGGTCGCCGTCGATCACGATCCGGCGTTGCTCCGGCAGGGCACAGCCGGTCGCCGCCTTGATCGCCTTGTCGAGCCCCGCCGTCCCCGGCTTGGCCCGCAGCGTGATCATGCCCAGAGGCCCGATTTCGCGGATCGTGGCGAAGCCGCGGTAGGTCTTGCCGCCCAATGCGCTGACAGGTTCAGACATTCTGCTTCTCCCCGTCCTTGTCATAGAAGACCGGATCGACGATCCGCACCTTCATCAGGCTGCCGTCGAGCTTGGTGAATTCCAGCGTCTCGCCCATCCGCTCCGGCCCGCGTTTCACCAGACCCATGGCGATGCCGCGCCCGAGCGTCGGCGAGAAATAGGTCGAGGTGATCCGCCCCTGCACGTTGCGCTGGCCGTTGGCGTTGACGCCGATATCCACCGCATAGGCGCCATCCGGGATGACAGAGCCATCCAGCGCTTCGAGCCCCACCAGCTTCCAGCGGTTCGGATCGGCCAGATAGGTCCGCTCCTGCCCGCGCTTGCCGAGGTAGTCGGCCTTCTTCTTCGAGATCGCCCAGCCGAGGTTCAGGTCCTGCGGGATCACGGTGCCGTCGGTTTCATCGCCGATCATGATGAAGCCCTTTTCGGCGCGCAGGACGTGCAGCGCCTCGGTTCCATAGGGCATCGCCCCGAACTCCGCGCCCGCTGCCACGCAGGCATCCCAGAAGGCCCGGCCATGGCTGGCCGGGACCGCGATCTCGTAGCTGAGTTCGCCCGAGAAGCTGATCCGGTAGACACGCACCGGGAACCCGCCAAGCGTGCCGTCGGCCCATTGCATGAAGGGCAGCGTCTCTTTCGAGACATCCATCCCGCCGAGTTTCTCCAGCAGTTTCCGCGCATTGGGGCCGACGACTGCGACCTGGGCATATTGCTCGGTCACGTTGGCGGTATAGACCTGCCAGTCCCACCATTCGCACTGGAGCCAGTCCTCCATATGCGCGTGGATGCGGTCGGCACCGCCCGTGGTGGTGTGGCAGAGGAATGTCTCTTCGTCGATCCGCGCCACGACACCGTCATCCATCAGGAAGCCGTTCTCGCTGCACATCAGGCCGTAGCGGCACTTGCCGACCGGCAAGGTCGACATCACGCCCGTATAGAGCATGTCGAGGAACTTGCCCGCATCCGGGCCCTTGACGATGATCTTGCCAAGCGTCGAGGCGTCAAGCAGGCCGATGCCCTTGCGGACATTCAGCACCTCGCGCTTCACCGCGTCTTCGTGGCTTTCGCCGTCGCGGGTGTAGCAATAGGGCCGGCGCCAGAGGCCGACCGGCTCGAAATAGGCGCCATTTGCCTCGTGCCATTCATGGATCGGCGTGCGGCGGAGCGGCTGGAATATCTCGCCCCGCGCCTCGCCCGCCAGCGCCCCGAAGGTGACCGGGGTATAGGGCGGGCGGAAGGTGGTGGTGCCGACTTGCGGGATCTGTTCATTCAACGCCTGAGAAAGAACCGCCAGACCGTTGATATTGCTTAGTTTACCCTGATCTGTCGCCATGCCGAGCGTGGTATAGCGCTTGGTATGCTCGACGCTCTCGTACCCCTCGCGCGCCGCAAGCTGCACGTCGGACACCTTCACGTCGTTCTGGTAATCGAGCCACATCTTCATCTTCAGCGCCGGACCCGCGCCCTGCGGCATGACCCAGACCGCCTCGGTGGCGATGGAAGCGGGGTTGGAGATGGATGCAGCCTCGGCCTTCTTCGGCTTGTGGCCGGTCGCCTCGGCAGCGGCGCGACCGGCGGCATCGGCATCGGCCAGAAGCCCGGCCTCTTCGGTTCCGTTCGCGGCGCCGGTGACAATGACCATCGGCTGGCCTTCGGCGCCGGTCGGCGGACGGGTCGCGTCGGGGCGGAAGGCAGCGATCCTGTCATCCCACAGCAGCTTGCCGCCGCAATGGCTCCAGAGATGGACCACCGGCGACCAGCCGCCCGACATGGCGACGGCATCGCAGGCGATCTCTTCCATCACAGCGCCCTCGCCCGCCTGCAGACCGATCTGCACGCCGGTCACGCGACGGCCGCCCTTGACCTTGACCACGGCGCGCCCGGCCTCGACCCGGATGCCGGCAGCACGGGCCATGTCGGCCAGCTCACCGGTCACGACCGCACGGGCGTCGATGATCGCCGGCACGGACAGGCCCGCGGCCTTCAGCGCCAGTGCCGTGCGATAGGCGTCGTCGTTGTTGGTCACGACCACGGTGCGGTCGCCAACGCTGACGCCGTAGTTCACCACGTAGTCGCGCAGCGATGCGGCCAGCATCACGCCGGGAATGTCGTTGCCGGCAAAGGACAGAGGCCGCTCGATGCTGCCGGTCGCGCTGATGATCCGCCCGACGCGCAGCCGCCAGAGGCGGTGCTTCGGACGCCCGTCGCCGGGGGTATGGTCCGCCACCTTCTCGTCGGCCAGCACATAGCCGTGGTCATAGACGCCCGCCGCCGTCGTGCGGATGCGGAGCGTCACGTTCTCCATCTTCGCAAGGGCCGCGACTGTCGCGTCGATCCAGGCTTCGGCGGGCTTGCCGTCGATCTCGACCCCGTCAACCGGCGCGCGGCCGCCCCAATGGGCGGTCTGTTCGACCAGCCAGACCTTCGCCCCGGCCCGGGCCGCCGAGAGTGCGGCCTGCAGCCCCGCGATACCGCCGCCCACGACCAGCACGTCGCAGAAGGCATAGGCCTGCTCGTAGCGGTCAACGTCGCGATCCTTGGGCACGCGGCCGAGACCCGCCGACTGGCGGACGATCGGCTCGAACAGGTGCTTCCACGCCGCGCGCGGGTGGATGAAGGTCTTGTAGTAGAAGCCGGCCGGCAACATCCGGGCGACGTAGTTGTTCACCACGCCCACATCGAATTCGAGGCTCGGCCAATGGTTCTGGCTGGCGCTTTCCAGTCCGTCGAACAGCTCGGTCGTGGTCGTGCGCTGGTTCGGCTCAAGCCGCGCACCGGAGCCAAGGTTGACCAGCGCATTCGGCTCTTCCGGACCGGCGGCAACCACGCCGCGCGGACGGTGATACTTGAAGCTCCGGCCGACCATCATCTGGTCGTTGGCCAAGAGCGCAGAGGCCAGCGTATCCCCGGCATACCCCTTGAGGCGCTTGCCATTGAAGGTGAAGTCGAGGGCGGCGCTGCGGTCGATCAGCCGGCCGCCGCGGGCAAGACGCGTGCTCATTTGTACCCCTTCCAGTCGGGACGGCGGGCCTTGATCGCGGCCACAACCTCGGGCGGCGGCTCGGGCGTCTGCGCCGGATAGGTCGCGAACACCTCGAGCGTCGCGGTGTCGCGCGCAGCGAGGAACCACTTGCCGCAGCCATAGGCATGGCGCCAACGCTCGAAATGCACGCCCTTCTCGTTGCGGCGAGCGAACATGTAGCTTTCGAACTCGTCATCCGACGAACCCGGCCCGAAGCGCTTCAGATGCGCCTCGCCGCCGGGGGCGAGTTCGGTTTCCTCGGCCTTCACGCCGCAATATGGGCAGGTGAGCGTCAGCATTGGCGAGCCTTCACATGCGAGGGAAAGAGACGAATTTTCATGCGAAAATTCGGGAACAGGGTGCTGATTTTTCGCAGAAAAATCGCGGGGGTCATCAGTGCGCCACCCCGGCTGCGACGGATTCGTCGATGAAGCGGCCTTCACGGAAGCGCCCGAGGTTGAACTCGGCGGCCAGCGGCCCGGGCTCTCCCTTGGCCATCAGTTCGGCCATTGCCCAGCCCGAGCCGGGGATCGCCTTGAAGCCGCCGGTGCCCCAGCCGCAGTTGATGAAGCAGTTGCCGAGCGGCGTCTTCGAGATGATGGGCGAGCGGTCGCCGGTCATGTCGACGATCCCGCCCCATTGCCGCAGCATCTTCAGCCGGCTGATCATCGGGAAGGTCTCGATCAGCGCGCGCAGCGTTTCCTCGATATGCTGGAAGGAGCCGCGCTGCGTGAAGTTGTTGAAGCCGTCGGTACCGCCGCCGATCACCATCTCGCCCTTGTCGGACTGGCTCATGTAGCCATGCACGGTATTGGCCATCACGACCACGTCCATGCAGGGCTTGATCGGCTCGGAGACCAGCGCCTGCAGCGCCACCGCCTCGATCGGAAGGCGGAAGCCCGCCATCTCGGCCACCTGCCCCGAATGGCCGGCCACGACGATGCCGAGCTTGCTGCAGCCGATGAAGCCCCTGGTCGTCTCGACGCCGGTGACCTTGCCACCTTCCGACCGGACGCCCTTCACCTCGCATTGCTGGATGATGTCCATGCCCATGGCCGAGCAGGCCCGCGCATAGCCCCAGGCGACGGCATCGTGCCGCGCGGTGCCGCCGCGCGCCTGGTAAAGCGCGCCGAGGACCGGATAGCGCGGCCCGTCGATGTTGATGATCGGCACCAGTTCCTTGACCCGCTCCGGCCCGATCCATTCGGTGGTCACATTCTGGAGACCGTTGGCATGGACCGTGCGCAGGTAGCCGCGCACCTCGTGATGGGTCTGGGCGAGCATCAGAAGGCCGCGCGGGCTGAACATGACGTTGTAGTTCAGGTCCTGGCTCAGCGTCTCGTAAAGGCTGCGGGCCTTCTCGTAGATCGCGGCGGACGGGTCCTGCAGGTAGTTCGAGCGGATGATGGTGGTGTTCCGGCCGGTATTGCCGCCACCGAGCCAGCCCTTCTCGATCACCGCGACATTGGTGATGCCAAAGTTTTTCCCAAGATAATAAGCGGTTGCAAGGCCATGCCCGCCGGCGCCGACGATGATGACATCGTAACGCGGCTTTGGCTCGGGGCTGCGCCAGGCGCGCTCCCATCCCTGGTGGAAGCGCAGCGCCTCGCGGGCGATGGCGAAGACGGAATAGCGTGACATCGGACCTGCCCCCTGTTTCCGGGTGTCCCTGCTTCTGGAACGGGGCCGAGTTTTAGCCGCACCCGCAAGCGGCACAATCGGGAAAAATGCGACATTACCCATCACGCTGCCGCGACAGGATCGCGCAGTCGAATGCGGCTTTTGTCCGGGGGCCCGCCGCATTACATGGAAGCGGCAGAATGCGGAGGTGTCATGCTGTTCTGGATCGCGGCAGGCGGGATCACTCTGGCAGTCGGGGCGATCCTGCTGCTGGCCGGTTTGCGGGCGGGCGGCTCGGCCGCTCCGGCGGCGGAATTCGACCTGCAGGTCTATCGCGACCAGTTGCGCGAGGTCGACCGCGACGAGGCGCGCGGCGTGATCGGCGCCGAGGATGCGGCGCGGCTGAAGACCGAGCTTGGCCGCAAGGTGCTGGAGGCTGACCGCGCCCGCGCAGCCGCCACTGGCGATGTGGCCCCGCCGCGCTCGGCGCAGATGGCCCTTTCGGTCGCGGTGCTGGCCCTGATGCTGGGCGGGGTCTGGGCCTATGTCCGGCTCGGCGCGCCCGGCTATCCCGACCTGCCGATCGCCGAACGCCTGGCGATGGCCGAGGAAGCCCATGCCAACCGTGCAACCCAGGCCGAAGCCGTAAAGGCCGCCGCCGCCAATCGCCCTGCCCCGCCACAGGCCTCGGCCGAATTCCTCGGGCTGATGGACAAGCTTCGCGCGGCCCTGAAGGACCGGCCCGATGACGCCGAGGGCCACCGGCTTCTGGCGCGCAACGAGGCGTCGCTCGGCAATTTCGACGCGGCAATAGCGGCGCAGGACAAGGTGATCTCGATCAGTGGCGACAAGGCCACGGGCGAGGATCACGCTGTGCTGGCAGAGATGATGATCCTGAACGCCGGCGGATTCGTTTCCCCCGAGGCTGAGGCCGAACTGTCGAAGGCGCTGCAGCTCGATCCGGGTAACGGCACGGCCATCTATTACGCAGGCCTGATGTTCCTGCAGAACGGTCGCCCCGACCGCACCTTCCAGCTCTGGGCGCCGCTTCTCGACCGGTCGGGCAAGGACGACCCATGGGTCGAGCCGATCCGCGCCAATATCGAGATGGTAGCCGAGGCTGCTGGCGAACAATACACGCTCCCGCTCGAACCCGGAGCGCCCGGCCCCTCGGCGGCCGATGTGCAGGCCGCCGGCGAGATGTCGGCCGAGGACCGCCAGCAGATGATCCGCGGCATGGTCGAGCAACTCAACGACCGGCTGGCAAGTCAGGGCGGCTCGCCCGAGGAATGGGCGCGGCTTGTCACGGCCTATGCCGTGCTGGGCGAAACCGACAAGGCCAAGGCGACCTGGGACGAGGCTCAGACGGCCTTTGCGGGGCAGGACAATGCGCTGGCGACGATCCGCGATGCCGCCCTCGGCGCAGGGGTGGCCCCATGACGGTCATTGACCAGATCTCCGATTTCGCCGCCGCCCTGCCCCGGCATGGCGCGCTGGCGGGCCTCGATCTGGGCGACAAGACCATCGGTGTCGCGGTCTCGGACGGGCTGCGGCAGGTGGCGACGCCGCTTCTGACCATCCGGAGGGTGAAGTTCACCACCGATGCCGAGGAACTCCTGAAGATCGTGCGCGCCCGCGATCTCAAGGGGCTGGTGCTCGGCCTGCCCCTGAACATGGACGGCACAGAAGGCCCGCGCGTACAATCGACCCGCGCCTTTGCCCGGAACCTGATGCGCCTGACCGACTTGCCGATTGTGTTCTGGGACGAACGCCTGTCGACCGTTGCGGCAGAAAGGGCACTTCTGGAGGCGGATACGTCGCGGAAGCGTCGTTCCGAGGTGATCGACCATGTCGCAGCCGGCTATATCCTGCAGGGGGCCTTGGATCGGCTGGGATTTCTTGCGCAGGAGAATGGCGCGTGAAGCAGGACGTCTGGAAGCGGCAGGAGATCGAGTCGCCCTGCGTCAAGCTGTGCGTCGTCCATCCCGAGGAACGCATCTGCGTCGGGTGCTACCGCAGCATCGAGGAAATCTCGGCCTGGTCGCGCCTGACGCCCGAGGAACGCAGCGCCATCATCGCCGACCTGCCCTCGCGCGCCCCGCGTCTGGCCCGCCGGCGGGGCGGGCGCATCGGCCGGCTAGATCGCTGACCCAGCTCAGGGCTGGCTGAGCCAATCGGCGACCGTGGGCAACTCGGGACGGAAATAGGCATTCACCCGCCCGATCGGATCGGCCACGGACCCATCGGCCCAGGGGGCCATGCCATGCAAGACCAGTCGGTGGAGTAACAGCGCCTCGCCCGGTCGCGCGGAAAGCACGACCCGTCGGCAGGTGGCGAAAACCTCACGGCGCGCGGCCTGATAGATGTCGGTCAGATCGACTCCTGGCCATTCGGCCTGTGAATGCGGGGCCAGTGCCCCCGCGAAGGCGCGGCGCAGGACTTCGTGACTGCCTTCCCAGACGACAAGCGGCGCCGCATCCGGATCGGCATCGGTCAGCGGCAGGCCGAGGATGAAGCCATGCGGCTCGCGGATCATCCGCCGCTTCCGCGGCCCGACCGCCAGTAGACCGTCCACATGGGCGGCGTCCCGGTCCCGGCGAAAGCGGAAGGCCGCCTCGCTTTCCTCTGGCGAGGGGCGCGGATACCCGGGCCGGAGCACCGACAGCTGCGCCCGGTGCCATGTCTCGACCGCCATGGGCAGCGCCCGGCGGAGGCTGGGCGGCAAGGGTTTGCCGGCCACTGCGCCCGTCTCGTCGTTCGCCAGGGCATCCACACCCGGAAACCACGTGCCGCGACAACGCCATTCGCCGGAAGGGTCTTCGATGGCCTTGCGGGCCAGTGGCAGCGCCGCCTGAACCCAGCCCAGCACCGCCGGATCGTAGGGAAGCCGGGCCCAGCCCGTTCCGGCAAGCGCCTCTGGTATCGGCGATGACATCGTGCGTCCTGCTGCCTTCGTGGCCTTTGACCCTAGCGACGAATTTCCCTCGGCACCGCACGAAATTCGACGGTTGTGGGCAGATTGGCGTCGGCGTCGGCAGCGTCTCGTGCAGGCTGCGCCGTCAGGAGGTTGCAGGCTGAGGTTGCAGTTCCGCAAGGGCCGCGTCGATCAGCTCCAGTCCCGCGCCGGGTCGGCTCGCACCTTCGGACAGGACACGCCGCCAGCCCCGCGCGCCTGGGCGGCCATGGAACAGGCCGAGCATGTGGCGAGTGACCTGGTGAAGCCGGCCACCCTGCTCCAGATGCCGCCCGATATAGGACCGCATCGCCTCGACCACGGCAAAGGCATCCCGCCCCGGTCCGTCGCCCCAGAGACCATCCGCCCCGATCAGCGTGTTGCCCGGTTCGTGATAGGCCGCCCGGCCGATCATCACGCCATCGAGCCCCTGTTCAAGCAGGCCGTCTGCCTGCTCGAGAGATGTGATCCCACCATTGATCGCGATCGTCAGATGCGGGAACGCGCGCTTCATCTCCAGGACAAGCGGGTAGTCGAGCGGCGGAATCTCGCGGTTTTCCTTCGGGCTCAGCCCCTGAAGCCAGGCTTTGCGGGCATGGATGATGAAATGATCGACCCCTGCCTGGCTGACCGTTTCCAGAAACGCAGGCAATACCTGCTCTGGAACCTGATCGTCCACACCGATGCGACATTTGACCGTAATCGGCACCGGGCTTTCATCGATCATTGCGGCCACGCAATCGGCCACCAGCTGTGGCTCCTTCATCAGCACTGCACCGAAGCAGCCTGATTGCACCCTGTCCGACGGACAGCCGACATTCAGGTTGATCTCGTCATAGCCCCAGTCACGGGCGATCCGGACCGCCTGCGCCAGCTCTGCTGGCTCTGACCCGCCGAGTTGCAGCGCGACCGGATGCTCTTCGCCCGAATAATCAAGAAGCCGGGCCTTTGGACCATGAACGATCGCCGCCGAAGTCACCATTTCGGTGTAGAGCATCGCGCGACGGGTCATCAGCCGGTGGAAGTACCTGCAATGACGGTCCGTCCAGTCCATCATCGGCGCGACGGAAAGGCGCGCGGCAGAGCGGACAAGTGAGGTGCTCCCAACATCAGGGAGTTGCGTTCGTAACAAGGCTCTGGTTTCCGTGCGGTTCGAAACTATCACTTATCAACCTCGTCGGTCTCTTGCCATGCGTCTCCTACCGGCCCTTTGACTTGGCGATCCATTCCAACTGGTCAAACAGGCCGAGACTTCGCAAATCGCCTCAATCGCACTCCGCTTGACCTGCCCCCCTGAAGCGTCCGCACTTTTAGGTTAGTCTGTTCTCCAGCGAAGGAGACGGACATGAAGCGCAGCAGGTTCACGGAACAACAGATCATCGGCATCCTGAAGGAGCATCAGGCTGGTTTGAGCGCGTCGCAGCTTTGCCGGAGGCACGGAATCAGTGATGCGACGTTCTACAACTGGCGCTCTACGTATGGCGGCATGGAGGTCAGCGAGGCTGTCCCTAGATGGTGGTCAGCAACAACGGCACGGAACTGACCTCGAACACGATCCTGACCTGGCAACAGGACCGGAATGTCGAAAAGCATTACATCGCGCCGGGCAAGCCCATGCAAAACGGCATCGTCGAAAGCTTCAATGGCCGACTTCGAGACGAATGCCTCAACGAGCACCTGTTCACCAGTCTGCGCCACGCGCGACAGTTGATCGTCGCATGGCGTGACAACTACAACTATCACCGCCCGCACACGAGCCTCGAAGGGCTCACGCCGCGGGAGTTCCTCAACCGGTCACTAAATGACCAAACCCTGAACAGAACTAACTTCTGAACGAGGACAATCCGGGGAGCAGGTCAAGCTTTTCCAGAGCCCGATTTCTGGGATGCGCCGTCACTTCAAGGGCTAGGATATCTGAGGGACAGTTGCGTGAAGTATGCTCTAGTTCACCATGTTGGACATGAGGGATCAGGAGACAAGGAACCTGCTTGGTGGTAAGCGAACTTCGCGAGATCACGGATTCTTACGATGCAAACAAACCCACTAGCGCCCCTTTAAAGCGCCAAGGCTTCAAGGAGATATCTCAGTCGCCCTGCCTCGATGCCACTTAGCAAGTGCCGCCGCACGCCCTCCACGCCGTCAGGAGCGCGGCAGAAGGATTGACGCTATGCAAGTATCACAACGGGCAAAGCCTCAAACCTTCCCAAACAGACGCGGGAGATGGTCAATTCGCCGCCCCTGAAAGCCCACCGTAGCGCGTCCCGCTAAGCAATGAAAATGGCGCGGATAGGCCATTAATGGGTGCACAAAAACCGCGCCAAACACCCAGCCTCGCACTATGGTGGATGCCACGGCAGATCAATGAAATTTCTCATCACGAGGGGTCAGGTCAGTGACTACACAGGAAACACCATGATCCTTCGCAACATTCTGGAGGTGAAGCATCTCATACCGGGCAGGGGCCATGACGAATTGAGAGGTATCCGAATGCCTTGAAAGACCAGGGGTTAGGATCCCGCATCCAAGGCCAGAAGAAACTGCAAGCCAGGGTCCACTACGTGCTCAGACGCCATAGCTAGCACAATGACACCCGAATCATGTTCGCAACCTTGGCGAATGGCGCCGGAGCGTGACGCGAAACGATCCGTACTCAGCCATCTTCCTTACACCATCGAACTCGACGCAACTGTCAACCTCTGGCTCTGAACGGAATGAGCCTGAACCCAGCTGCAGAATGAATGGGTCGATAGATGGATTTGGATAACCGGAGGAGCCTTGATTGCACCGGCGTTATGTGCGTAATTTCGAAAGAGACTGAAAGGCTAGAGGGCAATGCTCAGGGGACTTTCTCAAAAGCCGCGTTGGCCGCTCGAGGCCCCAAACTATTTTCACTGTGCCCCCAAAACTGGGAGCACTACGCTTTACTACATCCTTAGCAAACATCGCGATTTTTGCGCAGCGCGAGGTAAAGAGCCAAACTTCTATTACGATGACGAGTATTATTCCAGGGGTGAGGGATATTTTTGGAAGGATCGATTCTCTCACTATAAGGGCGAGAAGATAGCCGGCGATTTCTCAACCAGCTATATCTATTCACCGAGTTACTCTTCCGGTGATGAGTACAAGAAATGCATCGGGCGCATCTTTAAAACAAGAACGCCAAGGCATACTTACTTCAGCACATGCATCCGGCACCCCCTTATGTGGCATTGGTCTCACTACTTGCATCGTGTAAGAAATGTCGATGGTTTCCGCGCATTGCCTCCGGCAACGGGGTCGTTTGAAGCCTACCTCGAGGAAAGGCAATCAAGCGGAAAACTCGTCACCTTTGAAGATCAGGTAAGATTTTTGAAGCGCACCTTTTGGGGACCGATTGCCCGTCGGAATCTACTAATCCTCATCTATGAACGGGATGTGGGCCCGGACCTTTCGATTGCATACTCCAAGATCTGCAATCTACTCTCGATTGATCCCGCCAACTTCGAGCCAATTCGGGGAATCACTTCCAGCGAACGCATCGAAAGTCAAGAAATTGTTACTGAATGGAGGGGACCTGGAACCCTTGCAGATATACGGGCGAACCGAGCTTATCTGCCCGCAGTGTACCGGGTCGACTCCGACGGGGTAAGCCAGAAAGGCGACTCGTTTTCTCGTGGCGATATCATCATCGAAAGGGATCCCCGCCATATTTCAGTAATAAGAAACCTAGACGTCGCAACCAAGAGACGATATCTTGGACACTATGAGTCCATGACCACCTCGTTGACAATAGACGAAGTTGTCGAACTCAATGCGCGATTTTTCAGGAATGCGACCAGTGAACTCAGCCGGCTTTTGGGAGGTAGTATAGTGGAATGGGAAGAAGGCCGCCTGAACCCGCCAAAGATTGAAAAGGTTCAGCCCAGCTATCTCTAGCGAGATGCCCACAATCGGTGAGACGAAGTCAGGCAGCCTTATGCCCCTTTGGACGCTCCGGGTTCTAAATGCTTATCTATTTTTGTGGCGGCGAAAAGGCGACAGCCTTTGTGAACGAGGCTCAATTAGGGGGAAAGTACTGCACAGACAAGTCGCGGGCTCCGACGCTCAAACGAACTTGGCAACAATGGCGGAAGCGGTGGGATTCGAACCCACGGTGCGGTTCCCCGCACGCTAGTTTTCAAGACTAGAGCCTTAAACCACTCGGCCACACTTCCGGAACATCGGTGATCGGGCAGGCTTATGGTCGATCTGGCGCCGGCGCGCAACTGCCTGCGAAAGACCGATCTCGTCGCGGTCGAGCACCGCCTCGCTGTCGATCACATCTCCGCGCCAAGGACAGAGGAAATCCGCCGAAGGCGCCTGCCACTCTTTCCAGCGCCGATACAGGTCGATATGATGCGCGCGGGCAGGTCCCCGCGGGGTGCGCGGGGAGCGAGAAAGCGCGGCGAAGAACGCGCGGCAAGAAAGGGACTAATGACCATGCGGGCAAGCGCGCGTCTCATCGCACTCATGACGGTTTCGGTTCTGGCGCTAAGCGCCTGCCAGGAAGGCACCTCGCCGACAGGCGGCGTCGGCGCCTCGGACAAGCCGGCCTCCGCCACGGCGGCCCCGACCAGGAGTTCGACCCGACTCGTCGACCGCGATGTCGAGGCTCCGGAGGTGTTCCAGACCACCGAGCAGGGCCTTTGGGATGGACGTCCGTCGCTTGGCGGCGTCTGGGCGGCCTCGCCTGATGCGAAGGACCCCGAACGTGTCATCATCCGCAACACCGACAACGGCAAGTTCGTCATCGGCGCCCTGTTCCGGCGAGAACGCGACAATCCCGGGCCGAAGATCCAGATCTCCTCGGACGCGGCCGATGCGCTCGGCATGATCGCGGGCAAGCCGGCCAAACTGAACATCACGGCGCTCCGGCGCGAGGAAGGCCCCGCCGCGGATGCAGCGGCCGCTCCGATCCTCGACTCGGCCGAAACGGTCAGTGCCGAAGGAATGGATGCGACCGCCGTTTCGGCCGCAATCGACAAGGCCGAGGCAAAGCCCGCCGCGAAACCTGCAGCCGCTGGCGCGGCGATGGCGACTGCTGCGGCCGCCACTGCTGCTCCAGCCACCGCGGGCGCCGAAGCCGAGGCAACCGCCGAACCGCCCAAGAAGAAACGCTGGTGGCAGCGCGACAAGACGCCCGAGGCTGATGCGGCAACGGCAACTGCGGACGCGGCAGCCCCCGGAGCCAAGCCTTCGAGCGCTGCTCCGGCCGCGGTCGCGACGGCGCCGCTCGCCACTGCCACCACCGCCGCTAAACCTGCCCCTGCCAAGGCGCCGGCACCGGCCACCCCCGCGGCATCTGGCGGCAAGAGCATGATCCAGCTCGGCATCTTCAGCGTCGAGGCCAACGCAAACCGGGCCGCAGAGATGGTGAAAAAGGCCGGCAGCTCTGCCACCGTGCGCACCGAGCGCAGCAACGGCAAGATCTTCTGGACCGTCGTCGCCGGGCCGGCCAACACCCCCGCCGAACGCGAGGCGCTGATGGCCAAGGTCAAGGGGCTTGGGTTCAAGGACGCGTATTACGTGTCGCGCTGACGACTGTTGAAAGGACCGGACGCATGTTCAAACGCCTCCTCCGCCTGACGCTTGCCGCGCTTGTCGTGATGGCCCTGCCCGCACGGGCCTTCGAAACGGCGGCGACCTCGGCTTGGGTCTATGACGTCGGGACGCAGACCGTGCTTATGGACAAGAATGCCAACGTGCCGCTGCCGCCCGCCTCGATGTCGAAGCTGATGACCCTGAACATGCTGTTCGAGGCGCTTCAGGACGGCCGCGTCACGATGGATACGACCTTTGCCGTCTCGACCAAGGCGAAGTCGATGGAAGGCTCGACCATGTTCCTGAACGAACTGGACCGGCCGAGCGTGCGCGAACTGATCCACGGCATCATCATCAATTCAGGCAACGATGCCTGCGTCGTCGTGGCCGAAGGGCTTGCGGGGTCGGAAGAGGCCTTTGCCCGCCAGATGACCGAGCGGGCGCAGGCGCTTGGCATGACCAATTCGACCTTCGCCAACGCCTCGGGCTGGCCCGACCCTGGCCAGCGCATGAGCATGCATGACCTAGGCATCCTCGCCCTGCGCCTCATCACCCAGTTCCCCGAGGAATACGCGGTCTTCAAGGAGACCGAATTCGACTACAAGGACCGCTCGCCCGCCAACCGCTTCAACCGCAACCCGCTTCTGAAGCTGAACATCGGCGCGGATGGCCTGAAGACCGGGCACACGACCGAAGCGGGCTATGGCCTTGTCGGATCGGTCGTGCAGGGCGACCGCCGCATCATCCTCGTGATCAGCGGCCTGCCAAGCGACACCGCCCGGTCCCAGGAAGCCGAGAAGATCGTCAACTGGGCCTTCCGCCAGTTCGTCGAGAAGACCGTCGCCAAGAAGGGCCAGCGCATCGCCTCGGCCAATGTCTGGCTGGGCGACGCGCCTTCGGTCGGGCTGGTGCCGGCAGAGGATATCTCGCTGCTCGTGCCGTCGCAGGTGCAGGAGGCGGTGACGGCCGAGGTCAGCTATACCGGCCCGCTCATGGCGCCGATCCCGGCCGGCACGCAGGCGGCCGAGCTGGTGATCCACGTCCCCGATCTTCCCGATGCCCGCCTGCCGCTGGTGACCGAAACGGAAGTTGGCAAGGCAGGCTTTATCTCGCGTCTTGGCACGGCGGCAAACGTGCTGTTGCAGCGCTACATGGAACAGGCGCCAGCCAGCTGAGATGGGCAATCCGGGCCTTTTCATCAGCTTCGAAGGCATCGACGGATCTGGAAAATCCACCCAGGCGCGCCGGCTGGCCGAGCGTCTGCGCCAATCTGGGCACACGGTCGTCCTGACCCGCGAACCGGGCGGCAGCCCCGGCGCCGAGGAAATCCGCCGGCTGGTGCTGGAAGGCGATCCCGACCGCTGGTCGGCCGAGACCGAGATCCTGCTCTTCACCGCCGCCCGCCGCGACCATCTGGAAAAGACGATCCGTCCGGCCCTCGCCCGGGGCGAGGTCGTCATCACCGACCGTTTCGCCGATTCCACCCGCGTCTATCAGGGCCTGACCCGCGGTGACCTGACCGAGATGGTCGACCGCCTCCACTCGCTGATAATCGGACAGGAACCCGACCTGACCGTGCTTATCGACATGGACCCGGCACAAGGCCTGGCCCGCGCCAAGGGCCGCAGCGGTCCCGAGCAGAGGTTCGAGGATATGGGCCTTGCAGTTCAGGAGCAGACCCGCGCCGGTTTCCTTGCCCTCGCAGCCCGCGATCCCGCCCGCTTTGCCGTCATCGATGGCAGCGGGAGCGAGGACGAGGTGGCGGTGCGGGTCGAGGCGGCGGCGCTTGCCCGGCTGGCGGCGCGCTGATGGCCCGCGCGCCCGCAGCCGAGGTCGAGGCGCTGCCCGAGCCCGACCGGGTGGAAGGCGCTCCGCATCCCCGCGAAACCGGGCATCTCTACGGGCAGGCGGCGGCAGAGGCTGCCTTCCTCGACAGCTATCGTCGGGGGCGGCTGCATCACGGCTGGCTTCTGACCGGACCGCGCGGTGTGGGCAAGGCGACGCTCGCGTGGAAGATCGCGCGCTTCCTTCTGGCCACGCCTGCCGACGATGGCGGCATGTTCGCCCCACCCCCGCCCGAGACGCTGGACATCCCCGCGGACCACCCCGTTGCGCGGCGCACCAGGTCATTGGGCGAACCGGGGCTTTTTCTGCTGCGGCGTGGGGAAAATGATAGTGGATCGGGTCTCTCGGCCGAGATCCGCAT
Organism: Alitabrizicola rongguiensis; assembly: GCF_021491355.1. Classification (GTDB taxonomy): domain Bacteria; phylum Pseudomonadota; class Alphaproteobacteria; order Rhodobacterales; family Rhodobacteraceae; genus Aliitabrizicola; species Aliitabrizicola rongguiensis. The sequence continues at coordinate 184,926 of NZ_JAKENF010000003.1, read as the reverse complement.
CGATGAAGTTCGAAAAGTGAAACACTTCTTCCAGATGTCCGCCGCCGATGGCGGGCGTCGGGTGGTAATCATCGACGCCGCCGACGAGATGAACGTGCAGGCCTCGAACGGAGTCCTAAAGATTCTCGAGGAACCGCCGCAGGACGCAACCCTGCTCCTCATCAGCCACCAGCCGTCGCGCCTTTTGCCGACGATCCGCTCGCGCTGCCGCGAACTCAGGCTCGCCGCTCTGGGACCGGAGGACATGGCGGCGGCCCTGACGGCCGCAGGCGGCGAGACCGATGCCCCCGAGGCTCTGGCGGAACTGTCTGGCGGCTCGGTCGGAGAGGCGATCCGCATCGCCAACCTCGACGGGCTGAAGCTTTACGCCGACCTGATCGCACTGATGGCCACCCTGCCCCGGCTCGATCGCCCACGGGCGCTGGCGCTGGCCGAGGCGGGCGCGGGTCGTGGGGCCGAAGCGCGCTTTGACCTGATCCTTCGGCTCATGGACCTGTTCCTGGCCCGCCTCGCCCGGTTCGGTGCAACCGGCGAGATGCCCTCCGAAGCGGCGCCGGGCGAGGCGCGGGTGATCGAACGCCTGTCGCCCAATCCGCAGGCGGCACTGACCTGGGCCGACCTTGCCCAGACACTTGGCCAACGGGCGCGGCGCGGGCGGGCGGTCAACCTTGACCCTGCCGCGCTTCTCATGGATATGGTGCTCAGGATCGACGAGACGGCGGGCAAGCTCGCCCCGAGGTGAGCCCCGCATGACCCCCACTCCGCCCGAAATCGTCGACAGCCACTGCCACCTCGATTTCCCCGACTTCAACGGCGAACTCCCGCAGGTCATCGCCCGCGCCCGCGCGGCCGGGGTGACCCGGATGGTGACGATCTGCACGCGGCTGAAGAACGAACCGCAGGTCCGCGCGATCGCCGAAGCGCATGAGGGCGTGTTCTACGCCGCCGGCACCCATCCGATGAGCGCCGCCGAGGAACCCCTTGCCACGGTTGAGGAACTCGTCGCGCTGTCGCGGCATCCGAAGATGGTCGGCATCGGCGAGACCGGGCTCGACTACCACTACACCGCAGAGAGCAAGGTCATCCAGCAGGAGAGCCTCCGCATCCATATCGAGGCAGCGCGCCGTACCGGCCTGCCGCTCATCATCCATGCCCGCGACGCCGACGACGACATGGCCCGCATCCTGACCGAGGAATTCCGCGCCGGCGCCTATCCCTGCGTCATGCACTGCTTCTCCTCGACCGCGGCCCTTGCCGAGGCCGCCCTCGATCTCGGCTTCTACCTGTCGATGTCGGGCATCGCCGCCTTTCCGAAATCGGGCGACCTGAGGGCGATCTTCGCCGCCGCTCCGGTGGACCGGATCCTGCTGGAAACCGACAGCCCCTATCTTGCCCCGCCGCCCCACAGGGGCAAACGCAACGAGCCGGCCTATACCGCCCACACCGCCAAGGTCGGGGCCGAAGTCTATGGCATGCCGCTTGCCGAATTTGCGCGCCAGACCAGCGCAAATTTCGACCGGCTCTTCTCCAAGGCCGCGCGGGCGGCGAAGGCGGCCTGATGCTGCGCGCGACGATCCTCGGCTGTGGCTCTTCCGGCGGCGTTCCTCGCCTTGGCGGGCTCTGGGGCGACTGCGATCCGTCGAACCCCAAGAACTACCGCCGCCGCTGCTCGCTTTTGGTTGAGCGCATCGGCGCCGAGGGTACGACCCGCGTGCTGATCGACACCTCGCCCGACATGCGCGACCAGCTGCTGGATGCCGGCGTGGGCGCACTGGATGCCGTCGTCTATACTCATGCCCATGCCGACCATGTCCACGGCATCGACGACCTGCGGCAGGTGGTCTTCAACCTGCGCCGGCGCCTTCCGGTCTGGGCCGATCCGCAGACGCAGGAGGCGCTCTACTCCCGCTTCGGCTATGCCTTCGTGCAGCCCGAGGGATCTCCCTATCCGCCGATCCTCGACATGCACACGATCCATGGTCCCTTCACCATCGAGGGCCCGGGCGGGGCGCTGACCTTCCAGCCCTTCCGTGTCGATCACGGCTCGATCGAGGCGCTCGGCTTCCGCATCAACGATCTCGCCTACCTGCCTGACGTAGTCCGGATCCCTGACGAGGTCTGGCACCATCTCGAAGGGCTCGATGTCTGGATTGTCGATGCCCTGCGCCGCACGCCGCATCCGACCCATGCGCATCTGGCGCTGACACTGGAATGGATCGCGCGGGTGCAACCGCGCCACGCAGTCATCACCAACATGCATATCGACCTCGACTACGCGACGCTCGAGGCCGAGCTTCCGCCCGGGATCGTTCCCGCCTTCGATGGCATGGTGGTCGAGACCGCAGCTGAATGAACGCCCTCATCGACGTCATCTTTCCGGTCTTCGTGGTCATCGGTCTGGGCTATGCGGCGGCGCGGGCCGGGCTTTTCAAGGAACAGACGGTCGATGGCGTGATGCGCTATGCGCAGAACTTCGCGGTGCCCTGCCTGCTGTTCAAGTCAATCGCGACGCTCGACCTCGGGGCGAACTACGACTTCGGCCTGCTCGGGTCGTTCTTCATCGCCGCCTTCGCAAGTTTTGCCGCAGGCTATCTGGGGGCGCGCCTGCTCTTCCGCCGCCCGGTGATCGACAGCGTGGCCATCGGCTTTGCCAGCTACTTCTCGAATTCACTGCTCCTCGGCCTGCCGATCACCGAACGCGCCTACGGACATGACGCGCTGGCCGGCAACTACGTGATCCTGTCGATCCATGCGCCGACGCTCTACATTTTCGGCATCACAATAATGGAACTGGCGCAGAGCCACGGTCGGAACCTCGCCGCGCGTGCGTTGGTCCGCCAGGTCCTGAAGGGCATCTTCACCCAGCCGATGGTGCTGGGCGTGGTCTCCGGCCTGCTGGTGAACCTCTCCGGCCTGCCGCAGCCGGTGGCGATCATGGCCGGCGTGGACATGCTGGGGAAATCGGCGATCCCGGCCGCGCTGTTCGGGCTGGGCGGCGTGCTTCTGAGGTACCGCCCCGAAGGCGATCTGCGCACGATTGCAATGGTCTGCGCGATTTCCCTGATGTTGCATCCTGCCCTGACCTACCTGCTGGCCCGGCATGTCTTCGCGCTCGACACCGCGCATCTCCGTTCGGCGGTGATGACCGCGGCAATGCCGCCGGGGGTCAATGCCTACATGTTCGCCGCGATGTATGGCGTGGGCATGAGGGTGGCCGCATCCGCCGTGCTGCTGGCCACCTTCGCTTCGATGCTCTCGATTTGGTTCTGGCTCCAGATCCTGCCCTGAAGCCGCCTCGGGATCATTGCCCGAAGATGCGGATCGGCACCCCGTTCAGAATCCTGTCGAGCGGCTGGCTGCCCTCCACCCCGAACCTGGTCGAGCGGCTGAGTCCGGCCCCGATCAGTTGCACCACTTCAGGGGACCCCGCAAACTTCGAATGGCTGCCGGACGAGGAATCGTCGACCTGGGACAGGTCGATGACGGTCACCCCCAGCTGTTCAAGCACGGCAGCATCCGTCGCCCCGACCCGCGGCACACCGCCCGCGATCACGCGTGAGAAGCGCAACGCGGCGTCGTCCTTGGAGACGAGGATATAGATCTTGTTGCGAACCGACTCCGGCAGCTGCGACAACTGGGAGCGGAACAGGTCAAGGTCGATATCCGGCGCGGCAAGGATGATGTGCTTGATCCGCGTCATGTTGCCCAGACGGCCGTCCTGGGCCGCATCAACCAGCCCTTCCATCGTCAGGAGACAGCCCATCGAATGGGCAAAGATATCGACGTCCCGTGCGTTCGTCTGTTGCAGGATCGCGCCCATCTGCGGGATCTTGGCCCGCGCCACCAGCGCGCTGTTCATGTCATAGACATAGCGGGGCGCACTTGCCGCCGAGGCCCAGGTGAACAGGACCGGCACACCGGAATAGCTCGTGTCCTGAACGAACTGCGTCAGGCGCAGGACCGCGTCGCTGGTCGTGTTGTTGTAGCCGTGGACAAAGAGCAGCACCTTGCGCTCGGCAGGCGTGCGCGTGCGCAACTCCCGGTCCATCTGCGCGACAAAGTCGGTACGGTTCGGGAAGACCGTCGGATCGACGACGGCGAAGTACTTGCGCGGATCGGGCGGCAGGGTCCGCGAACGCTCCAGCTGGCCGACCACATGCGTCGGCGGAACCGTCACGTCGACCGAAGCGAGACCCAGATCAGGGGCGCGCTGCCCGGAGAAGAAGGCGCCAACCACCTCCGACGCCGCGCGCGTGGTGATGATGAATACGCGGTGGCGGGTGACGTCCGGTATGGATTCCGCCGGCACGGTCGGATCGTCGATACCGATCAGGTCGGGCGGGCGGCTGCATCCCGCGACCGTTGCTGCCGCTATGGACGCTGCCAGGGCCAAGCTCCGAAGCTCAACGCGCATTCCAGACCTCATGAAGCAATATCCGAGAACTGGTCCACACTCCGGCCAGCTGGCGGGAAGCTACCAGTGCGACCATCCTTCGACAACACGGCTTTGGGCTGCAAAGTTCGCAAATGCAGCAATCCAGATGTCATTCGCCGCCGGGACGCGCCCCCTAGGCCGCTGGCATCCGCGCCTCGACCATGCCGGCATACCAGCTCGAGCCGAAGGGGATGACGTTGTCGTCGAAATTGTAGGCCGGGTGATGGACCATCGCCGTATCGCCATTCCCGACGAAGATATAGGCGCCGGGGCGTTCGTTCAGCATGAAGCTGAAATCCTCGGCCCCCATCAGCGGCGCGGCATCGGTATCGACATGGCCCGAAACGGCAAGGGCGACCTCGGCGGCGTAATCGGTATTCTCGGGCGCGTTCATCGTCACCGGATAGCCGCGCGAATAGGCGACCTCACCCCGCGCGCCCATCGCCAGCGACACGCCCGAGACGATGTCGGAGATGCGCTGCTCGACGAAATCCTGCACGGAATGGTCCATGGTGCGGACCGTGCCCTTCAGCTTGACCACCTGCGGGATGACGTTGTGGGCCGGGCTGTCGGTTTCCACCACGCAGACCGAGACGACGACCTGCTTCAGCGGATCGACGTTGCGGCTGGCGATCGTCTGAAGCGCGACGATCACATGGGCGGCCACCACGGTCGTGTCGATGCAGTCGTGGGGTTTGGCGGCGTGGCCGCCCTTGCCGGTGATGGTGATGTCGAACTGGTCCGCCGCCGCCATCATCGCACCCGGACGGATAGCGAAATGGCCGACTGGAATGCCAGGCATGTTGTGCATGCCGTAGACCTCCTGCACGCCGAAGCGCTCCATCATCCCGTCCTTCACCATCTCGCGCCCGCCGCCGCCGCCCTCTTCCGCCGGCTGGAAGATCACGACGGCAGTGCCGTCGAAATTGCGGGTCTCGGCCAGATATTGCGCCGCCCCCAGGAGCATGGCGGTATGGCCGTCATGGCCGCAGGCATGCATCTTGCCCTTGGTCTTCGAGGCATAGGGCAGACCGGTCTGCTCGATAATCGGCAGGGCGTCCATGTCGGCGCGCAGGCCGATCACCCGGCCGACGGTATCGGTCTTGCCCTTGATGACGCCCACGACACCAGTGCGGCCGATCCCCTCGACCACCTCGTCGCAGCCGAACCCGCGCAGAAGTTCCGCCACCTTGGCTGCCGTCCGGTGCACATCGAACAGAAGCTCGGGATGCTCGTGAAAATCCCGCCGCCAGGCGGTGATCTGGGGCAGCAGTTCGGCGAAACGGTTCTTGACGGGCATAGGGTTCTCCTTCCGGGCAATGGCCCGATGATCCGGCGATGGTGGGCGCTTTCCAGCGCGGCTTCAAGCCGGGACTGACGCTTGGCGGCGGGGAGAGGCCGAGGCAGGCTGGCATTGCCAGGATTCGGCGCCTAGGGTCACCGCGTCGTCCGGGCAGCCCCTGCGGGCACTGCCGCAACACAGCGCAAGAGCTTACTCATGCCGAGCTTTCTTTCCCCTGCTGTCGAAAACCTCCGGTTCATCCGGGAACAGCTGGCGATCATCGTGCGATCGCTCCGGCACACCAAAGGCAAGCGCGATCTCATCCTGCTTCTGGCCGGCATCGTCGTTGTCATTCTGGGAACCGCCGTCGCGCAGGTTCGCCTGAATGCGTGGAACCAGCCATTCTACGATGCAATCGAGCGGAAGGACCTTCCGGCTTTCTTCCATCAGCTCTGGATCTTTTTCGCCATTGCGGCAGTGCTTCTGGTCCTGAACGTCGCGCAGACCGGCGTTACGCAGATGATCGCGCTGACCCTGCGCGATCTGGCGACCCGCGACCTGATCGGGCTCTGGATGTCTGACAAGCGCGCCGCGCGCATCGCCCGAGAAGGCGAGATCGGTCGCAACCCTGATCAGAGGATGCATGCCGACACCCAGCACCTCGCCGATGTGTCGACCGGGCTGCTGGTCGGATTCCTGCAGTCGGCGGTCCTGCTGGTCAGCTTCATCGGGGTGCTCTGGATCCTGTCCCGCGGCATCGTGCTGCAATTTAACGGCACGAGCCTGCAGATCCCCGGCTATATGGTCTGGGCGGCGCTGCTCTATGCCTGCCTCGGCTCGGGCCTGTCATGGCTCGCGGCGCGACCGATCGTGCGGCAGGAAGCCACGCATTACGCCCGTGAGGCCGAGATGCGCATCACCTTCGTGCGCGGTGTCGAGCAGGCCGATGCCATTGCCCTGACCGGGTCAGAGGCCGACACAAGGAGAAGGCTCGAGGCCGCGCTGGCCAATGTCATGCAGATTCTCAAGACACTCGTCCTCACCCGCGTGCGGCTTACCGTGGTCACGGCAGGATATGGCTGGGTCGGAAACGTCGTTCCGATCATCGTTGCGGCCCCCGGCTATTTCAGTGGCAGCCTGACCTTCGGGGAACTCATGGTCGTCGCCGGCGCCTTCCGCCAGGTCCAGGGTGCGCTTGGCTGGTTCGTTTCGAACACCGACGCCATTGCCGACTGGCGCGCGACGATGAACCGCGTCATGGAGTTTCGTCGCGCCCTCCTCTCGATCGACGGCCACGATCAGGTCGGCGAGCGCATCGAGATCGACCGGAACGATGCCAACCGCCTTGTCATGGAGAATCTCGAGGTCCACAACGCCTTCGGGCGCATCCGCGTCTGCGAGCCCAGACTTGAAATCGCGCCCGGGGAGCGTGTGCTGCTTCTGGGCCGGCCGCATGCCGGCAAGAGCACGCTGTTCAACGCCCTGGCCGGGTTGTGGGATCGCGGCAGCGGTCAGGTGCTTCTGCCGGCGGACAACCGCATCAGCTACATGGCGCAGCGCCCCTACCTGCCAAGCGCGTCGCTGCGCGAGGTTCTCAGTCCCTCGGACGCCGTGCCGGACGACAGGGAGCTTGTCCAGGCGCTGACACGTGTCGATCTGGCGCATCTGGCCGGGTCGCTCGACCAGGTCCAGGACTGGGAAGAAGCGATGCCAGCCCCGGCCAAGGTCCGGCTTGGCTATGCACAGCTGCTGCTGGAGCGGCCCCTCTGGATCGTGTCCGATGATGGCCTCGCACCGGGGGACGAGGCTCTGCAGGACCTTCTGCTGTCGATCCTGTCGACAGAACTGGCACAGACCGCGGTGATCGACATCTCGGACCGCAGGCTGCCATCCGCCTTCTTTGACCGGATCGTGCGGCTTGCCTCGGCCGAAAGCCCGATGCCAAGGCCCGCTCCGGTACAGCCTGCGGCCACGGGTGCCACGGCCTGACGCAAGAATTACCCGGTTTCGACCTTCTGCGATCCGGCCACCAGGCTTCCCCCCCGGCTGACGATCCGATGCATGGGCAGGAATAACGGCGAAAACAGTCGTTTGCCCAATGGAATAACGCGCGAATGACGCCCGCATGTTGCGGCTCTGACAGTTCGCTCACGTTCAGGCGCTTAGCTTTACCCTACGGCAATTGCGCAGGTCCGCGGTGATTGTCGCATCCCCGAGGGGAGGGTAGCGAATGAACAGGGTGGCAGTTGCGGCAATCATATCTCTGCTTTCTGCACCTGCGGTGCAGGCTGCGGAGTGCAGCGATGTGGCGCTGGTACTCGCGATCGATGCGTCCAGCAGCATCGACGCTACAGAGTTCGACCTGCAGATCGCCGGTTACCGGGATGCGCTCTCTTCGCCAGAGGTCGGCGAGTCCTTCCGCAAGGCCGGCACGGTGCAGATTGCGGCAGTCTTCTGGGCCGACAGTGCCTATGCCCCGCAAATCGTGCCCTGGCACCTCATCAGCGATCACGGCGACCTTTCCAGCTTTGCCACCATACTCGCATCCACCGAACGGCGTGTGACCGGCAATACCGATATGGGAACGGGCCTGAAGGCCGCGCTCGATCTGTTCGGCGCCGAAGCGATTTGCGCCGAGCGCCTTGTCATCGACGTCTCCGGCGACGGTCGGGCCACGGTCAATGCAAGGCGCGGAGGGATCGCCAATCTGGGCGCGGAACGCAAGCGGGCAAAGGATCTTGGCGTCATCGTCAACGGCCTTGCGATCACGGGAAACGATGCGGGCCTGGCCGACTATTACAGAAGCGAAGTTGCGCTTGGCCTGTCGTCCTTTGTCATGGAAGTGAACGGCTTCGCCACCTTCCACGAGGCGATTGCCCAGAAACTGATGCGCGAAGTCCTGGCCGATAGCTCTGCGCCGGATGGAGAACTTGGCCGACTGTGATGGCCTTCACAGTCTTCGGCGGCCGAATCAGTCACATTCAGACCAAGGACAGCAAGAAAGTCCCCCAACCCAAGGAAACGGAGAAAGAAAATGGCCAACACTTCCGCTCAGACCTCGATGTTCGGTATCATGTCGGCGCACCCGGTCTCGCTGATCCTCGGCATCACCAACCTGTTCCGCCGCCAGAAGCGCCGCGAAGAACTCGCCAAGATCTACTCGGATCTGCTGTGCGCAGATGACCACATCCTCCGCGACATCGGCATGACCCGTCTCGACATCATCCGGATGCGCGAAGGTCTGTTCCGCAACTGACGCCTACCCTTCGTCGCTGCTCGCCAGTATCTGGAGGGGCGCGCGGTCCCTGATGGACAGCGCCCCTCTTGGAAGATCGATCCACCCCTGTGCCCGCCAAAGTCCAAGCGTCTTGGCCACAGCCTCGCGGGTGGCGCCGGCAAAATCGGCAAGTTCCGCCTGAGAGAGCGGAATGGTGCCGCCCCGATCGGCATACTTCTCGGACAGATGCAGGATCCGCCGCGCAATCCGCGTCGGCAGGGGCTTGAAAGCCCGCTCCTCCAGCTTGTCGCTGATGTCACGCAGCCGTGCGCACAGAAGTTCGATGATCTCGATCGAAAGATCGGGTTCGTCGCGCAGGCCGGCCAGAAAATCGCTCCGGCGCACGCGCCGCAGCCGCACCGGACCAAGGGTCGTCGCGTCCGCCGTCCGCCGTCCGGCAAACAGGCCGATCTCGCCGAAGACCTCTGGAGGGGTCAGGATTTCAAGCGCAAGCTTGCGACCGTCCACCGAAGTCACGCTGATCTCGATCTCGCCTTCGTCCAGAACGTAGATGCTGTCTGCCTCCTCATCCTTCTGAAACAGGAGTGTGCCGGCCGGAAGCTGGACCTTGATCGCCACCCGCTCCATCAGGCGGCGCAACGCCGGCGAGGCGTGGAACAGGCTGGCAAAGGATCCTTCCTTCGGATCGGTCATTTCGAATTCTCCCCTCGCACCGCGGGCCTGCCACGGTTTTCCCTTTGCGGATACCGTCGATCAGCCGGGGGCCTGACGCAAGCCCCGTGATCGGCCCGGCCGAGAGGTTTTTCCCTGGCGCGCCATCCCGCAGCGCAGCGAAATGGGAAACAGTGCTTTTCCGTGAAACCGCGGATGCCCCATCTCCTGCCACAGACCTGCCGGTTTGCGGACGAATCCGGCATGCATTTGTTCACCATGAACGAAACGTACAAGCGTACTGGATTTCCGAGTGATGAGACTGCCCGCCTTTAGAAAGTACTTCCAGATTGATCCCGAGGATCGGATCACCAGCCTGGCCGCGCTCTTCTGCGCAAGCCTGCTCGTCGGCCTCACCGGCCGCATCATCTGGGTAGCGGTCGAAGGCCCGATCGACAGCCCTGCCCCGATCGTCTCTCAGCAACCCTGACGATGTCAGTCTGACAGGATCACCGCCACACGCCGGTTCTGTCGCCCCTTCTTTTCGATCTTTCCGATCTCGACCCGACCGATTTCACCTGTCCGCGCGACATGGGTCCCGCCGCAGGGCTGAAGATCGACTTGATCGGCCCCTTCACCGATCCGCACAAGCCGGACACGCCCCTGCCCCATCGGCGGCATCACCGACATCGTCTTGACCAGGCTCGGATTGGCTAGAAGCTCGTCATCCGTGATCCAGCTGTCGGTCACCGGCAGGTCGCGATCGATCAGCGCGTTCAACTGGTTATTCAGCGCCTCGATATCATCGGGCGGGTCCGGCATGTCGAAATCGAGCCGCCCCTTGTCCGCGCCGATCTGCCCGCCGGTCACCGGTAGCGGAATCACCACGGACAGAAGATGCAGCGCCGTGTGGACCCGCATGTGACGATGGCGGCGTTCCCAGTCGAGAACCTGACGGACCCGCGTCCCTGCAGCGGGAAGCGCCACCGGCTCGGCCGGCACCAGCGCGACAGTGTTTCCGTCGGCCTTGACCGCCGTGGCGATCGCCGCCGACCCGCCTGCCCAAATCAAATGGCCGCTGTCCCCCGGCTGACCGCCTGCCGTCGGGTAGAACACCGACCGGTCAACAAGGATACCCCCTTCCGGCGTATGTCCGGTCACAGTCGCCTCGGCCTCGCGCATGTATGGGTCAGTGCGGAACAGAAGCTCGGTCATCGGTTGTCGTCCTCGCCCGGGCCATCGGGAATCTCGTCGCGAAAATGCTGCTCTCGCTCGGCCTTTGCCTTCGGGGCCGCGCTTCCGGGTCGCGGAGGAGCGGCCGTGCCTGCCGGCTGGCTCGTCGCGAGAGGCGAAAGCCCGTCGGCGTTGTGAATCCAGATCTCGCGCTGCGAGAACGGGATGCTGATCCCCTCTTCGGTAAAGCGGCGGACGATCTCGTGGTTCATCTCGGACCGGACCGAAAGCGAGAAGTTCACGTCGCGCAGGATCACCCGGATCTCGAAGTTCATCGCATCCGGGCCAAAGCCCATGAAGACCACCACTGGCGGCGGGTTCATCACCGCAAGCGGTTCGGCTTCGGCGATCTCGCGCAGGATGCGCTCGACCTTGCGGGTGTCGCTGCCATAGGCCACGCCGATCGGCACGATCAGCCGCCCGGTCAGGTTGAACCGGGTCCAGTTCGTCACCTGGCCAGTGACCAGATCGGCGTTCGGCACGATGACGTCGTTGCGGTCGAAGGTCTGGATCCGGGTCGAGCGTACCGAGATGCCCTTGACCGTTCCCTGCACGCCGCCGACCTCGATCCAGTCGCCTTCCGAAACGGGGCGCTCGATCAGCAGGATGATCCCCGAGACAAAGTTCGACACGATGTTCTGCAGGCCAAAGCCGATACCGAGCGAGAGGGCGCCGGCGACGAAGGCGAGGCCGGTCAGGTCGATCCCCGCCGCATTGATGGCGATCAGTCCTGCCAGCGCCAGACCCGCATAGCCGACCATCGCATTGACGGCGTTCTGGCCGCCAAGGTCGAGCCGCGTCCGGGGCAGGATCGAGGATCGCAGCACTCCCTGAAGCAGCTTCGTCACCATGTAGCCGATGGCGAAGATGAGCAGGAATGTCAGGAAAGCCGAAGGCGAAATCCGCGTCTCGCCGATGGTGAATCCGTTGCCAAGATTGGTCCAGAGTTCGGCCAGATCAGAGACCCGTGCGCCCCAGATCAGCGCGAACAGGGGCAGCGACAGCACGACAAGGCCAAAGCCGATCAGCACGGGGATCAGGTCGTCGCGCCCGTCCTCGCGACCCGTGACCAGCGCATAAAGATCGTCGATCCAGGCCTGAAGCACGGCGATGTAGCCAATCAGCGCCAGCGACAGGCCAGCCGGATAGACCAACGCGATCGCGGCCGGAACATAACCGACCGCCGCCAGCACCGGCGCAATCATCCCCAGAAGCCGGACCAGCCGCGCCCCAAGACCGATCAGACGGTCGCGAAAACTCGGCAGCTCGTTGGCCGGAGTGGCGTTGACGACATGCTGGCGCATGAGGTTGCCCATCCGCACCAGCAGCAACCCCGCCAGAACCACGATCGGGAAGGTTAGCATCGCAAGGGCGGCGTCGTTGGCCTGCAGCTCGGTGACCGCCTTTTCCTTCACCGCCTCGAGACAGATCATCAGCCCGAACAACGTGACGATGATCCGACCTTCGCGGCGGCGCGCGGGCGGGAGTGTAAGCAACGCCTGCTCTTCGCGATCTTGCGGGAACAGCCGCCCCCCAAGCCAGACCGCCGTGACGATGACGAAGCCCAGGGCAGGCAACATCTCGAGGATCTGTGCCCCGACCGGACCGAGAATAGAGGTCAGCGACAAGGCCCGCTGCAGCGCGATGATGCCCAGAAGCGGCAACACGAACTTGCCGATCGAAAGAATGCGGGTGAGGGCGACCTGCCAACGTCCTTTCGCCCGCTCAAGAACGATCCCCGAAAGATAGCCCAAAACCTGCTGGCCACGCAGAAGCGCCGCCGCCGCGAGGATGAGGTAGAACAGGATCAGCGGCAGGTTCGACTTCAGCGTCTCGCGCGACAGCGGATTGGCCCAGGCCGCGATGGTCTCGTCATAGAGATTCTTCGACGCACCGGTCAGCGCCTCCAGCCCGTCCGGCCAGTTAGCCGGATTGATCGGGGCGGGCAGAACCCGCAGAAGCTCGCTCGTCTGGCGTTCGCGCAGGACCCGGTCGATTTCCTTGATGATGCCGTCGGCCCGGCGATAGGCCTCGTCGGCCGAAATGCCGGGAGCCTGCAGCCGCACGAGTTGGTCGTTCAGGTCGCTGCGGCGCTGCGCGATCTCGGGGGCCTCGGCCGCGCCATCGGTCGGCGCAGGACCAAGCGCGTCGATCTGCGCGCGCAGGGTGGCGATGCGGGTCGAGTTGGTGTTCTGCGCCGTCTGGAACGCCGAGCGCCAGTCGACAAGCTGGGAACGCGTGCTGCCGAGTTGCTGGTCGGTCGCATCTTCGCTCGCGACCTGTACCTCGGCACGGGTCGCGATCTTTTCCCAGGTCGCGTAGTCCGGCCCCTTGTTCTCGGTCGCGACGTCGCTGGCAAGTTGGGCAGCGGCCGGCCCGGCAATGGAGCCGGCCAGCGCAACGGCGACAAGCGCGGCGCGAAGGGCAGCACGCAGCCGGATCATGCGTCTTCGAACACCGCCGGGATCGGGCGCGGCGGCGCGTCAAGCCATTGCGGCACCGGCAAGCCCTTTTCCTTCAGGAAGGCCGGATTGAACAGCTTCGACTGATAGCGGTTGCCGTAGTCGCACAGGATGGTGACGATCGTGTGCCCCGGTCCCATGTCGCGCGCCATGCGCACGGCGCCGGCGATGTTGATCCCCGAAGATCCGCCAAGGCACAGGCCCTCATCCTCAAGCAGGTCGAAGATCAGCGGCAGGGCCTCGGCATCGGGAATTTGGTAGCTGTAGTCGGGGCGGAACCCTTCCAGGTTGGCGGTGATGCGCCCCTGCCCGATGCCTTCGGTGATCGAGCTGCCTTCGGCCTTGAGTTCGCCCATCGTGTAATAGCTGTAAAGCGCGGCCCCCATCGGATCGGCAAGTCCGATCTTCACGCCTTTGGGTTGCAGCGCCATCGCCACCCCTGCCAGCGTCCCGCCGGAGCCGACCGCGCAGACGAAGCCATCGACTTTGCCATCGGTCTGGTCCCAGATCTCGGGCCCGGTGGTTTCGATATGGGCCTGGCGATTGGCCACGTTGTCGAACTGGTTGGCCCAGATCGCGCCGTTCGGCTCTGTCTGGGCGAGTTTCGCCGCAAGACGGCCAGAGTAATGCACGTAGTTGTTGGGGTTGCGGTAGGGCACTGCCGGGACCTGGACGAGTTCGGCCCCCGCCAGCCGCAGCATGTCCTTCTTTTCCTGGCTCTGGGTCTCGGGGATTACGATCACCGTCCGGAAGCCCATAGAGGCGCCGACCAGGGCCAGACCGATGCCGGTATTGCCTGCCGTCCCTTCGACAATCGTGCCGCCGGGTTTCAGGAGACCTTTCGCCACCGCGTCGCGGATGATGAAGAGCGCTGCGCGATCCTTGACCGACTGGCCCGGATTCATGAACTCTGCCTTGCCGAGGATCTCGCAGCCCGTCGCTTCGCTGGCCTTGTGCAGCCGGATGAGAGGCGTCTTGCCGATGGTTTCGGCGAGGTCTTTGTTGATCCGCATGGGCGTGTTTCCTCGGTGTGACACGCCCGGTTTAGGCATCCTGCGCCCGGAACTCAAGGCAGGAGGGGAAGCGACCGGCATGCCGGTGCCGGGGTTCAGTGCTGAACAGGCGGCTGCGCGGGCCGATCCGGCAGACCTGCCAGCCTGAGCATGTCGATGAAGCGCTGGTGATGGGCATCCTCGACATACCTGGGCATGAAACCCGGAGCGACGTTGCGCAAGGTCAGGTCCGGCCAGACTCCAAGGCAGGATTCGATCGCCGACGTGGCTTCCTCAAGATCGCCCAAAGCGGCGGCGGCCGCCGCCCGGAACAGTCCCGCGCGGACGAAACCCGGCTTCGACCGGCAAATCCGCCGCGCGCCATCGAGCGCGGCGTGATCCTCGCCTGCCGAAAACTGGGCAACCACCACGCTGTAATGCCGCCAGAAATCGGCGATGTCGTGCGAACTCAGGGTGAACGCTCGCTGCGCCATCGCCAGAGCCTCGTCGCGCAAGCCAAGATAGGCATATTGCTCGGCAAGGTCCGAATAGGGTGTCGGGAAGTCTGGGTTGAGCTCGATCGTGTGGCGCAGTTCGGCGGCGGCCTGTGCGTGTCGGCCAAGGTTCGACAAGCTCCAGGCATAAGCAAGCCGGGCCATCTCGTCATCCGGTACAGCCTCGACTGCCTTCAGGGCCAGGCGCATGGCCCGCTCCATGTTGTCGACGGTCTTCGGCAGAACGCCCTGGGCCATGCTTCCAGAAATGGCCAGCGAAAGGGTCCGCATGCCGCGCAGGCTGGCCGGCTCGAGTTGCAGCGCCTGCTCGGCCAGTCGGACCGCCTCGGTCAGGGACTCCTGCGTCATCTCGTAGTATTTGACGAAGGCCCGCTGCACGATCATGCGAACGCGGGCATCGTCCGGCGGGGTACGGTCGCGCACATTCCAGCGCGTCAGCATCAGGTCGATCCTGACCGCAAGCGCGATCGAATGCGCGACGCTTTCCTGAAATCCCGCAAGATCCTCGTCGCTGCCGTCGAAACGCTCGGCCCAGAGAAGCAGGCCCGCGACCGCGTCGGTCAATTGCGCGTTCACCCGGATCCGGCCCGGAGACCGCTGGACGCTGCCGCTTAGCACATAGCGCGAAGACACCTCTCCAGAAGACGAGGTCCCGGGTACAGATCGATGAAGGTTCTCCGACAGGATCCTGATCTCGCGCTGATGCAGCAGCGCGATGATGATGTCCTCGACCAGGACGCTGGCGAACTGGTCCTTCCCCTCGCCCGAGAGGTTGACGAAGTCGAGAACCATGACCGCTTGCTCTGTGCTTTCCGCTTGCGAAGGCGCGCGCGCGACTGGCAATTCGGACAATTCGGGCCGCGCAATCGGCTGAACCGACGCCGCGATGTCCCGCCGCAGGGCCTCAGTCTCGGCGCTTGGCGATACGTCGAATTCGCGGCGGAGCACGTCGCGGCAGAACTGGTACTGCTTCAACGCCCGGTCCCGCTGCCCGGCTCGGGCATAGAGCTCCATCAGAAGGCGGTGCGTGTCCTCGCGGGTTTCGTCCGAGGCAAGAAGGTCACGCGCCAGGGCCAGGCCCTCCTCCCCGCCCGTGCGGCGGGCAAGGCCGGCCTTCGCCTCGGCGGCCATTTCCATGAGCTTGTCGCGTTCTCCCTCCGCCCAGCGGTCGAAAACCGCCGAGCCTGAAAGGAAGCCCTCCAGGAACGGCGCCGCAGCAAGATCCAGGGCGGCGCGGATATCCTCGTCGCGCCCGGTGGCGACCAGCCGACCGAAAAGCTCGGCATCGACATCAAGAAGCCCTGCATCGAGCGACAGCATTTCGCGGTCCGCGCGGATCAGATCGGGCAAGTCGCTCGACATCTCGCGCCGAAGCACGGCAAGCGACTGGCGCAGGCTGTTGCGGGCATGATCTCCGTCGCGGTCCGACCAGAGAAGATCGGCCAGCCTGTCGCGTGGTGCCGTCATTCCCTTGCAGCGCGACAGATAGACAACGATGGCCAGCCCTTTGCGCCCAGCGATCTGGATCGTCTGCCCCGAGGAGCGGACCAACCGCGGACCGCCGAACAGTTCCAGACGAAGTTCGCGACGCGGAACCGCCCGGTCCCCGAGCACCTTCGAGCTCGGGAAGGTCCCCGACGCGACTTCGACATGCCGCATCGGCAGAAATGCAATCGAGGGGATCTGGCCGAACGTTCGCCTGCCTGTCTCGATGTCGCTCATCCCTGTCTCCTTCCACACGCAGTTCAGTGCGCCTGCACTCACGCAATCCTTGGCTTTCGCGGGAAGAACTTCTGTAATTCGTATCACATTTCGTGCATTTCGCATGCCGTCAGGGCCGACTTACCTGTGAGAAATGCCGTTTTTGGGCATCGTTTTGCGTAGATCCCGGCGATTCCCGGCAGCCCCGCTGGCGACAGCACACCCCCTGCACGAATAGTATGAAAGTCGATCTCTGCTCGGTTGCGCGGGCTTTGCCTGCCAGCGAGCGCGAATACCGATTTCACGCGGATCTCGCGAATCTAACGGCGGATTGTCCGCTTATTCACGCGCGAATGACGGAGCCGGCGCGACCGGCGGCCCGGAAAGTAACGCTACGTCATCCAAGCTGGCTGCATCGCTTCGTCCACACGACCATCCACGCAATCGCCGCACGCCTGAACACCGCAGATCATAACAAGGAATTGGTCCCATGCTTCGCTACGATCTGGTCATCAATGCCCACTCGGCCACCTCTCAGTCCGGCAGCGCCTATCTCAACCGCGAGCTCTATGAGTTCGAGAAGATCCGCCGCGCCAAAGAGGCAGACAAGCCACAGACCCGCCATACCCTGCGTCATGCCTTGCTTCTGGCGGCGGGATTGGGCGCCGTTCTTGGCGTGATGCAGATCACCCAGGCGCTGACGACCGTCGCCTGACCTGTCGCGCACCGCACCGACTGTCGTGACGCCGGGGCATCGCTCGGTGGTCCGACGCTGCAACGCTTCAAGAGTGTAAAGGGAGAGCTCCGATGGTCAGCACCACCGATCACATGATAGGCCAAACCCACGCCGCCGCTGCGGACGGCAGCACACAGGGCCACCTAACCAAGGGCCTCCTGCGCAGCTGGCTTCCCGGCCTGGCGGCGTGGATGGACCGTCAGGAAACGCGGCGCAGGCAGCGCGACTGCTATCGCGCCCTGCTTGGCTGTGACGACCACATGCTGCGCGATCTCGGCGTGACGCGCCTCGACGTCATGCACTACCTTGAACGGCTCGACGGGCGCTGATCCCGGGCAGCCGGAGCGCATCGGCCGGGAAGGGCGTCAGATCGTGACGCCCTGTCGTCCGGCGAGATCGGTAAAGAACTGCCAGGCCACACGCCCCGAGCGAGCGCCTCGCGTGGCCTGCCATTCGATCGCTTCGGCACGTAACTGCGCCGGATCGACCGCGATGCCATAGGCCGCGCAATAGCCATCGATCATCGCCAGGTATTCGTCCTGCGAACAGGGATGGAACCCCAGCCACAGCCCGAAACGATCGGACAGCGATACCTTCTCCTCCACCGCCTCGGACGGGCTGATCGCGGTCGAGCGCTCGTTCTCGATCATGTCGCGCGGCATCAGGTGGCGGCGGTTCGACGTCGCATAGAAGATCACATTGCCGGGCCGCCCTTCGATCCCGCCGTCGAGCACCGCTTTGAGTGCCTTGTACTGCTGGTCGTCATGGCTGAAAGACAGGTCGTCGCAGAACAGCAGGAACCGCGCCGGTGCCGTGGCAAGCACCGCCAGAAGCCGGCCGACCGAGGCCAGATCCTCGCGGCTCAGTTCGACGATCTTCAGGGGCAGGCCCTGACGCACCGCCTCGGCATGGACCGCCTTCACAAGGCTCGATTTACCCATGCCACGCGCGCCCCAGAGCAGCGCGTTGTTGGCGGGCAACCCACGAGCGAATTGCAGCGTGTTGGCCAGCAGCACGTCGCGCACCCGATCGATCCCCAGCAGCAAGGACAGATCCACACGGCTGACCTTTGGCACTGGCACCAGCCGATCCGGCGACGTGTGCCAGACAAAGGCGTCGGCAGCCCCGATTTCCGGCAGGGGCGGCGTCGGCGGGCTCATCCGTTCCAGCGCCTCGGCTATGCGGGTCAGAGGATCGCTCATCTTGCTGCTCAAGGCTTCGCCGGCGGCTTTTCCTCGACGTCGGACGAGGTGGAGTCGTCATCCTCGAACCACAGACCCTGCGCCCGAAGCTCGGCTTCGCGACGCTTCTCGATGCGCCGGATCAGGAAGATCGACACTTCGTAGAGCGGATAGATCGCCGCGAAGAGGATGATCTGCGACATCATGTCGGGCGGCGTCGCGATGGCAGCGAGGATCAGGATCAGGACGATGGCATATTTGCGCATCCCCGCCAGCCCCTTGGACGTAACGATCCCCGCCTTGCCCATGAGCGTCAGCAGAACCGGAAGCTGGAAGCACAGACCGAAGGCCATGATGAACGAGGTCGTCAGCGACAGGTATTGCTCCATCGAGCCCTGGAAGACGATGCCGGCCACATCCGGGTTCTTGGTCACCGCGGCCGGATCGGCAGTCATCGACTGCTGGAACCCGAGGAAGAAGCTGAAAGCTGTCGGCAGAACCACATAGAAGGCGAAGGCCGCGCCGATGAAGAACATCACCGGCGAGGCGATAAGAAACGGCAGGAACGCCGATTTCTCGGACTTGTAGAGACCCGGGGCGACGAACCGCCAGAGTTGCGTTGCGATCACCGGGAAAGCCATGATGAAGCCGGCCATCATCGAGATGCGGATCGCGACGAAGAAGCCTTCCTGCAGCTTGATGAGCACGAGGCCGCATTCCTGCCCGCGGTCTTCAAGCGCATTGCAGATCGGCTGGGTCAGGAAGTTGAAGATCGGGTTCCAGACCGCGAAGGCCAGGAAGATGCCCACGACAAAGGCCGCGAGCGAGATCATGATGCGGTTGCGCAGTTCGATCAGATGCTCGATCAGCGGGGCGCTGCTGTCGTCGATTTGGTCGGTCGTCATGCCTTGCTTCCGCTGTCATCGGTCTTGACGGACTTGCC
This sequence comes from Alitabrizicola rongguiensis, assembly GCF_021491355.1. Taxonomy (GTDB): domain Bacteria; phylum Pseudomonadota; class Alphaproteobacteria; order Rhodobacterales; family Rhodobacteraceae; genus Aliitabrizicola; species Aliitabrizicola rongguiensis. The sequence goes on along the minus strand of NZ_JAKENF010000003.1, from coordinate 165,557 downwards.
GGATTTGCGCGCCTTGGCTGCCGACGACTTGTCCACTGCGGCACCCAGACGATCAGGACCCTTGCCTGCCGCAGCCTTTGGGGCGCGCGTCTTCTTCGCGGGCGCAGCTTCGGTGACAGCCGCAACCTGCGCCTCGACCTTGGCCTTAGGAGCCTTGGCAGGCGCTGCTTCGAAAGCGGCCTTCGGCTTGCGGGTCACGGGCTTGCGCTGCACGGCGGGGTCTGCGCCTTCCGCTGGTATGGAAGCCACAGGCAGCGGGGCGACCGGTGCAGCCGGGTCAGGCTTCGGGGCCAGACTCGCCTCGAAGGCAGCCTGACGCGCAGCCTTTTCCTCGGCCATCTTCTCGGCAAGCGCCTTGGTCGCCGGTCCCATCGGGGTCGGTTCCGGCGCTTCGGGATCGGGAACGGGCGCGGCCGCTGCCGTCGGCGCCGGTTTCGGCGTCGGCTTCAGGGGATCCCATTTCTCGAACTTGTCCGCCGCCTTCTTGACGGCATCGAGGCCAAGGCTCTGCGGCGAGGTCATCGTCTTGAGATCCTTGGCGATGTCCTTGACCCCCGCCTCGTCCGCCGCCGATTCCATCGCACGCTGGAAGTCGCGCGCCATCGACCGGGCCTTTGCGGTGAAGCGGCCGAGCGTCCGGAACATCTCCGGCAATTCCTTGGGACCGATGACGATCAGCGCCACGACCCCGATCAGCATCAGTTCGGTCCAGCCGATATCAAGCATCTTTTACGCCCCGCCCGCGCCGTCCATCCGACCCGCGATCAGGCCTTGTCTTTCTCGCTTTCGGGCGTCACGTCGCGCACCGCCTCGATTTCCTCGGTTCCGTCTTTCACGCCTTTCTTGAAGGCGGTGATGCCCTTGCCGACTTCACCCATCAGCGCGCTGACCTTGCCGCGTCCGAACAGCACGAGCAGCACAACCCCGATGATCAGAATCTCGGTAACGCCAAATCTTCCCATGGCTCTTTCTCCTTCGCGGGCGAACCTCCCGGCACGCCGTCCGAATTGCATGACGGTTCGGTGTAGCCCCCCGCCTGCCGCAAGGATAGCGCGATTCTTGCGGTGCGACTGTCCACAGGTGCGCTGAAGTGGCCTTGAATCTGTCTCACCTGACAGTTTATTGTCAGTTGCCCTCCAGTTTCGCACGGGCAACCCGCCATGAAGCGCACCGACCGCCTGTTCAACATCCTCCAGATTCTCCGCGACGGTGAACTTCATCGCGCTGCCGACATCGCGGCAACGCTTGGGGTTTCCGTGCGCACGGTCTGGCGGGACATGGCGACGCTCGCATCGAGCGGCCTTCCGATCGAGGGCGAGCGCGGCCTTGGATACATTCTCGGCGCGCCGATCACCCTGCCGCCGGTGGCGCTCGGCAAGGAGGAACTCGAGGCGCTACGCCTTGGCATCACCCTTGTTTCCAGCGCCCAGGACCCGGCGACGGCGCGGGCGGCAAAAAGCCTCGCCGCCAAGATCGCCGCCGTCGCCCCTTTCGGGACCGAGGAAACCGGCAGCGAGAGCTTTGTCTTTTCCACCCCCGAGGCAGCCCGCGCCGCGCCGCATCTAGGCATTCTGCGCCGCGCTCTGCGCGACCGGTTGATGCTTGTCCTGCACTACCGCGACGAGGCCGGAAACGAGACCGAGCGGCGGATCAGACCCTTGCATCTGGAATACTGGGGCCACGCCTGGATCCTGACTGCCTGGTGCGAATTGTCTCAGGATTTCCGTGTGTTTCGCGTTGACCTTGTCATGTCGCTTCACCCGGACGGCACCGCCTTCATGCCTGAGCCCGGCAAGACCGCAGAGGATTTCCTCGCCCGCCTTACCCGGCCCTGATCACCTCTCCAGCAGGCGCAGCGCGTGGTCGGCGATGTCGCCGGGCCAATCGGCGATCAGCGCAGAAAAGCGGGCCCCGTCACCGGCAAACAAGGCGCGCGACGCTTCTTCAAAGCCCGGCAGGTCGCCCGCAATCCCCGACAGGAAGCGATAGCAGCGCTCGCGCGCCTGCCGAAGGACGGTGCGCCCGTCATCCGCCTTTCGCGCCTCGTCCACCAGACGGCGGAGCGCCGCCGAGGCGCCGCCGGGCTGATCGGCCAGCCAGTCCCAATGCCGGGGAAGGAGCGTTACCTCGCGCGCGGTCACCCCAAGCTTTGGCCGCCCCCGCCCCCGGACCGGGGTTTCGGCGTTCGGCGCAAGGCGTGCCCTGACCTCTTCGTCGCTGCCGCGCAGATCAAGGTCCAGGACGCGCCCGGTGGCGTCGTCAAAGATCAGGACCGGCCCGCGGGTCTCGTCGAGGCGGCGGACGGCAAGGCCGACTTCCGCCAGCGGGCCTTGGGCGATCCGTCTGGTGCCTTGAAAGGCGGTCCAGCCGAGGGGGTGTTCGTCTGTCATGCGTGCCTCCAATTTGCCGGTAAATTTATCCGGGTATTAATACTTGTCAATATTACCCGGATGAATTACTCCGCCGATCGACAGAAGGAATCGATCATGACATCAGCCGCCCGAAAATCCGCGATCAGCGACTACAAGGAACGCAAGGCCTCTGCCGGGATCTATGCGATCAGTTGCCTGGCCACAGGCCAGGTCTGGGTCGGCCGGGCGCCGGACACCGGCGCGATCGCCAACCGCGTCTGGTTCATGCTCCGCCAGAACGCCAGCACCCATCGCAGCCTGCAGGAGGCGTGGAACCAGCAAGGCGCAGAAGCCTTCACGCTGGAGATCGTAGAGGTGCTGGACCCGGACCTCACACCCTATGCCCGCCAGGACGCGCTGAAGACCCGGCTTGGTCATTGGGCGGGGATGCTGGGGGCAACGGCAATCTGAGGCCTGTCCAATATCCTTCGAAGGATATTGGCAGATCTCTTCGAAGAGATCTGCCCGCGCCTGACCTCAGATCGTCGCGTTCACCGCACCGCCGTCAAGCAGGATGTTCTGGCCGACGATGAAGCCCGCATGGGCCGAACACAGAAAGGCGCACATCGCTCCAAATTCCTGCGGCGTGCCGTAGCGCCCGACCGGGATACTGGCGGCCCCGCGCCGTTCGACCTCGGCAACCGTGATGCCCTGCGCTCTTGCGGCGGCTTCGGCCAGGGCAATCGAGCGATCTGTTGCATGACTGCCCGGCAGCAGGTTGTTGATCGTCACCCCGTGTTTCGCCACCTGCCGCGAGGTGCCGGCCACAAAGCCGGTCAGCCCGGTGCGCGCGGTGTTCGACAGGCCGAGCGCCGCGAGCGGCGCCTTGACCGATTGCGAGGTGATGTTGATCACCCTGCCCCAACCGCGCTCGATCATCCCCGGCAGAAAGGTCTGCATCAGCGCGATCGGCGTCAACGTGTTGGCGTCGAGCGCGCGAATGAAATCGTCACGGCTCCAGTCTGACCAAAGGCCCGGGGGAGGTCCCCCGGCATTGGTCACAAGGATGTCGATCCGCCCTGCCGCTGCGATCACCCCGGCCCGCGCCTCGGACGCGGTAATGTCGCCGGCCGCTGTCAGCACCTTGACCCCGTGCGCCTTTCGGATCGCCTCGGCAGTCTGCTCCAAGGCCTCGGCGCCGCGGGCGTTCAGCACCAGATCGACACCTGCTTCGGCCAGTGCCTCGGCACAGCCGCGGCCCAGCCCTTTCGATGCTCCGCAGACCAGTGCCCGCTTGCCCCTGATGCCCAGATCCATCGCCGCCTCCAATATGCCCTGATCCCGGAGTAGCATCGAGGGCGCGGAACGAGAAGGCGGTTTGACCTTGCCCGGCACCGCGCCCAAGATCGGCATCTGATGACAGACAGGACCTCCCCCTCCGTCGATCCACACGGCCAGACTGCACAGGTCTTTGCCGCCGACGATTTCCGCGTGGTCAGCGGCGTCAATCGCGGCGAGGGCCCGGAGCGGGCCGATCTTCTGGAACCGGGCGACATCTACGAACTCCGCGACGGCGGAACGCCTTTGCGCATGCGACTGGTGCAGACAGGCGACGGGACCCGCGTGGCCGAGGGGTCGGGCATAGGCCAGTCTGGCGACAGGCTGGATCTGCTCGCGGCGCTGGTCTTTCTTGCGGCCCATGGCGAACGGGTCGAGGTGCTGTTGCTGGGCCATGCCTCCGGCGCCTATCTGCTGCCGCTGTCGCCGCTTGCCAGGCGGACAGGCTACACGCTGGTCGGCATTGACGAGACGCCGAAGGATGCAAGGCTGACCGATCTGATCTGCGTCTCGCTGTCGCGCGGCACGCTCATCACCCTGCCATCGGGCCTTCAGCAGCCGATCGAGGCGCTCCGCCCCGGTGACCGCGTGCTGACCCGCGATCACGGCCCCCAGCCGATCGCCTGGATCGGCCAGGCGGCGCTGCGCGCCGTCGGCGCCTTTGCCCCCGTGGTGATCGGAGCTGGCGTGCTTGGCAATGCCCGTGACCTGATCGTTAGCCAGCATCACCGCATCTTCCTCTATCAGCGGGCCAGGCGGTCTGGCATCCGCACTGCCGAGGTTCTGGTTCAGGCCAAGCACCTGATCGACGGAGAGCAAATCTTCCTGCGCGAGGGTGGCATGGTCGAATACTTCAGCCTCGCCTTCGACCGCCACGAGATCATCTATGCCGAGGGCATTCCCTGCGAGAGCCTTCTGGTCAGCGAGGCCACGGTCGCCCGCCTGCCTCCGGACCTGGCGCAAGCCGTGCGCGACCGTTTCCCCGGCCTGCGTCAGGACCAGCATTTCGGCACCGAGGCCGGGCGCGAGGTTCTTGACAGCCTGAGGGATGCGCTGATCCGGCCCTCCCTGACCTGAGGTGATGGACGAAATGACGCTCTTGCGCTAACAGCCGGGCCATGCTCGACAACCGCGCCCAACTCCCGCCCGAAATTGCCCGTCGCCGGACCTTCGCGATCATTTCGCACCCCGACGCCGGAAAGACGACGCTGACCGAAAAGTTTCTGCTGTTCGGGGGCGCGATCCAGATGGCGGGACAGGTGAGGGCAAAGGGTGAGGCGCGGCGCACGCGGTCGGACTTCATGAAGCTCGAGCAGGAGCGCGGGATCTCCGTCTCGGCCTCGGCCATGTCCTTCGACTACCGCGAGTTCCGCTTCAACCTCGTCGACACGCCCGGCCACTCGGACTTTTCCGAGGACACCTACCGCACGCTGACCGCCGTGGACGCGGCGATCATGGTGATCGACGGCGCGAAGGGCGTGGAAAGCCAGACGCGGAAGCTGTTCGAGGTCTGCCGCCTGCGCGACCTGCCGATCCTGACCTTCTGCAACAAGATGGATCGGGAAAGCCGCGACACCTTCGAGATCATCGACGAGATCCAGGAAAACCTGGCGATCGACGTGTCGCCGGCAAGCTGGCCGATCGGGATGGGCCGCGAGTTCGTCGGCTGCTACGACATCCTGCACGACCGGCTGGAGCTGATGGACCGCGCCGACCGCAACCGGGTGGCGGAATCGATCAAGATCGACGGGCTGGATGACCCGAAGCTGGCCGAACATGTCCCGGCCGAGCTGCTGGCCAAGCTCCGCGAGGAGCTGGAGATGGCGCGCGCGCTCCTGCCCGCCTTCGACCGCGAGGCATTCCTGAACGGCTCGATGACGCCGATTTGGTTCGGCTCGGCCATCAATTCGTTCGGGGTGAAGGAACTGATGGATGGCATCGGCGAATACGGCCCCGTCCCGCAGATCCAGAAGGCCTCCGAGCGCGGCATCCTGCCCGAGGAACAGGCCGTGACCGGCTTCGTCTTCAAGGTGCAGGCAAACATGGACCCCAAGCACCGCGACCGGGTGGCGTTCGTCCGCCTCGCCTCGGGGCATTTCGAACGGGGAATGAAGCTCCTCCATGTGCGGTCGAAAAAGCCGATGGCGGTGTCGAACCCGGTGCTGTTCCTCGCCGCCGACCGCGAACTGGCGGAAGAGGCTTGGGCGGGCGACATCATCGGCATCCCGAACCACGGGCAACTCAGGATCGGGGACGCGCTGACCGAGGGTGAGACGCTGCGCTTCACCGGCATCCCGAGCTTCGCGCCGGAACTTCTGCAGGGCGTGCGCGCGGGCGACCCCATGAAGGCCAAGCACCTGGAAAAGGCGCTGATGCAGTTCGCCGAGGAAGGCGCGGCAAAGGTCTTCAAGCCGATGATCGGCTCGGGATTCATCGTCGGGGTCGTGGGGGCGCTGCAATTCGACGTGCTGGCGAGCCGGATCGAGCAGGAATACCAGCTGCCGGTCCGCTTCGAGGGCTCGCAATTCACCTCGGCGCGGTGGGTGTCAGGCCCCAAGGCGTCGCTCGAGAAGTTCATCAACGTCAACAAAGGCCATATCGGCTATGACCACGACGGCGACGTGGTTTTCCTGACCCGCCTGCAATGGGACATCGACCGCGTCCAGCGCGACTATCCCGATCTCAGGCTGACCGCGACCAAAGAGATGATGGTCTGAGCCGTCCGAGCCATTTGCAGTCGCAGCGAATCACATTCCGGTGATCTGGCGTGAGCAGCGCCAGACGCGGCTTTGGCGTGCTTCCGGTGGGGTGAAGCTTTGGCGCGAAAAGATTCATTCAAACCATATTTTCCCCATCGGCAACAATCTACAACCAGATGCGGGATTGTAATTGCGAGCGAGGCTAAATCTTAGGACTCTGGGCCTTAAATTGTTTCAAAGTAGGCAGAATTCTGGCATCTTAATTACGCGGGCAGGATTTAGCCCTGTGTGTTTTTTGTACAGCCTGTTTCAACTAACCAGTGATGGAGGATTTCCATGCTTCGTAACTTGGCGCTCGCCGCTGGCGCTGCGCTCTTCCTGCCAATTGCGGCCAACGCCGCTACGGCGATCATCACCGACGGCAATGTCAGTCTGGGCGTCGACAACTTCGGTCAACTGAACGTCGGCGGCGGTGTCCGCGACGTTGTCGGTCAGACGATCGTGGGCGAACGTTGGATCGACCCGGATGGCGTTCAGTACGAGTCCACCTCGCACGGCTGTCTTTGCGAAGGTTGGGGTGTTGCCGTCAACGGCACCACCGCCGGCTATGCGAACAACTCGTCCGGGACGGGCGGGCTTACCCAGATCAGCTTCGACTCTGACGCCAAGACGGCGAAAGTCGTCACGCAGATCAACGGCACCGATGTCTTCGTGACACACAGCTTCGCGCTCGCCACGGAAACCGATGACCTTTATCGGGTGAAGGTGACGATCGAGAACAAGGGGACGTCCGGCGTCACCGATGTGACCTACCGCCGGACAATGGACTGGGATACCTCGCCGACCCCGTTCAGCGAGTATGTCACCATCCAGGGCACCACGACCACGACGCTTCTGAACCGTTCGTCTGACAATGGCTTCTCCAGCGCCAACCCGCTGGCGAATGACGTGACCGACCTGAATGGCTGCGGATTTGCCGACTTCACCGCATGCGGTCCGGACGATCATGGTGCGGTCTTCGACTTTGGCTTCGGCGACCTCGCTGCCGGAGAGTCCTATTCGTTCGACATCTACTACGGTGGCGCCGCGAACAAGAAGGACGCCCTTGCTGCGCTCGGCGCGGTGAAGGCCGAGCTCTACTCCTTCGGCTGGTCTGCGCTTGATCCCGATCAGAACGGCTTCTCTGACGCTGGCGCGCGGACCCCGACCTTCATCTTCGCCTTCTCGGGCGTTGGTGGCGAGGTCATCGTGCCCGAACCCGGCGCGGTTCCGCTGCCTGCGGCTGGCCTGATGCTGATCGGCGGTCTGGGCGGTCTTGGAGCCTTCGGCGCATTCCGCAAGCGCAAGGCGGCCTGAGAATCTGATGACAACGGTTGCGGGCAGGCGTTCTACTGGCGCCTGCCCGTTTTCTTTTTCCGAAGGTGTCGAATTATGTTTCGCAGTATCCTCCTCGCCTCGACCCTGATTGCGCCGCTTGCCGCGCAGGCAGAAGATCAGGCTGCCTGGCAAAGCAATTGCCAGAACGGGTCTTGCACCTTGGTGCGAAGCGTCGCCGAAAGCGGCACGGACCGTACTGTGGCGACCTTTATCGTTGCCCTTTCCAAAACACATGAGACGGCGCGCGTGGGCGTCGCCCTGCCCCTTGGCACCGCCCTTGATGCCGGCGTGCGGATGATCGTTGGCGACAAGACCCTGAACGTCCCGTTCCAAGTCTGCTTCCCCGATGGTTGCCGCGCAACGGCCGACGCAGATTCAGCAACCCTCGCTGCGCTGACGGGCGCGGCGGCGGTCCAGGTGCAGTTCTTCCCGTTCTCGTCGGACAAGCCCGTGGCGGTCGACGTGCCGATGAGCGGCCTTGCCGAGGCCATTGCAGCGGCACGCACAGCCCTGACCCAACCCTGACCGGCCGGAATGCCGCTCCGGAACCGCGTCCTGCCCAACGGCGAGATCGTCGCCGTTGCAGGGCGTGGGCTGTTCACCGGCAACCGCGGCATCCTGCATGACGCACAGCGACAGCTGGGGCGGGCGCGCTGGCGGCATCCGCACTGGATAATCTGCGCGCTGGACTACAAGGACGTGCGCCGCAGGGTGATGTCGCCCGGAACCTGGACGGAACTGTTCTTTCTGGACGAGGCGGTGGCTCTGGCCGCTGGACACCGCCCCTGTGCTCTGTGCAGACGCAGCGCCTACGAGGCCTTCCGTGATGGGTGGCAGGCGGCAACGGGCAGCCGCGCGTCGGCAGAGGCGATGGACCGCGCGCTTCATGCGGCACGCCTTGGGGCCGACCTACGCCAGCAGAGCTACGCGGCGGACTGGACCAGCCTGCCCTCTGGTGCATTTGTCCAGCTTGAAGGCGCTTCCTGGCTACTCATGGGCGACCGTTTGCGCCGCTTCACCCCCGAAGGCTATGACGCCACGCTTCGGCGCCCCGCATCTGGCAAGGCCGAGGTGATGACCCCGGCCCCGACCATTGCCGTGCTGCAGGCGGGCTATCGTCCCGCCCTGCATCCTTCCGCCTGATCAGGCGAGTTTCGCGTCCAGCGTGATCTCTGCCGCCTTGAGCAGCCGCGAGATCGGGCAGCCCGCCTTTGCATCCGCCGCAGCCTTCTGGAAAGCGGCATCGCTCGCGCCGGGAATCTTCGCCGTCAGATCGAGATGGATCTTCGTGACAGTCGGCGCGCCGTCTATGACGTCGAGCGTTACGGTCGCCGTGGTGTCGATCGCGTCGGCGGTCAAGCCGGCCTTGCCGAGTTCGGCCGACAACGCCATCGAGAAGCAGGCGGCATGGGCCGCGCCGATCAGTTCCTCGGGGTTGGTGCCCTTTTCGCCCTCGAACCGCTTGCGGAAATCGTAAGGCAGACCCGACAGCCCTCCCGAAGCGGTCGAAATCTGCCCCTTGCCGGTTTTCAGGTCGCCCGCCCAATGGGCCGATGCCGCATTCTTCAGTGCCATTCTCACTCTCCTCGATTCAAAGACGGCACCCTGGCGGCCGACGGGCAAAGAATGGGGCGTCCACCGTCAGGGTCAAGGTGGAGACAGACGTGCCGATGTCCATGATCCGGGCTGGTCCGGTCAAGGCGGATCAACCGGGGCAGCGACCGTTCGGCTCGGCAATCGGCAACGGACAGGGCCACGACCTGTTCGCCCATCGGAAAGCCGGCGCCAAGAGCAACGATGCCTCCGTCGGCTGGGTTTAGGCTGGTCCGGTGCAGCTTGCCGGCAGCGGTCCACGACGCCAGCATTGCCGCCCCGCCGGACATCCCCGGATCGAAGATCAGGCCATAGCGGGCCGAAGCCGAAACAGCATGAAAGCTCAGATGCATCTGCTTGATGCACGCCCGCGCAGGATCCGCAGACAGGACTTGTTGATAGGCGGCGTTCTGGGACTGAACAGAACTAGCAGTAACCAGCAGAAACGCCGCAAAAACGGCCAAGAGACGCATGATGAAAATCCACAATTGAAAAGGTCGTCGTTAAATGCCGAAAGTGTCTCGCAGCGACGCCTCCGGCGCAAGGACTTCAAACCGTCGATGACCGCGACCTATCCCAATGCACCCGAGACGCTGATCGCGCGTTGGCAGGAACGGCGCACCCCACTTGATTTTGCCCGGGGCGAGGCCCTGCCGCCCCTGGATTCGGATCTTGTCGCGCTGACCCGTCAGACGGTCGCCGATCCGGGGCCCGAGCGGCCGCGACGAGCCAGCGGATTTGCAATCAAGCGCCATGCCCTGGCCCGCGAACTCGTCGGGCAGCCGGAACTGGTCCTGCTTCATGCGGTCCTGATCGCCTGCCTTCGCAAGCGCGATTGGCCTCGCCATGCCCCCGCGCTGTTCCTGCGGCTGTGGAGCGAGCAGGCTGACTGGCTGATTGTCCATTTGCCCGATCGCTGGAAGATCTCGGCTGCGATTACCTTTGCCGACCATGGCGCGACCGAGGCACAGCGCAGGTTAGGACAGTCGCTTAACCTTATGTTTTCGCTCATGAAACTTTATGAGGCTGAGCGGCTCTACTCCGGGCGGGCGCCAGACGATGCATTCGGCTTCGGCCGAAAGGTCGATGCGCCGCTCCCCCTCGGAATGCCGGGTTTCTCGCTTGGCTCGGGCGGGCTCGACTACAACCTGCTGGCCCCGATCTGGTCCGAGGCGCAGGCGACGCCGATTCTGGGACCGCTCGCCAGCCACCTTCTCGACCGGCTCAACGCCGACCCGGGCACCCTGTTCCGGCGGTTGCAATCGATGCGCAACCGCCGGGAGCAACGTCGCAAAGCCGCGAAACCGCCCGATCCTTGACCTCAGCACACTTTTCCGCTAACGCAACCGAAGGCCGAAAGGCCCAGACGCCGGGGCGCCCGGAACATGCGTCCCATACATTCATGCGGTCCGATACCGCATCCAAGGACGCATATGACCAAATTCTCCGACCTCGCGCTTGACCCGCGCGTGCTGAAGGCCATCAGCGAAGCGGGCTACGAGACCCCCACCCCGATCCAGGCGCAGGCCATCCCCCACGCCCTGCAGGGCAAGGATGTGCTTGGCATCGCCCAGACCGGCACCGGCAAGACGGCCAGCTTCACGCTGCCGATGATCACGCTTCTTGGCCAGGGCCGCGCCCGCGCCAGGATGCCGCGTTCGCTGGTGCTGGCCCCGACCCGGGAACTCGCCGCGCAGGTGGCCGAGAACTTCGATGTCTATGCCAAGCACACCAAACTGACGAAGGCGCTGCTGATCGGCGGCGTTTCCTTCGGCGAGCAGGACAAGCTGATCGACCGCGGCGTCGACGTGCTGATCGCGACACCTGGCCGCCTTCTCGACCATTTCGAGCGCGGCAAGCTTCTGCTCAACGGTGTGCAGATCATGGTCGTGGACGAAGCCGACCGGATGCTCGACATGGGCTTCATCCCGGATATCGAGCGGATCTTCTCGCTGACCCCGTTCACCCGGCAGACCTTCTTCTACTCGGCAACCATGGCGCCCGAGATCGAGCGGATCACCAACACCTTCCTGTCGGGCGCGGTGAAGATCGAGGTCGCGCGTCAGGCGACAGCTTCCGAGACCATCGAACAGCAGCTGATCGCGCTGACGCCCTCGCGCCGCGACCGCAGCTTCTCGGAAAAGCGCGCTGTCCTGCGCGAGCTCATCAAGGCCGAGGGCGAGGCCTGCACCAACGCCATCATCTTCTGTAACCGCAAGATGGATGTGGACGTGGTGGCGAAGTCGCTCAAGGCGCATGGCTTCAACGCAGCACCCATCCATGGCGACCTTGACCAGTCGGTGCGGATGAAGACTCTGGACGGCTTCCGCGATGGCTCGCTGCACCTGCTGGTCGCCTCGGACGTGGCCGCGCGCGGTCTCGACATTCCGGCGGTCAGCCACGTCTTCAACTTCGACGTGCCGACCCACTCCGAGGACTATGTCCACCGCATCGGCCGCACCGGCCGCGCCGGACGGCAGGGCAAGGCCTATACCATCGCCACGCCCTCGGACGACAAGTATGTCGGCCAGATCGAAAGCCTGATCAAGAAACCGATCCCGCGGGGCGAAACCCCGGCGATCGAGATTCGCGAAGGCGCCCCCGACCGGCCCGAGCGCAGCGAACGTCGTCCCTCGTCGCGCGACCGGGGCGAAAAACGCCCGCGCCCGGTGGCCGATCACGGCCGTGAGGCATCGCGCGAACCCTTCCGCCCGACGGAAACCGTCGAGGCCGTCGAGCCCGTGCGGGAGGAGCGCCCCCGCGAAGAACGAGCGCCGCGCGAACAGCGCCCGCGTGAGGATCGCAGCCGCAGCGGCGAGCGCCGTTCGGACAGCCGGTCCGACAACCGCCGCGACTCGCGGCGCGAGGATGGGCCCGTCGTCGGCATGGGCGATCACATGCCCGACTTCCTGCTGCGCAGCTTCGCGCCGGCCAGTTCGGAATAAGCGGCTCCACGCAAGAAAAAGGCCCCGCAACCTGTTGCGGGGCCTTTTCTTTTTCGGATCATGACGATCAGTCCGCCTGCAACCGGCTGACCACCACCGTCACTTCGGGTTTCTTGCCGATTTCCTCGACCGCGACCTGCCGAACGACACGGCGCACCGCCTCGTCGAGCTTGTCGTCATCGCTCAGCACCTTGCCCCCCCGATCAAGGAATTCGTTCAACTCTTCCTCGATGGTTTCGGCCAGCGGCCGGGCGCCCTTGCCCGTCTCTGGCAGCCCCATGATCTCGGCCCAAGCTTCGCCGAGAGGCTCGTCGTTCTCGTCCAGGATGATCGTGATCATCACATGGCCATTCAGCGCCATGCGGATGCGGTCGCGTACCACCCCGTCCATCGCCCCGATCAGCGCCGTGCCATCAAGGTAAAGCCGGCCCGTCTCGATGTATTCCGTCACTTCGGGACTATCGCCGGTCAGATCCAGCATCATGCCATTGGTCGCAATCTCGCCGTCGAAGCCCTTGGACGCCGCCAGTTTCACGTGCTCGCGCAGGTGCCGGTGCTCGCCATGCATCGGGATCACGACGCCCGGCTTGACGATGGAATGCATCAGTTCGAGGTCCGGGCGGTTGGCATGACCCGAGACGTGGTAAAGGCCGTTCGCCTCGTCCACCACATCGACGCCCATCTCGGAAAAGGCGTTGACGATCCGCAGCACGCCGCGCTCGTTGCCGGGGATGGTGCGCGACGAGAACAGGAACAGATCGCCCTCCTTCATCTCCATCCCGAGGTACTTGCCGCGGGCAAGCTGGGCCGAGGCCGCGCGCCGCTCGCCCTGGCTGCCGGTCACAAGCAGCATCAGGTTCTGGCGCGGGATATCCTCGGCCTCTTCCGGCGCAACGACTTTGGGAAACTCTGCCAGCACGCCGGATTCGACCGCCGCCGCGACCATCTTCTTCATCGCCCGCCCCATAAGGCAGACCGACCGGCCCGCCGACTGCGCTGCTTCGGCCAGTGTCACCAGCCGCGCGACGTTCGAGGCGAAGGTGGTCGCCACCACCATCCCTTCCGCCTTTTGCACCAGTTCGCGGATCGGGTCGCGCAGTGTCGCCTCGGACCGGCCGGCATGGGTCGAGAAGACGTTGGTCGAGTCGCACATCAGCGCCTTGACCGGCTTTTCGGCAGCCACTTCGGCGAACAACTCCGGCCGCCACGCCTCGCCGACCAGCGGTGTGGGATCAAGCTTGAAGTCGCCCGAATGCAGGATGCGCCCGGCAGGCGTGTCGATCACCAGCGCGGCGCTTTCCGGGATAGAATGGGCAACGGGCAGGTACTGCACCTTGAACGGCCCCGCCTCGATCACCTGCGGCCGCGCCTCGACCGTAGTGATGATCGTTCCCGGCTGTCCCTGCTCTTCCAGCTTTGCCCGCCCGATCAGTGCGGTGAAACGCCGGGCATAGACCTTGGCGCGCAGCCTGGGCCAGAGGTGGCCAAGCGCGCCGATGTGATCCTCATGCGCATGGGTGATGAAGATCGCCTCGATCCGGTCCTGCCGCTCTTCCAGCCAGCGCACGTCCGGCATGATGAGGTCGATGCCCGGCGTCGTCTCCATGTCGCCAAAGGTGACACCCAGATCGACGACGATCAGGCGCTCCTTGTCCTCGGGGCCATAGCCATAGACGTAGCAGTTCATGCCGATCTCTCCCGCGCCACCGAGGGGGAGATAGATCAGACGGTTCGCAGTCATGCCGTTTCCAGTTCCTTGTTGTAGCGGTGGATCAGCACCAGACCATGCATGGTCAGGTCATCCTCGACCGCATCAAATAGATCGAAACCCTGCGCGAACAGGGGGGCAAGCCCGCCGGTTGCGATGACTTTCATCGGCCGGTCGCGTTCTGCCCGGATCTGACGCACGATACCTTCCGCCAGACCGATGTAGCCCCAGTAAACGCCCGATTGCATGCAGGCCACCGTATTCGTCCCGATCGCCTTCTGCGGGCGGCTGACCTCGACATGCGGCAGGGCCGCCGCCGCCATGTGCAGCGCCTCAAGGCTCAGGTTCACGCCGGGCGCGATCACCCCGCCGATATAGGCGCCGTCGGTATCGACGACGTCAAAGGTTGTCGCCGTTCCGAAGTCGATGACGATCAGGTTGCCGCCATGCCGGTCGAAGCCACCAACGGTGTTAACCAGACGGTCCGGCCCCACGGTGGTCCCGGCATCGACGCGCGGCGCGACCGGCAGGGCGCATTCAGGCTTGCCCACCACCAGCGGGCGGCAGTTGAAGTAGCGGTTGCACAGGACCCGCAAGTTGAACACCACGCGCGGCACTGTCGAAGAGATGATGGCCTCGGTAACCGTCACCTCGGTTTTGGTCAGCATCATTAATGAGGACAACCAGACGAAGTATTCGTCCGCGGTCCGCTTGTAGTCTGTGGCGATGCGCCAGGTCGACAGGAAGCGCCTGCCATCCCAGATCGAGAAGACGGTGTTGGTGTTGCCGCAGTCGATGGCAAGAAGCATGGACGTCTCCGTTGGACTCGCGTCTCAGAAGAAAACCTCGGCGGCAGGAATGGCAAGGCGCCCGTCGGGTTGGCGCAGGACAAGCGCGCCACTGGCATCGATCGTCTCGAACACCCCCTCATCCGTCCGCGTGCCGGTCCGTGCCCGGATCGGCTCGCCCAGACGGGCGGCATGGGCCAGCCACGCCTCGCGCAGGGGGGCAAAACCATCGCGGACGAAGACAGCCTCGCGCCGGGCATAGGCAGGCGCAAGCCGGTCGAGAAAGGCCTCGGGGGTGACCCTGAGACCGATTTCGGACAGAAGGCTGACAGGAGCCACTGCACCGGGCTCCACCGTCGCGGGATCGGGCGCCGAGATCAGGTTGACCCCGATGCCGATCGCCAGATGCCCGACCCGGCCACCCTGCCCTGCGCTTTCCAGCAGGATGCCCGCAAGCTTCCCGCCGTTCAGGAGCACGTCGTTGGGCCATTTGAGCTGGAACGCGTCGGGCAGCCCGGTGATCCCCACCAGCGCATCGCGCAGCGCCAGGGCTGCGGCGAAGGACCGAAGCGCCACGACGTCGGGCGCCTCGGTCGGATGCATGAGGAGTGTGGCGTAGAAGTTGCCCTTCGGGCTGACCCAGGGTCGGCCGCGCCGCCCCCGCCCGCCCGTCTGCTCCAGCCCGAGGACCCAGCAGGGTCCGGCCATCTCGGCAGCCAGACGCGCCGCTTCGGCATTGGTGCTGTCGACCGAGGGCAGGACGCGGCGCGCCACGCCCTCGGGCCAAGGATCGCGCGTCGCGTCAGCGCACAAGCGTTTCGGCCGCGACGGCAGCGAGCGAGTCGATGCCGAACAGGTTGACGACGCCCAGAACCATCACTGCGGCCGAGCCCACGAGCATCACCCACTGCACCGGGGAGATGTCGCCATCGAGACGGTCGCCTTCCTTGCCGAAATACATGTAGAAGACAATCCGCAGGTAATAGTACGCGCCGATGACCGAGGCGATCACGCCCAGCACCGCCAACCAGACCATCCCGGCATCGACCGCCGCCTTCAGGACATAGAACTTCCCGAAGAAGCCGACCATCGGCGGCACGCCCGCAAGGCTGAACATCAGAACAAGGAGCGCCAGCGCACGGAGCGGCTCCTTCTTGGAATACATGTTCAGGCTTTCGATATCCGTGACCGGCACGCCATCCTTCTGCATCGACAGGATAAAGGCGAAGGTGCCGACGCTCATGGTGACGTAGATCGCCATGTAGACCAGCATCGCCTGCACCCCCTCGGCCGTGCCCGAGGCGAGGCCAAGCAGGGCAAAGCCCATATGCGAGATCGAAGAATAGGCCATCAGGCGCTTGATGTCGCGCTGGCCGATCGCGGCGATGGCGCCGACGAACATCGACAGCACGGCCAGCAGAGCCAGCACCTGCCCCCAGTCGCCCGGAATCTTGCCGAAGGCGTCCTGCGTGACCCGCGCAAGCAGGCCCATGGCGGCAACCTTGGGTGCCGCGGCGAAGAAGGCGGTGACCGGGGTCGGCGCGCCTTCATAGACGTCGGGCGTCCACATGTGGAACGGAACCGCTGATACCTTGAACGCGAGCCCCGCGATGATGAAGATCAGGCCGAACAGCAGTCCCAACGGCACTTCGCCGCCAAGAGTGGACAGGATGCCCGAATAGAGCGTGGTGCCCGCGAAGCCATAGGTCAGCGACGCGCCGTACAGCAGCAAGCCCGAGGACAGCGCTCCGAGGACGAAGTACTTCAGGCCCGCTTCGGTCGATTTCACGCTGTCGCGACGGATCGCGGCGATGACGTAAAGCGACAGTGATTGCAGCTCGAGGCCCATGTAGAGCGTCATCAGGTCGCCCGAAGACACCATGATCATCATGCCGATGGTCGCCAGCGCCACCAGCACGGGGTACTCGAAGCGCAGAAGGTCGCGCCGCTCCATATAGTCCTTGCCCATGGCAAGAACCGCAGCGCCGGAAAGCAGGATAGTCACCTTGGCGAAGCGCGAGAACGGGTCGTCGTTCACCATGCCGCCGAAGGCCGTGCGCGCGCCGTCGCCGCCCGCCCCGATCCAAAGAGCCAGCAGGACGAAGAGCCCTGCCGTCACCCAGGTCAGCAGGCCCGCAACGGCGTCCTTGCCGGTATAGACCGCGAAGAGAAGCGCGAGCATCGCATAGGCCGCGAGAATGACCTCGGGCAGGACGATCTGGAAGTCGGTCGCGAACATTCGGGCGGTTCCCTTACTTCAGGGCCAGGCGCGTCGCCGAGTCAGCGGGCAGCGCAGCGTGGTATTCGGTGACAAGGGCGGCAACCGACGGGCCGATGCGATCGGTCACGAAGCTCGGATAGACGCCCAGGAACAGGGTCATGGCAACGAGCGGGGCGAAGATCGCCTTCTCGCGCGCGGTCATGTCGGTGATAGCCTTAAGGCTTTCCTTGATGAGATCGCCGAAGACCACCCGGCGGTAGAGCCAGAGCGCATAGGCCGCCGACAGGATCACACCAGTCGCGGCAACCGCCGCCACCCAGGTGTTGACCTGGAAGATGCCGGCAAGCGTCAGGAATTCCCCGATGAACCCGCTCGTACCCGGAAGGCCGACATTGGCCATGGTGAAGAACATGAAGACCAGCGCATAGGCCGGCATCCGGTTCACGAGGCCGCCATAGGCGTCGATGTCGCGGGTATGCATCCGATCGTAGATCACGCCGACGCAAAGGAACAGCGCGCCCGAGATGAAGCCGTGGCTCAGCATCTGGAAGATCGCGCCGTCGATGCCCTGCTGGTTCGCCGCGAAGATCCCCATGGTCACGTAGCCCATATGGGCGACCGATGAATAGGCGATCAGCTTCTTCATGTCCTGCTGGGCCAGCGCCACCAGCGAGGTGTAGACGATCGCGATCGCCGACATCCAGAACACCAGCGGCGACAGCAGGTCGGACGCGATCGGGAACATCGGCAGGCTGAAGCGCAGGAAGCCGTAGCCGCCCATCTTCAGCAGGATCGCCGCCAGTACGACCGACCCGGCGGTCGGCGCCTGAACGTGCGCGTCAGGCAGCCAGGTGTGCACCGGCCACATCGGCATCTTCACCGCGAAACTGGCGAAGAAGGCCAGCCACAGGAGCGTCTGCATCCCGCCGACAACCTGGAAGCCAAGAACCGTAATCGTCTCGGACCCGAAGTTGTGGTTCAGGAGGCTCGGAATGTCCGTGGTGCCCGCGTCGTAATACATGGCGATCATCGCCACCAGCATCAGGACCGAACCGAGGAAGGTGTAGAGGAAGAACTTGAAGGACGCATAGATGCGGTCCTTGCCCCCCCAGATGCCGATGATGAGGAACATCGGGATCAGGCCGGCCTCGAAGAACAGGTAGAACAGCACCAGGTCCAGCGCGCAGAACACGCCGAGCATCAGCGTTTCCAGCACGAGGAAGGCGATCATGTATTCCTTGACCCGCGTCTCGACACTCCAGCAGGCGCCGATGGTCAGCGGCATGAGGAAGGTCGTCAGCAGTACGAACAACACAGAGATGCCGTCGACACCCATCTTGTAGGTCAGGCCCAGGATCCAGGGCCGTTCCTCGACGAACTGGAACCCGGTGTTCTGTGGATCGAACCCGGTCAGCAGGAAGAGCGAGATCAGGAAGGTCGCGGTCGTTGCCAGAAGCGCCAGCCACTTGGCGTTGCGCTGCGCGGCCGGGTCGTCGCCCCGCAGGAACAAAGCCATGATCACCGCGGCGACGAGCGGGATGAAGGTGATAATAGACAGAAGATTTTCCATGATGCCCGTCCCCTTACTTGGCGCCGCCCGTTAGCGTCATCCAGGTCACGAGGACCGCGATCCCCAGCACCATCGCAAAGGCATAGGTGAAGATGTAGCCGGTCTGCGCCCGGCCGGCGAGGCGGGTGAAGAACGGGATGATCCCCATCGCCACGCCGTTGATTGTGCCGTCAATCACCTCGCCGTCGCCGCGCTTCCACAGGAAGCCGCCCAGCCACTTGGCGCTGCGCACGAAGAGCACGTCATAGACCTCGTCGAAGTACCACTTGTTCAGCAGGAACTGGTACAGGATCGGCTGGTTGGCCGCGAGCTTGCCCGGCAGGTCCGGCCGGCGGATGTAGAACTGGAAGGCCATCAGCAGACCAAGGACCATGGCGATGAACGGGCTGACCTTGACCCAGGCCGGCACTTCATGCGCGGCATGGATGGTGTGGTTCTCCGGTCCGAAGAACACCGCGCCCTGTACCGGGACCGGTACCGCTTCGTGACCTGCCTCGGCAGCCGCGGCATCCGTGGTGGCAGTCTCGGTAGCAGCGGTTTCGGTGGTCGCCGTCTCGGTCGTGGCGGCATGCTCCGTTCCTGCCCCCTCGGTTGCGGCAGCGGCATCGTGCGAAGTCTCTTCCCCGGCTGCGTGCTCGGTCGCATGTGCTTCGACCGGCAGGCCGAACCACGCGCGCATCTGATCCACGTTGCCGAAGAAGTTGTTGTACCAGATCATCCCCGAGAAGACCGCACCAAGCGCCAGTACGCCAAGCGGGATCAGCATGACCTTCGGGCTTTCATGGGCGTGGTCATGGGCGTGATGGTCGCCACGCGCCTCGCCATAGAAGGTCATGAACATCAGGCGCCAGGAATAGAACGAGGTCATCCCGGCGGCGATCACCAGCATGATGAAGGCATAATGGTTGCCGACGAAGGCGCTCTCGATCACCGCGTCCTTCGACAGGAAGCCGGCAAAGCCGATATGGGTCAGCGGGATGCCGACGCCGGTGATGGCCAGCGTCCCGATCATCATCGCCCAGAAGGTCAGCGGGATCTTTTTCCGCAGCGCCCCGTAGTTCCGCATGTCCTGCTCATGGTGCATCGCGTGGATGACCGAGCCGGCGCCAAGGAACAGCATCGCCTTGAAGAAGGCATGCGTGAACAGGTGGAACATCGCGACGGGATAGGCGCCCACACCCGCCGCCACGAACATGTAGCCGAGCTGCGAGCAGGTCGAATAGGCGATCACGCGCTTGATGTCGTTCTGCACCAGACCCACGGTCGCCGCGAAGAAGGCTGTCGTCGCCCCAAGCACGGTGACAAATGTCAGGGCCTGGGGCGCGAACTCGAAGATCGGCGACATGCGGCAGACAAGGAAGACGCCGGCGGTCACCATCGTCGCCGCGTGGATCAGGGCCGAAACCGGGGTCGGGCCTTCCATCGCGTCCGGCAGCCAGGTGTGCAGGATCAGCTGCGCCGATTTGCCCATCGCGCCGATGAACAAGAGGACCGCGATCAGGTTCGCCGCGTTCCAGTCGCGCCAGAGGAAGCTGATCTCGGTCTGCGCCAGAACCGGGCCTTGCGCGAAGATGTCGTCGAACTTGACCGAGTCCGTCAGGAAGAACAGGCCGAAGATTCCGAGCGCAAAACCGAAGTCGCCGACGCGGTTGACGATGAATGCCTTCATCGCCGCGGCATTGGCCGAGGGCTTGCGGTAGTAGAAGCCGATCAGCAGATACGAGGCGACGCCCACGCCTTCCCAGCCGAAGAAGATCTGCGGCAGGTTGTCGGCGGTCACCAGCATCAGCATGGCGAAGGTGAAGAACGACAGATAGGCGAAGAACCGCGCCTTGTAATGCTCGTGATGGCCCCAGTTGTCGTCATGGGCCATGTAACCGAACGAATAGAGGTGGACGAGCGCCGAGACGGTGTTGACCACGACCAGCATGATCGCCGTCAGCCGGTCGAGACGGATCGACCAGTCAGCGACGAAGGACCCGGAGTCAAACCAGCGGAACAGGTCGACATGCTGGGTGGTCCCGTCGAAGCTGAAGAAGATGATCCAGCTCAGGAAGGCGCCGAGAAAGACGAGACCGGTGGTGATGACCTGCCCCGCCGTCTCGCCGATGAAGCGCCAGCCGAAGCCGCAGATCAGCGCACCGATCAGCGGTGCGAAAAGGATGATCGTGGTCATCGGTTCAGCCCTTCATCACGTTGACGTCTTCAACCTCGATGCTTCCCCGGTTGCGGAAGAAGCAGACAAGGATCGCAAGCCCGATGGCGGCCTCGGCGGCGGCGACGGTCAGCACGAACATCGTGAAGACCTGCCCCACCAGGTCGCCCAGGAAGGAGGAGAAGGCGACAAAGTTGATGTTCACCGACAGGAGCATCAGCTCGATCGACATCAGGATGACGATCACGTTCTTCCGGTTGAGGAAGATCCCGAAAATCCCGATGACGAACAGCGCCGCGGCCACCGTCAGGTAATGAGTCAGTCCCACCATCTTCGTCCCTCCGGGCCTCTGCCCGTTATCGTTCCGTCCGGGCGGCCCTTTTTGGGCCGTCCCGCAAATTCCCTCAGCTCAGAGCCCCTGCCCCGGCTTCACATCGACCAGTTCCATCGCCTTCGCCGGATCGCGGTACATCTGCGCCAGCACGTTCTGGCGTTTGACATCCTTGCGGTGGCGCAGAGTCAGCACGATCGCCCCGATCATCGCGACCAGCAGGATCAGGCCGGCGACCTGGAACAGGAAGATGTACTTGTCGTAGATCAAGAGGCCGAGCGCGCGGGCATTGTCCACCTCGGCCACGTCGGGCGTCACCGCCTGCCGCAGACCAAGCGCGCCATCAGCTTGAACCCAGGCACCGTAGGCCATCGCGAACTGCATCAGCAGGATTACCCCGATCAACAGCGCCAGCGGCATATAGCGCGCCATCTCGCCCTTCAGCTCTTCGAAGTCGATGTCGAGCATCATGACCACGAACAGGAACAGCACGGCGACGGCGCCGACATAGACGATGATGAGCAGCATCGCGACGAATTCCGCCCCGAGCAGCACGAACAGGCCGGCGGCGTTCAGGAAGGCAAGGATCAGCCAAAGCACCGAATGCACCGGGTTGCGCGCGATGGTCACCATCAGGCCCGCCGCAATCAGCACGATCGCAAAGCCATAGAAGGCATAATCCGCGATGGTCATTCGCTTTTCTCCCCGGTCTCGCCGAATACGCCCTGGGCGATCTCCAGCGCCTTCGTCATGGCGGGCACGCCGCCGAACATGCTCATCTGCCAGATCACCTCGGCGATCTCGCGTTTCGTTGCGCCCGCCTCGATCGCGTGTCGGATCGTCAGCTTCAGCTGCGGCTCGGCATGGGCGCCCAGCACCGTCAGCGCGGCGATCGTGACCAGAAGCCGGGTCTTGGCATCCAGCCCCTCGCGGTTGAAGGTCTTGCCGAACCACATCTCCATCATGTCTTTCGACATGGTGGGCCAGAGGTTCTCGAACCCCTTCACCTGGAAGTTCTCCAGCGCAGGGTTGAAGGCGCGGGCCATTTCCTGGCCGCTCTCAACCATCGCCTTGAACATCTTGGTGAATTCGTCGGTCATCTGTAGGGCGCGTCCATCTCGAGGTTGCGGGCAATCTCGGCTTCCCACCGCGCGCCGTTATCGAGGAGCTTTTCCTTGGTGTAGAACAGCTCTTCGCGGGTCTCGGTCGAGAATTCGAAGTTCGGCCCCTCGACGATCGCATCCACCGGGCAGGCTTCCTGGCAGAAGCCGCAATAGATGCATTTCGTCATGTCGATGTCGTAGCGGGTCGTCCGGCGGCTGCCATCCTCGCGCGGTTCGGCGTCGATGGTGATGGCCTGCGCCGGGCAGATCGCCTCGCAAAGCTTGCAGGCGATGCAGCGTTCCTCGCCGTTCGGATAGCGGCGCAGCGCGTGCTCGCCACGGAAACGCGGCGACAGCGGACCCTTCTCGTGCGGATAGTTCAGCGTCGCCTTCGGTGCGAAGAAGTACTTCAGGCCCAGCTTCATGCCGTTCCAGAAGTCTGCCAGCAGGAAGTAGCGGGTGGCGCGGGTCCAGTCGATGTTTGCCATATTCATTCCTTCGACTTGCACTGCGTCTGCATAGCTTCGGCCTGCTGTTCAAGGGCCTGCTTGAACGCCTCACCTGCAAGATCACTTACGAGGCTATCGCGAATGATCGAAGCGTGCTCCATGAAGCACTCGGTCAGCCGAGCCTCCACAAGGACGTCTTTGGGCTCGGATTTGTCGGCCTTGGCCCACTGACTTTCATTCGGCGACAGGCAATTCGACACGCCCAGTGCTGCATCCAGTTGCTTCGCAATGGAAATGCGATCTTGCGGCGATCTGACAGTCGACTTTGCTAACACCATTGCGTCTATCAATGGGTAGACCGAGGCGCTCCACGCTCCAATCGCAAGTCGCTCCGGGGCAACCGATTGCGGCAGTTCTTCAGTCGCAGGGCGCAGCCGCCAGAATGACTGGCCTTCGCGCAGAGTTGCTTCATAGGCAGCGAGCTGCTTGGCACACTTGTTCTCGACAAAGCCGCGAACTGTCCGGTCTTGCCCATTCGTCTGTTGGGCATCCCCAACTGACGCGAGGTTAAGCGTCAATACCGCCGACATCGTCGCAATGCCCACTGGGTTGGTTGGGTTGTGGAACATCACCCCCCCATCGTCCAACGGGCATAGGCGCCGCCGAACAGTTCGAATTTTGCAAGGAAGGCCACCAGCACGACCCAGCCGAGCGACATCGGCAGGAACACCTTCCAGCCGATCCGCATCAGCTGGTCGTAGCGGTAGCGCGGAACGATGGCCTTCACCATCGCGAAGAGGAAGAAGAAGAACGCCATCTTGGCGATCAGCCACAGCGCCCCGTCGGGCAGGCCCGGGATCGGCGACAGCCAGCCACCGAAGAACAGGAGCGAGATCAGCGCGCACATCAGGAAGATGGCGATGTATTCGCCGGCCATGAACAGCAGGAACGGGGTCGAGGAATACTCGACAAAGAACCCGGCAACGAGTTCCGATTCAGCTTCGGGCAGGTCGAAGGGCGGGCGGTTGGTCTCGGCCAGCGCCGAGACGAAGAACAGCACAACCATCGGCAGATGCGGCAGCCAATACCATGAGAACAGGCCATAATTCCCGTCCTGCGCCCGCACGATGTCGCCGAAGTTCATGCTGCCGGTCGAGATGATGATCCCGATGATGATGAGGCCGAGCGAGACCTCGTAAGAGATCATCTGAGCGGCCGACCGCAGCGAGCCAAGGAAGGCGTATTTCGAGTTCGACGCCCAGCCACCCATGATGACGCCATAGACCTCGAGCGAGGACATGGCGAAGACGAACAGGATCGCGACGTTGATGTCGGCCAGCACCCAGCCGTCGGCAAACGGGATCACGGCCCAGGCCATCATCGCCAGCACGAAGGACAGCATCGGCGCAAGGAAGAACACCGGGCGGTCAACACCCGCCGGAATGACGATTTCCTTCAGCACGTATTTCAGCGCGTCGGCGACGGTCTGCAGCAGGCCCCAGGGACCAACGACGTTCGGACCCCTCCGCATCTGCACGGCTGCCCAGATCTTGCGGTCGCCATAGACGAGGAACAGCATCGAGATCATGACGAAGCCGATGACCAGCAGGCTTTGCCCGATGATCAGAACGGTCGTCCCCAGCCCCGTCTGCAAGAAATCAGCCATGATGCTTCTTGTCCCTCAGTCTTCTTCCGGCCGTCAGACCGTTGGTATGCCCCGTGCGCCGCAGTCGCGAACCTCGACTTCGGCATCGATCGTCTTGAGCCCCGGCGGCAGCGCCGCCGAGATGGTGTAAACCGCATCGCCGCGCCAAACGCCACCCTGATTAGTGACGTTCGTACGCACATGGCGTGCGAATCCGAAGCCTCGGATCAGCGTGTACTGCGCTGCCGCGCAGCGCGCATAATCCGCCACATCCTCGCGGTCACGGGCGCCCTTCATGGTCACCCGCAGGTTCACCAGATCATTGTCCAGCATCATCGTCTGGATGCCGAGGTATTCCGGCTTGAACTCTGACCCCGCCGCCTGCGCAGCCGGATCGGCCGCGTCCTGCGCCGGGGCGCAGGCGGCGAGGCCGGTCAGCGTTGCGATCGGAAGGGCGCGCAAGGTCATCCTCACTCAGCAGCCATCGGTGTATTGGCCCGATCCGCCGCCATGGCCGACAGTTCGGCCATCAGCACGGACGCGCGTGCGATCGGGTTGGTCAGGTAGAAGTCCTTGATCGCCAGGCGGAAATCAGCCTTTGCCGGAGCGCGAAGCTCCAGCGCGGTCCATTCGTTTTCCGCGACCTCGTCGATCCGGCCCAGATGCGGCACGGCCGCGACCAGCGCGCGGCGCAGCGCCGCCAGGCTGTCCCACGGCAGCGTCTTGCCCAGTTCTGCCGACAGCGCCCGCAGGATCGCCCAGTTTTCCTTGGCCTCGCCCGGCGCGAAGCCAGCGCGCAGCGCCAGTTGCGGGCGGCCCTCGGTGTTCACGAACAGGCCGTTTTCCTCGGTATAGGCGGCGCCCGGCAGGATGACGTCGGCGCGGTGCGCGCCGCGGTCGCCGTGGCTGCCCTGATAGATGACGAAGGCACCCGGAGCGACCTCGACCTCATCGGCGCCGAGGTTGTAGACCACTTCGGCCCCCTCCAGCGCAGCCTTCAGCCCGCCTTCGGTCACCGCGCCCACATCCATCGCGCCGACACGGCTTGCGGCGGTGTGCAGGACCAGAAGCTTGGCCTTGCGCGCGGCGGCGATGCGCATTGCCTGCGCCAGAACCGCCTCGCCATCCGCCTCGTTCAGGGCGCCCTGCCCGACGATCACGATACCCGGCTTGGTATCCGCCGGCGCTTCCTCGGCCAGCTTCGCATGCGCCATCAGCGCGTCGCGGTCCGTTCCGAAGTGGTGGTAGTCATAGGTCAGGTCCATCTCCGGCCCGATCACGCCGACCTGCGCGCCCTTGGTCCAGGCCTTGCGGATGCGGGCGTTCAGCACCGGCGCCTCGACGCGGGGGTTCGATCCGATCAGCAGAATGCCGCCAGCCATGTCGATGTCTGCTATCGTCGCCGTCCCGACATAGGCCGAGCGGTTGCCTGCAGGGAGCCGCGCGCCGTCGGTCCGGCACTCGACCGAGCCGCCCAGGCTTTCGACCAGCGATTTCAGAGAGTACGCAGCTTCGACCGGCGCGAGGTCACCGATCAGGCCGACGACCTTCTTGCCCTTCATCGCGGCAGCGGCGGCGGCCAGCGCCTCGCCCCACGTGGCGGGCTTCAGCTTGCCGTTCACGCGGATATAGGGCCGGTCGAGCCGCTGGCGGCGCAGGCCATCCCAGACGAAGCGGGTCTTGTCGCTGATCCACTCCTCGTTCACGCCGTCATGGTTGCGCGGCAGGATGCGCATGACTTCGCGGCCCTTGGTGTCGACGCGGATGTTGCTCCCAAGCGCGTCCATCACATCGATGGTCTCGGTCTTTGACAGCTCCCACGGACGCGCGGTGAAGGCATAAGGCTTCGAGGTGAGCGCGCCGACCGGGCAGAGGTCGATGATGTTGCCCTGCAGGTTCGAGTCCAGCGTCATGTTGAGATACGAGGTGATCTCGGAATCCTCGCCCCGGCCGGTCTGACCCATCTGGGTGATGCCCGCGACCTCGGTGGTGAAGCGGACGCAACGCGTGCAGGAGATGCAGCGCGTCATCTCGGTCTTGACCAGCGGGCCGAGATTAAGGTTCTCCGAGGCCCGCTTCGGCTCGCGGTAGCGGCTGAAGTCCACCCCGTAAGCCATTGCCTGGTCTTGCAGATCGCATTCGCCGCCCTGGTCGCAGATCGGGCAGTCGAGCGGGTGGTTGATGAGCAGGAACTCCATCACCCCCTCGCGCGCTTTCTTGACCATGGGCGAGTTGGTCTTGACGACTGGTGGTTCGCCGTTCGGGCCCGGGCGCAGGTCGCGCACCTGCATTGCGCAAGAGGCGGCGGGTTTCGGCGGGCCGCCCACGACCTCGACGAGGCACATGCGGCAGTTGCCGGCGATCGACAGCCGTTCGTGATAGCAGAAGCGCGGGATCTCGACCCCGGCGATTTCGGCCGCCTGGATGATCGTCATCGCCGGATCGACCTCGACCACGATGCCGTCGATCGAGATGGGCTTGAGATTAGACATGCGCCTCTTCCTTCCGCATCCACGGGGTCAGCCATGCGCCGATCCGGGCGAGAAGCCTGACCGGCGTGCGGCTGTCCGCGTCATTGTCCTGCCGCGCCTGCGCGACATTTGCGAGACGGTGATCCATCTCGCGCATCATCAGTTTGGCATCGAGGCTGGCGTGGCACATCCTGCTCACTCCGCCGCGATGCGGGCGCATTGATGCTGCCGGAACAGCTGCGCCTCTTGCAGATACGACCAGCCAAAGGCCTCGTCGCTGTCGCCATGCGCCTGCAGATGCGCCAGCTTCGCCAGCGCCTCGTCCAGCGTCGGGCGGTGTCCGGCGGGCACCCACCACATGACGAAATGCATCCGGCCCAGCACCTCGAACCACTCGGCCCGCCGCTCGTAGAAGGCGCGGTGGACGGTGTTCCAGACGAACTGCTCCAGCGTATCGACGCTTTCCCAGACGGTCAGGTTCGACACAAATTGCGGATCGCCGTCGATCTTCGCCTCGGTATTACCCGTGCCCGGCTCGCCCGAGCCTTCCATCATCCAGACGAAGCCCGGCATGCGCTTGCCAAGCCCGTTGACCCGGTCCAGCGCCGCCATGAACTCGGCCACGCGCGGATCGTCGGTCGGCGCCAGAAGGCGGCCGACATTCAGCTCAGCAAGATGATATCCGGGCCTCACTGACACAGGTTCACGAACTCCCAGACGCCATCGACGCGGTTTGCGATCATTGATCCGGCGATGACGGGCCTGCGCCCGTTCTCGTCGCAATACTGCTGCGCAACGACGAGGGCTTTCTCCTTGTCCGTGATCATGAAGGCCCCGCCCCGCCGAGCGACGGTAACCTTCGGGCCGCCGGTCATCGGATCGGCGGGCATGTAGGTCACGTCATAGACGGTCGCGTCCTTGTTGATCTGTACGCTTTCGGTCCGCTGCGGTGCAGACGGGGCGCTGCCGCCCCCTGCCGTCGCCTCCGGGTCACCACAGGCCGCCAAGGCCAGAAGTGCGATCAGAGCCAACCCCGTTTTCATGCGCAGCCCCCCTTGAAAACCCAGGTTCCGCTGGCGAACTGCGCCACGGCACCGTCATTCACCCGACCCCCGGCCGAACCGCAGGCCTCGACCGCCGCCTTCTTGGCGGGAAGCCCTTCGTCATAGCCCATCGCCGAACCATCGCGCGCGACGGTCACCGTGCGTCCCGGAACCGGCACCGCGCCGACACGGGTCAGCTGCTGGCCCGCCGGGCCGGGACGGATGTCGACCGTATAGGCCGCACCGTCCACCGTGACAGGATAGCTGCCAGCCGCCGAGGAAACGGCCGTCCCGCCTTGCGGCGCGACGCAAGCGCTGACGCCCAGACCGACCATTCCCATTATCGCGGCCATCCGCATCCTTACTCCGCCGCCATGGCGCCCATGCGCCCCGTGCGTTTCGCCTTGATCCGGTCCTCGATTTCTTCGCGGTAATGGCGGATCAGCCCCTGGATCGGCCATGCCGCCGCATCGCCAAGGGCGCAGATCGTGTGGCCCTCGACCTGCTTGGTCACCGACAGCAGCATGTCGATTTCCTCGACCTCGGCCTCGCCGCGTACCAGACGGTCCATGACCCGCATCATCCAGCCCGTGCCTTCGCGGCAGGGCGTGCACTGGCCGCAGCTTTCGTGCTTGAAGAACTTGGCCAGCCGCCAGACCGCCTTGATGACGTCAGTCGACTGGTCCATCACGATCATGCAGGCGGTGCCGAAGGACGACTTCAGCTCGCGCATCCCGTCATAGTCCATGATCGCCGTCTCGCACAGATCGGCCGGCAGGATCGGGCAGGACGCGCCGCCGGGGATCACCGCCTTGAGGTTCTTCCAGCCGCCGCGCACGCCGCCGCCATGCTTCTCGATGAGTTCCTTCATCGAGATAGACATCGACTCTTCCACCACGCAGGGCGTGTTGATGTGGCCGGTCAGGCCAAAAAGCTTGACGCCGGTGTTGTTCGGACGCCCAAACGAGGCGAACCACTCGCCGCCGCGACGCAGGATCGCCGGGGCGACCGCGATCGACTCGACGTTGTTCACCGTGGTCGGGCAGCCGTAGAGGCCCGCGCCCGCCGGGAACGGCGGCTTCATCCGCGGCATGCCCTTCTTGCCTTCGAGGCTTTCCAGAAGCGCGGTTTCCTCGCCGCAGATATAGGCGCCAGCGCCGTGATGCAGGTAGAGGTCGAAGTCCCAGCCCGAGCCGGCGGCATTGCGGCCAAGAAGACCGGCATCATAGCATTCGTCGATCGCCGCCTGCAGGGCTTCCTTTTCGCGGATGTATTCGCCGCGGATGTAGATGTAGGCCGCATTCGCCCCCATCGCGAAGGACGCGATCAGCGCGCCCTCGATCAGCGGATGCGGGTCGTGCCGCATGATCTCGCGGTCCTTGCAGGTCGCGGGCTCGGATTCGTCGGCGTTGATGACCAGGTAGGCCGGACGCCCGTCAGAAACCTTGGGCATGAAGGACCACTTCATGCCGGTCGGGAAGCCCGCGCCGCCGCGTCCGCGCAGACCGGATTTCTTCATCTCGTCGATGATCCAGTCGCGGCCCTTGGCGATGATCGCCGCCGTCCCGTCCCAGTGGCCGCGCTTCTTCGCGCCTGCGAGGGTGCGCTCGTGCATCCCGTAGAGGTTCGTGAAGATCCGGTCCTGATCCTTCAGCATGTCTCGTCCTCAGCTGTTCCGGCGCGCGCGCCAGATGCGGGCGGTCACGATCAGCGCCCAGATAAAGGCGGCCATCGCGGCCATGTCGAACAGGAAGGCATAGCGGGTCTCCAGACCCATCTGCCCGCCCAGCCATGATGCCCCCATCCACAGGATCATCGTTGCAGCCAGGACCACCGACACCAGTCGGGCCTGACGTGCGAGATGACGATCCTGTTCCGGGGTCATCTACGGCGCCTCAGTAGTCGTTCGTCTTGGCCCGGCGGAGGAATTCCTCCATCCCGACCTCGAGGATCAGTTTCGCCTGCGCCACCCACTTGTCGCGGGTCACGCGGCCCTTGAAGCCCTGCAGGTTCTCATCGACCCAGGCAATTTCGGACTCGGTCCATTTGGCAATCTGGTCGAAATGGAAATACCCGAGCGAGTGCAGCAGTTCCTCAAGCTTCGGCCCGATCCCCTCGATCGCCTTCAGATCGTCGGGAACGCCCTTGCGGGCGGCCTTCAGCCCGCGCGGCTTGCGCGGCGCCGAGGCGGCGGCGATCGCATCGGCCAGAACGCCGGTTGCGCCATCGTTCTTGCGGGCGCGCGGAGCCTTGGGGGCGGGCATCTCGGCAAGAGCGGCGGGCTCTGCCTTCTCTTTCGGCGCGGCCTTGGCTTTCGGCTCGGCCTTGGGCTTCGGTTCGGCTTTCGGTGCGGCCTTGACGGCCGGCGCCTTCGCGGCCTTGCCCAGCCATGGCGTCAGCAGCGGGACTTCCGTCCCGTCGATGCGCTTGACCGTGTCACCGATATCCACCGCAAGCTGGACCGAGGCATTGTACTGTGTCCGCCCGCTTTCGAACTCCTTCAGCGCGGTCAGGCCGGTCAGCGGCTCGGCCGCGTACCGTCCGTTCTGCGGACCGGGCACCGGAACCTCGCCCTTCGAGAAGCGGGCGATCAGCTCGCGCAGCTTCTGCGGGGTCAGGTCCTCGTAATAGTCCTTGCCGATCTGGGCCATCGGCGCGTTCGAGCAGGAGCCGAGGCATTCGACCTCTTCCCAGCTGAACTTGCCGTCGGCCGAAAGCTGATGCGCCTTGGGCGCGATCAGTTCCTTGCAGACCGCGATGAGGTCCTCGGCGCCGCAGATCATGCAGGTCGTGGTGCCGCAGATCTGGATATGCGCAACGGTTCCAACGGGTTGCAGCTGGAACATGAAGTAGAAGGTCGCAACCTCCAGCGCCCGGATATAGGCCATGCCCAGCATGTCAGCGACATATTCGATCGCCGGGCGGGTCAGCCAGCCTTCCTGTTCCTGCGCGCGCCACAGAAGCGGAATGATGGCGCTGGCCTGACGGCCCTCGGGATACTTGGTGATCTGGCCCTTGGCCCATTCGAGGTTCGCCGGGGTGAAGGCGAAGCTTGCGGGCTGGTGGGCGTGAAGGCGGCGCAGCATCAGCGGTCGACCTCTCCGAAAACGATGTCCAGTGTCCCGATGATCGCCGAGACGTCGGCCAGCAGGTGGCCCTTGCAGATATGGTCCAGCGCCTGAAGGTGGGCAAAGCCCGGGGCGCGGATCTTGGCGCGGTAGGGTTTGTTGGTCCCGTCGGCGACAAGGTAGACGCCGAACTCGCCCTTGGGCGCTTCGACGGCGGCATAGACCTCGCCCGCCGGCACGTGGAAGCCCTCGGTGTAAAGCTTGAAGTGGTGGATAAGCGCCTCCATCGAGGTCTTCATCTCGCCCCGCTTCGGCGGCGTGATCTTGCCGCGCGCCAGCACGTCGGTCTTTCCGGCCGGCTCGCGCAACTTGGCGATCGCCTGATGGATGATCGAGGTCGACTCGCGCATCTCGGCCATTCGGCAGAGATAGCGGTCGTAGCAGTCGCCGTTCTTGCCGACCGGGATCTTGAAGTCGAACTCATCGTAGCATTCGTAGGGCTGGGCCCGGCGCAGGTCCCAGGCCAGACCCGAGCCGCGCACCATCACGCCCGAGAAGCCCCAGTGCTGGATCTCTTCCTCGGAGATGACGCCGATATCGGCGTTGCGCTGCTTGAAGATGCGGTTCTCGGTCAGGAGGCCGTCGATGTCGTCCAGCACCTTCGGGAAATGGGTGGCCCATTCCTCGATGTCATTGAGCAGATCCGGCGGCAGGTCCTGGTGCACCCCACCCGGCCGGAAATAGGCCGCGTGCAGGCGCGCGCCGCAGGCCCGCTCGTAGAAGACCATGAGCTTTTCGCGCTCTTCGAAGCCCCAGAGCGGCGGGGTCAGCGCGCCCACGTCCATCGCCTGCGTGGTAACGTTGAGGAGGTGGTTCAGGATGCGGCCGATCTCGGAATAGAGCACGCGGATCAGCTGGGCGCGGCGCGGCACGACGGTGCCGGTCAGCTTCTCGATCGCCAGGCACCAGGCATGTTCCTGGTTCATCGGCGCCACATAGTCCAGCCGGTCGAAATACGGCAGGTTCTGCAGATACGTCCGGCTTTCCATCAGCTTCTCGGTCCCGCGGTGCAGCAGGCCGATATGCGGGTCGCAGCGTTCGACGATCTCGCCGTCAAGCTCCAGCACAAGGCGAAGAACGCCATGCGCCGCAGGGTGTTGCGGGCCGAAGTTGATGTTGAAGTTGCGGATGCGCTGTTCGCCCGTCAGAACGTCGTCGAAGCTGCCGTCCATCATCTTGCTCCCCCTCGGCCCGTCAGGCCTTGGCCTTGTCGTCGCCCGGAAGGATGTATTCGGCACCCTCCCACGGCGACATGAAGTCGAATTGCCGATATTCCTGCACCAGCTTCACCGGCTCGTAGACCACGCGCTTGCGCGCGTCGTCATAACGGACCTCGATATAGCCGGTGGTCGGGAAGTCCTTGCGCAGCGGATGACCGCGGAAGCCGTAGTCGGTCAGAAGGCGGCGCAGATCGGGATGGCCCGAGAACAGGATGCCGAACATGTCGAACACCTCGCGCTCGAACCAGTTGGCCGAGGGGTGGATCGCGATCAGCGAGGGCACCATCTCCATCTCGCCGGTGGCGACCTTCACCCGGATGCGCTGGTTCCGGTACATCGACAGGAAATGGTACACCACGTCGAAACGCTCTTCCCGCTCGGGATAGTCGATGGCGGTGATGTCGACCAGCGTCGAAAAGCGGCAGGTCGCTTCGCTGCGCAGGAATTCGACAAGCGCAGGAAGATTCTGCGCCGCAACGCGCAGCGTCAGTTCTCCATTGGCGATGGCGTTGCCCTGAAGCAGGTCGCCCTTCTTCAGCTCGATATGCGCAGACAGTTCGGCGAGGGACTCGGTGATCTGGGCCTCGCGGGTCGCGACGTCGGTCATGCGGGCCTCCTCAGCGCGTGATGGTGCCGGTGCGGCGGATTCTCCGCTGCAACTGCAGGATGCCGTAGAGCAGCGCCTCTGCCGTGGGCGGGCAGCCCGGAACGTAGATGTCGACCGGCACGATCCGGTCGCAGCCACGCACCACCGAATAGCTGTAGTGGTAGTAGCCGCCGCCGTTCGCGCAGGATCCCATCGAGATCACGTAACGCGGTTCGGGCATCTGGTCGTAAACCTTGCGCAGCGCCGGTGCCATCTTGTTGGTCAGGGTCCCCGCGACGATCATCAGGTCCGACTGGCGCGGTGAAGCACGGGGCGCGGTGCCGAAGCGTTCAAGGTCGTAGCGCGGCATCGACGTATGCATCATCTCGACGGCGCAGCAGGCCAGGCCGAAGGTCATCCAGTGCAGCGAACCGATGCGCGCCCAGTTGATGATGTCCTCGGTCGAGGTGAGGATAAAGCCCTTGTCCTGCAGTTCGGCGTTGAGGGCCTGAACGGCAACCTCGTGATCGCCGCCCGCGTGGTTGGCAGAGGTGCTCACTCCCATTCCAGGGCCCCTTTCTTCCATTCATAGGCGAAGCCGACGGTCAGAACGCCGAGGAACACCATCATCGACCAGAAACCGATCATCGAGACGTCCTTGAACGCCACGGCCCAGGGGAACAGGAACGCCACCTCGAGGTCGAAGATGATGAACAGGATCGAGACGAGATAGAAGCGCACGTCGAACTTCATCCGCGCATCGTCGAAGGCGTTGAAACCGCATTCGTAGGCCGAGACCTTCTCCGGGTCGGGATTGCGGACCGCGAGGATCGCCGCGGACAGGATCAGGACCAGCCCCAGACCGACCGCGATGACCAGAAAGATGAGAATTGGCAGATATTCTCGGAGAAGATCGTCCACCAGGTGGCTCCTTCGGCTGGCACATCGCTTGCGCACGGGCCTGTCCGGCCCGATCACGGTTCAGCGCTTCGTTTACTCTGCCCCCCGCGCGGGGTCAACCGAAGGTGGCCGGACAAGAGCCCGTTTTTCCGCGGGATCGACGCCTTTTCGGGCGGGATATCCGGCACTGCCCGGCCATGCGCAGAACCGGAATGCGGCATTGCGGCATTGGCGGGTGCGGCAGGTGCGAAGCCAGGCGATTCTTCTCCGCGCGACCCGGGTCGGTCAGGCCCCGGGTCCGTCGCCATGGCGCGATATCTCGCCCATCTCGCGGTCAAGGAAGTAGCTGATGACCGACCGGATCAGGACGAGAAGGCCAAGGAAAACGAGATCGGAAAGCTGCAGACTGAGTGCCGTTTCGATGATGTCGGAGACGATCATCAGTTCCAGCCCGGCCAGAATGTAGCGCCCAAGCTCCATCCGCGCCGTATCGAGCGCCGCGATCCGGCCGTTCCTGCGCCGTTCTGCCCCCAGAAAGGCAGCCGCAAATCGCAGCACGCCGGCCAGCATCACCAGGATCGCGAAAAGATCGATCCCGGCTTCGACCCAGGTCAGCACCTCAACAAGGCCGGGAAACCGGGTGTTCAGCAGGCTTTCCTTGCCTGCGGGAATAAGACTGCCAAGGTCGGCCATCGTGCCCCGGATGTGGCTGGCGGGTTGATGTCCGATTGCTGATGGATCGCTGCCCCTGCGTCAATGGCGATCCCCGCAATGCCCCACCGGACATCCGCTTCAAGAGCCCCCGCTGCGACGGGTTGCCACAGGAGAGGCTGGTTTGATCCAGATCATGCAGAACACCGCAATTCGGGGGAAAGGAGTTGCCACGAATTACATAATGGAAACAGAAAGATGAACGCGAAACTTCTCTTTTCCGCCGCCGCCCTTGCCTTGGCCACCGCTATGCCCGCCGCAGCGCAGGATGCCGGAAGCTGGTCCATCAGCCTCGGAATCGCGACCGTCGACCCCAAGACAGACAACGGCAACCTTGCCGGGGCCAATGCCACGATCGACAGTTCGACCCGTCCGACCATCACCGGCGAGTACTTCGTCTACAAGAATGTCGGCATCGAGCTTCTTGCCGCTGTTCCGTTCGAGCACAACGTCTCGCTCAACGGCACGGAAGCCGCGAGCACCAAGGTTCTGCCTCCGACCCTGTCGCTGCAGTATCACTTCGCGAACAGTTCGGCCTTCACCCCCTTCGTGGGCGTCGGTGTGAACTACACCGTCTTTTATGACTCGGACTCGCCCCTCGGCGACATCGACATCGAGAACTCCTGGGGTCTGGCCGGGCATCTGGGCGTCGACTACGCCTTCGATGAGAACTGGGCGATCCGGCTGGATGCGCGCTGGATCGGCATCGAAAGCGACGTGACGCTGAACGGCGCCGATATCGGCAAGGTCGAGGTCGATCCGCTCGTCTATGGCGTTTCGGTCGTCTACAACTTCTGAAACTTCGACCTTACTGCCTGCCGCCCCGACCCTCGCGGGGCGGCAGCGCATTTGGGGGCTGCGCTCAGCCGTCGAGATACTTGCAGGCTTCCTTCCGGGCGAAGGGCTTGAGACGCGCCCCATGCACGGACAGGAAGGCACGGACCCGGTCAGGGTCATGCTTCGACAGGTCGCGCAGCCACCAGGCGATGGCCTTCTGGATGAACCAGTCGCGATCGTCGGCGTAGCCCGCCGCCCAGCCCAGAACCCTGTCGCGGATCGCAAGGTCTTCCGGCTTGGGAAAGTTCTGTTTCGTCCAGGGCAGCGTCGCGACCAGCGCGGCTCGGCGCACCCACATCGAAGGGTCGCGCGTCCAGGCCTCGACGACGTCGAGCCGCGTCGGGTCTGCGACAAGCCGCCGCTCGATGGCATCACAGGCATGATCGGCGATCGCCCAGGCATCGAAGGTCGGAACCCAGGAAAGCAGCACCGACCAGACGGCGCCATCGGGCCGGATGCGCGCCTGTGTCAGGAGCTTGGCCGCAGCGACACGCGCCTCGTGAATGTCGGTCTGCCAAAGGGCGTCGGCGAGCGCCGCCCGCTCGTCCGGCGTCAACTCCTCTCGCCAGGAGGTCGCCAAGTCCGCGATGACCGGGACGGGAACGCCAAGGTAGCGGCGGGGCAGCTTGTGATAGGCCAGCATCTCGGCCGCCCGGCCGGCATCCGCCTGGGCCTCCAGCGCGGCGAGCGCGACCTCGGGCGTCATTCCACAGTGACCGACTTGGCGAGGTTGCGCGGCTGGTCGACATCGGTGCCCTTGGCGATGGCGGTGTGGTAGGCCAGCAGTTGCGCGGGGATGGCGTAGAGGATCGGGGCGAAGGGCTCGGCGACCTCGGGCAGGGTCAGCGTCTTCCAGCAGCCCTGGCCCGCCTCGGCCACGCCGGCGGCATCGGACAGAAGCAGCACCTTGCCGTGCCGCGCCATCACCTCCTGCATGTTCGACACCGTCTTGTCGAACAGCCCATCACGCGGGGCCAGAACGATCACCGGCACATGCTGGTCGATCAGCGCGATCGGTCCGTGCTTGAGTTCGCCAGAGGCATAACCTTCAGCGTGGATATAGCTGATCTCCTTCAGCTTCAGCGCGCCTTCCAGCGCCAGCGGGAACATCGGGCCGCGCCCGAGGAACAGGATGTCCTGCGCCTCGGCCAGCTTCTCGGCCACCCTGGTGATGTCGGCGGACAGACCAAGCGTGTGGTTCATCAGCCCCGGCAGCGTGCCGAGCGTTTCCAGATGCCCGGCGAGGGCCGCATCATCCAGCACGCCCCGGTCGCGCCCCGCCTTCAGCGCGAGCAGCGCCAGCACCAGAAGCTGGCAGGTGAAGGCCTTGGTCGAGGCGACGCCGATCTCGACCCCGGCGAGGATCGGCAAGGCCAGGTCGCTTTCCCGCGCGATCGACGAGGTCGGCACGTTCACCACCGCGAGCGTCCGCGCCACCTTGTCTTGCGCATAGCGCAGGGCCGCGAGCGTGTCCGCCGTCTCGCCCGACTGGCTGACGAACACCGCCCAGGAGGCGGGCGACAAGGGTGGCTCGCGGTAGCGGAACTCCGAGGCGACATCGACATCGACGGGCAGCCCCGCCAGCCGCTCGAACCAGTATTTCGCCACATGGCAGGCATAGGAGGCCGTGCCGCAGGCGACCAGCGTCAGCCGGTCAACGCCGGTGAAATCGACACCCGGCAGGTGCAGCGCCTTGCCGTCGGCGGTCAGGTAATGCTTCAGCGCATCGGCCAGCACCACCGGCTGCTCGGCGATCTCCTTGGCCATGAAGTGTTTGTAACCAGCCTTCTCGACCCGCGTCGCGTCGATCTGGATGCGGGTCTCGGATCGGTTGGCAAGCCGGCCGGCCGCGTCATAGATCTGCGCGCCCTTGCGGGTGACCACCGCCCAGTCGCCTTCCTCGAGATAGGTGATGCGGTCGGTCAGCGGCGCCAGCGCGATCGCGTCGGAGCCCACGAACATCTCGCCGTCGCCATGCCCGATGGCAAGCGGGCTGCCCTTGCGGGCCGCGATCATCAGGTCCTCCTCGCCGTCGAAGAGGAAGCAGAGCGCGAAGGCCCCATGCAGCCGCCCGAGCGTCTCGCGCGCCGCTTCGACCGGGGTCATGCCGCGCGCCATGTAGAGCTGCGCCAGAAGGGCGACCGTCTCGGTATCGGTTTCGGATTCGAAGGCATAGCCGGCCTCGGCAATCTCGGCCCGCAACTCGCGGAAGTTCTCGATGATGCCGTTATGGACGACCGCCACCGGGCCCGCCTTGTGGGGGTGGGCGTTCCTGACCGTCGCCACGCCGTGGGTGGCCCACCGCGTATGCCCGATGCCCGCCTTGCCGGCGAGCGGTTCATGGACCAGCAGGTCCGACAGGTTCACGAGCTTGCCCACCGCCCGGCGCCGGTCGAGCCGGCCCTTGTTCACCGTGGCAATGCCTGCGGAGTCATAGCCCCGGTATTCCAGCCGTTTCAGCGCCTCCACCAGAAGCGGCGCCGCCTCGTGGTGGCCCAGAATGCCAATGATCCCGCACATCAGGTGTTGTCCTTCTTCGCGGCCTTAACGGCGCGGAGTTTCTCCATCAGGCGAACGGCAAATCCGTCCTTGTTCACCTGCCTCGCCCTCGCCACGGCCAGCGCACCCGCCGGGACGTTTTCTGTGATGACCGAGCCGCT
This sequence comes from Alitabrizicola rongguiensis, assembly GCF_021491355.1. Classification (GTDB taxonomy): domain Bacteria; phylum Pseudomonadota; class Alphaproteobacteria; order Rhodobacterales; family Rhodobacteraceae; genus Aliitabrizicola; species Aliitabrizicola rongguiensis. The sequence goes on along the minus strand of NZ_JAKENF010000003.1, from coordinate 127,728 downwards.
GGCCGTCATCGCCTCGTCCCCGACGCGGACGGGGGCGACCAGCATCGTGTCCGAGCCAATGAAGACGCGCTTGCCGATCACCGTGCGGTGCTTCATCACCCCGTCGTAGTTGCAGGTCACCGTACCCGCGCCGATGTTGGTCTGCTCGCCCACCTCGGCATCGCCGAGATAGGTCAGGTGGCCGACCTTCACGCCCTCGTCGAGGATGGCGTTCTTGATCTCGACGAAGTTGCCGACATGCACGTCCTCGGCCAGTTCGGCCCCGGGCCGCAGGCGGGCGAACGGGCCGACCTGGGCGCCGCGCGAGATGTGGCAGCCCTCGAGATGGCAGAAACCCTTGACCTCGGCCCCGCTTTCGATCGTCACGCCCGGCCCGAACAGCACGTTCGGCCCGATGATCGCATCGCGCCCCACGACCGTGTCCATCGCGAAGAACACCGTCTCGGGCGCGGTTAGTGTCACGCCGTTTTCCAGCGCCTCGGCCCGGGCGCGCGACTGGAACGCCGCTTCGGCCTCGGCCAGCTGCGCGCGGGTGTTGACGCCCATTGTCTCGGCCTCGTCGCAGACCACGACGCCCGCCGACAGGCCGCGCTTGCGGGCCAGCTCCACGATGTCGGTCAGGTAGTATTCCCCGGCTGCGTTGGCGTTTCCGACCTCGGCGACCAGCTGGAATAGAAGCTTCGCCTCGGCACAGATCACGCCGGAATTGCACAGTGTGATCTCGCGTTCGGCGGCGCTGGCATCCTTGAACTCGACGATGCGGTCCAGCTCCTCGCCCCGTGTGATGAGCCGCCCGTAGCGGCCGGGATCGCGCGCCTCGAAGCCCAGCACCACAACGGCATGGCGGGCGCGGGCGTCGCGCATTGCCTGCAGCGTGTCCTCGCGAATGAAGGGCGTGTCGCCATACAGCACGATCGCATCGCCCGGCACCTCTGCCAGGATCGGCGCGGCCTGGGCCACGGCATGCGCCGTTCCAAGCTGCGGCTCCTGTACGACGACCGAAGCGGTTTCGTCGAAATCGCGGGCGGAGGCTGCAACGGCCTCGCCGCCATGACCGGTGACAACCACGACATGCTGTGGCTCAAGCGCCATTCCCGCCCGAAGCGCATGGTGCAGCAGCGGCGCCCCGGCCACCCTGTGAAGGACCTTGGGCAGATCGGAGTTCATCCGGGTGCCCTGCCCCGCCGCCAGCACGATCAACGAAACGCGTGATGAGTTGGGCATGGAACCCCTTTCCTTCGACCGGCCCCCGTTTTATCCGGGTCGGGCGGGGCCGCAAGACCCCTGACTTCACGCAAGGTTACAGCAGATGCGCACCGTGGTCTTCGATCTGGATGGAACGCTGGCCGATACCAGCGGGGACCTGCTGGCCGCTGCCAATGCCTGCTTCCGCGCCCTCGGCCATGGCGACATGCTGGACGAACGCGATGCGCTGACCGCCTTCCATGGCGGACGGGCGATGCTGCGGCTGGGGTTCAAGCGGCTGGGCACACCGGACGAGGCATTGGTCGATGCGCAGTATCCGCACCTTCTGTCCGCCTATTCCGATGCGATCGACGTCCATACCCGGCTTTATCCCGGTGCCGTGGATGCGGTGGAGCGCCTGCGCTCCGACGGCTATGCCACCGCGATCTGCACCAACAAGCCCGAAGGCCTGGCCGAGACGCTGATGCAGCGGCTGGGCGTGCGAGGCCTGTTCGGCGCGCTGGTGGGCGCCGATACACTGCCGGTGCGCAAACCCGATCCTGCGCCGCTGAATCTTGCCCTTTCGCGTGTCGGCGGCAGCCGCGACCGGGCGATCCTGATCGGCGATACCGACACCGATCGCCAGACCGGCCGCAATGCCGGCGTGCCGGTCGTGCTGGTGACATTCGGGCCCGAGGGACGCGAGGTGGCCCGCATGGAGCCCGAGGCGCTGCTCGACCATTTCGACGACCTGCCCGGCATCGCGCGCCGCTTCCTGCCGGCCTGACATCGAGGCCGGCTGCGCAATCGCGGTTGACAGAATGTCGCAGTCCCCCTAGCGTCCCGGCGCGAACATTACCGGAACATATTCATGTCTGCCTCACCCGCCTCGTCCCATGCGGTGGTCTTTGCGCTTGTCACCGTTTTTCTCGACATGGTGGGCTTCGGCATCATCATGCCCATCCTGCCGCTTCTGATCGAGGAGGTCGGCCACATGGATCTTGCCGCCGCCTCGATCATCGGCGGCTGGATCTTCGTAGCCTTTTCGCTGGCTCAGTTTGCCTTCAGCCCGCTGATGGGAAACCTGTCCGACCGGTACGGGCGGCGGCCGCTCTTGTTGCTGGCGATCTTCGGCCTCGGCCTTGATTTCCTGTTCTGCGCGCTGGCCCCGAACCTCACCTGGCTGTTCGTCGGGCGGGTTCTCGCCGGGGTCTGCGGATCGTCCTATGTCATCGCCAACGCCTATATCGCCGACGTGACCCCGCCCGAAGGCCGGGCGCGCGCCTTCGGCCTGATGGGGGCAGCGTTTGGCGTGGGCTTCGTGCTTGGACCGGCGATCGGTGGCCTGCTGGGCGAATTCGGCGCGCGCGTGCCCTTCTTCGTCGCGGCAGGAATATCTGGGATCAACTTCGTTTACGGCTGGTTCGTGCTTCCCGAGAGCCTGACAGCGGACAAGCGCCGCCCCTTCGACTGGCGCCGCGCCAACCCCTTCGGTGCGCTGATGGTGTTCCGACGCTATGCCGGGGTGCTGCCGCTTCTGGCGGTGCTGAGCGTGTTCTTCTTTGCCTCGTCAGTCTATCCGGCGGTCTGGGCCTTCTGGGGAATGGCGAAATTCGGATGGGGCGCAGCGACGGTCGGGTTGACGCTGGCGGCCTTTGGGATCGTCACAGCGGTCTTCCAGGGCGTCTTGACCGGTCCGGCCGTCGCACGGCTTGGGGAATGGCGGGTCGCGCTGATTGGGCTGGTCGCGGCGGTTGCCGCAGCGGCCGGCTACGGCCTTGTCACGACGCTGAGCGGGGTCCTGATCCTTCTTCTGATCCACGGCCCTGAGGGTTTCGTCCACCCCATGCTGACGGCGATGATGTCGAAGGCCGTGCCCGACAATGCCCAGGGCGAGCTGCAGGGCGGGATCTCGGCGGTCACGAACCTGGCGATGCTGGGCGGGACCTTGACCTTTGCCCAGGTCTTCGGTCGGTTCATGGCTGACGACTCACCCTATCGGTCGCCGGATGTGGCCTACAACCTTGCCGCCGTCCTGCTTGTCGTGACGCTCGGCCTGTTCCTGATCATCGTCCGGCGCCCGGCAGCCAAGGCCAGGGAGGCCTGATTCATATGCCCGAGGTGTTCACCGGCAGCTTCACCCAGCAGGAACCGATCCCCGAGGAGGGCATCGCGGCCGCGCTGGCGGTCCTGCGCCACGGACGGCTGCACCGCTACAACACCGCACCGGGCGAGATCGCCGAGGCCGCGCTGCTTGAGGAAGAATTCGCGGCGCTGACTGGGGCGAAATACTGCCTCGCGGTCGCCTCGGGCGGGTCCGCCATGACGACCGCGCTTCGGGCGGCGGGGGTGAAGCCGGGCGATGCGGTCCTGTCGAACGGCTTCACGCTGGCGCCCGTCCCCGGTGCGATTGCGGCGGTTGGCGGCAGGCCGGTCTTCGTCGAAGTGACCGAAGACCTGACCATCGACCTTGACGACATCGCCCCCAAGGCGCGTGCGAGCGGGGCGAAGGTGCTTCTGCTGTCCCACATGCGCGGGCATCTCTGCGACATGGACCGGCTGATGGCCATCGCCAGGGCCGAGGGGCTGACGGTGATCGAAGATTGCGCCCATACGATGGGGGCGACATGGCGCGGAGTGCCATCGGGCCGACACGGGCTGATGGGCTGCTATTCGACCCAGACCTACAAGCATGCGAATTCCGGCGAGGGGGGCCTGCTTATCTCGGATGACGCCCGGGCGATGGCGCGGGCGATCCTGCTGTCGGGCAGCTACATGCTTTACGCCCGCCACCGCGCCGCCCCGCCGCCCGAGGTGTTCGAGGGCGTCCGGCTGGACACCCCCAATATCTCGTCGCGGATGGACAACCTGCGCGCGGCGATCCTGCGGCCACAACTGAAGACGCTGGCCGAGCGGGTGGCGCGATGGGAGGTGCTTTACCGGACGCTCGAGACCGGCCTGGAGCATACGCCCGGCCTTCGCCTGATCCGCCGGCCGGCGGAGGAGCATTTCGTCGGCTCTTCGTTCCAGTTCCTGTTGCCCAACTGGACGCCAGAGCAGATCCGCGCCCTGATCGCCCGATCGGCGGCGCGCGGGGTCGAAATGAAATGGTTCGGCGCGCCCGAACCCGTGGCCTTCACCTCGCGCTACGAACACTGGCGCTATGCCGATCCTGCCCCCCTGCCCCGGACCGACCGCGTGCTGGCCGGGTTGATCGACATGCGGCTGCCGCTGACCTTCTCACCCGCCGACGCCGCCCAGATCGCCCGCATCCTGCGCGAGGAAGTGCTGGCGGTCGGACAAGGCGCGCCGCTCGATCTGCCGGCCGAGGTGCCGCTGGCGGATTGAGCCGCGCCCGCGTTCCTGCTTGCCGACGCTCCGGTGCGGGCCTAAGTCTTTGCAATGTCCGCCAGCGCCCCCCTCATCGACCCGTTCCAGCGCGCGATCAGCTATCTGCGCGTGTCGGTCACTGACCGCTGCGATTTCCGCTGCGTCTACTGCATGAGCGAGAACATGACCTTCCTGCCGAAGGCCGACCTGCTGACGCTGGAGGAGCTGGACCGCATGTGTTCGGCCTTCGTGCGGCTTGGGGTCGAGAAACTGCGCATCACCGGGGGCGAGCCACTGGTCCGCAAGGGCATCATGACCTTCTTCAACGCCATGTCCCGGCATCTGGAAAGCGGCGCGCTGAAGGAATTGACGGTCACCACCAATGGATCGCAGCTGCAGCGCTATGCCGCCGATCTTGCTGCGGCGGGCGTGAAGCGGATCAACGTCTCGCTCGACACACTCGAGGTGGAGAAGTTTGCGCGCATCACCCGGTGGGGACGGCTGGGTCAGGTGCTCGACGGGATCGAGGCGGCGCGGAAAGCCGGCCTCGGGGTCAAGATCAACACCGTCGCGCTGAAGGGCGTCAACGAGGACGAGCTGTTTCCCATCGTCGACTGGTGCGCCCGCGAAGGCCACGACCTGACCTTCATCGAGGTCATGCCGATGGGCGACATGGGCGAGGACAACCGGCTGGATCAATACTGGTCGCTGAGGGATCTGCGGGGGCGCCTTTCAGAGCGGTTCACCCTGACCGACCTGGCCGAGCGGACGGGCGGGCCGGCACGCTATGTGCGGCTGGAAGAGACCGGCCAGAAAATCGGCTTCATCACGCCCCTGACCCACAACTTCTGCGAAAGCTGCAACCGCGTGCGGCTGACCTGCACGGGCGAACTTTACATGTGCCTCGGGCAGGAAGACATGGCCGACCTGCGCGCGCCCCTTCGCGCCGGCCCGGACGATGCGGCGCTTGAAAACGCCATCCGCGCCGCCATCGCCCGCAAACCCAAGGGTCACGATTTCGACTATTCGCGCCAATCGGTTACGGGCCAAATGTCCCGCCACATGAGCCACACGGGCGGCTGAGTTCCGCCACCAGCTGGCAGGATCAGCCTATCGCCGGCCCCATTTTGGCACACGAAGTCAAGTCTGCGCCAATCTCCGCTGCTAGAGACCCGACGTCGCGCGGAGCCGATAACCGGCTCGCGTCGATCGAACCGTCTGGAGAATTAGACATGAAACGCATCATCGCCCCCCTTCTGGCCTCGCTGGCCCTCTCGACCCCGCTTTACGCGCTGGATCTCGTGCCATTCGGAACCTCGGGCGCCTGGCAGATTTTCTCCGACCCGAACCACGGCAACAACTGCGTCGCGCAGGTGCAGTACGATGATGGCAGCTTCCTGCGTCTCGCCTTCCTCGACAAGGCGACGAAGACCTCGATCACCAGCTTCTCGCCCGCGTGGAAAGAGTTCAAGCTCGACCACAAGTACGACGTCGCCTACCAGGTCGATGACGCGGCGGCGATCATCGCCCAGGCCAAGGGCATTCAGGTCGACACCATGCCGGGCGTCGAGATGGTATTCGAGACCGGCGACCTGTTCGGCACGCTCGTGACCGGCAAGGTCCTGACGTTCATCGCCGATGGCAACACCATCGTCCAGCAGTCGCTCGACGGCAGCGCTGACGCCATCGAGATGGCGACCGCCTGCGAAGCCGCTCAGAAGTAACTGAATCCTCGAGGTGCGCCCGAAACGTCCGGGCGCACCTCAATAATGGCGCCTGATGCCAAATAGCGGCCTGAGCAACGCCCGGCGGCACTCGACAAACTCTGAAAAACAGAAGAAAATATTGTATGGTGGCCCGGAGCGGCTGACAAGACGACGGAGATTGAAATGAAATCTGCAATCCTGCTCGCCGCAGCTACGCTTGCCGCGGGCACCTCGGCGGCCAGCGCTGGTGACTGGCGGTACGACCTGTCGTTGTACGCCTGGGTTCCGGGTCTGAGCGCGACGGCCGATACGCCCTATGGTTCGGTGTCGAGCGACAACAGCCCGGCCGACACGGTGAACGCCCTCGACATGGCGTTCATGGGCCACATCGCCGCGCAGAACGGCAAATGGGGCCTTGTCGGTGACCTGATGTATGCCGACCTGTCGGCATCGAAGTCGACCCCGTTCGGGGCGCTCTTCTCGGATGCGACCTTCAAAACGAAACTGACCGCGGTCAGCGGCTATGCCCTTTACCGTCTTGCCGCGGATCCGAAGATCCAGTTCGACGCCGGTGTCGGCTTCCGCTACTTCGATATGAAATTCGACACGATCCTGGGCGGGAACCTGGCGTCCACCTGGGAAAGCTCCAGCAGCACCAGCTGGATCGATCCGCTGATCGCCGCGCGGCTGACCATTCCGATCAACGACCAGTGGCTTGTCAACGGCTTCGCCGACTGGGGCGGCACCGGCGACAGCGAGACCTGGCAGCTCTATGCAGGTGTGACCTACAAGATCAACGATGCCTGGTCGACCCAGGCCGGCTGGCGCTACATGAACGTCAACAAGGACGTGGGCGACACCAATTCGAACGTCGACCTTGGAATGAGCGGCCCCGTCTTCGCGGTGACCTACAGCTTCTGATCGCTGCCGCAACCCGGCAAATCCCTGACAGCAATGGATGCGGCCCCCGAACTTCGGGGGCCGTTCGCTTTCCTGGGCCCACTATTGATGACGCAGCGCTTCGATCGGATCGAGCCTGGCGGCCCGGCGGGCCGGGAAATAGCCGAAGACGACACCCACCAACGCGGAAAAGCCAAAGGCCAGTAGCACCACGCCAATCTGCGGCGTGAAGGGGATCGCCATGACCTGGGCCGCGACATAGGCCATCGCCAGGCCAGTGGCGATTCCGATGACGCCGCCCAGGACCGAAAGCACCACCGCTTCGATCAGAAACTGCATCAGAACCTGACCAGACTGCGCCCCGATCGCAAGCCGGATGCCGATCTCTCGTGTCCGCTCGGTCACCGAGACCAGCATGATGTTCATGATGCCGATACCGCCGACCAGAAGGCTGACTGCCGCCACCGAGGAAAGCAGCCCGGTCAGTACCGCGTTGATCCCGGTCAGCATCGAGGCGATCTCTTTCATGTCGGTGATGCTGAAATTGTCGTCCTGCCCCTCGGCAATCCGCCGCCGCTCGCGCATCAGGGCCGCGATCTCGCGCTGCGCCGAGGCACTGCTGACCCCCTCGGCAAGCGTCAGGCTGATGCTGCCGACATCGTCGTTTCCGGTCATCCTGCGCTGCACCGCCCGGATGGGCATCAGGATCGTATCGTCCTGGTCGCGCCCGAAGGACGTCGCGCCCTTGGGCGAAAGCAGCCCGATCACCTCACAGGACAGGCCCTTGACCCGGATCGACTGCCCGACCGGGTCGGCGCGTCCGAACAACTTTTCGCGCACCGTCTCGCCGATGATGCAGTAGAGCACACCGCTGCGCCCCTCGGTTTCGGAGAAGTTGCGCCCGATCGCCATCGTCCAGCCGCCAACGGGAACGTATCCCGCCGTTGTGCCGGTGACGGTCGTGGTCAGGTTGGCGTTGCCGGCTACAGCCGTGACCGAGGCGCTGGTGCTTGGCGCGACCGCCGCCACGACGGGCAGTTCGGCCAGCGCATCGGCATCGCGCAGGGTGAAGGCGCGCGTCGTCTCCCCCTGCGTCGGCGGACCCATGGTCCGCTTGCCGGGGCGAAGGACCAGCACGTTTGACCCAAGGCTTTGCACGCTGGCCGAGACCTGCTGGGATGACCCCTGCCCGACCGTGAGCATCGCGATCACTGCCGCGACCCCGATCACCACACCGAGCACGGTCAGGAACGACCGCAGCACGTTGCGGCGGATCGTGCGGACGGCCAGGCGCAGGGTTTCCCACAGCATCGTTCAGCCCCCCTTTGCCACGTGCAGGTTCTCGCCCTGCACCGGGCCGTCGCTCTGCACCGTGCCATCGACGAAGACCACCAGGCGGCTGGCGTAATGCGCCATGTGCTCTTCATGGGTGACCATGACGATGGTCAGCCCCTCGTCGCGGTTCAGCCGGGTGAGAAGCTGCATGATCTCGTGCGACCGCTGCGTGTCGAGGTTGCCGGTCGGTTCGTCAGCCAGGATCACCGTGGGCGACCCGGCCAGCGCCCGGGCGATGGCAACGCGCTGCTGCTGTCCCCCCGACAGCTGCGACGGGTCATGCCCCTCACGCCCGGCCAGCCCGACCCTCGCCAGGGCGGCGCGTGCCCGTTCGATCCGCTCCGGCCCCGGCACAGCCTTGTAGACCAGCGGCAGTTCGACATTCTCGAGGGCGGTCGTCCGCGGCAACAGGTTGAAGCCCTGGAAGATGAAGCCGAGGTAGTGGCGGCGCAGCAGCGCGCGCTGGTCCTGGTCGAGTTGTCCAACCTCGTGACCCTGAAACAGGTAGTGCCCGCTGGTTGGCCGGTCGAGCAGGCCGATGATGTTCATCGCCGTCGATTTCCCCGACCCCGACGGCCCCATGATGGCAACGAATTCGCCCTGTCGGATGGTCAGGCTGACGCCTCCCAGGGCGACGACCTCGGCCTCGCCGCTGCCATAGCGGCGGGTGATGTCGCGAAGCTCGATCACCGGTGGCGCGGCCCCGGACAGACTGGCTGTCGCCATCACGCCCCCTCGCGGCTGTCGACGATCACAAGGTCGCCATCCTTCAGGCCCTCGGCGCTGACCGCCGTCAGGCGACCGTCGCTGTCACCCTTGGTGATCGGAACGCGAACCGGGGCGCCGTCCCTCAGAACCCAGACCGCAGCCCCCTCGCCTGACGTCCGGCTGCCGGACCCGGAAGGCGGGCGCGGAATGATGAGCCCAAGCAGGCCATTTCCGCTGCTGCCGCTACTGGACGCGGCCGTTTCAGGCGGGCTGAAGCGCAGCGCAGCATTCGGGACAAGCATCGCATCCGGCACCTCCTTGACCGTGATGACGGCTGTTGCCGTCATGCCGGGACGCAGCAGCAGTTCGGCATTGTCCACCGACAGGATCGCCTTGTAAGTCACCACGCCGTCGGTGGTTTCCGGCGCAAAGCGCACCTGGGTGATGACGGCCGGAAAGCTGCGGCCAGGAAAGGCATCGACGGTAAAGGTCGCGGCATTTCCCTCGGCGACCTGGCCGATATCGGCCTCGTCGACATCAACCCGCAGTTCCATCCGGCTCAGGTCCTCTGCCAGGGTGAACAAGGTCGGCGCCGACAAAGACGAGGCGACGATCTGGCCCGGCTCGGCGGCGCGCGACAGCACCACACCCTTGATCGGCGAGCGGATCACCGACTTTTCCAGATCGGCCCGCATCATCGCCAGCTTCGCCTCGGCGGTCTTGCGATCTGCCTGGCCTATGGCGAGATCGGCCTTGGCCCGGTTGCGCGTTGCCTGGTTCGCAACGAGGTCCAGCCGCTTGGTCACGCCGCGCAGGTCGAGCGCCGTGATCGAGCGCAGGTTCTCCTCGGCCTCGTCCAGCGTGGCCTGCGACCGCTCGACCGTGGCCTCGGCCGCCAGAAGCGTAGCCTCGGCGGTATCGACTTCGGCCTTGAGCTTGGTGTCGTCGAGCCGCGCCAGCACCTGCCCGACCTCGACCCGGTCGTTGTAGTTGACTTCGACGGCAGTAATCGTGCCGGATAGCTCCGACGAGACCTCGACCTGGGTGATCGGCTCGATCGTGCCCGTGGCGGTGACAGTGACCGAAAGCGGGCCACGGATGACAGGTTCGGTCACATAGCTAACTGCGCTGTTTCCGCCCAGCCCGCCGGCCAGATACCAGCCGCCGGCCAGCAGCAGGGCGGCAACCGGCACGCCAAGCCAGAACCAGCGGCGCCGCTTCCTGCGGCCGTCCGCCAAGAGCCTGTCGATCCCCGGTTTGTCTTCGCTCATCTGTGCCTCGTGTTCGGCTCCCGCCATGCCGGGCGGGCCTTCGTTCCCCCTTATACGAGCATCGGCACCGATTCCGACGTGACGAACCGCGCATCGCCTGCCGCCGAACACGGCCTGGCGGATCAATCTCCTTCCCTCGGCCGGCAAAGGCAGAACAACAATCCGCTCATGACCAACAAAAAGGGAGGAAGAATCACGATGACTTTGGTAGATTAATCCTACGACTCAGCGAACTTGGGGGAGTCATGACCATCAGAACCTCGCAAAAGTCGCGTAGCGTGGCGGCGATCGCTGTCTTCGCCGCCGTCTATTTGGCTGCCATGGCGCTGCTTTTCATGCCGAAGAGCTTCTTCGTGGCCTCGCCGGAGCTTCAGACCTCCGGAGTGTTGCAGTAATTCGTCCGGCCGCGGACCCTGCCATGGTCCGCGGCCAGTCGTACCGGACTGAAACCTGCCAAAAGATTCAGCGTCTTCCGTTGCCGTTGCGGCACTTCGGGATTGAGCCGCGCGGCTCTGTGTCCTACGAAGGGACATGATCACGCAGAAGATGAAATATGCGCTGAAGGCGCTTCTGGTCCTCGCCGACGAAAAGGCCGGCGCCGGTCAAGCCCTGCGCATCGAGGAAATCGCACGGCGCGCGGATACGCCGAAGCGGTTCCTTGAACACATCCTTCTGGAAATCCGCAATGCGGGCTACATCGCCAGCATCCGCGGCCGAAACGGTGGATACCAACTTATCCGCGATCCGTCCGAGATTCCGATAAGCGAGCTTCTGCGGATGATCGACGGGCCGATCGCGCCGCTGCAATGCCTCTCCCGCCGGTCCTACCAGCGCTGCGAGGATTGCGCAGACGAAACCACATGCCGCATCCGCAAGGTCTTTGCCGAGGTGTTCTGGTCGTATCTCGTCCTGATCGAAAGCCTGACGCTGGAGGACCTGACGCGCTCCCCAGCCTCTCAGGTTGAGCTCCTCGCCGCGTCGGACGCCTGAGCGTTCAGGGGCGGAACCCTGCCACGACACACGTCCATTGAACTCAAGACATGTCCGACTGCCAGCTCGGATCGTGCGTGACCAATCGGATTGCCGGCGGCGGTGAGCGCCTCACTGCCCCGCCCCACCGGCCAGCCTGTGGCGCGCGAAGGTTTCGGCCAAGGCAAGGACGGCGGCATGGATCGGGCCCGCGGTAAGGCCGGGCAGGACCGAGGAATCGACCACGAAAAGATTGTCCGTTCCTCTGAGCCGCAGGTCAGGATCGACGGGCGCGCCATCGTCCTTGGCGGATCAGACGGTGCTTCGTACCCGCTGGTTTACAGCACCGGCGGCAAGGCCGGCCGTTACCGGTCTCCGCGTCGGGGTCGTGTCTGGATGAGTTCGTCAGCTCGTCACCCCCGCGATCGTGCCTTGGACTTCGAGGCCTGGAGACAAGCTTCTAGATGCGATGGGTATTTCTCGCGTCTTAAGTGGTGGGAGAAGAATGTGGGAGCAGCCGTGGTACCTTGTCGGTTGGCAAGGGAGGGTAAAGGGGGCTGCCTTCCTCTCACCTTCTGTGCGTATCTCTTTTGGATCTTTCACTGACACTTAGTCTCTTCGTCCTGCTCAGGCTCAGTGGATGGAATGGGTGGAGTATTCTAACCCGCGGGAGAGCTGACGGCGAACTGGCCTCAGAATTCCCGAAACCCCCGCTTACCGCTAACGAAGTGGAAGTGGCCACGGCCCAAACGAATTGCCCGATCTTTCCCGAAATGTGGTATCAAGGATTGGTGGGCCCAGCCTTGCGAACAATTCAAACGTTCCCTGTTCGGTCGCAACCTACCTGATCCCATAGCCTTACAAGCACACTGCAGCCAATGGCCGCCCGATTGCGGCTATCCAACAGTAATTCAGGAGGAAGACATGAGTGCCAAGACACCAGACGAACTCCGTGAACAGGTGCGCGGGGAAGTGATTGTCGAAGGTGACGCAGATTACGAGAACGCACGTTCGGTCCATAACGGGATGATCGACAAACGCCCCGCCGTTGTCGTGCGGGTAATGAATGCCGGGGACGTAATGACCACGGTCAACTACGCGAGAGAAAACGGTCATGTACTGTCAATCAGGGGAGGAGGGCATAGCGGGCCAGGCTTTGGTACCAATGACGGCGGGGTTGTCATCGACTTCTCACGAATGCGTGGTGTCAGGATCGACCCGAACGGAAAGACGGCCAGAGCAGAAGGGGGCGCAACTTGGGGTGACTTCAATGCCGCGACGAATGCGTTCGGTCTTGCCACGCCTGGAGGGATCATCTCAACGACCGGAATCGCTGGACTGACGCTTGGTGGTGGTATCGGCTACCTGACACGGGGACATGGTCTTTCGCTCGACAATCTCGTTTCGGCTGATGTTGTGACTGCTGACGGCAAAATGATCGTCGCCAACGAAAACGAGAACCCAGACCTATTCTGGGCCATCAGAGGTGGGGGTGGTAATTTCGGTGTCTGCACCTCACTGGAATACAAGCTCCATCCAGTCAGGAATGTGTACTGGGGACCGATGTTCTATGAGGTCAGCGAGGCTGAGACGATCCTTCGCTTCTATCGCGACTATATCAAGCATGCTCCTGACGAGATGGGGGCCTTTCCGGCGTTCCAGATAGCTCCGCCGCTGCCATTCATCCCTGAAGATCGGCACGGTGACATGTTTGCGGCCATCGTTGCATGCTGGTCCGGCGATCCCGCAGAGGGCGAACGTCAGTTTAAAGCTTTCCACGATGTCGCTGAGGTAAAGGCCGAGATGGTTGGTCCGGTTCCCTATCCAGCAATCAATGCTGCCTTCGACGGTCTTTTTCCGCCGGGGATCCGCCAATACTGGAAGGGTAACTTCGTCAAGGAACTGACCGACGATGCAATTGCTGCGCATGTCCAGCATGGACCTGCGGCGCCGAACGTCAGCTCGACGATGCATCTCTATCCGATCAACGGGGCCTGTCACCGGGTCGCTTCGGATGCCTCTGCCTTCGGGCATAGGGACGCGAACTTCTCGATGGTGATCATTTCAGCATCGACGGATCCGGCGCAGGATGACGTCGACACGAAATGGGTAAAGGACTATTCAGATGCGATCGCGCCGCACTCCGAGGTCGGCGGCTATGTAAACTTCATGGACGACGACGACAGTTCGCGCGTTCGGGCCAACTATGGCAGCAATTACGATCGTCTCGTCCAGTTGAAGCGTCGTTTCGACCCCGGCAATCTATTCAGGGTCAATCAGAACATTGCGCCATAGCGCAGTGTAGGGTGTTTGCCGGCAGTGACTATGCGAAAGGCTTACAGCGATGAGGAAAAGAAGCCCCAATCGGCGCGGCGCTTAGCGCCAAGCTGCTGCCGGCAACTGCTGCCTTGCAGCACGCATTCCGAAGAGGTCGCAGCGATTGCAAATGAGCGGAGGTGCGCGGAGGAGCGGTTCTCTGCGCACGCTTCGTCTCCTCGGCTTGATCTGAACTCAAGCCAGGAACGCGACAGTTGCTGGCGGCGACCCTTGGTTCAAAGTGGCTATCTGTCCCTTTGGATCAGGGCGAGTAGTTGCTACGGCGTGGTTCGGGCCGCCGATTCAGAGGCGCCGGTTGATGCTCCTTGCCCCCTACGCAGCCGCGATCTGCACCAGCAATAAGTAAGCTCCGACCGGGTGGCACCTTCCCGGGCCGCAGCAGGGCAAGGAGCCCGACAACTCATGGCATGCTCCGCGGGGACAAGTCTTCCAACCCTTTGTTTCGACGTCGCAAGCTGTCATGCTCGAACGGTCATAAACAAGGTGCTGCCCCATGCCCTTTTCCACCCATCTCGACCGCCACCAGTCCCGCTATGTTGCCGAGTTGATGGAGTTCATCGCCATCCCCTCGGTCTCAGCCGATCCGACGCATCAGGGCGACATGGTCCGGGCGGCGGATTGGGTGGCGGCGCGGCTGACGGCGGCGGGGCTGGAGCACGCGCGGGTCATCCCGACCAAAGGCCATCCGGTGGTTCTGGCCGACTGGCTCCATGCCGGGGCGGACAAACCCACCGTGCTGATCTATGGCCATTTCGACGTCCAGCCGCCCGAGCCGCTGGAGGCCTGGACCTCGCCACCCTTCGCCCCGGAAGTCCGAGGGGGCCGCATCTATGGTCGGGGCGCTTCGGATGACAAGGGCGGGCTGATGACGCCGATCCTCGCCTGCGAGGCGCTTCTGGCCCAGGGACCTCTGCCGGTGAACGTGAAGTTCTTCGTCGAGGGCGAGGAAGAGATCGGTTCGCCCTCGATCCCCGATGCGGTGCAGAGCCTGGCGCCCGAGCTGGCCGCCGACATGATCTTTTCTGCCGATGGCCTGCAATGGCGGCCGGACCAGCCGCAGATCCTCGAGGCGTTGAAGGGCATCGTCAAGTTGGAGCTGGTGGTCAGGGGACCGCGCGCCGATCAGCATTCCGGGCTTTATGGCGGCGGGATCGCCAATCCGGCCATGGCGCTGGCGCAGATCCTCGCCAGCATGAAGGCCACCGACGGAACGATCACCGTGGCGGGGTTTTACGACGACGTGATCCACCTGACCGACGAAGACCGCGCCGCCATCGCCCGCATCCCCTATGACGAGGCCGCCTGGCTGGCCGAGACCGGCGCCCCCGCCACGGCCGGGGAGCCGGGCTATACGACGCGCGAAAGGCTTTGGGCGCGGCCGACCCTCGATGTGAACGGTCTGACCTCGGGCTGGCAGGGGGCCGGGTCCAAGACCGTGCTGCCTGCCGAGGCGCGGGCCAAGATCACCTGTCGTCTGGTTGCGGCCCAGACGCCCGAAGGTGTGGCCGCCCGCCTGACCGAACACCTGTGCGCCCATACGCCCCCCGGCGTCACCGCCGAGCTGCAGGTCATCCCTGGCGGCTCCGATCCCCTCTTGATCCCCCGCGGCCACAATGCCGCAGCCCTGGCCGAAACCATCCTTGCGGAAGTCTATGGCAAGACGCCCTACCGCACCCGTGTCGGCGGCTCGATCCCGATCCTGTCGACCTTCCGCGATGTCTTGGGCCTTCATACCGTTGTTCTGGGCTTCAGCCATGACGACGAGAACCTGCACGCGCCCGACGAATTCTTCCGGCTGGAGGCCTTCCGCAAGGGGCAAGAGGTCTATGGGCGGCTTTTGCAGCGGCTGGGCGGGCAGGCCTGAGCCAGGCCGCGCCGCGCGGCCAAAGCTTTTGCTTGAAACACCTCGCCGCTCGGCCTAGCGTAATTTGATCAAATTGTGGCGAGCGGACATGGCGATGGGTACGACGATCATCACGGGCGCCACATCGGGCATCGGTGCGGCCATCGCGCGAGAGTTGGCGGGACCCGAGCTGGCGCTGATCCTTGTCGGGCGCAACCTAAAGGCCGGTGCGGCGATTTCGGCAGAGCTTTCCCGGCATGGCCCGGTGCTTTTTGTGGCCGAAGACCTCGCGGACCGCAGCGCGCCGGAACGGGTCGTGGCGGCAGCCGAGGCCTTTGCAGGCCCTGTCACGGGGTTGGTGAACAATGCGGGCATGCTTACCAACGGTACGGCCCTGACCACTACGGACGCAGACTGGGATCGGCTGATGGACCTGAACCTGACGGCGGCCTTTCGCATGTCGCGTGCTGTTCTGCCGGGGATGATCGCGGCGCGACGGGGGGTGATCTTGCACATCGCCTCGGACTGGGCGCTGATGGGCGCGCAGGGGGCCTTGGCCTATGCGGTCTCGAAGGCGGGCCTTGCGCAGTTGGCGCGCTGCATGGCGCTGGACCATGCCGCGCAAGGCGTCCGCGTCAATGCGCTCTGCCCCGGTGACACCGACACGCCGATGATGGACTTGGCGCAGCCCGGCCAGGATCGCACCGCCATTGCCTCGAACCTCGCTCAAGGCATCCCCATGGGCCGCGTGGCCCAGGCCCCGGAAATCGCCAAGGTCGCCGCCTTTCTCATGTCCGACGCCGCCAGCTTCATGACCGGGGCGCTGGTCCCGGTCGATGGCGGCACCTCGGCCCAATGACCCTGAAGGAGACCAAATGACAGACTGGAACCAGGCGCCGGTGATCCTGACCGTTGCGCCGGTGGGCGCCGAGGTCACCCGGGACCATCACCCCGGCGTCCCCTTCACGCCCGAGGAAATCGCCGTGGCCTCGCTCGAGGCGGTCGCGGCCGGGGCCTCTGTCGTGCATCTGCATGCGCGGCTCGATGATGGCACGCCAAGCGGCGACCCCGAACTGTTTGACCGCACCATCCGGGCGATCCGGGCCAAGGCCGATCCGGTCATCATGGTGTCAACCGGCGGTGCGGTCTGGATGACCATCGAAGAGCGCACCCGCGCCCTAGAGGCCCGGCCCGACATGTGCTCGCTGGAAACCGGGTCGATGAACTTCGGCGACGACCTTTTCCTGACTTCGCGGCCCGACAGCATCGCTTCGGCGGCCAAGGCGCGGGCGATGGGGATCGTGCCCGAGATCGAGCTGTTCGACGTGGGTCATGCGGTCGCCGCCGCCCGGATGCTGAAAGAGGGCCATCTGACCGGCCCGCTGAACGTCAATCTGGTTCTGGGCGTGCCGGGCGGCATCGATGCCGTGCCCGAGGCGATCCCGGCCCTGTTGCGCCCGTTGCCCGCCGATGTGCGCTGGACAGTCACCGCGATAGGTCGCCACCAAAGGCGCATGCTGGCCGTGGCGGCACTTTTGGGCGCCCATGGCCTGCGGGTCGGATTTGAGGACAATGTCTTCCTGCGCAAGGGCCGCCTTGCCGCCTCCAACGCCGAACTCGTAGCCGACATGGCCCGACTCGTAACCGAGCTTGGCCGCACCATCGCAAACCCGGCCGAGGCGCGCAGCCTCCTTGGCCTTCCCCCTTCGGGAGCCTTCAAATGATCCGCCGTCCCCTTGGGCCCTCCGGCCTGACCACCGCTCCCGTCGTTTTCGGCGGAAATGTCCTTGGCTGGACCGTCGACGAGCCGACCGGTTTTGCCATCCTCGATGCCTTCGTCGATCACGGCTTCAACGCAATCGACACGGCCGATGTCTATTCCAACTGGGCGCCGGGCAACCACGGCGGCGAATCCGAGACGCTGATCGGCCGCTGGCTGAAGGCGCGTCCGGGGATGCGCGAGCGGGTGACGATCTTTACCAAGGTGGGCTCCGACCTCGGCCGGCCGGGGGAAAAGGGCCTGTCTGCGGGCTGGATCACCCGGGCCGTCGAGAGCTCTTTGCGTCGGCTCCAAACCGATGTGATTGACCTCTATTTCTCGCATTGGCCCGATGCCGAGACCCCGCAGGAAGAGACCCTGTCGGCCTTTGCCACGCTGCTGGCTTCGGGCAAGGTGCGCGCCATCGGGGCCTCGAACCTGGACGCGGGGCAATTGAGAGCAGCGCTGGAGCTTAGTCAGAAGGGCCTGCCGCGCTATCAGGTCCTGCAGCCGGAATACAACCTCTATGACCGCGCCAGCTTCGAGGGCCCCTTGCAGGACCTGTGCCGGGATCAGGGGCTAGGTGTGGTGACTTACTTCAGCCTGGCCTCGGGCTTCCTCAGCGGCAAATACCTCAGCGAGGCGGACTTCGCCCAGTCGGTGCGCGCCGAGGACATTGCCAAGTATCTGACACCTCGGGGCTTTGCGATCCTGGACGCCTTGCAAGAGGTCGCGGGACGCCACGGCGCGCAGCCCTCCGAGGTGGCGCTGGCGTGGGTCATGGCGCAACCCGGCGTCACCGCGCCCATCGCATCTGCGACCAAGCTTGCCCATGTCACCAGCTTTGCCCGCGCCGCCGAATTGAGGTTGACGGCCGAAGACCTGATCAGGCTGGCACTCTGAGGGTACGAGGCCGGTTGGGCAGTCCTACATAGGGAAGCAGATTGTACTCAGTCAGTGTGCGGAAGTACTCGGGTTCTGTCTGATCCAATGCGGTGCCTCTCCCACCAAGAGGAGCGCGGCGACTTTGTCCATTCGCACCGTGCCGCCTGCGCCTGCGCCAACGGATAGAAGAAGCGTATCCGGCAAATCACGGCTCGGCTGCGAGAGAGAAGCTTGCGATCGCTATATGGCGGCTCTGGCAGCGTCAGAGAGACCGGCCCCTCATACCCCCTGGCGAAAGATTGCGACTAAGCCGTCCGACCCTGGTCACGCAGCGACGGCTACGGGCACATGTTTGCCTCTCTGGAACAGGCGATTGATCAGCACGAAGAACACCGGCACGAAGAACACTGTAAGTGTTGTGCCGATGATCGTGCCGAACAGCGTTGCATAGCCGATGGCTTCACGCGCACCCGAGCCGGCCCCCGTGGACAACACCAGAGGAACGACGCCCAAACCGAAGGCCAGCGATGTCATCAGGATGGGGCGGAAACGCAGGCGCGCCGCAGCCCTGACTGCATCCACCGCTGTTTCGCCGAGGCCAGTCATGCGGTCGCGGGCAAACTCGACGATCAGGATTCCATTCTTGCCGGTCAAGGCAACGATGGTAAGTAGCCCGACCTGGAAGTACACCCCGTTCGACTGGCCGCCAATCCATGCGCCGACCAGCGCGCCAAGAATACCGACCGGCATTGCCAGCATCACTGCGATCGGGATGGTCCAGCTTTCGTAAAGCGCCGCCAGGCAGAGGAAGACAACGGCCAACGCAAGGCCATAAAGAGTCATCGCCCCCGCTCCGGCTTCCTTTTCTTCCAGCGACATGCCCGTCCATTGCAGGCTGAAGCCGGGCGGCAGCTTTTCTGCCATTTCCTCCATCGCGGCAATCGCCGCGCCCGACGTGAACCCAGGCGCGGCTGCCCCTTCGATCGCCATGGCTGGCAAAGCGTTGTAGCGCGTGACCTGTTGCGGGCCAAAGATCCATTCCTGCGTGGCAAAGGTCGAGAAGTCGACAAAATCGCCGCTGGCGTTTTGGATCCGCCACTGTGACATGTCATCCGGGGTTGACCGCGCCGAAGGCTCGCCCTGGACATAGACGCGCTTCATCCTGCCCTCGTAGAGGAAGTCGTTGACATAGGCGCTAGACCAGATGGTGGTCAGGAAATCACCGACATCCGCTGCCGTCACACCGACCGCCCCGGCCTTGGCCCAGTCGATGTTCATCCGGAATTGTGGGGCGTCCTCCACCCCGCTCGGTCGCACACCCGTAAGGATCGGGTTCTGCGACGCCATGCCCAGCAGCATATTGCGGGCATCCAGCAACTCCTGATGCGTCTTGCCAGTGGTTGCGGTCAGATAGACACTGAAACCGCTGGCATTGCCCAGTTCCATGACCGCAGGCGGCGCGAAGGGCACGACCATCGCCTCACGCATTCCGAAGAACAGGGGACCGAAGGCGCGTTGCACGACGGCCTGCACTGAAGCATCCGGTGTCGGGCGTTCCTCCCAGTCCTTCATCTTGACGAACAGCAGGCCCGTGTTCTGCCCCTGCCCCCCGAACGAAAAGCCGCGGACCGAGAAGATGGCATCGACGTTTGCGGCCTCAGCCGTTGTCCAATACCGTTCGACATTTCGCAGCACGGTTTCAGTCGCATGGGCGGTTCCGCCGGATGGCAGTTGCACGATGGTGATGAGCGAGCCCTGATCCTCTTCCGGCAGGAACGACGTCGGCGTGTGCTGGTACATGTAGATCATTCCGCCAACGATCAACGCATAGACGATCAGCATCCGCAGCGGCTTTGCCGTGGCATAGATCACGCCTGCCATATAGGTTTTCGTCACGCGACCGAAGTTGCGTTCGAACCAATCGGCAAAGCCATTGCCAAGCCGTGCGAGTATGCCTTGCCGACGTGCGCCCGGATGGGCATGCGGCTTCAGCATCGTCGCGCACAGCGCGGGTGTGAAGATGAGCGCGACCAGGACCGAAAGTCCCATCGCCGAAACGATGGTGACCGAGAACTGCTTGTACATCTCGCCCGTCGCACCGCCGAAGAAGGCCATCGGCACGAACACCGCCGACACAACCATGGCAATACCGACAAGCGCGCCGGAAATTTCGCCCATGGATTTTTCGGTGGCTTCCTTCGGACCCAGATGTTCGTCCTTCATGACACGTTCGACGTTCTCGACCACCACGATGGCATCATCCACCAGCAAGCCGATGGCCAGAACCATGGCGAGCATGGTCAGCGTGTTGATCGAGTATCCAAGCGCAGCCAGGATCCCGAACGTGCCCAGCAGCACCACCGGAACCGCGAGCGTCGGGATCAAAGTCGCCCTGAAGTTATGAAGGAATATCAGCATGACGATGAAGACCAGCACGATCGCCTCGATCAGCGTGTGGATTACGGCCTCGATCGACAGGACCACGAAAGGGGTGGTGTCATACGGGATGACGTAGCTGACGCCTTGCGGGAAATCCTTCGCAAGTTCGTTCAGCTTTGACTTGACCAGTTCGGCCGTTTGCAGCGCGTTGGCCCCAGAGGCCAGCTGGATCGCCATCGCCGCCGCGGGGCGGCTGTTGTAGAAGCCGGCAAGTTCGTAGTTTTCGGTGCCCAGTTCGGCGCGGGCCACATCACGCAGCAGCACCAGCCCGCCATCGGTGTCGGCCCGCAGGACGATACGCTCGAAATCCTCCGGGGTCTTGA
Organism: Alitabrizicola rongguiensis; assembly: GCF_021491355.1. Classification (GTDB taxonomy): domain Bacteria; phylum Pseudomonadota; class Alphaproteobacteria; order Rhodobacterales; family Rhodobacteraceae; genus Aliitabrizicola; species Aliitabrizicola rongguiensis. The sequence goes on along the minus strand of NZ_JAKENF010000003.1, from coordinate 106,738 downwards.
GCAGCGATTGAGCGGTGATCGTCGCGTTCAGCAACTGGCCCTCGGGCGCGGGCATGGCACCAAAGGCTCCGGCAGATATCTGCGCGTTCTGGGCGCGGATGGCTGCCACGACGGTCGAAGGGGACATGTCGTAGTATTTGAGCTTTTGCGGATCCAGCCAGATGCGCATGGCATATTCCGACCCGAAGACCTGCACCTTGCCAACACCCGTCAGACGCGACACGGGCTCCACGATGTTGGACGCCAAGTAGTCGGCCAGGTCGATATCGCTGCGCGTGCCATCGTTGGAAACGAGGCCCACGATCATCAGAAAGCCGGTGGCGGATTTCTCGACCGTGACGCCCTGCCGCGTCACGGTCTCAGGCAGGCCAGCCTCGGCTTGCGCCAGTTTGTTCTGGACCTGAACCTGAGCGGTGTCGGGATCAGTGCCATTCTCGAATGTAATCGTGATACTGACCTGTCCCGTCGAGGTGGTCGAGGAATTGATGTATCGCAGCCCATCAAGGCCGGTCATTTCCTTTTCGATGATCTGCACGACGGTGTCGGCCGCAGTCTCGGCCGAAGCGCCCGGGTAATAGGCGCTGATCACGATCGAAGGACCGGCGATCGACGGATACTGCGAGATCGGCAACCGCATGATCGACAACGCGCCCACAGCCATCACGATGATGGCCAGCACCCAGGCGAAGATCGGGCGGTTGATGAAGAAACGCGCCATGGATCAGTTCCCTTCCGAAGGGGCCGGTTCCTGCCCTGGGGCGGCATCCGGAGGTGCGATCACGACCTCTGCACCGGGCCCCGCTTTCTGGAAGCCGGAGGTGACGATCTGGTCCCCGGCATTCAGGCCGGACGACACCACCCAGTTGTTGCCCGAAGCGCCCAGAATAGTGACCGGGCGAACCGCGATCTTGCCGTCCTCGACGACCCAAACGTTGGCGCCTCCGCGAACGTCCCGCATAACGGCGGATTGCGGCACAAGAACTGTGTTTTTCTCAGTGGTTTGCGGAAGAACGACCTCGACATAGAGTCCTGGCAGCAGAACGAAATCCGGGTTGTCGAAGCTTATCCGGAGCGTGACCATGCCTGTTGTCGGCTCGACCTGCGGCTCGGCGGCTTTCATCTGGCCCTTGTGTGGGAACGTCTCGCCATTTGGCAGGATCAGGGCCGCTTCGGCCGATTTCAGTATTTCATTGGGCGTACCGGGTGTGTTCCAGCGCATCAGATCGTTTACTGACTGGGTGACATCCACATAGATCGGGTCGAGGGTGCGGATTGTTGCAAGCGGAGCGACCTGCTGCGCACCGACAAGCGAACCGGTATTGGTCTGCGACAGACCGATCACCCCCGACACGGGCGCGCGAACCGTCGTGTGGTCAAGGTCAATCTCTGCGCTCGTCAGTTGCGCCTGAGCGGCCTGGAGCGCAGCAGCGGCGCCGTCACGCGTGGCCGTGGCCTTGTCGCGATTGGCTGCCGAACCGGCATTGGTGGCCAGGAGGCCTTCCGCGCGATTGGCGTCCAGAACCGAAAGGTCATAGGTCGCCTGCGCCTGAGCAACAGCGGCTTTCGCGGCTGCCACGGCTGCCGCGTAAACCGCGTCGTCGATCTTGTAGAGTGGTTGACCCGCCTCGACCCAGCTGCCCTCTTCGAACAGTTCTTCGCGGATAATGCCGGTTACCTGTGGCCTCACCTCTGCGACCTTGGATGCCTTGATCCGACCGGGCAGACGGGTCGTCAGCGTGTATTCCCCAACAACGGCGGGTTGGACCGTGACACTTGGCGGGGGCATCTGCTGGGCCAGCGCCACAACCGGCAGGGACGTGGCCAGCAGGGCGCACAGGGTTGCACGCATAACTTTGTCACGGATCATCTTGATACCTTGTTCGCTATTTGGCGGAGTCTGTCTGTTGGCTGGCGCAGTCACGCCGGGACATCGTCCGAAGAGGTGAGTTTTTCTCGGCGGAACAGAGACATTTGCCGTTTGACAAGTCTCGCGCCAAGATCGGCCAGCGGGAATAGCCTGCCTGATCGCAGCCAATCACTGATAAAGCCGTTCAAAGTGGCAATCATGATTACAGTGACTTCATTTGGAGAAAAGTCAGGCGTAAGCTCGCCTTTCTGTTCTGCCTGACCGATCAAGCTGGACAGGGTTAGGAAGAGTTCAGCGTTGACCTGTCGCAACCAGGCCGCGCCGCCTTCGTCGGGCGAGGTGAAGTTCATGATCATGAACATGCGTTGTTGCCGTGCATCCTGCTCGAAAGCAACCAGCATGTCGGTCGCCGCTTGCTCTAGCAAACCAAGCGGGTCCTCGTGCCCATCCTGAGCAGCGGCGCGGATCATGGCGTCCTGGACGGGCCGGCTGCGGTCGTGAAGCGCCTGCAGCAGGTCCGCCTTGTCCTTGAAATGCCAGTAAAGCGCGCCTCGCGTGACCCCTGCCCGGTGCGAGATCTTCTCAAGCGTGGCCGCTGCCACGCCCTGACTGCAAAAGATCTCCTCGGCGGCATCGAGAATGGCCTGCCGGGTCTGCTCTGCGTCTTCTTTGCTTCTGCGCACACCGAATCCCCCATGCGCCGCCGATTTATAAACATCCGCGTATGTATGTAAACTGAAAAGCTCCAGCTGCGCGGTAGTGGGCGCGCGGGCGATCCCTGGTCTCGAGAAACCTTGCCGGCAGGCGCCGGGCGGCTCCGAGTGAGGAGCGGGTGAAGCGGCAACCTGCGGCGATGGTTTTGCGAAGCGAGGAGGCTCTGGCAGAAGCCCGTTGGAAATCGGCCATCTTGCTGAGATTTCGAGGCATCGGCGCGGACCAATGCCGACTTGATAAGCCGTGACTCGCAATAGGACGCATAGTGAGAAGGCGCGTCGGGGATATCCTTACTCCCCGGGTAGACGAGAAGGTGGGCTCTTGGAAATCGTCTGGTCAAAAAGTGCTTTGCAAACAATCTGTTGCAAAGAAAATCTGGTGCCCCCAGAGGGACTTGAACCCCCGACCCCCTGATTACAAATCAGATGCTCTACCAGCTGAGCTATAGGGGCGCACGCGCGGCTTGGATAGCGCCCGAGGGGGCGTCGCGCAAGAGCAAGAAGGCAATGCGGTCCGGTCTGTCGGCCTGACCAAGGCCTGCTCAGGCTGCGCCAGGGCACGGAAAGGCGTTCCCCCCTTCGCAAAAGCCCCTATATTCCGCAAGAGCGGGGCCGGTTCGCCGTGACGGGCGCAGGGCGGACCCCAGGAACCGACAGCAGGACGAGCAGACGACCGATGCGTATTGCCTATCACCTCGGCGCCCACTGCACCGACGAGGAAAAGCTTCTCCGCTGCCTGCTGAAGAATCGCGGCCCTCTGGCCGAGCAGGGCATTCTCGTGCCGGGCCCCTCGCGCTACCGTGTCGCCTTGCGCGATGCCCTGGTGCAACTGAAGGGCCAGCCCGCCGACGAGGCGATGCAGGCCATGCTCCTGGAACAGATCATGGAGGCGGACGAGGCCGAACGGCTGGTCCTGTCCTGGGACAGCTTCATGGCCTTCCCGCAATGGGCGGTTCGGCGCAGCCTCTATCCAAACGGCCCCGAGCGGCTGCGGGCCTTGACCCGGATCTTCCCGCAGATCGAGGCGGAGTTCTTCCTTGCCATACGCAACCCTGCGGGCTTCCTGCCCGCCATGGTCGCCCGGCAGAAGGACCGCAGCTACGAGGACATCATCGCCGGGACCGACCCGCTGGCGCTGCGCTGGTCCGAGCTGATCACCCGCATCCGCAACGTCAATCCAGAGGTGCCGCTGACCGTCTGGTGCGACGAGGATTCGCCGTTGATCTGGCCCGAAGTGCTTCAGGCGATCTCGGGGCATGCGCCAGGAACGGAACTGGAAGGCGCCGACGACCTGTTGGGCACAATCATGACGCCGCGGGGCTTTGGCCGGCTAAAGGCCTATCTCGAGGCGAGTCCTCCCCCCGACGCCGAGACCCGGCGGCGCGCGGTTACCGGCTATCTCCAGCGCTTCGCTCTGCCGGAGCAGATCGAGACCGAAGTCGACCTGCCCGGCTGGACCGACGACTATGTCGCGCATCTGACCGAAGCCTACGACCGCGACGTGGCCCGCATAGTGGACATCCCGGGCGTCCGGCTCATCACCGCCTGACGCCCGCTGCCAGTCAGTTCATGCCGAGTGCGGCCTTGTACATCTCGAGCACCGCCTCTTCCTCGGCGATCTCGTCGGGCTTGCGCTTGCGGAGCGCGATGACCTTGCGCATCACCTTCGTGTCGTAGCCCCGACCCTTCGCCTCGGCGAAGAGTTCTTTCTCCTGCTCGGCGATGTCCTTCTTCTCGGCGGCCAACTGTTCGGCGCGCTCGATGAACTGCCGCAGCTCGTCGGCGGTGACGTTGTAGGGATCGGGATTGCTGCTCATTCCTGCCTCTCGGGGATTGGTCGGCCTTCCCTACCCCGTCAGTGACGCCCGGTTCAAGGGCTGCGGCGGCGGTTCAAGGCCCCGACCCTTGCCAGGACGGCGTGAACCCGCTAGGGGCGGCGGCGACAGGACCGCAGGGGCAGGAAGAAACCATGGACTGGCTGATCTCGATCGGAACGCTGTTCACGCTCGCGGGCGTCGGCGCGCTTGTCTGGTGCGTGCTCGTCGCCCTGCGCGCGCGGCGCGGCAACCTGCCCGAGGATCAGCTGCGCCAGCGTTTGCAGACGGTGGTCACGGTGAACATGGCTGCGCTTGGCGCGTCGGCGCTTGGGCTTGGCATGGTGGTGGCAGGCATCCTGCTGAAATAGTCAGGCGCCCAGGTCGGAAAGTTTCCGACCGTCGCGGATAAGCTGGTCGATCAGCGGTGCCACGGCCCAGAATTCCGGCGCCTGATCGGCGAAGCGGCGAAGCTCGGCCCGCAGCACCAGAAGCCCGCGCGCTTCCGCCCGGAACATCGGCCCGCCCTGCCAGCGTGGGAACCCCTGCCCCGCGACCATGACGACGTCGATATCCGAGGCGCGCGGCACGACAGCTTCGCCCAGGATCCGGGCACCCTCGTTGGCCAGCGCCGCAAGACAGCGGTCGCGGATCTCGTCGCTGCCGATCGGGCGCGCGACAATGCCCTTGGCAGCGCGAAGCTCGGCCAAAAGCGCGAGGACTTCGGGGTCCTCACGCCCCCCTGGTCCCTGATCGTAGATGTAGTAGCCGCGCCCCGTTTCCTGCCCCAGCCGACCGGACTCGACCAGCAGGTCGGCCAACTCGACATAGCGCGCCGCCGGATCGCGCCCCGGTGCAGCGCGCTGGCGCTCGGCCCAGTCCTTGTCGAGTCCGGCCGCATCCGACGCCTGATAGGGACCCATCGCAAAGCCCCAGGCCCTGAGCGCCATGTCGACCTGCAGGGGAGTCGCGCCATCCTCGATCAGGAAATCAGCCGCCGTCCGCAGGGCCGCCTGCATCCGCGGTCCGACCAGCCCCGGCGCGGCCGCGACCCGCACGGCAAGCTTGCCGGATTTCTTTGCCACGGCGACGACCGTCGCCACGGCATCGGCAGCTGTCTCGGGGCCGACACCGATCTCGGCTAGGCGGGCACGGTCCGCCACTGCAGGCTGCCGCAGGATCAGGGTATCGGCCGGACGACCGGTCAGCCGGCCCAGGTGATCGCCGGTCAGAAAGGTGGCAGAGGTCGCGAAAACCGCGCGAGGGTTCAGGGCAGCGGCCAACGCCGCCATGACCTCGGATTTCGACCCGAGATCGTCTGGCACTGCCTCGATCACCAGATCGCATTGCGACAGGGCGGCAAGGTCGATCGCGGGGGTCAGCCGTTCCCATTCGCGGTCCCTGGCCTCGCTTGTCAGCCTCCCGGCGGCGACGGCCTGCTCCTGCAGGTCCGAGACCCTTTCCAGCCCTGCGACGAGGGCTTCGGCATCGCGTTCGGCGGTGATGACACGGTAGCCGCTGGCGGCCATCTGCAAGGCGATCCTCGCGCCCGTACGACCAAGCCCGACCACGCCGACCGTCTGAACAAGGCGCGGAACCGACCCGGCTTCGGGAAAGTCTGCGATATGGCGCTCGGCGAGGAAGGCATGCCGAAGACCAGCGCTTTCGGGGCTGGCCCGCAGATCGTCGAAGGCCGCGCGTTCGAAGGCGATCCCCTGATCGAAGGGCAGAAGCTGCGCCGCCTCCACGCAATCCACAATGCGGCCGGCCGCGGGCAATCGGTCTTTCGCATGGGCGGCGCGCGAGGCCGCGACCGCGCTCTGATAGGCGGCGGCATCGCGCATCCCGTCCATCCGGTCGCGTGTGCGCGCCAGCGTCCGCCGTCCAGCGGCGACTTCGGCGGCGATCTCGGCCGCAAGGGTCACGGCTGCCTCACGCAGACCGGCATCGACCACCCCGTCGATCAGACCGAGCGACTGCGCCTCGGCGGGGCCGATGGCGCGACCGGTCAGCATAAGGCGCAACGCCGCCTGGGCTCCGATCAGGCGCGGCAGACGCTGCGTTCCCCCGGCGCCTGGACACAGGCCCAGCCCGACTTCGGGCAAACCGAAGCGGGCCTGAGGGCCGGCGATACGCAAATGACAGGCAAGAGCAAGCTCCAGCCCCGCGCCAAGGGCACTGCCTTGGATCGCCGCGATGACTGGCTTGCCCGCAAGTTCGACCCTGTCGCAGATCGCGGACATGCTGGGCACGGCAGGATCGGCAGGCAGGCCAAACTCGCGAATATCGGCACCGCCCGAGAAGTGGCGCCCCTCGGAGGCGATGACCACCGCATGAATGCCAGGGTCGGCCAAGGCGATCGTCAGCAGGGCCTCGAGCCCGCCACGCAGGGCTTGCCCGAAAGCATTGACGGGCGGCCTGTCAATCTCCAGAACCGCAACGCCACCGTCGCGGGTCAGCCGCACCACATCCGCATCCGGCCCCTGTGCAGGCCCGTTCTCTGCCATTCCCCGCCGTCCTGCCTTTTCCTCTTTAGCTCTTTGTAAGGGCTCAGACGAACTTGGCAACGCCCAGAGTGACATGGCGCAGCAGTGAGCGACCGCTTCGCCTTCGGGCTCAGACCGGCATGTTGTCGAAACCGGCCTCGATATCGGCTTCCATGGCGCGACGCTCTTCCTCGGTCAATGGCTTGTGTCCGCCGGGGAGAACCGAAGCGAGCGCCTGCATTTCGCTCAGCACGAAGGTCGCTGCGCGATCGGCGCTTTCCACCAGCTCATGCGCAAGCTGCTCGGCCACGTCGACAGGTTTGGCCGTTTCATTCGGTTCGCTTGTCATGGTTTCCTCCTCTGCCGATTACGGCGCGCACTTGCGGCAAAACGGGGTGTAGGGCAGCGCATCGAGCCGTTCGTCGCTGATCTGTTCGCCGCACTTCACACAGTAGCCGTATTCACCAATTGCCACACGCTCCAGAGCGGCCTGGATCTGACGAATTTCGGTCTGAGCCGAATTCCCCATGCCTTCGAGCACTTCGTCATCCTCGCGCTCGGTCGCAAGCTCTTCCCAGTCCTTGGCGTCATGCGAGTCGAGCTCCATCTCGATCCCGGCGATACGAGCGTTCAGATCGGCCAGCCGCGCTTCCAGTTGCGCGCGCCTCTCGTGAATGGACGACATGACACTTCCTCCTATTGACCGCAGTCTTTGTGAAAGCTTTCCCGCCATCCTACCTTGATTCAGGTCAAAACCCCACTGGAAGCTTGCAGGCGCTCTTCGGGCGGCTAAAGTCCCGGCGAAAATCACGGGTAAGTATATGCACACCGACTGGATCTGGGGGTTGTGTGGCGGGCTCATGATCGGGCTGGCAGGATCGGTCTATCTGTTGTGGAACGGGCGGATCATGGGCGCTTCCGGAATTCTGGGAGGGCTGATCGACGGGCAAGGTCGCGACACAGCGAACGAGCGCCTGGCCTTCCTGGGCGGCACGGTCGCCATTCCCGCTGTCCTGGCTCTGTTCACCCCCGGCGTCAGCACGCACCTGACCGGCAACGTCGCGGTCGTGGTGTTGGCCGGCCTTCTGGTTGGGATTGGCACGCGCATCGCCAACGGCTGCACCTCTGGCCACGGAGTCTGCGGCATTTCGCGCCTGTCCCTGCGCGGGATCGTGGCAACGGTGTTCTACATCCTGTCGGGCGGCCTCGTGATGGCGGTCCTGCGCCACCTCCTGGAGATCGTCTGATGCGTCGCCTCCTGTTCGCCTTCCTGTCCGGCGGCCTTTTCGGCGCAGGACTTTTCCTGTCCGGCATGACCGATACGACCAAGGTCCAGGGCTGGCTCGATGTGTTCGGCGACTGGGACCCGACGCTTGCCTTCGTGATGGGCGGCGCGATCATCCCAATGGCTATAGCCTGGAGGATCGCGGCGGGTCGCAGAACATCGCTCCTCGGCTCGCCCCTGCCCGGCCGCTCAAAGGCGCATGTCGACGCTCCGCTCGTTGTTGGCTCGGTGATCTTCGGTGCAGGCTGGGCAATGGCGGGGCTTTGCCCGGGGCCGGCCATCGCCTCGCTCAGTTACGGCGGATGGCGCGGGCTGCTCTTCCTTGTGGCGATGACGGGGGGTATGGTGGCCGCGCCCCCGCTCAAGGCCTGGCTTGCTGCCGCCTGACGCAACCCATTCGACCCTAAGGAACCAGCATGGACATCCGCGCCCTGACCGACAGCTACGCCGTCTCGCCGCAGATCTCGCCCGACGACTTGCCAGCGATCAAGGCGGCAGGCTATGTCACCGTGATCGACAACCGCCCGGATGCCGAGATCCCTGCCGAGCTTCACACCGAGACAATGCGCGCGGCGGCCGAGGCGCTTGGCCTGACCTTCGTCGCGAACCCGGTGATCGGCGGGGCAATCACACTGGCCAATGTAGAGCTGCAGCGCGAGACGCTGGCCGCCTCGCCCGGTCCGGTTTTTGCATACTGCGCCTCAGGCAACCGGTGTTCGATCGTCTGGGCGCTCGCCCATGCGGGACAGCGTCCTGCGGACGAGCTGATTTCGACCCCGGCCAAGTTCGGATACAATCTGGAACACCTTCGCCCGCAGCTAGAGGCCCTGGCCCGGGGCTGATGCAAAAGTTCACACGAATGGCTTTTCCCTCATAAAATCCGCCATATAAGCGCCAGATTTCATGTAAGATGTTATCCGGATGCCGTCATGACTGGCCTGCAGCGATCCTCCGGTCTGTGGACTGTTCCATGACCGGTGTCGCAGGCGGCGCCTCGGGGACGAGGCGTACCGCCCGCATCCCGCGGTTCTGGCCGAGTTTGCCGGTGGCCAACGGCCGACCGTCAATGCCTTCTACGACGACATGTCCGATCGCAGCCATCGGGAGCGGCACGATCTCGCCCGGTTGAAGGGACATCACTGCGCCGAGCGGCAACGTGACCCGGTGCAGGACCGCCCCAAGCTCGGCCTCGGTCTGCATGACCTGGTCGGAAAGTGCCTGGGCGAAATGCGCGGCAGAAGGCGGACTGGCCATTGACGGATCAGAGGGCCTGACCGGCGCGCTGGCACGTCCGTCGGCGGGCAGGGCCAGCAGCACCGCACCTGACCGCGCCCCGCCGGCAAGCGAGACCTCGGCCCGCAGGACGCGATAGGCGTCCTCCTCCAGCAGAAGACCAAGGGGGCGCGGATCGTCCAGGAACGAGGCATAGCGGAAGCCGGCAGCCCAGATCCTGTCCATGTCCTGTTCCAGTCCGGCTTCCAGATCGGCGAGCGCCCGGTCGATCAGACCCGCCGCCATTGCAGCATCCGTGCGGGTCGGCTTGCGCGGGGCGACCGGGCCGCCAGAGACCCGGCCGGTCGTCTGCTGCTCGATCAAGGAGGCCAGGACCGGCGGCGCCAGCGCGATCAGACCAAACCCCTCGCCCGGCCCTTCCAGTACGGCGATCAGCGCCCGCTCGGGGATGAGTTCCAGCAGATCGGTCAGTGACCGCCGTTCGATGGAAAGGCGCGTCACCTCCAGCGGCAGACCGATGTCGTCATTCGCCGCCCGGGCCAGGGCAAGGCGCCAGCCGCGATCGGCCCCCGGGCCGCCTTCCAGCGCCATCGCCCGCGCCGCCGCCACTTTCCGCCGGATCACATCGTTTTCCACGCCGTCGCCCTTCTGCCGAACGGTCCAAGGCTAATCCCCGGGCGGTAAACCGAATGTTGAGTTCCACGTCGCTCAGGCGGCTTTCTGCAAGCGCAGCGGGAAGGTCACGCGGAAGGCCGCACCGCCCTGCCCCGGCAGATAGGTGATCGTCCCGCCAAGGTTGGCCATCACCTCGCGGCAGATGGCAAGGCCAAGACCCGCCCCGCCGGCCCGGTTCTGATCGGTCAGGCGTGAGAACTTCTCGAAGATAAGCGCCTGGCTTTCCTCGGGAATGCCAGTGCCATTGTCGATGAAGTCGGCGATCATTCGCCCCCCGCGCTGTCGCACGACGATCCGCAATTCCGGCTGGGCCGCGTCGCAATACTTCCGCGCATTGGAGATCAGGTTGATGAAAACCTGGGTCAGGCGGTCGGGGTCGGTCGTGACATAGATCGATTCCGACGGCAGGTCGCGACGGACCGCAAACTGGCGCTCGGGCAGGGTCTCGCCGGCGGCCAGCAGGGCGCGGTCCAGCAGTTCCAGCACAGTGACCAAGGCAAGGTCGAGCCGCACCGAGCCATTCTCGAGAACGCTCAGATCCAGCAGATCGTCCAGCAGGCGGGTGAGCCGGATCGCCTCGCTGTGGATGATCCCCGCATGGCGCGCCGCCTGCTCGGAGGGAACATCACCCGCCATCAGAATTTCCGAGAAGGCTCGGATCGAGGTCATCGGCGTGCGCAATTCGTGGCTGATCTGGCTCAGGAAGGCGTCCTTCTGCTCTGAAAGCTGGGTCAGCTTTTCATTGGCTTCGCGCAGTTGCCGGGCAACGCGTGACAGTTCCTCGGACTGTTCTTCGAGCTTTGCGGAGTATTCCATGACCTGCGCGGTCTCGTTCGCCACCGCGACCAGATCCTCGACCGAGACGGTCTCTCCTCCCATGACCTGCGATAGCATGGCATGGGCGGCGGCCGCACCGACCGAACCGGCCAGCCGCAACTCCAGGCCGTCGAGGAATTCCGGAGTCGGGTCGGGCAGGAACCCTTCCTTGCCCTGCGCCCGTGCCTCGGCCTGGAAGAAGGCCAGCGCCTCGTCCTCGCCGAGGATGCGACTGCTGAGGATCAGCAGATCCTCTGCCTCGGCCTTGCCACCCGCCCAGCCGCCGGTGGTCAGTCCGCCCTCGAAGACATTGACGAAGGCCGCGCCCTGCACCCGTTCCATCGGTGAGGGAAAGCCCAGGATCGACACCAGACAGTAGGTCATGGCGTTGAGCGTCAACGACCAGAAGAGCGCATGGATCAGCGGGTCCATCCCCTCGATCCCGAACAGCGCCTCCGGACGGAGCCAGGCAATGCCCCAGGGGCCGTGGTCCATTACTGCGTCCGAAATGATCCCTTCGGGGCCGAAGGAGGGCAGGTACAGCGAATAGGCCCAAACCGCCGCTCCCAGGATCATGCCGGTCGCCGCACCGGCGCGGGTCGCGCCGCGCCAGAAGATGCCGCCGATCATCGCCGGCAGGATCTGCGCCACCCCCACGAAAGAGATCAGGCCGATGGCCGCCAGCGCCGAAGATCCGCCCGAAAGCCGGTAATAGGCATAGCCAAGCCCCACGATTCCCGCGATCGACACCCGCCGCGACAGAAGCACGATCCGCCGCACATCGCCCGAGACGGCGCGGGAGGGCTGCATCCGGAGCCAGAAGGGCATGACGATATGGTTCGACACCATCGTGGCCAGCGCGATCGCGGCGACGATCACCATGGAAGTGGCCGAGGAAAACCCGCCCAAAAAGGCGAGCATCGCCAAAGCTCCCTGTCCGCCCGCCAAGGGCAGCGTCAGCACGAACAGGTCGGGGTTGGCCCCTTCCGGCAGCACCATCAGGCCGGTCACGGCGATCGGCACGACGAAGAGGCTCATCAGCGCCAGGTACAGCGGAAAGGCCCAGCTGGCGGTCGCCAGATGGCTTTCCTCGACATTCTCGACCACCGTCACCTGAAACATCCGCGGCAGGCACAGGACGGCGGCACCCGAAAGGAAGATCAGTCCGATCCACCGGCCCGGATCCAGCGTCCAGTTCGCGACGGGGCTCGCCTCGATCCGGCTGAAGATCTCTGCTGGTCCGTCGGCCAACCCCCAGACGACGAAGATGCCAACGCCGAGCAGCGCCACAAGCTTGACCACTGCCTCGACAGCGATCGCGGTCACGACCCCGTGGTGCCTTTCGTTGGCGTCGAGGTTGCGCGTCCCGAAGAGAACGGTGAACAGCGCAAGTCCCACCGCGACCCAAAGCGCCGTCGCCTCCTTGCCGGGCGGAGCGCCGAAGGTATCGACGGGGCTGGCGAAGACCCCGAAGGACAGCGTAACCGATTGAAGCTGAAGCGCGATGTAGGGCGTCGCCGCCGTCACGGCGATCACGGTGACCAGCACGCCAAGCAGGTTTGACTTGCCGTAGCGCGACGAAATCAGGTCGGCGATCGAGGTGACGCGCTGCGCCTTGCCGATCCTGACCAGCTTGCGCAGGACCCACCACCAACCGATGAAGACAAGCGTCGGACCCAGATAGATCGTCAGGAACTCAAGCCCGGATCGGGCCGCATAGCCGACGGCGCCGAAGAAGGTCCAGGCGGTGCAGTAGATCGACAGCGAAAGCGTGTAGACCAGCGGCGAGCGCAGCCAGCGCGCCCTGAGCCTGATCGCGGGATGCTCGACCACAAAGGCCACGACGAAGAGCACCAGCACATAGGCCAGACAGACGAGCACAAGGATGTTGAAGGGAACCATAGGTTCAATCCCCTGCATCATCCGTCTCCGGGTTACTGCCGGGCCTGCGTTTTTCCTGCTCGATCGACACGAGGCGTGATCCAAGCAAGGCGGCCAGAACGATCAGGATCGCCCAGGCGAGAAACAGATAGAGCCCGTCCGCGGCGGTGCTTCGGCCTGTCTGCTCTCCCGGCATGGGCGACCAGAGCATCGGCAACAGGAACAGAAAGGCGCCCAGGATTGGCAGAAGGCGCGCCGCGTCCATCGCCCGCCGCCGCCGGTACGGCTGCCGCTTCAGGAAAAGGGGAAGACCGGGGCGCCTCACGCGCTGGCCAGCTCGCGCACCGTGGCGAGCATCTCGCTGTTCGAGAACGGCTTGGTCATGAAGCGGCTCGCCCCGATCCGCTCGGCCTCTGCCCGGTCGCGGCCCTGTCCGCGGGCGGTCAGCATCAGGACCGGCAGGTTGCATGTCGACTCGTCGGCCCGCAGGGCCGCAAGCACATCGAGCCCGCTCCGCCCCGGCAGCATGACGTCGAGGATCACCACATCCGGTCGGGCCGAGCGGATCGCCGCTTCCGCCGCCGCGCCATCCGTTAGCGCCGTGACTTCCCAGCCATCGCGGGCCAGGATGAACCGGATCGCCTCGGTAATGTTGGGCTCGTCCTCCACGAGCAAGACATGACGTCCCATCGGCCCTCCCCCGGCCGTTTCAGTCTGCCCGACTATCTGCGCAAAGCAGTTGCCTGAAAAGGGAATTGTCACTCGCTGCGACCTTCGTCCATCAGCGAGGGTTCACGCCGCGCGGCACACCCGATGCGGGGGCAGATGCGGCAGGTTGTCCCGACGGGCAGTGCGGGCTCGCTTGTCGCTTCGACCGGCACAAGAAGCATCGCCGCCTCGACAACCTCGGGCCCGCCGAATCCCCCGGTCAGGCGCGGCGCGGCGAAAGCGAGCGCGCGGAACCGCCGCGTCCGGCGTGACGCCATCTCGATCAGCCCGGTAATCGGGGTCATCGGCCGGCCGAGTGCACGGTAGAGTGGCCAGAGTGGACACGCGGCAGCAAAGCGCGGCAACGGGAAGCCCTCGACCGGGCGGCGAAACGTCAGCGTGCCCGAGGCGTCGCAGGCGACAACGCCCCACCGCGCACCCGGCACTAGGGCCAGCCGTCGAAACACGGCGACGATGTCCGCACCGAAACTCTGTGCAAGCTGGGCCGGATCGGGCAGGCCAGGCCCGATCGCCGTCTTGAACGCCTCCATCGGCAGGCGCTTCGCGTCTTCGGCGGCGATCCGCAGCCAATCCGCGGCGAGCGCCCGAGCCACGCTGGAGGCAAGCTGCCCGGCCTCTTCGCGCAGCCGCGCCAGGCCGGCCGCCCCCTGTTCGAGTTCGGGCATCTGCCAGTCATGGGCGGCCAGCCAGGCCTCCAGTTCTTCTTGTGGCGCGGCTAGGCCTGCCGCTTCCGCCTCGCCCGCAGCATCGAGATACGCCACCAGCGTCTCGGCCCCGGCCGCGAGCCGTTCGCTGTCGGCGTGAAGGTTGGCGTGGAACCTTGCCCGCCAATGCGGCTCGATCTCTTCGCTTTCGGCCAGGATCGCTGCTGTAGACCGCACCGAGCTGAGCGCTGACAGAAGCTCGTGCAGCGCCGCCGAAAGGTGCGGGTCATGCGCCATGCGGTCCGACAGTGCCGCGACCGACCGCTCGAGCGACCCAAGCCTGCGGTGCTGGGCCGAGATGAGCCCGGCCCAACCGGGAAACCGGCCGATGAAATCCTCGATCCGATCGACCTCCGGCATCGGGGCGGAAGCCCCCGCCGCCGCATCGCGCAGGTCAGCCACCAAAACGCCTTCCGCCCCTTCCGAGAGGACATCGGGTTTCAGGTCCAGAGCAGCGGCCAGGCGCAGCAGCACTTCGCCGGCAACGCGCCTGCGGTTGTGTTCGATAAGGTTGAGATAGGAGGCAGAAATGCCCGCTGCTTCGGCCAGTTCGCCCTGGCGCATCCCCAGAAGCAGGCGCCGCTCGCGCACGCGGCTGCCGGTCAGGGCCGTCATCGGCATGGCTCAACTCCCTCCGCTCAAGAGAGTTTACAACCGGCCAGAAGATTTACAAGAACCGGTAAATTCCAGCGCCGACCCTGCCCAAAATGCAAAGGAGGAGGCGCCTGGCCTCCTCCTTCCTTCTTTGCGCGAAGGCCTTGCGGCCTTCACTGTCTGTCAGGTCACTGAAGCGCCTTGTCGGTGATCTGGTGGGTCCAGGCCCCTTCCGGCGCCTTCGAGATCACCGGGTCCGAGCCGCCGGCGAGCAGGATCTTCACCGTGCGCTCATAGTCGGCCGGATCGAGAGCGCCGTTGGAGCCGGCGGTGAGCTTGGCGACTTCACCCATCATCCGCTTCTGGTGCTTTTCGGTCTGGGCACCGGTTTCGTCGTTCTCAAGAACGATCATTGCGGCCTCGTCGGGGTTCTCCTCGGCGTATTTCCAGCCCTTCATCGAGGCGCGGACGAACTTGACCATCTTGTCCTCGAAGGCCGGGTCCTTCAGCTTGTCCTCAAGCACATAGAGACCGTCTTCCAGCGTCGCCACGCCCTCGTCCTCGTACTTGAAGGTGACGAGCTGCTCGGGCGTGATGCCGGCGTCGATCACCTGCCAGTATTCGTTGTAGGTCATGGTCGAGATGCAGGCTGCCTGCTTCTGCAGCAGCGGATCGACGTTGAAGCCCTGCTTCAGCACGGTCACGCCGTTCGCGCTGCCATCGGTCGGGATGCCGAGCGTCGCCATCCAGCTGAGGAACGGATATTCGTTGCCGAAGAACCAGACACCAAGCGTCTTGCCGGGGAAATCCTTGGGCGAGGTGATGCCGCTTTCCTTGAGGCAGGTCAGCATCATGCCCGACGACTTGAAGGGCTGGGCGATGTTGACGAGCGCCAGACCCTTCTCGCGGGCGGCCAGCGCCGAGGGCATCCAGTCGATGACCACATCGGCCCCACCGCCGGCGATCACCTGCGTCGGCGCGATATCCGGGCCACCCGGCAGGATCGTCACGTCAAGGCCCTCTTCCTCGTAGAAGCCCTTGTCCTTGGCGACATAGTAGCCCGCGAACTGGGCCTGGGTGACCCATTTCAGCTGGAGCTTGACCTCATCCGCCGCCCAGGCACCGCTGGCCGCGAAGGCCGCCGTCACCAGACCCGTCACTAGACCTTTCATCTCTAACCTCCGTGTTGCGGGCACGTTTCGCCCTGTTCTTGGTTCTCTCAATGTCGTTGCGAGGGATGCCAGAAGGTCACCCGCCGCTCGATCAGCGCGACCAGCCCATAAAAGGCAGATCCCGCCAATGCCGCAACGGCAATCTCGGCCCAGACCATGTCCAGCCCCAGCCGCCCGACCTCGGTCGAGATGCGAAAGCCCATGCCCTTGATCGGACTGCCGAAAAACTCTGCCACGATGGCGCCGATCAGCGCGAGCGTCGTGGCGATCTTCAAGCCGTTGAAGATGAACGGCATCGCTGCCGGCAGGCGCAGCTTGAACAGCGTCTGCCAGTAGCTTGCATTCCAGGTCGCCATCAGGTCGCGCTGCATCTGTTCGCTCGCCGCAAGGCCCGCCACGGTGTTCACCAGCACCGGGAAGAACACCATGACCACCACCACCGCCGCCTTCGACTGCCAGTCGAAGCCGAACCACATGACCAGGATCGGCGCGATGCCGACGATGGGGAGTGCCGCGACGAAGTTCCCGATCGGCAAAAGGCCGCGCTGCAGGAAGGAGGACCGGTCGATCAGGATCGCCGTCAGGATCGCCGCCGCGCAGCCGATCAGATAGCCGGTCAACGCCCCCTTCACGAAAGTCTGGACGAAATCGATCCACAGCGTGTCGAGGTTCGAGGCGATCTTGGCCGAGATGGCGCTCGGAGAGGGCAGGATCACCTCGGGCACGGCATAGAGCCTTGTCATCAGCTCCCACAACAGAAGCAGCGTCAGCCCGAAACAGGCGGCCACGACCCCCTTGGCAAGCCGGGTCGTGGCGCGTTCCGAGAGCCAGGCATTGCCCATCCAGGCCAGAACCCAGACCAGCAACACCGTCCAGAGCCGCGGATCGGCCAGAACCCGCCCCACCTCGGCCACGGGAAGGCCCTCGAGCAGCGGCACCAGCACAAAGAAACCCAGCACCAGCACGAAGCCGATCAGGGGCATCCGCATCCAGCCGGGCAACGCGCCGCTCATCGTGCCATCCCCATCCGCTTGAGCGTCACCCGCTCTATCCCGCCGACGATCGCAACCAGCGCCGCCGCAACCAGGGCCGCCATGAACAGGGTCGACCAGATCTGGATCGTCTGCCCGTAGTAACTGCCAGACAGAAGCCGCGCGCCCAAGCCGGCCACGGCGCCAGTCGGCATCTCGCCCACGATCGCGCCGACCAGCGATGCCGCGACGGCAACCTTGAGGGAGGCAAAGAGATAGGGGGCCGAGGATGGCCAGCGCAGCTTCCAGAAGGTCTGGCTCTGGCTCGCACTGTAAGTCTTCAAGAGGTCCAGCTGCATCCGGTCGGGGCTGCGGAAGCCCTTCACCATCCCCACGACCACCGGGAAGAAGCTGAGATAGGCGCTGATGATCGCCTTGGGGATCAGCCCCTGCACGCCCACCGAGTTCAGCACCACGATGATCATCGGCGCGATGGCGAGGATCGGGATCGTCTGGCTGGCGATCGCCCAGGGCATCACGCTCAGGTCCATCGCCCGGTTATGAACGATGCCGATCGCCAGAAGAATGCCCAGACCCGCCCCGATCGCAAAGCCCAGAAGCGTGGCGGATACCGTGATCCACGCATGGTAGACAAGGCTGCGCTTGGATGTAACCGCCTGACCTGAAACACCTTTCCACAGCTCCGCGATCACCTGGTGAGGCGCAGGCAGAACAGGCCGCTCCTGATTCAAAGTCTCGCGGACCAATTGCGAGGTCGTGACCTCCTGCCCGGCCCGCGCCGCCTGGTCGCGCACCCAGGGCGCATTCATCCAAACCGTCGCGGCGTACCAGAGCGCGACGATCACCGCGACCACTGTCAGGATCGGCAGCACCCGGTTCATTGCCGCCCTCCGCGCCAGTCGTAGGTCGGCACAAGGATCAGGTCGTCATCGCTGACGTCGTCATGGATCAGAAGCTTGATCCCGGCCACGCCCGCGGGATCGTCTGGCGAGGGCTTGAAGCGGAACCGGAGCTTCAACCGCTCCTCACGCCCGACCAGGGCCTGCGTATTGCCCGAAAAGCAGGGGCCATTCAGGGCCTCGTCCTGGTTTCCCTCGGGATCGATGAAGGTCACCGTGCAGCTGAGCTTCAGCCGGCGATCCGCGATCTTGGGATCGGCCGTCAGACTCGTGACCAGCTGGATCGTCTCGGCCTCTTCGACGACCGACGCCGGCTCTTTGGTCCGCTCAAGCACCAGGAGGGCGCTGATGGTGACACCGCCCGCGAAGCTTGCATCATCCTGCGGATGCGCAGGGCTGATGCCGATCCCGTAGGACTGCGCTTCGGTTTCCGCAAAGGCACCGCCGCCGGTCAGGCAACCGACCGCGGCGACAAGGGCGACGCGGCGGCACATCTCAGACATCATAGGAATGCCCCGCCCTCAGCCCGTCGCGGACCCTGTGCGAGATCGCCAGGAATTCCGGCGTGTCGCGGATGTCGAGCGGCCGCTCGCGCGGCAGTGTGCTTTCGATGATGTCGGTGATCCGCCCCGGCCGCGGTGACATGACGACGATCTTCGTCGATAGATAGACCGCCTCCGGGATCGAATGGGTGACGAAGCCGATGGTCTTTTCCGTTTGCGCCCAGAGCTTGAGCAATTCCTCGTTCAGCCGGTCGCGCACGATCTCGTCCAGCGCACCAAATGGTTCGTCCATCAAGAGAATGTCGGCGTCGAAGGCCAGCGCCCGCGCGATGCTCGCCCGCTGCTGCATGCCGCCCGACAACTGCCAGGGAAACTTTGCGCCAAAGCCGTCCAGCTCGACCAACGATAGCACTTTTCGAACACGCTCGTCCTGATCAGTCTTGGAAAACCCCATGATCTCAAGGGGAAGTTTCACATTCCCTGCAATTGTCCGCCACGGGTAAAGCCCCGCTGCCTGAAAGACATAGCCATAGGCGCGCGCCTTTCGCGCGGCGTCCGGGCTCATTCCATTCACGGTCAGCGTCCCGCCCGTGGGCGTTTCGAGCGCCGCGATCGCGCGCAGAAGCGTGGTCTTGCCGCAGCCCGACGGCCCGATGAAGCTGACGAATTCGCCCTTACCGACTGTCAGGTTCACGTCCTTGAGCGCCTGCACCGGGCCGTCATTCGTCTCGAAAACGAGATTGACCCCCTTGGCCTCGATCACTGCCTTGTCCGTCATCCGCCCCTGTCCCTGCGACCGGTCTTCACCAGTTCGTCATCAATCCTACGCGCTTCGCCCGCACTGTTGCACATGCCGGCACCAGTCCCCATCTGCCCGGCATGGGAGGAGACCAATGCCATCGACACTCGCCTTCGCACCCGAACCCGAGGATCTGGAGGAACGCTTCTTCGATGCTCCGGTCATGACCTTCGCTCCGCCCCGGCCCGCGCCCGAGGCAAATCCCTTGGACAGACTCCCCGAACCGCGCGACAGTCGTCCAGACGACAGCGACCGGACACTCTCGCCATGACCGACTGCATCAAGCTCCGCCCCGGCGCCACCTACGACGGCAAGCAGGGCTTCTCCTATTTCGAGGGTATCGCCCGCGAAACCGCCGGGTCCCAGGCGATCTGCATGCACCTCCTGACCATCCCTCCCGGCGGACGCGCCAAGGCGCACAAACACGCCACCCACGAAACCGCGATCTACGCGCTGGAAGGGCGAACGGTGATGTACTGGGGGCCACGGCTGGAAAACCGCATGGAAGTCGAAGCGGGCGAGCTTCTCTACATCCCCGCCGACATGCCGCATCTGCCCTTCAATCCCGGCCCCGGCGTCGCCCGCGCGGTCATCGCGCGCACCGACCCGCACGAGCAGGAGAGCGTCATCCTCCTGCCCGAGCTCGAGGCGCTGGTGACCGAAGGCGTCGCCTGACATCACACCCCCGTCGCCGGGATGCCGGTCCGCACCACCGGGCGCGGCGCGGTCAGCTCTTTCCACTGGGTCAGGGCGCGGTTGACCGCAGGGCGCGGCTCGCGGGCCACGAACTGGCCGTGCCCTTCCTGCCCCTTGAACGCGCCGTCCACGACCGCCACGCGGCCCCGGGTCAGAGTGTAGCGTGGCAGGCCCTTCACCTCTTTCCCCTCGAAGACGTTATAGTCGATCGAGGATTGCTGGCTCTTGGCCGAGATCGTCTTGGTCTTCTCCGGGTCCCAGACCACCAGATCGGCATCCGCCCCCACCAGAACCGCGCCCTTCTTCGGATAGCAGTTCAGGATCTTGGCGATGTTGGTCGAGGTGACGGCCACGAATTCGTTCGGCGTCAGCCGCCCGGTATTCACCCCGGCGGTCCAGAGCATCGGCAGCCGGTCCTCAAGGCCCCCGGTCCCGTTCGGGATCTTGGCGAAGTTGCCGACGCCAAAGCGCTTCTGCTCGGTGGTGAAGGCGCAATGGTCGGTCGCAACGCAAGACAGCGACCCGGATTGCAACCCGGCCCAGAGACTGTCCTGATGCTTCCTGTCGCGGAACGGCGGCGACATGACCCGCCGCGCCGCATGGTCCCAGTCGGGGTGGAAGTACTCGCTTTCATCCAGAGTCAGGTGCTGGATCAGCGGTTCGCCCCAGACGCGCTTGCCCTGCGCCCGCGCCCGGCGGATCGCCTCATGCGCCTCCTCGCAGGAGGTGTGCACCACGTAAAGCGGCACGCCCGCCATGTCGGCGATCATGATGGCGCGGTTCGTCGCCTCGCCCTCGACCTGCGGCGGGCGGGAATAGGCATGCGCCTCGGGCCCGGTATTGCCCTCGGCCAGCAGCTTCGCCGTCAGTTCCGCCACCACGTCGCCATTCTCGGCATGAACAAGCGCGACACCGCCCAGATCGCCCACCCGACGGAACGAGGCGAACATCTCGTCGTCGTTCACCATCAGCGCGCCCTTGTAGGCCATGAAATGCTTGAACGAGGTGATCCCGGCCTTCACCGAGTCCGCCATGTCGTGCCAGACCTGCTCGCCCCACCAGGTGATCGCCATGTGATAGGAATAGTCGCAATGCGCCCGGCCCGACTTGTTGTGCCACATCTGCGCGGCATCCATCAGGCCCTGGCCCTGCCCCGGCAGGATGAAGTCCACGACCATCGTCGTGCCACCCGCCAGCGCCGCCCGCGTGCCGGACTCGAAATCGTCCGCCGAATAGGTGCCCATGAACGGCATCTCGAGATGGGTATGCGGATCAATCCCGCCCGGCATCACATAACAGCCGGTCGCATCCAGCACCTCGGTGCCCACGAGATTCTCGCCGATATGGATGATGACCCCCCGATCAACCAGCACATCCGCCTTGTAGGTCAGGTCGGCGGTGACGATCGTGCCGTTCTTGATGACTGTGCTCATCGTCGCTTCCTCCTTGCGAAACCGGGCGAGGTTCTCCCTCCAACCCTCTTCTTCTGTTCAGAAATATTCCGGGGTCCGGGGCAGAGCCCCGGTCCGCCCTCAGTCCACGATCACCGCCGTTTCCAGCACCGCGTGCAGCAGCACATCCGTCCCCGCCGCCGCCCATTCCGGGCTGATTTCCTCGGCCTCGTTATGGCTCAGCCCGTCGACGCAGGGACACATCACCATCACCGTCGGCGCCACCCGGTTGATCCAGCAGGCGTCATGGCCGGCGCCGGACACGATGTCCATGTGGCTGTAGCCCAGCCGCTCCGCCGCCGCCCGGACGGTCTTCACGAGGCCCGCATCAAAGGTGACCGGGTCGAAATGCCCGACCTCCTCGATCCCGATCCTCAACCCCAGCTCGGCGGCCACCGCATTGGCGTGACGGATCACCTCGGCCTTCATCGCGTCGAGCTTGGCCTGCTCGGGCGAGCGGATGTCGACGGTGAAGATCACCTTGCCGGGGATGACGTTGCGCGAGTTCGGGAAGACCTTCACCTGCCCCACGGCGCCTACGGCATTCGGCAGGTGGCTCATGGCGATCTGGTGGACCCGTTCGGTGATCCGCGCCATGCCGAGGCCTGCATTGACCCGCATATTCATGGGAGTCGAGCCGGTATGAGCGTCCTTGCCGGTGAGCGTGATCTCCAGCCACCACAGACCCTGCCCGTGGGTGACAACGCCGATATCCTTGCCCTCGGCCTCAAGGATCGGGCCCTGCTCGATATGCAGCTCGAACATCGCGTGCATCTTGCGGGCGCCGACCTTTTCGTCTCCGACCCAGCCGATCCGCGCCAACTCCTCGCCGAAGACCTTGCCGTCGAGGTCAGTCCGCGCCTTGGCGTATTCCTCGGTATGAAGACCGGCGAAGACGCCCGAGGCGAGCATGGCCGGCGCAAAACGCGCGCCTTCCTCGTTCGTCCAGTTGGTCACCACGATCGGGTGCTTTGTCTTCACGCCGAGGTCGTTCATCGAGCGCACCACTTCGAGCGCGCCCAGCACCCCCAGAACCCCATCGAACTTGCCACCCGTGGGCTGGGTGTCGAGATGCGAGCCCATATAGACCGGCAGCGCATCGGGGTCTGTCCCCGGCCGGGTGAAGAACATGTTGCCCATGGTGTCGACGCCCATGGTCATACCGGCGGCTTCGCACCAGCGCTTGAACAGATGGCGGCCCTCGTTGTCGGCATCGGTCAGCGTCTGACGGTTGTTGCCCCCCGCCACGCCCGGCCCGATCTTGGCCATCTCCATCAGGCTGTCCCACAGGCGCGGGCCATTGATCCGCAGGTTGGCTCCGGGTGCTGGCATCAGCTTGCTCTCCCTGGTCGCGGGGCGTCTCGCGCGCCTCTTGCGACGAATCCGTGTCTGACCATATGGTCAGGAAAGAAGGCACCATAACCTGACCATCCGGTCAACGAATATCTTGAGGCGCGCGACAGGATGACCGAGGCCCCCCGCCCCCTTCGCCGAACAGAAATCCGGCGCGAGAATGAGAAGCTCATTCTTTCGGCAGCGGAAAAAGTCTTTGCAGAGGCTGGGTTTGGCGGCGCGACGATGCAGCTCATCGCCGATGTGGCCGGATTGCCCAAGGCCAACCTGCACTATTATTTCGCAACCAAGGAAGACCTCTATCGCCGCGTCGTGCGCGACATTTTCGAGATCTGGCTGAAGGCGGCCGAGACCTTCGACAATGCCCCCGGCCCGGTCGAAGGGATTGGCGCCTATATCGACGCCAAGATGGAGATCAGCCGCCGCCATCCCGACGGATCGAAGGTCTGGGCCTCTGAGGTCATGCACGGTGCCCCAGTGATCCAGGACTATCTGGAGACGACGCTCCGCGACTGGACCGAGGGGCGGATCGCGGTGATCCAGCGCTGGATCGACGAGGGCAAGATGGCGCCGGTCGATCCGCGCCACCTGCTCTACATGCTCTGGGCCACAACCCAGCACTATGCCGATTTTGGCCACCAGATCGAAACGCTGAACGCCGGCAAGCCTCTGTCCGACCGCCAGTGGAAGGCCGCGAAGGACAGCGTCAAGACCATCATCCTGACGGGGATCGGGGCGCTGTAAGCGCAGCGCTTCCGCGGGATGATGTCAATCTGGGGAATGTGTCGAATTTAACGAGGGTTCATGCGATTCCGCTCTAAGCTCGCCTCGGACGGCATCGAGTCGTCCTCCATTACTTTAAACATTCACTGGGAGGGCCAAGAAGATGAAGGGATCACTGATCGCCGGTTTCACGGCACTGCTGCTCGTGACTGCCTGCTCTGCGCCGACTGCGACCGTTCGGGTCAAATGCGGCAATACGGATGTGCTCATGCCGGGCGCGCTTGCGAACCAGATCAAGGAACAGACCGGCGAGATCGAATTCGGCCACGAGGTCTGCAAGGCCGTAAAGGATGTCGACGCCTCGACCTACACCCAGCCGACCGACGTGAAGGTCATCATGTCGAACGGAAACACCTATCAGGTCCAGCTGCAGAAGAACGCGGGCTAAAAAGCTGATTGCGTCGCGGCCGCCCCAGCCAATCGGACGGGGCGGCCGTTCCGTTCTTGATTTCCGTCATCTGCGTCCCGCATCTTGCCCGAACCTGTGCAATGCAGCAGGTTGCGTCCTGACAATTCCCAGTCGAGGCAGTTCTTTGACGATGTCTCTCCATTGCTGCGAGACCCAGACGGGCGTCGTTGGGTTTCCTTCCCTCAACGAGATTGCGCCATCGCGCTCTTGCACTGATGCTTCCAGACTGGACCTGGCGTGACTGAAGCGCCGCCCTTCCTTGCGCTGTTGCTTGACGAACTGAGCCCCGTTCGGCCCACCTCGATCGTGGATGTTGGGGCGAACCCGATCAACGTGCCACCCTATGCGCCGTTGCTGGCGTCCGGCGGATGTGTCGTCACCGGATTCGAACCGCAGCCCGAGGCGTTCGCGGCCCTTCAGGAGCGGCACACACCGAACGAGCGCTATCTGCCCCATGCCGTCGGCAATGGCGAAACGATGGAACTGAAGGTGATGCGGTCGTCAGGCATGACCTCGCTCCTTGAGCCGTACATGCCCGGCCTGACGCTTCTCGGGCATCCTCGTTGGGGCAAGGTCCAACAAAGGATCGAGATGGAGACCGTGCGTCTCGACAGCCTTGAGGACCTGGGGCCGATCGACCTCCTCAAGATCGACATCCAGGGCGCCGAACTGATGGTGATCGAGGCGGCGCGGCGGGCCTTGTCCGAGGCTGTGGCCGTGATCGTGGAGCTTCGGTACCTGAGGCTCTATGTCGGCGAGCCGATGATGGGAGGCCTTGATCTTGGCCTGCGGGATCTGGGATTCGGGCTGCACAAGTTCCTGTTCAACAAGAGCGTGATGGTGCCCAACTCGCAGTCCGGGCGCCTGAGATCGGCGATCGCGCAGGACCAGCTGGTCGATGGCGACGCGGTTTATGTGAAGGACATCTCGCATTTCGAAACCTTTTCGGACGAACAGCTGAAGCACCTGGCCCTGCTCGCCGCCTCGACCTTCCAAAGCTATCCGTTGGCGATACGCTGCCTAGACGAGCTTGCCGCCCGTGGAATCGTGGCGGAGGATCTGGCCGAACGCTTCGTGACCAGACTGGATCCCCAGCTGCTGCGCCCCTCTCGCCGGTCCGATGACGGCCGAGCGAGGACGGCGCCCCGCAAGGCCAGTCGCAATGGTTGATCCGGTTCCCGTCGCATTTGCCACCATGGTGCGCAACGAGCCGATCTTCCTGCCGATCTGGATCAACCATTACGCCCGGCTTGTTCCGAAATCGCAGCTCTTCATCCTGTTCGATGGCGGGGACCAGGACATCCCACCCGAGGCCGAAGGATGTCAGGCTCTGGTCCTGCCCCGCGGAGCGATCGCCGCGGGATGGGAACGCAGGCGCTGGTCGATGCTTGCCGATTTGGCCGCGATGCTGCTCGCGAGATTTGATGTGGTTGTCCTGCACGATGTTGACGAGCTGATCGTCGCCGATCCGCAGATCACCTCTGATCCGCTGGCCACGCTCCTCACGGCGAGAGAGCGGGGTGTCATCTCGCCCTTCGGGGTAGAGATTATTCACCGGACCGATCTCGAGACATCCTCCTTCGACCCGGCGCGCCCTGTGCTGGATCAGCGAAGCCATGCACGCGTCAATGCAAGCTATAGCAAGCCCTGCATTCTGGGCGTGCCGGTGCGCTGGTCGCCCGGCGGGCATTATGCCTCGCATCAGACGCTGGATATCGACCCAGCCCTGTACCTGTTCCACTTGCGCTTCATGGACCGTGACCTGCTCCTCGAGCGGCAAGCCAGCCGCAACACCTTCATGGGCGAGGCGCCCGAGGACGACGAGGCGCCGGCGGGAAACGGATGGTCCCGGGACCAGACGGAGATTATCGACTTCCTCGACTCCTTCGTCGCCAAGGGGAAGCCGCAGACAACCGATTTCCGGTTCGACTGGCAGCGGGAGCGCATCCGGTCCGACTGGTCCTTCGACGCTGCCGAGGGCATCTGGCGCCACGGGAAACTTCACAACCGCAAGACCTATCTCATACCCGAGCGGTTCCGCTCGGCCTTCTGAAAGGACTGCCCATTGGACGCCAGCACCTATGATGCCGAGGAACGCGCCCTCGCCTTCGAGTCCTTCGACGAGAACAGGGCGATCGAGCTCGGCCTTGCGCTGGTTCGCCTCGCCAGCGAGGCTGGCCATCCCGTCGTCATCGATATCCGCAGCTCGGACCGAACCCTGTTCCATGCCGCCCTGCCCGGATCCGGCGGGATCAACGACAACTGGGCCCGGCGGAAAAGCAACACAGCCCTAGCCTTCCGCAAGGCGTCACTCGTGGTCGGGCTACAGAACAAGGCCAAGGGCGAAAGCCTGGCGGTGCATGGCCTGGATACCTCGGATTACGCCGATCATGGCGGCGCTGTCCCGATCCGGGTCAAGGGCACCGGGGTTGTCGCCGTCGCCACGGTTTCCGGACTGCCGCAGGTCGAGGACCACAATCTGGTGATCCGCGCCCTGCGGCTGATCCACAGCCAAGGCTAGCGCGCAATCTGCTTCAAGAGAAATTGCCAAAAGTCTTCAAAGACTTTTGGCACGAAGCTCAACTGCCGGTCATGATCCGCTGCCAGGCGCGCGTGCGAGCGCTGTCATAGTCCGCGCTGACCGCTTCGGGCAGCCAGATACGCGCCTTGACCTCGGCATCGGGATAGACGGCCGGGTTGCCGCGGATCGCCGGATCGACCAGTGCGTCGGCATCCTTGTTTGCGTTGGCATAGGCCGTGTAGTTCGTCGCCGCGGCAATCACTTCTGGCTTCATCATGAAATCGAGGAAGGCATGCGCCTCTTCCTTGTTGGCGGCATCCGCGGGGATGATGAAGGCATCGACCCACATCGTGCCGCCGGTCTTGGGCACGAAATACTGCAGGTCAAGATCAAGGCCAGCTTCCTTCGCCCGCGTGACCGACACGGCATAGTCGCCGGCCCAGTTCATGGTGACGCAAAGCTCTTCATTGGCCATGTTGGCGATGTAGGCGTTGTTGTCGAAGGACCGGATGAAGGGGCGGACCTTGTCGAAGGCGGCGATCGCCGCATCCAGATCCGCCGGATCCTGCGACATCGGATTCTTGCCAAGCCAGGCCAGGATCATCGGCATCACCGTGCCGGGGCTGTCGAGCATGTTGACGCCACAGGCCGACAATTTCTCCATCACCACCGGATCGAACAGGAAATCGAGCGTCGATGGATCGGTGCCGGGGGCGAATTCCTCGACCAGTTTGCGGTTCACCGTGATGCCGGTGGTCCCCCACATATAGGGAAGCGCATAGGCGTTGCCCGGATCGAGCGGATCGAGGATCGCCATGATCGCCGGGTCCATATGCACAAGGTTCGGCATCTTCGCCTTGTCGAGCGGCGCCATGATGCCCGCCGCCTTGAACCGCGGCAGGTTCCGGCCTGCGGTCACGACCACGTCATAGCCCGATTGACCCGCCATAAGCTTGGCCTCTGCCGCCTCGGCGCTGTCATAGACGTCATAGACCGGCGTGATGCCGGTTGCGGCCTCGAAATCTGCCAGCGTGGTCTCACCGATATAGTCTGCCCAGTTGTAGACATTGACGGTCCGGCCCTGGGCAAGGGCGAGACGCGAAAGGAATGGCGTGGCAAGGGCGGCGGCTCCAGCCCCGAGCGCGGCCCGGCGGGTCAGTTTCATGTTGCACTCCCTGGTCAGGACCGCCTGTTGCCGGCGGTCTCTGGCCCGAGCCTAGCATCGGTGCGGCCCGCCGGGCAACGATTTGCTTAACGCCCCGTTCAGTCGGTCAGCGCAGGGCCTGAAGCAGCTCCTGCGTCGCAACGCCCGTCACAGCCATGCCATGTGCGGCCTGATAGTCGCGGATCGCCTGTTCGCTCTTCTTGCCGATCACGCCGTCTGTGCCTTGAGTATCGTAGCCCGCCGCAGTCAACCGCCGCTGGATCTCCTGCCTGTCGGCCAGCGTGAGGCCCTGCGCGTCTGGCGGGAAGTTGCCCTGGATCGCGGGTCCACCGGCGATCCGGTCGGACAGGTGACCGACGCCGATCACGTAATTGACCGCGTTGTTGTAGCGGGCGATGGCGTTGAAGTTGTTGAAGATCAGGAAGGCCGGACCAGACGACCCCGCCGGCAGCAGCAGCGAAGCCGGGCCGTAATCCGGAACCACCCGCCCGTTCATGTCGCGGACACCCATGGCGGCCCAGGCCGAGGTCGAGCGGCCCTTGCCGCGTCCGGCGACACTGGTGTCGAACCCTGCCGGCAGAGTGACCTCCACCCCCCAGGGCTGGCCCTTGCGCCAGCCCGACTTCTGCAGATAGGCGGCCGTCGAGGCCAGCGCGTCGGTCGGGTCCGCCGCCCAGATGTCGCGCCGCCCGTCGCCGTCGTAATCCACCGCATAGGCCAGATAGGTCGTCGGGATGAACTGGGTCTGCCCCATCGCCCCGGCCCAGCTGCCCGTCATCCGCTCGGGCGTGACATCGCCATTCTGGACGATCTTCAGCGCCGCGATCAGCTGGTCCTCGAAGAAGTCGGCGCGATAGCCGCTATAGACCAGTGTCGACAAAGCGCCCACGACCGGGATGTTGCCGGTCCGCGTGCCGAAATTGCTTTCCACCCCCCAGACGGCGACGATCACCTCGGGCTCCACCCCGTAGGTCGCCGAGATCGAGTCGATCAATCCGCGATAGCGTGCCAGCGCCGCCTTGCCGTTCGCCACCTTCTCGTCCGAGGCGGTGATGGCCAGATAGTCCTGGAGCGAGCGCTTGAACTCGGTCTGGTTATTCGCCTTCTCGATCACCTCGGGCATATAGCCGCCATGGGCAAAGGCCCGGTCATAGGTCGCGGCCGAGATGCCCCTCGCCTCGGCGCGCGGCCGGAAGGCAGCAACCCACCGGTCGTAGTCGGGATTGGGCACCGGCTGCATGATCGGCTCCGGTCCCGCGCTCGCCACGCGTCCACCGCCACCCACACAGGCCGACAAGCCCAAAACGGAAATGCCGATCAAGATTGCCCGTCGTGTCGCCTGCATGATTTGCCTCGCTGTTCTGTTTTGTCTGAAGGCTAGCGCATGACGGGGAGAGTTCAAAGATCACCGGACCGCAAAGATTGACCGGGCCAGCCAGATCAAGCCGGGTGATCTCGGCCTCGGGACCGCCGCCATTCCAGAACGACATCCTCGCCGTGCCGTTCACCCGACGCCCGCCATCCAAGTCTTTCGTAGAAGCCGCTTGCCCGGACATCGGGATCGGGGTTTGCGTAGAGCCACAGCCGCTCGTGCCCGGCGGCCAGCAGGCGCGTTGTTACGCGGTGAAGCAGGTTGCGGCCGATGCCCCGTCCCTCCCAGTCGGGCAAAAGGGCCACCACAACCACCTCGCCCGTCCGTTCGTCGCCCATCGCAAAGCCCACGATGCCGCTCCCCGCCTCGACCACCCAGCCGAACAGCCCCCGGCTCATGTCTGCCGCCACGCCTTCGGGCGTAATGCCGTAGTCGCGCTCCATCTCCTCGCGCGTGACGGGGTTTTCACGGGTCAGCGCCCGCATCTCCATCGTCGCGGGGATGTCGTCGATCCGCATCGGACGGACGCTCCAGCCGGTATCAGCCACAAGCAGGCCCCTCTTGCAGGAGGTGAATATTTGACCGGACGGTCAATTGCAGGGTAGCAAGAGGGGAAGGGTCAGGAAAGGCAAGATGGGCGCGGAAGGTCGGCTTCAGGCGGCAGGGCGATGAGCAAGCCGCGCACGAGAATCCAGCAGCGGAACTCGGAGGCGATCCTTGACGCCGCGCTCGAGGTGTTTTCCCAACACGGCTTTCGCGGCGCGACGCTTGACCAGATTGCCGAGGTTGCGGGCCTGTCGAAGCCCAATCTGCTCTACTACTACCCATCGAAAGAGGCGATCCATGTCGCGCTGCTGAGCGGCCTGCTCGACACCTGGCTCGACCCCTTGCGCGAAATGGACCCGGCCGGCGAACCGGTTGAAGAGTTGCTGGCCTATGTCCGGCGCAAGCTGGAACTCAGCCGCGATTTCCCGCGCGAAAGCCGGCTTTTCGCCAACGAGATCCTTCAGGGTGCGCCACGGATCCAGGAAGCGATCGAAGGCGATCTGCGGACGCTGGTCCAAGAGAAAGCTGCCGTCCTGACGCGCTGGATGGACGAGGGTCGCATCGCCCGCGTCCACCCCGTGCACCTGATCTTCTCGATCTGGGCCCTGACCCAGCACTATGCCGACTTCGACGTACAGGTCCATGCGGTCCTCGGCCCGGCGGAACCCGATCCCTACCCAGAGGCGCATCTGTATCTCGAGACGGTCTTCCGCAGGCTTCTTGCCGTCTGACCCCCGGCGAAAACGCTTGTGCCCTGCGCCAAATCGCGGATTCTGGCAGGGGGAGCCTGTTCCGGGGGAGATTTCAGGATGATGATGCGCAAGGCTGCGGCACCGGC
The DNA here is from genome assembly GCF_021491355.1 of Alitabrizicola rongguiensis. Classification (GTDB taxonomy): domain Bacteria; phylum Pseudomonadota; class Alphaproteobacteria; order Rhodobacterales; family Rhodobacteraceae; genus Aliitabrizicola; species Aliitabrizicola rongguiensis. Next base: position 76,442 of record NZ_JAKENF010000003.1, on the reverse strand, counting down.
CCGGCGGATTTCGGCCGCGGAAGCGGCTGGTCTGGTGCAGTCCGGCATGTGGGTCGATTACGGCGCGGTGCTGGCCCAGCCCGATGTCTTTGATGCCGCGCTTGCCGAACGCCGCGCCGAGTTGCACGGGGTCAAGGTCCGGACCTGCCTGTCGACCCGCCCCCGCGCGGTGCTGGAACACGATCCCGACAACCAGCATTTCTTCATGCTCAGCCTGCATTTCTCGGGCTATGACCGGCGCAAGCACGATGCCGGGATCGTGTCCTATCTGCCGGTGAACCTCGGCGAGATCCCCGACTATTACCGCCGCTTCCTTCCGCCGGTGGATGTCGCCGTCTTCAAGACCCGGCCGATGGACAAGGACGGCAACTTCAACCTCGGGCCGGCCAATCTCTGGCACCGCGCGGTCGCCGAGCGGGCGCGCCTGGTCATCGTCGAGGAAAGCGAGGCCGTGCCCCTCTGCAAAGGGGTCGAGAACCACCTTCATGTCTCGGAAGTCGATTTCATCTTGCGTGGCGACGACCATCCGCTGACCGAGCTTCCAAACCCGCCGCCGACCGAAGTCGACCGAGCGGTGGCGCGTCTCATCATGGAAAGGATCGACGACGGCGACTGCCTGCAAATCGGCATCGGCGGCATGCCGAACGCCGTCTGCTCGCTTCTGGCCGAAAGCAGCGTCAAGGACCTCGGCATCCATACCGAGATGCTGACCGACGGGATAATCGACCTTTACAAGGCAGGGTTCCTGACCGGTGCGCGCAAGCAGATCGACCGTGGCAAGATAGTCTACAGCTTCGGCCTGGGATCGAAGCCGCTTTACGACGCCGTGAACGACAATCCGGATTTCCACTGCTGCCCGGTCGACTACACCAACCTGCCGCAGAACATCATGCAGAACCACAACATGGTGTCGATCAACAACACGACCCAGATCGACCTGACCGGACAGGCGGCGTCGGAGTCGGACGGGCTTCGGCATATCAGCGGGACGGGCGGGCAGCTGCAGTTCCTGCGCGGCGCCTATGCCTCACCGGGCGGGCGATCGTTCCTGTGCCTGTCCTCGACCTATGACAAGAAAGGCGACCGGAGAAGCCGCATCAACCTGCACCTGACCCATGGCAACACCGTCACCACGCCACGAACCGACGTGATGTATATCGTCACCGAATATGGCTCGGTCTGCCTCAAGGGCCTGTCGGTCCCGGAGCGGGCGAAGGCGCTGATCGGCATCGCGCATCCGGATTTCCGCGAGGATCTGGAGCGCGAGGCCTATCACCACCGCCTGATCCCGCGCGGGTTCTTCTGACCGGCCGGAACAGCGCGGGCGCAAATTTCTTCGAAGAAATTTGCCGAAAGCCTTCAAAGGCTTTTGGACCGGCCGCCCCTGACGGCAGGCCGGTCCTCACGATCACTCTGCCGCCTTGACCGCCATCGGGTTGTTCGGATGGGTCGTCCAGTTGGCATAGGGTTCCACCCGGCGGCCCGTGCGTTCGTCCAGCGCGCCGAGCGGCAGCGTCTCCATCGTGATGCAGTTCTCGACCGGGCAGACGTTGACGCAAAGGTTGCAGGCGACGCATTCGTCATCCTTCACCTCGAAGACGCGGCCCGGCTTCATCGCGATGGCCTGGTGGCTGGTGTCCTCGCAGGCGGCATAGCAGCGACCGCATTTGATGCAGGCGTCCTGGTCGATCCGCGCCTTGGTCACGTAGTTGAGGTTCAGGTCCTGCCATTCGACGAAATTCGGCACGGCGCGGCCGACCAGGTCGGACAGCGCCATTTCCTTTTCGTCCAGATACTGCGACAGGCCCGAGATCATCTCCTGCACGACCTTGAAGCCATAGGTCATGGCCGCCGTGCAGACCTGCACGTTGCCCGAGCCAAGCGCCATGAACTCCGCCGCGTCACGCCAGGTGGTGACGCCGCCGATCCCCGAAATCGGCAGTCCGCGGGTTTCATGATGGCGCGCGATCTCGGCCACCATGTTCAGCGCGATCGGCTTCACAGCCGGGCCGCAATAGCCGCCGTGGCTGCCCTTGCCGTCGATCGTCGGGAAGGGCGAGAAGGCGTCGAGATCGACATTGGTGATCGACTTGACCGTGTTGATGAGCGACACGGCATCCGCCCCGCCGCGCTTGGCCGCCATCGCCGGCGGCAGGATCGAGGTGACGTTCGGCGTCAGCTTCACGATGCAGGGCATCCGGCTGTACTGCTTTACCCACCGGGTGACCATCTCGATGTATTCCGGCACCTGCCCCACGGCCGAGCCCATGCCGCGCTCGGCCATGCCATGCGGGCAGCCGAAGTTCAGCTCCACCCCGTCCGCCTCGGTATCCTCGATGCGCTTGAGGATGTCCTTCCAGCTCTCCTCGTCGCAGGGCACCATCAGGCTGATGACCAGCGCCCGGTCGGGATAGTCGCGCTTGACCGACTTGATCTCGCGCAGATTCACCTCGAGTGGTCGGTCGGTGATGAGCTCGATGTTGTTCAGCCCCATCAGCCTGCGGTCCGAACCCCAGATCGCACCATAGCGCGGGCCCGAGACGTTGACGATCGGCGGCCCTTCGGACCCGAGCGTTTTCCACACGACGCCGCCCCAGCCGGCCTCGAAGGCGCGGCGGACGTTGTATTCCTTGTCCGTCGGCGGCGCCGAGGCCAGCCAGAAGGGGTTCGGGGATTTGATGCCGATAAAGTTGGAGGTCAGGTCGGCCATGGCGGGTCTCCTATGGCAAGGGGCGCGAGGCGGCCCCCTGGCCGCCCGCGTCCGGGCTGAGGATAGCAGAAAATGCGGGGATCAGTGACCGGCGAAGAGGTTCCAGACCCATCCGATGATGAGTCCGCCCACCTCGCCGGATTTCGGCACGACAAAGGCCCAGCCGATCGACCCCACGAGGTTGAACAGCATGAACTTGCCGAAGGGCATCAGCGCGATGCCGCAGAGAAGGAAGGCCACGGGCCGGAGCGGCCCGAAGAAATGACCGAGGATGATCGCGAAGGGTCCCCACTTGTTGAACGCGTCCTTGCCACGCTGCACCAGGTCGGGATGCTTGTTGATCGGCCAGAAGTTCAGCATGTAGTCGCCGTAGATCAGGCCCAGGAACCACGACAGCGTCGATCCCAGGATCGCGCCGATCGAGGCGCCGATGAAGATCGGCGTAAAGCTGAGCTCGCCCGTCGCGACCAGCGCGCCGACGGCGACCAGGATTGCGGTCGACGGGATGGCCAGCGACAGGAAGGCGAGATTCTCGGCAAAGGCGAAGAGCAGGGCGATCCAGAAGGCCCAGGCCGAATGCGTGGCCATGAACTTCACCAGTCCGTCGATCGCCGCTTCCATCTCTCGCTCCGGGCTGGCCGCGCCGTTTGCCTAGCCCGGAGGCGACAGGGATGCAACCCGGACAGATCATGCCCCGGCCATCAGGCTGGCGTGGATGTCCTCGGCGGCATCGCGACCCTCGGCCACGGCGGTCACGGTCAGGTCGTTGCCCCCGGCCGCACAGTCGCCACCCGCCCAGACGCCGGGCAGAGACGTCCGCCCTGCCCCGGTCACCGCGATCTTTCGGCCTTCCAGCTTCAGGCCGTCGGGCTGGCCTTCAAGCGTCTGGCCGATGGCCTTGAACACCTGATCAGCCCTCAGGACGAAGGTCTCCGCCGACAGGGCAAGGCCATCCTGCCCCTCGATCGTGTAGGCGAACTCGATCTCGCGCACCGCGCCGTCGCCATGGACGCGCAGCGGGGCTGCGCCGGTGATGATGCGCACGCCTTTCGAGGCGGCATGTTCCTGTTCGTAGGTCGAGGCCGACATCTTGTCCTGCGTGCGGCGATAGACGATCGTCACGTTCTCGGCGCCGAGCAGCTTGGACTGGACCGCGGCATCGACTGCCGTCATGCCCCCGCCGATCACCACAACGTCGCGCCCGATGGGGAGCGTCGACTTGTCCGCGGCCTGGCGCAGTTCAGCGATGAAATCGACCGCATCGCGGACCATCGCCTTATCCTCGCCCTCGGCCCGCAGCGCGTTGACTCCGGCAAGCCCGATGCCGAGGAAGACCGCATCATGCGCCTTGCGCAGGTCGTCCAGAGAGATGTCGCGGCCAAGCGACTTGCCGGTCTTGACCGTGATGCCGCCGATCTTCATCAACCAGTCGATCTCGGCCTGGGCGAAGTCATCCGGCGCCTTGTAGGCGGCAATCCCGTATTCGTTCAGGCCGCCGGCCTTCTGCCGCGCGTCGTAGATCGTCACGTCGTGGCCATGCATCGCCAGCCGATGCGACGCCGCAAGCCCGGCCGGCCCCGCCCCGACCACGGCCACCGTCTTGCCTGTCCGCGCCGCACGGGCGAAGGGATGAACCCCCTTTGCCATCAGAGTATCGGTGGCATAGCGCTGGAGCCGCCCGATTTCGACCGGCTTGCCTTCTGCCACCTCGCGCACGCAGACCTCCTCGCACAACTGCTCGGTCGGGCAGACGCGGGCGCACATGCCGCCAAGGATGTTCTGCGACCAGATCGTCACCGCTGCCGCCTCGGGAGTGCCGGTGGAGATCTGGCGAATGAACAGCGGGATGTCGATCGAGGTCGGGCAGGCCGTCATGCAGGGCGCGTCATGGCAGAAGTAGCAGCGATCCGCGGCCACCTGCGCCTCGTGCCGGTCAAACACCGGGTCCTTGTCGGCGAAATGCTCGCGATAGGCGGTGGCGGGCAAACGCCCCGGCACCACGCCGGGCGTCAGCTGGCTGTTGGTCACTTTGGACCCTCCCGTTGATGTTGTTCTTTTGAAGAAGGCTGCCACAGCGTCATTTTTTTATCAAATGGTAAATTTTCGTTTCGGCGCGATGCGGCAGGGATCGAAAAAACGACGCCGAAAATTTGGGCAATCCGGTTGCGGCACCTCTCAAGGTAGGCGCTTTTCACCCCACGATGCCTCGCATATAACGGGCGGGCCATGAGGCGGCCCTGGGGTCCGCCCATCAAGAACCAGAAGAACATCCCATAGAGGACGGCATGAGCAAACAAAGCACCGACGCGGACGTGGCCTTCATCCAGGCGCTCGCGGAGCTTCTGAACAAGAACGACCTGACCGAACTGTCGGTGAAACGGGAATACGGCGAAGACGACAGCCTGGAAGTGCGCGTCGTCAAGCAAGCCAACATCGTGACGACTGCCGTCGCCGCCCCGGCACCCGTGATTCATCACGCGGCCCCCACTGCCGTTGCAGCAGCGCCAGCCCCTGCCGCTGCGGCTCTGGTCGAGGATCCCGCGCAGCATCCGGGCGCGGTGACATCGCCGATGGTCGGCACCGTCTATCTGGCTGCCGAACCGGGAGCGACGCCCTTCGTCAGCATCGGCGCGACCGTGAGCGAGGGACAGACCGTGCTCATCATCGAGGCGATGAAGACGATGAACCACATCCCGGCCCCGCGCGCCGGGACGGTGAAGCGCATCCTGATCGAAGACGGCTCGCCGGTCGAATACGGCGCGCCGCTGATGATCATCGAATGAGCCCGGAAGCGACGACACAGGGAACCCGACCCATGTTCGACAAGATCCTGATCGCCAACCGGGGCGAGATCGCGCTGCGCGTCATCCGCGCCTGCCGCGAGATGGGCATCACTTCGGTCGCCGTGCATTCCACGGCGGATGCCGACGCGATGCATGTGCGCATGGCCGATGAAAGCGTCTGCATCGGCCCGGCCCCGTCCTCGGAAAGCTATCTCAACAAGGCCGCGATCATCTCGGCCTGCGAAATCACCGGGGCGCAGGCCGTTCATCCGGGTTATGGCTTCCTGTCCGAAAACGCCTCGTTCGCGCAGGCGTTGGAGGATCACAGCATCACCTTCATCGGCCCGTCGGCGGAACATATCCGCATCATGGGCGACAAGATCACCGCCAAGGAAACCGCCAAGGCACTTGGCATTCCGGTGGTCCCGGGCTCGGACGGCGGCGTGCCGGATTTCGAGACGGCGCTGAAGGTTGCGGCCGAGATCGGCTATCCGGTCATCATCAAGGCCACCGCCGGCGGCGGCGGCCGGGGCATGAAGGTCGCAAAATCGCCGGAAGAGCTGGAGATCGCCTTCCGCACCGCCCGGTCCGAGGCCAAGGCCGCCTTCGGCAACGACGAAGTCTATATCGAGAAGTACCTGCAGAAGCCGCGCCATATCGAGATCCAGGTCTTCGGCGACGGACGCGGCAAGGCGGTGCATCTGGGCGAGCGTGACTGCTCGCTGCAGCGCCGGCACCAGAAGGTGTTCGAAGAAGCGCCCGGCCCGGTCATCACGCCGGACATGCGGGCGAGGATCGGCCGCATCTGCGCCGAGGCGGTCGCCAAGATCAACTACATCGGCGCAGGCACCATCGAGTTCCTCTACGAAGATGGCGAGTTCTACTTCATCGAGATGAACACCCGCCTGCAGGTGGAACACCCGGTGACCGAGGCGATTTTCGGTGTGGACCTGGTGCGCGAGCAGATCCGCGTGGCCTCGGGGATGGATATGTCCTTCACCCAGGACGATCTCGTCATCAACGGCCACGCGATCGAGGTCCGGATCAACGCCGAGAAGATCCCGGAATTCGCCCCCCGCCCCGGCAAGGTCAAGGTGTTCCACGCCCCCGGCGGCCTTGGTGTGCGGATGGATTCGGCGCTTTACGGCGGCTATTCGATCCCGCCCTATTACGACAGTCTGATCGGCAAGCTGATCGTCCACGGCCGCGACAGGCCCGAGGCGCTGGCGCGGCTGAACCGGGCGCTTGGCGAATTGGTGATCGACGGGGTCGAAACCACGATCCCGCTCTTCCACGCCCTTCTTGCCGACTCGGACATCCAGACCGGCGACTACAACATCCACTGGCTGGAAAAGTGGCTGGCCAAGAAGTTCGCCTAAGTCCAGAGGCTCCGGGGGCTACTCCGGGGCCTTGACCTCCCACGGTTTCTGCCAGTCTCCTGGCACGCGCAGGTCGATCCCGGCATCGTCCTCGATCACCTTGCAGACGGTCATCTCCCCTGCCCCCATGCCATATCGCCGACCCGCCTCGCGGAACCGTTCATGCGTGGCAGCCGTCAGGTCATTCCGCGTACCGGTGTGGCGGATCAGTTCGTCGATCAGGTCGAGGTCCTTGAGGCACAGCGCGATCGGGAAGGACGGATCGTAATGCCCGGCGAAAATCGAGGGAACGTCATGGGACAGAACGAAACTGTCGGCGGCACCGCCCTTCATCACCTCCCACCAGACCAATGGATCAAGTCCGGCGAGCTTGGCCGTCACCATCGCCTCGCCGATCGCCGCCGCATGGATTTTCCATAGCTGGTTGTTGACGAGCTTGGCCACATATCCGTTGCCATAGCCGCCAACCTTGCGCAGCCGACCCATCGCCTCGATCACGGGTCGGACGCGCTCGATGACCGCATCGTCCCCGCCGACAAACATCGGCATGTCGCCCCGAATCGCGGCATCGACCGACCCGGTAACCGGCGCATCGACGGCAAATCCGCCCCGTGCCTCGAACTCTGCCGCAAGCTCGCGCATCAGGAACGGGCTGGACGTGGTCATGTCGATCCAGATCTTGCCCTTTGGCTCGCCCGACAGGAACCCGCCCGGCCCCCGCATGACCTCGGCGACCTGTTTTGGGCCAAAGACCATCGTAACGACCACGTCGGCGGCGGCCAGGACATCAGCTGGCGACCTGGCAGCGACGGCCCCCATCGCCACAAGCGGTTCGGCCGCCTCGGGCCTGATGTCGTAGACGACCAGATCAAATCCCTTGCGCCGCACGTTCGTGGCCGCATTCCGCCCCATGGTTCCCAGTCCGATGAAACCGACCCGCATCGCCATCCTCCGCTCTCTGTGGCGATTGGAAGCATCGCCAGGCGGGTATAGGGTCGCAAACAAATGATCCTTATCCCGGTATCAGCGGGGGTTATGGCAATTGGATATCGAACTCCGACTGCTGCGAAGTTTCGTTGCGATCTACGAGACCGGCTCGATCTCTCGGGCTGCTGAACGGCTGCATTGCACGCAAGCCGCGATGAGCATGCGGCTGAAACTCCTGGAGACCGACATGAAGGGGGCGCTCTTCCTGCGCCAACACCATAGGATGGAGCCCACCGCGCTAGGCAATGACCTCTATGCCCGCGCGCTGACGGTCCTCGCCGTGTATGACGAGATGTTGTCGGCGACCCGCCGCCCCACGCGCGCCCGCGTCCGCATCGGGATGCCCGACGACTACGCCCTCGCCTTCCTAGGGCCAATGCTGGAGGCACTGGGCCCTGCCGCCAACGAGATCGACATCGAGGTGGTCTGCGACCTAAGCGCCACGCTGCTGGCGCAGGTCCAGCGGCGCGAGGCGGACCTGGCGCTGGTCACCCTGACGGTTCCACCGCCGGATGCACGCCTGACGGTGCGCGCGCCGCTCCGCTGGCTGACCGGCCCGGCAATGCCCCGGGACACGGTCCGGCTTGCCGCCTATCCCGAGGGCTGCGTGTTCCGCCGCGCCATGATCGACACGCTGACGGCGGCAGGGACACACTGGCAGGTCGCGATGCAAAGCCGCGGCCAGGCCGGGATTCTTGCAGCCGTTCAGGCGGGGGCGGCAGTGACGGCGGTTGCCGCGGGAACCGGGCCGGCGGGCCTGACCGAGATCGAGGCGGACGAGACGCTGCCGCGGTTGCCCGACGTGACGCTGTCACTGGTCTCCGCTCCGGAGAACGGAACCTCTGCCTTAGCGCACGTCACCCATGTGCTGGCGGACGTCCTGGCCAGGCGCTACGCCCTGGATGCTGCCCGATGTCAGACCGCCTGAGCGCGCCCATCCTCCTGCGCGCCTATGCCGCCGGGATCTTCCCGATGGCGGAAAGCCGCGAAAGCGAGGGGATCCATTGGCTGGACCCAAGGCGCAGGGGTATTCTGCCCTTGGACGGATTTCACATTTCACGTTCGCTTTCCCGCAGAATACGCGGATGGAATTATACAATTCGAACAGACAGCGATTTTGATGGCGTGCTGCACGGTTGTGCTGACCGCCCCGAAACCTGGATCAATCCGGCAATCCATGGACTTTACATGGAGCTGTTCCGCCAGGGTCACGCGCATTCGCTGGAGGTCTGGGAGGGCGATGAGCTGGTCGGTGGTGTCTATGGCGTCGTGCTCGGTGCGGCCTTCTTCGGTGAAAGCATGTTCTCGCGCCGCACCGATGCCTCGAAGGTGGCGCTGGCCTGGCTTGTGCATCGGCTGAGGGCTGGCGGCTTCACCCTGTTCGACACGCAGTTCCTGACCCCGCATCTCGCCTCGCTTGGCGGCAAAGAAATCCCCCGCGGCGACTATCACCGCCGCCTTGCCGAGGCCTTGAACCATGAGGCCGGCTTCGATCCGCCCGGCTATTCGCCGTCGCGGGTCGGCGTGTCGCAACGCAGGATCCAGACGTCGTAGCGCGGATGGTCCAGCGCGTTCAGCGCCGGGCTCGAGGCCACCATCCAGCCGGCAAAGACCGGTGCCCCCGGCGTCATCGCGTCCATGATGGTCAGATGCGCATAGGCGTTCGAGGCGGGATCGGCGAGCGGATAGCGGCAGTCGTCCAACTGAACGGTCAGCCGTTCATGCGTGGCGCTCTGGCCGCGGCTCAGGTCGATGTCCTCAAGCTGCCCGGTCAGACGATCAAGCAGCCGAACCACGCCGCCCGGGGCATCGCCCACCTCTTCGGCCATGGCCGGAAAGGCGATGACAGCGGCCAGCAGCCCGGCTCGGATCACGTCTTGTCCTCACTCGATCCGCTGACGAACTTCATCAACAGCGTGATCAGGCTGACGGCGCCTTGCGTGTCTTCGATCTCCGCACCCGGAGGCAGCATCTCGGTCGATCCGCCCGGCTGAATTTCGACGAAATTGCCCCCGAGCAGCCCTTCGGACGAAATCACGATGGCGCTGTCATCAGGCAGTTCGATCCCGTTCTGCACGCTGACGGTCGCATCGGCATAGAAGGTCTGCGGGTTCAGCGTCAGGCTGGTCACCGTTCCGACCTTCACCCCGGCCAGCCGCACATCCGTGCCGACCTTCACCCCTTCGACCGAGCGGAAACTGGCCTTCAGGGGATAGCTGCCGCTGTCGGTCGGCGAAAAGCCGGTATGCTGGCCGGCATAGACCAGAAACCCGAGGGCAACGGCCAGAACTGCGCCGCCAGCGACGACTTCTGTGACGTTCTCGGCCATTATTCTGGCTGCCAGGCCTCGTAATCGGCCCGAACGACCGGGTCAGGCCGGCGGATCGAGCCGGGCGGCGCATAGGCCGCCAGAGTGCCCGTGAGGTTCTCCTGATGCGGCTTTTCCCAGGCCTTGTGCTTGAGCGGCGACTTGGTCGGCGGGTCGTTCCAGGTGTGGTGCAGCCAGCCGTGCCATTCGGGCGACACGCGCGAGGCTTCGGCCTCGCCGTTATAGATGACCCAACGGCGTTTGCCGTCGCGGGTCTCGTAATAGATGTTGCCCTGATCGTCCTCGCCCACCTTGACGCCCCGGCGGGCGGTGAACAGCTGGGTGCCGAGCGTCTGGCCGTTCCACCAGGTGACAAGGCGCTTGAGGAATTCCATCGGGGCCTCCGCGGGTCGTTTGCCCCTCTATGGCCGAAGGCGGGCGCGAGGTCCAGAGGCGAGAACGCCCTGCGCGGGATTGCCGCCCCGTCCGTCGCGGCCTAGCCTGCCCGCAAGCGGAAGGACGCCAGATGCCGAACCAATCCACCATCCTGGTCCTGAACGGCGTCGGCAGCGTCGGAAAATCGTCGGTGGCGCGCGCCCTGCAGGAGCGGCTGGCAGCGCCCTTCATGCACGTAAAGATGGACAGCTGGATCGAGATGTTGCCTGCAGACCTTCAGGACGATCCCTCGACCTTTGCCTTCATCGCTGGAGTGGAGGCGGGGATGCCGAGCGTTGCAATCCATTCGGGACCTCTGGGCGGCAGGCTGATGGCCGGCTTTCGCGCCTCGGTCGTGGCGATGGCCGACGCCGGCAACGACCTGATCGTGGACGACGTGATGCTGTCGCCGGCAGAGGGGGAAGAGTATCGTCGGCGTCTGGAAGGTCACGACCTGCGCATGATCGGACTGCACGCCCCTCTACACGTGCTGGAAGCCCGCGAGCGGTTCCGCGGCGATCGGATGCCTGGGCTTGCCCGCTGGCAATTCGGCCGGGTCCACCGCGGCCAGCTTTATGATCTGGAACTGGAGACGGGACAGTCGTCGCCCGGTCAATGCGCGGACGCGATCATCCTTGCCTTCGGCCTGACAAGACGCTGACCGGCACAAACGATTTTTCTGCGAAAAATCAACGCGTCCCAGGATTCTTCGCAGAAGAATCGAAAAGGGCAGACGCGTGCCTGCCCTTTCGCAATTCCATTTCTGGAGTCAGGTCAGCCTGCCGAAGCCGGTTCCTTCTTCTTCTTCGGCTCGGTGAAGATCAGCAGCGGTTTGGCACCGCTCTTCACGGCTTCCTCGTTCACCACGACCTCTTCCACGCCTTCCATGCCCGGCAGTTCGAACATGGTGTCGAGCAGGATGTCCTCCATGATCGACCGAAGGCCACGCGCACCGGTCTTGCGCTTGATCGCGCGCTTGGCGATGGCGACAAGAGCATCCGGGGTGAAGGTCAGCTTAACGCCCTCGATCTCGAACAGGCGCTGGTACTGTTTCACCAGCGCGTTCTTCGGCTCGGTCAGGATGGTCACCAGCGCCGCCTCGTCCAGGTCGGTCAGGGTGGCGATGACCGGCAGACGGCCGACGAATTCCGGGATCAGGCCGAACTTCAGCAGGTCTTCCGGCTCAAGCTCCATGAACAGCTCGCCCACGCCACGCGCATCCGGGTCCTTGACCTCGGCGCCAAAGCCGATGCCCGAGCCCTTGTTGCGCTGCGCGATGATCTTTTCCAGCCCCGCAAAGGCGCCGCCACAGATGAACAGGATGTTCGTCGTGTCGACCTGCAGGAATTCCTGCTGCGGATGCTTGCGACCGCCCTGGGGCGGAACCGAAGCGATCGTGCCTTCCATGATCTTCAGAAGCGCCTGCTGCACGCCCTCGCCCGACACGTCGCGGGTGATCGAAGGGTTGTCGGACTTCCGCGTGATCTTGTCGACCTCGTCGATATAGACGATGCCGCGCTGTGCCCGCTCGACGTTGTATTCCGACGCCTGCAGGAGTTTCAGGATGATGTTCTCGACATCCTCGCCGACATAGCCGGCCTCGGTCAGCGTCGTCGCATCGGCCATGGTGAAGGGCACATCCAGGATGCGGGCCAGCGTCTGCGCGAGCAGCGTCTTGCCGCAGCCGGTCGGGCCGATCAGCAGGATATTCGACTTCGACAGCTCGATATCGGTCTTCGACGAGTGGTTCAGCCGCTTGTAATGGTTGTGCACCGCGACCGAGAGCACGCGCTTGGCATGGATCTGGCCGATCACATAGTCGTCCAGAACCTTGCAGATCTCGCGCGGGGTCGGGACCCCGTCCGAGGATTTCAGCCCGGAGGATTTCGTTTCCTCACGGATGATGTCCATGCAAAGCTCGACGCATTCGTCGCAGATGAACACCGTCGGTCCGGCGATCAGCTTGCGGACCTCATGCTGGCTCTTGCCGCAGAACGAGCAGTAAAGCGTGTTCTTGCTGTCGGAGCCGGAATTGTTCGCCATCGTCGTCCTCTGCCTGGCGGCCGCCCGGCCCGAAGGCTGGCCTTGCCTCTAACGTGAAAAGTCTAGGACAGACCCAAAACCTTCACAATCGCAAATCATGCCCCGTGGCCTTATGGCCACAGGGCCCCGACGTCACTTCGCCGTGTCGTCCATCTTGCCGCGGGCCTCGAGGATCTCGTCGATCAGGCCCCAGGCCTTGGCATCCTCGGCCGACATGAAGTTGTCGCGCTCCAGTGCCGCTTCCACTGTTTCCAGGGACTGCCCAGTGTGTTTCACGTAGATCTCGTTCAGCCGGCGCTTCAGCTTCTCGGTTTCGCGGGCGTGGATCATGATGTCCGTCGCCTGGCCCTGATACCCGCCCGAGGGCTGGTGGACCATCACGCGGCTGTTCGGCAGCGAGAAACGCATTCCCTTCTCCCCCGCCGTCAGCAGGAGCGAGCCCATCGAGGCCGCCTGCCCGATCACCAGGGTCGAAACCTTCGGCCGGATGTACTGCATCGTGTCGTAGATCGACAGGCCAGAAGTGACCACACCCCCGGGGCTGTTGATGTACATGGCGATTTCCTTGGACGGATTCTCCGACTCAAGGAACAGCAGTTGCGCGCAGATCAGCGACGACATGCCGTCATGCACCGGGCCAGCAAGGAAGATGATCCGTTCCTTCAGGAGGCGCGAATAGATGTCATAGGCCCGTTCGCCCCGGCTGGTCTGTTCGACCACCATCGGCACGAGCGTGTTCATGTAAGTGTCGATCGGGTCTTTCATCGGTCCTGCCTCATGTTCCGCGATGACTATCGCCGGTGGTCTTGCCAGAGTCTTAGTTGCGCGTTCCGGGGGCTGCAAGGGCAGCCCTGGGCAAAAGGCAGGCAGGACCGGAGTCAGGTGCCGCAGAAGGTACGAAAATTCTCGGTAAAGGACTGCGGAGGCGGCAGAACGAAAGCCTCGCGCCCTTCCATCTCTTCAAATGGTCGCTGGATTTGGTCGAGAAGCGCCTCAAACGGGGCAAGATCGTTCTCCCAGACCGCCGCCGCGATCGCTTCTTCGACCTTGTGGTTGCGGGGAATGACCAGAGGATTGACCCGATCCATCGCTGCGGCCCGGACCTCTGCGGGCCGGCCGTCACGCATGCAGCGCGCCTGCCAGAGCGTGAGCCAGTCATCGACCGCCGCGGGATTGCCGAAGAGCAGCCGGAACGCCGAGGCATCGCCTTGCGCCACACGGGACAAGCGCCGGAAGACAAGCGTCCAGTCCGCCCTTTCCGCCTCCATGATCGCAAGAAGGCCAAGCGCAAGCGCCGCGTCGCCGTCCTCGGCCTCCGCCAGCCCCAGTTTCGCCCGCATCCGGTCAGTCCAGGCGCGTTCGTAAGCTGGAACAAAACCCTGCAAGACATCCGTCGCCCGTTCCACCGCGCGATCCTCGTTCGGGTCGATCAGCGGCAGAAGCGCTTCGGCAAGCCGTGCGAGGTTCCATTGGGCGATACCCGGCTGGTTGCCGTAGGCGTAGCGGCCCTGATGGTCGATCGAGGAAAACACCGTCCCTGGCGCATAGGCGTCCATGAAAGCGCAGGGGCCATAGTCGATGGTCTCGCCCGACAGCGTCATGTTGTCCGTGTTCATGACACCATGGATGAAGCCCACCGCCATCCACTGGGCAATCAACTGAGCCTGTGCCTCGGTCACCGCCCCCAGCAGCGCCAAGGCGGGAGGCTCTGCGCTGGCGACTGCGGGATAATGGCGGGCAAGCGTATAGGTCGTCAGCTTGGCCAGGTTCTCTCGGTCGCCGCGGGCCGCAAAGAACTGGAACGTGCCCACGCGGATATGGCTGGCCGCCACGCGGGTCAGAACCGCCCCGGGCAACGCCGTGTCGCGAAGGATCTGCTCTCCGGTCGCCACGGCCGCGAGTGCTCGCGTGGTCGGGATGCCAAGAGCATGCATCGCCTCGCCGATCAGGTATTCACGCAGGACCGGCCCGATGGCCGCCTTGCCGTCGCCGCGGCGCGAGAAGGGTGTCTGCCCAGATCCCTTCAGCGCGATGTCTCGCCGGCGTCCCTTCCGATCGATCACCTCACCCAGCAACAGCGCGCGTCCATCGCCCAGCTGGGGCGAAAACCCCCCGAACTGATGGCCCGCATAGGCCTGCGCAAGCGGTTCGGCATCGGATGGAGGAAGGTTGCCCGAAAACACCTCTGCCCCGAGCGGCCCGTCAAGGGTCGCGGTGTCCAGCCCCAGCTCTTCGGCCAGTTCGCGGTTCAGCTTCAGAAGCCGCGGCGCCGCTACGCGTGCGGCCCGCCAGGCAACAAACGTGCCTGGCAGGTCGCGCGCATAGCTGTTGTCCAATCCGAAGACCGGCGCGGTATGGGGCGCTCCGTCGGGCATGGCCCCTCCCCGTTCAGGCCGCGTCGCTTGCGCGGCGCGGCAGCTTCCAGTTCGGTCGCGCGAAGTGGCAGGTATAGCCGTTCGGATTGCGAACGAGGTAATCCTGATGGAAGGGTTCCGCCTCCCAGAAATCACCCGCCTGCTTGACTTCGGTCATCACCTTGCCGGGCCAGATCCCGGAGGCATCCACATCGGCGATCGTGCGTTCGGCTTCGGCCTTCTGCTCCTCGGTCAGCCAGTAGATGCCCGATCGGTACGACATACCGATGTCGTTGCCCTGACGGTTCAGGGTGGTGGGATCGTGGATCTGGAAAAAGAACTCCAGAAGGTCGCGGTAGCTTAACACCTCGGGGTCGAACACGATTTCTATCCCCTCGGCATGGCTGCCATGATCGCGGTAGGTCGCGTTGGCCACGTCTCCCCCGGTGTAGCCGACACGGGTCTTGATTACGCCAGGCATCTTGCGGATCAGGTCCTGCATCCCCCAGAAGCATCCGCCCGCCAAAATGGCCGTTTCACGCTTGTCAGACATTGCAACCTCTTGTTCCTGTCTCTGCCAGTAGATGGCACTTGTCCTGGCTTTGTCCAATACGACGAATGCGCAATCCGCGTTACAATGCCGATGGCGCGGCGGGATTTGCCGCAGGGGTGTGGCGCGACAGAAGGCGATCCACTATGTAGGGCGCCAACATGTGCCGCGCGGGAGGTCTTCCCGGCCGGAGCGAACGATATCGGGACCTGCCGTCGAATGGCGCTGAAACTGACCGAGAAACTGGCCTACGTCTTTCCGATCATTAGGGAAGAGCAGCTCTGGCGGCTTCTGCGCGAGAACATCCGCGCCCAACGACATCTGTACATCATAGCCGTGCTCGCGATGATCGTGGTGGCGGGCATGACCTCAGCCACAGCCTGGATCATGCGCTACATCGTTGATGCGATGACGATCCCTGACAACCGGGGAATGGTGTTCCTGGTGGCCGGCGCGGTGGCGCTGATCTTCACCTTGAAGGGCTTGGCGACCTATGTGCAGTCTGTCGCGCTGACCCGTGCGGGCAACAGGATCGTGGCGACCCAGCAGATCAAGCTTTACGACAAGCTCCTGCGCCAGGGCGTTTCCTTCTTCAACCTGACGGAATCCTCGGACCTGCTGATGCGGGTCACCCAGTCGGCTAATGCAGCACGATCCATCATCGACATTATCGTGACATCTTTCGTCCGCGACCTGCTGACATTGATCGGTCTGGTTACGGTCATGTTCTGGCAGCAGCCGCTTCTTTCGATGGTGTCCCTGGTCTTCGGACCGCTCGCGATTCTCGGCATCCGCATCCTGCTGCGGAAGGTCCGAGCCATCATGGAGCAGGAGATGGCCTCGCTTGCCGAGATCATCAAGGTGATCCAGGAAACATCGACGGGCATCCGCATCATCAAGGCTTTCGCGCTGGAAGACCGAATGGCCTTCCGCATGAACAAGGCCGTCCGCGAAGTCGAGAAGCGCTCGAACGCCATTGCGCGCCTCGAGGCGATTACCAGCCCGCTGATGGATACTCTGTCGGGCTTTGCCATCGCCGCTGTTGTGGCCCTTTCGGCCGTTCAGGCCTTCGGCCAGTCCAATTCTTCGCCCGGTCAACTGATGTCCTTCGTCACCGCGCTGCTGATGGCCTATGAACCAGCCAAACGCCTGTCACGGATGAGGGTGTCGATCGAATCCGGCATGGTGGGCGTTCGGATGATGTTCGGACTGCTCGACCAGCCCGAAACCCTGACCCAGCACCCCGAAGCGCTTCATCTTGCCAAGGGCGAGGGGCGGATTTCCTTCGATCAGGTCTCCTTCGACTACGGCAATGGCCGCCCTGTCCTGAACAACATTTCCCTCGCATTCGAGGCGGGCAAGACGACGGCGTTGGTCGGCCCTTCAGGCGGCGGCAAGTCGACCATTCTGAACCTGATCCTTCGGCTCTATGACCCGAGAAATGGAACGGTCCGGATCGACGGCCACGACATCCGCCTTGCGACGTTTGCCTCGCTCCGCGATCTCATAAGCTATGTGGGGCAGGACACTTTCCTGTTCTCGGCCTCAGTCGCCGAGAACATCCGGTTCGGCCGGCCTGACGCCACAGTCGAGGAGATTGTCGCAGCCTGCAAATCCGCCAACGCCCATGAGTTCATCGAGAAACTTCCGAAAGGCTATGACACCCAGGTCGGTGAAAACGGCGCCTTCCTTTCGGGCGGCCAGAAGCAACGCCTCGCCATCGCCCGCGCCATGTTGCGCAACGCCCCGATCCTTCTGCTGGACGAGGCCACGAGTGCGCTCGACAGCCGCTCGGAGGCGCTGGTTCAGGAGGCGCTGCAGCACCTGACCCAGGGGCGCACGACCGTCGTTATCGCGCATCGCCTCTCGACCGTGCTGAATGCCGACAAGATCTGCGTGATCGAGAATGGCCGCCTGTCGGAAGAAGGCTCCATCGACGCCCTTCTTGCCCGCGAGGGCACCTTCCGTGCGCTCTACGATCAGCAGTTCGGCGGGGCCGAGCGGCGCAACAGCGCCTGACCCCCTGCCTTGCAGGCTACCGCCTGACCCGCCTATCCTCGCGCGATCCACCCGAACCTGGCCCGATGACCCGACGCATCCTTTTCATTACCGGCACCCGCGCCGATTTCGGCAAGCTGGAACCTTTGGCCGTCGCAGCCCGCGATGCCGGCTTTGCCGTGGCCTTCTTCGTGACCGGCATGCACCTGATGGAGCGCTACGGCCGCACCAAGCTGGAAGTTGCCCGCTTCCCCGGCGCCGAGATGTTCGAGTTCCAGAACCAGCGCGAGGGTGACCCGCAGGACCTGATCCTGGCCAAGACAGTCGTCGGCTTTTCCGATTTCCTGACCGAGCATCGCCCCGACCTTGCCGTGGTGCATGGCGACCGGATCGAGGCGCTGGCCTGCGCGCTGGTCTGCGCAACGAACTACGTCCGCTCGGCCCATATCGAGGGCGGCGAGGTCTCGGGCACGATCGACGAGATCTTCCGCCACTGCAATTCCAAGCTCGCCACCCACCACTTCGTCTCGAGCGAGGACGCCGCCCGCCGGGTCATGTCGCTTGGCGAACCGGCGGAGTCGATCCATGTCATCGGCTCGCCGGAGCTCGATTTTCACTCGCAGGCCTCGGGTGTGTCGATCGACGAAGTAAAGGCGCACTACGCCATCCCCTTCACAGAATACGGCATCGTCACTTTCCACCCGGTCACCTCCGAGTCCGCGACGATGGGCAGCCAGGCCGAGGCGCTGTTCGGCACGCTTGCTGCGTCAGGAAAGCCCTTCGTCGTCATCGCACCGAACAACGACCCCGGCTCCGAGGCGATCTTCCGCGTTCTGGAAACATTGCCCACGGATCGTTTCCGCATCCTTCCCTCGATGCGCTTCGCCCACTTCTCCGAATTGATGAAGAACGCCGCCTGCATGGTCGGCAATTCCAGCGCCGGCGTGCGAGAGGCGCCGTTCCTCGGCCTTCCCTCGCTCGACATCGGCACCCGCCAGACCAACCGCGGCTCGGCCCCCTCGATCGCGACGGCCACAGCCTTCGACCGCGATGCGATCCTGTCCTTCGTGGCGACGGAGTGGGGAAGGCCGCATGACAGCCACACAGCCTTCGGCGAGGGCCGCGCGGCGGATCGATTTGTCGAAGTGCTGAAAGACCCCGCCTTCTGGGAGCGGGGACTGCAAAAGCAGTTCAGCGACCTTGGCTGAGTCGCCGACCGGGCCCCTCCTGCGGCTCTATCTCGCCGCAACCCATGCGCTCGGCCTGCGCGCCTGGAAGCATATCGAGAGCCGCCGCAAGCGCGGCAAGGAACACGCCGACCGCTGGCGCGAGAAAGGTGCCAATCAGATGGCGCCTCGTCCCGAAGGTCCGCTGATCTGGATGCACGCGGTCGGCCTCGGCGAGGTACTGGCGCTGCGGGGCCTGATCGAGGCTTTGGCCGAGGCGCGCCCGGACCTCCATTTCCTCGTGACATCCTCTGCGCGTGCTTCCGGAGAGGTCTTCGACCGCAACCGACCTCCGCGGACCATCCACCAGTACCTTCCGCTCGACGTGCCGGTGTTCCGCAAGCGGTTCCTGGATCACTGGCGGCCCGATCTGGCCGTCTGGGCCGAACAGGACCTGTGGCCCGGCTTCGTGGTCGAAACGGCGCGGCGCGGCATCCCTCTGGCGATGATCAACGCCCGCATGAACGCCCGTTCCTACGCCTCGCGCCGAAAGGCCCGCCCGCTTTACGCCGATCTCTACCGCCGCTTTGCCTATATTGCCGCGCAGGATGACGCCACCGCCGACCACCTGCGCGCACTCGCCCCGGGCCTTGTGGTTGCCGTGACCAGATCGCTCAAGGCCGCCTGCGCCCCTCTCGCCGATAGTCCGGACCGCCCGGTGGTCGAGGCCCAACTGACCGGCCGCCGCCCGTGGTGCGCCGCCTCGACCCATGCCGAGGACGAGCGCGTCGCCCTGGCCGTTCAGGCCCGCCGCTTCGCGGCCGATCCGGCCAGTCTGCTGATCCTCGCACCCCGCCTGCCCACCCGCGCCCGCGAAATCGCCCTTGATTGCGAGGCGCATGGCCTGACCTACGCCTTCCGCTCCGAGGGGCAGCTTCCCGCGCCCGCCACCGCCGTCTGGATCGCCGATACCTTCGGCGAGATGGGCCTGTGGTACCGGCTCTGCCCGGTTTCGCTGATCGGCGGCAGCTTCGGCCCGGTGCAGGGCCACAACCCGTGGGAAGCGGTGCGCCTTGGCTCCGCCGTCCTCCATGGCCCTGAGACTGCGAATTTCGCCGCCGATTATGCGCAGCTGGAAAGTGCCGGGGCGACGCGGCTGGTCACCGACGCCGCCACGCTCGAGACGGCGCTCGATGCTGCCGACCTGCGCGACATCGCGGCGCGGGCCTCGGCCTTGCAGGAAAGTGCCGCCGGGGGGATCATCACCCTCAGCGACCGCCTGCTGGACCTGATGCCGCGATGACCAAGGCCCCCTACCCGACCCTGCGCATTCGACTGTTCCTGCTGGGCTATGCGCTCCTGTGGGTCCTCGCCCTGCCCGCGATCCTGCTCTATATCCGCCGCCGCGCCCGCAAGGATGCCGACTATGGCACGCATCTTGGCGAACGCTTCGGCCGGTCCCACGGCCGCCTGCCGGACTCGGTCTGGATCCATGCCGTCTCGCTTGGCGAAATGCGCTCGGCCACGCCATTGATCCGGGCGCTGCTCGACCGCGGCGAGCGGGTCGTCACCACCCATTTCACCCCCGCCGGTCGGCGCGAGGCGGCGGCGGTCTTTGCGCGCGAGATCGCCGAGGGGCGGCTTGTCCCGGTCTGGGTGCCGTTCGAGTTTGACTTCGCCTACCGTCGCTTCTTCAACGCCTACCGCCCGCGTTACGGACTGGTCATGGAAATCGAGATCTGGCCGCGCATGATCGCCTCGGCCCATCGCCATGGCGTGCCGCTGTTCATGTGCAACGCGCAGTACCCGTCGAAAAGCCTCGCCCGCGACGCCCGCCATTTGCCGATCCGCGCGGCGATGATGACGGGCTTTGCCGGGGCGCTGGTGAAATCCGACCTCCAGCGCGCGCGGTTCGAAAGCGTCGGCGTCACCAACATCGCTGTCACCGGAGAACTACGCTTTGAACAGCCGGTGCCGCAGGCGCTGGTCGAGAAGGGCCTCGCGCTTCGCCGCTGGTTCCGGGCCGAGCATCGTCCGGTCTTCGCCTTCGCCAGCGTGGTCGAGGGCGAAGATGCGATCTTCCTCGCTGCGATCCACGCCGCCCGGGCAGAGCACCATGCTGCCGGTCTTCCGGCCCCTCTGGTCCTCTACATCCCTCGCGCGCCCGAACGCTTCGGCGCCGTGGCGGATCTGATCCGCGCCGACGGGCTGGCCTTTGCCCGACGCTCCGAGATCCTTGGCCCCGACCTGTCGGCCGAGGGCGTGCCGCCGACCATCGACGTGCTGCTCTGCGACTCGCTTGGCGAGATGTATGCATGGCTTGCCATGGCGGACCGGGTGTCGGTCGGCGGAGGCTTCACGCCCAAGGGCTCGCACAACATCTCCGAGCCGCTGACCTTGCGAAAACCGGTCATGGTCGGCCCCGACATCCACACCATCGAATACCCGGCCAAGGAGGCGATTGCAGCCGGCGTCTGCCGCCACCTCGCCTCGCCGGGCGAACTGTGCGAGGCGCTAGGCCCCCACGCCCCCCTGCCGAGCCGCGCCCAGATCGACCGCTTCCTGTCCGAGCACGGCGGTGGGGTGGACAAGACGCTGGCCGCCCTGCCAGAGCTTCTGGCGGCCGCGCGCTAACGGACCACCCCGATTCTTCTGCGAAGAATCGCACACTTGGCCCTGATTTTTCGCAGAGAAATCGCGCGGGGCCCGTCGATTACCAGGCGCTGAACCCGCCATCGACATTGACGAGTTGCCCGGTCATGTAGCCCGCCTGCGCAGAGCAGAGGAACAGCATGGCATCCGCGATCTCGTCGGGCTGCGCCATCCGTCCCGCCATGATGAGCTCGCTGACCCGGCGTTGGAACTCCTCCGAATGGCCATTGAACACCGCCCCCGGCGCGATGGTGTTGACGGTTGCCTTGCGCGGCGCCCAGTAGCCGGCGAGCCAGACGGTCAGCCCGTGGATGCCCGCCTTGGTCACGCCATAGGCCGAGAAGTTCTTGAACGGCATGCCCTCATAGATCGGATGATGCGCCCCGTTGAGCGCATACATTGAGGCCACATTGACCAGCGTCGCCGGCCATTTGCCGACGATGTCACGGTCCATCTGTCGGGCGATCATGAAGGCGCCGGTCAGGTTCGTGCGCAAGGTGCGCTCGAAATCGGCAACCGTCGTGTCGGCGAAATCCGGAAAGGGCTTGCCCGCCCCCATCAGCATCTCGCCCGTGATCGCGGCGTTGTTCAGAACCACATTCGGCTCCCAGCCGTCCTTGAGGATGCGCTGGAAGATTTCCACCACTTGCTCCTCGACGCCCACATCGAGATCGTAGAAGCGGAAGTCGGGATTGCCTGCGTGCCTTTCCTTCAGCGCCTCGGCCCGGTGGCCCGGCAGGTCGGAGGCCACGACCCGCGCCCCCTGCTCGAGCATCCGCCGCACATAGGTCGATCCCAGTACCCCACCCGATCCGGTGATGAAGATGGTTCGGCCCTTCAGTTGATCAGCCATGTGCGGCTCCTTCGATCCGTTCGCGCAAGAGAAACTCCACCCATTTGAAATCGAAGGGGGAATCGATGTCGACACAGCGCTCGGGCGGCATGAGATAAGGGATCACCCGCCCCTCCCACAGCCCCCTGGAGCGCTTGAGATAGTCCGGCGCGACCACATAGGTCGAGGCGGCGTGCTCGTAGACGACCGGCGCCTGCTGACGCGCCACGACCCCGCCCGGCAAGGGCTTCGACACATGGAGAGCGCCGGTGGCATCCGGCTCAACCAAGTTGAAATACGGGTTCTTCCGCGCTTCGCAGCAGGACATCACCATGTCCGGCCGCTCCTCGGCAAAGAGGACCAGTGCATTCTCGATATCCTCGGGCAGTCGCAGGGGCGAAGTGCAGTCAAGGTCGAGAAAGGCCGTCGCCGGCCCGGTGATCTTCTCACTCTCGTCCAGCGCGTGTTGCCAGACGCCCCATTTGCCGGCGGAGTCGGTCGCCAGATGGGCGGGCCGCAGGCCGATCTCCAGCGCGCCACGCCGCACCGCATGTTCGTAGATGCGCTCGTCGTCGGTCGAGACGACGACGGCATCCACGGTCGGGCTGTCGAAGAGCTGGTCCAGCGACCAGTCAATCAGCGGCTTGCCGCAGATCGGGCGGAAATTCTTGCCCGGCACGCCCTTGGATCCCTTCCGGGCCCCGATATGACCGATGATCATGTGTACTCCCCCGTGACTTGCCCGGTAAAGCGCCGCTCCCCCCAGGCCTTCGCGATGGCGCGGCAAGTCCCGGCGGCAAGGTCGAGGCGCGGCAGGTGTTCGACATCCGAGACCGGCTCTTCACGCACCAGATGAAGGAAATCTCGCAAAGCCGCAAGAAACATGTCATTTCTCTCGAACGGAAGATCGATTTCGCGTGCATTCCCAGCTTCATCCAGCCGATAGCGCCCCGCGATCAGGTCGAAATCCGCCACCAGTCCTGGCCCGCGCAACACGATCCGCCGAAAACTCACCGGCGACAGGTAGTCCATCGCCACGGCCCCGAGCAGCCCCGCACCTTCCAACCCGATCCTCGAGGCGAAATCCACCCCCGGGAACCGCGCATGGCCAAGACTCGCAACCCCGCCGATCCGCGCCTGCGGCAGAAGCGTCAGCGCCATGTCGAGCTCGTGGCAGAGGTCGAGCAGCACCCCGCCCCCTTCCGGCAGCGCCGCATAGCTCGCGGCGAAGGACCAGTTCTTGCGCCAGAGCCGCACGTCGTGGCCGATGCCGAAGGACGCATCGTAGACGCCCGACAGGTCGAGCCGTGCGAGCAACCGGAACGCCGGATGGTAGCGCATCATGAAGCCGACCATCGACCGGCGCGCCAACTGCCCCGCCTCGGCGAGGATCGCCTCGACCGTCGCCACATCATGCGAAAGTGGCTTTTCCACGTAGAAGGGCAGATCGCGCTCTGCCGCGAGCCGCACGAGTTCCAATCGCACCTGCGTCGCCGTGGCGATGACCACTGCATCGGCGCCATCAAGCTGCGCAGGGATAAAGGCCCGCCAGGGAAGCAGCGCCGTCCGCACTCCGAGCGCGGAGAGATTGTCATGGTGGCGCCGCCCGATCGACCCCGCCCCGATCACCGGTATGAACATCTACCCTCCAAGTGCGATGGTCACGACCACAAGGATGCTGCCAAGGATGGGGACGATCCAGACAAGATGCCGTATGTCACCCATAAGCCGGTCAAGCCGCCATCCGATGAGCGCGAGCATGAATAGCGCAACGCCATTCGAGATCCGCATCGCAAGGGGCAGATCATCGAATAGCAGGAATGGCAAGGTCGGCGGCAAGGTCGCAAGCGTGACAAGCACGAATACGGCAAGTGCTGCGCGCAAATCGTCTCCGGTGAGCTCGCGTTGGGGCGCCTGGCGCGGATGAGCGCGCATCATGGCCGCCATCTGGTCGATCTCCTCGGCGCTGAGCACGTTTCCAACCCCGTCAGGCAGCGCCTCGCGCAGCATTTCCCGCGCTTGCGCAGGCGAGGCGCTCCGGATCGCATCGCCCGTGGCACGCCGGCGGCCGCGGTCGGTATAGGAGGTCAGCACATAGACCATTGCATCGACGATGCCCCAGGCCAGATTGCACCCCAGGGCCGCGAGCAGCACATCGCGTACCTCGCCGCCCTCTCCCAGAGTCACACTCATCGTCCCGGTGAAGGTCAGCGCCATCAGCAGACCGAACCCGATCTCGGACAGCCGGTCTATCGGATCGAGCACCTCACGCTCGCCCCGCATCTCGGTCGGTGCCTGCGACATGCTCCATTCCCTTCCGAACCGGCCAGCGCGACCATGTCGTCCGGTTTAGCCTATTGGCGCCCGCAGGCAAGCGGTGCCACGTAGCTTGTTTGGCGCGCAGGTCTGCCCTTGCACCCCGCCGCAATTCCCGGCTACACAGCCGCACAAGGACAGATGGCCGAGTGGTCGAAGGCGCACGCCTGGAAAGTGTGTAGGCGGGGAACCGTCTCGAGGGTTCGAATCCCTCTCTGTCCGCCAGCAACCCCCGTCTCCTTCCATTATCTTGGTTTCGCCCGGTTTTTGTCTGGCGTTTCCGGGCGTTAGTGGAGGCTTTCCTTTGCGGAGACGCCTCGATCTGCTTCACATCCCGGCGCTTCGGCTCCGCGTCTCCGCGGCCTTTGGCGGCCGTTCGGTTTGCCTTGCTCGGGCCGGGATACAGGGAAATATCTGGGAATTTTCTGATTTTCGGGCTTTCAAGGGCGTTTCCGCCTTCGAATCCGCGGGCGATTTCCGTGCTTTACGGACAATTTCCCTGCTCGACGGGAACAGGGAATGTAATCCCGCGTATCAGGGTAAGAAATTCCGTCGAACAGGGAAGCCGCTGGGAATAACAGGGCGCGCGCCGTTTCGGGTCGTTCAGGGCGACATGTGGTCGCGCGACCTGGACGATAACGATCACCGAGGCGCGTCAGGCCAGCCCGAACATCCTTGCCTGCGCGTCCCAGTCCATCGGGATCCCGTCGCGCAGGAGCCGGGCGACGGAGAGCTCGACCGGTTGCCTGCCGTCGAGGAGGACAGCTTGCAGCCCGGGCGCAAGGAAGGCCAGGGGGATGCGGGTCCGGATATAGGGTTCGGAATGTCCGGTGGCCGCCGCGATCTCGCTAAGCGCTCGGCCTGCGCGCAGCGCTGCGGCCCAAGCATGTGCCTCGACCAGGGTGCGCTGCAAGACCGGGTCGGGGACGGGCACGCGATCGCCGGCGACAATCCGGGTTTCGACGCCGCGTCGGCGGAGCGCGAATGGGTGCGTGACGGCCAGCAGGCTGGACGAGAGCGTCGCGACCGGGGCGTTGATTGCGGCAGCCAATGTCGCCGGGGCGAGCTGCAGGCGCAGCTGACCAGGAGACACGACACCGGACGCGAGGATCCGCCCCAGAAGTGCCGGATCCGTCTCGACTTCATCTGCGTACGCCATGGCCCGTCCGGCGAGGTCTGCCGCCGTGCCGGCCTCTGGGTTGGACTGCACAGCATGGGCGGCCGCGGCTTTGCGCAGATGCCCGACGATGACCTGACGCAGGCACGTCTCCAGCGCGTCGGCCGGGAGACGCCATCCCGCAGGATCGACGCCCCCGGCGATCAGGCGATGCGAGACGTAATAGCTGAAGCGGCGTCCACGCCGTTGGGTATGGGTCGGGGTCAGAAGATCGCCGGTCTCGTCGTGGAGCTTGCCCGTCAGGAGGCGCGCGTCGATCGCCGCGACGGTGCGGCCACGGGGGCGCGCCTTGGCCGCGATCAGCCCGGCCTGGACCTTGCCCCAGAGATCGGGGGCGATGATCGCCGGATGCTGGCCGGGATAGGTCTGGTCCTTGTGGCGGATGCGTCCGATGTAGACCGGGTTGGTCAGCAGATAGTGCAGCTGCCCCCGGGTGAAGGGGTTAGCCCCCCGGATTTGGCCCGTGGGCGTGATCCCCGGTTTGGGCCGCAGGCCCAACCTGGCGGCTTCGCGCTCGACGAGGCGGAGATTGCCCAGGTTGGCGTAAATGTCGAAGAGCCGCTTGACGGTCTCGGCCTCGGTTGGGTTGACCACCAGCTCCCGGCGCTGCGGGTCGGATTGGCGATCATAGCCGAGCGGCACCATGCCGCCCATCCAGAGCCCCTTCTTCTTCGACGCCGCGATCTTGTCGCGGATCCGCTCGGCGGTCACTTCCCGCTCGAACTGGGCAAAGGACAGGAGCACGTTGAGGGTCAGGCGTCCCATCGACGTGGCGGTGTTGAAGGCCTGTGTCACCGAGACAAAAGAACACCCCCTGGCGTCGAGGCGTTCGACCAGCCGGCCAAAATCCGCGAGCGAGCGGGTCAGGCGGTCGATCTTGTAGACGACGACCATGCCAATGCGGCCGGCCTCGATCTCGGCCAGCAGGCGCTGCAGGGCCGGACGGTCGAGGGTGCCGCCGGACAGACCGCCATCATCGAAGCGGTCGGGCACCAGCTTCCAGCCTTCATGACGCTGGCTCGCAATGTATGCCGCGCAGGCCTCGTGCTGCGCGTCGAGGGAGTTGAAGGCCTGATCCAGGCCCTCGTCGCTCGACTTGCGGGTGTAGATCGCGCAGCGGATCGTGGGCTTTTGGGTCATGCGACCCGTTCCCGCTTGGATACGCGACGGGCAGGTGCGGTGCCGCGATCTTTCCGTGTGCGTCGCTCGCCGCCGGTCTTGCCCCGGTCGGCGACGGGCCCCGTCCCGGCTGAGGCAATCAGCCCGAAGAAGCGCGGCCCTGACCACCGGGCCCCGGTGATGGCGCGGGCGATGGCGGAGAGGGAACGGTAGCGTGTCCCGTTCCAAAGATAGCCGTCCGGCCGGACATCGACGACATGGGTGGTGCCGCACCACTCGCGGAGGAGACGCGCGCCGGGCTCAAGGCCGGGCGTGGGCGTGCGCGCCTTACCTTCGGCGAACCGCGCGAGCCGTGCCAGAAGCACCGGCGGCAAGCCTCCCCGATCGCGGACCTGCAGCTCGAAGGCCAGGAACCGGCGCTGCATGGGCTGGCTCATCTTCGGCGGAACAGAGGTACCGAACAGGTCGGACCAGAGAGCGGCCAGACCTGCCCGATCCATCGCGTCGAGATCGGCAAGAGAGATCATGTGTCCCTCCCGATCCGGGCGACATCGAGCGGCACGGATGCGGCCTCAGGATCGTTCGCCCGATCGACCGGCGCGGCAGCAGCGGTCTCGACAGCGACGGATGCCTCTCCGGAGGGCATTGGCAGCACTCGGTAAACCGCCTCGCCGTCGATCGTGTCGCGACGGAGGGTGAGCCCGCGCTTGCGCAGCCCACTGATCGCGGCGCGCATGGTATGGGCCTGCCAGCCCGTGGCGACCAGGAGCCGGGAGAGGCGGGCGCCGCCCGGAGCCTCCAGCATCGCACGCACCAGATCTGCCTTGGTTTGACGAGGGTCCGTCTGGACCGCCGTTACGGCGTCACCCGTTGCAGATTGGATGGCCTTCGGGTCCGACGCCGCGACTGAAGCGGCGGACAGAATCTCTATCCGGGGGGTGGGTCTTCTGGTCATGGTGCGTCTCCGGTTCCTAGAGGCGGGCCAAACGCCCGCCGCCGTACCGAGGCAAGCCCGGGCATCCCCGGGCGTGGAGAGAGCAACGCTCTGCTGCGAACAGAAGTCCAGTGGTTTGATCGGCGGTCCTGGAAACACCCGCGCCGCGCCAAAACACCACCTCGATCAGCTAGATGAAGCTGCATGCTGTGGCGGAACAGCAACATCTTGCGGCCCGCGTCTGGCCGAACGCGGACAAGCAGAGCGCGCTCGGATTGACATGTTCGCTCTTTGTTCCATTCTGGTATCGCGCGTGTGGGGACGCGCGACACGACCCAATCCGAGGCCGAACTGGCCCGACCATGAGGCTGCCAAGACAATGCAACAGATCGAACAGATTGCCCCGGCTGCGTTGCGGCCCTGGGCCCGCAATGCCCGCACCCATTCAAAGAAACAGCTGCGCCAAATCGCGGAGTCGATCCGGACCTTCGGCTTCACCAATCCGGTGCTGATCGACCAGACAGGGACGATCCTCGCGGGACACGGCCGGGTCGAGGCTGCCAAGTCGCTCGGGCTGGATACGGTCCCCTGCCTGCGCATCGAGCACATGACCGAGGCCGAGAAGCGCGCCTATGTGATCGCCGACAACAAGCTGGCCCTGAATGCCGGCTGGGACGAAGACCTCCTGGCGCAGGAACTGCAGGGCCTGCTCGCCACCGAGGATCTCGGCTTCGACATCGGCGTGATCGGCTTCGATGTGGCCGAGATCGACAGTCTCGTCGAGAGTCTGCAGCCAGAGGAGCCCGGCGATCCGGAGGAGGATGTGATCCCCGAGACCGCGCCGCGTCGGGTCCATCCGGGGGACGTGTGGCAACTCGGGTCGCACCGGCTTGCCTGCGGCGATGCCCTTGACGGCAAGGTGGTGACGCAGGTCATGGCGGACGAGCGCGCCCGGATGGTCTTCTCGGACCCACCTTACAACGTGAAGATCGACGGCCATGTGGGCGGCTCGGGCAAGGTGAAGCATCGCGAGTTTGCCATGGCGGCCGGCGAGATGACCGTGTCCGAGTTCACGACCTTCCTGACGCAGGCCTTCCGCAACATGGCCGACCACAGCCTCGACGGCTCGATCCACTTCCTCTGCATGGACTGGCGCCATATGGGCGAGATGCTGGCGGCCGGCGAGGCGGTCTATGACGAGATGAAGAACCTGATTGTCTGGGCGAAGGACAATGGCGGGATGGGGACCTTCTACCGCTCGCGCCATGAGTTGATCTTCGTGTTCAAGAAGGGCACGGCCCCTCACGTGAACAGCTTCGAACTGGGACAGCACGGGCGCTATCGCACCAATGTCTGGAACTACCGCGGCGTGAACACGATGCGGGCGGGCCGGATGGACGAGCTGCGGCTGCATCCGACGGTCAAGCCAGTGCAGATGATCGCGGATGCGATCAAGGATGTGTCGGCGCGCGGCGAGATCGTGCTCGACCTCTTTGGTGGGTCAGGCTCAACGCTGATCGCGGCCGAAAAGACCGGTCGCCGGGCGCGTCTCGTCGAGCTTGACCCGATCTACTGCGACCGCATCCTCGCCCGTTGGGAAGTCCAGGCAAAGGACCAGGCTGAGCAGCTCGTCTGCGGCTGGCCGCGCGCGGCAGAGGGGTCAGCGACGGGGATCCTGGAGGCTGCGGAATGACGGCGCCGCGCAAGCCCGGACCCGGCATGCCCGCCTCTGGCGCCGACGGTCTCGAGGCCATCCAGGCCAAGGCAACCAAACCCGGCAGGTCGAAGGCGCTGATTGCAGCCACGGATTACGAGGTGGGCTATGCCAGGCCGCCTCGGAACACCCAGTTCCAGAAGGGCAAGTCGGGCAATCCCCGCGGCCGGCCGAAGGGCGCAAGGAACCGGCTTCCGGCCTTGAACGAAGAGCGCATGAAGGCGATCATCCTCGAAGAGGCCTACCGGACCATCACCGTGCGGGACGGCCTGCGGAACGTGACTGTCCCCATAGCGCGCGCCGTGCTGCGCTCGCTGGCGGTCAACGCGGTCAAGGGGCAGCACCGGGCGCAGCGGCTCTTTGCCGAACTGCTTTCCGGGGTCGAGACTTCCAACAAGGCGCTGCACGATGCCTGGTTCTCAAGTGCGCTTGACTACAAGATCGCCTGGGAAGCGGAACTCGCACGGCGCGATCGCCGCGGCATCACCGATCTCGCGCCGCCCCTGCCCCACCCCGATCACATGGTCATCGATATGAACCGGGGCACCATCGTGATCTACGGGCCCAAGACGCGCGAAGAGAAAGAGCACTATGACCGCGCCTTTGCCGAATTGCGCCGACAGGTGATCCTCCGCGAGATCTGCCGTGAGGCGATGATGAGCGAGGACGATGCCGAGGAATGCGCCGATCTCGCGCGCCACATCGAGATTGCGAATGCGACCATCGCCAAATTCCGGACCGTCCTGCCGGAAGACCTCTACCCCGTGAAGATCGACCGATCGCTCAGGGCCGAAATGCGCGCCCTGCAGAAGAAATGGACGCCGCTGATCGCGGCGGAGATCATCGCAGAGGGCGGATTGGATGAGGACGAAGAAGAGGACGTGGAAAGTGGTCGAGATGATGGGGAGGGTGGGAGTGGCGAGAAAAACGCTGAGGGATAAAGCGATCGCCCATGGTGTTTTCAACCAGCCCAACCAGTTGTCATCATCAGCCAAGACTGAAGACTGAGCTTTGCTTAGGATCAGAACTCGTTCTTGTTTCATTGCCAGAACATGACGGTTGTGGCGAGAGCGACGGCGGAGAGGAAGACTTTGGGGCATCTGTCGTATCGGGTTGCGACGCGTCTCCAGTCCTTCAATCGTCCGAACATGATCTCGATCCTATTGCGGCGTTTGTAGCGCTTGATGGGCTTGCCGCGCGACTTCCGGCCCGGGATGCATGGCTTTATCCCCTTCTCTTTCAACGCATCTCGGAACCAGTCGGCGTCATAGCTCCAGTCTGCCAGCAGCCACTTCGCCCTTGGGAAGCTGCCCAGCAGAGCCGCTGCGCCCGTGTAATCGCCCACCTGGCCTGCGGTAATGTAGAAGCGGATGGGGCGACCCTCCGCGTCGGTGACGGCGTGCAACTTGGTGTTCATTCCGCCTTTGGTTCGGCCGATCAGACGGCCCCGTTAGTCGTCTGATCCCCCTTTTTCGACCGCAGGCTGCTCGCCGTGCGATGCGCCTTCAAGTAGGTCGCGTCGATCATCACTGTCTTCGGAACGGCCGCCTCGGAGGCCAGCCCCTCCATGATCCGAGCGAACACCCCCATGTCCCCCCACCACTTCCAGCGATTGCACAGGGTCTTCGACGGGCCATACTCCCTCGGTGCATCGCACTACCGCAAACTATTGCGATTTATGAAGATAATGCCGCTCAGAACAAGCCGGTCATCGACGCGCGGTCTGCCATGGCTTTTGGGAAAGAACGGTTCCAGCCGCGCCATCTGCGCGTCCGTCGGCCAAATGAAGTTGCTCATTGATCGGTCTCCTTGCGGAGGCTGAATCATTCTGCAAGCGCAAGTTCAATGGGTCCTGAGCCTAGGCACAGCGATGAAGCGCCCGGCAGATTGACGTTCTTGGCTTTGCGGTATTCTTCCTGGTGCCCGATGAATAAAACGGTGATCTGCAAATGATCCACCGCCAGATCCCTTGTCGCGCAGGAGTGTCAGAGTAGCGAGGAAGGCGTTCGGGTTCATTGCGTCGCCTGGATACTGGTCGCCAACGACCAGGTTAAGCCAACTGGCTCACCGTCTCCCAGGACGCATAGGTCAGGAATTACCCCTATTTCGGAAACAGATACGTGACGGCCAATCGCGCTCCCCAACCGTCAGGCCCGCCTTCGGCGGAATCAGCCCAATATCGTACTCCGCCAACCAATTGCACCGGCCTGCCGCCGATCTTTACAACCTGCGCCACCATCATATTGATCGGCACAGACCACTCCTCCGACTCCCAGTCATAGGTCGACTCGGTGTTGAGTGAAAAAGTCGTTGCCTTGGGTGTCGTGTAGGCGAGGAAGGGCTGAAGGAACGTCTTCGACGAGTTGCCGTACTGATCTGTCTTGCCGATGGACCAGATATGGTTGGCGAGCATTCCGACCGTCCATCCATTTTTTTGCTCCAATGCGACACCGGTGATCCCCGCGCCCCATTGGTTCGGTGCGATGCCATCCGTCGCTGTCGGGATCTGAAAAACAGGGCCTACGCCCCAAATCAGCCCACCTTGCGTCGGTTCCTTGGGCGAGAAGAAGAGACTTTGTGTGATATTGCCTAGGCCGGATCTCGAACCGAAGTCATCCGTGAAGTCGCTCTGATCCACCACGGGCAGGATGGTGCGCGAGATTACATTCCAGTTCTCGCTGATCGAGAACGGGATCACCGGTTGGATGTTGATGTAGGTCTGCTGGCCATCGCCATCGCCGATGCCATGATCGTAGTTCAGCTGAAACGGCACACTGACGAGGCTCGAGATTGGATTGGCGGTTTGCTTGGCAAGCTCCTCGGCAGACTGCGCGGTTGCC
This sequence comes from Alitabrizicola rongguiensis, assembly GCF_021491355.1. Taxonomy (GTDB): domain Bacteria; phylum Pseudomonadota; class Alphaproteobacteria; order Rhodobacterales; family Rhodobacteraceae; genus Aliitabrizicola; species Aliitabrizicola rongguiensis. Next base: position 44,145 of record NZ_JAKENF010000003.1, on the reverse strand, counting down.
GTCTGCGGCAGCTCGGCAAGAGCCATCAGGAAGATGAATTTCCAATTCATTTGCTGTCCTCTCCTATGTGTGCCGCTGAGTTCTGGATAGATGGCCTGATATCTGTCACTCCGCTGCCCGGCACAGCGGTGAAGCATCAGGCAGAATAACCTTGTTTGCTTGAGCGTATTCGTTCCAATGCGCGATCATTTGCGCTGTGATTTCCGGCTGCTCTGCAGCAAGGTCCCGTGTCTCGGCAGGGTCTGCTTGAAGATTGTAGAGTTGCCAGTCTCCTGTGCCAAACGGCGTGCAGAGGGAAAGCAGCTTCCAGTCGCCCATGCGCACTGCCCTGTTCCCGAAGAGTTCCCAACCAATCCAGTCCGCTGGCGTCCGCACGGCTTCGCTCGTGTTGCTCAGCACCGGGGCAAGCGACTTGCCCTGGAGCGGTGCGATCGGGTGGCCGTCGAAGGTCTCGGGATAGGGAACACCGGCTGCGTCGAGAATGGTCGCCGGCACATCGGTGATGTGGCTGAAAGCCGCCGAAATGCGCCCGCTGCCCTCGACACCGCGGCCTGAGACGATCATCGGCACACGGATGCCGCCCTCGGACATGAAGCCCTTGAACATGCGGAAGGGTCCGGCGCTTACTTGCGCCCAGGCCGGGCCATACTGGATGAAGGTTCCCGCCTTGCCCCAGTCCTCGAGCCGGCTGTTGTCCCAGGGCGGACCCATGGTGGCAATGTTACCCTCGGGGCCGTTGTCCGAGAGGAAGATGATGAGGGTGTTGTCGTAGATCCCGGCCGTCTTCAGGTAGCCGATCAGGCGGCCGATATTCGCGTCCATGTGCTCGACCATCGCCGCGTAGAGCTCCATCCGCCGTGCCGACTCCTTGCGCTCCGCCTCGGTCAGGTCGGTCCAGGCGGCCACACTGCGCAGGCGGGGGAAGACGGTGGCCTCTGGTTCAAGGATGCCGAGAGCTTGCATCCTTTCGATCCGCTTAGCGCGGATAGCGTCGTAGCCCTGATCGTAGCGACCGCGGTAGCGGTCCCGCCAGTCGGCGGGAAGCTGGAACGGGTCGTGCGGGGCCTGGAGCGCGAGATAGGCGAAGAAAGGTTTCCCGTCGTTCCGGAACTCGGCGATGTTGTCGATGATGGCCGCTGTGTAGTCGACACTGGAATGGAAGCCCGGCCGCAGCGCCTTGATGGGCTCGCCATTGTAGGTGTAGAGCTGCCGCTCGCCCTTTGCTCCCCACATGTCGTCGAAATGGCTGCCCCCACCGGGGATCAGCGTCAGGTCTCGGAGGAAGCCGCGGGCGGCGGGAAACTGGTCGGGCTCTTCGCCCATGTGCCACTTGCCCGCCATGAAGGTGTCATAGCCCGCATCCTTCAGCAGCGCGGCGACCGGGGCGACCCGGTCGGTCAGATAGCCTTCATATCCTGGCTTGCCAGCCTGGTTGGAGGCCGTGAACTCGGCCATCGCGCCAAGTCCCGCGGAATGGTTGTCTGCCCCGCTGAGCAGCATCGACCGGGAGGGGGAACAGGTGGCGCCGGCGGTGAATTGCGTGAACCGCACACCGACCGCAGCAAGGGCATCGAGGTTCGGCGTTTCGATCTCGCCGCCGAAACTGCCAAGGTCTGCGTAGCCCGCATCGTCAGCCACGATCAGCAGGATGTTCGGCCGCGTGTCCTGCGCGCTTGCGACGCTTGCAAGGCCGAACACTATGCAGACTGCAGACTGCCCAGCCTTTCGCCACACCTTGTTGAATATCAAGGTAATCTCCTCGTTCACTTAGTGGCGGTCGCAAGCCTAGTCAGAAGCGGTAGCTGACCCCGAGGATCGGTCCCGAGAACTCCAGCGATGACTGGCCCTGGTCCGTATCCCATTCGGCTTTCATGTAGCGGTATCCACCCTGGAAGGCCCAGTTCTCGTTCAGCAAGTATCCCACGGTCGCAAGCGCCTGCCAGGTGTCGCTGTCGCCGGTTCCTCCCGCATCCACCATCGCCGTGCCGAACCACTTGTCGTTGAACGCCACCCGGACACGCGCGGCGACGATGGGGTCGACCCAGTCTCTCGTCTGGCCAAACGTCTCTGTTGGCGCGGCAGCACCGACAAACGTGGTGTCGACATCGGTCCAGAAGGCACGAAAGCCCGCTCCGAGATCGACCGCGACAGTCGCGTCTTCATGCACGCGGTAGGCGACGACCCCGCTCAGGACCGTGATCTGGCTTCCTGCAGCCACTTCCGAAAAGAGCCGGCCGTTCGGAGTGGGGCCATCGGCGGTCAGGTTGAAATAAAGCAAGTCTCCGATGATGCCCCATGGCCCGTTGCGGGCCTCGGCTGTCCCCATGAATGCGAAGTCCAGATCCTTTATCGCGTCGCTGAAGCTGAGTTCGGCCTGCACCTCGCCGCGCGGCGTGTCGGTCGTGACCGTCGTGTTGTTGAACCACAGGTTCATCGAGAGGTCATAGGTCCACTTGCTGTCCTGCGCGAGAGCCGGAAGCGTGGTGAAGGCTAGAAGACCGGCGAAGCCTGCCATGAAGCTGCGGGAATTTTTCAACAAGTTCATGTTCTTTCCCTTCAAGTCTGCGCCATCCGTCTGTAGGCGCGAGCAGCACTCGCACAACAATGCGCCGGCTGACCCTCGCGCCGAGAAATGACGATTGTTCCTTAAGTCGGTCATGCGAGCCGCAGCTACAACCGAAACCGTCAAGTTCTGTGGACAACGGAGTAGATTGTGTCGCCAAATGGCAAATCTCGCCATCTCGATCCCGTGCCGCCCATCACTTCCGGGCGCGTCGCGAGACCTCTTTGGGAGGAGCTCCGGTCCAGCGACGAACCGCGCGAGTAAACGACGACGGTTGTGTGTAGCCAAGGCGGATCGCCACCTCTGCAGCCAAAACCCCGTCCTCTGCGAGACTTGCAAGCGCGAGGTCGCGGCGCAAGGACTCCAATAAATCTGAGAACGTGCGCCCTTCCGCATGCAGTCTGCGCTGAATTGTGCGGATGCCCATCCCAGATGCGGCGGAAAGTCGTTCGATCGTCGGAACCCCGCTGGTCAACATGCCCGCGATGACAATCCTTGCCGAGTGGGTCAGCGTTCCGTCTCCTATAAGGGTGGGGCCTGTCGGAAGAAGTATGGATCCAGCCCCTTCCGTCTCATTGTGTGGAAGGCTCATATTCGCCACGCGCGCCGATACGAAGAGCTCGAGCGACTTGTCGGTCGAGGCCTTGACCGTCTCGCCTAACCAGGCACGAAGATGGGATATCCCGTATATCGGATGCGGTGTCAGCGCGAGCCGGTCGAACACCGGAGGGGGCGCACCGCCAATCGTGCAGAGGGAGTAGATTAGCGCGGCAAAGCATTGGTGCATGCAGTGCCGAGTCTCGTCGTCCAGCCGAAGGCCCGACCCCCGGCGCAGAAGCAGGCCACCCGCAGCCGGGAAGACCGAAATGGCCGTATGCGTAGCGTTGTAAGGTAGCACCGCCGCGGCGCGCGACAGAGCCTCGCCGATCGTGCGTGAGGCAAGCGCGACCTTTCCAATCATCCCCAGATCTTGAACACTGCACTGACCCATGACCCGAAAGGGGAGATCGGGGCCCTCGACGCGGCTCAGAGCACTCAAGAAGGCCAGTGCCGAGCCAAAGGGTATCGGCAGGTCGGGACCATTCTCCAGCACGTAACCGAGATCAACGTCGCGCAACCGGTCCTCGAAGGGCCGGCCGTTATCCTGCATCCAAGAGATCATGGGGAAGATCACCCCGGCACGTATCAATGGGATCATGGCGTGGACAAACTCGTCGTTTCCCGGACATGCACGCCAGCCTTAGCAAATCCGGGCGGAAAGAAAATCGGGCGGGGCGGCGCAGCCGGCAGCGTCGTAAACCGCTCACGCAGGAGCTGGATCGGGCTATTCTGATCTGCAAACAATCGACAGCAACCAGAAGATGTAGCGAGGCCCAAGTCCGCCTTCACCAGTGAACGAAGCCAAGTTAAGCGCACCGACTCCCTATCCAAAGCTACTCGCTTGTTACCACGAGGGGGAATTTTCCTGTCAAGATAATCGACCCAACCTGGAAGTTGCGGCAAGACCTCAAGCTTTCACATGGGAGGTGTCAGACGTCTTTGTTGCCCAAATCTACTGATGCCCGGAGTTCCCCTTTCCCTGGACAGAGTAATCCCGCGCGCTGCGTGAGTGGCGTCCCAAGGGCGGTAAAGCGGTTCAGGATTGCGGCTCTTATCTTAAGCGCAGCCACCCGGCGGTCGAAGTCGCGGGACATGACGCGCTCGCCCAGAAGCTTTAAGCAGCGCATCTTGGCCTCGGCAAGGCTTCGTCGGTGGTAGCCTGTCCAGCGGTTCCAGATGGCTCGACCGAGGCGACGGCAACTGCGAAGGGCATCGTTGCGCACGGCCGCCCCTGCGGTGTGCTCCTTCCATGGTTTGCCGTTCTTGCGGGGTGGAATGGCGGCCGCCGCCCCTTGCGCCGCGATGGCGGCATGACAGGCGCGGGTATTGTTGGCCCCGTCGGCGGTGACGATCCCCAAGGGCAGATCGGCAGGGATCTGATCCAGCAGGTCAGGCAGCACGGGCGCGTCGCCGATTCGGCTCCCTATGATCTCGACGGCCCGGATTTCGAGCGTCCCCGCATCGAACCCTGGGTGAACCTTGCGCCAATCGCGTGGTTTGGATGACCGGTGCTTCTTGGCCAGCCATTCGCCATCGCCCTCGGCCTTCACGCCCGGGCTGTCGATCAGCAGGTGCAGGGCGCTAGTGCTGGGGCGGCAGGGGATATGGGCCGTCATGGTCTTCTGGCGGCGGCATAGGGTGCTGAAGTCAGGCACCGGCCAGTCCAGCCCTGCCAACTCCAGCAGGCTAGCCATCATCCCGGTCGTTTGCCGAAGCGGCGGCCCGAAAAGCGCCTTCAGCGTCAGGCATCGCTGTATCGCGGCGTCGGTGAAGACAGGCTGACGCCCGCGCCTGTCGGTTGGTGGGTCCAGCCACTGCGTCTCCGGATCGAACCAGGTCGACAAGGAACCGCTCTTGGCTAGCGCCGCATTGTACTCATGCCTGTTCGTGGTCTGGTAGGTCGGGGGCTGCGGTCTGCTAATCCAGCCTGACTAACAGACTGGATTCGTGAGGTGAATCCTTCACGCCATTTGCGCAACAAAGCCCCATCAACCCCAAGTTAGTTCCCGACAATCCGGATCGGCACATTCACCAGCAATTCGGCCAGCCCCGGCGCCCGACCTCCGCCGATGTTGGGCGAAGCGTCCAACCCTCTCGAGATCAGCTGCACCACCTCGGGCGAACCGGAGAACTTGCCATGGCTACCCGCGGCGGAATCCTCAATCTGCGACAAGTCGATGACGGTGATCCCGAGACCGTACAGCGCTTCCGCATCCGTTGCGCCCACGCGCGGCACGCCGCCGGCGACGATCCGCGACGCGCGCAGTGCATAGTCGTCCTGCGACACCAGCACGTAGATCTTATCGCGGACGGCTCGCGGCAGAAGCTCGACCTGCGTGCGGAACAGGTCAATATCGATGTCGGGCGAGGCCAGGATCACGGTGTCGATCTTTCCGCGCGCTCTCAGCCGACCCGACAATTCCATATCCACCAGCCCTTCCATGGTCAGGAAGGTGCCCATCGAATGCGCCAGGATGTTCACCCGGTCGACCCTGGTCCGCAACAGGATGTCGTCCATTACTTTCAGCTTGGACCGCGCCACCAGCGCCGAGTTCAGGTCATAGACATAGCGCGAGGTCCTCGCCGCCGAAGCCCAGGTGAAGAGCACCGGTACACCAGTGAACCCGGTGTCCTTCACGAACTGCCCGAGCCGCAGGATCGCATCGCTGGTCGTCGTGTTATAGCCGTGAACGAACAGCAAAATCTCACGCTGTCCCGCTGGCCGCTTAAGCAGCTCAACATTCAGCTGCGAAATGAACGCCGCATCGTCCCGATAGATCAAGGGATCGACCACGGCGAACTCGGTCCGCGGATCGGGCGGCAGGCGCTTCGGCCGTTCGATCTTTCCGCTCACGTGGTTCGGCGGGATGCTCACCTCCACGGAGGCCAGCCCCAGTTCGGGCGCACGTTCGGCAGAAAACAGCGCACCGACAACCTCGGACGCCTCGCGCGTTGTCATGATGAATATCTTCTCGTGCGACGCCCCCTGCACCGAGGCAACGGGCACCTTCGCATTGTCCACGCCAACCAAGTCCGGAGGCCGCGAACAGCCTGTAGCGGCCAGCCCAAACACCACAATCGCGACGAGAAGCGGCATATGCATCTTCAGCTCCCGGAACACACGGCGACGTATCGGCACAGCAGACCGACACGATTCCTGAGTACATTCTCGACGATCGCGCGACTGAAGCGCAAGATGACCAATCAGCGCTGTCATGCATGGGCGACTCCGTTTGCGCAAGTGATGACCTGAAATCATGGTGATCCGTGCGGGGTGCAGTCATGCATCGGCTTTCTTAGGTCAGTCGGAAGATCCGGCAGATCGCAGGGCGCACGAAGCTTGTTGCGAAAATCCAACTCTGCAAACTGCAGCGATTTCAGATACAAGGTAATCGAAATGTCCGGCCGGACGTCGCGCACGATGCGCGCCCATTGGGCGGCGGCTTCGGTCCGGCTGTCAAGCTGCCAGAAAGCAACTGCTGCCGTCACCACGGGCCAATGGCTGGTCGCTGTGTGTGCCACTGGTCTTGACCCCATCTCTGGTCCGGGCTTTATGCGACCTTCCGGGATGGTTTCAGTTGCGCCGCATAGGTGCTCGGCGTCAAGTTCCCGAGCGCCGAATGCGGCCGTTCCTCGTTGTATTCGATCCTCCATTCGTCAATCCGGTGACGTGCGTCGGCCATCGACAGGAACCAGGAGGCGTTCAGGCATTCCTGACGTAGCCGGCTGTTGAACGCCTCGAAAAAGGCGTTATCGGTGGGCTTTCCGGGGCGGAGAAGTTGAGCTCGACCTTGTTGAGGTAGGCCACTGGTCGAGTAGCCGTCCCGCGAACTCAGGTCCGTTGTCGACCCGGATGCTGTGCGGTTTGCCCCTGGCCCTTGCGATCCGGTCAAGTTCTTCGACGACCTGATAGGCACGGAAGCTTGTCCTCGCAATGGTCGCGAAAGCCTCTCTCGTATGGCAGTCCACGATCGTCAGGATCCGGAATGGCCGACCGTCGAACAGCTTGTCCGACATGTTCGTCGGGAAAACGATCCACTGGATCGTTTTCTGATCCTCCTCACTCCATCGCCCAGACGTCGTTCATCCCTGTGGCGTCCGCCCGGCCGGATCGGTAGCGGCACGCGCGCCGACGCCTGGGGCTCCGGGTCCGGATCGACAGGCCTGCCTCGCTGTAGAGCCGGTAGGTCCGCTTGTGGTTCACATGCCAGCCCTCCCGCTGGAGCAGGACATGCAGGCGCCGATAGCCATAGCGGACCCGTCCTTCCGCCAGTTCCTTGATCCGCATTCGTAGCTCCAAGGCCGGATCGCGACGCGACCGGTATCTGTGGGAAGCCCGTCCGAAGACCAAGGCCCGGCACGCCCGACGTTCCGACAACGCGAAGACCTCCTGGTAATGGCGGATGACTTCGCGGCGACAGACGAGCTTCACCATTTTTTTCTCAGAGCGTCCTGCAACATGGTTTTGTCCGGCGTGAAGTCCGTGACGAGCCGCTTCAGCTGCGTGTTCTCCTCCTCAAGCTGCTTCAACCGCCGGATCTCGGACACGCCCATCCCGGCGTAGACCCTCTTCCAGCGGTAGAACGTGGCTTCCGCCACGCCCAACCACTTAAACAAGCAGCGATCCCCCGCGAGCCATATAACTTTCAAGGCCAACCGCACCGCCGGTATCGCCGAGTGGCGCGGTCTCTCCGCCACCTGACGCCTTGGCTGGGCAGGGGAACCGGAGACGGGTTCGCATTGGTCTGACAACACCTTCCCAGTAGCTCGGAGCTTTCGCAGACAGTGAAGACAATGTAAGGCGACATCTGGTCCAGGTAGTGGTGACCCCAGATGGCCGACCACCCCGGTGACGGCCCATAACTCCTCGAGGAGGTCTCCCAGATGTTCAACGGCGCGAGACACCAGACGCCGGCACCGAGCCGGGCGACAAACCTTGATCTGTGGGACAAATCGGACGACCTTCATGTCGGGATGTTGTTCTTGATTGCACGCAGAACAAGCAGTGTTCGTCGTCCTCGTGCGGGCGCAATCATCCCTGCTTTGCAGAGTGCGCCAATGTCTGGGGTTCGGGCTTGCCTCTTTCGTCAAGCGACCGCGGTCGTTCCAATTCTCGTTGCGATACTGATCCTCCTTGGCAGTATCGCTGTCACTCAGACCGCAGTAGCGCAGGAAGAGCCGAACTTCGTGTCGCTCTTGGAGGGGCCCGACAGATCTACCCCTCAAGCTTGGATTGCGTCTTTCATTTCAGAAGCGGCGAGTCTGGAAGAGCTGCTGGCCGCTTACTCAGCCAACAAAACATGGACCAAACTTCAAGCCTACTCCAGCCAGCTGGAAAAGCTCCGCGGCTTCTTTGATCTGGATGCGGTTTCCGCTTCCTACCGGAGGACCGTTGGCACCGAAGCCGTCGTGCAAATGATCGACATCCTCAACCGGCTGCCGGCCAGTCAGGTGCTGGCGAACGATGCGCAAGACGCCGTGGGCGTGTCGGCCAATGGGGTATGGACTCTCCCGGGAACGGGCCTGGTGCTGATCCGCCGCCAGGAAGGCGGAGACGCAGGCAAGTACGTCATGCCACGCGAAGTGGTCGAGCAGTTGCCGTCCTTGCGCGAGAAGGTCATGTCGCTACCGCTGGTCCGCGAAACCGCGTTCCGGGACATGCGCTCGGCGCAAGCAAATCAGACGGGACCACACTTTCCACGGCGGGTCGCCACGGCGTTCTCCGGCTGGCTGGATGCGCCTCACCTCGGTGTGCCATCGTGGAAGCTTCTTGTGGCGTTCGTGGCTCTGATCGCGACCATCGCGGCAAACATCATAGTGTACTGTTTCGTCAGGGCCACTTCGCAATTTAGATCGAGGGACGTCGTGGCTTGGCTTGGGCTCTTGGGCCCCATCACGCTTGCCGCGAGCTTCGTGGCCTTCGGCGCTTTTTGCCAGACTGAGCTCATACTTCAAGGTGACGCAGAACTCCTCGCGGTTGGGTTGCGCGACTTCATTTTGCTGGTCTCGGCGGCTTGGGCCATCTTGTCGTTTGCAGACATTGTGAGCGAGATGTTGATTGGCCGAGAACTCGGTCCCGACAAGCAGATGGACGCTGACCTCACGCGGTTTATTGGAAGGATCTTGGGTACCGCTGGGGCGCTTGCCGTCTTCCTCTACGGCCTTGGAACACTGGGCGTACCGACGGCGGGGATAATCACCAGCCTTGGCGTCGGTGGTATCAGCATCGCATTGGCGGTCCGCGTGACCATGGAGAACCTGTTCGGCGGGCTTGTTCTGCTCTTGGATCGCACTTTCCGGATAGGCGATCACATCAAGACCAAGGATGGTGAAGGGACCGTAACAAGCATCGGCGTGCGTTCCTGCCGTATAAAAACCTTTGATGGAAACACGCTGACCATCCCGAATGGTGCGCTTTCTGCATCTGCCATCACAAAGGTTCAGCCTCACGACGCTGTGCATCCAGATATACTTCCCGAATAGCCGACACAGAATCTGTCGAGGAACTCGGGGCGTCGGACCGACTGATCTACGCGTCGGCCGCCCCTTGGCCAGATCCATCCGCTACCAGATGACCGTCGCCAAGCTGCCGCTGGCCAAGGACATCGAAGAGTTCGACTTCACCGACACGCCGATCAACGAGGGGCTGGTTCGGGAACTGGCCAATGGCAGCTTCGTCGCCGACCAGCGCAACGTGGTCCTCGTCGGCGGCACCGGCAACGGCAAGACCCACCTCGCCATCGCCATCGCCATCGCCCGTGCGCTCATCCGCAATGGCACTCGCGGTCGCTTCTACAACGTCGTCGATCTGGTGAACCGGCTCGAGACCGAGACCCGTGGCGGCAAGCAGGGGCGGATGGCCGATTACATGACCCGCCTCGACTTCGTCATCCTCGATGAACTCGGCTATCTGCCCTTCGCGCAGTCAGGCGGACAGCTGCTCTTCCACCTTATCAGCCGCCTCCACGAACGCACCTCAATCATAGTCACCACGAACCTCGCCCTCGGCGAATGGCCGACCGTCTTCGGCGACGCCAAGATGACCACGGCGCTCCTCGACCGCCTGACCCATCACAGCGAGATCGTCGAAACCGGCAACGAATCCTGGCGCTTCAAAAACCGCGCCTGACCCCGATCAGGGCCTGACCCGCCTCCACTCTTTGATCAGTTCCGTCGGCTCAGGCCCTGATCTTGACGTCGTAAGAGGGGTCAATTTTGGAGGCCGATAGGGGGGCAGTTTTGCGTGCCTATTGACACAATACTCGCACAACGCGCCGGCAACGGCGCCCGACTGCCCGAAAAGGAGCCAGCCGGGGTCCGTTGCGACTCGTTACTTTGCCGAAGCATTGCCGCCAGTCAGCCCTACCGCCTCTGGCACACGACATTCAGAGTCGCCTGCCGTCCCTGCGCGACCTGTTCGAGGGCGCGGCCGATGGCCCCCTTGAGCTTGGCTGGGTCGTCCACCTTCTCGCCGTAGCCGCCGAAGGCCTCTGCAATCTTGTGGTAGTCGGGCGAGGGCGCAAGGTCGACGATCGGCAGGCTGTTGGCCTTGGCTGCGAGACCGTCCGGGTACATGGACACGACAGCGTCGCGCACGGCGTGCCACTCGTGATTGTTCATGATCATGGTGAGGACGGGCAGTTTTTCCGCCTGGCTGACGAAATGGGCCGCAGTCGGGCAGCCGAACATGTAACCGCCGTCGCCCACGGTCGTGATCACCGTGCGGTCCGGGGCGGCGAACTTGGCGCCCAGCCCCATGCCAAGCCCCATGCCGAGCGACCCCGACCCCAAGGACGTTGCCATGAACTCGCGATCGTCCTCTATGTCGAGGAAGTCAAAGGGCACGCCAATCTCCTCGGCGATCGTGGTGTTGGCGCCCTTGACCTCGTTCACGCAATGGGCGGCCCAGACATAGCTGATCGGGCGCTGGGTGGACGCGGCCTCAATGGCGGCCCTGCGGCTATCGAGCAGCGCCTGGCGCTTTTCGCCGTTGAGCTTGCGGCGGCGGTCGGTGGCCGCCTCCCTGCCCTTCAGCTTTATGTTGAGCATGTCACCCAGAATCGTGAGCGACGCTGCCGGATCGCCGGCGATGGCGAGGTCCATCTCGAAGCCGCGGAAGGGATAGGTGGCGAAAAGCGGGTCCGGGGCGATGTGGATAAGCCGGGCATCCTTGTTGGGCTGCATCTGTTTAGGCACCCACGGAACCGGCGAGTTCAGCACGAGGATGAGGTCGGCGGCCTTGAGCGCGGGGCCGTTCACCCGACCCAGGTTCATCGGGTTCGACGAGGAAAGCGCGGCGTGCGGGCCGGTGTGCACCGCGATTGCGTGGGCCTCCGCCAAAGCCCCGAGCGCCTTGAACGTCGCGGCGTTCGCCGGGGTGGTCATGATGATGATCGGGTTCTCCGCCGCCGCGATCATGTCGGCGGCGCGCTCGATCGCATGGATGTCAGCGACCGCCGGGACGGTGCCGAAGTCGCGCCCGCGCGGAAGGGGGCCGGGGTTGGTTGAGGGACTGCCCAGCAATTCGCGCGGCAGCTGAAGGTAGACCGGACCTTTGGGCTCACTCATGGCGATGTCGATGGCGCGGGCGACGACCGTGTTGATCGGCTGGCCGTGGCGCAACTCGTATTCCCACTTCACGTGTTCACGCACCATGGCGGCCTGGTCGAAATTCTCCTGAGCCCAATGGATCCAGAAGTCGCGGGACCCTGCGTCGCCGGTCTCGGTGCTCGGTGAGCGGCCGGAGGCCAGAAACATCGGCGTATTGTTACGCGCGGCGTTCATGACCGCGCAGATCGTGTTCGCGGTGCCCACGTTGACGTGCACCATGGCACCCGCCATTTTGCCGCTCACCTGGTAATAGCCCTGCGCCATGGCGACGGCGACGTGCTCGTGCGGCACGGTGACGAATTCGGGCATGTCGCCGCCGTCCTGCCGGTTCTGCAGGATGCCCTCGATGATCGGCGCGAAATCGGTGCCGCCGTTGGAGAATACGTGGCGGATGCCGCAGGCCTTGAGCGCCGCCATGTAGGACTGGGCGACCGTGGTCCCCTTGGATGTCTCGACGTTCATTGATATCCTCCTGAAGCCCTTGGGCCTCTGTTATTTCCTGCTCGGAGGAGTCACGCTTGGAAGTATCTGCGCAAGGCCAAACATTCCTTGGTCTGCATGAGTCTGCAGATTATGGCGCGAAATGACAAGATTCTGAGGTCATCGCCGGACGTCACCTGCGTCGACCTCCAGCCAGGGCCCTGTCAGAGGAACCTGGCTGGCGCTGTCAGAAGAACCTTGCTTGAGGCAGGGATGAGTGCGGACTAGCGTCTGGCCATGCCCAAGCCATCTCCCTTCCGCTACTTCAAGACCAGCCCTGAGATCATCCGTCTGGCCGTGATGCTATACGTCCGCTTCCCACTGTCCCTGCGCAACGTCGAGGATCTGCTGCATGAGCGTGGCATCGACATCAGCCACGAGACCGTGCGCTTCTGGTGGAACAGGTTCGGACCGTTGTTTGCCGCCGAAGTGCGGAGAAGGCGTGTCGATCGCATGCGGCCCTGCCGCCAGTGGCGCTGGCACCTCGACGAGATGTTCGTGAAGATCAACGGCGAGACGCACTATCTCTGGCGCGCCGTCGACCATGAGGGCGAGGTGCTGGAGAGTTACGTCACAAAATCACGCGATCGCAGAGCCGCGCTGAGTTTCCTGAAGAGGGCGATGAAGCGGCACGGCCGACCAAACGAACTCGTCAGTGACCGTCTGCGCTCTTACGGAGCGGCACTGAAGGACCTTGGTCGAGGTGACGATCGTGAGGTCGGCCGCTGGGCCAACAACAGGGCAGAGAACTCCCACCTTCCCTTCCGACGACGGGAGCGGGCGATGCAAAGGTTCCGGCGCATGCGAAGTCTGCAGAAGTTCGCCTCGGTCCATGCCTCGGTTTGCAACCACTTCAACCAGGAGCGAACACTCTCTTCACGCGATCACTACAAGGCCGCCCGCGCCGCCGCTCTCGCAGAGTGGCGTGGACTTCTTGTCGGCTGAGGGCGGCTTGGGTAGGGCAAACGGAGACCAGTTCGCATTAGTCTGACAGCACCGCCATTCCCGAACAAAAGTGAGAACTGCCGGAGGAGAGTCTCCCGGCTGTTGCGACACGGCTTTTGCCAGGATGTCCCTTGAGCCTCTGATCTGGATCTCTTTCTCGGTCACGCTGACCTCAGACATGACCAATCGAGCGTAGGCCTGTCGGAACTCGGGTGTGCCGTGCAGCAACTGCTCTCGCAGCAGGTGCGCGAACCGCTCGATGCGTTCAGGCGTGATCTCCGGTTCGTTGGATGCGAGGCGCTTCTGGAGATCCGCGATGTCCACGGCCAGCTCGTCGCGTTGGAGCTTCAGCCCGGACAGTCGTTCACGAAGACTGGGGTCTTCGGCCTCCATCACTCCCTGCTCAACCAGCGTCAGAAGTCTTGCGAGGGATGTCTGGACATCGCGGTGCTTCTGGCGGAGCAAGTCGATCCGGTCGCGGTTGCGATCTGCGCGATCAACTGCTGCGAGGAGATACTGCTCGAGCACCTTTTTCAGGCGGTCGGGATCGAGAACCTGCTCGATGACCTGTCCGATCACGATGCCGTCCAACCTGTCCATCGGGAGGCGGATGCCGCGACATGAATGACGCCCTTCCTTCAGTTTCCGAGAGCAGCAGTAGTAACGATAGGCTCCGCCCTTGCCTGTGTTCTGGATCAGGGCCGACCCGCAGTATCCACATCGGGCCACGCCGGCCAGCAGTGTTGGACCATTGACCACGCGGGGAGGCGTATTCTTTGGGTTGCGGCTGCGGAGAAGTCCCTGGACTGCATTGAATGGCGTCTCCTCGATTATTGCGGGCACGGCAAACTCCACCCATTGCGACGGTGGACGGGCCCGGCCTGAGCGGCTGTCCTTCCGGTTGAAGTAGTGGCGGCCAACATAGGTGGTCGAGGTCAGTATCTCGTGGATGCTTCCGGTCGAGAACCGCTGACCCCGTCGCGTGATTGCCCTGTCGTTAAGGTGGGAGGCGATTGCCTTGACGCCGAGCGGTCGACCCAGCGCTCCGAGGGCCAAGTCGAAGATGCGTTGGACCACGGTCGCCTCCTCGTCTTTGACGACGAGAACCTTCTTTTCCTTGATCCCGCGCACCTCCTTGACGGACACATCGTAACCGAAGGGTGGACGCGCCCCATTCCAGAAGCCTTGCCGTGCATTCTCGAGCATGGCCCGATGCACGTGCTTGGCGTTCTCTCGGGACTGGTGCTCGTCAAAGATGTTCAGGACCTTGCGGATGAACTCGCCGTTGACGTCCTGGCCAACATCCTGGGTGATCGAGACCAGTTCGACGCCTGCCTTGCGGAGTTGCCGGACATAAAGCTCGGAATGCAACGCATCTCGCGAGAAGCGGCTCAGCGAATGGACGACCACGTAGTCATAGGGTCTCTCCGGACGAGTGGCCTTGTAGATCATGTCCTGGAACATTGGTCGGTCATCATCCAGAGCCGAGGCGCCCGGCTCTGTGAAGATGTCGACGACCGTCCATCCCAACCGGTCGCAATAGGCACCGCATTGCTTGATCTGATCCGGGATGGAGAGATCCGAGGCGGCCTGCTTGGAGGTGGAGACGCGAACGTAGAGGGCAGCAGTCAGTCCCACGACAGCCCCTCCCATCGACTAGTCCCTTTCAAACAGCCCCTTGATCTCAGCATCGAGGAAGGCACGAAGAAGAGAGACTTCGTCCGGAACAGATGGGCATAGGCTCCTCGGGGAACAGATGATCCTGTAAGAGCTATTTCCACGGTCGTTTTCAGCGTCGGTAGCAGAGACTTGCTCAGAAGACCTGAGGTTCTCCTGCCACTCTGCCGTCGATCTGCCACCATCATGCGCCATCTCCAAGTTTCTACGCGTGAAGGGCGCTTGCAACCAGACATCTTGGCGCCGGGTGGTCTCAGGTCGAAGCCACTGCACAGTTCAAGCAGGTGGAAAGTATCTCCAAAACAGCGAGTTACCCCGAGCGTCAGTGTCGAATTGCGCAGGCGGTGCGGGGTGGGATGCGGTGCAATCGTCACGGTTCTACTACGAGCCTCAGTTCGCGGGATTGTCCACATATTCAGAACTGATTGTGCAATTGATTGCATCAATCTCCTCCCTTCCCTGTATCTCCGCGACGGTTGGCAGCAGCGGACCGGGTTTTCCGACGCAAACGCGCAAGAGCGTCGGAACGTGCGGTCAGCACCGTTGACTGGACCTCCTTGTGCGCCATCGATCCCCGCGCGAGGACATAGTGGCGCTCGGTTGTCTGGATGGTTGCATGGCCAAGGACTTCCGCGGCGAGCGAGATTGAGTCGGGAGCATCGTCGACAAGGCCGGTGGCGGACGCCTTTCGGAACAGATGTGGCCAGACATGCCTCCCGAATGCCGACTTGGTTCGGCGCTTGATCTGCTCGCGGATTGCACTCGCGTCGAGGGCATCGCCGTCCCTGTTCACCCAGAGCCTGTCCGTCTTCGGCCCGGTTCCGCGGGCCAGAAGCCGTTCACGATGAACCGACAGATACCAGTCCAGCCATTCCGCCAGATTGGGTGGAAGCTCTCCAACCTGAGCTGAACCGGTCTTCGTCTCCTCGGCCGAGTATTTCAAGACATTGCACCCGTCGCGCGAGAGCAGGTGCTGGCCGATCCGGGTCTCGGTGAAGTTCCTGATGCGGACCGGAAACGAGATCAACACCGCCAGCATCAGACCGTCGCGCGCCTGCGTGCTGACATACGGGTGCTGGCTCGCCTCCAGGTCGCGAGCCTCCTGCATCAGGTCGAGCCCCAGCTGGAAGAGTTCCCCGGGTGAGACGAGATGTGCAAACGCGTTCCGGGACGGTTCGGCGCGCTCTTTCAGGCTCTGACAGGCCGGCTTGATCCAGTTGAAGTCCCGATCCGGCGACATGACCTCAAAGCCCCGAACCAGGGCTCCGAGCATCATTGCGACCGACCAGGGGGCGACCCGGTCTGCCAACTCGGCGACAAAAGCCTCGATGCGGTCGCGCGTCACCCGGTCCGCCGGTGCGCAGTCCGGATCGAGAAGCCCGTTCCGCAGAAGCCAGGCGAGCCATTGCCCGACCGATTGCTCGACGATACGTCGCCTGCTGGGACTCCAGGAGCTTGCAGGATTGGCCGGTTGCAGGAAGGCGGCGGGCCTCAAGGCCCGCTGCAAAAGGACGCGATCATCATGCGGCCAGTCTTCCACCTTCAACGACAGGACATCGTTCACAGCAGGTCTCCATCATCGGGTGCCCTGCGTTTCAGTTTTCGACGCAGGGATTTGGTGGGACTCCGCTCGAGTGCCCTTTTGCGATCAAGGCCGAGTTTTTCCTGATACAAGCGCGTCGCATTCCGCTGTTGGTTGCGGACATAAAATCGACGCGTCGTGTCGACCGATTTGTGGCCCAAGTGATCCGAGGCAACGCCGATCTTTTCCGGGTTCTCCATGACGAACATTGAGGCCGCCAAATGGCGAAATTGATGTGCAGTGATCGGCACTCCCAATTCCGCCTTTGCCTTTGTGGCAATGGAGCTTGAGATCAGCTTCATATCCATTGGCCCTCCGGCAGAATTCGGGAAGAGCCACGAATTTGGTGTCGACGTGATCAATGGGCGCCAGTCCCGCAGATATTCCTTGAGGAGATCACCACTTTCGGGTGGAAGCTCATATCGCAGGTCAATCTTGTTCTTGACGTGGTGGCTCCCGAACTCGATTACCCAGACATCTCCATTCTGGTTTCGGATGCGCTTGATATTCTCATCGAGTTTCAGGGTTGCAAGGTTGCCGCGCCGCATGCTGCAGGTCAAAAGGAGCTCGATCACAACGGCGCAGCGTGCGTCGCACAGTGCCAATCGAGCACTCTTGTTGGATCTCGCCTTTGCCATGAGCCGCAATGGCAGCGTGACAAGGAGATCGCGGAACCTTTGCTCATCAAGTCGGTCCAGGAGCCTGGCGTTCTTGGGAGTCATCGTCGGTAGCTCCTCGGTATGCATGGTGATGCTGCCAAGCAGCGCATCGAAAGCAGCCAGCTCCGACGTGGTTGCACCACACCAGTCGGCGGCCTTCTGGCACCGAGCGGCGATGGTCGAGAAGTCCCGCGTGACCCGGTTGCCCCGCCGCTCATGTAGGAACTCGAGCGCGCGACGCGTGTTCTCTGCAGTGGCCAGCGCCTTCAGTGAAGTGAAGGACGCGATAGGCGCACCTTGTGCAACCCGGGCTGAAAGAACTGTCGTCAGGCTTACGCGATACTGAGCCACTGTCGATGCCGACAGTGCTGGTTGCTTGGCTTTCGCGAAGATCGGTGGCTCGGCCAGATAGACAAGGAATGCGTCGATGTCCTTGACCAGCTGCTCCGGCCAAAGCGATTGCGCAGCCCAGTAGGGTTTTCTCTTTCCGGCGGGAGCGGAGAGTTCGCGAAGGCCGAGGCACGGAAACTTCGTGGCGACCCGGTTCCAGTTGCGGACCAGGTCGAGCAACATTGCTCGGGGTTTGGTCACCAAGCCGGCCTCGGCCAGATAGTCTTGGAACTGGTCTGCAAGCGTGTCGTCAACGTTGACAGGTTGGCACTGCTTGAGAGTGGCGAACCGGGCGAAGCGCGTGAGCCCGAGGCGGAGCTTCGGTCCGACTGTGTCGAGCAACAAGCGCCACTCGGACGAAGGTGCAATGCGGCGGACCGAAAACACCCGGTCGTTGAAGCAGCGAAATGCCCGCCGCACGCGCGACCGCAAGTTAGCAAGAGACCCCGGCGTCATGCCCGCCGTTGCAGGTGTAACCTGGTTGAGCCGTGCCATCAGCAGTGGAAGGTCGGCCGGGAGATCCATCAACCCGTGACCGACAAGATGGTCGAGACGTCGTATTGCGGACCGAAGCTCCGCCCTTTGCGATGACGGCAGGCCCACCTTGCCCAGTGCGTCGTAGAGATCGCGCAACGTCGCAATGTATTGCCCGCCATCGGCCTTCTGGTTATTTTCAGACTTAGTCATTGTTATTCACCATTTGTCAGGGGCGCCAACTTGTTAATACCCTCCTATCATATTCCCTGGCTTTAGGCCGGGAGGGTATTAACAATGGCCAGATGTGATTAGTTCTGACGAAGGAAATTCAGCAGATCGACCTTTGCGATCAGGATCTTTTTCCCGGATCTGAACTTCCTAAAAACTCCCCGGCGTTCCCAACGACGGACACTGCTTTCGGAAGCTCGCGAGAGCTCGGCCGCTTCTGCAATGGTCAAGAACTCGTCGGGAAGAGGCTGCGAAGGCGCAGGCGCCGCGGGCGGCTGTGCTGGATATTTAGTGATTGGTCTGGTCTTGAAGGTGATTGCCATGTTTGTCTCCATGAAATTGCCACGCATCTCGTGGCCGGCATGGAGATCGTCGAATGGCTGTTGCGATCACCGGTGCCGACTCAGGTCGTGGTGATCGCCTATAGTTTTCAAGAACACGCCGATTGGAACAAGGAAGTTCAGGGGTGGTATCAATCTGAGCCCACTGCGCATATGCGCCCTGCTTCGCATGCCTGAGAAACAGGGCGCATGTCAGGTCGTTCCGTCAGTGACCAGCGAGCGTCACAAGACGCATGAGTGCTTCTTCGGCGTCGGTTACACCTTCTGCGCCAGACGGCGTCGCTCCATGCGCCAGCAGGGCTTTCCGCAGTCGGAGAAAGTCATCGACATGCAGATAAGTGACGAAGATCCTGTCATCCGAGATCGGTTCCCTGCCGCGCAGCTTGAGTTCAAGGTCGTGCGCCGTGTTCGACTCTGCCCAGCCGAGAAGTTCCTCGAAGTTATCGTCTGACACATAGCGCGAGACGAGCCCCAGCTTGGTCCAGCCAATCCGGTTGAGGCGCGCTTCGTCGACACTGTAGGCGTCGAAGATGCGGGCCAGACGGGAGAGTTGATAGCCTTTCCGGCGGCCGATCTGCAGATGGTCGACCACGCGCAGGAATAGCTTCTCGCCCTCCTTTCGATCCTTGTCGCCATCTTGCAACTCGCGCAGCCGGCGCGCCAAGCGATAGAAGTCGATGCCCATCAGGTCGGCGATGACCGCAACGCGGTCTTCAAAACTGATCGTCATTTGATGCTCCATGAGTGGTTACATGGAGTGATGATCCATACAAAACATAGCAAAAACAATATTTTAAAGAGGGATAACCGACGCGCCCGTTCCTCCGTTGACCTCGCCGGGACTGGGGCCGTGTCTGAATGGGTGCGAATGGCTCACCCATCCACCCCGGTGAAATCGTCGCCGACGAGATGCATTACATCGGCGTAACGTCGACAGACCTCGCGCGGCAGATCAATGTATCGATCTGATCATACTCAGGCGTTGAACCGTCCGGCAAAATTGGCGCGCTTCACAGCGCCTGTTTCAATCCGGCTTCTGAGGCTGCTCATCCTTCTACGGATGCGAGGCTGATGTGTTCGCCAAAACGTCTGTAGAACAAAAAGGAAGCAATGAATAACTGGCGTTTGCCCTTTGTCTTGTTTTTCGTTGTTTGCGCCGGGTCGGGATCAAACTGAATGCTGAGTGGGTGGCTTGCTGTGCTGCTTGCAACCAACGGCTCCGATGAATCGCATCGTTCGACTTGAGACCTTCCACAGCGAGTTCGTCTGCTTTGTGCGTGTCACGGCGGAAGATGGAGCTTTCGGTTGGGGCCAAACTTCGACATACAACGCAGACATCACGGCGCAGGTCTTTCACCGTCAGGTGGTTCCCTGGGCTCTGGGTGCCGACAGCAGTGACATTGGCGGGCTCGTTCATCTGATTGAGCGGCGAGAGCACAAGTACCCCGGAAGCTACCGGGCCCGCGCACTTGCCGGTCTGGATACCGCGCTGTGGGACCTAGCGGGGAGACGCGCGGGCAAGCCGGTTGCGAGTCTCATTGGCGGGGCCGCAGGGCGCGTGCGGGCCTATGCCAGTTCGATGAAACGAGACATCTCGCCAAAGGATGAGGCCGAACGCCTGACGCGCCTGTGTGCCGAGAAGGGTTTCACGGCAGCTAAGTGGCGCATCGGTTCGGAATGCGGCGAAGATGTAGACGAATGGCCAGGGCGGACCGAGGCGATCATCCCCGCGGTCGCGAAGGCGCTTGGCGATGGGATTGACAAGCTCGTCGACGCAAATTCGGGCTTCTCGGTTTCCCGCGCAATCACCGTGGGCGACCTGCTCGCCGATCATGGCGTCGGCCATTACGAAGAACCTGTGCCCTATTGGGACCTCGCCGCAACAAAAGTGGTGACCGAAGCCGTTTCGATCGACGTGACTGGAGGCGAGCAGGATTGGGACATGGAGACCTGGAAGCGCATGATCGACATGCGCGCGGTCGATGTGGTCCAGCCGGACGTCATGTACATGGGCGGGCTGTCGCGGACGCTGGAAGTAGCGCGCATGGCCGCAGCCGCTGGGCTGCCCTGCACACCGCATGCGGCCAACCTTTCGCTGGTCACGATCTGCACCATGCATCTGATGGCGGCCATTCCCAATGCGGGGAGTTATCTCGAACTGTCCATCGAGGGGGATGACTACTACCCGTGGCAACGTGATCTTTTCCTTGGCCGCCCGTTCGATGTTGAAGACGGACATGTGACCGTAACTGACGCGCCGGGCTGGGGCGTGGAGGTCAGCCCCGCTTGGCTTGACCGGTCGAGTTATGCCGAAGCCGCACTCGAGACATTCAAACCAAGCGCCTATGGAGCGCTCTATCACAAGGGAGGAAAACTATGACGAACGCGATGTTTCCGCGCGGGATGACCCGCCGCGGCGTGCTGAAAGGTGGGATGGCGTTGACCGCCGCCGGGCTGATCCTGCCAGCGGGCATGGCAATGGCGCAGGCGGAACCGAAGAAGGGTGGCGTGTTCCGGGTCGGGATCGGGCATGGCTCCACGACCGATGGCTATGATCCCGGCCTGTGGGACCAGCTTTATGTGCAGACCTTTGCCGCCGCCCGCCACAACCAGCTGATCGAGATCGCGGCGGATGGCAGCCTTGTAGGCGAGATCGCCGAAAGCTGGTCTTCTTCGGATGGCGCGAACTGGGTGTTCAAGATCCGCGACGGCGTAACCTTCCATTCCGGCAAGCCGGTGACGGTCGATGATGTGATCGCCTCGCTGAACCATCACCGGGGCGAGGCCTCGACCTCGGCGGTGAAGCCCTACTTCGACGCAGTGACGGATATCAAGGCCGATGGCACGAATCTGGTCGTCACACTGAACGCGCCGAACGCTGACTTCCCCTACCTGATGTCGGACTATCACCTCCCGGTCATGCCGGGCACCGATGGCAAGATCGACCCGACCTCGCCCGACGGCTGCGGCGGCTACATCGTGGAAAGCTACGAGCCGGGTGTGCAGGCGACGCTGAAGCGCAATCCGGACTACTGGAAGTCCGACCGGGCGCATTTCGACCAGATCGTCCTGCTGACGATCCTCGATCCGGCGGCGCGCCTGAACGCGCTGATGACCAACGAAGTCGACGTGATCGACCAGGTAGACCCGGCCTCGATCGGGCTTCTGGAAAGCCGGGGCGTCGCCAACATCCTGTCGATCTCGGGCAACGCGCACTACGTCTTCCCGATGGACGCTCGTGCGGCGCCCTTCACCGACAACAACGTGCGCCTCGCGCTCAAATACGCGTTCGACCGTCAGGAACTGGTGGACAAGATCCTTGCCGGCCACGGTTCTGTGTCGAACGACAACCCGATCGGCCCGGCGAACCGCTACTTCTTCGCGGATATGGAAGCCAAGACCTACGACCCGGACAAAGCGAAGTCATATCTGAAGAAAGCAGGCATGGACAAGCTTGAGGTCACGCTTTCGGCCGCCAACGCTGCCTTCGCGGGCGCGGTGGATGCCGCCGTCCTGATGAGCGAGAAGGCCGCTCCGGCCGGGATCACCATCACCGTCGACCGTGTGCCAGATGACGGCTACTGGGACAACGTCTGGATGAAGAAGCCGTTCTGCGCCAGCTACTGGGGCGGGCGGCCGGTCGAAGACCAGATGTTTACCACCGCGTACCAAACCGGCGCGGCCTGGAACGAGAGCTTCTGGTCGAACGCCGAGTTCGACAAGCTGCTTGTCGCGGCGCGCTCGGAGCTCGACGAGGCCAAGCGCAAGGACATGTACCAGGAGATGCAGCGGCTCGTGTCGTTCGAGGGGTCAACCATCATCCCGATGTACAACAACTACGTGATGGCCCTGTCGAAGGCCCTCGCGACACCGGAAAAGGTTGCAAATAACTGGAATCTCGACGGCTTCCGCTGCGTCGAACGCTGGTGGTTCGCCTGATCTGTCCGAACTGAGAACCGGGCTCCGGCAGGGTCATCCTGCCGGAGCCTGACGGCACGTCCGGCCCAGGCGGCAGCAAGACCGCCAGGCCCATACACAGGGGGGAAACATGAACGAGATCTGGCGCATGATCGGGCGAAGGCTGCTGCTCGGCCTTCTGACGCTATTTGTGATTTCAGTGGTGATCTTCGGCGCAACCGAGCTCCTCCCGGGCGATCTTGCCCGCGAGCTGTTGGGCCAGTCGGCGACCCCCGAAACCCTCGCCGCCCTGCGCGAGCAACTGGGGCTGAACGACCCGGCGCCGATCCGCTACCTGAACTGGCTGTGGGGCGTGCTGCACGGCGACTTCGGCGTTTCGATGGCCACCAAGAAACCGATCGCCGAACTGGTCGGTGGTCGACTTGGCAACACGCTGTTCCTGGCGCTTTATGCGGCCGCCCTGTCCGTGCCGCTCTCGCTTATGCTCGGGGTTCTGGCGGCGCTATGGCGCAACTCTGTCTTCGACCGGATGTCGAACGCGCTGGCGCTGACCTCGATTTCCTTCCCCGAGTTCTTTGTGGCCTACATCCTGATCCTGTGGCTGGCGCAGACGGGGCTCTTCCCCTCGATGGTCCGCATTACCGCCAGCACGACTTTCAGCGAGCGGATCTACATGGGCTTCCTTCCGGCGCTGACCCTGACGCTGGTGGTCACCGCCCACATGATGCGGATGACCCGGGCCGCGATCATCAACCTGCTCGCCTCACCCTATATCGAGATGGCGCGGCTCAAGGGGATGTCCCCCCTGCGCGTGGTGCTGCGCCATGCCGTCCCGAACGCGCTGGCCCCGATCATCAACGTGGTGGCACTGAACCTCGCCTACCTCATCACCGGCGTCGTCGTGGTCGAGGTGGTCTTTGTCTATCCGGGACTTGGCCAGTTGATGGTGGACGCGGTGACCAACCGCGACATCCCCGTGGTGCAGGCCATCGCCCTGATCTTCGCCTCGGCCTACGTGCTCTTGAATCTTGTCGCGGATGTGCTCTCGACGATCACCAACCCGCGCCTGATGCATCGGAGGTAAGGCCATGCAGGTTCTGGTTGTCCTTGCCGTCGCTCTAGTCGCCTTCTTCGGGGTCGCGCTGGTCTCCCGTGCCGCCCTGCGCACGTTTGCCCCGGCGCATCAGAAGCCGACCTTCCGCGACATGCCGCTGACAGCGTCGTTCGGAATTGCCGTGATCCTGATCTATGTCCTTGTCGCGGTCTTTGCGCCGCTGCTGGCACCCTTTAAGGAAAGCGAGGTCGTGGGCGCCCAATACCTGCCCTGGGCCGCCCCCTATTACCTCGGGACCGACAAGCTTGGCCGTGACATGCTGACCCGCTTGATCTATGGCGCGCGCAATACTGTGGGCATCGCCTTTGCCACGACGGCGCTTGCCTTTACGGTCGGTTCGATCCTCGGCATCTGGGCGGCGCTGGTCGGCGGCTGGCTTGACCAGTGGCTGTCGCGCTTCGTCGATGCGCTGATGGCCATTCCGGCCCTTATCTTCTCCCTCTTGCTGCTCACCATCTTCGGTACCTCGGTCCTCAGCCTGATCCTTGTGATCGCGTCGGTCGACGCGACGCGCGTCTACCGGCTGGCGCGGTCGGTGGCGCAGGGCATCGTGGTGATGGACTACATCGAGGCTGCCCGGTTGCGCGGCGAGGGCAAGTGGCGGCTCATCCGGCGTGAAATCCTGCCCAATGCAATGGCGCCACTGGTGGCTGAATTCGGGCTACGCTTCTGCTTCGTTTTCCTCTCGATATCGGCATTGTCCTTCCTTGGCCTCGGGATCAAGCCGCCGACCGCCGACTGGGGGAGCATGGTGCGCGAGAACGCGACGCTCATCACCTTCGGCGACATCACCCCGCTTCTGCCTGCCGGAGCGATCGCGCTCCTGACGGTCGCGGTGAACTTCGTGGTGGACTGGCAGCTACACCGCGCCAGCGGATTGAAGGAGTAGGTCCAATGGAAAAGCAAGTGCTTCTGACCATCCGGGATCTGAAGATCGAGGGCCGCTCGGGCGATGCCTGGCACCAGATCGTCAAGGGCGTGGACCTGACCCTGCATAAGGGCGAGGTTCTCGGGCTGATCGGGGAATCCGGCGCAGGCAAGTCAACACTCGGTCTGGCCGCGATGGGCTATGCCCGTGACGGCTGCCGCATCTCGGGCGGGTCGATCGATTTCGACGGGATCGACCTGCGCGCTGCACCGGAAGCGGACCGGCGAGCCTTGCGCGGCAAACGCATCGCCTATGTGGCCCAATCGGCGGCGGCGAGCTTCAATCCTGCTCACAAATTGATCGACCAGTATTGCGAAGGCCCTGTCGTCCACGGCGTCATGCCGCGCGAAAAGGCCGAAGCCGATGCGGTCGAGCTTTACCGCCGCATGCGCCTGCCGAACCCTGACGAGATCGGCTTCCGCTATCCGCATCAGGTTTCGGGTGGGCAGTTGCAGCGCGCAATGACGGCGATGGCCATGTCCTGCCGGCCGGACCTCATCATCTTCGACGAACCGACCACAGCGTTGGATGTGACGACGCAGATCGAGGTTCTGGCCGCGATCCGCGACATCGTGCGTCAGTTCGGAACGGCGGCGATCTACATCACGCACGACCTAGCCGTGGTCGCGCAGATGGCCGACCGCATCAAGGTGCTTTTGCGCGGTGATGAGGTGGAGGAATCCGACACCCGCAGTATGCTGGCCGCCCCGCGCGAGGACTACACTCGCAGCCTCTGGGCCGTGCGCAGTTTCGCCCGTCCCGCACTGCCTGCAGCAACCGGGACCCCTGTGGTTTCCGTGCGAAACGTGACGGCGGGCTATGGCGCAGTTGACGTTCTGAAGGATGTCAGCTTCGACATCCACGCCCGCCGGACAGTGGCGGTGGTGGGCGAAAGCGGGTCGGGCAAATCGACGACCGCCCGGGTCATCACTGGCCTTTTGCCGCCCAGAAAGGGCGAGATCCTATTCAACGGCAAGCCCCTGCCGCCCAGCTTCAAGGCGCGCTCCCGCGAGGAACTGCGCCAGTGCCAGATGATCTACCAGATGGCCGACACCGCGTTGAACCCCAAGCTCCGCCTCCGCGAGTTGATCGGGCGTCCGGCCGAGATGTATCTGGGGTTGAAGGGACGCGCGCTGGAGACCCGCATCCGCGACCTTCTGGCGCTGATCGAGTTGGAGCCCGACAAGTATATCGACCGCCTGCCTTCCGAACTGTCAGGCGGTCAGAAGCAGCGCATCGGCATCGCCCGCGCCCTGGCCGCCGAGCCGCAGATGATCATCTGCGACGAGGTGACGAGTGCTTTGGACCAAATCGTGCAGGAAGGCATCCTGAAGCTGCTCGACCGGTTGCAGGGCGAATTGAACCTCGCCTACATGTTCATCACTCATGATCTTGCCACGGTGAAGTCCATCGCGGATGAGGTCGTGGTGATGCAGCACGGGCAGGTTGTGGAGCGCGGGCCCAAGGCGGAACTCTTTGCGGCGCCGAAAGAGGATTACACCAACCTCCTCTTGTCCTCGGTGCCCGAGATGGACCTGGATTGGCTGAACCGACTTCTGGCGGCGCGAGGCGAGCATGCGTGATCTTGCCGGAGTTGCGGCGCTTGTGACGGGTGGGGCGTCCGGCTTGGGCCTTGCCACGGCGCAGGCCCTGGCTGCGGCAGGGGCCCGGGTGGCGGCGCTGGACCTGCGGCCGGGCGAGGCTGCCCCGGGCATCCTGCCCCTTGCCTGCAATGTGGCCGAGGAGGCATCGGTCGCCGCGGCCCTCGATGCCGCCGAGGCCGCGCATGGCGTGGCGCGTATCGTGGTCAACTGCGCAGGGATACCGGGTTCCATGCGGCTGGTCGGACGCGAGGGTCCCGTGGACATGACCCGCTTCGCGCAGGTGATCAATGTGAACCTGCTCGGCACGGTCAGCGTGATGACGAAGGCGGCGGCCCGGATGATGGCGCTTGACCCTCTTGCACCCGATGATGAGCGGGGGGTGATCGTCAACACCGCCTCGATCACCGCCTTTGAGGGGCAGATCGGCCAAGGAGCCTATGTCGCCTCGAAGGGTGCGATCGCCGCCATGACGATCCAGGCCGCGCGGGAGTTCGCTGCCAAGGGGATTCGGGTTCTGGCCATCGCGCCTGGCCTGTTCCACACGCCGATGGCCGCAGAAGTTCCGCCTGAGGTGGTCGAGGCGATCACCTCAGACGCCATCTTCCCCCGCCGCTTCGGCGCGCCCGAGGACTTCGCCGACCTTTGCCTGTCGATGACCCGCAACCCGATGCTGAACGGCGAGGTCGTCCGGCTGGATGCGGGTGTCAGGCTGCGGGCGCGGTAGTCAGCGCCCGGCCGCGGCGTGGGCCTCTGACAAAAGCCAGTCACGGAACACGGCCGCGTCTGGGTGGGCCAGACCTTCTTCAGGAGTCAGGATGTAGAACGCCTCCTCGACCGGAACCGATAGCGAAAAGGGCTGGACCAGCCGTCCTGATCGCAGCTCGGTCGTGGACATTGAGGTACGTCCTAGCGCCACGCCGCCGCCATGGGCAGCGACTTCGAATGCCATGAGGGACGAGTCAAAATGCGCCCCGGAGCCCGCGTTGATGGAGGCAACACCGGCCGCAGCAAGCCATGTTGCCCAGCCTTCCTGATAGCCAAGGACATGCAGCAGACGTTCACCTTTAAGATCCTCGGGCGAGGCAAGCCGCTTGGCAATTTCCGGGGTACAAAGCGGCTCGATCCGTTCCCAGCTGACACGGTCCGCCCGAATACCTGGCCATTTCCCGGTACCATAACGGATGTCGAGATCGTAGCGTTCGGTTTCCGCCTCTTCCGACCAGACCGATGACACGATCCGGACCGGGATCTGAGGGTAGCCGTCCATGAAGGCGGGTAGCCTTTCGGCAATCCAGTTGACGGCCCAGCCCACCGGCGCGCGCACGGTCAGAATGCCTTTGCGGCGGCCCCCGAACACTTCGATCGTGCCGGCAGACAGCCGCTCGAAGGCGTCGTTTACCTTTGGCAGATAGGCCGCCCCGGCCTTGGTAAGGATCAGGCTGCGCGGCAGCCGTTCGAACAAGGGTTCGCGCAGGTAGTGTTCAAGTAGCTTGACCTGTTTTGAGATGGCCGCCTGCGTCAGGTTCAGTTCGGACGCTGCGTTCGTGAAACTCAGATGGCGCGCGGACGCCTCGAAGGCGCGCAGCCATGGCAAGGGCGGCATCTGATGTCCCATTGTAATGATCTCCCTGATTTTGGGATCAGATAGCTTGTTTCCGCCTGCGCCGCTGGCCGAAACCGACGCAGCTATCGTCCTGCGCGAAGCTTAGCCCCTTTTTTCGTCATGTGTAAGTTGGTCATGGGGACGCTATGCTGAATCAACGGTTCAAAGAGCAGCCCATGGATCCGCATTTCGCCCTGAACATCCGTCAGATTCTCCTTGCCCCGGCGGGGCGCAATCCGGATCAGCTCATCATTGATGGCAGTGGCCAGGCGCGCAGCTATGCTGCGTTCCACGACCGGATCGCCCGGCTTGGGGCGGCGCTGACGGCGCAGGGGCTGTGCAGGGGCAAAACCATTGCCGTAATGGACTGGGACAGCCCGCGCTATCTCGAATGCTTCTTCGCCATCCCGATGATGGGAGCGACGCTACATACCGTCAACATACGCCTGTCGCCGGAACAAATCCTCTACACGATCAACCACGCCGAGGATGATGCGATCCTGTGCCACGAGGATTTTCTGCCCGTCCTGATGCCGCTTCTCCCCCGCATTGTGCGGCCGGTCCGACTGATCCTCTTGGTCGACCGGAAGGGTGCCGTGCTGCCGGATGGGTTCGTGGGCGAGTATGAAAGCCTGCTGGCGGCACAGCCGGCAGGGTTCGATTTCCCACTGCTGCCCGAGGACACGCGCGCGACGCTCTTCTACACCACCGGCACGGCGGGCGATCCCAAAGGCGTCAGCTACTCGCACCGCCAGCTGGTCCTGCACACGCTTGCGGTTGCGGCTGATCTTGGCACAGTTCCGGGCACAGGCGGTCTGAAGCGCAATGATGTCTACATGCCGATCACGCCCCTGTTCCACGTACACGGCTGGGGATTTCCCTATATCGCCACCTTCCTGGGTCTGAAGCAGGTCTACCCGGGCCGGTATGAGCCCGCACGGCTTCTGGCACTGATCGCAGAACACGGTGTCACCTTCTCGCATTGCGTGCCGACGATCCTCTCGATGGTCCTGTCCGCGCCAGAGGCGGCACAGACCGACCTGTCGCGCTGGCGGGTGCTGATCGGCGGTTCGGCCCTGCCTGAGGGCTTGGCGCGCGAGGCGCGAACGAAGGGCATCGACATCCATGCCGCCTACGGCATGTCGGAAACCTGCCCATTCGTGACCCATGCCGACATGGTGGCCAGCCAGCATAGCGACGATGTGACGATCCGCGCCGCTATCGGCAAGCCAGCAGCGATGGTCGAATTGCGTGTAGTTGACCCCGAGATGCGCGACGTTCCCGCCGATGGCCGCACGACCGGCGAGGTGATCGCCCGCGCGCCCTGGCTGACCATGGGCTATCTGGGCAATCCTGTGGCCAGCGGTGAGTTGTGGCAGGGCGGTTGGCTGCATACCGGCGATGTCGGGCATATCTCACCTGACGGGACGCTGCGGATCACTGACCGGCTGAAGGATGTGATCAAGTCGGGCGGTGAGTGGGTGTCGTCTTTGGCACTGGAGAACCTCGCCTCAGTTGTGCCGGGTGTGCGCGAGGTGGCGGCCGTAGGTATGCCCGATGCACGCTGGGGCGAAAGGCCGGTCATGGTGGTGGTCGCGGATGGGGCGGTTGATGCCGCAATCTGCGAAAGGCTGGGGGCAGCCGTGGCTGCTGGCGATCTGCCGAAATGGGCCATGCCCGACAGGATCATCTCGGTTCTGTCCATCCCGCGCACCTCTGTTGGCAAGATCGACAAGAAGCGCATTCGCCAGATGCTTGAGTCCGGAGAGATTGCCTGATGCGCGAAGCTGTCATCGTATCCTACGCCCGCACGCCTGTCGGCCTTGCTTTCAAGGGCAGCCTGAACAACATCAAATCTCCAACGCTTGCGGCCCATGCAATTCGGGCGGCGGTCACCCGCGCGCGCGTCGATCCGGGCGAGGTTGAGGATCTGGTCATCGGGTCGGTCCTGACGGCGGGGACGGCGGCGATGAACCTCGGCCGTCTGGCCGCTCTTGCTGCCGGTCTGCCGGTCACGGTCGCGGGACAGACGGTGGATCGGCAATGCGCCTCAGGTCTGCAGGCTATTGCGATGGCCGCGCAGTCGATCGTCCTGGGCGGAGTGGAGGTTGCGATCGCGGCAGGGCAGGAAAACATTTCGGCTGTGCAGGGCCCCTACTTCGACTGGGCTGCGCGCGAGATGGACGAAGGGGTGACCGCGGCGCAGCCCCATGCCTACATGCCGATGCTGGACACCGCCGAGCGGGTGGCGCGCGACTGGGGCATCAGCCGCGACGCACAGGACGCCTTTGCGCTGCAGTCACAAGCCCGGACGGCGGCGGCGCAGGTCGCGGGGCGGTTCGATGCGGAAATCGTGCCGATCAGTGCCACGCGGCTGGTCAAGGACAAGGCCACAGGCGAGGTCCGTGCCGAAGCGGTGACGCTGGCACAGGACGAGGGCAACCGTCCGGGGACCACCGCCGAGGGACTGGCCGGCCTGAAACCCGTGCGCGAGGGTGGATTGGTCACGGCCGGCAACGCCAGCCAGTTGTCGGATGGTGCCGCGGCGATGGTGCTGATGGAGCGCCGCGCCGCCGAACGCCGGGGCCTGCCGATCCTTGGAGCCTTTCGCCTGATGGCCGTGGCAGGATGTCCGCCCGAGCACATGGGCATCGGCCCCATCCATGCCGTACCGCGCCTTCTGACCCGTGCGGGGCTTCGTATCGGCGATATCGGTCTGTGGGAGCTGAACGAAGCTTTTGCCGCGCAGGCCCTGCCTTGCATCGCTGAACTGGGACTTGATCCGGATCTGGTGAACGTGAATGGCGGAGCGATTTCGGTCGGCCACCCTTATGGAATGACGGGCCTGCGTCTGGCTGGACATGCCCTGATCGAGGGCAAACGTCGCGGAGTTGCGCGGGCAGTCGTCACGATGTGCGTCGGCGGTGGGATGGGGGCGGCGGGACTGTTCGAGGTCGCCTGATGTGCATGACGGAAACGGGGGCATTGCCGCAACAGCCGTCATTTGCAGGACAGACAGTAAGCCAGTCACACTATGGGCAGTAGCCGGGAAACCGGAGGCTCTCCCTGTCGAGAAATCGGCAGACTCTCCCGCAGGCGGGCTGAAATGCTCGTCTGCGGGTCCTTTGCAAAAAGACTTCGAGAGGACGGGAATGCACACCAAGACAATGACGGCCGCTCTGATGGCCGCGCTGGCCTTGCCGGCCCTCGCAGAGACCCCAAGTGCCGGTTGCGGGACGGCCTCGCCCTCGAGCGGAACCTTCACGCTGGCGAGTGACGGCCTGACGCGGACTTATCGACTGCATGTGCCGGTCGCCCTTGATGCTGCAAAGCCCGCGCCCCTCGCGCTGATTTTCCACGGCTGGGGCGGAGATGAAAACGAGTTCCTCGCCGATCCGGTCGTCACGTCCGAGGCCGACAAGCGTGGCTTCGTCTTGGCGGCGGCGCGCGGCGTTGGGTCGGGTGCTCCGGACGACAACTACAACTCCTGGACCTTCCGTGGTTCGGCGACCGGCATCGGCGGCGACGGTCAACCTATTTGCGATGGCGCAGCAGGCGAGGCCAAGACGAACTACGCCTATGCCTCCTGCGGGCCGGTGGGCGAGGGTGTGGCGCAGAACGGATGTTCCTGGACCCAGTGCCAGGCGGATGACGCTGCCTTTGTCGGCTCCCTGATTGACGAGATCGGCAAGACCGCCTGCATCGACCTCGACCGGGTCTTCATGGCAGGCGGGTCGAACGGCGGCATGTTCACCTGGGACATGGGCCAGACCCCAGAAGTCGCCAGCCGCTTGCGCGCCATCGCGCCGCTGATCGGCCTGCCGCACAATGGCTTTCTTGACGGACCCGCGCGACCGGACGGTCTGCCGGTCCTCGTGATCACCGGGATGCAGGACCCGACCGTGCCGCCAGGCAACTGGGGCGACATGGGCCCGACGACGACGGCGGACGCTGATCTTTACCACTACACCGGCGCCTCGGCGATCACCGGGGTCTGGGCCAAGGCGCAGGCTTGTGAAGGCGAGCCGGTGAAGGTCGACTTCGGCGCAGACGGGATTGAATGCCGATCCTCTTGCGATGCCGATGCCTCGGGCCTGCCTCCCGTCCTCGATTGCCGGGCGCAGATGGCGCATGACTACGACTTCGCGAAGACGTGGCCGATGATCCTCGACTTCTTCGCACGCCAACCACAGCGCTGACCCCAAACGGAGACGATCTTGTACGGCATCACCCCTTCGGCGCGCCTGCGCCCGTCACCGTTCTACGAGGCGACGGTCAAGGAAGGCGTTACCAACTTCACCACCTACAACCACATGCTGATGCCTACTGCATTTGGCGACCCCGAGGCCGAATACTGGCGGCTGATCAACGG
Organism: Alitabrizicola rongguiensis; assembly: GCF_021491355.1. Lineage (GTDB taxonomy): Bacteria > Pseudomonadota > Alphaproteobacteria > Rhodobacterales > Rhodobacteraceae > Aliitabrizicola > Aliitabrizicola rongguiensis. The sequence goes on along the minus strand of NZ_JAKENF010000003.1, from coordinate 12,054 downwards.
GGTCAGCCAGTGGGATGTCGCGGTGGAGCGGCAGGTCCAGCTGAAGGGGCCCGATGCAGGGCGGCTGGCGCAAATGCTTTCCCCGCGCGATCTTTCAAAGCAGAAGGTCGGGCAAGGGAAGTATGTCCCGCTCTGCAACCATCAGGGTATCCTGATCAACGATCCGATCTGTCTGAAACTGGCCGATGACCTCTACTGGCTGTCGATCGCTGACAGCAACATCTGGTTCTGGGCTGCCGCGATTGCCGCCGAGCGTGGCTTGCGGGTCGACGTGAGCGAGCCCGATGTCTCGCCCATGGCCATCCAGGGGCCGAAGGCCGAGGACGTGGTTGCCCATGTCTGCGGCGACTGGGTGCGCGAGATCAGGTATTTCTGGTTCAAGGAAGCCACGATCAACGGCATCCCGGTCGTCGTTCAGCGGTCCGGCTGGTCGAAACAGGGCGGGTTCGAGATCTACCTGCGCGATGGGACGCGCGGCACGGAACTGTGGAACATCTTCCGCGAGGCGGGCGCGCCTTGGGGTATCGGCCCCGGCGGGCCGAACTGGTGCGAGCGGGTTGAGTCGGGCCTGATTTCCTATGGCGGGGATACCGACGGCACGACCAACCCCTACGAGGTGCGGATGGGCAAGTATGTCGACCTGCACGTGCCCGATGACACGATCGGGATCGATGCTCTCCGCCGCGTGGCGTCCGAGGGCCCCAAGCGCCAGTCGCTGGGGATCATTCTGGATGCTGGCGATCCGGTGAAGCCAGGTTTCCTGTGGAATCCAATCTTCAGGGACGGCGTGAAGGTAGGCGATCTGACCAATTGCATCTTCTCGTACCGGCTGAAGAAAAACATCGGTTTCGCGTTGATCGAAGCCGCCTGTTCCATCGGCGACCGCGTCGACGCCCGGGTCGGCGGCGCGATCCAGCCCGGAATCCTGACCGACCTTCCTTTCCTGTGAGACCATGAAAGACTTCATCCTAGAGCCCGCCCGCCACGTTCCCGTCATCTGCCGCACAGAGGTGCTGGTCGTGGGCTCCGGCCCCGGTGGACTTGCCGCAGCGCTTGCCGCCGCCCGGGCGGGCGTCGAGGTCACGATGGTCGAACGCTTCGGCTGCTATGGCGGCAACATCACCGTGGTGGGGGTCGAAGGTCTGGCTTGGTATCGCCACGAGGCGACTGTCGAGGCGAATGGCATCGGCCGCGAGTTCGAGGAGCGGGCCAAAGCGATGGGTGCGGCCGTCCCCGAAAGCCAGTCGCTCAGCTATGAGCTGGACAGCGAAGGCTTCAAGCTGGTGGCCGATCGTTTGGTGGAAGAGGCGGGAATCCATGGCATGATGCACCGCACCTTTGTCGCGCCAGTCATGGATGGCGACCGCGTCGCCGGGATCATTGTTGAATCCAAGGCGGGCCGTGAGGCGATCTTGGCCAAGGTGGTCATTGATGCCACGGGCGATGCGGATGTGGCTGTACGCTGCGGTGCGCCCGCGCCGAAGACACCTACCGAGCATATGCAAGCGGCCAGCGTGATGTTCCATCTGGCCGGAGTCAACAAGGCCGAGTTCATGGCCGAGGTGAAGGCCGATCCACAGACCTACAAGGACTGGTCCACCGGCGAATGGACGGTCGAGACCGACGGAAAGGAAGACGGCATGTTCTCGCCCTTCCTGAAGAAGCCTTTCGCCAAGGCGATCGAAGAAGGGATCATCCCCAAGCACCTGAACACCATCGCAGGAACCTGGGGCGCGATGCATGACACGGGTGAATTGACCTATATGAACCTTGTCCATCTTGCGGGGATAGACGGCACCGATCCAGACAGCATGACAAGGGGAGAGGTCGAGGGACGCAAGCAGGCGATGCTGGCGATCGACGCGCTGCGCCGCTTCATGCCCGGCTGCAAGGGCGTGCGCCTGCGCAACTTCGGCATGACAATCGGTATCCGGGACACCCGCAAGATCGACGCGGTCTACAACATGACCGAGGCGGATGTACGCTACGAAGGGCGGTTCGAGGATACAATCGGCATCTACCCCGAATTCATCGACGGCTATGGCATCCTGATCATCCCGACCACCGGGCGGTATATGCATATTCCCTATCGCTCCATGTTGCCCAAGGGGGTCAAGGGCCTGCTGGTCGCGGGCCGGGCGATTGGCGGCGACATGGTGGCCCATGCCGCGACGCGCAACATGGCCTGCTGCGCGGTGGCCGGGCAAGGTGCGGGCGTGGCAGCGGCGCAGGCGGTGAAGTCCAACCGGGAGGTGGACACCGTCGACATGGACGCCGTCCAGCGAGAGCTGATTCGGCAAGGGGTGCGCATTCAATGACAGCATCGGCACGCAGCTTCGCTTCATTCGAGGCCGCCTTCGCGAAGGCCTTCGAGGAGGAAATCTCGGGCGAGACCTTCTTTGCCGCCCTGGCTGAGACCGAGCCCGCGCCGCGCCGCGCCGCGCTCTGGCACAAGCTTGCGGTGATCGAGAACCGGACCGATGCCGCCCTGCGTGGCTTTGCCACGGAATTCGGCGTGTCGCCTGCCGATGAGACGGCCGTGCAGCTTTCGGGCAGAGCGGAAGCGGCGGATTGGCAAGCGCTTCCCTTCCTGGAAGTCATGGCAATCATGGATCGCGACTATCCGGCCTATGTGGTTGAGTTCACGAACCTGCTCGACCGCGCACCCGAGGCGGCCAAGCCTGCGGCGCAGTTGCTGATCGACCACGAAATCGCGATCATCGCCATGGCACGGGCCGAGTTGTCGGGCAAGGAAGACCCCGCCGCCCCGCTTGACGCCTACCTCGCCCGCCTTGCCGGAGCGGCCGATGGCCTCTGACCTTGCCGATCCGGTTCCTGGCATCAACTTGGGGCGGCTTCAGGCCCTCTTTCAGGCCGAGACCGAAAGTTTCCTTCGCGCCCGGCCGAAGTCTGCCGCGCTGTTGCAGCGGGCGGCGAAGGTCATGCCGGATGGCGTGCCTATGCCCTGGATGGGCTGGCTTTACGACCATGCTCCGCCCTTTGTGGCCGGCGGGCAGGGCTGCCGGTTCACCGACGCAGATGGCTTCGAATATGTCGACTTCAACCTGGCTGACCTGTCCAACACCTTGGGCTATGGCGATACCCCCGTTGCCCGAGCCGTAGCCCGGCAGGCCGGGATCGGGCTGCAGTCTCTTCTGCCTTCGGAAAACGCCATTGCTCTGTCCGAAGCCCTGTCCGGGCGGACAGGGATGCCTTTCTGGCAATACACGCTTTCAGCTTCGGCGGCGAATACCGAGGTGTTCCGCATCGCCCGCGCCCTGACGGGCCAGCGCAAGGTGGTCGCCTTCAGCGGCGCCTATCACGGCCATATCGACGCAACACTGGTCGAACGCGGTCCGGAAGGACAGATGCAGCCCGCGGCGCTGGGGCTTTCGCCGGATGTGGCGCGCGAGACAGTCAGCGTGCCCTTCAACGACCTGGGCGCGCTTCGCGCGGCACTGGCGCCGGGCGATGTTGCTGCCGTCCTGACCGAGCCGGCGCTGACCAACAGCACCCTGGTCCTGCCCGACCCTGGGTTCCTGGCCGAGGCCTGCCGCCTTACCCGCGCGGCGGGCGCGTTGTTCGTGCTGGACGAAACCCATACCTGGCAACTGGCCTATGGCGGGATGAAGCGCCCGATGCAGCTGGCATGCGATTTGCTGGTCCTGGGCAAGGGCCTTGGCAGCGGTGTGGCGCTGGGGATCTACGGGATGACCGCCCCCTTGGCCGAAGGGCTGCGGGCCGGGCGCGACGGGCGGCGGGATGGGCAGAAAGGAATTGCCACGGGCGGGACGATCCACGGCAACCCGCTGTCAACCGCTGCGGCACTGGCCATGCTGGAGGAGGTGCAGACGGAAGCCGGCTACGTCCGGATTTCCGCTCTTGGCGCGCGGCTTTCGGACGGTATCGATGCGCTGACCCGGAGTTACAGCCTGCCCTGGCGCGCCTTTCGATATGGGCCGCGTTCGGGCTTTTGCCTGACACCCCACCTTCCCCGATCCTACGACGAAACCCTGCTGTCGATGCACCGGGGCTTTAATGCCGCCCGCAGGGTGTTCATGGCCAATCGCGGCATCTGGGACGCTATCTGGTCGGCGGGACCCCAGGTCGGGTTTTCGCATGGGGCCGAGGAAATCGACCTCTACCTTGATGTTGCAGCCGACTTCCTGGACCGAGTGATGTGATGCACGGCCTCGCGAAGCGGACGCGCAGCCTGAACCCTGCCGGAGTCGTGTGGCTTGCCTTCTTTGCGTCGGTCGTTGCCGCTTGGGCGGGACTGTTCGCCATGGTCGCCACATCGCCGTTTGTCGACGTGCCGTCTGGCCTGTGGGGGGCGCTCTGCATCGGTGCGGCATCGGCCGATCTGGCAAGCCTGTTCGCCATGTGGCTGTTAATGGCGGCCGCGATGATGCTGCCGACCTTCGTCCCCGCCTTGCGCACGTTCCTGAACCTTGGCACGGCGGGGGCGACGCAGGCGGTCGATGCCGTTGCGCTTGTCGCGGGATATGCGCTGGTCTGGATCGCGGGGGCGCCGATCGGTGCGCTTGGCCAGCTGGCGCTGACGCAGGCGGGACTTGTGGCGCCAGACGGGTCCAGCCTTTCATTCTTGCTCTCCTCCGCCCTGCTTCTGATGGCGGGGGCCTACCAGTTGACCCATCTGAAGGCCGCCTGCCTTGCGCGGTGCCGGATGCCCCTGACCTTCTTCATGGAACGTTGGGCTCCGGGTTCTGCCCGTGCCTTCCGCATGGGGCTGGAACTTGGCGTCCTGTGCTTCGGCTGCTGCTCGGCGCTGATGGCGCTGGCCTTCGTCGGCGGCACGATGAACCTGCTTTGGATGGGTGCAGCTACGCTCTTCATGGTGATGGAGAAACTGCCTGACCTTGGCCGCATCCTGACGCGGCCTGCCGGATACCTTCTTGTCACTGCTGCGGGGGCAACCGCGCTCGCGGCACCCTTCTTCTGAAAGGAACTATCATGGCCGCAACTTTGCCCGAATGGGCGATCAAGGGCGAGCTGATCCTGAACTGCAACTGCACTGTCTTTTGCCCCTGCGTCGTCTCCCTCGGCAAGCACCCGCCGACGGAAGGCTACTGTCAGGCCTGGGTGGGCGTGCGGATCGACGAGGGGCATTTCGACGACGAAAGCCTGTCGGGGCTGAATGTCGGTCTCTTGATGGACATTCCCGGAAACATGGGGCGCGGCAACTGGAAGGCCGCCGCCTATATCGACGAACGCGCCAGCGAAGCCGCCTATGACGGGCTGATCCGCATCTTCTCGGGCAAGGTGCGCGGCACCACGGGACTCTTCTCGATCATGGTGTCGGAGTTTCTTGGCGCGGAGCGCGCGCCGGTCGAATACACGACAGAGGGCAAGACTCGCCGCCTGACGGTCGGAAAGAAGATTCAGGGTGAAGTGACACCGATCACCGGCGCCAATCCCGATCAGGAGGTCGTCGTATCGAACACCGGCTACTGGATGGGCCCCGACATCACCGTCGCCCAGGCCGGCAAGGGCCGCGTGCGCGCCTTCGGCCGCGTCTGGGATTTCGAAGGCCGCTCGGCCGAGATCTGCCAGATCGACTGGCACGGTCCGAATTGACAGGAAGGAAAGACACCATGTTTCGCGCCCTCGTGCTTGAAAAGGATGCCGAAGGTCAGGCCAAGGCCACGATCAAGGAGCTTGAGACGGACGCCTTGCCGCAGGGCGATGTCAGCGTGGCGGTCGAATACACGACGCTGAACTACAAAGACGGTCTGTGCCTCTCGCCCACCGGCGGCGGGCTGGTGCGCAACTGGCCCCATGTCGCGGGCATCGACTTCGCCGGCACGGTCGAGGCGAGCGACGACCCCCGTTACAAGCCCGGTGACAAGGTGGTGCTGACTGGCTGGAGGGTGGGCGAGGTGCACTGGGGCGGTTATGCCCAGAAGGCGCGCGTCAGGGCGGATTGGCTGGTGACGCTGCCGGACGGTCTGACCGCGCGGCAGGCAATGGCCGTGGGCACGGCCGGCCTGACGGCGATGCTGGCCATACAGGCGCTGGAGGATCATGGACTGACCCCTGCCAACGGCGAAGTGCTCGTGACAGGCGCGGCGGGCGGTGTAGGTTCAGTCGCGGTTGCCATTCTGGCGGCTCTGGGATACACGGTCGCCGCCGTCACCGGACGCCCCGAGACGGAAGCCTATCTGTGCTATCTGGGTGCAAGCCGCATCATCCCCCGCGCCGACCTTGCCGAAACCGTCAAGCGCCCGCTCGAGTCCGAAACATGGGCCGGATGCATCGATGCCGTCGGTGGTGCGATGCTGGCGCGCGTGCTGGGACAGATGAAATACGGCGCCTCGGTTGCCGCAGTCGGGCTTGCGGGCGGAACGGGCCTGCCGGCAAGCGTCATACCGTTCCTACTCAGGGGTGTGAACCTTCTGGGAATCGACAGCGTCATGAAACCCTATCCCGACCGCCTTCGCGGCTGGGAAAGGATTGCCGACCATCTGCCGAAGGACCGGCTGGACGCGATGACCCGCCCCGCCACCCTGACTGATCTGCCAGCCCTCGGCGCGGCCATCCTGCAAGGCCGGGTGCAGGGACGGGTGGTCGTGGATGTGAACGGATAGGCCGATGGACTATCGCAACTTGCTCGTGGACCGTCAGCCCGATGGCGTCTGGATCGTCACCCTGAACCGACCCGAAAAACGCAACGCGCTGAACGCGGAAACAATCGAAGAGCTGGTCGGTCTTTTTTCGTGTGCCATGAAGGATGGTGCCCGGGCGATCGTGCTGGCAGGGGCAGGCCCGCATTTCTGTGCGGGTCTTGATCTGGTGGAACACCACAAGGCCGACCGGTCGCCTGCCGAGTTCTGGCAGCTTTGCCTGCGTTGGCACGAGGCCTTCAACAAGATGGAGTATGGCGGAGTTCCGGTCATTGCCGCGCTGAAGGGCGCGGTGGTGGGGGGGGGGCTGGAATTGGCCTCTGCCGCCCATATCCGCGTTGCCGATCCCTCGACCTACTTTGCCCTTCCCGAAGGCCAGCGCGGCCTGTTTACTGGCGGCGGTGCGACGATCCGCGTGACCAACCTGATCGGCAAAGCGCGGATGGTAGACATGATGTTGACCGGGCGGGTCTATCAGGGCCAAGAGGCGATAGAGCTTGGCCTTGCGCAGTACCTAGTCGAGGCCTCGCTTGCGCATGCCGTTGTACTTGCCCGCCGCTGTGCTGAGAACCTGCCGCTAACCAACTTTGCCATTTGTTCCGCGATTAGTCATATTCAAAACATGTCGGCACTGGATGCCGCCTATGCCGAAGCCTGCGTTGCCGGAGTGGTCAACACACAACCCGAAGCTCGGGTGCGACTAGAAGATTTCGCGAACAAGTCTGGGCCGAGAATACGCCCCAACTCATGACTCTTTGGTCCGGCACACGCCAGCAGAGTAGGGATCAGTCCTACCTGGGCCCTGGAACTTGCTTCGGGGCTTTGTGGACAGTTTCTGCCAACCAGCGCTAGCGCCAGAGAAGTCTGCTCAACCTCATCGACGAGTTCTCCCGGGAGTGCCTAGTGATCCGGGTCGACCGGAGGCTCCGATCGACCGACGTCATCGACGTGCTGTCTGATCTGTTCATCCTGCGCGGCGTGCCGGTGAGAACGGCGGTGAGAAAGTCGGCCAGGGAAGCGGCGGGATGAGCCTGCTGCGGGCGGCGCAATAGTCGTCCACCTATGTCCTTTCTGCAGGCTGCAGGGAGGGTGGGAGGATTTTCACCGTGGACATGTATCGGAAGGTTCGACTGGCCTGTGCGGAGGGCATGAGCCAGCGCGAGGCGGCGCGGCATTTCAACATCTCGCGCGACAGCGTAGCCAAGATGATGGTGTTCTCGGTTCCGCCGGGCTACCGGCGGAAGGCGGCGGTGAAGCGGCCGAAGCTGGGTGCCTTCACCGGGATCATCGACGGCTGGCTGGAGGTCGATCGCGAGGTCCACCGCAAGCAGCACCACACGGCGAAGCGGGTGTTCGAGCGGCTCAAGGCCGAGCATGGTTTCACCGGCGGCTACACGATCGTGAAGGATTACATGCGGGAGCGCGAACGGCATGGCCGCGAGATGTTCGTGCCGCTGGCGCATCCGCCCGGTCATGCCCAGGCCGATTTCGGCGAAGCGACAGTTATCATCGGCGGTGTCGAGCAGAAGGCGCATTTCTTCGTCATGGACCTGCCGCACAGCGATGCCTGCTACGTGCGGGCCTATCCGGCGGCGACGGCGGAGGCCTGGGTCGATGGCTACGTCCACGCCTTTGCGTTCTTCGGCAAGGTGCCGGCCTCGATCCTTTACGACAACGATCGGTGCCTGGTGGCGAAGATCCTGCCCGACGGCACGCGGCAACGAGCCACGCTCTTCAGCGGCTTCCTGTCGCATTACCTATTCCGCGACCGCTATGGACGGCCGGGCAAGGGGAACGACAAGGGAAACGCGGAGGGCTTGGTCGGCCTCTCCCGTCGCAACTTCATGGTGCCAATCCCCAGGTTCGCAACCTGGGAGGCATTCAACGCCTACCTGGAGGATCAGTGCCGCAAGCGTCAGGCTGACGTGCTCCGCGGCCAGTCGGAGACCATCGCAGAACGGCTCGCGCGGGATATGACGGCCATGGTCGACCTGCCCGCCGCGCCGTTCGACGCCTGTGATCAGACCACGGGTCGGGTCAGTTCTCAGTCGCTGGTGCGTTACAAAACCAACGATTACTCGGTCCCGGTCGCCTATGGCCACCGCGATGTCTGGGTCCGCGGCTATGTCGGCGCAGTCGTGATCGGCTGCGGCAGCGAGGTCATCGCCAAGCACCCGCGCTGCTACGACCGTGAGGACATGGTGTTCGATCCGATCCATTATCTTCCGCTGATCGAGAGGAAGATCAACGCCTTGGATCAAGCCGCGCCCCTGGCGGAATGGGACCTGCCGCCCGAGTTCGCGACCCTGCGCCGCCTCATGGAAGCGCGCATGCTGAAGACGGGGCGGCGCGAATACGTGCAGGTCCTGCGTCTGCTGGAGAACTTCGGCATCGATGATCTTCATGCCGCGGTGAAGAAGGCGCTGCAGCTCGGCGCGGTTGGCTTCGATGCCGTGAAGCACCTTGTCCTCTGCCAGGTCGAGAAGCGGCCGCCAAAGCTGGACCTCGACGTCTACCCCTACCTGCCGCGCGCAGAGGTCGGGACCACGTCGGCTGCCGCCTACATGTGCCTGATGTCGGGCGATTTGGCATGACCGAGACCCCCAAGATCCTGCTCGCGCATCATCTGAAGACGCTGAAGCTGCCGACTTTCCTGCGGGAATACGACAAACTCGCCCGGCAATGCGCGGCCGAGGGTCAGGACCACGTCCAGTTCCTGGCGCGCCTGGTCGAACTGGAACTGATCGACCGCGAGCGGCGCATGGTCGAGCGCCGTATCAAGGCCGCGAAGTTCCCCGTCACCAAGAGTCTCGACAGCTTCGACTTCAAGGCGATCCCCAGGCTCAACAAGATGCAGGTGCTGGAACTGGCCCGCTGCGAGTGGATCGAACGCCAAGAGAACGTCATCGCCCTCGGGCCAAGTGGCACCGGGAAATCCCACATCGCCTTGGCTCTCGGCGTGGCCGCCTGCCAGAAGGGCCTCTCCGTCGGCTTCACCACCGCCGCGACGCTGGTCAATGAACTGATGGAGGCGCGAGACGAACGCCGACTACTGCGGTTGCAGAAGCAGATCGTCAGCCACAAGCTCCTCATCATTGACGAATTGGGCTTCGTGCCCCTGAGCAAGACCGGCGCTGAGCTGTTGTTCGAGCTGATCTCGCAACGCTACGAACGCGGCGCCACGCTGATCACCAGCAACCTGCCGTTCGACGAATGGACCGAAACCTTCGGCTCCGAACGCCTGACCGGCGCCTTACTCGACCGGCTGACCCACCATGTCCACATCCTCGAAATGAACGGCGACAGCTACCGGCTCGGCCAGAGCCGCGCCCAAAAAGCCGCGCCCGGCACCTGATCACCCGTTGCAGAATTGGCCCTGCGGGCCAATGCGCCATGGCCCGCACCAGCTATGTGGTGAGCGCGCGCGCCATGGCGCTCGGCCCCCAACCACTGGCCTGGTTTTACGCCGCCCCGTGGCCGGTTTTGTCTCCGCCGTTGACAGCCGGATCACATACGGTCGGACAATGGCCCGGAGTTCATCGCCAAGGCAGTGCGGGAGTGGATCGCCGCCGTCGGAGCACGAACCGCTTACATCGAGCCAGGGTCACCGCGGGAGAACGGCTACTGCGAGAGCTTCAACTCGAAACTCCGGGACGAGCTGCTCAACGGGGAGATCTTCTACAGCCTCTCCGAGGCAAAGATCATCATCGAACGCTGGCGCCGCCACTACAACACCAAGCGCCCGCATTCATCGTTAGGCTATCGCCCCCCGGCCTCCGAGGTGGTGCAGGGGCCGCTTCGCCACCCGCACCCGCTTCGCCGGCCACCCCAGTCGTAGCGCAAAGGCCTGTCATGCACTAAGACCGAAACCGATCCACCCGATCGGGGCAGGCCAACGAGGTGCGCGCACCGCTCGAATACATATGCACCTCTGCGAAGGTTCAGAATCAATGGCTTCCTCTTTTTCTGTCAAGCTTGCAGACGGTGACATCAAGGCAGCTGTAAATGCGCTTGATGTGACTAATGCCGTCTATCGATTGTCAAAGGAGAATGCCCTGGAACGCCTTCGCGGGCAGTGATCGGCATTCGAACGACCTGGCGGGACGATCATTGAAGTGGTCGCAAACCTGCAAGCGGGCCGCCTGGACGATCTGCGTCAGAGGTTCAACGACTTCCAAACTGTGCGCGGTATTCGTGGCCTGCCGGATGACTTTGAACTAACACAGCCACTTTTTGATCTTCTTCGAGATATCTATCGGGATGCGAACGGCAACGCGAATGTTCGTAGCGGTGTATACAGCGCTGCGGCCCGCCCAGATGAGATCGAAAGGGCGGGATATTTTGAAATAATAAGTAATATATATCATATACTTACGGAAATATGAAAGTTCTCATCTTCGGTCTTCCCGGCCCGCCACCTGCCCTCGCGAACGCGTTCTCCTGATCCAGCTCCGGCCGGATTTTTTCGTTGTTTTCGAGGGTTATGCGGGAGGGGCTGAACACCACCCCTGGGCCGGGAGGCCAGAAAGCGGTCTCTCGGGGCTAATATTCTCCGGACCTCATGACTGCCCAATTTCGGTGCTTGGCTTGCAAACCAATGAAACGAAGGTGTTTTTCTTCGGCGCTCCTGAACACTTCGAAGTCAGGGGCGTATTAAGCGACGGAACGGAAATCGAACATTTCGCCTAGACGGCGCGGGCCACGAGCTAGGGCATAAATGTCGGTAGAGGGCGGAAAGCGGTCTTTCGCTGTGCTTGGCACCGGTGTCCGCTTTGCGAGACATTACCACTGGTCGCTATGCCGCGTTTGCAAACTTCGTTCGCAGTTGATCGACATTAATCATTAGGACCGCGACCGCGTATCACAAAGTAGGATGCTGCATCGGTATCAGGAAGGACGCTTGGTTTCGCATTCACTCTCTTACCACGTCCGGGAACTTGTAGCTGCCGTCCTGAATTGCCTTTCCTGGTACATAAGCCCGGATGATCAGTGCGAACTGCCCGTCAGGTGCAGGCAGCCAGTTTGCCCGCGCGGCATCGCCACTCGGTTCATCATGCGACAGGGTAAGGGTAAGACTGCCGTCCTGCGCAAAAACCAGCTGGTTCGCATCGAGATTGACTGTGCCAACATTGGTCCGCCCGTCCGGCGCGTCGGCCAGCATGAAATAGTCCTTGTCATACATGGTCAGAGACCAGAACCCGCCCTTGCTGCGGTCTACAGGCGGCAGCGCGTTTTTGGCGAAGGTCATCGTGTAGGCATGCTTGCCGTCCAGTAGTTGACCTTCAGCATCTGTCCCGCGGATGAGGTAGATTGGCCTGCCCCGATCGAGTGGTCCGGGTTCAGTCTTAGTGCATGACGGGTCTTGGCGCTACGGTTGGGTTGGCCGGCGAAGCGGGTCCGGGTGGCGAAG